>JAFRMR010000004.1 GCA_017430535.1 Clostridia bacterium
CTAAGAAGTATGATTGTCCCTTTGTGGATAATGAAATGCCTTATGGCAGAGTCCCGCAGGGGCATCCGGTGATCGTAGATTATTTCTATCATGAGGAAATCCGTGGGACAGAGAATACCGGAAAAAGAAATCGCTAACTTCCGGTTTAATGAGGTGATTTTATGTGGTTCTGGTTTGCGCTCGGTTCGGCTGTGTTTGCCGCGCTGACGGCTATACTTGCCAAAATCGGAATAGACGGTGTTGACTCCAACCTTGCGACTGCAATCCGCACAGTTGTAGTTGTTATTATGGCGTGGGGAATGGTTTTTCTGACCAACGCGCAAGGCGGACTGTCCCAAATCACAAAAAAGAGCTGGATATTCCTTATTCTGTCGGGGCTTGCAACCGGATTATCCTGGCTATGCTATTATAAAGCGTTACAGGTCGGCGACGCTTCAAAAGTGGTGCCGATAGACAAACTCAGCGTTGTAATCACACTTGTTCTTGCGTTTGTATTCCTGCACGAGCAGTTTACGGTTAAATCTGCAATCGGCTGTGCGCTTATCGGCGTGGGAACAATTCTGATGGTTATTTAAACAAATCGTAATTTACGGAGGAAATTCATGTTAAACAGAATCTATGCTTTTATTATGGCAATTATCGCCTTCTTCTCATCTCTTTTCGGATTGGGAAATTACGGAAAAGTCAACACATATTATGATGTTCACTACGGCAGCGGAGAGCGTGAAGTTTATGATCTGGTAGTGCCTAAAGGAGCAAAGGGAGAAACGAATCTTCTGCTTCTGATACACGGCGGCGCCTGGGTCAGCGGAGATAAAAAGAGTTCCAGAGATTCTCTTGTAAGCCAGGCCTCGTCAAACGGATACTGCGCCGCGGCAATAAATTACACCTATATTTCGGATAATACAGATATAAACTTTATTCTGGATGAAATCACTATGGCTCTGAAATCAATAAAGGAAAAAGGTAACGAGCTCGGAATATCCATAAATAAAGTGATGCTTTACGGTCACTCCGCAGGCGGAAATCTTTCGCTGCTTTATGCCTATTCAAGAGCCGATGAAGCTCCCATAAAGCCTGCAGCGGTCTTCGGAATGAGCGCGCCGACCGACCTTACCGATATTCAGTCATATATCGACGGCGATTTTGATGACGCAACCGCATACGATCTGTTTTCAAAGGCGTGCGGATTCAGATTCACAAAAGATAATTATGAAGAGGCAAAGCCGTATCTCGCAAAGGTTTCGCCGGTAACATACGTGAATTCCTCCAGCGTTCCGACCGTTCTGGCTCATGGCAAGAAAGATACCACCGTCAGTTTTTCGCAGTCCGAAAAACTTGACGCTCTGCTCACACAAAACGGAGTTAAACACGAATTTATCGTTTTCCCGAATTCCGGTCACGGCCTCGACGGCGATTCTGAACAGTCGAACCGCGTTTACGGTCTTATGGCGGAATACGCAAATGAATACCTGAAATAATGCGTCATATCGCACCGAACAGAATCCGGCGAGGAAATTCGGCTTGAAGATTTTTGTTTTGAATAAATAAACTGACAAATTACGGTTTATCGAATCAAAACTTAAAAGTTAATAAACAGTTTTAAGCCGTTGATTAAGTTCAGCGGCTTTTTGTTTATCATCCCGCCGGTGCACAGGCGGGATTTTACATATATAATCTATGACCGCAAACACCAATAAAATATGAAAGGAGAAGCCGGCAATCGCAGCGGTCTGAAAGGTCGCGGTTGCCGGCGATTTTTAATTTATGGCATTTTTCAATTCAGCAGTAGGAGTTCTTCAGACTCTTGTTATAGCACTCGGCGCAGGTCTCGGTATCTGGGGCGCAATCAACCTTCTTGAAGGTTACGGCAACGATAACCCCGGCGCAAAGTCACAGGGTATGAAGCAGTTAATGGCAGGCGGCGGCGTCGCCCTTATCGGCATCACCCTTGTTCCTCTGCTTTCGGGTCTGTTCGGATAATATTAAATCCAAAACTAAACGAAGCGGAGTCTTTTCGGAGGCTCCGCTTCCAAAGAAAGTGAAGTGATGAACACTGGATAAAATAAAAGAAGCATTGGAAGAATGGTTACGGGAAATTCTCACAAGCGGTATCACTTCAAATCTGTCCGGTCTGTTCGATCAGGTAAACACAAAGGTCGGAGAGATAGCGGAAACAGTAGGCAAAACTCCGCAGGGCTGGAATGCGGCCATATACAATATGGTCAAAAGCCTTTCGGATAATGTAATGGTTCCGATAGCGGCAATGGTTCTCGCGTTCGTTATGTCGCTTGAACTTCTGCAGATGGTAATAGACAGAAACAACCTGAATGACGGCGATACATTCGCCTTCTTCAAATGGGTGTTCAAGTCATCAGCAGCCTGTCTAATAGTTACCAATACTTGGAATATTGTAATGGCGGTGTTTGATGTCGGTCAGCATATAGTCAATGAAGCCGCGGGAGTTGCAATAGGAAGTGTTGCCATCGATTCGTCGCTGTTTATGGACGGACTCGATGAAAAGCTGGCGGCAATGACGCTCGGAGCGTTACTTGGCCTGTGGGTGCAGACAGGAGTTGTAAAACTCTGTATGGGATTACTCCAGATATGTATCCTCGTGGTTGTGTTCGGAAGGATGATAGAGATATATCTTGTAACTTCCGTTGCTCCCGTGCCTATGGCGACAATGATGAATAAGGAAAGCGAACAGGTCGGCAGAAACTATCTGCGGAATCTGATTGCGCTTGCCTTCCAGGCATTTCTCATTATTGTCTGCGTTGCCATATATGCGGCTCTTGTTGAACATATTACAGTTACGGATGATATTTCATACGCTTTGTGGACCTGTATGGGATATACGGTATTGCTGTGTTTCTCACTGTTCAAGACCGGATCACTCGCCAAGAGTATCTTTAATGCTAAGTAATTAATTATGCCGATAAATATCTGATAAACCCTGTAAGATTACCAAATCAATCAAAAAGTATCGGTCTAATTCTGAACTGCTTTATCCTTTCTGGTATAATATCGTTGACTGCAAGTCACTAA
>JAFRMR010000005.1 GCA_017430535.1 Clostridia bacterium
ATAAAGGAGCATCTTGCTGTACAGTACAATATTACCGGTGAGGGTGAGGGCGCCTTCTATATGGAAGTGAAGGATGGCCGTATTGATGTTCAGCCATATGATTATAATGACAGGGACATACTTGTAACGGCTGATGCCCGGACCATTCTCGATCTGATGTCGGGGAAGCTTGATGCTGTGAAAGCTTATCTTACGCACAAGATCACAGCGGAGGGAGAACTTGGCAAGGCGGATATCCTAAAGAAGCTTATCAGCAATGGGAAAAAGGCCGGGAAGGCTGCTGCAAAGGCTGAGAAAAAGAGTGCCAAAGCTGTAAAAAAGGCAAAATAATAAATGTGACAGATCGATCCGGAAGGCGGAACAAAGAATCACTGTTTTTCAAAGGAGGCTATTTATGACAGAAAATATTGAGGTATTTACACAAAACAGCATCCGGATCCGAAGCGGCGTTGGGGTCGTTTATATAGATCCCTTCCAGATGAAAGAAGAGCCGAAGGACGCTGATTTTGTTTTGATCACCCATGACCATTATGACCATTTTTCGCCGGAGGATATCGGGAAGGTGGTCAGGACGGATACCGTTCTCGTGGTGCCGGAGAAGATGGCATCAAAGGCGAAGGAAGTAAGCGGCGCGGTTGGAAAGATCGTGACCGTGAATCCGGGTGAATCTTGTGAGATTGGCGGTCTTTCGTTTGAGACCGTGCCGGCATACAACACCTTAAAGCCTTTTCATCCAAAGAGTGCCGGGTGGGTTGGATATATTTTGCGGATCAACGGAAAGCGTATCTATATTGCGGGCGATACCGATGCCACCGATGAAGCAAAGGCGGTGAAGTGCGATATAGCCCTTGTTCCCATAGGTGGAACCTATACGATGGATGCGAAGAAAGCCGCGGAGCTCATCAACGCCATAAGGCCTGAGGTTGCTATCCCGGTACATTATGGGAATATAGTAGGAAAGCCCGGTGACGGAGAGGTCTTTGCGGAAAATGTAATGGCTCCGGTAAAGGTGGAGTTCAAGATAGCGTTTTGATATCTGCAAATGCGTCCGGGATAAAGGTTCACCCTCCTATTCATTTACGGCCAGATATTCAAAGGCTTTGGCCCTGACCCAGACGGATACGCTGTTTCCGTTGCAATAAAAATCGCACCAGCCATCGTCATCAACAGTAACGGGCTCAGTACACTCTCCCATGGCATCATAGAAAAGTTCCCCGGCAAATTTTTTGCCTGCTCCCATGCGTTTTTTTCCATTGCTCCGCCAGGTTATCAGCCTTTGCCGAGCAGCGTTTCCACCACAGTCCGTCATTGGGGAGATACCACTCAAAAAACTGCATCATTGTCCTGTTTATATTTTTTGTTTTCGATCCGGCTCCCAATTTCGATCCGAAAAAAACCATCATGATAAATTTTTTTGCCGGCCCTTTGCCGGGAAATATCTTCGGCTTTCTATTCCGCGGATAATAACTCATTGACCTTCGCCTTGAAAGTCGATATTCATGCTGCGCATTCATTGTCGACATTTAATGGCCGGTTTATTATTATATTTTTATGTATTGAGGCAGAAGCATTAAGGAATGGCGCTGAGAGGCAGCCGGGCTGGTAGGAGGTGTTCTTTATGGAAAATGGAATACTGCTCATGCCAATACAAGATCAAAGCAAAAGGTAAGGAATAATGAACGACATATTATGTGGGCAGCTGGCAAGAGATTACTGCTGCGGCCGCGATGAAATACTTGATACGAAGAATCATTTTACAGAATACAGACCGCTTGAGTTCAGACGTAGATATCATGAGAA
>JAFRMR010000006.1 GCA_017430535.1 Clostridia bacterium
AATTACAGCCGGACAGCGTATGAAATCAATCGTACATTGTCCGGCTTTTTTGTATTTTACAGCGAAAGGAGGCGTATCTATGGGTCACTTCATTATCAGCGTCGGCGGTCTTTATGTCTGGCTTGCCATTGAAGCCGCTGCAAAGGTAGTCGGTATGCTTATCAGATAAGAGATAAATACAGCCGATAAAATCTGAGCAACAGGAGGTGAAAAACATATTCTGCCTTGTGCGGAGAATTCCGCCTTAGAGATTCGGTAAAAAGCCGAATCAAAGAAAAACAATATTTCAATACGGAGGTAAAAGTTTATGAAAAACAAAAATCAGTCAAACAGCTATTCCAAAAAGGAAAGGCAGAGAATCATCATGGCAACCGCGGGCATCCTTTGTATTATCATCGGTTTTACCGGACTTCTTCTGTTCGGTGTCAGACGATGCACAAAGGATGATAATCCCGACAACGGCTTCGTTATGGACGATAACGCCGTTGAAGGCGGCTGGAACAAGGTTGACGAAGATAAAGTTCGCGAGAACCTTAACGCCAGTGTGGAAGAAGGATATATCAATATCAGTATGAACACCACACCCGTGTTTGAGAACGGTAAAGCCGAAGGAAACCTGATGATTGTCAACGAAACAATCAACAAATACCCTCAGAAGGTAATAATCACTCGTAATGACAACGGTGATGTAATTTACGAATCCAAGGGTATCCCCGTAGGCAGTAAGATTGAGAAAGCAATGCTTTCGGAGAATTTACCTGCGGGAACTTATGAATGCACGGCGATGTTCCATAATATGAATCCCGATACGGGAGAATCGCTCGGATGCGCCGGTGCGATCATTACAATTACGGTTAAGAACTGACCGAAACAGTTCAAAACAAAAAATATACTATAACTAACAAAGGAGAATTTATTTTATGAAAAACAACAAACTTACAAAGGTCATTTCCATCGTTCTTGCTGTCTGTGCTATCGCAGTTATGGCAGTTCCCTCATTCGCAGCCGACATTACCACCAACGGCGGCAACGGCACTACTCCCGTAAACCTTTATTCAACCGATGACGGCACCCTCAACGGTGACCCGGCTCCGACAGCTCTTTCCGTAACCATTCCCACCGCTCTTCCCGTTGCGGTAGGCACTGACGGCGAGACCACAACTGCCGATAACGCAAAGATCACAAACAACTCTTTCGGCGCAGTCAGAGTAAAGACCGCCACTATCAGCGGCGCTAACAGCTGGACTCTCGTTCCTTTCGGCAACAAGAGCACTCTCGCATCCGAAAAGGTTGACTCCAACAAAATCGGTTTCGCCATGAAGCTCGGTAACGGCGCACAGGTAAAGACCGCGAATACAAACAATTCCCAGGCTCTTATCTCCGCTCCCGTAACAGGCTGCTATATGTCAGGTGTCGGCGATACAACCAAGAACAGCGTAGATGTTGCCTATGACGCTATCGTTACTCCCGTTTCAACGGCCGTAACCAATAAGACAGTTGCAAATATCGTATTCGTTGTTGAATTCGATACAGCTGCTTAATCAGTTCTAAACAATACTTTTACAACGGAGGGCGGCAACGCCCTCCGTTCTTATAGGAAGGCAGGTAAAAAATATGAAACTTAAAACTATTACGGCAATCTTACTTGCCATAGCTACCCTCTTTTCAGTTTCCTGCATTACCGCTTTTGCAAACAAAGAAGCTACTGCTTCCGTTCCCGTAAAGCTTACTGTAGTTAATGACTACAGAAGCATATCGGTAACCGTTCCGGCTTCACTGCCTGTTGAGATCTACAACGGCACAGTTGTTACGGCGAATAATGCCAGAATCACGAACAACGCGAAATCAGGTTCGGTTAAGGTTAAAGCGGTAGCTGTAAATGACGGAGATTTCAAAGTCGGCAGTTACGATTCCTTTTCGGGTAATAAGACCATTGCCCTTAAAATCAACGGCATTGTGACAAAGGGCAGCGGCAATATGGAAATAAGCGAATCAGCATTTCCGAATATCGCTCCGGCAGAGAATCTTCCTCTGAGCTATTTTGCAAAGGTGTCAAAGGATGCAGGCATAATGAAGGATAAAGAGGTTGCAAAAGTTATCTTTACTATTTCGCTGGTTGAATAAGGAGGCGTTTCAGATGAAGAAACACTCCAGGTTATTCAGAATAATAGTAAGCTTTGTGATTTTTACAATGATTGTTTTCGGCACAAATCTCAGTGCTTATGCGGATACAGAATTATCAATCACATGTCACAAGAGTCTCTGCGGCAAGAAGATTAAATTATGCGGACCTCTGTTATATGGAGCGACAATTCCGTCTTCTGTTCCGTATCTGGGAGGAACAATCCTAAATGCTGATAATAGAATTGACGCGACAATTTACAGTATGACAACCAATGATCATTTTTTTGCTGCATACTGCCCAAGTTATACCAATTCGGGACTATCCAAGCATGCAATGGCCTTGTTCCGTTTCAGTCATGTTTATGTTGCACAATCATATGCGCAACTTACCGACGATGTAACATCAGGTGAAACTACTTACCGAAAAACCGGTTATCATCTTACAACATACAAATGTACCGGCTCTAAAAGAGCAAGCGTAACCGGATCCATTATTTCACAGGTATTGGCAGACGGCACATTCAATGACGGGTATCTGAGTAATGATGAACTTGATGCAATAGAGACAATAATATGCGCAAAGGGATGCAACGGAGTTAAACAAGAATACGAGCATCATAATTGGTCAATGGGAACATGGACCAAGTATGACGGAACTTACCATCAGAGGACAAACACCTGCAACGATTGCGGTTATACAGAAACCGAAAAATCGATTCACAGAACATCGTCCACAGACTGGACTTCCATCAGCAGTACACAACACCAAAGAACAACCACTTGTACGGTTTGTAATTACTCCAACACACAAAAAGCAAACCATTCTTGGACTTACAGCAATTACACTTCTGTTGACGGAACAAAACATTCTGTAAAAAGAACCTGTTCAGTATGCGGATATACCGATACGATTCAGCAGAATCACAGTTTGGTATATGGCGACTGGCTGGAATACACACAGGCGGGTCAAAACGCAATCGACAATAATGCACCCGATTCAATAAAATATCATGTCAGAACAAAGAGCTGCTCAAGTTGCGGTTATACAGGATACGAATACCAAGAACATAATCATGTGCGTGATTTTGAGGGATACAAACCTGCAGTAACAGGTGGATTCAGCGGCACATCTCACTATTATACAGTTCATTGTACAATTTGCACTCACGGGATTATATATTACATAAAGCACAAATACAATGCAAATGATAATGTATATACAGATATTTCCGAAACACAGCACCATGTTAAGCAGACATGTACGGACTGCGGCTGGCTGAACGAATTTGACGAAGACCACACTTTCACAACAACCTGTGAACCGATCTCTGATACAAGGCATAAGTTTACATCGGTTTGTAAATGCGGACATACAAACATCTCTTACGGAGACCACCATGATGATGACAGCGACTGCTACTGTGACGACTGCGGATATCTTATGACGAGATTTTCGGTTACTGTCCCTGCAACGCTTTCACTGGTGATGGATAAGGACGGCAATGTATATACTCCTACAAACGCGGTAATATCCAACAACTCAACTGCAGCCGTCAAAGTCACGGGTATCGGTCTTTCTCCGAAAAACGGATGGACTGTCGTTCCGTATTCAACTAATATGGCCAACCAAAAGGTTGATTCGCATAAAATCGGTCTGAAATTAAGAGATTCTCAGAGCGTATCGGGTAATACCATGCCGGTTACAGGCAACTGGAATATCTCAAAAGGCAGTAATCTGCCTTTGACCTATTCAGCGGTTGTGTCTGCAACATCTCAGCCTATTTCCGGCACGAATGTGCTTGATGTCACTTTTGTCATAGACTGGAGGGATTGATATGCAGGAGGAAGTTCAAAATAAAACCATAACCCTGGCAATCAATACTTCAAAGCTTACGGCAAGAGAACTTAAGCAGGCGCTTGAAAAGTTCCTTGCTTATCAAAAGAACCGTCATAACGACAAAGCACAGACAAAGGATGTTATTCCCCGCGGAAAACAGACCGTCAAACAGCTCGCCGCCCAGAATCAGGGTATGACCAATATTGAGATTACGGATAAAAACATCCGGACATTCGACAGAGTAGCGAGGAAATACGGTGTGGATTACGCGGTCAAAAAGGACAAAACGGTTGACCCGCCGAAGTATCTGGTATTTTTCAAAGCCAAAGATACGGACGCGCTGACAGCAGCTTTTAAGGATTACACCCGTAAAACCGTCCGCTCGAAAGCCCGCAAGGATTCCGTGCTGGATAAGCTGTCCAAGGCGAAAGAAGCTATCAAAGCCATTCCGGCAAAAGTCAAGCACAAGGAACTTGAGCGATGAACAATGTGTACATCAAGAAATATGTCATTCCGAACATTCCGTATGTGTTTCTCGCTCTGCTATTCACCAAGCTCGGGCAGGCCTACCGCCTGACGCCGGGCATTACATTTTCGGATAAAGCCCTTCGCATTATGGAGGGCTTTTCCGCTGCTTTTGAATCTTTTTCTCCGAGTTTTTATGCGTTCGACCTCATAATCGGTTTCTCATGTGCTCTGGCAATCCGCCTTGCCGTCTATGTCAAAAGCAAGAACGCGAAGAAGTTCCGCAAGAACGAGGAATACGGTTCTGCCCGCTGGGGCACGCAGGAGGACATCCGCCCTTTTGTAGATCCGGTGTTTCAGGAAAACATCATTCTTACCCAAACAGAAAGACTGATGATGAGCAACCGCCCGAAGGATCCCAAAAACGCGCGCAACAAAAACGTGCTGATCGTCGGCGGCTCCGGGTCGGGCAAAACACGGTTCTGGATCAAGCCGAACCTGATGCAGCTGCATTCCAGTTATGTTTTAACAGATCCGAA
>JAFRMR010000007.1 GCA_017430535.1 Clostridia bacterium
CAATAATTAATAGTTATTGTAAGATAGCTTTTGAGTGATCTATTTTCTCTTTGCATAGAAATCTAGAGGTTTTCAACACAGATATAATTGCTTCGTAAAGCAACCTTAAAACTAAAAAACATTAATTAGAAGGAGGCTTGTATTATGAAAAGTGACACAAGATGCGCTTGTTGTAGAACTCCGTGCCAAGGATACAAAGGACCTGACGGAAAAATATACTGTGCAGATTGTTACAAAAAGATATTTGGCAAATGGCCTTGGGAATAATAATGACGATAGTATTAATATGTATTGACAACAACTTTAAAAAGAAAGGAAAGTAAAATGGATATTACACTTACACCTTATCAAAGATTAAATCTTTACAACCAATACACTATTTTGGAACAATTAGCGCTTATTCGAAATGATGAGTCAGAAGCAAAGTATTATTCCAAACTTGCTAAAATTGCATTTGAAGGTTATTCTCATGAATACTATGAGATTACTGACATTATTCAAGAAGAGTTCTCCTATACTAATGCAGATTTTGTTTGGAATGTACTAGACATGTATTCTTGCATTTATTATTCATATAATGGAATTGACAACTCCCAAATATCCTTTGAAAGTATAAAATTTAGAGGCTTTGACGGAAACAATGAAGCAGAGTTAAGAGCTTATTGTAGCTTTATCGTTAATGAATTAGATAGGTATACTGAGTTTAAAGGAGGAGATTTCAATTCTCATGCGCCGAGTGTTCATAAATATTCAATAATGTTGCAAAAATGGAATGAAATGGGAAAGCCATGCAATTTGAGCGAAAAGCAAATAATGGATCTTTTTAAATAAAATACAATCTCAAAAAACAAATTATCCTATTATTATTGGTGGCTCTCAATTATTTCATACCCATTAAAGTCTGTGATATACAATATACATATATACATATATACATACTTGTTTCACCTTTATTGCGGAAAATGTGGTTATAATAACTGCCTTTGAGACATTCAATGCATCGCAAAGCAGAGATTCACTGTAATCTGATTTTAAGCGCTTTAATAACTTCATATCTGTTACGCAGAGGAGCTGAAACCGGACAAGGAGATTTTTTCAGGATTTCAATAGTCTTTTCTTGTCTGTCACATTTCGATTTCAAAAAGTGATAGTCGCGAAGATTCAGATTTGCTTTTGAAGTGAAATAATTTTTCTCCGATTCAATCCATGAGTAAAGAGTGCTCCTTGAAACTCCGGTTTCAACAGAAATATCGGATATGGATTGCCCATCTAAATATTTTCCGACGATTTCAGTTTTAAATTGTTTGGAATAATGTTTGTTCATTTTTGATGCCTCCATTTTTATTTGGAGTGTATTATACTAGATTCTTCCTTGAATAATAAAGCTTTTATTAAAGTTGCACTTTTGCACAGTAAACACAAAACAACATAACTCGAACAT
The DNA here is from genome assembly GCA_017430535.1 of Clostridia bacterium. Taxonomy (GTDB): domain Bacteria; phylum Bacillota; class Clostridia; order Oscillospirales; family Acutalibacteraceae; genus CAG-177. The sequence continues at coordinate 1,442 of JAFRMR010000007.1, forward strand.
TCTCCCTATCGGAAATACGTTCGGGTTATGTTTCTTTTTATCCGATTAATTATGATTTAAAAGCCCTGTAAATAATTGATTTTAAATGCTTCCCGATAAATATCTTGCTATATAAAACTGTATATATATTACTTGCCCCAACCGTAGCTTTTATGCCGCGGCTGGGGCTTTTTTTGTTTTATTCAGAGTCCGTTATAAGGGATTACAAAGAAATCAGAGATGAGGGACGCGGCGTAATTCTCTTCCATTATCCGATTCCATTTCATAAGCTGGCATATAAATGCGGCTTTGCAAGTCCAATGAATCTTGCTTACTTTAGAAGAAAAAGGAATAAACTTTCTTTAGGATTCGTTCCCGGCGGTGGAGAATACAAAACCACTGTATGATAAAATAAAGTGACTGAAAAAAATGTATTCTTATCTACTTTAATTTATGTTAAACTATTAACTGGAGGGATAAAAATGAAAATTCAAGATAAAATAAAAATCGCGCTTCTTATGCTTGTGGCTACCGGTTCAAGCGCAGTGGTTTGGGTTAAATCATTCACTGATTCAAAGGCAAAACTGCCCGGACTTCAAGCACTTATCTTTACGGCAATAATGTTCTCGCTTGTTTGGGTTGTTCTCGGAATGCCCGGCAAGTCAAAAAAAAGAAGTTTAGGAGAAATAATTGATTATCTTCGGCAGAACGGATATAAGGAAATCCCGATAAACAAAGATACATTACTCGGAATGAATTATCCAAACAGCAATAAGGTAGTGTTAAAGGATGATACTGAAATAGCATTTTTATCATACAACTCTCCATCAGTTGCAACCGATAATTATAATTTTGCTAGAAATAACTTGCAAAATAAAACAGAAATAAAATACTCACACACCAAGTCAAAAGGACAATACTTGGAATATGCTGCCAAATATGAAGAGAAGTATGAAATAGTGTGTGTAACCGCAAACACAGTGATACATATAATTACAAGCGAAACGGAAGAGAAGCAAATAAATAAGTTTTTGAAAATGTTCAGTTCAATAAAAAATATAAAGGGATGATTAGATGTTAGCTATAAAAACAGCTATAACTAAAATTATTGTCTTTCTGGCAAATAATACTGCTTCTCTGCGGAGTCGGTCTTTTCTTCCTTCCGTTTTGGGTTTAATACTAACCTGAAATTAACAGAATAAGGAGGAAAAACAAATGTTATCAAAAAATCTTTCCGGTGCACGCTATCCAGAATGGAGAAAAGAAAGTCCGGCTAAGATGGCAATTAAACTAATTGCAGTATTGGGTGTGTTTGTTCTGATAATCTATTGCATGCTTAAGATTCTTATTGTGAACAAAGAGCCGTTAAAAGCTGATAAAGTTGCAGAAATTATATCGTTACATGGATACACGCCTCAAGAAACAACAGAAATATACTACAACAGCAAGCCTGATTCAAGGAAAGTTCTTGAACATTGCATTGCGTTTCAAAGCGAAGATATTCATTTTGAGTTTTTTGTCTTAAACAATAGAAATAGCGCTTTAGATATTTATGGTCAGTTATACAGCACTATTACGTTGGAGCTTGACGCTAATCATAAAATTGAAACAAGCAGTAGCGCTGGTAATTATAGCACATATTCTCTAGATTCATTTGGTAAATACAATGCTGTAACATGGGTTGATACTACAGTAGTATATGCGTATTGTGATTTTGAGAATAAAGAAGAAATTATATCTATCCTTGATGACATGGATTACCTGAAAGGTAAGACGCTATTCAGCGCCAACAAATAACTAAAATATAATATTATTGTAAAGAACGAGCGGAGCAGCTCTGTGGATTAGAACCCACATCCGAAAAACTACCAAGCACTGTAACGAGTCGGATTGAGTTCAATAGTTTTACCTATGTCTCAGTTCGAAGTTGCGGTGCTCTTTTACTTCATATAAAAGAAGCTGCTTTTGGTTAGAAAAAAACATGAAAGTTGAAAGATGTTTCAACAATATAAGATAAACATTTGCAGATAACATTTTTTGTAAGTGCTCCCACAGCACACAAGACAGCAGGATAATTTTTCAAAAAAGTGTTGACAAACACAAATGATTATGTAGAGAATAAGAACTGATAAGCAATGCTTAGTTTGATAATAAAACCAACAAATAATGGATTAATAACCAATACGACTTAGGGAAACGCTGAATAAAACAAGTATTCGTTGTCACTCAAAAAACGGAGAAAACAAATGGTATCAAAAAACATTTCACATGCACGCTATCCTGAATGGAGAAAAGAAAGTCCGGCTAAGATGGCAATTAAACTAATTGCAGTATTGGGTGTGTTTGTTCTGATAATCTATTGCATACTCAAGATTCTTATTGTGAACAAAGAACCTTTAACTGCTGATAAAGTCGCAGGAATAATATCGTTACACGGATATGAAGCAGAAGATATTACGAAACAGTACTATGAAATGGATGAGGGTTTTAAAACAACATTAGACAAATGTGTTGCATTTCAAAAGGGTGATATTCATTTTGAATTCTTTGTGTTTAAAGATAGAAACGGCGCATTGGATTTATATGGTCAAGCATATAATAAGATAACCATGGAATATGATGCTATTCATAAAATAGAATCAAGCAGCAGTGCAGGAAACTATCGAACATATTCTCTGGATTCGATGGGTAAATATAATGCTGTAACATGGGTTGATACTACAGTAGTATATGCGTATTGTGATTCTGAGAATAAAGAAGAAATCATATCCATCCTTGACGAAATGGACTATTTGAAAGGTAAAACGCTATTCAGCGCCAACAAATAACCAAAATTTAATAATATTGTATGATAAGAGCAGGTCAGAAGACCTGCTCTTTTGCTTTATATTATTTTGATTTAATCCATCCATCTTAATATTCTGTTTGTGTCTGAAAAATCTCCGGTTATAACATCGGCACCGGCTATGATAAGCCTGTTGCGTTTTACGGGATTTACTCCGCATCTTTTTTCTTCATCGGTTGCGGCACCCAGTGCAAATGCGCCGTATTGTTTGCCCAGAGCAATTTCAACTTTTCCGTCGCCGATAACAAGAAGTTCTCTGCCTGAAAAATGTTTTTCGGAAAAAAGTTTTTTCAGCACAGCTTCTTTTGAGCAGAGGGCTTTTCTTTCCGGCGCACCGCAAATTTCATCAAAGAAACCGGCAACTCCCAGAAGCTCCGCTTCAAGCTTTACATCACAGTGATCTGTGCCGCTGGCAAGGTAAAGCGCAATGCCTTTGTTTTTTAATTCTTTAAGAAAATCAACTGCGCCGGCTATTGTGTATTCCGAAGGATCCGATTTACCCTTTTCTATTGCTTCCTTTTTAATTTCAACGCTTTCCATAAGCCGGCGGTTATATTCATCTTTATAGTACCAGGCATCGTGAAAAACTCCGGTAAGCTTTTCCGCTTTTTCAGAAAGCCACTGCATCTGATATACAGTCTGTATGCCTGTTGATTCGTCAATATACCTGCTTACCTCATCAATAAGCGCTTTATCGGGTTCCTTGCCGGGCGAAAGGTATTCAAGCATCATGGGACCCATAACCTTTTCCCACCCGCAGCGAAGGGTTGAGATTGTACCGTCAAAATCAAAAACCGCAGCCTTTATTTTGCCGCCCGGCAAAGCTTTGCCGTTTATTATTTCAAATACATTATCCATAAATAACTACCTTACAGCCGCTCTCAATTCCTCAGGGGATGCCGTGCCGGTGGTTCCGATTTTCTTAACGGTAATTGATGAGGCAAGGTTTGCAAACTCCAGTGCTTTTTCTCCCGGTATTCCCGTTGCATAGGAAGCGCAGAAGGCTGAAATAAATGTATCTCCGGCGCCTACAATATCTAAAGGCGGGTTTACCTTGAAGGCAGGAACCGAAACCGCTTTGCCGTCTCTGCACCATACTGAGCCGTTTTCGCCTGCGGTGATTATTGCCGGGGCGCTGTTTCTTTGGGAGAAAACTCTTGCGGCTTCTTCAATATTTATTTCCGGCGTGTTCAAAGCGGCAGCTGCCTCTCTTTCGTTTGGCTTTACAATTACATTTCTGAACTGATTTATGTGGCTGTGGCTGTCGGAAACCACAGGCATTTTTTTGCCGATTTCATTGAGCTTTTCAATTACGGCAGGTGATACCGCTCCGAAAAGCGTTTGATCGCAAACGGCTATAATATCAGCCTCGGCAGCCGTTTTTTCAAGCGCATCAATTACCTTATCTTCCGTTTCTTTTGAGGGATAAGATCTGTTTTCAAAATCAAGCCGCGGGTCTTCATATATTACATCGGAAATACCATGACGCATAGGTTTAACATAGCAGGGTGTAACGCGGGCTTTATCTGTTATTATGTATGAGCAGTCTGCTCCTATTTTCTGAAGGCATTTGCTCACAATTGCTCCCCGCCAGTCATCACCCAGAACCGATACGGGTATAACTCTTTTTACACCCACAGCCGCAAGATTTGAAACAACATTTCCGCCGCCGCCCAAAGAATAAGTTTCTTTAACAACCGGCAGAGGGTAGTGGGGCGTTTCGTTTGAAAGCACGCTCAGCTTCATATCGGCGTGCCAGTATGCGTCAAGGCAGATATCTCCGATCATACCCACAGTAACATTTTTTATATTATTCAGTATTTCATTAAGCTCGGTTAAGTTCATTTTTATTCCTCCGGAGTGTTGAGCCCGCGCCAGAGCGAGGGGATTGTTTCCAAATGGTTGCCGCAGATATAAAGCCCCGTTCCGCCCAGTGATACGGGGCGGTTTATTATATTCTTTCTGGGTCTGTAATAATATTCGTATTCATCTTTGCTCACATCGCTCTTGTAATCGCCCAGAGGGATAATATCAAAGTTCGCCGTGGTAATATTCTTAAGCATATAGCCCTGATTTCTTGCAATTGAAAGAGCTTTGAGAAAAACCTCTGCGCCGGTTACCGCCGAGCCTATGTTCAGGTGTACTCCCGCAGGGTCAAGAGTGGTTATTGATTTGCAGAAGTAAGCAAAATCTGTCCCGCTTGTTTTGCCTATGGCGGTAAAATCCGCCTTGGGGTGCTGGTGAATTATATCCGTGCCAATAGTTACATGGTATGTTACGGGTATGCCCGCTTTATAAGCGCGGTAGAACACACAGTCATCACGGTTGGGGAAACGCTCCGGGTGTCTGTCAACATATTCCGCAAGGCTCTGGCCGTAGCCGTAATTTTTGCCTGCGCCCTCGGTTATTGCCGCGTTCATCCATCCGCCTGTTTCCTCCCACATTCCGAAGGAACCGTCCTCAATGGCGGTGGGCACATGTTCGCTGGTTCCGCCCAGGCAGGCAAGCTCAAAATCGTGGATGGAACCTGCGCCGTTTGAGGCAAAATGGGTAATATATCCTTCTTCCGCAAGCTTTATCAGATAGCGTGAAAGCCCGCATTTTATTACATGAGCTCCGTAAAAGCAGGTAACTCCGCAGCCGGCATCCCTTGCTTTTTTGATATTCTTTATCAGTATGCTCATTTCTTCGCTTTCGTAAAGATTATCTTTGCTTAAATCCGGAGTTCTCAGGTTCTCGGCCGTAACAAGGTTGTGGCGGCCCCGGGCAGAGAATGTTTTTGTTTTTGTGAAATAAATTTTTTCAGGTGTAAACATATATATGCCTCTGTATGTTTTTTTATTATTATATTCCTTTTTATTGCTCAATAAAAGGGGATAAACGCAATTTTTTTATCTTATGGCAATATATAAAGCTATTGTGTTTTCCTCCAAAATGAATTATTATTGTATATGTGAAACGGGGGAGTATTATGGATTTTACTGAAAGCTTAAAGAAGTTTATAATCGGATATCCGGCGCTTGAGCCTTGCTGTGATGATATAGCTTCCGCCTTTAATGCGCTTAAAAAGTGCTATGAAAACGGCGGTAAAGTTCTTGCCTGCGGCAACGGCGGCTCTGCAGCCGACTGCGAGCATATTGTGGGCGAGCTGATGAAAGGCTTTGAATCATACCGCCCTTTGTCGAGCAGAATAAAAGAAAAATTTTCTTCTTTGCCAGATGGAGAGTTTATATCGGGAAATCTGCAGGGCACACTCTGCGCAATATCTCTTGTGAGTCAGCACGGCCTCATTTCTGCTTTTGCCAATGATGCTGTCCCTGAGCTTGTTTATGCGCAGCAGGTGCTTGGCTACGGTAAAGAGGGGGATGTGCTTATTGCTCTCAGCACCTCCGGCAGCTCGGCAAATGTTGTTTATGCTGCGGAAACCGCAAAAGCATTGGGCTTGACTGTTGTTGCAATTACCGGAAAGAGCGGCGGAAAGCTATCTGAAATAAGCGATGTTACGGTAAAACTGCCGGCGGATAAACCCAAGGATGTGCAGGAACTTACCCTTCCTGTTTATCATTTTCTCTGCCTGTCTCTTGAGCAGTTCTTTTTCGGATAAAAGATTATATAATTATATATACCCGGCCTTCCGGTTCAGGATCGGCCGGATTTTTTTACCCAAAATTTAATAATCACTTGACAAATGTAGCACAACTGTATATAGTGTATATATACACTAATGCGCGATAGTGAGGCAGATATGAATATTATTATCAGCAACTCCTCAGGTGTTCCCATTTATGAGCAGATTGAGGAGCAGATAAAAACCCAGATTATGTCCGGCAGCTTAACTGCAGGGGATGCTTTGCCCTCTATGAGGGTGCTTGCCAAGGAGCTGAAAATCAGCATAATCACCACAAAAAGAGCTTATGAGGACCTTGAAAGGGACGGCTATATTGCAACGGTTCAGGGCAAGGGATGCTTTGTCAATTCAATGAATGCTGACCTGATTAAAGAGAATATGCTGTATTCAGTTCAGGAGCTTTTTGAAAAAGCGGTTGATAAAGCGGTTATAGGCAAAATATCTCAGGATGAGATGATTGAAACCCTTAAACTAATTTATAAGGAGAAAATCGATGGATAATATAAATAATGTTATAGAGTTCAGGAATGTTGTCAAAGATTACGGTGATTTCCGTCTTGATAATATCAGCTTCTCTGTGCCCGAAGGCAGTGTATGCGGCTTTATAGGGCAGAACGGAGCCGGCAAGACTACCGCTATTTCACTGCTTCTTGATCTTATTAACCGTGATTCAGGCGAAATATATCTTTTCGGCGAGCCGGTAGACGGTAAGCACTCACACCTGAGAGAGAATGTGGGCGTGGTTTTTGATGAAATGGGTTTTCACGAATTTCTGACTGCAAAGCAGATAAATGTTATACTCAAAAATTCCTATAAGAACTGGGATGAAGAGACTTTTTTTGATAATCTCAAAAAGTTTTCACTGCCTTCAAACAAACCCTGCGGAGCTTTCTCCCGTGGCATGAGGATGAAGCTGCAGATTGCCGCCGCTCTTTCCCACAGCGCAAAGCTGCTTGTAATGGATGAGCCTACCAGCGGCCTTGACCCCATTGTGAGGAACGAGATTATGCAGATTTTCAGGGAGTTTGAAATGCAGGAAAATCACACAATCCTTCTTTCATCCCATATAACAGGTGACCTTGAAAAAATCGCTGATGAGGTTGTATTTATTGACGGCGGTAAAATTGTGCTTAAAGGCAATAAGGATGATATCCTTGAGAAGCACGCTCTGCTTAAATGCTCAAATGAGGATGCCGCAAAAATCAGTGCCTCTGTTGTAGTATATGCTCAGCCGGGTGCCTACGGCACGGAAATGCTCGTGAATGATGCCGAAGCCTGCAGGCGGCTTTACCCCGGTATGGTTATTGAGCCCTCAACCCTGGAGGAGATAATGATTTATTATGTTAACCGGGCTAAATCCGGATTGCTTTAAGGGCGGGAGGATATTATGAAAGGATTGATTGTCAAGGATATTTTCTGCCTTAAAAAGCAGATAGTCACCTTCGCTTTTATTATATCCGGTGTTGTTGCGGTTGCTGTGATGTTTGCGTTAAGCGGGCAGTTCGGCAACCTGAGCACTGCCGCTTCGGAGCTTGCAAAAGACGGTTTTGATATCGTTCCGGTTATTAAAACAGCGGTAATGTTTTTTATGGTTCTGCCCCTTGTCTGCACGGGTAATATTGCCGACCTTTTTGTTTGCGATAAAGATGCTTCTTTTTATAAAGTCGGCGCTTCTCTTCCCATTTCCCTGCATAAAAGGGTGCTGTCAAAATTTTTGACGGCATTTGTATTCATAGCTCTCGGCCTTGCGGTTGACGTGCTTATGTCTGCCGTTATTGCCGGTGTATCGGATATCATTGTTTATTCAAAATGCGTCAGCACTTTTATTTCTCTCACAGCGTGTATGATGGTTTTTGTATCTGTTGTAATCATGCTTAATTACGCCGGAGTACCTGCTATGTACTCAAGCTTTGCTCCCGTTGTAATTGCAGCAGCAGCGCTTATTGCTCTGAACGCCAAAAGAATGATAACCGCTTTTAAAAATGATGATTTCAGCAGTATGTCCCGTGTTGTTAAATCAATAATAGCTTCTGTGGAAACAAAGCCGTTTTTATTCATTGCTGCAGCTGTATGCACTGCAGTTATCTGCTATTTTGCTTCGGTTTATTTTGCAGGCAGAAAGAGAGGTGTGGCCTGATGGGCGGATTGCTTTATAAGGATTTTGTTGCCGTTAAAGCGAAAAAAGTCATGCTTGTTCTTTTTGCTTTAACACTGCTGTTTCTTGCGCTCCGGTTTATGCTGCCGGGGAGTGAATTGAGCGGCTCAAACGACTTCACCGGCGATATGTTTTTGTGGCAGATGCCGTGCTTGCTTGCTGTTGCAGGTATCGGTTTTCCAAATGGTATTCTTATAAAGGCCATCGTTGCAGGTGATGAAAATAATAAAATCAAGGCTTTTACCAAATCTCTGCCCCTGGGCAAAAACACATATATTGCCTCAAAGTATATCTTTATGGGGATTACCTGTTATGCTTTTATGTCCCTTGAAATGATCTGGTGTATTATTTATTCCTGCAATGCCGGCGATAATTCTTTTTACGATCTTATTCAGCTCCTTATGTCGTTTATAATTATTTTTGCAAGCGTTTCTCTCGTTGTGGCTGGCATCGAGCTTCCGTTTTTCATCACCCTCGGCGTTAAAAAAGCTTCAACAGTCAAGGCTGTTATTATGGAAATTGTTTTTCTGCTTGTTATTGCTTTTATGTTTTTCGGAGACCTTGATAAGCTTGGCGGCATTGATTTGTTTAATTTTGTGATGAACGCAAAAGAGCATGAATTTGAGATTGATCTTGCAATGGTGCTTTCGCCGGTTTTTGCGGTTTTGGTTTATTATCTGTCATATAAGCTCACCTGCGCATTGAACAGAAACAGGGAGGCGGATTTCAATGACTGATACAGGCAGAAAAAACGCAATCCGCAGCCTGCTGATTTATTTCGGCGTAACATTTGCGCTGTCCTGGGGTATGTTTTTTGCTTTTATTCTCAGCGGCAGAGAGTTTATGGATTCAAGCGGCAATTATACCCGCATATCGGATATCCTGTGCACAATGGGTATGCTGTGCCCTGCGGCAGGCGCAATAATCACAAGGTATATAACCAAAGAGGGCCATAAGCTTTCGGCTGAAAATTCCCTTATGCTCGGTATTGACCTTAAAAATAAAAAGTATCTTTTTTATCTTGCGGCCGTTCTGCTGCCCTGGGTTTATACGGAGCTTGGCAGTCTCCTCAAAATTATTCTCAACCCCGGGTGCTTTGATTCTCAGTATTTCAGAGAAGTTGCTTCCGATGAAAGGCTTGCTTATATTTTTCCCCTTATGGGTATTGTATCCGGAGTGTTCTTTTCCATTTGCGCCCTTGGCGAGGAGCTGGGCTGGCGCGGATATATGATGCCCCAGATGATAAAGCTTTTCGGCACACCCAAAGCAATTATAATCGGCGGAATAATCTGGGGAGTATGGCACTGGCCGCTTACATATATGGGCCATAACTTCGGCACAGATTATAAGGGTTATCCTTTTGCAGGGTTTGCGGCTATGGCTTTTTTGTGCATAATCGAGGGCGCTGTGCTTACCTTTCTTACCGTAAAGAGCGGTTCGGTATGGCCCGCGGCGCTTATGCACGCCGTAGGCAATACAATCCCGTCAATACTGCAGTTTTTCATTAACCCGGAAAAGGTTACCGGTGTTATGAGCGACAGCGTTGTTTCATTTTATATTCATTTTATTCCGCTGTTAATAATTTCCGTTGGTATTTGTATTATCTGGAAAAACTTTTCCGATAAAGCGAAACAGTAATTCAAACAATCCGGTATTATTGACCGGATTGTTTTTATTCATAAACAGAAAAATATTTTCCGTTTCTATTTACATTGAATTTATTTTTCTATATAATCAATATATACATTTATGTTTCTTGGGGAGGAGATTAAAAATGTATGTGCTTGATATGGCGTTCAATGTAATAGTATCGGCCGTTATTGTTATTCAGTCCGTTTTTGCTCTGCCTTTCAATTCATTGATTTTCCGCATAGACGAAAAGGCCTCTGTTTTTGAAAGCGGTGACGGAATGTATACCGTAATCTGGTCAACCTCGTTGCCCGGCACAGGGTATGTAAGCTATAACTATGAGGGCACCGAATATAAGGTGTGGGATGAGGAAAACGCCGCTTACCGCACCGAAGATTCCGTTCACAGTGTCCGCATACCCAAAGAGCACCTGGATAATAATACCTATACCTACACCTCACAGCATATTGCAACCAGGCGAGCATATGTTGCTGTAAAAGGCAGAACAGTGTCTTCGGAACCGGTTCGGTTTAAGGGTTATTCCGGTCAGGATGAAATTCACGCCCTTGTTATTTCCGATATTCACGAAAACCCGGATAATGCCGAAAAAGCCGTAAGCTGTTTTGATGTTGATCCGGATCTGATAATTATGAACGGCGATGAGGTCAGCTATATGACCTCCGAGAGAAAATTCAAGCAGGTGCTTGATTTTGCTCACCGTTTTTCCGGCGGCAGTATTCCTGTGCTTTACACAAGGGGCAATCATGAAAACCGCGGTGAATACGGTTCCGATGCCGTTGATATTTTCAAAACCACCACCGGCGGTATGTATTATACCTGCAATTACGGTCCTGTTCAGTTTATCTGCCTTGATTCCGGTGAGGATAAAAAGGATTCCGACTGGACCTACAGCGGCCTTGTGGATTACAGCGCTTATGTTGCAAGGGAAACCGAGTGGATGCGCTCCCTTACCCCCGATGAAAGCGCCGGGTATAAAATCTGCGTTACCCATATTCCCAATATTCAGAACAGATACGGTAATGATTGGGTTGAAATACTTGATAATCTGGGAGTTGATTTGCTGGTGGGCGGTCATAAGCACCGCATCAATTTTGAGTATAATAAAGACGGCGCGCCGTTTTATCAGATGCTTGACGGCGGCAAATCCCGTGATGACGGATATATTGCCACTATGCTCACTTTCGGCGGCGGGCAAATCAGCGTTCTTTGCTATGATAATGAAAAGACCATGAGAGGCGAATTCACATACATCTTAAATGAAGAATAATTTTGTGAGCAGTCCGTTTGCGGGCTGCTCTTTTTTCTGTTTGTTTGACATTTTAATAAGTCAATGATAAAATATAACCGGGACGCGGTGTTGTATTGCCGTTTCCCGGTTATATGTATCTGAAAGGGTGACCTTTATGTATAAAGTCAAAAAAGCGATCTGTATTTTGCTTTCGTTTCTGATGCTTTTCTCGTTCTCAGCCGTTTCATCTTCCGCAGGCGAACCTGCGGAAGGGGAAAGCGCCTCGGAAGAAAACATACCGGAGCTTAAATCTCTCGACACCTCCGCCATTGACGGCAAAATGTATGCCTATAAAGGCATTGAATCATATTTTGTTATTTACCCCGAGCCCCTTGAAGCGGAGTCAAGGTTTGATGTAAGGAATGCTAAGATTGAATGCAGCGAAGAGGGCATAGTTGAGGTTAAGCCCGAAAAGATTGAAGAGTACCGTTTCGGCAGCGTTCTGGTAACCGGCCTTAAGCTGGGTAAAACCACCGTTACCGTAACCGACCCCGCCAGCGGCGTCTCCTGCTCCGTTGAAGTCACCGTTCTGCCCGCATTCCCTTATAAATTACAGAATTTTGTAATGTACCTTGATTATGTTCCCTACTTCCTGTTTATGTGGTTGGTCGGGTTGTTCACAAAAAAGAATTGATATTATTGCAGGCCTCCCGGCCTGCTTTTTATTTATGTATTATTTACTTTTTCAGTGATAGCAGTTACAATTATATTATACCGATAAAAAGAGGGAAAAGAATGGATAATAACCGTACCCGTCTTTTGCGTGTTATGGATATTATGCGCGGGACTGATGAAGAGAACCCTATTACTGTAAACCGGATTGTTGAAAAGCTTTCATCTTTCGGCATTAAAGCCGAGAGGAAAGCGGTTAATCGGGATATTTCTGCTCTGATTGATTACGGGTGGGATATACTGCTCCATGAGGATAATAAAAAAGGATTTTACCTTGCAAGCCGTGAGTTTGAGGATTGGGAGCTTAAAGTGCTTACCGATGCGGTGATGGGCGCAAGTTTTCTTACAAAGAAAAACAGTGAAGCTCTTGCAAAAAAACTCCGCAGTTTTGCGGGCACAGATACTGCAAAAGCATTGCGCATTGTTACTCCTGTAGAGTCGGATGTCAAAACAGGTGATGTGACCACAAAAAATAATATTGATATTCTCTTCAGAGCTATTAAACTGAGCAAAAAAGTTCGCTTTAAGTATATTTATACCGGCCCCGATATGGAAAAGCACTTTAAGTATCTTGATAACCCGAGGGATGTAAGCCCCTATGTGTTGCTTTGGCGGCAGGATAAATATTATCTCATAGGCAATTTCGGTGCCGAAAAACCGCTTTCATACTACCGGCTTGACAGAATCAGGGCTCTTAGCATTACCGAAGAACCGGTATTTCCTCTTAAATCACTTGTAGGCCCCAATCCGGATATGTTTATTTCGGATTTTGTTTCAAAAAACATATATAATAAAAGCGGTAAATATATCAATGTGAAGCTCAGGGCAGCCAATGAAATGGTAGATACTTTGATTGATTTTTTCGGCCCGGATATAAAAATTGCAAAGGACAGCGAAAATACATTTACAACAAGGATTAAAGTGTCAGAAAGCGAAGGCTTTTATCAGTGGCTTTTGCACTATGGCGAAAAAATTCAGGTGCTTGAGCCGGAAAGCGTAAGAAACAAAACAATAGATATTATAAATAAACTGTTGAATAACTATAAGTAGTAGAGTAATAAATCAGCCGGTTGCTTAAAGCAGCCGGCTATACTTATCCCATTTTTGTCCTGTGTATAGTGTTATTATACAGTTGCAGAGGAAAGAATGATGATAAAGAAAGGATGATGAACATGAAGGGCCTTGAGGTTCTTAAAAAGTTTAAAACAGGTGAATCCGCCTGGCTGCCGCTTATTGATTACGCTTACAGTGTTATTCCTCCCAAAAATGAGTACGGTGAAGTAAACATCGGATGGAATGCGGGGATTCTTGAAAACAACCGTCCTTTTTTTCGGTGTGCTGGGCAACAGACGGAATAACAATGCTTACTATGTATTTATCGGCAAAAGGTAGATGGAACTTGGAGGGCTATATTAAATGTCAATTAAATTTAGTGATGGATATGTTCTTACAGAAGAGGATGAAAAAATAGTTTTTAATTGGCTGAAAAGGGATGGAAACACCGATGAAACAACTGAAAAATATCTTCAAAAATTGATTGAGGATGAGTTTACATTTGAGTTTGTTTTGAAAGAAGCAAGGGCGGGCAAGCCATACAATTGGGTTCTCGTAAACGATTTGCTCTATACTAAGTGAGTTGTAAAGGTGAAAAAATTGATTTGGAGGATTGGAGATAATGTTTAGTATTGAAGATAAAAAATTAGTTTTTAATTGGTTGAGACAAGATGATTTTTTTAAAGATGACACAGATGAGCAAACAAATAATTTTATTCAACAGCTTGTTGATGAGTGGGTTTTTGATGTTGTTTTAAAAATGGCTCAAAAAGGTGAAAAAGTAAATATGTCTTTATTGTGCGACCTTCTTCGTTATGATTGATAGTTTAATGTTGGAGGAATGGAGATAATGTCAATTAAATTTTGGGATGGATATGTTCTTACAGAAGAAGATAAAAAGATTGTTTTTGATTGGTTGAGGCAGGATGATTTGTTTAAAGATGATACAGATGAACAAACAAATAATTTTATTCAACAGCTTATTGATGATGAAACGGCTTTAGAAGTTGCTTTAGAAAGAGCTAAATCCAACAAAGAGGTTAATATGGTTTTGTTATGGCAGATAGTTAATACTTATTAAGCACTATGATTGTAAGTTTTAGCCCAGGCTTCGGCCAGGGTATCCTTTTGCCCGGTGGTGATAATATGAATATACAAAAAGTATGAGGTACAGGTTCAATTAAATAAACTGAGCAATGAAGAGCTTGCTGTAATAAGTAAAGCTCTTTCTTATGCCCGAAAACTCTGTGATATTTTATTGCAAACCCGGCGGGTGTATGTTAAGATTAGACCGATATAATAATAAAAAAGGCAGAAGAGTATGAGCAAAATAGAAATCAGAAAAATCAGCATAACTAATCTTGATACAGATGCCGTTGTAAACGCAGCCAACGAGGGCCTTCTGGCGGGCGGCGGTGTCTGCGGCGCAATTTTCAAAGCCGCAGGTTATAACCGGCTGCAGAGCGCCTGCAATAAAATCGGGCATTGCGATACCGGCTCCGCTGTTATCACACCCGGTTTTGATATGAAAGCCAAGTATATAATCCACGCAGTTGGCCCTGTGTGGAAGGGCGGCAAGCATAATGAGCGTGAGCTTCTCTACGGAGCTTACTGTAAATCCTTTGAGCTTGCAGCAGATAACGGGTGCAAATCAATCGGTTTCCCTCTTATTTCCTCCGGTATTTTCGGTTACCCTGTTAGCAGCGCATGGCACACCGCCCTTGATGCCTGCAAAGATTTTCTTGATAAAAACCCCGGTACCGATATGGATATTATATTTGCGGTGTTAAGTGATGATGTTTATGATATCGGGCATAAAGCCCTTATCCAAAGCTACGCTTCGCTTTATAAAATTGTTTGTAAGGAAGACTGGAATATAAAGGAGATGCCCGCCCTTAATGAAACTTTCATTCTGAACCGGCAATTCATTCCTCAGCAGATGGAAGTCCTGCGCAGAGGCCATATACCTCAGGAGATGGAGGATAAATGGTTCTGGTATATGGAAGGCGACACGCTTTTTGCTCACAGAAGCTGGACGGGGATTTGCATTTACCGCGTTGATTTCAAGCCCGATAATAATCATATTGTAACTGTTAACCGTAACCCCGATGAATATAAATGCACAAGCGCAGACGAGGATAAGGCGCAGCTGAATTCTCTTTTTGACTGTTGGGTTCAGTCTGACTATAACTATTACGGGCAGTGGCTCTCTGAAACGGTTGCAAATATGAAAAAAGCAGGAATGATACCCAAAGATGATACAAAATAATGCTTATATGAAACGGATAATGTTTATTTGCCTCGGTAATATCTGCCGCAGCCCTATGGCGGAGATAATATTCAGGGATATGGTTAAGAAAGCCGGCAGAGCCGATGAGTTTTTAATTGCTTCATCCGCCACAAGTAGCGAGAATGTGTGGAACGGAGTGGGCGCCGAGGTTTATCCGCCCGCAAAAAAGGTGCTTGCAAAGCACGGGCTGTCTGCCGAAGGCAAAAGAGCCGTGCAGCTTACTGCCGGTGATTATGATAAATATGATATATTTATATGTATGGACAGGTACAATGTCCGCTATGTTAACCGGCTTTTCGGCGGAGATAAAGATAATAAAATCTGTATGCTTATGGATTTTACCGGACGGCCCGGTGATGTTTCGGACCCATGGTATACCGGGGATTTTGAAACTGCCTATAGAGATATTTATGAGGGCTGCCGCGGCCTTCTTGAGCATCTTACATAGCATAAAAGGGAGAGAGAAATGTATATTACAGTAAACGGAGTACGCCTCTATTATGAAAAAACCGGCTGTGGCAGTCCTCTTGTTATGGTTCACTGCAACAGTATGGATCACAAGATTTTCAGCTCAGCCGTAAAGGTGCTGTCAAAGCATTTTACAGTTTATTGCCCTGACTCACGCGACCACGGCAAAAGCCAGAAGGTTAAAACTCTTCATTATGAAGATATGGCCCTTGATATGTATGAGTTCATTAAAGAGCTGGAGCTTGAAAAACCGGTTTTCTACGGATTTTCCGACGGAGGAATTATAGGCCTCATACTCGCATACCGTTACCCCGGTTTGCTTTCGTCGCTTATTGTCAGCGGCGCAAGCCTGAACCCGGACAGCACCAAAGATTTACCAATGAAATTCTTTAAGTTCTGGAGCCATATTGACCGCAGTGATAAAATGCGGATAATGATGCGTGAGCCGGATATTACCGATGAAATGCTCAGAGGTATTTCCGTGCCAACCTTTGTTACTGCAGGTGAAAAAGATGTAATCAAGCTTTCTCACACTCAGCACATAGCGGAAACAATACCCGGAGCGCAGCTTAAAATCTTTCCGAAAGCCGGCCATACCGGTTATATAATGCGTAGCACAAAAATTGCGGATTATATCCTGTCGGTTACGAAGTGACTGTAAATCAGCACCTGCTGTTATATTTGTATTCAGTAAAGAAAGACTATTTGTTATGCACATTGAAGAACTTGACAAAAACTTTACGGTAAAAGCTCCCGAAGGTTCCACTGTGGCTTTTTTTGATGTTACTCAGCCGCCTTTCACGGTTCACGGACTTATGTGGGATGAAAACGGCTTTTACCGCATACCTTATGAGGTTGCCGTTGCGGCAAACAGCGGTGTAGAAGGGCTTAATCTGCACACCGCAGGCGGCCGTGTCCGCTTTTGCACCGATGCAAAGAGCATTGTTTTGCGTTCGAAAATGCGCTCGGTATCAAAAATGCCGCATTTTGCTCTTACGGGATCTGCCGGCTTTGACCTTTATGAGGAAAATGTTTACCGGGGTACATTTGTGCCGCCCTTTGATATTGAAAACGGATATACCGCAGAGCTTATGCTAAGCTTCGGCGGTATGCGTGAAATTACAATTCATTTTCCCCTTTACAGCGGAGTTACAAAACTTGAACTCGGCTTCCCTCCGGGCAGTAAGCTTGAAAAGGCCGATCCTTACTGCATAGAGGTGCCGGTTGTATATTACGGCTCATCAATCACCCAGGGGGGATGCGCTTCACGCCCCGGCAATGCTTATGAGAATATTATTTCACGGCTTTTGTCTTGTGACCATATAAATCTGGGCTTTTCCGGCAGCGCTTTGGGAGAAAAATCCATGGCAGAATATATTGCCGGGCTTGAAATGTCTGCTTTTGTGCTGGATTATGACCATAACGCGCCGAGTGCCGCGCATCTTGAGGCAACTCACTCCGTGTTTTTCAATACAGTCCGTGAAAAGAATCCGGATTTACCTGTATTTCTGCTTTCACGCCCGCAGCCGAACCCGAGCGATGATGAGCTGATTCGTCGCGATATAATAAGGCGGACTTGGGAAACTGCAGTTAAATGCGGAGATAAAAATGTATTCTTTATTGACGGAACCGAAATGCTTAAACTTTTCGGCGGGGATTCGGGAACCGTGGATAACTGCCATCCCAATGATCTGGGGTTTTACTGTATGGCAAAGGCCCTGGAGCCCGTGCTGAAAGCGGCGCTGCGGTAATTTCAAATTTAAGCTGAATAAGGGAGAACCGTTTATGTCAAAATTCACGGTGTTTGATGTAGAAACACCGAACAGATACAATAACCGTATTAGCGCAATCGGTATCACCGTTATAGAGGACGGTGTTATTACCGATGATTATTATTCATTGGTAAATCCGGAAACCGGTTTCGATTATTTTAATATACAGCTTACCGGAATAGATGAAGAATCGGTCTGTAATGCTCCGTCTTTCCCCGAAGTCTGGCGGGAGATTGAGCCCATTATGTCACGCGGTATGATAGTGGCCCATAACGCCGTTTTTGATTTAGGTGTTTTAAAGCACTGCCTGCAGGATTACGGCATTGACTGGAGACCGTACACAAGGTATATCTGCACGGCAAAAATCGGCAGGAAGGTTCTGCCCGGTATGAGCCACAGGCTGAATGACCTGTGCTGTTATTATGATATAGAGCTTTGCCATCATCAGGCGGCCAGCGACAGCCGCGCCTGCGCCGAAATACTGCTCAGGTATATTGAAGACGGGGCGGATATAAAAGAATTTATCAGGACTTACTCTTTCAGTAAATAAACTGTTCTGTGAAGTGAGGAAACTTATGGAAAGCAGAAAGATAGTAATAGGAGAGGGCACGGAGTATCCACTTAACGGGCTTCTGACTTTGCCAGATGATATTTCATCCCCGTTGCCGGCTGTTGTAATGGTTCACGGCTCCGGACCCAGCAATATGGATGAAAAAGTTATGAAGCTTACTCCTTTTAAAGACCTGGCCGAGGGGCTTGCCGGGCATGGCATAGCATCAATACGCTATGATAAACGAACTTTTGTTTATGCCCGTAAAATGAAAAAACTCAATGTAACCGTCAGGGAAGAAACAATAGACGATGCCCTGCTTGCGGCTGACCTGCTCAGGCAAATACCTGAGGTTGACAGCGGCAATATATTCATTCTGGGCCACAGTATGGGCGCTATGCTGGCCCCGAGGATTGATGCAGATGGTGCAAACGCCAAGGGCCTTATCCTTATGGCAGGCACACCTTACCGCCTTGAGGAAGTTGTGATAAATCAGCTCAAACGCTCGGGTGAGGGTAACCCGGTATTAAAAGCAGTTGTTTCTCTTGAAAATATAATTTTTTCAAAAAAGTTTAACGGCCTTTATGAAATGAGCGATGAAGAGGCTGTGAAAAAGAAATTTGCCGGCGGTTTAAGTCTTTATTATTTCAAAGAAATGGGTCGTAAAACAGCTTCGGATTATCTGCTTGAAAGCAATAAGCCTGTTTTGATAATGCAGGGCGGTAAAGATTTTCAGGTGCTCACAGATGATGATTTTATAAAGTTCAAAGAGCAGCTGGCTAATCGGGATAACACCTTATACAGGCTCTATCCAAATCTTAATCACTGCTTTGTTGAGGCAATTTACAGCAGTATTCTTAAGGCATCAAAAGAGTACGGCACCGAGCGGCATATAGGCGAAGAAGTAATCTGCGATATTGCCGGTTTTATAAAGGATAATTCCAAATGAAAAACAGAAAAAATACCTGCAGGGGTGATAAAATGGCAGCAAAAAAGTTTATAAAAAGCAGTTTGAACCCCATTTACGGCGATAAAGAAACAGGCACACTTTTTGATGTATATGTTACAAAAACCGAAGGCGGCCTTCTCCGTATGGATTTATCATGGCGTAAAAACAACACGGCGGCCGTTGCCTTTTCCGGTGACGGAATAAAATGGACTGCGCCAAGGTCAACTCTTCTGCCTGATTCTGATTCCGGCTGGGAGGATCTGATTAACCGCAACTGTGTGCTGAAAATCGGTGATAAATTTAAAATGTGGTATACAGGCCAGGCTCACGGCAACAGTTATATCGGCGTTGCCGAAAGCGAAAACGGACTTGACTTCAACAGGATTTCAGATGCGCCCGTTCTCTCTCCGGAGCTGCCTTTTGAGGGAGAGTCTGTGATGAACCCCTGCGTACTGTTTGAAAGAGGAAAATACAGAATGTGGTACAGCGCAGGCGAAACCTATGAGCCCAATGTGCTTTGCTATGCCGAAAGCGAAGACGGTGTTCATTTTATAAAATCACCGCTTAACCCTGTTCTTACGAACGCTCCTGAAAATGAGTATGAGCAGGAGCGTATCGGCGGCTGTCAGGTTATTCCTCACAAAGATTTCGGCTATCTTGTTTTTTATATCGGTTACCGTGATATAAATACCGCCTGCATCTGCTGTGCCTTCTCAAAGGACGGAGTAACTGATTTTCACAGATGCAAACTGAATTCGCTTGTTTCTCCGGTTCCCGGTGAGTGGGACGCTGACTCCTGCTATAAGCCCTCCGCACTTTACGATGAAGAAAATGATAAATGGCGAATCTGGTATAACGGCCGCAATGGGGGAAATGAATACATAGGCCTTGCAGAAATGCAGGGGGATTTTACAAAAGAAGATTTTGAATAGATAATATTCAGGCTGTGATTTCGTAAGGAGATTTTTATGAAATTCGGTTTTTCGTATACCGGTCTTGTTTTCCTTATAATGCTTTTTGTGCCCAATTTTTTATGGGCAAAAAATAAGCCCGAAAATTATGATAAATATGCAAAGAATGAGAGTAAAATACTCCTTGCCTTTGAAAGGGCAGGGGAGGTTGCGGTAACCTGTATCGTTTTGGCTTTTTCATCTTTCAATCCTCGGGGCCTGAACCCATGGCTTTTATGGCTTGCCGGGGCTTTGCTGCTTATGGTTTTATATGAGGTTTACTGGGCCCGTTATTTCAGAAGCAGCAAAACAATGAAAGATTTTTACAGCAGCCTTCTGGGCATACCCGTTGCCGGGGCAACCCTGCCGGTTTGCGCGGTGCTGCTTATTGCCGTTTACGGCAAAAATCCGTTTCTTTTTGCAGCAGGTATTATCCTCGGTATCGGGCATATAGGAATTCACCTTGCCCACAGAAAAGATTTTTAAACCTGCAATACATAAAACAGCCGGTATAATGAAAACTGCCGCCCATCGGGCGGCAGTTCTATTTGTCAGTATGTAATCTTGTAATTATCCTCACAGACGAGATTCATTTTTGCGTGAAGATTACTGAAGGCAACTTTAACATCCAGATCAAGTATATCGGTATTTGCAAATGTAATATTTGTTATCCTTTGCGTTTCCTTGTCAACTGTGCAGGTGATTTTGCCGTTTATACCTTTGATGTTCACCTTTTCAAAGGTAACTGTAATAATGAACGCACATTAGGTAAGCAATTAAAAAACATTAAGCTAGTATCACCCTCCATAGAATCGTGCTAAGATTTATTTGGGGTTTCTGCTTTATGGTCGCTTTTATGCGACTGCAAGAAAAAAGATGTTTGTTTTTTTCTTGACTTTTATAATTACGCGCGTATATAATATATTTATTATGGATAACTATGGCTGAATTATATTATCTTAAATGAGGGTTACTTAATACTAGGTTTTTATGGAGCTGTTTACGATTATACTTAGGCAATTAAAATGAAGTTGTTTACCAATTGATTTAGGTGATATTATGTTATATTAAAATAGATTGAAACGACTTTTATATAATTTGCTTGTATTGAGAGCGATTTATATACGCAAATCAAACCAATAATCGGGAGGCAGCGAAATGCGTAAAATACTTAATATCATTTTTCCCATATCCGCCGTTGTGCTCGGCATTGTTGTGATAGTATTCGGCGTAAATAAGCTTAACAGCAGAAAGCTCTACGACGCTTCTGTTACAGGCGTAATTGCGGGGATAGAGCGCGAGTGGAGTGGGACGAATGCAGACGGCTTCGACGAGTATGAATATACGGTTTATGTAAATTATGAGGTTGACGGGAAAAAGTACGAAAATGTCGAATTTCCGACCTATGACAGCTCCATGCAAAAAGGGGATGAGATAGAGATTCTGTATCAGTCGGATAATCCCCAAAACATTGCCGAGAGCAACATTGCGGGCAACGCCGCAATTATGATTGTAATCGGTTCGGTGTTTGCGCTTATCGGTGCGGTAATGGAAATAAAAGCCATTGTCCGTCCGTAAAGTGAGGAGTGACCGCAAAAACACATTTCGGCACCGCTGAAGCAATGGGATTGTTCTTTATTGTATTATAAACAGCGATATAAAAGTTTTACAGCCGGGCTGTAAAAATCAACAGGAGAAAAAAGAAATGCGCAGAGCTCTTTCTGTTTTTTTGATAGCTTTGCTGCCGCTGGCAATTTTTTGCGGCTGCGTAAATATAAAGAAAAACAGTAAAACATTATTTATCTATATGTGCGGCTCCAATCTCGAAACAAAGCAGGGGCTAGCCGGGAAAAACATTGATGAACTGCTCGCTGCGTCCGTCAGTGATGATATGAATATCGTTATTGAAACCGGGGGAGCTGCAACATGGCGCTCTCACGATATAGATAACAATGCTCTTCAGCGTTATGAAATTAAAAACGGAAGTCTCAATCTGATCGAATCCCTGCCAAACGGCAATATGGGTGACAGCGAAACACTCGGTGATTTCTTAAAATGGGGATTGGAAAAATATCCCTCCGGGCACAATATGCTTGTGCTTTGGGATCACGGCGGCGGGTCGGCAAAGGGTGTATGCTTTGATGAAAATTATTCTTTTGACTCTCTGTCGCTGAGAGAATTGAAAGACGCGCTCGATTCTGCAAAGCATAAAGACAAATTTGATTTTATCACCTTTGACGCCTGCCTGATGGCAACGATCGAAGTCGTTTCTGTAATGAAGGACTATGCGGATTATATGATAGCTTCCGAAGAAATCATACCCGCGGGCGGTATGGAATACAAGTCGTTGTGCGAGGCGTTTGCCTCAGATAATTCTAACGAAGATATAGGCAAAAAAATCTGCGACAGTTTTATAGACAAATGCCAAAAAACAGGCAATGATACTTATTCAACGCTGTCTTTGATTAACCTGTCAAATGCAGACGAGCTCGTGAAACAGTTTAATGAATGCTCCGCATTTCTGAATAAAACGGCTGAAACCGAGAATTTTTTTACCCGTCTGACTGCCGCCGCGAAAAGGTGCGAGAAGTTCGGTCTGGATAACCCCTTTGATGACAGCTCAAATATGGTAGACCTGGTGAATTTTTTTGACCTGGCATGGGATGAGGGCTTATCCATGGTGGATCTGATGAGCGCGATTAACCAAGCGGTTCCTTATATGGTAAACAGCGGCAGCCGCAGCAACGAAGGTGTTTCCTTCTACTATCCCATAACATTTAACGAACGGGAAATTGAAGACTATGTATCGCTCAGCGTCAGCGAGGAATACGGCAGATTCCTCAAAAACCATTTCTTAAACGTCCCCGATGTTCCGATTGAATTTACCGACAAAGGCAGCATAAGCGAAAGCGGCGCCTTTTCCGTATCTCTTACAAAAGAAAGCTACGCCTACCTTTCCGCCATTGATTTTATGCTGATGAAAACCGACAGCGACGGCACGCGCCATATTCTCTGCACCAATAACGATATCGATAAAGATTATGAGAATATGGTTTTTAAGAGCAATTTCAGAGGTGTTACTCTCGCGTTTAAGGGGCACCGGATGTATTGCTCGGCTCTCAGCAACTCAAACGATTTTCTTGCCTTTGAAACACCCGTTAAAATCAATTATGACAAAGAACCATTTAAGGATGTTGACCGCGCCTCGCTGCATTACGGATTCGTTTGGGATGAAAACGAGTTTAATAACGGTTATTATGTCGGTCCCGATATCCGTAAAGGTCCGGATGAGAACGGCATACCCGATAATACGACCTATGATATCAATGCAGATGTAAGGATCAGACTGCTCACCGAAAAAATAATCAAAGACGGAAGAATACTGGATGTTTACGGCGATGAGTTTGAATGCGGAGAGATTGTTTTTGACAAAGATATTACCGAAATACCGCTGGACGGAAGCGAATATCAGTATGTATTCTTTGCAACGGATATTTTCGGAAATGTTTATTATTCCGATATGGCAACGATGAAAATGAAATACACCTACGATGAGCTTCTTAAAAATCCTCTGCCGGACAGAACACCCGCCGCGGATATAGTTAGAATAGAGCCGTTTGATTTGCAAATATCTGTAAAATAGCATATAAAGAATCAGCCCGCCGCGGGTAAAACCTGCGGCGGGCTGAGCATTTCAGTTTGCTTTTCAGCTTTAATAAAGCATAAAATTGGTCGTTTCCTGAAGTCTCTTATTGATGTAATTATCCACTCCTGTGGGATCCTTGCTTTCTCTCATTCTCGCAAAGACGACATCTTTTTTGATCGAGCCTGTATCAATATCAAACATATCGCCCTTGACCTCATAATAATTATAATATTCGCCCTGCTTCACATAATATGTTTTCTTTTCCATATTGCATTTCATCATAATGGGATTTGAGATATTGATACCGGCATTAAGCATGACCTGCTTTGCGGAAACGCCGTTGCATCTTATCCTGAAGGCATTCATCATTTCATCCGAAAGATTGATATACGAACCTCCGTCAACATAGGTGCAACACTTACCGGAGTGCAGATAATAAAAATCGGAATCATTATTGCTGCTCGCTATAGCGATCTTTTTGCCTAATATATAACTGAAGGGATAATACTTCGGGTCTTTGCCCTTGGGCAGTTGGACTTTGATCTTTCCCGGTTTTGCCGCGCGGTCATAAATCAGTCGGATATATTCGCTGCCATACAAATTCATTTCCATCGGGCAGCTGTTTTCATGGCCCTGATATGTGTCATCGGTGAACAGATTGACAACAGCTTTTTTATCGCCCGTCTCTTCTTTGGTATAATACATAAACGTATCAAAAACAGTTGCATAAGGGTGAGCTTTTTTGTAGCTTTCAACATCTACACCCGCATTAAAGCTTCCTTTGCCGGCGATAAAGGTCGCATCACCGGTGTAAGGAATAGGATAATAAGTTATTTTATTGCCCTGAGAAAATGAAGTCATATTTTCAAACGGAGATTCTCCTGCGGAGAATATGAAATTCTTTATTGCATCGGCATAATTATCCGTAACCTTATAGCCGAGATAGATATAGCATCCGCCCGCACCTTCGTTAAAGTTTTTATCAAGCACGGTATAGCCTTCATCAGTCAGATACTTCTTTGCGGCTTCGGCGCTCTTCATATCGCCCGCTAATTTTACATCGCTGATGTAAGAGGTGTCTTTCTCAACCTCTTCAAGTCTCGGAACAGCGTCTATCTTGCTCGCGGGGTTGCCGACGTCGGAATAAGCGTCAATATTTTTTAAGGCTGCGTTAAAGCTCTCAATGATGCCACTGAAGTTTGCATTGTCGGGATCATTTGCTGCATCATATCTGACTGCAAATGCGGCAATAACCTTGACAAGCAGGGTTTCCGCAAAAATTCTCTGAGCCAGGCGGAATTCATAAGCCTCCGTATCAAAGCTGTATGTATTTGCGCAGGCTTCATCAAACAAATAGAACGGGTTGTCATCCCCCTTGCTGTTAATCATATTGACGGCGTGATTATACAGAGTATAAAGCTGAGTATCAACCTTGGAGGCAAAGCCGTAGTAGTTGTTATCCAAAACATCCGTGGATTTGCTGAGAATAAATTTATTAAGAACGCTGTTGTATTCGGCGGCTTCTTTATCCGTCATATTATCCCAGTCGATTTCGGCATATTGCGGATATTCTTTTTTGATATCATTTCTTGCGCGGGCATAGATGTTGTTGATGTTTTTAAGCAATGTGTTCATATCATTCATTGTCTTTGTATAGTCATCAACTCTGCTCTTGAGTGTTGCCGCAAGATTTTTGGATATAGCTTCTTTGATCTCCGAAATGCCGACAAGCACATTATCAAGCTTGCCGTTAATCTCGTTGAGCGTCCGCATAACCTCGGCATGCTCGGATTCAACAATCCCCGTTGCTTCAAGAACGCTTTTGGCGATAGAATAGACCTGACCTGCAACACCGCCCCAATGGCATATCTTTCCGAATGTGGTATTGACCCCCTCTGTATATTTTTGAATTTCAAGCAGGGTTTCGGTGTTAAGAGTAACTTCTCTGCCGAGAGACTCCTGGGAGTAATCACGACTGTTCAAACATTCGGCAGCAGTCGCTTCGCCCCAGCCGTTTATCAGCGAGCCGGCGGCAAGCTTAACTGTACCGTTCATATTGAAATTGTCGCTGTTCTGACCATTTGCGGGCACGGAAATAACTGCCGTTGCGACGATCTCGCTGTCAAGCTTTACGGATTCGACCTTTGCTCCCTCAAAATCATCGGCAAAGCTGAAATTGTCCGCGCTGAGCTTCTTGTCAAATTCGCCGCCGAGCGCATAGAGTTTGAGGGTCAGTTTCAGATTATCGCCGTCATTTTCAACATAGTCAAAAACCGGATAAAAATCTGCCTGAGGAAGAGAGATCTCCGCCTCGCTGCCGCCAAGTTTTATTGATTTGCCGTTGATAAGCCCGGCAAAATCGTTTACGCTTTTAATTTCATCTGCCTTGAGCGTGAGGGTGACGGTATCATCTCCCTTTTTCTCAACAGACTCGACCGAAACGCCGTCTATGACAATATTTTCGGCTGTCAGTTCATTCGCGTCAACAGAGCCGCGGACCGCTAAATCAGCCGTGATTTTGCCGTCACTGAATTTTAATGTGCTGCTGTCAAATCCCGTATATTCGGGCTCAACTTCAATCTGAGCAGAAACATTTGAATAACCGTCCTTGAGGGCATCCGGCAAAATGCTGACGGTTCCCCACTGATAAACACCGGCTTCATTGCGTACGGGCTTACCCTTGAGCAGTAAAGTGATGTTTTTACCTTTGGCGGAAACGGATTCAACATCCATTTCGGCAAAAGCATCTTCGAGCATAATATCTTCTTCCCCGATATTATCCTCAAACTCGCTGCCTTCGACCGTAAGGGTGATCTTCGTTTCTTTATCCGCCGCTACTATCGAATCGATATCCGGAGTAACAGAGATTTCCGGATACTCAACCGGAACCGAAGCAGAAGCGCCGAGCTCCGTAAAGACAACATCGTAGTCTGAGGGAACATAGTCGGTCATAGCGTCAAACGCAAATGATATATCCAAACTGCCGTCTGAATTATGCGCTACATTTTCAATTTTTGACTTGACGCTGACTTTGTTTCCGGTCAGCGAAGTTGAGCCGTCTTCTTCGGTTTTGATTTCATCCTCGGGAGTTTTGTAGCCGATCTCAATATTATCGGCGGTAACACCCGAAAGATCAATATCATCAGATGTAACAGTTGTAACATAGTTGCCGCTCTTTGAGAATTTGACCTCTGTTGCGGTAATTGCCGGTTTTTCTTCTTTTTCTGATTTGCCGCAGGCCGCAAGAGTGCCGATAAGCATTGCAGCAACCAGCAGGATCGAAATTAATGTTTTTACGCTTTTCTTCATGATTTCTCCTCGTTTAGTTTATTTTATGACAATCGGCTGAATCGCCGATATTATCCTGATTATTGTTAATCGCTCAGCCGTTTGCCTCTTCTGCCGCTTCGGGGGTTTCCGCTGAGAAAACGACCGTTACATATTTGTAGCCTTCCGAAGGTTTGTATTCGTGATTTGCCGCAACCTCTTCCGGAATTCCGAAGCTGACCGAATAACCGTCACCCGATACTTCTTTGAGTTCGGTAAATTCACTTATGAATTTTTCATACCCGTCCGGCTTTTGTTTATTGACGATTGCAAGAATGGCTTTGAGTGTTTTATCCGTGTTTTCTCCGTATTCGCCCACCATCAGGTCAAGCTGATCGGCGCTGCCAATTGACGCAGCGGTAATCCTGCCTGCATTGACATAGAAGGATATCGGGTTTTCACCGAGCTCGTCGCAGTATTCAAGCGATTCCTCGCCGACATACATATCGTCAAGGCCGTCCATCTTCCATTCGCCTGCGGCATAAAGCTTGATGGTATTCTTACCGTCTGCGGTTTCGTTAGCAAACAGCTTGTTTTCCATACCGGCGCTTTCAAGTCCCGCAATATAGCCGGACATAAGCATATTGTTCATACCGTAGTAATCGGCAACAGCACCCTTAATAAAGGTCATAACGGAATAACCGGTATAATCGCCTTCATCGGAAACATTTACAATATAATCGCCGTCGAGAGTAAAGGTATAATCGCCGTTTACCCCTTCCTCGCCTTCGGCGGAAACCACAATGCTGTCACCGTCAAGCTTTTCTTCAATGGTTGTTGAGGAAAACCCCGATTTCCACTCGAGGTAGTCTTCGTTCGCAGTGAGTTTCTCAAAAATGCCCTGCATAAGATTTGCTTGAGGCTCCTGAGTTTTACCGCTGCATGAAGCTGAAATCAGCAACAAAGCGGCAACCGTCATCAGGGAAATAATAATAAGTCTGATTCTCTTCATTTTATATACCCTCCTGGTTGTTTATCTTGCGCTTGTTTAAAGCAAAGCCGAAATAATCAGTCCTAAGCCGCATATTTTATATATTGATTATACTACTCACAAAAATATTAATCAAGAATAAAGTTAAGGTACCAGTTTCTCAATGCTTAATGAGCATAAAGGTTTTCCCGATGAATATGCTTGCTGTTGCCAAAGAGAATGCCTGCGCTGCCGATATCAAAAAATTCGTATCCTGATATTTAGATAGATTTAAAAAATATCAAAGTATAAAAATGCAAGGACAGCCTCCGGGCTGTCCTTGATCATATATTTATTTTTTTCGGAATTATTCAGTATAATGATAAAGTCTTTGAGAAAGCTTTCAGTTGGTAGCTGCAAAGCTGAAATCTTCAAATCTCAGCGCCTCATCGGCTTCAGTGCGAAATACAAAACATATTCCGTTTGTTCCTGCGGTATTGTTCAGAGTTACATCAAAAGACTCAAATTGATCAAAGCCGCCGGTATTTCCGATAATACAGCTGCCGAGCAGCTCTCCGTCGGGGGTTTCTTTATGTATTTCCACCGTGCAGGGGGTATCGTTTCCGTTTGCAACGGTGAGTTTAAGGGTAGCATTTCCCGGCATATTAAGGATATTCGGGAATGACAGGTATGAGCCGTCCTTTATGCCGCGAAGCTCAAAGCCGTTCGTATTTTCCTTTTTGCTGATACCGTCGGCAGCGTCAAAAAACCACTCGCCGTTGATTGCTTTCCATGTTGCGTCATATTGACCGACTCCGACTTTTTTGATAAATTCATCGGTAACTATATCGCCGTTGTCTTTCATATGAGCGTAAACAAATTTCGTGGTTCTGTAATACGGATCGAGCGGTTCGCCGCTTCCGTAGTTTTCAGGAACACCGTAAGTAAAATAAGTCTGGTTTCGGAATGTGAAGAATGTGCCGTGGTCGGTAAAGCAATCTTCACAGATCCTGCCGCGATATGTATAAGGGCCGTAAATGCTCTTGCTTGTAGCATACTCTCCGCCATGCGAGTTAAGATAGTAGGTATCACCCCATTTTGTTATCCAGCAGGCATCATTCTCCCACCCGTCAATGATTTCGACCGCCTTCGGCTCTTCTGCAAGTGAAATCATATCCTCGTTGAGCCGTGCAATATAATATTTCTTGCCGACTACCGTATATCCGAACATAATATACGGGGTCTTGTTTTCATCATCGTCAATGAATACTGTCGGGTCATAGCAGGCTGTATCTGCAAGTCCCTGAGGCAGCAACGGCTTTCCGAGAGCATCGATATAAGGCCCTCCGGGGCCGTTTTCACTGACCGCCACGCCGGTGCATCGCTGCTGATCGGAGAAATAGAGATAATACTTGCCGTTTCGTTCCGCCGCATCGGTAGCGTAGCATTCATGATCAGTTCCGAGGAAGGTGTCCTCCGGACGAAGCGTAAACTCAAGCTCCCAGTTGACAAGATCTTCAGAAGAAAATACGCGCCAGTCGTCCATGCGGTAGATGGATTGCCCCGGACCGTAATCGTGGCTGGAAAACAGATAGGCCTTGCCGTCAAAAACATGCACATGCGGGTCACAGACGCCCATATCGGGGAATACGCGTCTGAAGTCGCCTCCCTGCAGATTGCCGATACTGCTGAAGCTGTCTCTTATCTCATCAACATTTCCCGCCGTCAAATAGTAATAATAGCTGAACGGTTTGTCAAATTCCAATCCGAAAACACCGAGCGGTGCTACATAATTTGTTGAGTCGGATCCCGCATCGGCGGAACCGTCATACTGATACCGACCGGCGAGCAGAGAAGTCGCTTTCGGTGTAAATAATCCAACTCCGTAGTCGCTGTCATTCGTCCATGCGCACCATGTTTCGTTATTTCCGCCCTTCAGCTGAAATGCGGGCTTTCCCGCCCAGAACGGCAGATCACGTTCAACGCGTAATTCGTCGCCGGTCCAGGGTTTATCTCCGTCATAGAACCAGAAGTTGTCAAGAGCACTGACTGTATAAAACGCCGGTAGCTCCTGCTGCTTTTCTGTCCACGGTGTCTGAAGAAAGTCGACAACCGTATTCTTTACAGTCAGCCCCTCATCCGTCAGTTTATACACGCATGAATAATATGTTTGTGTGAGCAGGTTATCCTGCGCCCAATCAAGAGGGCGGCAGACTATGCGGATTTCATCATCGTTTTTTTCTACGGCTACAAGTTTGCTGCTGTTGCCATACATGTCGCCTCCCTGAACGGGATTGTAGCCCCATACGCTGTCGCCGTAAACACCGTTTTCATAACCCTCTATTTTTTGCGGTCCGTAATATGACTGTTGCACAAGACGACCGGTATCATGATTATTAAGCAGATTACCGTAGTCTGTGTTCTTTTTGTCTTCAAACCAAGAGAGACCGCCGCCCCATCTAAGGCTGACACCGGCTTTGTATTGATCGTTTTCAATGAACAGAATATCATCATCCTTCGGCGCATTTTGCAGACCGCAGGAAAAGTCCGAAACGCTGAGAACACAGTTTTCTCCTTTTATTATCGGCTCAAAGCGCACGGAAATAAGGCGCGAAGCTGTCTTGCGGTCAAGATAACCATTAAGCAGCATTGAGGTCCGGGTTGATTCCGAGCTCAGAAGCAGTTCTTCCTCGATTGTTTCTCTCTCCAACCTGTATGAGATGACTGCGCGAGCGGCCGCTGTGGCTTCGTAAGAAAACGAGATGCGGTTGAATTTCATCGTTCCCGAAATCGGCGGAAGCGTTACCGTAAAACCGTTTGTAACATCTTCGGCAGACAGCCTCAGTTCCGGAACAGATATTTCATTTTTCACCTCGATCCCTCCTTTATAAAAGCCGAGAGCCATGAAAATGAAAAGAAAAAACGAGGCGATTCTTTTGAAAAATAACTCCATAAGTATTCCTTTCTTGTTTCAGAATTCCGACTATTATTTGAATGTCAGGTCCGGCAAACCGGAAGCTGACAAGAATATTATAAAAGATAAAACTCTTCGTTTTAATCTTGTTTCAGGTAATGGAAGCAGTTTTTGCCGCGTGCAATATTCTGAACGCCGCTGATTTCAATCAGAATATTGTTTTCATTCTCACCGGCATAAATACATTTTTCGGTTTCAAACCTGTCAAAATGAAGCGTTCCTTCGCGAAGCACACTGCCTGAATCATAATCCCACACGGTATAATAAACATTACATTCCTCATTCACGGGCTTTGACAGCTTCACTGGAATCCTGCCTCCAGATACGGAAGCGGTATCCGTAAAGCCGACCGTTGACGTGCCGTCGTTTTTAAACGGATCTTCGCGCAGGTATTCCGCGTTGTTATCTCCGAGATAAGACAGCATTGTGTTGTAATCACATTTTTCGTCCATAATGCGATACTTTTTTTCAAATTTCATACCGTTTTTCACAAAAAAGCGGTTGCCGTCGGCATACATATCGTAGAATGACGCATAGGACGGCAGATCAAAGATTAACTCGGTCTTCCATTTGTTTTCACAATAAAAAATGTTATTTGTAATCACCGTATTTTTCCAGGAATACACCGGACCAAGTGCTCCGAAACGGTATTCCATACCCCAGTTGTCAATCAGCGGATTGTCATCGGCAAAGATAATGTTGCCGTCAAGTATCGCTCCCTCCGCGCTTGCAAAGCGAACGCCTCCGTCAAGCACGCTGTTGCGCACGCGAACACCGGGCACGTCTATCTCGATATGGACCGCAATGCCCGAATGATTATCAAAGAATCCGCAGTAATCCACATCAATATTCCAGTTGTAATTATCAAACCACAGATCGTTGGAAACATTATCGTCAAAATAACAGCCGCGCCATGTTATATTCTTGCAAACCATCATTTTGGTTGTTGCGGGGTCTGCAGAGTCGTATTTTCCCCAGTCGATCTTTTTACCGATATTTGTGAACGTGCAGTCTTCAACTACAAAATTCATGCTTCTGAACCCGGCACCGATTCCGCTGATGCAGTCATTGTCAAAAGCACAGCGGCGGATAAGAACATCCTCAACCGTTCTGTCATTCGAGCCGTGGTCAAATCCGAGACCGGCACTGCCGGAATTATTGAAAATGCAGTCCTCTACAAGAATATGCTGAGGCTTGCCCATTTGGACCATAGATCTGTCCCAGATGCGGCAGGCGCAGTCCGTGAAGGTCAGTCCTCGCAGCACTGCATACTCATTACTGTTTGTATTAAGAATATAGGCGCCCTCACTGTTTTCACCCGGCAGCGCACGCTTTATTTCGCATTTGTCGGGAGATTTTACTGTTTTCAGATAGATTTTCCCTGTTTCTTTGTCAATATAGTAGGTTCCGTTTTTCAAATCTTTCTTTGTCAGAACAGGCTTTATCGGTTTGCCGTCAACAATGATAAGATCGCTTCTGCCGATGATTTCGTTGCCCGGTGTGCCGGCTTGGAACGGATAATCATAGTTCCAATTATTTTCATAAATGAAAAATGAGTTTGTCTGTTTCCAGCCGTCGAAAGGAACGGAAGCGGATATAACCGTTTCTCCCGGTTTTTCAGCTTCTATTATAACGGGCTGAGTTTCAGTTCCGCTTGTATGGAGATTAATTCCTGTTTCCCGATATACGCCCGGCGCAATTATCAGCTCCGTGCCGGGTTTGGTAATAGATTCTACGCCTTTTTTCACAGTCGCAAACGGTGCGGTTTCGGTTCCGGGGTTTGAGTCGCTGCCTGTTTTGCCGTTGACATAAAGTACTGTTTTGGGAGTCTCCCATTCATCGGTGGTGCGGTTGGCCCACATATCCCGCTCATAATCGGCGAAAAAATCCATATCCGCCTGTGTTAGTGCCTGCCCGTATAGGCGAATATCATCTACTATACCGTCAAAATACTCGTTCTCCGCATTGCCAGCACCGATTCGAATTCCATTGAGCACGGGCTTCACGGCGGAATCAAACTTCTTTACGGAATCAATCTTGCCGCAATGATAAAATGTCACAGTTCCGTTTTCGGGCTCATAGACGACGCCGATATGGAACCAGCAGTGTCCCTCGGGGTGCACGACCCAATCATCATAATATCCGACAAAATCTTCCCATAAGCCATATTCAAAATCACAGAAGTGTGTGTTGTTGGAATATACGCCGTTGTTTTCAAATTCACCGCCGGAATTGCCTTCAACCGAGAAAACAAGATGTGTGCAGTTTGTGCCCATGATAATCTCTCCGCTGTCCGGATCCTCGTATGTCGGGGTGCCGGTATGCACGAATTTGAGCGTAACGCGACCGATCCCACTCACGGTGTCCAAAAGGGTGCTTACGCGAGGTTCATCGGTATTTTCACGGGTTTGAAGATCACGGATGTTTACCCACATAGAGATTGTCAGCGCATCCTGCTCGCCGAGATCGGGAAGGGTGATATGAGTATCCGCAGTCGAGAACTCCAACGCTTTGCGCAGACCGAATCTGCCCGTGACAAGATGGGCGCCGTCTGCATTGGAAATTCCGATACCCTCGGCATTCAGTTCGCTTAAGCTCTCGATATTATCAAAAGAAACATCGGCAATCGGATCCGCCTTTACATCGTCAAAGCCGTAATCAGCATATTTATCAATCGCCCGCACCGCTTCGCTGTATTTTGCCTGAACGTCCTCGGTCTTGAAATACGTTACCGGAGGTTCTCTGTCAAATAGTTTCACGACATTGTCGTATAAAGAAACAAATGTTCCGGATATCATAAGTATAAAAGCTGTTAAAATGCTGATTATTTTAGCTAACATAAAAACCTCTGACTTTTAATAATATAAATAAATTTATTTTATGGATAATATTTGAAATTATTACATGTTCATTATATATTCATATCATATATTCATATTTGTTTTCAGTCAATATAAATTGTAGAATTATCAATGAAATTACTTATTTATTATTTTGAAATCTTTTTCGTTGTAAAAAATGTATTTTGTAATATAATCATCTAATGTTTTAACCATTACCGCCTATTGAAAAATATGGCATAATGTAGGTGTCCTTGATTGTTTCCTCAGCTCTATACCTTGACAGGCTCAAATTCGTAATTCCTTCTTCTTTGCACCAAGAGAAAAAAGATTTCAAAGTTCTTGTATAACTCTGAATCGAATTTGCGGATAATCCGACATCACGCATACTCGAAATCATTCTTTCAAGATCTTTCTGTTCAATGGAATCCATTGAATTATCAATGGGTAAGTGCTTTCCGATTGATGTTAAATGCTTTTTGTAGGTTCGCAGAGTCTTTTCACTCAGACCCATTGATTTCTTAAAAAGAAGGAAATCATCAAAGGTTTCTCTCATGCTGACTGAGACTTTCATCGTAATTTTTGCCATTTTTTCAACACTCCTGATTCGTGAATATTCGCAAAAAATCAAGCGTGTCGGTAAACAAAAGAAAAAACCGTTTAAACCCTTAAGTTTAAACGGTTTTTTTAAATATGGTCCGAGTGACGAGACTTGAACTCACGGCCTCTTGACCCCCAGGCGTGGAAATCAAGTTTCAAATGGTGTCAAGCAGTGTCGGATGGTGTCAAGTTCAAAGGCTGAAATCCAAGTAAAATAAGGCCTCTAGACATTTTTGTCCCAAATTATCTTATTCCTCTTAAAGAATCTGTTTCCTTAAATTAGCTACCAAATTTGGAAGCTAATTTGGTAGCTACGGGCACTTTTTTGGTAGTTACAGGATTCTAATAAAACGGCGAAACAAGAACTTGTTTGTTGTAAAAAATGGTTTTGCGAATCCTGATACAATTAAAAGACGTTTGAAGTTAGTTTTTGGCTATTTGTGAACCCACATAAGACAAGAAATCAAAATAACAAGCTGAGTAGAATCGTGCTGATTTTTTATTGGGAGTGATAATCAAAATGAAAGTCGTAGAAAGAACCAGCTTTGAGTATGATATAGTTTTTGTTTCTGTTGACGTATACTTTGAGTTAATGGGTGTCAGCAAACATATCATACTCTTGTAAAGAAATGGGATTCGGTGAAAGATGCAGCCTCTGTAAGAATGAAACTGAAACACTCTATCTTGTCACCGCAAGGAAAGACGGCAAAGAGCAGAAAGCGACAGTCTGCCGTTCATGTGCAGAAAGAGTTATAGCAAAGTTTAAGAAGCAGAATAGCACAAATAGTAAGTAACTTTAATAATCACCGGCCTTTTCCATAGCGAAGAGGTCTTTGATTTATTTCAAACATTTACTCGCGCGCGTGCGTATATAGGATTTGGAGGGGTTAATACCCCGTTTGAATTCTGATTTTTGCACGCGAAGGGCCTGGCCGCTGCTTTCGCCAGTCAACTTTTGAGATTTTGACCGCCCCCGGGGTTGCATTATAGTATGCATTAATGATAAAATTTTAAGTGCTAAAAAGATATTTCAAATATTCTATTATTCTGAGGATGAAACTATGAAATCATTAAACTGTCCAAACTGTGGTGGTGCATATAATCCCACTAAGATGCGCTGTGAATTTTGCGGAAGTTTCGTTATTATGGCAGATAAGGAACTTGATATTCCTAATGAAATTGTTTCAGAGATGAAATCTTCTATCATTGAAGCCGCCAAGACAAATTCGGAACAACCCGGCGTATACATTTTTGGGTCTTTATTTGGTAAAGGAGAGATTCCTTTAAGAATAGGGCCTGCTAATTATTACATTACTAAATTTGCTAATGTTGGTGGTAAAATACTCCTAACCGAGAATAATTTGTACTTTTCATCACCACATACGTTACTAGGTAAAAATGAAGTGTGCATACCACTTAAAAGTATTATATCCGTCCAGCAAACCAGTAACTTTGGCATTTCTCAAACTGTTACTGTAGTTACTAACGAAAAGAAAAATAGGTTCGTAGTTTTTCATGGAAAAGATTGGGTAGCTGCAATAGAAAAAGCAAAAAATGGAAATGTACCAACTGCAGCCCCTTTGTCGGTTAATCAACAAACAAATGACTATACAGACGAGTTGCGAAAATTAAAAGAACTTCTTGACGCAGGTATTATAACCGAAGAAGAGTTTGCGATTAAGAAAAGACAAATATTAAATATATAATAATCGTTCTTCTTTGCTCGTTTCTATATATGGCAGCTATAAAAATTGGAGGAATAAACAATGAAAAAAGCAATCGTACTTTGAGAGCATTTAACAATAAGAAAAAGATTCATTATCTTCTAAGTGGACCAACCGCAGACCAGTCAGACATAATCGGCGAATACTATTTGCCAGAATTAAAAGTCGGCGATCAATTAATAATTAAAGAATGTGGAGCATATTCTGAAACTTTATCTACTAGTTTTTATGGGTATAATAAGTCAACAGTTCATATTGAAAATAAGAACAGTCTTTCATAAAATGATAAAAGACCTGAAGCAAAAGCTTCAGGTCTTTTATGGTCCGAGTGGCGAGACTTGAACTCACGGCCTCTTGACCCCCAGTCAAGCGCGCTACCAACTGCGCCACACCCGGATCTGTCTGTAACAGCATTTGCTATTATATCATATAATTTTTAAATGTCAAGAATAAAATCAAGGTTTACACGCCGGTTTTTTGTGGTATAATTAACCAAAAGGGGGATCAGTAAATGGATAAAAAATATGAGCCTTTATTTGAAAAATGGAAAATCGGCAATTGTGAAATCAAAAACCGTATTGTATTGACCAGTATGGGCGGTACCGACCTTTTCGGATGGATGGAAAAGAACCATTTTGATAAAGACGGCGCCGAGTTTATCATGCGCATAGCAAAGAATAATGTAGGCCTTATTCTTCCCGGATGTCAGCCGGTTTACAACCCCATGTTCGGCGCATGGCTTGAAAATAACAAAAAGATGTATAAAGATCTTGCCAGATGGATGCCGGAATTTCATAAAACAGGAGCCAAGCTTTTCGTTCAGCTTACAGCCGGTTTCGGCCGTTCTTTCACG
Source organism: Clostridia bacterium (assembly GCA_017430535.1). Taxonomy (GTDB): domain Bacteria; phylum Bacillota; class Clostridia; order Oscillospirales; family Acutalibacteraceae; genus CAG-177. Next base: position 38,565 of record JAFRMR010000007.1, read on the forward strand.
GTCAGCAGCATGATGGAGATGCTTTATAACACTCCTGTTTTGAATGTTCTGAGTAAGCCCATTATGAACCTTGATAAAATAACCGCATCTGCCAGCCCTTCGCCCAACAGGTGGAGTGATAAACTGCCTTCAAGGGAAATGACAAAGAAAGAAATCAACAGATTTGTTGAGTCCTTTGCCAAGTGTTCAAAGCTCCTTAAAGATGCCGGCGTAGACGGCGTTGAGGTCCATGCTGTTCATGAGGGCTATCTGCTTGATCAGTTTACTTTCAAATATGTTAATAAACGCACCGATGAATACGGCGGCTCTTTTGAAAACAGATACCGCTTTGCCGTTGATATTGTTAAAGCTATCAAGAAAGAATGCGGCGATGATTTCCCCGTATCCCTCAGGTACAGCGTTGTTTCCAAAACCAAAGGCATGCGTCAGGGCGCTCTGCCGGGTGAGGATTATGTTGAGGTCGGCAGAGATATGGAGGAGAGCGAAAGAGCTGCAAAATATCTTCAGGACGCGGGCTATGACTGCCTTAACTGTGATAACGGTACCTATGATGCCTGGTATTGGGCCCATCCTCCTGTTTATATGCCTGAAAACTGCAACCTTGCAGATGTTGAGCATATAAAGAAATTTGTTGATATACCCGTAATCTGTGCCGGCAGGCTTGACCCTGCTGTTGCCGCTGAATCTATTGCCAGCGGCGGAATTGACGGCGCCGGATTTGCCCGCCCCTTCCTTGCAGATCAGGAGTGGGTTACCAAGCTTATCAATGAGGATGAAAAGAATATCCGCCCCTGCATTCTCTGCCATAACGGTTGCTTCAATATGTGCCATTATAAAGGCGTACCCAATGATCAGGAATTATCTGATTCTCTTCACCTTGCAAGATGTGCCGTCAATGCCGAAACAATGCAGTGGAAAAAGCACAGAATTGTAAAAACAAACAATCCCAAAACCGTACATATTATCGGCGGCGGAATCGGCGGCATGGAAGCTGCCAGGGTTCTGAAACTCAGAGGCCATAATCCCGTTATACATGAAAAAACTGATGTTCTCGGCGGCATCTTTATTCCTGCCAGCGCCGAAAGCTACAAAGGCAAGCTCAGAGATCTGCTGGCGTGGTACCGGCTTCAGATGGCAGAGATGGGTATTGAAATCAAATATAATGATGAGGTTAAAGATGTTGCATCCTTCGGCGGAGCGCCGGTGATAGTTGCTACCGGCTCCGTTCCAAGGCTCCTCAAAAATGTGCCCGGCTATGAAAAAATGACTGAGGCCTGCGAATACCTCAATGGCAAAGAAGTAGGGGAGAAGGTTGCGGTAATCGGCGGCGGCCTTACAGGCTGCGAAATTGCTTATGAGCTTGCTTTGACCGGCAAGAAACCCATTATTGTTGAAATGAAGGATGACCTTGTAAGCCAGAAGGGTGTTTGCCTTGCAAACTCCTCATATCTGCGTGAATGGTTTGCCCTTAATAAGGTTCCCGTTTATCTTGAAACCAGGCTCAAAGAGGTAAAGGACGGCTCCGTTATCTGCACGGATAAAGACGGTAAAGATATTGAAATTGAATGCGATTCCGTTATAAGCAGCGCCGGCTATATACCGTCGCCTCTTGTGCCTAAAGGCAAGAACATTTACCTTGTGGGTGATTGCCTTGCAATCGGAAATCTCCGCTCGGTTGTATGGAGAGCTTATGAGGTAGCAATGTCAATTTAACAGCATAATAATTAAAGCAGCAGGTTTTGTCCTGCTGCTTTTTCTGTGTGTTTTATATTTTCTTTTTTACCGTGAGAATATTTTGATTATCGGTGTATTCATATTCAACCGAGTCCATATTTTTCTTAACAAGGAATATTCCCAGCCCGCCTATCTGGCGCTCCTCAACCGAAAGGGATGTGTCAGGATCCGGCTTATCAAGGGGGTTATATTTAATTCCGCTGTCTGCAAATTTAATAACTATTTCATCATTTTCGCTGTAAATGAATATATCTGCTTTTCCGCCTTCATCGCTGTAAGCGTAGGATGCAATATTTACAAATATCTCCTCAACAGATAAATCAATCTGCATCTGTGCTTTCATCGGGCAGCCGGCCGATTCAAGGTAACTGTCAACAAAGTTGATTACAGTTTCAAGGTTTTCTTTTTTTGCATCAACGGTTAGTTTTTTTATACCGCTGTTTCCGCTGAATCTGATGCACAGCATAGTCAAATCATCAAATTGAGGCGCGTCAGCCACAAAATCATCTACAGATGATTTGATTCTATTTAGCAGGGCTTCCGATGTTTTGCCTTCAGTGTCATTAAAACATGCTAAAAGCCGCTCTTCGCCGAAAAGCTCCTTTGCTGAATTGTTTGCTTCTGTAACGCCGTCAGTATAAAGGCAGATTATATCTCCCGCATTGATTTTAATGCTGTTTTCTCTGTATTTTACATCTTCCATACCGGCAAGCACCAGACCGCTTTTGGCTTTAAGATAACTTGCTTTGCTGTTGCTTACAAGTACAGGCGGGTTGTGCCCTGCACATACATATTTTATTTCTCCGCTTGTGAGGTCCAGAACACCTACCCAAAGCGTTACAAACATATCCGCTTCATTTCTGGCACACAGCACATTATTTGCAACGGTAACTGCCTCTGAAAGATTCGGAATATCCCTTATGCAGCTTTGAAGTATGGTTTTTGCCGTTGCCATAAACAGGGCCGCCGGAACACCTTTGCCCGATACATCGCCTATTTCAAATGCAATATGTGTGGCATCGGTGAAAAATACATCATAAAAATCTCCGCCAACCTCTTTGGCAGCTTCCATAAGTGCGCTTACATCAAGCTCTTCTCTGCCGGGGTATGTTTCATCAATTGTAGGCAGTAAAGAACGCTGGATAACCGTTGCAACCTCAAGCTCGGATTGCATACGGCTTTTTTCAATCACAAGGTTTCTCTGCCGCTCGGTGTATGTGATTATTGTAACCATAAGGGCAAAACCGATTGCATTTATAAGTATAAACGGAATTGCAATCTGTTTTACAATATCAAGCGCCGTTTCAAAGGGCTTAACCATTATCAGCACAACGCTTAAATGAAATACCTCGCACAGTATTCCAAGCAAAAACGCAATATATGGTTTCTTCAGGAGGTTGTGCCATTTATATGATAATAATCCGCTTGCCAGGCCTATGCAGCAGGTTGCCACTACGCAGGCTTTTGCTGTTATCCCGCCGAGGGTCAGCCGGTGAATTCCGGCAATCAGGCCTGCAATAATGCCTCCTATGGGTCCTCCCACAAAGCCGGAAAGCATTGGCCCTATATCTCTTACGGAAACAACAGCCCCGTTAAGATTAAAGCCGGAAATATTGCCGTAAATACCGAATAATCCGCCCAGTATACCGAATATAACAGAATACTTCCATTTTTTCTCGTTCCCCATAAATTTGGACAGAATATCGCTGCCGCCGATAAATGCGGAAACAAGCAGTATAACAGCAAGGGTACCTATAAGTTTTGTAAAAATACTGTCCATTATATCATTACCAATCTATTATAGTTTATTCAATATTCAATATATCCGTAAAACCGGTCACATCAAATATATCCATTACCTCTTCACGGATATTTTTAACTGTCATAGTGCCCTGGGCATTCATAAGCTTTTGCGCTTTCAGTATAACACGCAGCCCGGCAGATGAAGTGTAAACCATATCTTTTAAGTCAAGTATCAGTTCACTTACACCGTCCAGGTTATCGGTAATGCATTTTTCAAGATCCGGCGCGGTAATTGTATCAATTCTGTCAGATACATTAATTGTAAGCGTACCGCCGTCTTTTTTGGTTGTAATTGCCATAAAGTATCCTCCGGTAAATTTTTTCAAAAAACATTATAAACAAAATTCATAATAATTTCAACACACAATAAATAATTTTTAAGGAATGATAATGATTCTGTATATAAATAAAGGCGACAGACCATACGGCCTGTCGCTGATGATGGTGCGGATAACAGGACTTGAACCTGCACGAACTCGCATTCACTAGAACCTGAATCTAGCGCGTCTGCCAATTCCGCCATATCCGCATATTTAACAATAAGTAAAGGGGACTCCGTAAGGAATCCCCTTCATGGTGCGAGAGACGGGACTTGAACCCGTACGTACTGCTACACACGCCCCTCAAACGTGCGCGTCTGCCTATTCCGCCACTCTCGCATCTCTATATCCCGTTCGGAACAGATTGAATTATATCAAACAGTCCGCCCGATGTCAAGTGATTTATTCATTTTTTATGGCAATATATTTTCAGCCGTATTTAAGAGTGCTTTTTTAATTTGTAATGAACCATATAAAAACAAAACAGTTATTGGTATTGTTGTTTACTTTTCTTTCGCCGGATGATATAATTCAAAAAAACATTTAAGGTAAAATATATGAGTGATTTTAAAAAAGAATACCTGGGGTCGGGGATAATCGCGTTGGTTTCGCCGGAACACACTTTCGGCACGGATGCGGTGCTGCTGGCAGACTTTGCCGCCCCTGGCAAAAAAAGCAAATGCTGTGATCTCGGCTCCGGCTGCGGTATTATTCCTCTGCTCTGGTGTAAAAAAAAGACGGGAGAAATAACTGCTGTTGAAATACAGGAACAGGGGTATAATCAGATCAAAGCAGCGGTTGAACTTAATAAACTTGAGGGAAGGCTTGTTCCCGTGAATGCAGATCTTAAAGCACTGAAAGGAATACTGCCTTTCGGACATTTTGATATTGTTACAATGAATCCGCCTTATACTGCAGACGGCGCAGGTATAAAAAGCGCATCGGGTGCGGACATAATTGCAAGGCACGGAACACTCTGCACATTTGCGGATATATGCTTTGCCGCTTCAAAACTGCTGAATTTCGGCGGAAAGCTTTGTATGTGCATAAGACCGGAAAGGTTATGCGAGCTGTTTTCTGAAATGAAAAAAGTTTCTATAGAGCCCAAAAGGATGAGATTTGTTTCAAAAACCGACGGAAAAGCTCCCTGGCTTGCCCTGGTTGAGGGAAGGCTGGGCGGCAAAAGCGGAATGACCGTTATACCTGAGCTTCATGTTTATTCATCAGCCGGAGAGTACTCCGATGAGATGAAGCAGATTTACAGTGACTATCTTCTTGAAAATCGTGGTGATGACAATTGAGCGGTAAACTTTATATTGTAGGAACACCCATAGGCAATCTCGGAGATTTTTCTCAAAGAGGAATTGATACACTTACAGATTGTGATTTTATAGCGGCGGAGGATACAAGGGTAACTCTGAAACTGCTTAACAGGTTTGAAATAAAAAAGCCCATGGTAAGCTACCATGAGCACAATAAGTTCAAAACCGGTCATCAGATTATTGAACGCATAGCCGCCGGTGAAAACTGCGCCCTTGTAACCGATGCAGGTATGCCGGCTGTTTCGGACCCCGGGGAAGATCTTGTAAGAGAGTGCCTGAATGCGGGGATTGAAGTTACGGCCGTTCCCGGTCCCTGTGCCTTTATAACCGCACTTGCTCTCTCCGGTATGCCTTCAAGGCGGTTTACATTTGAGGGATTTCCTCCCCCGGAAAAAGCGGAAAGAAAAAAGCTGTTTGAAACCCTTGTGAACGAAGAGAGAACGGTTATTTTTTATGAGGCGCCCCACAGGCTGGCGGCAACTCTCAAAGAAATGGCCGCTGTATTCGGCACCAGAGAAACCGCCGTTGTGAAAGAAATAACAAAAATCCACGAGCAGGTGCTTCGCACGGATCTTGTAAGCGCCGCCGAAAAATACTCGGCAGAAGAAACAAAGGGAGAGTTTGTGATAATAATCAGAGGCTGCGAACCCCGCGAAAGCGCTGATATGACCGAAGAGGAAGCAATAAAATACGCCCTTGACTTAGTCAAGGACGGTATAAGCAAAACAGAAGCCGCTAAAATTGCATCAAAAGAAAGCGGCTTCAGAAAAGGCGATATTTACAAGAAACTTATATAATGAAATCCGAGGCGTTATCCTTTATATATTTACCGCATAATTCGGCCAGGGTTCCGTTCTGAATGTAAGGCGACATTATACTGTCGCCTTCTTTTATTTCTTCGGGGATGCAGGATACTTCCTCGTTTTCATCATCAAAGGCGTCAAATTCCTTGCTGAAAACATCTGCAAATTCACCGGGCGCAATAATCTTTACGGCGCTGAGAGCTGTGGATGTCAGCGGGCGGGTATTCATACGGAAAAAGTCACTGACCTTTTCACCGGCATCGTCAACCATATTATAAAGTGCATAAATGTATTTTTGGGAGTCGTTCAGCTTTTCAAATTCGCCGGCCATATCCGTTTTGGCGGCTATGCTTCTCTGGAGGTTAATGCCTACGCCGCCGAAAAGATCTGCCGGTGCAGCACTTTCTATAAGTTCCCGGGTCAGGATAGCAAAATCATTGGCAAGGCGGTTCTGTTCCTTGAGCTTATTTATGATTTTTTGATTTCTTGCCGCACGGTCCAGACTTGATTTCACTGCTTTATAGCAGACGAAAAGCGTGATAATCAGCAGGACGATAATCAACACAGCATATTGAGGATGCTGCCTGTAATAATCTAACATATCAGTTCTCCTTTAAGAATTTGATGCCTGAAATCTGCCGTATCTTATACATAAGCTCACCGACTTCGATCATCCTTCTGTGAAGCAGTTCATATTCTTCTTTGCGTAGCCCGGCGGCAAAGCTTTCAAAACTCTCTGCCTCAAAACCCATAATCTCCTCTTTTGAATCTTCACCACGAAGGCAGGTCTTTTTGCCGGAATTATCAATCAGGCTAATATTGATAAGCTTTGAAATGGATTCAATTTCAATTGTGCCTTTATCACCGTAGATAAATGAACCGGCATAGTCCTGGGCAATTTTTGAATAGGTCAGTGATATAATCTTATCACCATAATTAAGTATTGCGCTGCCCGAGCAGTCGGCTCCCGTATCAAGGAATATGGAGGATGCCTCAACCTTTTCCGGCATACCGAACAAATCAACGGCAGGGTAAACACAGTATATACCTAAATCCATAAAACATCCCGTTGCAAGTGCGGGGTTGAAAATATTGGGGTTCTCACCTCTGAGATAAGCGGGATATTTTGAAGAAAGCTGAGTGAAATCAAAGCGGGCGCTTGAGATTCTGCCGAGATTGTCAAGCGCACACCGTAGTATGTTTCTGACAGGAGAGTGCATATACATTATGGCTTCGGCATAAATCAGGTTCTTTTCATCAGCAGTTTTTATGCACATTCTGATTTCATCCGGGTTTACCCCTGCAGGTTTTTCGCAGAGTACATGCTTGCCGGCCTCCAGCATTTTCATACTGTGGCTGTAGTGAAGCACATTGGGGCTTGCAATATATACGGCATCAAAAACTCCGCCTGCAAATGCATCAAGATCCGTGTAAACCGCAGGTATATTGTATTTACGGGCAAAAGCACCGCCTTTTTCTTCTGTACGGGAATAAACCGCGGTTATTACGGAGTCTGTTTTAAGCCGTACTCCTTTTATAAATGACTCCGCTATCCATCCCGTGCCGATAATACCGTATTTCATTTAATCACAACCTTATTACAGTTTAAGACCCATTACCGTGGCCGGAGGGGTTTTGAGGAGGGTTTTAAACCCTTTCCTTTTATAGAAATTAATGGCGCCTTTGTTGCCCGAGCTTACAATAAGCATAACACCGCTGACATTCAAAGCCCTGAGGTGACTGAGCAGGGTTTCCATAAGCTGCGAACCGTAACCGCTGCCGGTATATTCATCAAGAATATCAATATGAAGATGGGCAGGATACTTCTTTGAAAACGCACCTGTGCACAGCAGCTCGGAATAGCCCTCTATAACATTTACAATGCCTGTTTTTCTCACGAGAGACAGGTATTTTTTCATGCCTTTTCTGAATCTTTTATATGAAGGTGCGCTTAGAATATATCCTACCGCTCTGTCATTATCATCGGTAAGCACAAAAACATTTTCCTGCTCATTGTCAATATAATAATTGCAGAACATATTGAGAATATATGCATTCATACGGCTGTCCGTCAGGGCCTGTGGAGGGCCGGTGCAGGCGCAGACATAAGAAACATCTGCCCTGTACTTTTCATCATAGGGTACAATTTTCATTCATCAATCTCCAGGGTTATTTCTTTTTCTCCGGTAAAGGTTTCGGTATATCCTGCGCAGACAAATGTCACCTCGGCTGGGCTTTCGGAATTTATATTTACGGTAACGGATTTGCCTGCTTTTCTGTACTCAACGGCAATAACGCCCTGCTCTGTTGTAATATGCCCTTTTGCATAGTTAATACTCTTTACAAATGCGGGAGCAATTATAATCTTTTTATAGCCGGCGCTGTCATCGGACTGCTTTATGCCGAGGATTTCTTTGAAGAGATATTTGGTAACCGCGCCGAACATCGGATGATTGCGTGAGGATTGACCGTTCCAGTTTTCCCACAAGGTTGTCGCGCCGGATTTTCTCATATGAGAGAAGGAAACATCTTTGTCGTTGGCAAGCAAATCAACAGCAAGCTGAGATTCCCCGGCTGAGAAAAGAAAGCCTATAAGAGCTTCCGTTGCAATTATGCCTGTGTCAAACTGACCGAGAGCTTTGTATTTTGCAATAACCTTTTCCGCAACATCTTCTCCGGCTATGCCGGCCGCAAGAGCAAGGGATGAAGCGCCGTTAATATCGCCGCAGTATGCCCTTTGCTGGAAACTGTAATATGCGGCATTAACGGCAGCGGATACTTTTTCCGCTTTTTCAAGAAGACCCGGTATATCTTCGCTTTTTCCGATAATCCTTGCAATTTCAGCCGCTTTTTTCAGAAATCCCACATAAAGGCAGGAATTTACAAGGGATTCTGGAACCTGTATGGGTGTGGGAGGAAGCCAGTCCCCAAGGCACCAGCCCCCGGGTTCTTCTCTGCTTACAAGCCCGAAATCGGAACGGGAATCAAGATAATCAAAGAATTTGAGTATGGCGGGATAAAACTCCCTGAGAACATCTGTATCGCCGTACATTTTGTAATAAACATACGGCACCTCAACAACTGCGCCTCCCCATCCGCAGGGTCCGCCGCCGCCGCCCATAGCAGGGGCGGTGTGCTGAATATGGCCGGATTCTTTGCACTGACAATCCAGAATATCATAAAGCCATTTGCGGTAAAAGCTGCGGGAATCAAGAGTGAGCATAGCGGCCTCACAGCAGAGCTGACCGTCACCTGTATAGCCCAGCCTTTCACGGTGGGGGCAGTCGGACGGAACGCCGGAATGCATATTGCACAGCTGAGTGTGAATAAAAGTATTATAAAGCCAGTTCAGGTTTTCGTTATCGCATTCAAATGAGGATGTAACAGGGCAGTCGGAGTGAATCACCTCAACCCTTACAGGCTCGGCATCCCCCGTTACTTTCAGGTATCTGAAGCCCTGCCAGGAAAATTTTGAGCTGTATTCCGCCGTAATACCGTCCGAAATAAAATCATCCTTAAATCTGTCGCGGCTGAAATGTATGCCGAAGTTTTCAGCACCGCCGATTTCTTCGGCATAGTCAACTGTGAAACGGCAGCCGGGAACATTGCATTTCATCACGGCTCTGCCGACTGTATTTATGCCGATATCATAAAACTTTGAGCCGCCGTATTCGCCCATAAATCTTATATTTTCAATGGTTTCCGTAATCTTATCGGAGGGAGCAATGTTGTAATAGAAATCTGTTTCCGGGGCGGGAATTTCGCGGCTTTCACGGAATTCATTTTCTTTGGGAACAGCAGTTAAATCCTGAAACTCGCCGAAATACAGGTTATTCCTCAGAAAATATCCTTTATGACAAAGTGTAGAAGAATCGGATATAACATTACCGCTGCTTTTTCTGATAATATAGCAGAGCTTCGGGGTGCCGTAATCAACATTACCCTCCGCCTGCCTCATATTCTGATGATAATAACCGGTGCCCAGCATAACTTTCAGTCGGTTCTCACCGTCAATAAGATAATCCGTAATATTATATTGCATAACATAGGTTCTGAAGGACATCTTATCAAAAAGAGGATAGGACCACTTCGACATATCCCGCCGGCTGTAATTGGACGCGGCAGGCACAAGCAGGTCATTGCCCACCCGGCGGCCGTTTATTTCAAGCTCAAAAAAGCCGAGGCCGCAGATTGTGATTTCGGCCTTCTCGCCTTTCTCAGCATTGAATCTTTTTATGAATATTGGCGCAATGTCACCGCTCTCACAGTCAATCCAACAGGCATTATCAAACATTTCCTTCTGGTTCATCACATATCCTCCGTCAATTCCGTAAGCCTTTCAGTCATTTTTTCCCATTCTTCCATAAGCTCAAGCAGTTTTTGAGATGCCGATTCGGTTTCTTTTGTTATCTCACATACCTTTTCATAATCCGCTGCTGTTTCCGGCTGTGAAAGCAGGTCATTCAGAGATGATATTGTTGCCTCAACATTTTCAATTTCGGCTTCCGTTCTCTTGATTTTACCTTTAAGCCGGTTTATTTCGCTGTTTCTTTCTTTCAGAAGTTTATATTCATTGACTTTTGGGGCAGTTTTTTCTGCTTTGGCAACGGACTCTCCGGCAATAACACGGCAGTAGTCATCATAATCACCGTCAAACAGCTCAAACCCATATTCGGTCATTCTGAAAATCTTTGTGGAAAGCTTATTTATAAAATACCTGTCGTGAGAAACGGCAATAATTGTGCCCGTATAATTCATAAGGGCATTTTCAAGAACTTCCCTTGAAACAATATCAAGGTGATTGGTGGGCTCATCCAGGAGCAGCACATTGGCCTGCGAAAGCATAAGTTTAAGAAGGCACAGCTTAGCTTTTTCGCCGCCGCTCAAAGAATCCACCTGCTTGAAAACATCATCGCCCCTGAACAGGAACAATGCAAGGTATTTGCGCACTTCCGTTTCTTTCAGGCGCCTGTTTTCATCCCATATTTCATCAATAACGGTTTTGCCGCCTCTGAGGGATTCAAGGTTCTGGTCAAAGTAACCCACAACCGTATTTGCGCCGAAGGAAAAAAGCCCCTCATCCGGCGTGATTTTACGGGTCAGTATCTTAAGAAGGGTTGATTTACCGCAGCCGTTTTTGCCTATTACAACGGCTCTGTCTCCCTTATAGACCTTCATTGAGCCGTTTTCAAAAAGAACCTTGTCACCAAAAGATTTTTTAAGCCGCTCAACCGAAAGTACATCACTGCCCGATTCATAGGCAGGGTCAAATTTAATTCTGATTTGTTTAATATCGGGTTCCGGTTCAACAAGCTCAGCCTTTTTCTTTTCAAGCATTTTACGCTTGCTTTCGGCGGTAATAAAATTCCGCTCTCTTGCAAAGGAGCGCTGCTGCTCTATAATTCCTTCAATCCGCTTGATTTCTTCAAGCTGATTTTCATAATGCCGCCTTTCAATTTCAATCCGCTGCTGCTTTGCTTTGCAGTAAGCAGAATAATTGCCTTTACAGAAATAACTGCGTTTATTTGCAAGCTCCACAATCTTGTTGCAGATTTTATCCAGAAAGTATCTGTCGTGAGAAATAACAATAACCGAGCCCTTATAGCTTTTAAGGTAATCCTCCAGCCATTCCACCCCGCTTATATCAAGATGGTTTGTGGGCTCGTCAAGCAGTATTAAATCAGCTCCGCTTAAAAGAAGCTTGCACATGCTCAGTTTTGACCGCTGACCTCCGCTGAGTTTGTCGCAGGTAAGATTAAAATCATCTTTAGAAAAACCCAGACCTGTCAATGCAGAGGCTGTTTTGCTGCGGTAAGTCAGTCCGTCTCTGCGGTTATAGTAATCGTGAAGAGCTGACTGGTTATTTATGAGCTCCTCTACATTATCTGCGCCGTTTTCAATCTGTGATGATATTTCTTCCAGCTTTTTTTCGGTTTCAATCAAGTCGGAAAAAGCGGTAAGCGCTTCATCGTAAACAGTACGCACGGAACCGGCGCAGGCGTGCTGCTCAAGGTAACCTACATTTATGTTTTTGGAAATAAAAACTCCGCCGGCAGAAGGTACAACTTCCCCGGTTATTGCTTTGAACAAAGAGGTTTTACCCGTGCCGTTTGCGCCTATAAGGCCCACAAAGTCTCCTTCATTCACATCAAAGGTAACATCGCTGAAAATCTCTCTGCCGCCGAATTCAATTTTAAGTTTCTGAACGCCGGCTATTATCATAATCAGATTCTCGTTTCAAGTATTTCAAAACTGCCCTTCAGTGTATAGCTTCCGCTGCCTGCAGGTATAAAAATGCTGTCACCTTTTCTGATTTTCAGGGTTTCGCCGCAGGCGGTAAGTTCACCATGGCCGCTCATAACAAGCAGCGAAACAAACGAGCTTTCATCAGCTGTATCCTGCCGAAGGCCGAAAAGGTCAAGTTTATATACGGTAAACAAATCGCATTTTGTAAGCAGTTTTTTGCGTGATCCGCCGGAGGCGGCAGGAGCAGACTGAACATATTTTTCAAGCTTTGTTACTTCCATGGCATCTGCCACGTGAAGCTCTCTGGGCTTGCCGTCCTTACCGACTCTGTTGTAATCGAATATTCTGTATGTGGTGTCGCTGCTTTCCTGAACTTCTGCAAGCAGTACGCCTTTGCAGATAGCGTGAAGAGTGCCTGCATCAATAAAGAAAAAGTCACCGGGTTTTACAGGCACCTTCTCCACATAATCTGTAAGGGTGCCGGATTCAACGGCGCTTCTGAACTGCTCAGGTGTGATTTTATCTTTGAAGCCAAGCAAAAGATGTGCGTCTTTTTCGCAATCGATTATATACCAGCACTCGGTTTTGCTGCGGCCTCTTCCGGTTTTTTCGCAGTAATCTTTTGTAGGGTGCACCTGTACTGAAAGGTCATCCATAGCGTCAATGAATTTTATCAGAATCGGAAACTCTGAAAATCTTTCTGCATTTTTGCCGCACCAGCTCTTTTCCGATTCAAGAACTTCGGGCAGAGTTTTACCGGCATACTCACCGTTTGCAACAACGCTCGGTCCGTTTTCAAGGCAGGAAAGCATCCAGCCTTCAGCAGCATTGGATTTATCTGTAACAATATTATATTCGTCTATGAGCTTTCTTCCGCCCCAGATTGTTTCCGAAATATAAGGAGTAAGCTTTATTGCATATTTTTTCATAACACACCTCATAATCTTATATATCAATTTTCCAGAAGGCAATGTTTTTTCTTTCCCAGGTGTAGGTGATAAAAAGTGAGCCGTTCATATATTCTATGGCAGGGTAGGAAAATTCGCTGCCCTCTTTTTCTTTTTCAAGCTCGGCAATTGTTTCAAAGGTACGGCCGTTATCTTTTGAAAGAGACAAAGTCAGAGGAGATCTTTCTCCCCAGTTATCGGCAACGGGGTTTGAAACAAGGTAAATGCTGCCATCCGGGGTTTTCACAAGGTCTATGCCGCTGTTGTTATTCGGCAGCGGGGTAGGGTAGGCTTCGCACCAGGTTTCGCCGGCGTCTTCGCTGTCGCTGCGGTAAATTCTGCCTGCTGCGGTGCGGGTAAGCATATGCACCTTTCCCGGCTCGTTTTCCCAGAGCGTGGGCTGAATCATAGGTATTTTGTTTTTGCAGAATCCGTTGCCTGAATTAAATGCAGGCACGGCATATTCAGTCGGCACCGTTTTGCTTTTTCTGAATGTGAGGCCGTCATCATCGGAAATATCAGCAAAGCATTTCCAGCCTTTTTTCTCGGTTGAAGCAGGGGCAAGTATTCTGCCGCTTTCAAGGCGCAGGCACTTGTTCTTTACAGGACCTCTGCCGTTTCTGCTGCCTTTTACAAGCTCTTCAGGTTTGCCGAATGTGAGCCCGCCGTCGGCGGAAATGCAGTAAAAAGTCCGCCAGCCCTGAATGCTTCTTCCCACCTTGAAATACAGAATAATATCGCCGTTTTTCCTTCTGAAAAGGACAGGGTTCCAGTGGGGCAGGTGTTTGGAATAGCTTATCCTTACCGGTTTGCCGAATCCGCGTTCATCCCTTAGGCAGTACCAGATATCCACATCAGGGTTCTTTTCTTTTGTGCCGCCGAACCAGGCGGTTACAACCCGGCCGTCTTCCATAGGGAGCACCGTGGAGGCGTGGCAGTTTCGTGTGGGCAGTTTTCCGCACACAAATTCTTTGCTGTAATCAAGTATCATAATTCAAAATCCGACGGATCCACATCTGCCAATGCCGGCTGATTAAGGGGCACTCGTTTAAGAGGATCATACTTGTAAGCCCTGCATTTTTCGCCTTTTTCCTTAATGCCTTTCTTTTCGCACAGGATATTCTCTCCGTCCGGAGAAGGGCGGCCGAATCTGCAGTAATCGCACATGGGTGGGTATTTCTTTTTGTTTAATACTTTGTTTCTCATAGTCACATAATTGATTCCGCAGGAATCACATTTCCTTCAAATTTGTTTATATCGATTTCTTTTCCCAATATATATGCTTTTTTGACCTGTTTAACGCCTTTTATAAATTCCGGCTTACCTGGGCAGAAGGGGTAAAATCCCAGTATGCCGAAGATATACCATATTGCCATTGTGCCGTTGTCTTCATCTCCGGGGAATCCGTCATCTTCTGCCGAGAAAGCTTCTTCGCAGAGCTTTCTGACCCATTTTGCGGTTTTTTCCGTATCTCCCAGGGCGGAATAGATATAGGGTATATGAAAACTGGGCTGGTTTGAAATTGCGCACTGCCCGAAATCGGCCGCGGCCATTTCCGTTATTTCGTGTATCTCGCAGTCATAGCCGATAATCTCATATACCGGTTTTTTATCAAACAGTTCATCAATTTTAGCAATTAAGGCATCTCTGCCGCCGTAAAGCTCCGCCAGGCCTTCAATATCGTGGGGAACGGCAAAGGAATTCTGCCAGGCGCTGCCTTCGGTATAATCTCTTCCCCAGCCCTCGGCAATGAAGCCGGGCCTGAAATTGCCGTTTCTGTCTCTGGCTCTCATAAAGCCGGTTTCTTTATCAAATATATTTTTATAGTTCTTCGCTCTTATTCTGTATTCTTTTTCAATTTCAGGTCTGTCAAGGATTTTTGCTATTTCAGCTATGCACCAGTCGCCGTAAGCGGCATCAAGGGTAAGGTTTACGCTTTCTTTCTGTTCATTATAAGGCACATATCCCAGCCTGCAGTAGCTTTCGGCGCCGTTTCTGCCGTATCTGCTCTCCGGGGGATTTGTTCTGCTGTGCTTTATCATACCATCAAGGGCCGTTTCAAGGTCCTCTCTGTCAATCAAACCTTTTACAGCGCCGTCACAGATAACCGCATCAATAAGGGTTGAGGGCATACATCCTCTTTCGCCTATTGAAAGCCAGCGGGGCAGCCAGCCGCACTCTCTGTAATCGTTTATAAAAGATTTCAGCATCTGCCGCATTTCATCTTTTGCGGCAAGAGAAAAGAATGGGTAAACTGTTCTGTAAGTGTCCCAGAATCCGTTATCTGTGTACCTTACGCCGGGGCGGATGCTTCCGTCAAAGGGAGTGTAGTGTATCTCTTCTCCTTTTTCATTTATCTCCGAGCATTTATGGGGGTAGAGAAATGCCCTGTACATGCAGGAAAGGAAAGTGCGCAGCTGTTTTTCGTTTTCGGGTTCAATCTGCACGCGGCCAAGATATTCTTCCCATATTTCTTCCGCCTCGGTTTTGATTTGCTCAAAATCCTTTGAACCGATTTCTCTTTCAAGGCTTATAAATGCCTGGTCAAATGAAATATAGGATGTTGCAAGGCGGAATTCCGTAACCTTGTTTTTCAGCTTTATGTGGATAGCCACATCTTTTCCGCCGGTATTTGTTCCCTTCTCAATTCCGTCTTCGGAGTGAATAAGGATACCCTCTGTATCAACGGAATTTTCCGGGAATATAACTGCAACATATTCCAAAAAGTCTTTATCGTTACCGCTTTGATTATCCGTGATAATAAGCAGCGAATTGCTTTCCGGGTCAAATGTAAATCCGTAATTATCCTTTACGCTGTGAAAGGAGATATAATTATCGCCCTCTTTTTCAAAAGTAACTCTTACCGAGGCGCATCTTTCGGTGGGGGAGAGCTCTATTATTGACCTGCTCCTGAGCAGGTTGTATCTGAGATAAAAGGGCTTTAATACTGCGCCTTCGGGCCTGAAGCCGGACCATCTTTCCTCACCGTCAAGCCCCAGTAACCCGTTTTGGGGCAAAAAACAGACCGCACCGTAATCCGCAATCCAGGGGGAGGGCTGATGGGTAAGCCTTATGCCCTCAAAGGAGCGGTTGTCCGGGTGGTAATACCAGCGGATATTGCCGTCTGCGGTCTGGGGGCAGAAAGCCGCCATACCGAAGGGCAGCTGAACCAGAGGCAGGGTGTTGCCGCTGCTGAATCTGTGAACCGAAGCGGAGCCCTGCTTTGTGTTTACATAGTAGCAGTATTTCATTTTTATTTCCTCCGGCAGTTATAGATGATGCATTAAAATAATATTATAAGAAATCATTATATATGTCAAGATTTAGTTGCATAGAGTGCCGAAAGATGATATTATATACTAAATATGTATATTTCAAGCAGGTGATAATAATGTCAGAAACACCCGATTATATAAAATATGCGGCCTCAATAGTTCCCTCCGAAAGGCAGATTGCCTGGCAGAATATGGAGTTTTACGGCTTTGTTCATTTCGGCATGAATACTTTTACTGATTCCGAGTGGGGCAGCGGAAATGAAGATCCCGAGCTTTTTAATCCGGAAAACCTCGACTGCCGCCAGTGGGCAAAGCTCTTTAAGCTTGCCGGCATGAAAGGAATGATTCTTACCGCAAAGCACCACGATGGCTTCTGCCTCTGGCCAAGTAAATATACTGAGCATTCCGTTAAGAATTCCCTGTGGGAAAACGGTGAGGGCGATGTGGTTGCCCGCTGTGCCGAGGCCTGCAGAGAAATGGGTATTAAATTCGGCATCTATGTTTCCCCCTGGGATAAGCACGAGGCCTCCTACGGCTCCGGTGAGGAATACAATGAATTTTTCAGAAATCAGCTAAAAGAGCTTCTTACCGGTTACGGCGAGCTGTTTTGTGTCTGGTTTGACGGCGCCTGCGGAGAGGGCCCCAACGGCAGGAAGCAGGATTACGACTGGGAAAGCTACTATGCCCTTGTGCGTGAGTATCAGCCCGGTGCCGTTATCAGCATTACCGGCCCTGATGTGCGCTGGTGCGGCAACGAAATGGGAGTATGCCGCAAAAGCGAGTGGAGCGTAGTGCCTTACTGGCACTCAAACAGCGAGCTTATTGCGGCCCACAGCCAGCAGAATGTTACCTCTCCGCCCAAAAAGATAAACCCAACAGATATGGACCTCGGCAGCAGGAAGGTTATAAAAAAGTGCAACCGCCTTATCTGGTACCCGGCAGAGGTTGATGTTTCTCTGCGTAAAGGCTGGTTTTACCACGCAAGCGATGATTACAGCGTAAAATCCCTCCAGAAGCTTATGGAGATTTACTATAATTCCGTAGGAGCCAACGCAAACCTTCTGCTCAATGTTCCCCCTATGCCCTCAGGCAAAATAAACGAAAGGGATGTGGAATCCCTGCTTTCCGTTGGTGCTCAGCTTGAAATAGATTTCAGGGAGAATCTTGCAGAGGATTCCCTTATGCAGGATAACCGCCACCTTGACGGTGAACATACAGGTCAGCATATCCTCAATTATGATCCCGAATCTTATTGGCACTCAGGCCCGGAGCCGGAAGGCAGCGAGCTTATACTTGACCTTGGCGATGAGTATGATATTGATAAAATTGTGCTCGGCGAACATATACGCACAGGCCAGCAGATAGAAAAATTTTCCCTCTACACTCAGGTAAAGGGAAAATGGAAAAAGATATCTTCAGGCACGGTTATAGGTTATAAGCGTATATGCCGTTTTGATGAGGTAAGGGCAAGGTATTTCCGCCTTGTTATTGAAAAATCCCGCTGCTTTGCAACCATCAGCAGGTTTGAAGCCTATTGATTATTCCCAGGTTTTCCATACTTCCGGCTGATAGCCTATGGTAGCCTGCCTGCCGTTTCTTACTATGGGAGTTTTAAAAAGCTCGCCGTATTCAAGCAGCTTTTCAATTTTTGCTTCCTCACCGGCCAGGTATTTGATATAGCTCTTTTCAAAAACCTTTGATTTTTCGTTTACAAGGTCTTCGATTTTTGAGCCGGTTGCAGCCATAACAGAGTTGAGTTCACCTTTGCTCAGGGACCTCTGGCTCAGGTCTATAAACTGAAATTTTATATTTCTTTCTTTAAAATATCTTTGAGCTTTTTTTGTGTCAAAGCATTTGTTAAGCCCGAAAATCTGTATATTCATTATTTCACACCTTTCAAGAATTATGATAATAAATATTCCTCAACAAGTCAATACCGCCATTGATATTCTTGAGGGCGCCGGCTATAAAGCCTATGTGGTGGGTGGCGCCGTAAGGGATGCTTTGATGGACAGGGAACCCGGGGACTGGGATATTACCTGCAGTGCTCTGCCTTCACAGGTTAAAGAAGCCTTTGAGGGCTTCAGAATTATCGAAACCGGCCTTAAGCACGGCACGGTCACCGTAATTGTTGACGGAATGTCTCTTGAAATAACAACCTTCCGCATTGACGGCGGATACAGCGATAACAGGCATCCTGATTCCGTCAGCTTTACCGCAGATGTGCAGGATGATTTATCCCGCCGTGATTTCACCTGCAACGCCGTTGCCTATTCTCCCCGTGAGGGCTTTGTTGACCCCTTCGGCGGCATTGAGGATATAAAAAGTAAGATTATCCGCTGTGTCGGTGAGCCGGATGTTCGTTTTAATGAGGACGGCTTAAGGATTCTCCGGGCCCTCAGGTTTTCCCGGGTTCTGGGTTTTGATATTGACCCCGCCACCGCCGCAGCAGTGCACGGCAATGTAAGACTGCTTAACGGAATAAGCAGGGAGAGAGTTTTTTCCGAGCTTTGCAAAATCATTACTTTTGCAGATAAAAGCTTTTTGGAAGAGTATTCCGATATATTTTTCAATATAATTCCGGAGCTCCGGCCGGAGCAGGGATGCACGCAGAACCATATAAGGCATATTTTTGATGTATGGAGCCACACCTGCGCCGCAGTTGAAAATGCCAAAGAAGATTACCTTATCCGCCTTGCGGTGCTTCTCCACGATATCGGCAAGCCCGCCTGCAAAACCGAGGATGAAAAAGGGGTATCCCATTTTTACGGCCACGGCAAGGCAGGGGCGGGGGAAGCGGATGAAATTATGCGCCGCTTCAGGGCATCAAACAAAGTGCGCAATTATGTGGTTTCTCTTGTTGAGTATCACGATTTTGTGCCGGATAAAATATCAAAGAAAACCTATAAAAAATATCTGGGCCGCTTCGGCGAAGAGTTTATCAGGGATTTGTTTGAGGTGCGCAGGGCAGATGTTTCGGCTCAGAATTCCGCCTTTATTGAGGAAGCCCTTGAGCAGAACCGTAAAGGGCTTGAAATCCTTGAGGAGATAATAAAAGAAGCAAGCTGCCTGACCGTAAAAGATCTTGCCGTAAACGGAAACGATCTTACCGGTGCCGGGATTGCCCCTTCACCCGAAATGGGCAGAATCTTGAACCGCCTTTTTGATGAGGTTATTTCCGAAAAAATACCAAATGAAAAATCAGTGCTTTTAAGCAGAGCAAAGGAGCTGTATATAAATGGAAACAGTTAAAATAGCCGATGCCCGTGAATTTGATGAGTTTGTATATTCCCACCCCAAAGGGCATATGATGCAGACTTCCGCCTGGGGAAAGGTTAAAAAAGAATGGGACTGGACCGGATTCATTGCCCGTGATGATGAGGGCAGAATCAAAGGCGTATGCGCCGTTCTCATCCGCCAGATACCCATGACTCCCTTCCGTATGATGTATGCCCCAAGAGGACCTGTGTGCGACCTGAGCGATGAAGAAACCGTAAAGGAGCTTCTCACCGCCGCCGCTGAATACGGAAAAAAGAACAGGGCCTATACCCTCAAGATAGATACGGACACCCCCGTTTCCAATGAGCAGTATATCAGCTTGCTGAAATCCATGGGCTTTACTTTCAAAGAGCACGGTGCAGGCTTTGATACCATACAGGCAAGATATATTTTCCGCCTTGATGTTGGCGGCAAAACCGAAGAAGAGGTTATGGCGGGCTTCCACTCAAAAACCCGCTACAATACCCGCCTTGCGGAAAGAAAAGGTATACGCATTGAAATCAAAGGCAAAGAGGCCTGCAAAGATTTTCACGACCTTATGCTTATAACCGGACAGCGCGATAATTTTGCCACCAGAGGCACTGAATATTTTGAGCGCATTATGGATGCTTTCGGCGATGACGCAAGAATCTATTTTGCATATTATGAGGATGAGCTGCTGGCAGGTGCTCTTGATGTTCATGTTGGCGATAAAATCTGGTATGTTTACGGCGCATCCTCCAACTCTCACAGGAATCTTATGCCCACCTACCTTGTGCAGTGGTCAATGATTAAATGGGCCATTGAAGAGGGCTGCAACTGGTATGATTTCAGGGGAGGATATCCGGATGAAAACAATCCTCTTCACGGTATTTATAAATTCAAGCAGGGCTTCTGCCCGGAATACACCGAGTTTATGGGCGAAGCGGATCTTATAATGGATAAAGCGGGATACAGGTTTGTGGAGTTTGCCTCAAACAGCCGCAAATCACTGAGAAAAATAAGGGCTAAAATAAAGAAATAATATATGAATAATTTTGATTTTCTTGTTAACGAAAAGCTGAAAAAGCAGCTGGGGTTCCTTGTTGAAATAGATAAAATGAAAAATGTTTTCAGGCGTACGGTTATTACAGACTGCAGCCGCCGTGAAAACGATGCGGAGCACAGCTGGCATTTTGCAATGTTTGCTCTGCTGCTCAGCGAATACAGCGCAGAAAAGGTAGATGTTGAAAAAACCGTTAAAATCGCATTGGTCCACGATCTGGTTGAGGTTTATGCCGGCGATACCTTTGCTTACGATGAACAGGGAAAAAAAGATAAATCACAAAGGGAACTTCAGGCGGCTGACAGAATCTTCGGTATGCTTCCCCGGGAGCAGGGCGGGTATTTACGCTCTCTGTGGGATGAGTTTGAAGCAAAGCAGACCCCCGAGGCAAAGTATGCAAATGTGTGCGACCGCCTTCAGCCTCTTATACACAATTACCTTACAAACGGTCACACCTGGAAAGAGGGAAATGTTAATTCCCGTCAGGTTCTTGAAAGAATGTATATTATAAAAGATACCGCTCCGGAGCTCTGGAAGGTCGTAACCGGTATGGTTGATATCTCAATAGAGCAGGGGATTCTTAAGCCCTGATAAAAGTGCCTGCAATAAGATGAAAACTGCCTGTTTTCCCTTATTGCATTTTTTCAATCTTAAGAAATTTGTAATATTTTTGAGCCCTTATCTTTGAAATCGGGTGTTATTGTAAAGACGGTTCAGGGAGGATATGCGAATGTATACGGTATTGGTCTGCGATGATGACAAGGCGATTCTTGACTCGCTGGAAATCTATCTTACTCACGACGGTTACAAAGTGCTTAAAGCCGAAAACGGCATCAAAGCCATTGAGCTGGTAAACGAAAACGAGGTTCACTGCTGCATAATGGATATAATGATGCCGGGGCTTGACGGGCTTTCCGCAACCATCAAACTCAGAGAAAAAAAGAATATCCCTATAATTCTTCTCTCAGCCAAAAGTGAAGATACGGATAAGATAGCGGGCCTTTCCTTCGGGGCAGATGACTATGTTACAAAGCCCTTCAATCCTCTGGAACTGCTTGCAAGGGTCAAGTCGCAGATTCGCCGCTACACCCATCTGGGGGCAATAGAGCACCGCGAGGGTGTAATAACTACCGGGGGCCTATCCTTTGATACAGTTGCAAAGGAGGTTACCGTGGACGGCGAACCGGTAAAGCTTACTGCTACCGAAATGGGCATTCTGCAGGTGCTCATGGAGAATATGGGCAGGGTGCTTTCCGCCTCGCAGATTTACGAGGCCGTCTGGGATGAACCCGCAGGCTATTCCGACAAAACCGTTACTGTACACATCCGCAGAATCAGAGAAAAAATTGAAATAAATCCTAAGGAACCTAAATATCTTAAGGTGGTGTGGGGAATTGGATACAAAATTGAAAAGATACAGGCTTAAAAAATCAATTGCCCTTGTTCTGGCGGTTATAACTCTTTTTGCTTCAGGACTTTTTACCTGCCTTTCAGTCAAAGGCGCATTCTTCTATAATCAGGGATACGGCGAAAATTTTACGGATTCTTCTTCATTTTTAAGAAATCTCAGTCTGTATGAAAGGACCATAATATCCTCGGGGGAAGTTTATTCTCTTAAAAATGACGGGGATATTTCAAAGACCAGGCAGGGCAAAGAGCTTGCCGGAAGCGCCGCAGAAAGGGCTCAGGAAGTTAAGAATGCCTGTGAATTCCTTGAATCTCAGGGTGTTAAAGTCTGGGTAACAAAGGCAGGCAATAAATTCCGCTATTCTTATGATTCCGGTGAAGGCACTTTCTATTACAGTTATGACGGCTCAATGATAAGCCGTGATGAGTTTGAGGGCTATGATTTTGATGAGGAAGAGGATCCGGAAATCAACACAACAGTCTATTCCGAAATTCTTTATGAAAAACCTTCCGATATATCCTTTACAACAGCTGTTACCGAAGAAACCGCCCCGGTATCTTCCGTAAAATCCGAGGAATCGGCAACGGTAACTCAGGCGCCTTCCGCTGCGGAAGCAAAAACCGAAAAAGCAACCGAACCTGTTGAAACAACTATGGCTGCCAAAGATGTTTCGGCGCCTGAAACCACAACGGTAGTATCCGATTATGTCTATGATGAAGAAGAGGTGCCTTACAGCATCAGCCTGGCACTGAGCAGGATAACCGAAGCCTGCGGCGGTCTGAATTACGGCGAGAAGCCGGATGAAGAACTCGTAAAAATTGCAGGTAAGGTGGATTATTCGGAAATCACTGAGAATCTTCCCGCATTTGATGATATGTTTGAGCATGTCAAATCCGTAAACTTTGCCGTTTTTTATAAGACTACCGGCGGCGTTTACTCAAACTGCGGCGTTACCGAAGGTGATGATACCGCCGCTGTTTTCAAAAAGCTGGGCACAGATGCCAAAGGAAAAAACAGCGCATATCTTGAATATTATGAAAACGGCGAAACCAAAAAGATCGGTTCATCACTGGATAACGGAGCTTATAAAAACTCCTGGCAGGCAGATTTCAACGAAAATTTCGATACTCTTGATTCGGTTTACGGCATTGATGATTATGTTGACAGAGCCTATTTCTGCTACAGCCCTTACAGCGAAACCGATGCATTCGGTGTAGGCCTTAATGCCTATAACGCTTTTAATCAGCTTACAAGGGGCGGAAAAGTCGGATACGCCAAAACCGGTGTAATTGCAATAGTTTCTTTTATTGTTGCTCTTATCTGCTGCGTTTACCTTATTGCCGTTGCCGGCAAAAGAGATGACGGTACCGTTAAAATCAGGTTTACCGATAAAGTCCCCTTTATAATTAACGCAGGTCTCGCCGGCATAACGGTTGCGGGTCTTGTTGCTCTTGTAGCCGGTATGAATTTTTATGAGTTCAGTTTCCTTGAGCTTTTCGGCTTTTCAGAGGCAAATTCATTCCCCCTGGGTCTTGCTGCTGAAATTGCCGGTTATACCAATATCCTTACTGCTGTGTTTTTCACTTTGGGCGTGCTTATTGTTACCGCCCTTATTGCAAGCATAGCCCGCAATATAAGGAACAGAACCTTCTTCAAACACACTCTCTGCTATTATATCTACGCTCCCGTAAGGTTCATATTACGCAAAATCAGAGGTTTATTCCATAAATGCTCCGAAAAGGCAAAGGAGATTTACGCAAGGGATTACGCCTACGGCAACGGCAAAAAATTCATTACAACCTCCTGTATTGTTATTTCTGCCGTAACTCTGCTTAACCTTTTGTTTATCTTCGCTTCCGGGTTCAGAAGAAGCGGTTTCGGCCTTTTTGTTTGCATAGTCCTCAATGCTTTGCTGATTTCATACCTTGTGCTTATTGTAATCTGCTTTGACAGAATCGCATCCGGAGTTAATGAGATTAAAATGGGCTCCCTTACCTGCAATATAAATACCCGGCTTATGCCCGGCGTTATGCGGGGCGTAGCGGAAAACATCTCAGATATCCGCAGCGGCCTTAAGAGCGCCGTTGAGCAGGCGGTAAAAGACCAGAGCATGAAAACGGAGCTTATCACAAATGTCACTCACGATCTGAAAACACCACTTACCTCCGTAATAACCTATGTGGATTTACTCAAGAGGGAAGGGCTAGGCAGCGATAAAGCCCCTGAATACCTTAATGTGATTGACGAAAAATCCCAGAAGCTCAAGAAGCTTATTGATGACCTGGTACAGGCCTCCAAGGCCTCCAGCGGGGCGGTGGATGTAAATGCAGTCAAGCTGGATTTATGCGAGTTTGCAGGCCAGATAGTAGGGGAGTATGAGGATGAGCTGGCAGAGAATCAGATTGAGCTTATTCTCAGGAATCCCGATGAGCCGGTATATGTTACGGCGGATCCTGAGCTTACCGGCAGGGTATTTGAAAATATATTCAGCAACATAAGAAAATACGCCATGAAAGGCACAAGAGCTTTTGTTGAGGTGTTTTCCGGCAGCGAATACGGCACAATCATTTTCAAGAATATTTCCGCAACGCCCATTACCGATGATGTGCAGAAGCTTAAGGAAAGGTTCTTTACCGGTGATTCCTCCCGCTCCGGCGAGGGCAGCGGCCTGGGTCTCTCAATTGCTCAGGATTTATGCGCCGTGCAGGGCGGTGTGTTCAGGATTGAAGCCGACGGCGATATGTTCAAAACCTATGTTCTGCTGAAAAAGGCCGAATAATGGCTTTAAAGAAAATTGTGGCTTGAAAATATGCTTTATACAACATATTGTATAGCTGAAAAATAACAGGAAAAAGGGCTGAAATTTTAACTAATTTCAGCCCTTAATTATTGTGATTTTTTTTCAGAATTTACAGTTGCAAACTGCAAAAAAATGTATTATATTTTAATTACAGACTATTATGCAATATCCGCTCACATATTGCAGGCTACAGAGGTTATAAAAATGAAACTGAATACCGGCCTTTACAAAAAGGCAGTAAGCGCGCTGATACCGGCTCTTATCGGCTGCGTCTTTATGTGCTCATGTGCGGCTTTGCCCATAAGCAGGGCAACGCCTGCAGAAACAGAATCAAGTGAAAGCAGCACGGCTGCAGCGGTTACCTCGCAGGTTACCGTTACCGAAACTTCATCTGTTACTGCCGCTCCTTCAACGGAGATTAAAACAACTGAAAAAACAACGGCTGAAACTTCAACCACTGCAAAGCCCTCAACCACGGGCAGCACCGCGCCTGAAACACAGGCACCCGAAAGCTCTGCAACTAAGGCTGAGGAAACCGAAAAGGAATCACAAAAACGCTTTTCAATTTCCGATTTGGTGCCATCCTTAACCCTTCCCACCATCAAGCAGGAGGTGCAGACAAAGGCGGACGGCAGTGTTGATTTCGCCTGTTTTGATAACAGCGCCTTTGTGGGCAACTCAAGGCTCCTTGCTGTTGAGAATTACGGCTTCTGCGATAATGTCTATGCCAAGGTCGGTCTCAATGTCAATACGGTGTTCACAGAGAGATGCTCGGGCAGTTCCGTGCCTGTAATAGATGAGCTCAAAGGCAAACGCTTTGATAAAGTCTTTCTTATGTTCGGCGATAACGAATGCGGCTGGGGCAGTATGAACGCCTTTGTCAATCAGTATAAAAAGGTTGTTTCCGCTGTTCAGGACAGAGTCCCGGGCGCAAAGGTTTATGTTATTTCAATCCTGCCTATTTCTCGTGATAAATCCGCTCAGAATGAATACGGCTGCAATAAAGAAAGAATTGATTACTGTAACGGCCTCATCAAAAAAATGGCGGATGATATCGGCATAAAATATGTCGATGCCGGCTCGGCCATTGCCGATAAAAACGGCTACCTGCCGGATGAAGCTTCACCGGACGGCTGCCACCTTGGCAAGGCCTACACCAGAAAGTGGCTGGAGTACACAGCCCGCAATATGTAATACGGAGAATTAAATGAAAAAATATATATCTGTTTTTCTTATCCTTTCCCTTTCACTTCTTCTTTTCGGCTGCGGCGCAAACCCTCAGAGCCCCTGCACCTCAGAGCCTGCAGAGCAGAGTGTTACAGCCGATGAAATTACAAAGGCTCTTATGGAAGCCCTTGAATTCAACGACGCTATGGAAGAAAACGATAATGACGAAAAAACCTGCAGCGTTTACGGCATAGACAGCGCTGCCGTTACCGATGTATCAAGGTATGTGGGCAGCGGCGCCACCGCAGAGGAAGTTGCCGTGTTTGTCTGCGCCGGTGCAGATTTGGTAAGCGCAGTTAAAACTGCAGTTAATGAAAGAATCAAGTATCTTCACGACGGCTACAGCGATTACGGTCCCGAGCAGGTGCCTGAAATTGACAGCGCCGTAGTCCTTGATTACGGCAACACCGTAATCTTCTGCATCTGCAAAAATCCCGATGCAGTAAAACCCGTACTTGATAATCTGTTCTGATATGAAAAAGAGCTTGCTTCGGCAAGCTCTTTTTAATTACTTGTATTATTCATTTTTCGCTCAAATGCTTAGGCCTATTACATCAATAGCCGTTTATCTGCTTTTTCTGCATGGCAAGCAATATCTTTTCCCTTACATTACCGTACTTTTTCTCCAAAGAAGAAAGAAATTGTTTAACCTCTTCTCTCTCCGTGTTGCTGTCCTCCGGGCATAAGCTTTTCATAACCGGCAGGTTTTCATTCCTTGCAACCCTTGCACAGTCGCTTTCTCTGGCATAAATCATGGGCCTTATGAGGGTGATATCCGCATTTGAAAGGTATGTAACCGGCATAAAGCAGTCAAGGCTTGCGCCGTTAAACAGGTTCATTATAAAGGTTTCGGCAATGTCATCCATGTGGTGCCCCAGGGCCAGCTTGTTGCAGCCAAGCTCCTTTGCCGTGTTGTTGAGTATTCCTCTCCTCATTTTGGAGCACAGAGAGCAGGGGTTTGTCTCCTTCCTCTCCTCAAAAATGAGTTCCGCAAGTCTGGTGAGTTTTACTGTATATTCAATTCCCAGCTCATCGCAGAGCTTTTTTATCTGAGAAAAATCTCCCGGCTTTTTGCCGAACTGCATATCAACGGTGATTGCGCACAGGGTAAAGTTTTTCGGGTAAAATGTTTTGAGCTTTGCCATAGCCGCAAGCAGGGCGAGGGAATCCTTGCCGGATGAAACCCCCACGGCTATTTTATCGCCCTCTTCTATCATATTGTAATCCTGACAGGCGGAGCGCATATATCCAAGTAATTTCTGCATTTTGCTTACCTTATGTTCAGGGGCTCTGTGCCGGTGCACAGCCCCGTGTTTTTGTCTATTTCAAAAATACATCCGTTTATCATACATTCGCCGTCGGCGGTGTCAAACCTTGCGGGCATGCCGGTTTTTATTTTGCCTATGCTGATTTCCGGCTTAACCCCCAGTACCGAGTTTACAGGGCCCGTCATGCCAATATCCGTAATATATCCTGTGCCCTTTGGCAGTATATCCGCATCCGCGGTCATCACATGGGTGTGGGTGCCGAAAACCGCCGATACTCTGCCGTCAAGGTAGTAGCCCATAGCTTTCTTTTCAGCCGTTGCCTCCCCGTGAAAATCCACAAGCGTTATCCTGCATTTTTCTTTGCTGAGTATTTCGTCAACGCAGTCAAAGGGATTGTCGCAGTCATCCATATATACTCTGCCCATAAGGTTTATTATAAGCATTTCCGCATACCCAAGGTCAACTTTTGCGTATCCTTTGCCGGGGCAGCTTGAGTGAAAATTAGCGGGCCTTATTATCCTGCCGCAACTGTCAAGGTATTCATAAACCTCATGCCGGCGGAAAGCGTGATTGCCAAGGGTGATAAAATCAACACCACTGTCAAAAAGATATTCCGCAGAGTGTGGTGTAACCCCGTTGCCCACGGCAGAATTTTCTCCGTTGGCAATGCAGTAATCTATGCTTTTCAGTTTTTTAAGCCCGGGCAGCTTTGCCCTTAAAAACTCACAGCCCTTGTCGGAAACAACATCGCCTATTACAAGTATATTCATAAAAACGCCTTTCCGTTTTGGTTTTAGTTAATTTTATGTCAGACTTACCGCCGTGTCAAGGATAATAATAAATGTCAGAGCTCAGCAGTCAGGATGAAAACGCCGTTTTCTTCGGCGGGAGACTTTACTTGGAGTACGGCAGAGCCGAAAAAACCGGCTTGCGGTATATTCGCAAGCCGGTAATCTGTTTTATTATTTTGCAACTCCGAAAGCTCTTGTTTCTCTAATAAGATTAACCTTGATTTCTCCGGGATAGTCCATGGAGTTTTCAATCTTTTCGGCAATTTCTTTGGCCATGATAACCATTCTGTCATCGCTTACCATTTCGGGCTTAACGATAATTCTTACCTCACGGCCGGCCTGGATTGCAAAGGAGCGCTCAACGCCTTCAAATCCTGTGGCAATGCCTTCAAGGGTTTCAAGCCTCTTGATATAGTTCTGAAGGTCTTCTCTTCTGGCGCCGGGTCTTGCGGCTGAGATTGCGTCTGCCGCCTGAACAAGAACGGCAACAGTGCTCTTGGGCTCAACTCCGCCGTGGTGGGCTTCGATTGCGTTGCAGATTGTTTCGTTTTCTTTATATCTTCTTGCGTATTCAACGCCCAGGGCAACATGGGTGCCTTCCATTTCGTGGTCAAGGGCTTTGCCTATATCGTGAAGAAGGCCGGCTCTCTTGGCGGTTTTAACATCAACGCCAAGCTCGGATGCCATAAGGCCTGCAAGGTAGGAAACCTCAAGTGAATGTTTAAGCACATTCTGGCCGTAGCTGGTGCGGTATCTCAGGCGGCCCAGAAGCTTTACAAGCTCGGGGTTGACTCTGTCAACTCCAGCCTCCATAAGGGCTCTTTCGCCGGTCTGCTTTATGGTCTGCTCCACATCCCGCTTTGCTTTTTCATAGAGTTCTTCAATTCTTGCGGGGTGAATTCTGCCGTCCTGAATAAGTTTTTCAATGGTAATCCTTGCAATCTCCCTGCGCACGGGCTCAAAGGATGATATGGTGATTACCTCAGGTGTGTCATCAATGATAAGGCTTACGCCGGTAATCATTTCAAGGGTTCTTACATTTCTGCCGTCTCTGCCGATTATTCTGCCCTTCATTTCATCATTGGGCAGGGAAACAACGGAAACGGTCGCTTCTGATGCGTGGTCTGCGGCGCAACGCTGAATTGCGGTAGTGATAATCTCTTTTGCAATATTGTCCGCATCTTCCCTTGTCTGCTGCTCGTATTCCTGAATCTTTACGGCTTTTTCGTGGTCCAGTTTCTGATCAAGCTCGCTTATGATAAGGGCTTTTGCCTGGTCCTGAGTGTAGCCGGATATCCTTTCAAGAATATCAAGCTGGCTCTTTTTGAGGGATTCAACCTCCTCAATTTTTGCATCGGCATTTTTGATTTTTTCTTCCAGAACAGCTTCTTTCTTTTCAAGCTTATCTGTTTTTAAATCAAGGTTTTCCTCTTTCTGAATAAGGCGTTTTTCCTGCCTCTGCACTTCGGAACGCCTTTCGCGGATTTCTTTTTCCGCTTCGCTTCTCTGCTTGTGAATTTCGTCTTTGGCTTCAAGAATAGATTCTTTCTTTTTTGCTTCGGCTGTAGCCAGGGCTTCGCTTACTATTTTGTTTGCTTCTTTTTCAGCGGAACCGATAGCGGCTTCTGCAACTTTTTTTCTATGAGCAACGCCAATGAAATAGCCGACGATTATGCCGATTATTGCACCTGCGGCGATACCGATAAGAATAAAATAAAAATCTTTCAAGCATCCGTCCTCCTTTACTTAAAGATAATGCGGTAACCCGCTTATTTAAAATTCACGAAATTTCAGCAATGGTGAATGGATATGCAAAATATCAACAATACACCACGCTATACATAATATACTAATAATATAGTAATTGTCAAGTTTTTTGTTTATATTTTGTATATAATTCCGCTGTTATACCTACATATTGTGCTTTTACCGAATTTTCAGTAATGAACAAAAATCCGCAAAACCCTAAAAAACTCAACAGAATTTGCAGTATTTATTATTTTATTAAAATCAGTATTTACAAAAGCTCCTCAAGATGATAAAATATCCTTTGGTATTTTTATAAACCAGGAGGATTATACTATGGCCAGAAAAAAGAAAACCATGGACGGCAACAACGCAGCCGCTCACGTTAGCTATGCGTTTACCGAAGTTGCCGGTATTTACCCCATCACACCTTCTTCACCTATGGCGGATTATGTTGACCAGTGGTCTGCCCAGGGCCTGAAGAACATTTTCGGCACAACAGTCAAAGTTGCCGAAATGCAGTCCGAAGCCGGCGCTGCCGGTACTGTTCACGGCTCACTTGCGGCCGGTGCTCTTACCACCACCTATACTGCATCCCAGGGCCTTCTTCTCATGATACCCAACATGTACAAAATCGCCGGTGAGCTTCTTCCCGGTGTGTTCCATGTTTCCGCCCGTTGCGTAGCTTCCCATGCGCTTAACATTTTCGGCGATCATTCCGATGTATATGCCTGCCGCCAGACCGGCTTTGCAATGCTTGCCGAATCCAATCCCCAGGAAGTTATGGACCTTGGCGCAGTTGCCCACCTTGCCGCCATCAAGGGCAGAGTTCCCTTTATCAATTTCTTTGACGGCTTCCGTACTTCTCACGAGATTCAGAAAATCGAAGTATGGGATTATGATGATTTAAAAGAAATGTGCGATATGGATGCTGTTGAAGCATTCCGCAAGCGTTCCCTCAACCCCGAAAGACCCGTTATGCGCGGTTCCCACGAAAACGGCGATATCTTCTTCCAGCACAGAGAGGCCTGCAACAAGTATTATGATGACCTTCCCGCTGTTGTTGAAGAATATATGGGCAAGGTTAATGCAAAGCTCGGCACAAACTATCAGCTCTTCAATTATTACGGCGCACCCGATGCCGACAGAGTAATTGTAGCAATGGGTTCCTTCTGCGATGTTGCAGAGGAGGTTATTGATTACCTCAACGCCAACGGCGAAAAGGTCGGCCTTGTCAAGGTTCGCCTTTACAGACCTTTTGTTTCTTCAAAGCTTGCGGCTGCTATTCCCGCCACAGCTAAAAAGATTGCTGTTCTTGACAGAACAAAAGAGCCCGGCTCCCTTGGCGAGCCCCTCTATCTTGATGTTGTTGCCGCTCTTGCCGCCGAAGGCAGAAACGGCATCAAAGTTGTAGGCGGCCGTTACGGTCTCGGCTCAAAGGATACTCCTCCCGCCAGCGTATTTGCCGTATACAAAGAGCTTGAAAAAGACGCTCCCAAGCACAACTTCACCATCGGTATTGTTGATGATGTTACCGGCCTTTCACTTCCCGAAACCGCAGCTCCCAACACAGCTGCCGAAAGCACCATCGAGTGCAAGTTCTGGGGTCTGGGCGGTGACGGTACCGTAGGCGCAAATAAAGATTCCATCAAGATTATAGGCGACCATACCGATAAATATGTTCAGGCATATTTCCAGTATGACTCCAAGAAGACCGGCGGTATTACCATTTCCCACCTTCGTTTCGGTGATGAGCCCATCAGATCCCCCTATTATATCAATAAGGCCGATTTCGTTGCCTGCCACAATCCCTCTTATGTAGAAAAGGGATACAAGATGGTTAACGATGTTAAGCCCGGCGGCGTATTCCTTATTAACTGTCAGTGGGATGCCGCAGAGCTTGCAACAAAGCTCAATGCCGAGGCAAAGAGATATATTGCAAAGAACAATATTCAGCTTTATACCGTTAACGCCATTGATCTTGCCGCCGAAATAGGCCTTGGCAAGAGAACAAATACAATCCTTCAGTCCGCATTCTTCTCACTTTCCAAGGTTCTTCCCGAAGCCGAAGCTATCGGCTATATGAAGGAAAAGGCCCAGAAGTTTATGAAGAAGGGCATTGAGATCGTTCAGATGAACGAAAAGGCCATTGATGCCGGCGCTAACGCTTATGTTAAGATTGATGTTCCCGCCGATTGGGCAAACGCCGTTGACGGTGCTGCTCCCGAAGCATCAAAGGGCGCACCGGAGCTTGTTGCTCAGGTAGATAACATTATGAAGCCCGTAGGCCTTATGGACGGCGATTCACTTCCCGTTTCCGCATTCAAGGGCCACGAGGACGGCACATTTGAGCAGGGCGCAGCCGCTTATGAGAAGCGCGGCGTTGCCGTTATGGTTCCCGCATGGAACGGCGAAACCTGCGCTCAGTGTAACAAGTGCGCTTATGTATGCCCCCACGCAACAATCAGACCTTACGCTCTTACCGAGGAAGAGGCAGCTGCCGCTCCCGCAAACGCTCAGATAGTTGCCAAGAAGGGCAAGGGCAAGGATTCCTATAAGTACGCCATAGCAGTTTCTCCCCTTGATTGTATGGGCTGCGGCGTTTGTATCGGAGTATGCCCCACCAATTCACTCAAGATGGTTTCCAGAGAGTCTCAGGATGAGCTTCAGCCCGTATTTGATTATATGGTTGCCAATGTATCCGTTAAGGAAGATCTTGCCGATAATACCGTAATCGGCAGCCAGTATAAGACTCCTCTTCTTGAGTTCTCCGGCTCCTGTGCAGGCTGTGCAGAAACCTCCTATGCAAGGCTTATCACCCAGCTCTTCGGTGACAGAATGTATATTTCCAACGCCACCGGCTGTTCATCCATCTGGGGCGGCCCCGCTGCAACATCACCCTACACCGTTGATAAGAACGGTCACGGTCCCGCCTGGGCCAACTCATTGTTTGAGGATAACGCAGAGCACGGCTACGGTATGTACCTCGGCCAGAACGCTATCCGCAACAGCCTTATTGAGAGAGTAAAGAAGATTGCCGAATCCGCCGATGCTCCCGAAGCTTCAAAGGCAGCAGCACAGGCTTATCTTGATACTCTTAACGACGGCAAAGCAAATGCAGCAGCAGCTGATGCTCTTGTAGCCGCAATCAAAGATGCCGATTGCGATAACTGCAAAGAAATCATTGCCAATAAAGAATACCTTGCCAAGAAGTCCGTATGGATTTTCGGCGGCGACGGCTGGGCATACGATATCGGTTTCGGTGGCGTAGACCATGTTCTCGCTTCCGGCGATGATGTCAACATTATGGTATTCGATACCGAGGTTTACTCCAACACCGGCGGTCAGGCTTCAAAGGCTTCCAACATCGGCCAGGTTGCTCAGTTTGCAGCAGCAGGTAAAGCAGTTGCCAAGAAGTCCCTTGCCGAGATAGCAATGAGCTACGGTTATGTTTATGTTGCCCAGATCGCTATGGGCGCAGACCAGAATCAGACCATTAAAGCTCTTACTGAAGCTGAAGCTTATAACGGTCCTTCAATCATTATCGCTTATGCTCCCTGTGAGATGCACTCCATCAAGGGCGGTATGGTTAACTGCCAGGCTGAGATGAAGAAGGCTGTTGAGTGCGGATACTGGAATATGTTCCGTTATAACCCCGCTCTCAAGGCCGAAGGCAAGAACCCCTTCACCATTGACAGCAAGCCCGCTACCACCAGCTACAGGGACTTCATTATGAATGAAGCCCGTTACTCACAGCTTACCCGCTCCTTCCCCGAAAGAGCGGAAGAGCTCTTCACCAAGGCGGAAAAGACCTCTGTCGAAAGGTACAACCACCTTCTCAGACTCAAGGATCTCTACGCCCCCGAAGCATAATCTTTTAAAAACTTTTATCAGGCGGCAACTCTGACGGGTTGCCGCCTGATTGCATAAGGTGTTAGATAAGATTATTATTTTCTGTTATAATTCAGCCCTTGAAAAATAATATAAAAGTGTTATAATTTAATTCTATAGAACAATAATAGCAGTTGCGGTGGTGATTATATGACTCTTGTACAGTATTTTACGGAGCAGATATCTGTATGGCAGTATCTTGATTTCTTTGTCAGGATTGTTGTTGCCTGTTTTTGCGGCGCAGCCATTGGCTTTGAAAGAAGCCGCAGATTAAAAAGCGCCGGCATACGCACTCATATTGTTGTTTGTTGCGCGGCAGCTCTTATGATGATTGTTTCAAAGTACGGCTTTATGGACCTGACATCGGCTTTGGGCAATACTTTTAACGGCACCAGAGGTGCTGACCCTGCCCGTATTGCGGCACAGGTTGTCAGCGGTATAAGCTTTTTGGGAGCCGGTGTAATATTCAAGCACGGTGCCAGTATAAAGGGCCTTACCACCGCCGCAGGTATATGGGCAACTGCAGGTATCGGCCTTGCGATAGGCGCAGGTATGTACGGCATAGGCCTGTTTGCAATGCTTATCATTGTTATTATTCAGTTTGTTATGCACAAGTTTAAGTTCGGTACCGATTCCTGGTCCGATACAAATATAGAATTCAATGTATCGGAAAACGGTGAGTTCCAGAAGGAGTTCCTCGGTGTTATTGAAAAATGGGGCGCTCAGCTGGAAGAGATAGGCATTGATAATGCCGGAGACAATCTGGATAATATTTTCCACTACAAAGTCATAATCAAAACACCCGCATCCCTTTCTACAGAGGATATAGTTAATTACCTCAGCAGTGATTCCAGAATTTCAAAGTTCAGCGTCATACCCGGCGCTTGATTTTCAGCAGTACTATTTATTAAGGAATAACATATTAATTAAAGAAGAAATCGGCCTGAAGAAAACTGTAATTCAGTTAAAATGAATTCATTTTCTTCTGATTCGAGAGTGCTTACGCAATTTGAACAAATAAACAGTTCCGCCGGGGTTTTTATATAATCCCGGCGGAAAGTTTAAACCGGAGATATTGCTATGAATGAAACCGTAAACAGAATATTGGATTTACTGAAATTTGCTCCCAGGCAGAAAACAGCTTTTTATGATATTTTCATCGTAACAGGTGAGTTTTTAAAAAACTTTTCTGTAAAAAAGTTAATTGCTGTAATTACTCTTATAGGCGAGCTTCTTGGCTGTATACTGTTTGATTCTCCCGTTACCCCTCACGGCGAAGCTCTTGACTTGGCAGGATATAATCTTGTTTTCAGTGATGATTTTGACGGTGGGTCTCTCAATACCGATGTATGGTTTCACAGGGGAGAGGGCCCGAGAAGAACCGGATTCAATTCTGAGAGCCAGGTAAGCGTAGAGGACGGCAATCTTATCCTCAGGGGTGAGTACCTTAAAAATGGGACATACGGTGCGGGTTGGTATGTGGCCGCAGTTGCTCTTAAGCAAAAATACAATAAGGGATATTACGAAATCCGCTGCCAGTGTAACGGCGGCGATGAATTCTGGAGCGCTTTCTGGATTCAGGCAGATCATCCTTATGATCACGATGTTTCAAAAGGCGGACCCGGGGGCGCAGAGATTGATATATTTGAATCAATCGGTGAATCAAACGGCAAAAAAGGTGAATACGGCACCGTAACTTCAACCGTACACTGTAACGGATTTGATGATGATCCCGATAATATTGATTCCAATATGGTAGGCAAATTCAGGGTCAAAGGCGATATAAGCAAAGAATATAATACCTTCGGCCTTAAATGGACTGATGACGAATACATCTTTTATATAAACGGAGTTGAGAGCGGGAGAACCTCCTTCGCCAGCGGAGTTTCTAAGGTGCCCGAGGAAGTGATAGTTTCCCTTGAAATACCGGATTCGGTAACTTACCCAGAGGATTACAAAACAGAGATGGCAGTGGATTATGTCAGAATCTATCAGCAGGGTTAAAGTAAAAAAATCAGAGGACTGCAGCCGTTAATCGGCACAGTCCTCATTTGTTATATTCATTTTCGCATTTAAATGCAGAATTTAAATATGGCTATAAATTGCAGTATGCTTCCCGCCAGAATAAAAATATGAAATATGGAGTGCATAAACTTCTTTTCCATACCAAGCCTGAAGAATATCATGCCCAGGGTGTAGGCAAGCCCGCCGGCTACCAGCCAGATAATGAATTCAAGGCCGAAAAACCTGTACATGGAAGGCAGGCCGAAGATTGCAAGCCAGCCTATGACAAAATATCCGGAATAGGAAATATACTTGTATTTTTTAAAGTCAATAGCCGTAAAGGTAACTCCCACCGCAGTGGCGCAGATAAGCAAAAGCACAACAATAATGAACATTTTGAAATTTACTTTTCTCAGCCAGGCGGAAACAATCGGTGCATAGGTGCCCAGAATCAGTGCGTATATTGTGCAGTGGTCAAGCACCTGCAGCACTTTTTTACCCGTACCCTCATGCAGACCATGGTAAACGCTTGACATAGTGTAGAGAAAAATCATCATTGCGCCGTAGAAGAAGCCGCT
This sequence comes from Clostridia bacterium, assembly GCA_017430535.1. Classification (GTDB taxonomy): domain Bacteria; phylum Bacillota; class Clostridia; order Oscillospirales; family Acutalibacteraceae; genus CAG-177. Next base: position 75,031 of record JAFRMR010000007.1, read on the forward strand.
CAGCAGCCCCCACCAGTTCCGGTGAATAAGAGCAAAAATGCAGCACAGAATCAGTGCAATTATTCCAAAGGCGCCTCCCACAATGTGGGTCACCATGCTGAATATTTCTTCCTCCCGGGTGTATCCCGGGAGGGTTCTGTCTTTTAGCTTAGTTCTTTTCATTTTATAACTTCCGTTAAGTATATTTAACAGGAAATACCGTAAATTCAAATTCAAGACCCTTTGAGCCGTCAATTCTGTATTTTACAAGGGTATCCGGGCCGCAGCTTGCAGTGCCGGCGCCTCTTAAAAATCCGTCAATGTTAACGGCTGTTGTATGTTCGCTGTGAATATCCTCAATATGCTTTGCCTCATCAAGGAGCTTCTGGCTGAAGCACCTTGCGTTAAATGAGATATAATCTTTCTTGAAGGCAAATTCAAGGCCCGCGCCGCTTTCATCGGTAACCTTCACATATCTTACTTCGCATCTGTTTCCGTTTTCCTGAGGCCTTACATAAGGCTCGTTCATATCGGCAACCGTGGTTTCATATATACCTGTAACAGACTGCGCCTTGAAATCGGACATATTCTCTTCAGGCCCGAGTCCGTAGTATTCAACTTTGCTGAATTCTTCCGGCATTTCAAGGGTTAAGCCGAAGCGGGGAAGATTTGTTGCAGTCTTCTTGTTTGCAGAGGGCAGGAAGGATGCTTTGATATCCATAACCATACCTGGTTTAACGGTGTAGGTTACCGCTGATTCGCCGATTTTGCCCTTTGCGGTTTTGCTCTTGAGGATATAGGCTGAGCTTATAACAATGTTTTTGCCTGATTTTCTTACCTTGATATCTTTAAGCAGGGTTTCGTAATCGGCATATCCCGCTTTTTTCCACCCATCAACAAGGTAAGCATCATTATCGGTTGCGGCCCTGTAAATGTTGGGCACAAAGCCTTTTGTTATTGCCGGGCTCTGGTTTATCAGCTCTTTGCCTTTGGCTTTGTAGCTTATTGCTTTTCCGCACTTTTTGCAGAATACAATCTTATCCCTGCCGGATGTTATTGTATAGGCGTCATCGGTTTCCTTAAGGGCAAGCTCTTTTTTGTCTTCGGGAATAACTGCCGCATATTTTTCTTTAAGCGCTATCTGCTCAAATGCAATTTCTTTATCGCCGTCATAGTAATAAATATTGATATGTATATCGCATTTTTCGGCGGGAACTTTGAAATCAAGAGTAAAGGATTTTTTCTCTTCCGGCTCAATATCAAGCTTTGCTTCATCGCTGTAAAGCAGAATGTTGCCGTTTTTGACTATTTCCCAAACGGCGGTGATATAAGAGGCGTTACGGAAACGGTTTGTGTTAAGGAAAGCAAGCTTCCTGTTCTCATAGTAAGCTCTTACCGGTCTGTAAACATTTTTCATTTCCTTTGCGCCGGTGTGAAGCCGCCTGTCAGGGTACATAAGTCCGTCAACGCAGAAGCAGCCGTCGTGCCTCCACTCGCCGTGATCTCCGCCGTAGGTGTATTTATATTTTGCTCTGGGGTTGTAGTAGGAGTGATCTGCCCATTCCCAGATGCAGCCGCCCATAAGGTTTTCGTACTTATAGAGAATTTCCCAGTAGTCTTCAAGTCCGCCGGGGCCTTCGCCCATAGCGTGGGCATATTCGCAAAGGTAGAAAGGCTTGGGTGTGTACTTCTTGCCCCTTGTATGTTTGCCGCATTTTTCCACATCTGCGTGGCTTGTATACATTTCCGAAACCACATCATATGAGTGGCGGTCGGTTCTGATTACGCCTTCATAATGTACGGGAATTTCCGGGTTTTCTTTATGCAGGAATTTGTAGCAAGTATCCTGGTTGTTATATCCGCCGGCCTCGTTGCCGAGTGACCACATTGTAATGGATGGGTGGCTCCTGTCGCGCATATACATTCTCTTAACTCTGTCAAGGTATCTGGGGGCCCATCTTCTGTTATGGCTGATTAAATCTATATTGCAGTGGGGCTCGCATCCGCAGCCGTGGGTTTCAATATCCGCTTCATCCACCACATAAAGGCCGTAAATATCGCAAAGGGTAAGGAAGCAGGGGTCAGGGGGATAGTGAGAAGTCCTTACGCCGTTCACATTAAGTGATTTCATAAGCTTAATGTCTTTTTCAAGGTCATCAAAGCTCATCACATAGCCGGTTTTGTGGTGGGTATCGTGATGGTTAACGCCCTTGATTTTTATAAGCTTACCGTTGAAGGTGAATTTATCTTTAACAATTTTAACGGTTTTGAAGCCTATGTAATTCCTTACGGTCATTACGGGCTTCCCGGATTTAAGCAGGGTGAAATATGCTGTGTAAACCTTGGGCTCTTCGGCGTTCCAGTTTTTAACATTCAGTTTTCTGAATCTGATAATGCCGTCTTTTGCTGCTGCCTGTGAGCAGGCAATCTGCTTTTTACCGTCAAATATTTCCACCGCAGCTTCATAGCCGTCATTTGCCCCTGCGGTTGCAAAGTAAACATCGAGGCCGCGGTTTGCAAGTGTGCCGCAGGGCTTGTAATAAATATCGTTAATGTAAGTTTCAGGCATTTCATAGAGAAGCACATCTCTGAAAATACCGTTTTCTCTGAACATATCCTGGCACTCAAGGAAAGTGCCGTTGGACCACTTATGCACTACGGCCAGCAGTTCGTTTTCGCCCTTCTTTACAAAAGAGCTTATATCAAACTCGGCAGTGTTGTGTGCACCTTCGCTGTAACCTACGAATTTTCCGTTGATGTATAAATCAAGGCAGGATACAACGCCGAGGAAAGCAATTATATAATTCTTGGCTTTCTTTTCAATGGTGAATTTTTTTCTGTAAACGCCCACGGGCTGCTCATTGGGCACATAAGGGGGCTTATTGTCAAAAGCATAGTTGCAGTTGATATAAGCAGGGGAGTCATAACCGTTTCTCTGCCAGGTGCCGGGCACCGGTATTGTATCAAAATCCATTCTGCCGGTGTCAATTTTATCCGGCAGCTCTTTGTTTGATTTGTAGTATTTAAAATCCCATTTTCCCGAAAGAACCTTTACCATATCGGATGAAAAGCGCTCTTTCTTGAAAGCGGTTGCGGCAAGCACATCTTTATCCGAATAGGGTATCATATATGCTCTGCCCGGGCGTTTGTTGATTTCAAAAACCGAAAAGTCGTTAAAGTTTTTCTTCTGGATTTCGTATCTCATTGCGGGTACCTCTCCTTCAGCATTTTAATCATTATTTTTGCAGCTTTATATATATCCCCACATCCGAGGGTTATAACAGCATCTCCGGGTTTTGCTTCATTTACGGCGTACCGGGCAACTTCATCAAAGGTGTTGAACCATACGCTGCCGGGTATCTTTTCCGCAAGCTGCGCAGTGTATATGCCGTAGGTATTAACTTCACGGGAGCCCATAATCTCCGTCATTATACATCTGTCCGGTATCTGAAGCACCCGTACAAAATCATCAAAGAGCATTGCGGTTCTAGAGTAGGTGAAGGGCTGGAATACGGCAAAAACTCTGCCGAACCCCATATTCATTATTGTTTTCAGCGTTACCTCAAGCTCTCTGGGGTGGTGGGCGTAATCATCAAGTATTGTTATGCCGTTTATTTCCGCCAGCTTTTCAAACCTTCGTCCTGCTCCGCCGAAATGCTCCATGGCTTCAATTATTTCAGCCGGTTCGCATCCTGCGTGTATTGCCGCCGCAAATACGGCCAGGGCATTGTAAACATTATGCCTGCCCGGTATTGAAAGAGTAACCCTTCCCAGGTTTTCCCCTTTGCATATCACATTGAATGACGCGTATTCGTTTTTGAATTCAATTTCATCTGCGCTGTATTCGTTGCTTCTTTCCAGACCGAATGAAACAAAGGGTTTGTCGCTTACCTTTTTAACACGTTCAATCACGTCAAGGGTGTTTTTGTCATCACCGTTGTATATGACCTTTTTGGTTGCCATAGAGGCAAATTCAGCAAATGATTTTTCAAGGTTTTCAAGGTTTTTGAAATATTCAAGGTGGTCTTCATCCACATTCAGTATCACCGCCGCATCCGGCGTAAGCTTCAGGAAATGATCCTGGTATTCGCAGCTTTCGCATACCATGTGCTCACTGTGACCCACCAGTCCGCTGGTGCCTGTAAGCGGGAGCTTGCCGCCTATAACTGCGGAGGGATCCTTGCCGCATTCAATAAGAACCTGAGTAAGCATTGCGCAGGTGGTGGTTTTGCCGTGAGTGCCGCATACTCCTATGCAGTCCGGGTAAATCCTTGTGATTGCTCCCAGCAGGTCGTTCCTTTCAAACAGGGGTATGCCGGATTTTTTTGCAGCTTCAAGTTCCGGGTTGCCTGCAAGTATTGCCGAGGTATAAACTATCATCTCGGCGCCCTCAAGGTTTTCGGGCACCTGGCCTAAGGTTACTTTGGCCCCCATAGCCCTCACTCTGTCAAGGGTATCGCTTTCGTTGTTGTCGGAGCCGCTTATATCATAGCCCTCTTTGTGCAATATCTCCGCAAGGGGGCACATACCTGAACCGCCTATACCTATAAAATGTATTCTTTTAACTTCTTTAAGAACTCTGTCTATTTCAAACATCTGTTTATCTCCTGTGGATACAATTTAAAGTATTATACTATATATTGTGGTAAAAATAAAGAGTTTTATTATAAATTGTGATTTTTTCATTTAAACCAGGTAAAACTTGATTATTATTTTATTTATTGTTATAATACTATGATGTAAAAATATATCCACCGGGAGGAATTGTTATGACCGGAGCCGAATCCCGTGAGCAGGCTTTTATCCTGCTTTTTGAAAAATCGTTTAATGAGGATGTTCCCGCCGAAAAAATATATGAGCTTGCCCTTGAGTGTGAAGCCATACAGGATTCAACTTTCACTCACAATCTTTTTACCTCTGCCTGTGAGCATATCGAAGTGCTTGACAGCACAATAGAGGAGTATTCAAAGGGCTGGACTAAATCCAGATTAAGCCGTGTTACCCTTACGGTTCTCCGCCTTGCAATCTGCGAAATAAGCTGGTTTGAAAAAACCCCCGTCAAGGTTGCTCTCAGCGATGCCGTAAAGCTTTGCGAAAAATATGCTTCCGCTGAGGAGAGCGCCTTTGTCAACGGCATACTGGGTACTTTTGTAAAGGATAAAGAATGATTACTCTCGGTATTGATACAAGCAATTATACCACTTCCTGCGCCCTGTATAATTCCGAAACGGATTCGGTAATTCAGAAAAGGAAGCTTCTTCCCGTAAAACCGGGCGAAAAAGGAATCCGCCAGAGTGATGCGGTTTTTCATCATACCCAGGCTCTTCACGCCCTTCTCGGCGAACTGTTTGAGGAAGCGGGCACGGGTTTTGACGCTGTCGGTTATTCGGACAGGCCCAGGGATGCCGAGGGTTCCTATATGCCCTGCTTTACGGTTGGCGTAAATACCGCCCTCAGCATTTCCGCCGCAACCGGAAAACCATCTTACGGTTTTTCTCACCAGAGCGGGCATATTGCGGCTGCCCTGTGGTCCTGCGGCAGGATGGATCTGATTGACAAAGAGTTTATCGCTTTTCATGTTTCCGGCGGTACCACGGAAGTGCTTCATATTTCGCCGGACAGCGAAAGAATATTCAAAGCCGCAATAATCGGCAGCACTCTTGATATAAACTGCGGCCAGGCCGTTGACAGGGCAGGGGTTATGCTGGGGCTTGAATTTCCCTGCGGAGCAGAGCTTGAAAAGCTTGCGGCTGAATCTGAAGAAACCTATAATCCGAAAGTTTGCGTGAATAACGGCAGCTGCTCCCTTTCCGGCCTTGAGAATCTATGCGATAAAATGTTCAGCGAAGGCGAGTGTAAAGAAAACATCGCAAGATTCTGCCTTGATTTCATAGGCAAAACTCTTGAAAAAATGACAGAATATGCCGTTTCGCTCTATGGCGATTTACCCCTTGTGTATTCGGGCGGGGTAATGTCAGATGCAATTATAAAGGAACGAATAGCCGGCAGATTCAATGCCGAGTTTGCTTTGCCGGATTATTCCCGTGATAATGCAGCAGGTGCAGCTGTGCTTGCCTGCCTGAAAGGAAAACTATAATGGCCGACAGTCTTGTCCTTTCCGTCAGCGCTCTTAACAGGTATGTAAAATCTGTGCTGGACGGAGATATAAACTTAAAAACCGTTTTTGTAAAAGGGCAGATTTCCAATTTCAAGGCCCATTTCGGCAGCGGTCATTACTATATGACAATCAAGGATGAAAAAGCCCAGATAAGAGCTGCCATGTTCAAAAACGCCAACAGCCGCCTTAAGTTTATGCCGGAAAACGATATGAGCGTAATCATAAGGGGCAGAGTTACCCTGTATGAGCAGGGGGGCGAATATCAGCTTGTTATTGAAGATATGCAGCCCGACGGTACCGGAGCCCTTGCTCTGGCTTTTGAGCAGCTTAAACAGCGCCTTGAAAAGGCGGAAATATTTGCCGAGGGGCATAAGAAGCCCATTCCTCAGTTTCCCGGCAAGGTGGGTGTTATTACCTCCGCTTCCGGCGCTGCCGTAAGGGATATTATAAATATTGTTGAGAGAAGATATCCTGTTTGCGAAATTGTTCTTTACCCAGTATCGGTGCAGGGCGAAGGTTCTGCCCGCCAGATAGCGGAAGCGCTGGACTATATGAATAAGAACAAATCTGCCGATGTTATCATAGTAGGCAGAGGCGGCGGCTCCATAGAGGATTTATGGTCCTTTAATGAGGAAGAGGTTGCTCTTGCTGTTTATAACAGTGAAATACCCGTTATTTCCGCTGTGGGGCATGAAACCGATTTCACAATCTGTGATTTTGCCGCAGATTTAAGAGCCCCCACGCCGTCAGCCGCGGCGGAGCTGGCAGTTCCTTCTGCTGAAGATATGCTTGAGTATTTTTATCAGATGAAAAATCGGTTTTACCGCAGTATCGATGCAGGTATTTCTCAGAGAGAGAGCAAAGTTAATCTTTATTCTCTTTCCCTTAAAAAGAACTGCCCTGCCGACCATATAGAATCCCTTATGCAGAGGATTGATTCCCTGTATTCCGCAATAAAAAGCAATGCCGAATTCGGGATGAAAAACAGAGAAAGCAGGTTAAGGGAGCTTGTTACAAAACTCAGTCTGCAAAATCCCGCCGGTATTCTTGCAAAGGGCTACAGCGTTGTAACAAAGGGCGGCAAAACCGTAACCCGCAGTGATGAGGTTTCGGCCGGGGATAAGCTTGATATCCGCCTTAATGAAGGCAGCATAAAATGTGAGGTAATACAGTAATGGCAGATAAGATAAATTACGAGCAGGCGATTGCCCGTCTTGAAAAAATAGCGGAAACTCTCGAAAAGGGTGAACTATCACTTGATGACAGCATTCAGCTTTACGCCGAGGGCACGGCCCTTGCGGCAAAATGCAGCGATGAGCTTACAAAGGCCAGGCTGAAAATAACCGAAATAACCGAGAAAAACGGAGAAAACAATGGCTGATTTTTCCGAAAAATTCAACATATACTTTTCTGCCTTTGAGGATTATCTTAATGAATCTTTTACGGCAGATAATATGAAGGTCGGCTCCGAAGGCGCCGCTGAAATGTTTGAGGCAATGGATTATTCTCTGCGCAACGGCGGCAAACGCATAAGGCCCGTGCTGGTTCTTGCGTTTTGCGAAGCCTGCGGAGGGGATTATAAAGAAGCCCTGCCTTTTGCCTTGGGAGCAGAGATGATTCACACATACTCTCTAATCCATGACGATTTGCCCTGTATGGATAATGATGATATGCGCAGGGGAAAACCCTCAAATCATAAGGTCTTCGGATACCCCCAGGCTCTGCTCGCAGGTGACGGTCTTCTTACCCTCGCTTTTGAAATTTTCTCCTCCTGTTCTCTTTCGGCTGAAAAGCGCATAGAAGGGGTTAAGATATTAGCTGAAAGCGCCGGCTTCAGGGGAATGATTGCGGGCCAGGCAATGGATATGAAAAATGAAAGCGGCAATCCGTCTTTTGATACGGTTAAAAAAACCGATGCACTCAAAACAGGGGAGCTTATAAAAGCCGCATCTCTTCTCGGCTGTGTTGCCGCAGGAGCGGATGAAGAGCAAAAAGAGGCAGCCCGGGAATACAGCCTGAAGGTTGGTCTTGCTTTTCAGATTCTTGATGATATTCTTGATGTTACCTCTGCTTCCGAGGATCTCGGCAAGCCCGCAGGCAGCGATATCAGAAACGATAAAGTAACTTATGTCAGCCTTCTCGGTGTTGACGGCGCAAGGTCACTGGCCCGTTCCCTTACCGATGAGGCGGTTAAAGCCCTTGATGTTTTCGATAATAAGGGCGGTTTTTTAAAACAACTGGCATTGAATCTTGCCGACAGGAAAAAATAACTATGGATTATCCTATTCTAAAAACCATAAACGGGCCTGAGGATGTAAAAAAGCTTGATGAATCTCAGCTTGATCCTCTTTGTGCTGAGATACGCAGCAAGCTGATTGAAACCGTTTCATCAAACGGCGGTCATCTTGCTTCCAACCTCGGCACAGTGGAGCTTACCGTTGCTCTTCACAGGTGTTTCAATTCTCCCGACGATGCCATAATCTGGGATGTGAGCCACCAGGCCTATACCCATAAACTGCTTACAGGCAGGTTTGGCGAATTTGATACGCTGAGAACTGAAAACGGCATTTCCGGTTTCACAAGGCCTGATGAAAGCGAACACGATTTGTTTTATGAGGGCCACGCAGGCACTTCCGTTTCTCAGGCGGCGGGTATAGCGCAGTCAAATAAAATAAAAGGCAATAAGAATTTTGCTGTAGCTGTAATCGGCGACGGCTCCTTCGGCAACGGTATGGTTTATGAAGCCGTAAATAATGCGGGCTCTCAGGGCGGGCGCCTCATTGTTATCCTCAATGATAATGAGATGTCCATAAGCGAGAATGTGGGCGCTATGGCAAGGCACCTTGCCGTTGTTCGTTCCAAGCCGGAGTATTACCGTTTCAAGGCCGGCACCGAAAAGTTCCTTAACCGTATTCCTCTTGTGGGCAGAGGCCTTTCTGATTTCCTGTTCAGGATAAAAAGCGCGCTTAAGAGGATTATCTATAAAAGTTCAATGGTTGAAAATATGGGCTTCAGGTATATCGGCCCTGTTGACGGCCATAATATATCCAACCTCTGTGAAGCTATGAACTCCGCAAAAATGGTAAATAAGCCCGTGCTTATCCATATAAATACTATCAAAGGCAAGGGCTATGATTTTGCCGAAAGCTCACCGGATATATATCACGGGGTTTCACAGTTCAATATTTTTACGGGTGAACCCAGACAGTCGGGGGATTCCTATTCAGCCGAGTTTTCCGAAGCCCTGTGTGAGTTTGCCGCAAAGGATAAACGTATTTGCGCCGTTACCGCAGCAATGTCCATAGGTACGGGGCTTGAACCTTTCTTTGAAAAGTTTCCGGACAGAGCCTATGATGTAGGCATAGCGGAGGAGCACGCCGTAACCTTCTGTTCCGGCCTTGCTGCCGGGGGTATGATACCTGTGTTTGCGGTTTACTCCACCTTCCTTCAAAGGTGTGCAGATCAGCTTATTCACGATTGCGCCCTGCAAAAAAGAAAGATGATTATTGCAATTGACAGGGCCGGATTTGTGGGTGAGGATGGCGAAACCCATCAGGGTATGTTTGATATTTCCATAATGCACGCCCTGCCCAATACCACAGTTTATTCACCGGCTACCTATAAGGAAATCAGCAGGGATTTATATAATGCCCTTTACAGGGATGAAAACCTTGTTGCCATAAGGTATCCCCGGGGCTCTGTGCCCGAAGGTCTTGACGGAATCACAAGCGGTGATGATTATGAGATTTTCGGCAATCCTCAGAGCAAAATTGCCGTTATTGTTTACGGCCGCATTTTCTTTGAGGCATATAAGGCGCTGGAAATTCTCGGTAATGAGGGCATAGATGTTAAAATTATCAAACTCAACCGTATTAAACCCATACCCGACGAAGTCCTGCTTGCAGCGGAGCAGTGTGAGGATATTTTCTTCTTCGAGGAATCCCTGCGCAGCGGAAGCGTAGGTGAAAAGACCGCAGCTGAGCTTTCGCAGAGGGGGTTCGGCGGCAGGTTTGAACATATTGCCGTTAATGATGAGTTTGTGCCCTGCGCTTCAATCAAAAGGCTTACCGAAAAATACGGCCTTGACTGTGATTCCATTGTGAATACCGTAAGGAAAAAGATAAACTATGAGCAATAAAATCAGGCTTGATGTAGCCGTTTTTGAAAAAGGCCTTGCCGAATCCCGCGAAAAAGCAAAAGCAATGATTATGGCGGGCTGTGTGTATGTTAAAGGCAATAAAGAGCTTAAAGCCGGGGCTTTCGTTTCCCCGGAGGACAGCATTGAAGTCCGGGGGAGCGTTAATCCCTATGTAAGCCGCGGCGGGCTTAAGCTTGAAAAAGCCATGCAGTCCTTCCGTCTTTCTCTTGACGGAATGATTTGTATGGATATAGGCGCATCCACCGGCGGATTTACGGACTGTATGCTTATTAACGGAGCAAAAAAGGTTTATGCTATTGATGTAGGTTACGGTCAGCTGGCCTGGAAGCTGCGCACGGATGAGCGTGTTGTCAATCTTGAAAGAACAAATTTCAGGCATGTAACCCGTGAGCAGATACCGGATGAAATTGACTTTGCATCTGTTGATGTTTCCTTTATTTCTCTCAGCCTTATCCTTCCCGTTATGGCCGGCCTTCTCAAAGATACAGGCAGGGCGGTATGTCTTATAAAGCCACAGTTTGAAGCAGGCAAAGAGAATGTCGGCAAAAAAGGTGTTGTCCGTGATAAATCCGTGCATGAGAATGTAATAAACACCGTTTTCGGTTATGCCGTTGATGCGGGCTTTAATGTGCTTGAGCTTGATTATTCACCTGTAAAAGGTCCCGAGGGAAATATAGAGTACCTTATGTATATTGAAAAAAGCAGCTCCCCCGAAATCCTTTGGCAGGGCAGCATACACGATACAGTTGAGCAGTCTCATATCAGTTTGGATAAATAAGTGCAAGGGGTGATTTACTTGCGTATTTCCGTAATGCCCAATATTACCCGTTCCCAGGCAAAAAAGGTTACCGAGGATGTTTGTAACCGCCTTAAGTCTCTCGGAGCGGAGTATTACCTTGACAGTGAATTTGAAAATGTATTTGATATTACCGGCGCAAAGTTCGGCAAAACCGATGAAATACTGCCTCTTTGCGATGCTGTGATAGCAGTTGGGGGCGACGGCTCAATTATTCACGCCGCAAAAGAAGCTGTTATGTATAAGATACCGGTTCTCGGTGTTAACGCCGGCCGCCTTGCATTTATGGCAGGGGTTGAGGATGACGAACTTGAGCTTCTGTCAAATCTTATTGAAGGCGAATATGCTCTTGACCGCAGGTTTATGCTTAAAACAGAGGTTTACTACGGAAACGAATGCGTTGAAACAGATTATGCCCTGAACGACTGCTTTATTACAAATGAGGAAAAGCAGAGAATGTCTGAAATTGATGTGGCTCTTAACGGCAACATTTTCAACGGCTATCTCTGCGACGGCATAATTCTCGCCACCCCCACGGGTTCCACTGCATATTCTCTTTCCGCCGGGGGGCCGGTTGTTGATCCGCAGCTGGAGTCAATCCTCTTCACTCCCGTCTGCCCTCACTCCCTTATGGCAAGGTCCATTATTTTCAGGCCGGATGATAAAATTACCGTATCATCCGCCGAGGGCAAAAATCTTTATTATTCCAATGACGGCGCTTCGCCTGTCAGAATATCCGGGGAGGGCAGGATTGTTGTTTCCCGGGCTGATTTCACAGCGAATTTCATAAGAATAAAATCCGAAAACTTTATCGATATTCTCTACAGAAAACTTGCTCAGCGCAGATGAAAGGAAAATGACTATGAAAAAACAGCGCCACGATGCCATACTCCGCCTCATCTCTTCGGAATGTATATCCACCCAGGGCGAATTGCTTGATAAACTCAATGCAGAGGGCTTCAATGCTACCCAGGCCACGGTTTCAAGGGATATAAGGGATTTGCGCATAATCAAAAAGCCGGATGATTACGGCAGGGTTTGCTATGCCGTTGATAAAGAATCCGGCAGCGAAATAATCGGCAAATATAAAAGCGTATTTATGCACAGTGTTGTCTCGGCGGATTATGCCGGCAATATTGTGGCGGTTAAGTGCTATACCGGTATGGCTTCAGCCGCCTGCGCCGCTCTTGATTCAATGAATATTGAAAATGTTCTCGGTACGCTTGCAGGGGATGATACTATTTTTATGCTCTGCCGCAATCAGGAAGCCGCAGCAAAAGTCAAAGAGATGATAGAAAACGTAATCGCATAATTCAGAGGAAATCGCTATGCTGCTTAATCTTAAAATAGAAAATATAGCGGTAATTGAAAGCGCCGGGCTTGAATTCGGTAAAGGGCTGAATGTTCTTACCGGTGAAACCGGTGCCGGTAAGTCTATTGTGATTGACTCGGTAAACGCAGTTCTGGGCGAAAGAACCTCCCGTGAGCTTATAAGGGACGGGAGTGACAGCGCAAAGGTTTCCGCAGTTTTTACGGATATCGGCAAAGAAACCGAAGAAACTCTTGATTCTTTCGGTATTGAAACCACCGGTGACGGCACAATGACAGTCAGCAGGTCCATTACTTCAGGCGGAAAAAACACCTGCCTTGTCAACGGCTGGCCCGTTACCGTAACTCAGCTCAGAGCCATTGGTAACACGCTTATAAATATCCACGGTCAGCACGACGGTCAGGCTCTCCTGAATCCCGAAAAGCACTGCGGATATATTGATGCCCTCGCCGGCAATGAAGAGCTTCTTGCTGAGTATAAAGACGCTTTTCATAAGCTGATAGCAACAAAAAAAGAGCTTGACGCTCTATATGATAAAAGGGATGAGAATCTATCCCGTATAGATTATCTTGATTATGTAATCAAAGAGCTTGAAGATGCCGGCATAAAAGAAGGCGAAACCGAGCAGCTCAATAAAGAAAAGAAATTGCTTGAAAACAGCGTAAATGTAAAAAAACTCCTTGAAAAGGCATATCAGTCCCTGGGCGGTGACGGCGGATTGAGCGAATCTCTTTCCGAATGCGCCGCGCAGGTTGAAAAAGCCGCAGAGTTTTATGATGAAGCCGCCGGCCCCGCAAAGCAGATAAGAGGGCTCTCCTTTGAGCTGTCGGATGCTACCGCCGTGCTTCGCAATCTTTCCGAGGGCTTTACCTATTCTCCTTCAAGGATATCGGAAATTGACAGCCGTCTTGATGAAATATACCGTCTTTCAATGAAATACGGCAAAACGGAAGCCGATATGCTGGCAACTCTCTCAAATGCAATAGATGAAAAGTCGAAAGCAGTATCATCCGATGAAAGAATATCCGTTCTTGAGGATGAACTGTATAAGCATTCCGATAAGGTTAAAAAACTTGCGTCAAAGCTTTCAGAAACAAGGCGAAAAAACGCTTTGATTTTCGAAAAGAAAGTCAGCGAGGAGCTGAAATTTCTTGATATGCCCCATGTCCGCTTCAAGGCGGAGATTAAAGAAACCCCAATGTCTTCAAAAGGGGCCGAAACCATAGAATTCCTTATCAGCACCAATCCCGGGCAGGAGCCGAGAGCTATAGCCAAGACCGCATCCGGCGGCGAGCTTTCAAGAATAATGCTCGCCATTAAAAATGTTCTTTCTTCATCGGATACCGTCGGCACTCTGATTTTTGATGAAATTGATGCAGGCGTCAGCGGTTCTGCGGCGGAAAAAATTGCACTTAAACTTCAGCAGGTTGCAGAGGGTAAACAGGTTATCTGCGTTACCCATCTTGCCCGCATTGCCGCCCAGGCGGATATTCATTTCAAGATTGAAAAGGTATTCAGAAACGGCGGCACATATACCTCAGTGGTCCCTCTTGATTTTGAGGGCAGGGCCGCTGAAATTGCAAGGATAACCGCCGGCACCGGAATTACTGAGCTTCAGCTTGATACGGCAAAAGAAATGCTTGAAAACGCAAAGGGGAATAAGATATGAAAATAGGAGCTTGTATAAGCGGTTCTTATGAACGGCTGCTTATTGCCAAAGAGGCAGGTTATGATTACGCCGAAAGCCATTGCCAGGAAATTGTGAAAATGGCTGAAGAAGATTTTGAAAAATTCTGTTCTGCCGGGTTTCCCGTGCTTGCAGCCAACTGCTTTATAGGCATGAAGATTGTGGGCCCCGAAAAGAACTACGGCGAAATATCCGCCTATCTTGATATCCTGTTTGAAAGGTCCGTAAAACTCGGAATGAAAATTCTTGTTTTCGGTTCATCGGGAGCAAGGAGAATGGAGCAGGGGATGACTCTGCAGCAGACCCGCGAAGAGATAGTATATTTCCTTAAAGAGTATGTTGCTCCCAGAGCTGAAAAAACAGGCATAACCGTTGTGATTGAGCCCCTTCGCCCCGAAGAGTGCAATGTGGTTAATACCATCGCTCAGGCTGTTGAAATTGCCGAAAAAGTCAATTCTCCTTATATTAAAGTTCTAGCAGATGTTAAGCATATGGTTTGCTCCGGTGATGATTTCTCAAATATCATAAAGTATAAGGATTGGCTTGCTCACGCCCACACCTCAAACCCCTATCCCGCGCCGGAGCTTGAAAAAAAGCGCACCTATCCCGCTGAAGGGGACAGCTTCAATCAGGATGATTTTATCCTTCCTCTCATTGAAGCCGGGGTAGAAACCTGCTCCATTGAGGCGGATGTGATTGACTACAAATCCGATTGTGAAAAATCAATTGAAGTCCTTAAAAAATACAGATAAAAAAAGCGGGTCTGCAAAAGCAGACCCGTTAAATTTTGTTTAAAAATCAAAGTATTTCTTTCTGTGATTATCTACTCTGCCGGCAATCAATGCAAGCACCTTAAGGGCTTCTTCTTTTTCTTCGGCAGTTCCCGTGGCGTACTGCTTCATAAGTCTTCCTTCCTCGCGGCAAATATCATCGTGAAGGGGAAAATAGTACTTCAGCAGGAATGTGCTGTATTTGCACAGGCGTCGGTCACCTACAAGGCGGAAATCCTCGTTAATGGTGTCAATTGCAACAGAGTAATAGTCTTTTATTGCTTTGATGAGAGAGGTTCTCTCGTTTTCAGCCGAGAATACAAGGGTTGAACAGATAAAGGCGTTTCTGTTTGAAGGGTTGGAGGAGTGGCTGTCTGTGCTGCCTACTATCGGGTAATTTATGCCTTTTGCTCTGTCTTCATAGTATTTAAGTGTCTGGAAGCCATTCTGCTCATAGTAATTTTCGCCGCCCAGTACCTCAAAGGCATCAAAGAGTTTTCTTTCGGTAATGTAATCAACAAAAACTTCGGGCACATGGTAAACATCGCTTATCCATGTGGGGTGGGGGAATATACCCAGACCGCCCGCTTTTCTTATTTCATCATAAACCCACTCAAATACTGCGGCAGGTACTTTATCTATATTGTCGGGCACCTCAATCTCGGCAGCTCTTTTTCTTATCATATCCCGCCACTTTTCAATGGGCATGAATTCAGGGCAGTTGCCGTCAAGGGATCTGAATTTCGGATCGGTGCCTACTTCTTCCGTCTGGGGACCGTCGGTCAGGGCGTTTATTGAGTATGTGCCTCCGAAGTTCACGGTATGGAAGTCGCTTTCCTTTCCGTCAACATCCGGCATGTGCACCTCTTCGCCGGGCACAATGGTAAGCCCGTTTGGCACATCTTTATAAAAATCTATGGCTTCAAGTGAGGGGTAGTATCTGTTGTGGTCTGAAACCACCATAAAATCAAGGCCGTGAGCTCTGTAATTTGCGCATACCACCGCAGGGCTCTGATTGCCGTCGGATCTTATGGTGTGCATGTGGAGGTCGCCTCTTAAGGGGTACCTTCCCGCCAGGTCTTCATCCACACAGAAAACCGGAAATTGTATTATTCTTCTGCCTTCATCGTTTAAAAATCTCAGGAAATACATCTGCTCCGAAGGGAATGTATATTCTATTTCAAAGCCCCCTTCGGCGTTACAAATGGCTTTCATTTCAACAAAGCTTCCGGTTGCAGGGTAGTCATAGGGCTTGCCCTGGTCAAGGGCGCAGATAAGGAGCTTATATTCTTTGCCGCTCTCAAAAACAGGCCTTGCGCCCAGGGGACGGATTCTGATGTTTGTCTTTTTGCCTTTAACAAGCACTTTGGGAAAAACATCATAATTTCTCAGTTCATCCGTAAGAGGAAATCCTTCAAATGCCATAGCTGTTCTCCTTTATAAATATTCCGTACAGGCGGAAATAGTTTACACATCAATTGATTTGCGGGCTGTAATCTTAGCCGTTCCCGAGAGTATCGGCTTTTTGTCGGGGCAGATTTCAATGCCCAGCTCACCGCCGGGCTCTATGAATGTTCTTTTGAAATAACCGCCGTTTAATGATGCAAGATAAACTCCTGCCGCTGTTGTGCCGCTGGCGCAGGAGCTTTCCCACACAGCGGTACCGGGCACCGTGGTATATACAAGGGGAGTGAGTGATTCACCCTCAATAAACATCATACCAAGGCTGTCAGCATCAAGATTATAGCAGAGCTCCGGTATTATTTTCTCATATTCATCCCGGTTCCGGACAGGCGGCATGATTATATGAATTATTCCTTCGGAAAAAACCGCAGGTGCTTTGACGGTTTCGCCCTGATGATTGAATTCAACCTCTTCAATTTTCAACGGTTCCGGCATTTCAATCCGTCCGCTGTATTCTCCAAAGCCGGTTTTCTTTATTTCTGCCCTCACAGGCTTTTGTGCTCCGCTTACTGTCATTTCAACGGTTGCTTCTTCAAACCCGTTTTCAAGGCAGTATACCGCCGCTGCGGATAAAGTTGCATTTCCACAGAATTCACCGCCTGCCATACAAAGGCTTTTGCCGCAAATGAATCCCACCTGCTCGGCCTCCGGTTCGGCTTTAATCAGCCGCCGTGCAATATCTCCTCTGTCCTGCGCACTCACAGGGCTGTCAACCAGCAGTGTAATATTCCCCGTAGGGTTAATGTAATAATATGAAAGTTTCGCCATATTATTTTAAATTTTAAGGGCATCCCTTACTTTGGCGGCACGGGCGGCATCCCTTGCATCTATGGAGCTTATTTCGCCTTCACTAAGGGAAACGGTGGCGGGCTGGATATCGGTGATAAGCCCGTTGATTTTTTCAACCGGGATATTGATGATTCCGTTTACGGCACCGAGCCTTACGGAGGAAATAAGGTGCATAAACTCGTTTGTGTTTATAAGCCGCACATTCTGAAGCACGCCGAGGGCTCTGTAAATTTTATCCTCTGTTGCCGGGTCTTTAAGCTCCCGCTGAGAGGCGGTTCTTTCACGGGCGGCAATCTGCATTACAATTGACCTGAGGTTGGATATTGCGGTTTCTTCCGTAATGCCCAGGGTAATCTGATTGCTGACCTGGTAAATATCGCCTGCAGGCTGCCTTCTGTTTCCGTATGCTCCTGTTATGGATATGCCCAGCTTTGAAACAGTATTTGCAAGGCTGAAAATCTGATTTTCGGCGGCCAGCGCAGGCAGGTGCATCAGCACGGATGCCCTCATGGCTGTGCCGAGATTTGTGGGCGAAGAGGTAAGGTAGCCGAGTTTTTCATCAAAAGCGTAGGTAAGATTATCACCGAGAACTCTGTCAATACCGTCAGCCGCCGAATAAACTTCACTTGTGGCAAGGCCGCTTTTCATAACCTGAATTTTGATGTGGTCTTCCTCATTAAGCATTATGCTTACGCTCTCATCCTCGGATATAATAAGGGCGCTGCCCTCGTTTTCGGAAGCGAATTCAGGGCTGATGAGATGGCGCTCTGCAAGTGAGATTGCCTGAAGGCGGGATAAATCCTTCATTTCAATATAGCTGAAGCCTGCGCCGCCTGCGGAAAGTATGGCTTTCTTTACGGCTTCGTTTATTTTGGCTTTTTCATCGGGATTCAGCCTGCCCGGGAAATTATAATCTGCAATATTTCTTGAAAGGCGGACTCTTGTGGAGATTACAACATCGCTTTCTTCGCCTTTTTTGTAATACCATTTAGCCATTTATTTCACCTTCCAATGCTCTTATTTCATCCCTGAGCTTTGCGGCCTGCTCAAATTCCTGCTTTTCAACCGCCTCGCTCATCTGCTCCTTAAGTTTTGCGATTTTTTCTTCGGGGGATTCCTCCCGTTCCTTACGGGGAGCGTTTGCGGCGGCTTTGCCGGAATATTTGATTTTGCCGTGAATTCTCTGTATGGAGGGCTCAAGCCGGTCATAGAAAGTTTTATAGCATTCTGCGCAGCCCACTTTGCCTTCTCTTACAATATCATCAAATGAACAGCCGCATTTTTCGCAGCGCTTTATATTGCCCAGAGTGTTGGCGGGTATCATATCGCTCAGAAGGCCGCTGAAAAAGCCGGAAATATTGAAGCCGAAGCCGGAAAAAATATCTGTGTAGCCCAAATGGTTTGCGCAGTCTGAGCAAAGATGGCTCTCAACCATTTCGCCGTTGAGGACCTGCTTGATATGGGTGTTGGCTTCATTTCTGCCGCAATTCTGGCAAAGCATAATTGAATCAGTCCTTTCATTATGAAAGTTTAACATTTATATTATACCACTTTTTTCAGTTTTATCCACTTTTTTCTTATATTTTATCTTTTATTGCATTTCAGGCGTTTTTGTGGTAACATTTTCAGGTAATAAATGGGAAGGAGAATATACTATGACAGCTCCTCTTGCCGACAGATTAAGGCCGAAATCCATTGATGAAATGGTGGGGCAGGAGCACCTTATCGCTCCAGGAAAGCCCTTGAGAAATATAATAGAGAGCGGCGAACTGCCCAATATGGTGTTTTACGGCCCCCCGGGCATAGGCAAAACCACCCTTGCGGGCATTATTGCAAAGCAGACCGACAGGCACCTTGTAAAGCTGAACGGCACAACAGCCGGCACAGCGGATATAAAAGAGGTTATTGCAAGCCTTGATACTCTGCTTGCCGCAAACGGCGTGCTGCTCTACCTTGATGAGATTCAGTATTTCAACAAAAAGCAGCAGCAGACCCTGCTTGAGTATATTGAGAACGGGCGCATTACCCTGATTGCCTCCACCACAGAAAACCCGTATTTCTATGTTTACTCCGCTATTCTCAGCCGTTCAACTGTTTTTGAATTCAAAAGCATAAGCCCTGCTGAAATTGAAAAAGCGGTTATGCGCGGATTTGACAGAATGGCTGCCGACAGAAACGAGGAATATGAGCTTGAGGAGGGCGTTGCGGCCCACATATCCACCGCCTGCAACGGTGATGTGCGCAAAGCCCTTAACAGCGTTGAGCTCTGCATCCTCAGCGCGGAAAACAAAAACGGCAAAAAGAAAATAACCCTTGAAAACGCCAGAGCTCTTACCCAGAACAGCGCCATGCGCTATGATAAGGATTCCGATGAGCACTATGATATTATTTCAGCTTATCAGAAATCCATGAGGGGCTCCGATCCTGATGCGGCAATTCATTACCTTGGCAGGTTGCTTGAAGCCGGAGATTTACCCTCCGCCTGCCGCAGGCTTATGGTATGCGCCTGCGAGGATGTGGGCCTTGCATATCCGCAGATTATTCCCATAGTAAAAGCCGCTGTTGATGCCGCCCAGATGCTGGGCCTGCCCGAGGCGAGAATCCCACTGGCAGATGCGGTTATACTGGTATGTAACAGCCCGAAATCCAACAGCGCTTACAATGCAATAAATACTGCAATGCAGGATATCAAGGCTGGCAGAATCGGTCCCGTTCCCCGCCAGTTGCAGAATATGCACTATGACGGCAAGGATAATGAAAACCCGGGGCAGTTTTATAAATACGCCCATGATTTTCCTGGGCACTGGGTAAACCAGCAGTACCTGCCGGATGCCATAAAAAACCGGAAATATTATGAGTATGGGGATAATAAAATGGAGCAGGCAGCTAAAGATTACTGGGACAGTATAAAGAAGACCTGAGCATTTGAGCGAAAAACAAACAGAAAATGTTTTTAATAGATTAAACCCGCAGGTTCATTTAGCCCGCGGGTTTTATATAATAGAATATGATTGAAAAATCGGATATTACATATTTTCTGTTTTCGGTGTTTTTTCGGCTCTGCCGTGCAGCAGCACTGTCTCCCGCCGAAGAAAACACCGTTTTCATCTCAACTGCTGCGGCCTTATCCCTGCGATTTTAAGCGAAAAACAAACGGACAGGTTAATATGAATTGCAAAGCCCGCAGGTTACTGAAACTTGCGGGCTTGTTTTATTTTTTTTTATAAGGTTGTTTTTTTGTTTGTCCGTTTTTGCCGCTTTTTCCCCCTCGCCGTACCTTGGTACTGTCTTCGGCGGAAGAAAGCGGCATTTTCATCTTAATTTCTACGGGCGTGACCTGAGCATTAAAAAACAATATATATAAACGAAAACCGGTACCGTTGATGCGGTACCGGTGAAGTATTCCTTATGGCCCAAAGCACAAAGGCTTCGGATATATTAAATCAGCCGTGGCTGATGATTGTGCGGAGTGTGGGAGATTATCTGTAAAGTCCCTGCAACTCGATAATCTTAAAAAATCTTTTGAGTGAGAAGAATTTTTCGTGGCTGATTTCTTCCATAAGTCTTTCTTCCATTTCTCTGATTGCTTTGTAGTCTACCATTTTTAACGACTCCTTTCGTTGGTTGGTGGCTTCATTATAGCACCTTTTCCGGTAATGTCAAGTTAAAATGCACAATATCCCATTGCCTGTATTGTATAATATGCACAATAAGCTATGTTGAAACCCTGTTGTCATTTTTAACCTAATTTTCTGACACAGTCAGTTGATTTTATGTAAAATGCTCTAAGTTTTTAACACTTTAACCTCGGGGTAACACTTTGTTAACATGATATCGTGTTCTTGAGTTGAGTGTTGATTAAAGTTTGTGCACAATTTATGCAAATTTTCATGTTTTATAGTGAAAAAAGTATAAAAAACAGCGGTCCCCTTGTTAAACCTGTATTATTATTTTATAATGGCAATGTGATACGCAAAAAAACGAACCTGGAGGATGTTTATGGCAGATATCAAAAACAAAGCTGTCGGGTTCTTCCACGAGGTCAAGGACCACTGGAAAAAACCGGCCGAGGGCAAATATGTGCCTTACAGAGAATACAAGGATATTTTCCTTGCGGTAGGCTTTAACTACTCCGGCAACAAGACCCTTGAGTACATTGTTTTTGCAGCTTCCTGCTACCTGATGATGTACCACTACAAGCTGCCCTACCTTACTTTTTCCGTAATCAACATCATCAATATGCCCCTGAACTATATCTGGACTATGATGACCTGGTATATTGCGGATAACCTTGGGTTTATGCCCAAGAAGAACGAGCGCAAATTCTATGCCGTTTATATGCTGCTTATTGTTATAGGCGTGGCGATGATAATATTTGACCCATCCATGCTGTTTAATCAGAACGGCAGGTTCGTAACATATATCAATTCACTTGAGGGTATCAACTGCTCATCGGCATTCAAGATTCTGGGCACTCATATCCTCTGGAACGGCTGGTTCGGTGCAAGAAACATCTTCTGGCGCAAAAAGCTGGTGCCCAAATACGGCAGATACAAATACAGCCTTTACTGCAATGCAATACCCAAGTGCATTATGGTTATACTTATCGGCTGGGTTCCCTTCTACAACATCCCCGATGTTATCACAAGAGTTTGGGTTGCCAACCTTATGTTTGCAATCTACAACCTCTTCCCCTTTGACAACAGCCTTGAAATGTGCGCCCAGAATATCAGCCCCAATGTCAGGGAGCGTATCTGGGTAAGAACAATACCCATAAAGCTTTCACACTTCCTTAACTCCATTGTGGCTATACTTATGCCGGTGTTTATCGGTATGCTCCGCTACAAGTGGGAGGATATAAATCTTTTCAAATATATTATTCCCGGTTTCTTCACTTTCTGCGTAATAGTTACAATGGTCTTTGCCGGCAGAATCAAGGAGAGAATCCCTCAGCCGCCCATTGAGAAGAAGGTTAATATCAGCTTCTGGGACGGTATGTTCGGCGTAATGCGCAATAAATATAAATGGGTAAATACCATTGTGGGGCTTATTGACTCCCTTGGCAACGGTATGCTGCCTTTTGCCACAATACTTTACCTTTACACCTTCCGCCTTAGCGGACTTATTTACTCCCTGCTGGTTGCTCTTGTATCCTTTGCGGGTACGCCGCCGGATTTCTTTGCGCCGTACTTCCTAAAGCGGTTTTCATACAAACAGCTTATGATATTCTTCCAGCTGTCAAGGGCAATAGGCAACGCCGTTATTGTGCTGGCCCTTGTATTCCTGGGTGACAGAGTGAACCTTTGCGGCACGGTATGCGTAATAACCCTGATATTTATGGAGATGACCAAAACCATACCCGTTACCGCCGGCCACGATATGGATATACGTATCAATGACTACCAGATGTACCTTTCCGGCGAAAGGCTTGAAAACTTCTCAGGCGTATTCGGCTGGTTCACCGGCCCCATCACCTCATTTGTTGGCCTGATTATCCCCATTATGCTGCTCAAATACGGCTTCAACAGCAACTGGGAAGTGCTGTTTGTTGATTCCTCCAGAATCAAGATTATTGTTATACCCATAATAATTGATATAATCGGCTATGTGCTTATGACCATCCCCTACATTTTCTGGGATTATGATGATGAAAAGCAGGCCAAGGTTATGGAAGTACTCAAAGCCCGCGAGGCGGCCACAAACGGAAGCCTTGACGGCTCCTCCGGAGGAGAGGATCTGCAGCAGGATGAAGAAACACCCGAAGCTGCTGAATATGCGGAAAGTGAGGCGGTTACACAATGAGCAAAAAGAATAAAGAAAAAAGAGACACAACCGCCGTTTACAACGAAATAAAACTTGATATACCCAAGGGCGAAGAATGGACCTACCAGATAGAAGGCCTCAAAGCCCCACTCATAGGCAAATCCGTAGAGAATGCAAAGATGAAAAAGGTGCTGGTGGTTATCACCCTGCTTATTGCCATAGCGCTGTCAATATTCTTCTCAGTGCGGGCGGTTCACAGCGATACCTACACCTTTGAGCAGCTTGAAAGCGGATGGCAGTTTTCCAAATTCAGCAACCCCGGCGATATTACGGAAATCACCATTGACTTTGCGGAAGGCGACAAAACAAAACCCATTTCAAGCATCAGGGAATACGCCTTTAACTGCGATGACAAGCTCACAAGCATCACAATAGGCAAAAGCGTTGAGCAGATTGACGGCAAATCATTTTACAGCGTATGGAACCTGCGCAATATCTATGTTGACAAAGAAAACGCCTTTTACTGCGATGTGGACGGCGTGCTCTACAACAAGGATATGACCGAGGTTATCTGCTACCCCATAGATCACGATGCCTATCTCAGGGAGAAAGCCGGCTATGAGGAAGAGCTGTGGAGAGACAGCGAAGGTTATGATGATGCCTATATTGAAGCAGTGCAGACCTACAGAATACCCGAAACGGTTGTAAAAGTCGGCGAGCTTTGCTTCAACTACACAAATCTTGCTGTTATCTATCTGCCCGAAGGGCTTGAGAGGATTGAAACCCTTGCCTTCTTTAAGGCAGAGAACCTGAAGGATATTATCACCTACGGCCCCGGGGGAGAATATAAATCCCTGCCGGAAACCCTTAAATATATCGGCTCCGATGCCTTCACCCGCAACCAGCAGCTTACCTATATGTTTATACCCGCAAGCGTTGAATTCATAGGCCACCACGCGTTCTGGGACACCGCCTATAAAGAGGACGGCGAAGTAAAGGGCGTTGCGGTTATGAACGCGGCGCTCAGCGAAGAGGAATTCAAAGCAAAGGTTGAGGCCGGCGACCACTGGCTGCCCAGCTATGACTATAAACTGCTGAAAAAGACAATCGATGTAAACTACTCTGCAGCAAGAGAAAAGTAAACAAAAAAGAGCCTGCATGCAGGCTCTTTTTTAATACGCATTTTAATCAGCCGACCTTATAAAATGTATAAAGCGGTGAGGTGTCGCAGGATTTATTTGCCACATACCAGCTGTGACCGATTTTTACTACGGTGATATCAATGCTGTCAACCACAACTTTATCGTTTGCGGTAACCTGAACTTTTACGGTTTTGGCTTCGCTGATTTCGGCGTCAATTCCGTATTCTGCGGCGTCGGGTACCTGAGCATCGCTTGCGGAGAGAGCTTTTACGGTAAGCTTATAGTCATCGCCGAATGCGCTCTGATAAGCGCCCTTTGATGCTTTTTTAAGCTGAACGCCGGTGTTCTTATCAAACTCATCCTCGCAGCCGGTCAGGCTTTCGCCGTATTTTGAAAGGTTTGCTTCAAAGGCGCCGAAAAAGGCCTCATCATCAAAATAATCGTCTTCAAAAACCTGTTTCCTTACCTCTTTAAGCTTTTTTACATAGCCTGAAAAGATTGCATCGTAATTATCAAAGCCGTTATTTGCCTGCACAAGGCTAAGGAAGAAGGGATACATTTCATCCGTCACCTTGCCTTTGAGGGTGCCGTCATCATTAAGGGATTTTTCGCCTTTAAGCTCTTTATCATCAAGGCCTTTAAGGTCTTTGGTGCTGCTGCCCGGGGTGTAATTTTCATAAATCTCGGGGTAAATGTAATTCACACGGATAAAGTCGCCGAATTTTGAATCAAGGCTCAGCAGGCTGTTTTTATAGGCGTTATAGCCGTCGCCGCTCTGCACAATGGTATCAACATAAGTTTGCGCGGTTTTCATCGGGTCAAGGGCTGTGTACCTTGTGGTGTAGGAAAACAGGGTAAGGGCAACAAGGGCGGCAACAACGATTAAAACGGCAAAAGTGCCGTAAAGCTTATAGTTGAATTCTTTTTCTTTATTTGCCATTTCTATCCCTCCTTATTCCGATTCCGGTGCATTCTCTGCATCGGTGCTTTCCGCCGCGGCGGCGCGTCTTTCCATAAGCTCTTTGACTATTCTTTCTTTCTTTTCGCCTACCATATCATAGAACAGAATGGGAAGGCCCTGGAATATAACGAAAATTGCGGGGATAATGGTATAAATCATAAGGAACTTATTTAGGGTTGCATCGCTCTGGGCGGCATAGGCAACATTTGCATCTGTTGAAACAAGGTAGCCGGACCAGGTGTAAAGAAGCCAGGGGCCGAGGGCCTTGGTAAATGCGGAGGCAACCTTTGCAAACAGACCGTAGCCGGCGTAAGCGGTGCCCTCCTGCCTTTTGCCGGTTTTCCACTCAATTTCATCAACGCAGTCCGCAATCATAATATTTGGCGTAACATTGGTGTTGCCGTGCTGAATACCGCAGAAGAAGTTGAGAACAAGGAAGGGAACAATAAGGGCGCTTCTGAAACCGATACCCGTTGCCACAAAGTACAGGATGGCAAGGGAGGTGGCGCCGTAAACGCAGAATAAAATAAAGGTCTGCTTGGTGCTGAACTTTTTGAGCACAAAGTTTACAAGCAGAGTGCCCACCGCCGTGCCTATGCCCATAGGCAACAGAAGGGCAAGTTTCAGGTCCTTGGAACCGAGCAGGTAAATAGCAATATAAAGTGAAACGGTGCCGTAAACGCCCCTGCCGAAGCCCGTAAGCTTGGTAAGGGAAACCATAAGCAGGTTTTTATTGGTGAAAACAACCTTAACGGCATCTTTAAGTGATACTTTTTCCCTGGTGAAGGGAACACGCTCTTTGTTATTCACAAAGAATATCATAACAAAAAGGATGAACCCCAGGGCGCAGATTGCGGTTGAAATAATAAGATCAAGGCCCTGCGCTTCGGCGTTTTTGAACTGCTGCTGACCCATAACGGCTTTCATAATAAGGCCCACAACCATAACAACCACCATGCCGCCGCTCTGGCCAACGCTCTTCATAAACGAAGCTATTGAAATGGCACTGGATCTTTCGGAGGGTTCCGGCGAGCAGAGAGCTCCGAAGCACTCGGCAGGCCTTTCTACCGCGCAGCCGATGGCTGTGTAAAGGGAATAAACAACATACATCCAGATTATGGCAAGGGTCTGGTTATTGGTATTGGGGGCAACAAATACCAGCATGGCTATAATAGCCATGGGTATTGAGCCGAAACCTATCCAGGGCTTTACCTTGCCCAGCTTTGTGCGGGTATTATCAATAAGGAAACCCGTAACAAGCTCAATTACCGCGCCTATAATGCCCGCGGCCAGAAATACTGTGGAAATGTTGGTGGAAATAACGGAACTGTCAAACCCCTTGCCCTTGAATGCAAAATCTGCAAAGAAGGTCTGGGTGTAATCGGGCATCCATCCGGTGAGCAGGGCCACGCCGAAAAGCCCGATACCGAAAGTGAAAATTTCGGATTTTCTCATATATTTTTTCTTGGCTTCGTCCATCAATCTGTTCCTTTCAGGGTGAATTTTTTTGCAAAAAATATTATAAAACATTCAGGATAAAAATACAATAACAATCAGCCCAGTAAATCAAGCAGTCTGTCCGGCCGCCTGGTGGTGATATTATCCGGGCGGGTTTTCAGCATACGGAGCATATCCTTTTCTTCGTTACAGGTCCATACCGATACCGGCAGGCCATAATTATGAAAAACCCCGGTAACTTTGCCGTTAACCCGGCGGAAGTTGGAATTAAGGCCGCAGGCGCCGCAGGACCTGACTTTTTCTGCAAGGGCGGTTAGTCTGCGGGTGCTTTTCGACTCGAAAAACGAAATGCTGTGGTTAAGATAAAACGGCAGGGTGGAATTTTGCTTTACGGCATCAACCCAGCCTTTGCCTATGCCGGTGTAAAACGCTCTGCCCTCAAGCCCTTTGGCTTTGACAGCTGCGTCAACGGCGGCAATATTCGCAACAGATTTCATATCAATATTAAGCCTGCAGGTTGGATGACCCGCAATAACAGTCAGCACCTCATCAAGGGGCACGCCGCCGCTTTTGCCTGCAGAGGAGGCGTGGACTATAACAGGTGTGCCGTCATCCCTGAAGGTAACATCTATTTCAACAACATCCGCATTCATTTCAACAGCTTTTTTTACGGATTCAACCGAGTTTGCCGGGGTATTCATAAACCCGGCGTGAAAGGTTACGGTAAATCCTTCGGGCAGATTAAACTTTTTATTCAAGGCGCATCACTCCTTTACAAAAAAGAATTATACATCAAAAAAAACGGGTTGTCTACATTTTGCACCTATGTTATAATTACAATAACAGGGGGGAACGAAAATGAAAGGTTTTGAAAAGAATTTCGGTTTCGGTTTTATGCGCCTGCCTGAAATTGAAAAAGGCGTTTACGATATTGAAGAAACCGAAAAAATGGTTGACCTGTTTATGAATGCAGGCTTCACTTATTTTGATACAGCCCACGGCTACTGTGACGGCAAAAGCGAGGAAATCCTGCGGCTTACCCTTACAAGCAGGTACCCCAGAGAATCATACACCGTTACGGATAAACTCTCCGGCGGCCACTTCAAAAGCGAAAGTGATATAAGGCCGCTTTTTGAGAGCCAGCTTAAAGCAGTGGGTGTGGATTACTTTGATTTTTACCTTATGCACGCTCAGGACAGAGGCAACTACGGTAAATATAAAGAATGCCGGGCTTACGAAACAGCCTTTGAGCTGAAAAAAGAAGGAAAAATCCGCCATGTGGGTATTTCTTTTCACGATAACCCGGATCTGCTTGATGAAATACTGACGGAACATCCCGGTATTGAGGTGGTGCAACTTCAGTTTAATTATATTGATTATGAAAGCCCTTCCGTAAGAGCCCGTGAATGCTATGAAATTTGCTACAGGCACAATAAACCCGTTATAGTTATGGAACCCGTTAAAGGCGGCAAGCTTGCAAATCCGCCCGAAAAAGCAGCGGAGATATTTGATGCTCTCGGAGGCGGAAGCTATGCGCAGTACGCCATAAGATATGCCGCCGGATTTGAAAATGTGGTTATGGTGCTCTCAGGCATGAGCAACTGCGAAATGGTCAGGGATAATGTTTCGTTCATGCAGAATTTCAGGCCTCTTGATGAAAGAGAAAAAGAGGCGGTTGACAAGGTTGTGGATATATTCAATCACCTTGACGATATACCCTGCACCGCCTGCAGCTACTGCACCGAAAACTGCCCCATGGATATACCCATACCGGATATATTCTCCTGCATGAATACAGCAAAGCATTTCAATGACTGGAACCAGGTTTATTATTACAATGTAAAGACCACGGGCAAAGGTAAGGCCTCCGACTGCATAAAATGCGGCATGTGCGAAGACAGCTGCCCCCAGCATATTGAAATACGTAATTTGCTGGAAACAGCCGCCGAAAAATTTGAAAACCAAGAAGTCGAATCCGACTGAAAAATTTCTTTTATTATTGCAGAGGTTGATATTATCAATCCTCTGCAATTTTATTTTAACGAATTCAATAAATATCTCAAAATCGTTGCATTTTTTTAGAAAATGATATAAAATAATCAAATATAAAATTCAAGTATAATAATCCTACTGTTTCGGAGGGAAAATGAGCGTTTCCAATAAAGTGAGAAAACCGGATAAAATTCTTTCCGTAATCCTCGGCGCTTTGCTTACGGGCTTTATGTGGCGCTTCAGGGGCACTCACGGCTTCGGCGCTTTCTGGGGCCTTGTGTGTGTCGGCTCAATGGTTACGCTGCTTATCTTCGCTTTTTACGGCAACCGTTCAAAAATGAAATTTGAGCTTATACCTATAGGCGCGCTAATGATGGGTATTACCGTGCCGGCCTGGGGCGCAGTTGTGAATATGCCCGGGGGCAGGATTACAAGCGTTGCCGCCTTTGCAGGTGAAGCTGCTGAGCGAACAGGGGAGATAGGTCAGCTTTCAGGCACGGCATTTATGCTTATGCTTGGTTTCGGTCTTGTCTGCCTTTACGGAATCTTTGCCGGCACATTGTTTTCAAAACGGGATTATAAAATATATCACTATATTATTTTTGTTGCCGTTTTCTTTGCCGCTGTTTATATTGCAAAAGCCACATTTGCCCACATTGTTCTCCGCCGCCTTGCTCCCGAAATCGCTTCCGGTTTCAGCGCAGGCCTTCGTGATAACGGCATAAACCTTTCATGGCGTGAAGCTTATCTTGCCCACTTTGATAATATGTCCTGGGCTAAAAAGATACCCTTCGGCAGGTATTATTATGAGTGCATTGAGCATATAGCTTACTGCTTTGCTTCCCTTGTGCTTTTGCTTACGGCACTTATCTGTTTTAAAGATAGAATCACCGCTCTTGTTTCTCTCGGAGTTAATCTGTTTGCCGCTCTTGCAATAACGGTTTCCGATTATTTCAACATCTGCGGATTTGATACAAGCTTTCTGAGCAAGGTAAATATTCCTTCATTTCTCAGAGTAACAAGCTGGTCACTTTGGGAGTTTTTCACGGGGCTGATTCTCGGCTTCGGCATAATGTTTATTCTCGCCCTTCTTCCTGGAAGAATATCCGCCGGCAAAAAATACAGAAGCGAGCCCTATATAAGCAACAGATTATTCAGACTGGTATTCAATTTTATAGCTTTTGTGTTTGTGTTTATTGTAATTCCCGTCAGGGCTCTTACGCTTAAGCTTACCCGCAATGCACTTGAGTACGGTATAATTAAATCCGAAGATACTGTTTCCGTTATTTTTATTGCCGCAGTATCGGCTGTAATTGCTCTCTCACTTTTCGGCGTGTTCAGAAAAAATCTTTACAGCAAAAACCTGCCCGTTCCCTTCAGAGTGAAACCGGCAGATTACGCTGTTAAAGCTCTTGGCTTTTATTCTGTTTATTACGGAGCAGTGTATTTCCTTACTGGAGATGCTCCCCTTGTGAGGCTGGTTTACAGAGCGGTTAAAATCCCGGAGGCTTTCCCTTCTGTTCTTTTATCCGGAGATTTCGTTTCCTTCCCCGTGGTATTTGCAGCCTTTATGCTGTTTGTATTGCTGTATTTTATTTACAGAAAACGATATTTCTCAAATCGCTGATATCATCCGCAATAAAATCCGCCCCTGCTGCAATCAGCTCTTCTGCTGTACCGTAGCCGTAGGTTACACCGGCACTTTTTACTCCGGCGGCAGTTGCCCCTTCAATATCATATTTACGGTCGCCGACCATAAGAGTTTCTTCTTTGCTTACGGCAAGCACTTTTACGGCACCGTTTATCATTTCTTCTTTGCTCATTTTTGCTCCGTCTTTTCCGGGGCAGGAAATGCATGATACTTTTTCTCTGAGCCCGTAGTGCTCAAGTATTTTGATTACAAAAGGCGCGGGCTTTGATGAGCATACGGCTGTTTTAATTCCCACATTTTTCAGCTCATCAAAAAGGTCAATAATACCTTCGTAAAACTCCAGGTGCAGCATACTGCCCTTGTTGTATTGTTCTCTGTATTTCATAATTGCAAATTCCGCCTCCTCCGGGCTGCAGCCCACAAGAGAGGTAAAGGAATCAAACAGGGGAGGGCCGATAAACATTCGCCTTTTTTCTTCGGTCAGTTTCGGCTTGCCCAGAGATTCGCAGGCGTAATCAAGGCATTCAAATATACCTTTGCCGGTGTCAGCAATTGTGCCGTCAAAATCAAATAGCACGGCAGAGAATTTATAAGGCATATCCATTCTCCTTTCCCGGGCAAAGTATATCATACAATATATTATATTTCAACCATACGAGGTGTCCGCATGAATTACAGATTTTCAGATCCCGTGGCAGGCCTTAAGCCTTCCGCAATAAGAGAAATTCTTAAAAACTCCGGGGATACAATCCCTCTTTCCGCAGGCAATCCGGCCCCCGATGCTTTTCCGGTTTCGGATGTTAAAGAGATTACTGCAAAGATACTTGAGGAGGAACCAATACTTGCCCTGCAGTACGGCGTTACCGAGGGTTACGATCCCCTTATTGCCGAGCTTACAAAACTTGCTCATGAGCACTATGGCGTAGGTACCGATAATGACAGTATCATTGTTGTAAGCGGAGCTACCCAGATTATGAGCCTTGTTTCCCAGGTTTTCCTTAACCCCGGTGATACGGTTATCTGTGAAGAGCCTTCGTTTATCGGTTCCCTTAACTGTTTCAGGGCTCACGGCGCCAGGCTTGTGGGCGTTCCCGTAGAGAGCGACGGCATTGATGTTGACGCCCTTGAGGAAACCCTAAAAAAAGAATCCGGCGCAAAGTTCATATACACAATTCCCAATTTCCAGAACCCATCCGGAGCTACAATGTCTTTTGAAAAAAGAAAAAGAATGTATGCCCTTGCCCGCCAATACGGTGTGCTGATTCTTGAGGATAATCCTTACGGCGATCTGAGAGTTGCAGGGGACGATGTTCCTGCAATCAAGAGCCTGGATACCGACGGTCTTGTTATTTATGCTGGCTCCTTCTCAAAGATTATTGCCCCCGGTATCAGAGTTGGTTTTGTGGTTTCACCTTCCGAGATTTCCGCAAAGCTTACCGTTGCAAAGCAGACTCAGGATGTTCATACCACAATGCTTTCCCAGCTTCTTGTTTACAAATGGCTTAAAGCCGGCAAAATTGAAGATCATATCAAGAAGATTAAAGATATTTACCGCAGGAAGCTTAACCTTATGTGTGACAGTATGGATGCTCAGCTTTCGGATTACCTTACCTATCACCGCCCCGAAGGCGGCCTGTTTGTGTGGGCAAAGCTTAATAAGGGCATCGATATGATTGATTATGTTAAAACCGCCTCCAAAAACGGTGTATCTGTTGTGCCCGGCAACGCTTTTCTTATTGATTCATCCGCTCCTTGCGATTATATACGGCTTAATTTTTCCACTCCTTCCGATGAAGGCATAGTTGAGGGGATTAAACTGCTTAAAGAAACTGCGGAAAAAATGAGGTGACATAATGGAAAATACAGAAAAAAGGCCTGTGGTATTAAGCTGCA
Organism: Clostridia bacterium; assembly: GCA_017430535.1. Lineage (GTDB taxonomy): Bacteria > Bacillota > Clostridia > Oscillospirales > Acutalibacteraceae > CAG-177. The sequence continues at coordinate 106,983 of JAFRMR010000007.1, forward strand.
TTCAGCCCACATCAATACCCACCCTGGGCAACTACCTGGGCGCCCTTAAAAACTGGAAGGAAATGAGCAGGTCAAATGACTGCCTTTATGCCGTTGCCGATTTGCACGCCCTTACGGTTCACCCCGAGCCCTCAAAGCTCCGCGCACAGATTCTTGAAATGTATGCAATACTCCTTGCCGTGGGCCTTGACCCCGAAGAGAGTATCGTGTTTATTCAGAGCCATGTGCCTGCTCATGCAGAGCTTGCCTGGATTCTTAACTGCTACACAATGTTCGGCGAGGCTTCAAGAATGACCCAGTTCAAGGATAAATCACAGAAACACGCCGATAATATAAATGTAGGCCTCTTTGATTACCCCGTGCTTATGGCGGCGGATATTCTTCTTTATCAGGCAAACTTTGTGCCTATCGGTGCCGACCAGAAGCAGCACCTTGAAATAGCCCGTGATATTGCCGAAAGGTTCAATAATTTAAGGGGTAATACTTTCACACTTCCTGAGCCGTATATCGGCAAGCTTGGGGCAAAGGTTATGTCTCTTCAGGATCCCACCCAGAAGATGTCCAAGAGCGATCCCAACCCCAAAGCCTCAATTTCAATCCTTGATACCCCTGATGTGATTATGAAAAAGTTCAAATCCGCCGTTACGGATTCCGAGGCGGTTGTAAGGTACGGTGAGGGGAAGGACGGCATTAACAATCTTATGGCCATTTACTCCTGCTGCACCGGCCTGGATTTTGAAAAGATTGAGAGCGAATTTGCCGGCAAAGGCTACGGCGATTTCAAAGTTAAGGTTGCCGAAGCTGTTATTGAGGAGCTCAGACCGGTTCGTGAAAACTTTGATAATCTTATGAAAGATAAAGATTATCTTCTCAGAACCGCTGCAGAGGGCGCCGATAAAGCAGCCCGCATAGCTTACAGAACCCTTGCCAAAGCAAAAAAGAAAGTCGGCTTACTGTCGGTTAATTAAACAAGTTAAGAATTGTTTATACAGGGTAAATTGATATTTTGCATAAAAATTCAAAACGCACTTGATTTTCTGAATATTTATGCATATAATACTACAAAAAATGAAAGGATATGATTCCGATGAAAGATATAAAGAAAGTTGTACTTGCATACTCAGGCGGCCTTGACACATCCATTATCATTCCCTGGTTAAAAGAGAATTACAATAACTGTGAGGTTATTGCAGTATCCGGCGATGTAGGTCAGGGCACCGAGCTTGACGGCCTTGAAGAGAAGGCAATTAAAACCGGCGCATCAAAACTGTATATTATGGACCTCAAAGAGGAATTTGTAAATGATTACATTTTCCCCACCCTCAAAGCCGGCGCTGTTTATGAAAAGCAGTACCTTCTCGGTACCTCTTTTGCCCGCCCCATTATTGCCAAGCGTCTTGTTGAAATCGCAAAGGCAGAGGGCGCAGATGCAATCTGCCACGGCTGCACAGGCAAGGGCAACGATCAGGTCCGTTTTGAGCTTGCCATAAAGGCTTTTGCCCCCGAAATGGCAATTATCGCCCCCTGGAGAATCTGGAGTATCAAATCCCGTGAAGAAGAGATTGAATACGCAGAAGCGCACAATATTCCCTTAAGAATAAATCGCGAAACCAACTATTCCAAGGATAAGAACCTCTGGCATCTGAGCCATGAGGGCCTTGACCTTGAGGATCCCGCCAATGAGCCACAGTATCAGAAACCCGGCTTCCTTGAAATGGGCGTCAGCCCCGAGCAGGCTCCTGATACCGATACCTATATTACCCTTCATTTTGAAAAGGGTGTTCCCGTTTCTGTTGACGGTAAAGAAATGGGCGGCGTTGAACTTATTGAATACCTTAACGATATCGGCGGCAAAAACGGCATAGGCCTCAATGACCTTGTTGAAAACCGCCTTGTAGGCATGAAATCAAGGGGTGTTTACGAAAACCCCGCCGGCGCTATCCTTTTCAAGGCTCATGAGATTCTTGAAACCCTTACTCTGGACAGAGAAACAATGCACTATAAAGAGCTGGTTGCCCATAAGTTTGCCGAGCTTGTTTATTTCGGCCAGTGGTACACTCCTCTCAGAGAGGCTATTTCCGCTTTTGTGGACAGCACCCAGCAGACCTGCACCGGCGATGTAAAGCTTAAGCTCTACAAGGGCAATATCATCAATGCCGGTGTAACATCTCCCTATTCGCTTTACAGCGAAGATTTTGCCACCTTTGATGCCGATGATGTTTATGATCAGAAGGATTCCGCAGGTTTTATAAACCTGTTCGGCCTTCCCATCAAAGTTAAGGCAATTCTTGATGCCGAGCGCGGCAATAAATAAAAGCTTTCCGTCCGTATTGAAAACGAGGTAATTATATGAAACTCTGGGCAGGAAGATTTTCCAAAGAAATCGATAAAAAAACAAATGACTTCAATTCTTCCATATCCGTTGATTCACGCATGTATGAGCAGGATATTGAGGGCAGTATTGCCCATGTCGCAATGCTTGCAAAGCAGGGCATAATTTCTGCAGAGGACGGCAAAAAGATAAAGCAGGGCCTTCTCGGCATAAAGGAAGATATAGCTTCAGGCGCGCTGCCTGTTGACCCGGATGCCGAGGATATACACACCTTTGTTGAGCAGAACCTTACCCAAAGAATAGGTGATGCAGGCAAGCGGCTGCATACAGGCCGCAGCAGGAATGATCAGGTTGCCCTTGATATACGCCTTTATCTGCGTAAAGAGTGCGATGAACTTCTGAAGCTTCTTGCCGATTTTTCCGAAACTCTTGATAAAAAGGGAGAGGAATATGCAGGAGCCATTATGCCCGGCTATACCCACCTTCAGCGGGCGCAGCCCATCACTTTCAAAGCCCATCTTTCCGCCTATAAGGAAATGCTGGCAAGGGATATAGGCAGGGTAACGGATGCTCAGAAGAGGATGAATGTTTCACCCTTAGGCAGCGGAGCTCTGGCCGGTACCACTTATCCTGTAGACAGAGCCTTTACCGCAGAGCTTCTCGGTTTTGATACATTTTCCGCCAGCACTCTTGACGGAGTATCCGACAGAGACTTTTGTATTGAGCTTGCCGCGGCGCTTTCACTTATAATGGTCCACCTTTCCCGTCTGAGCGAGGAGATTATCCTCTGGTGCTCCTGGGAGTTCAAGTTTGCCGAGCTTGACGATGCATTTTCCACCGGCTCAAGCATTATGCCCCAGAAAAAGAACCCGGATATCACGGAGCTTGTAAGGGGCAAAAGCGGCAGAGTATTCGGCGACCTTATGACTCTGCTTACGGTTATGAAGGGCCTGCCTCTTGCTTATAACAAAGATATGCAGGAGGATAAGGAGGCAATCTTTGATGCCTTTGATACGGTGAAAATCTGCCTCACAACTCTTATTCCTATGGTTGATACAATGCGTATGATTCCCAAAAATATGCGTAAGGCCGCCGCAGGCGGATTCATTAACGCCACGGATTGCGCCGATTATCTTGTATCAAAGGGTTTACCCTTCAGGGATGCTTACAAAGCTACAGGTGAGGCAGTTGCCCTGTGCATAAAAACAGGCGAAACTCTTGAAAGCCTGCCCCTGAGCGAATACAAAAACATTTGTGACCTCTTTGACGAAGGTGTTTATGAAGCCATAAAACTTGAAAATTGTGTAAAAAACAGGGGAATGTAATTAAATAAAAGCCGGAGCACTCATCCGAGTGCTCCGGCTTTTATTAAAATTGAATTTGCTTTAATTACCCATCTGTAAACTTTAAGTAAAAAAATTATACAATTATTGTATTTTTGTTTCATATATTCTATAATATAATCGTAATTAAATTCACGGAGGTAGTATTGTGAAAAAGGCAATCACCATTATTCTTATTATCGCCATTGTTGCCGGCGCAGCTACTGGCGCTGCGGTTTATTTTCTGAAAAACAAACCCGGCACAAATAAAGCGGAGGTCACAATCGGCGCAAAATTTGCTGAGGTTACCGACGGCTACAGCCTTTTTGAATATCTGGATAAAAACCCCGAAAGGTATGAAACCGCTCTTGTTGAGCATTACGGTATGGATGAGGCAACAAGAGAACGCCTGCTGAATGAACCCGAGGAGTGGCTAGCCCTCTTCCTGTTTATTGATATTGAAAACCCCAATGACGAGGAGATTCTTGTTGAATCCCTTGATATCCCCGATAACGGCAAAAACGGCGTGTATATTCAGACCGCCCTTGACGGTACCTATGTGCTGGAGCCCAATAACACCACCCAGATTTGCGCCAATGTGTTTGTTGATACAAACGAACCCTCCTATGATGAAGTGTTTTCAATGATAAAAGAGATGAAGCTATATATTAAATACGCTCCCGTTCCGGCAGATATTGCGGACCTGACCGAAGATGATTATTATAAAGTAAGGATTGCGGAGTAATCTATGTTTTTTCACAGAAAAAGTAAATCTGCAGTTGCTCCGGGTCCACCGGAGTATATAATAGCGGGCCTCGGGAATCCCGGAGCGAAATATGAAACCACAAGGCACAATACGGGCTTTATGTTTCTTGACCTGCTTGCGGACAGATTAGATGTTAAAATAAACAAAATTCAGTTCAAGGGCCTTACGGGCGTTGCCGTAATAAACGGGCATAAGTGCCTGCTTCTTAAGCCCCAGACTTTTATGAATAACAGCGGCGAAAGCCTGAAACAGGCATCATCTTTCTATAAGATTCCGCCTGAAAGAATTATTGTGGTGTTTGATGATATTTCTCTTGACTGCGGCAAGCTGCGCATAAGGCGCAAGGGTACCGACGGCGGCCATAACGGCATAAAGAGCATTATTTATCACCTTAATTCCGATAATTTTCCCCGTATTAAAGTGGGAGTGGGGCAAAAGCCCCATGAGGATTACGACCTTGTGGACTGGGTTCTCTCCTCTTTCAGCAAGGATGACCTTGCGGCAATGCGCTCAGCCTGCGAGGATGCCGTAGGCGCAGTTGAACTTATGGTATGCGGAGAGATTGACAAAGCCATGAATTCCTACAACAGCTGATATTTTACTGAACAGACGGTGATTGATTGGCAACATTGAATATAGTGCTCGTTGAGCCTCAGATTCCGCAGAATACCGGCAACATTGCTCGCACCTGCTCCGCCACAGGAGCCCGGCTTCACCTTGTGGGGCCTATGGGTTTCAGAGTTGATGATGCAAAGCTTAAAAGGGCGGGCCTTGACTACTGGCATCTGCTTGATATTACATATTATGACAGTTGGGATGAGTTTACCCTCAAAAATCCGGAAGCGGAGATGTTCTTTTTCTCCACCAAGGCGGAAAAGGCGCACTCCGATATCTCTTACCCCGACGGCTGTTATCTTGTTTTCGGCAAGGAGACGGCCGGGCTGCCCGAAAAACTGCTTTTTGACAACCCATCCCGCTGTATCAGAATCCCAATGATTCATAATCCGGATGCAAGAAGCCTTAACCTTTCAAATTCCGTAGCCGTAGGCGTTTATGAGGTGCTACGGCAGTGGAATTACCCGGATTTGCTTATAAAAGGCAAGCTCACAAAATTTGACTGGAGTGATTCAAAGTGATTTGTTTTAACTCAAAGATTAAAAGAATTGTTTCCGCTCTGCTTGCGGCGGTTCTTGTTTTATGCGCCGCCGGCTGTGCCGCTCCCCCTACAGAAAAGGTAACAACCGCAACGGAATACCACAAGGTAGTGGACAGGTTCGTTACCCGGGCGCAGACCGAAAAACAGACAGAAACTACTTCGGAAAAATCTTCGGACATTAAAGAAACCAAGCCGGTATCACAGGCAGATACCCAGCCGGAAAACGGCAAAGAGAGTGATGTGGAGTTTTCCCTTAATTCTTATTACAAGTACGGCGAAAATTACGCATCAATTTCAAATATACAGATTGATAATTCCGATATATCGGTAAACGCAAAGTGCAGCGCCGATGTAAAGATGATTTACATAGGCGAGCGCAGTAAAAATATGCTTATAGGTATCAAGGCCTATAACGCAAAAGATGAGATAGTAAGAGATACCTATATACTTATTCCTCTTAAAGGCGTTAGGAACGGTAAAACCGTTGAAAATATACGGTTTGATATACCCTATGAAGCAGTCAGGGTAGAGTTCTTTGATTATGTGAAATCTTGATAAGGAAGCTGATTTTATGCGATTGAAAAAGATTATAAGCGTGCTCCTTGCCGCATTGTTTATCCTGGGCGCCGCCCCTGCGGCCTTCGCCGCCGGTGAAACCGTTACACAGGATAATATAACATACATGCTTCTTAATGACGGCACATACGCCGTAAAAGAAGCCGTAAATTGTTCCGAAAATGTTGAAATTCCTTCCGATATATCGGGCGTGGCGGTTACTCAGATTATGGGCAATGCTTTTGCAAGTATGGCTGCTATACTTAAAAGCGTTACAATCCCCGCATCTGTCACAACGGTAAATGCTTATGCTTTCAGAAACTGCACCGGCCTTCAGAGTGTGGTTTTCAGATCATCAGGTTCAGCTGTTACAATCAAAAATGAAGCATTTTCCGGCTGCGGATCTCTTGAAAGTATAGAATTGCCTGCAAATATTACGGCAATACCCGACAGGTGCTTTTATAATTGCAGTAAGCTTGCCGGTATATCCATACCCACCACAGTTAAAACCATAGGCAGCGAAGCGTTTTTACATTGCTCCTCACTTCCTTCGGTTACAATTCCGGCATCGGTCACTTCAATAGGGGATGAAGCTTTTTATAACTGCACATCCGTTACCGGCTATACAGTAAGCGGCGGCACTTCATATAAAACAGTATCAGGTGTGCTCTATACTTATGACGGGAAAACACTTGTACAGTACCCTTTGGGATCTTCCTCAACAAGCTTTTCCGTTCCATCAGGTGTTACCGAAATAGGAGCGGGCGCATTTGCATTCGGTAAGCTTATCATAGTGCGTATTTCCGAAGGGGTAGCCGAAATAGGCAAGGATGCTTTCAATAATGCAACATCGCTTTCCTCGGTTAATATTCCCCTCAGCACAGAAACAATAGGAACAAATGCTTTTAAGGATTGCGGAGCCCTGAAAGTTATTACATTGCCCGCAAGGCTTTCTTCCTATGAGGGCGCATTTGTTAACTGCGGAGCAGAGAAGGTAACCCTGGCCTGCGGTATAACGGAAATACCGACAAGAGCTTTTGCCCACTGTGTTCAGCTTGAAAATGTTTTTATTCCCGCATCTGTTGAAACAATTGCCCCCGGTGCATTTGCAAATTGCAGCGGTTTTACAATAAATGCACCCAAAGACAGCTACGCAATTCAGTGCGCATCGGATAACGGAATAAATTATGCAATATGTTCCGATGATGATTTTCACCTTGATCTTGATGAGAACGGATATTGCGACGGCTGCAATAAAAAACTTGACGGTTCCGAAGAAGATACCGAAACGGATTCAGACACAAACCCCACACAGACAAAGCCAACCGAAACAAAGCCTACGGAAATGCCCACAAAACCCACCGTAACCGAAAACCCCGTAGCAAAGGTTAAGATTTCCGTGCCTGCTTCCGGTACTGTCAGGTGGAAGTACAGGGTTATGATGACCGCAAAAGCCTCCGGCCTTCCCAAGGGATATCACCTTGAGTGGTGGAAGGGAAAAGAAGCAGTGAGTAAAACTGCAACCCTTGTTACCGGTCCGCTTACCGATAAAACCAATGTTTACACTGCAAAAATCTGTGACAGCAGCGGCAAACCCGTAAGCACTGCAGCGCAGGAAAAGAGCGCAACGGTAACCGTAACCGTACAGACCGGATTTTTTGCAAAAATCATCTCTTTCTTCACCCGTCTGTTCGGCTCGGATCTGGTAGAGCTTAAATAAATAACAGAAGTTCAAAATCCCCTGAGTATTTTCTGATACTCAGGGGATTGATTTTTGATGTTTATGTTTTATTGTTTTCTCTCTTTATTTTCTGTGCCGTTGTCCTTTCGAAATCCTGTTCTCTTATTGTAAAACTTCTTATTCTTTTGTAATCCGGCACAACCGAGTTTACGGAATCCACATTGCTTTTGATTGCCTCGTGAATTTCCTCTTGGGTGGGTTCCCTGCCCAGAACCTCGGTGATTTCATCAATATCGGGAAAAATCTGCGCGTGTACCGTAAGATCCCCGTGCTTGTTTTTTATTCCTTCAATCATAGATGCAGCTATGAATATGCTGGAATCAAGGTGATATTCAAGCTCCTCGGGGAATATGTTTTTGCCGTTTGATGTTACAATAACATTCTTGCATCTGCCGGTTATGTGGTAGTGACCTTTTTTGTCTGCAAAACATAAATCTCCGGTGTGGAAAAAGCCATCGCTGTCCATAACCTCGGCTGTGGCTTCCGGGTTATTGTAGTAACCCAGCATAACCATACCGCCTTTAACACACAGCTCGCCTATTCCGTTTTCATCCTTGTTTATTATTTTTGTTTCAACTCCCGGCAAGGGCTCGCCAATGGAGTCTGTGGTTCTGAGCCTGTCGTGGTTTATTATTGCCAGAGGTGCGCATTCCGTAAGGCCATAGCCGTAAACTATCTGTATGCCGAAGGCGTCAAAATCCTTGATTATCTGCGGATTTATGGGAGCACCTCCGCATATTATCATGCGCATGTTACCGCCGAAGGTTTCCTGTATCTCTTTGAAAACGATCTTTTTCAGGTCAATGCCCAGCTTGCTGCCTGCTTTGCAGATAACTTTACCTGCTTTGAACATCAGCTTGCCGTTTTTCTTTTTATTTATTTCTTTAAGAATTCTGCTGTGTACAATTTCAAGCACCATAGGCACCGCAACAAATATGGAAGGGTTGAATTCCTTCATATTTCTCAGTACATATTTGAAACCTTCGCAGAAAGTAACCTTTGCCCCGCAGTAGGGGGCGAAGAAAAGAATAATTGAGCTTTCAAAAGTGTGATGGAGGGGGAGCAGTGATATGCCGCAGTCCTCCGGGTATATTTTAAGCACGCCCATTGCGGCTTTGACTTCAAACACAAAGTTGCGCTGGCACAGCATAACCCCTTTTGAAACACCGGTTGTGCCGGAGGTAAAAAGCAGAGTGCATAGCTTGTTTACATCCTGTTTAACATTTTTGTAAAGAGCGGTGCCCTCTTCAATCAGCTTCCGGCCTTCCTCCTTGAAATCTGCAAAGGGGGTAATACCTTCTTCCGCCTCGGTTAAATCAAAGCAGATAATTTTTTTATCCTGAAGCTTTGAAAGCTTCAGCTTCGGCAGATGCTCTTTATCGCAGAATATAAACCTCGGCCGGGCGGCTTTTATAATCCCGTGAACATCCTCGCGGTGAAGTTCTTTATCTATAGGCACTATTACGCCTGCCGAGCAAATAGTGGCAATATAGGCCATACAGTATTCATAGCAGTTATTGCCGATAACCGCAACCGCACTGTCCCTGACACCGTAGCTGAGCAGAGCCGTGGAAAGGGCGTTTATATCTTCCCGGTACTGCTTATATGTAATATTGAAATGCTCATCACCCCGCTTTATTTCAAAAGCAGGGCGTGAAGCATATATTTCCGCACTCTGGTCAATAATATCTCTTACTGTTTCAAACTCTCTTACCTGATAAAACGGTTTCATAAATCCTCTTAATATATAAATTATTTCTTTATTCTTGATATTTTCAAACTCTTGTGGTATTATACCATATATGTTGTGCTTTGCAAAGATATAAAACACATTATTTTGTAACATTTTTGTTAACGGAGGCACAAAAAACGGGGAGGAAAATGAATGAAGTTCACTAAAATGCACGGTATCGGAAACGATTATATTTATTTCAATTGTTTTGAAGAAAAAGTCAATAATCCCAACGAGCTTGCAATCCGCCTATCGGACCGCCATTTCGGCATAGGCGGTGACGGCATCGTGCTTATTATGCCCAGCGAAACCTGCGATTTCAGGATGCGCATGTTCAATGCGGACGGCAGCGAGGGCAAAATGTGCGGTAACGCTACAAGATGTATCGGTAAATATGTTTATGAAAAAGGCCTTACAGATAAAACCCGATTCACCCTGGAAACTCTCAGTGGGGTAAAAGTTCTTGATCTTGATGTAAAAGACGGCACTGTTCAAAGCGTTACCGTTGATATGGGCAAAGCGGTATTTACTGCAAAGGATATCCCCGTTATAGCCGAAACAGATGAGGTTGTTGAAGCTCCCCTTACAGTTGACGGCAAAGAGAATATTGTTACCTGCGTTTCAATGGGTAACCCTCACTGTGTGATATTTACCGAAGGTATTGCCGGGCTTGACCTTGAAAAAATCGGCCCGTCCTATGAAAACCATCCCGCATTCCCCGAAAGAATAAATACGGAATTTGCAGAGTATATTGATGAAAACCATCTTAATATGAGAGTATGGGAAAGAGGTAGCGGAGAAACTCTTGCCTGCGGTACCGGGGCCTGCGCCACAGTATCTGCCGCAGTTAAAACAGGCCGCTGCAAGCCGGATACTTTTGTTAAGGTTAAGCTTATAGGCGGCGAGCTTGAAATAATGTATAAATCCGACGGAACGGTTATTATGAAAGGTCCCGCAGCATTTTCATTTGAAGGAGAGGTAGAATAATGGCACATATCAATTCAAATTATCTTAATATCAAAGAGAGCTATCTTTTTTCTGAGGTGGCAAAGAGAGCAAACGCATATAAAGAGAGCCACCCGGAGGCCGATGTAATCCGCCTGGGTATCGGCGATGTCACAAGACCCCTGTGCCCGTCCGTTATTGATGCCCTTCACGCCGGAGTTGACGATATGGCTCAGTCTTCCACCTTCAAGGGTTACGGCCCTGAACAGGGCTACGATTTCATCAAGGATTCCCTCAAGGCCTATTATGCCGAAAGAGGGGTAGATCTTGATAAGGATGAAATTTTTATTTCCGACGGCGCCAAAAGCGACCTTGGCAATATACTTGATATATTCTCAAAGGATAATGTGGTTCTTATTCCCGATCCCGTTTATCCCGTTTATGTTGATACAAATATTATGGACGGCAGGCAGGTTGTTTTCCTTTCCGCCAATGAATCAAACGGATTCCTGCCCCTGCCGGATCCTTCCGTGAAAGCAGACCTTATTTATATCTGTTCTCCCAATAATCCCACCGGCGCGGTTTATAACAAAGAGCAGCTTGCAAAGTGGGTTGAATATGCAAACGCAAATAATGCGGTTATATTCTTTGATGCTGCTTATGAGTGCTTTGTTTCCGACAGCTCTCTGCCCAGAAGCATTTATGAAATTCCCGGTGCACGCACATGCGCCATAGAGTTCTGTTCATTTTCCAAAACTGCCGGTTTTACCGGTACACGCTGCGGTTATACAGTTGTGCCTTTTGACCTTGTCAGAGATAACTGCTCACTTAATAAATTCTGGCTCAGAAGGCAGACCACAAAGTTCAACGGTGTAAGTTATATCACGCAGAAGGGCGCCGCTGCCGTTTTCACCCCCGAAGGCAAAAAACAGATTTATGAAAACATTGATTATTACAAAGAAAACGCCAGAACCATAACCGAAACCCTTGACCGTCTGGGAATCTGGTACTGCGGCGGCAAACATTCGCCCTATATCTGGTTCAGGTGCCCCGGCAATATGGGTTCCTGGGAATTCTTTGACGCTCTGCTTGAAAAAGCCAATGTGGTAGGTACACCCGGTGAAGGCTTCGGCGAAAACGGAAAAGGCTATTTCCGCCTTACCTCTTTCTCAACCCACGAAAACACCATTGAAGCTATGAGACGGTTTGAGGCCGCCTTCGGCAGCAATGAATAATTACGAAAAAGAAAAAAGATATATATTTATATGCTGGCTGGCATACGCTGTAGCGTATGTCGGCCGGCTGAATTATGCCGCATCCATAGTGGCCATAGTAGGCGATATGGGCGTTACCAAGTCCCAGGCCGGCCTTGTAAGTTCCTTTTTCTTCTTTGCTTACGGAGTCGGGCAGATTGTAAACGGCATCCTTTCAAAAAAATACAATAACAGAGTGATGGTGTTTCTTTCGCTCTTTATTTCCGCCTGCCTCAATGTATCTATGCCTCTTATAGGCAATATTTCTGTGATGAAATATATCTGGCTGCTTAACGGCGTTGTTCAGTCCGTACTCTGGTGCACTCTCATTAAAACAATTTCAATCCATGTTTCGGATGAAAAAATGTCAACAGCCATTGTTGTAATGAGCACCCCGGTTGCAGCAGGCACCATAGTTGTTTACGGCCTTTCCGCCCTGTTTGTCAAGATTGCTGATTGGCGGTATACATTTTTTGTTGCTGCCGCAATGCTGTTAATCACCGCCTTTGTATGGTTTGCCCTTTACGGCGACGGTAGGGGAGATGTTAATTTCACCGTTCCTTCTTCAGAAGAAAATGATTCCGAGAAAAAATCTTCCGGAATTTCCGCGGCAACGGTTATGTGCCTTGTTTCATTTGCTCTTGTGGGAATTACCAACGGGTTTATCAAAGACGGCATAAATACCTGGGGTGCCAGCGTGTTCTTTGAGGAATTCGGAATTTCCCGTTCTTTCTCAATTCTTCTTACGTTGCTTATGCCTATGGTTTCCCTTGTGGGGGCTACCTTTGTTGCAAGGATTCATAAAAAAATATCATCCCATTCCCTTATGGATTTAATCTTTTATGCAATTTCTGCGGCGGTGTGCCTTGTTATATTGTTTGCCCTTAAAGTGCATTCCCTGCCTCTTGTTATTGTAACTTTTGTTGCGGTTGCCTGCCTTATGTCTATGGTTAACAATGTGGTTACAAGTGTTTATCCCCTTGACAGGCGCAAAATAATGAGCTCCGGTTTTGTTTCCGGGTTTCTCAATTCCTTCTGCTATGTCGGCAGCACGGTTACATCCTACTCCCTGGGAGCCATTTCCCAGAATCACGGCTGGAACGGCGCTTTTGTTGTAATATTTGCTGTTTCGGCCCTGGCGGTGGTTCTGTCTGCCGCAGGGGTTATAACCGAAAGAAAGGAGGCGGCACTATGACGGGAGTAATTGATGTCGGCGGCGGCCTTCGTGATATTTACGGCGCAGGCGTATTTGATACCTGCCTTGATATGAACCTTTATTTTGACTGCTGTATTGCCGTTTCCGCAGGTGCCGCAAATGTGGTTTCCTTCCTTGCAAAGCAGGATAAACGCAACTACAGATTCTATACCGATTATGTATTCCGCAAGGAGTATATGAGTATATCAAATGTTAGGGACGGCAGGCATTTTCTTGACCTTGATTATGTTTACGGCGAGCTTTCAAATGACGACGGTGAGGATCCCCTTGATTATGGTAATATTGAAAACTACAACGGTATTCTGAATATAGTTGCCACACATGCAATTACCGGAAGGCCCTGTTATTTTGATAAATCCGATATCAAGCCAAATAACTTCAGGATTATAAAAGCATCTTCATCTATTCCCATTGTCTGCGGCAGAACCGAGATAAACGGTCAGATATACTATGACGGCGGTATAGCGGATCCCATTCCCATCAAAAAAGCTCTGGAGCTTGGCTGTGACAGAATAGTCCTTATTCTGACCAGACCAAAGGATTTTGAGGTTCTGCCCAAAACAGATCTTATGATTGCTTCACTTATGGATGAAGAATGCCACAAATGCGCCAACGCTTTAAGGGTGAGAAGTTTAAGGTATAACAGAATGCTCAGGTATGCCCGCCGGCTTGAGGAAGAGGGCAGGTGCCTTATTGTTGCCCCGGATGATACCTGCGGGGTTGAAACCCTCACAAGAGATAAGGACAAACTTGATGCTCTTTATCATAAAGGCGTTGAAGACGGCAAAAAGATAAAAGACTTTATCCTTTGATTTACTTTGTTTTCAATAATATATTATATTGACAATCCTATTTTGTTGTGCTAAAATTCCCTATGTTAAAAACGGTGACGGAGAGAATGGCTGTGCAAACCTTGCAGAGAGCCGGCGCTTGGTGAAAGCCGGCAGGCAGAGCAGTTTATTGTAGCTCCCGAGTTTGGGGGAAGAAAGCATCCCGGCAAGTAGAACCCCTGCGTGCGGCAGCGTTAATGCCTTTGAGCGGCCCTTTACGGGCAATTTGAGTGGTACCGCGGGTATATTCTCGTCTCATGATTATTCATGAGGCGTTTTTTGTTTTCAGAAAGGATTGATTTTATGCAGAAAGAGCTTGCAAAACAGTATGATCCTAAAAATGTTGAGGATCGTATTTACGATTTCTGGCTGAAAGGCAATTATTTTCATGCCAAGGTTGAAAATGACAAAAAACCATACACAATAGTTATTCCGCCCCCCAATATCACGGGGCAGCTTCATATGGGCCACGCTCTGGATAATACCCTTCAGGATATTCTTATCCGATGGAGAAGGATGCAGGGCTATGATGCTCTTTGGCTTCCCGGTACCGACCACGCTTCAATAGCTACAGAAGCCAAAATTGTTGAGGCAATGAAACAGGAAGGTATAACCAAGGAAGATATCGGCAGAGACGGTTTCCTTGAAAGAGCCTGGGCCTGGAAAGAAAAGTTCGGCGGCAGGATTATAGAGCAGCTTAAAAAGATGGGCTCCTCCTGTGACTGGGAGAGGGAGCGTTTCACCCTTGATGAAGGCTGCAGCAAGGCCGTGCTTGAGGTTTTCTGCAATCTTTATGAAAAGGGCCTCATATACAGAGGCGAGCGTATAATAAACTGGTGTCCTCATTGCCTTACATCTATTTCCGATGCAGAGGTTGAGTATGAGGATCAGGCCGGTCATTTCTGGCATCTCCGCTACCCATTCAAGGATGGCAGCGGTTATCTTGAGCTTGCCACCACCAGGCCGGAAACTCTCCTTGGCGATACGGCTGTTGCCGTTAACCCCAATGATGAACGCTATAAGGATGTTATCGGTAAAACCCTTATCCTTCCCATCGTTCACCGTGAAATTCCCGTAGTTGCCGATGATTATGTTGAGATGGATTTCGGCACCGGCGTTGTTAAAATTACACCTGCTCACGATCCCAATGACTTTGAGGTAGGTCTTCGCCATAATCTGCCGGTAATAAATGTAATGACCGATGACGCAAAGATTACCGAAGATTATCCCGCCTATGCAGGTATGGACAGATTCGAGGCCAGAAAAGCCATTGTAAAGGATCTTGAGGCGGAGGGTGCCCTTGTCAGAATAGAGGACTACAGCCACAATGTAGGCACCTGCTACCGCTGCCACACAACCGTTGAGCCCAGAGTATCAAAACAGTGGTTTGTCAAGATGAAGCCCCTTGCCGAGCCTGCCATTGACTGCGTAAAGAGCGGCAAAACCAAGTTCATACCCGAAAGATTTGATAAAATATATTATCACTGGATGGAAAATATCAAGGATTGGTGTATTTCCCGTCAGCTCTGGTGGGGCCACAGAATTCCCGCCTATTACTGCGACAGCTGCGGCGAGCTTGTTGTTTCAAGAACGGCTCCTTCTTGCTGCCCCAAGTGCGGCGGTTCAATGACTCAGGACCCCGATACCCTTGATACTTGGTTCTCATCCGCGCTCTGGCCCTTCTCAACTCTTGGTTGGCCGGATAAAACCCCGGAGCTTGATCACTATTTCCCCACCAGCACACTGGTTACCGGTTATGATATCATTTTCTTCTGGGTTGCCAGGATGATTTTCTCCAGTATGGAGCAGATGGGCAGAGAGCCTTTCAGCACCGTGTTTATTCACGGCATTGTAAGAGATGCCCAGGGCAGAAAAATGTCCAAGTCTCTCGGCAACGGCATTGATCCTCTCGAGGTAATTGATGAATACGGTGCAGATGCTCTCCGGCTTACTCTTGCCACCGGCAACAGCCCCGGAAATGATATGAGATTCTCCGATGAAAAGGTGAGCGCAAGCCGCAACTTTGCAAATAAGCTGTGGAATGCTTCAAGATTTATCTTTATGAATCTCGGTGATGAGGATATTCCTCTCTGCCTGCCCGAAAAGCTTGCACTTGAGGATAAATGGATTGTCAGCAAGCTCAACGGGCTTACCAAAGAGGTCACCGATAACCTTGAAAAATTTGAGCTCGGTATAGCCGTATCAAAACTTTATGATTTTATCTGGGATGTTTTCTGCGACTGGTATATTGAGCTTGTCAAAACCAGACTTCAGAAAGGCGGAGAAGAGGCCTCAAGCGCAAGGCAGGTTCTTGTGTTTGTTATGGACGGTATCCTGAAACTTCTTCACCCCTTTATGCCTTTCATTACTGAAGAAATATGGCAGACCCTTCCTCATACCGGCGAATCCATAATGGTTTCTCCCTGGCCGGAGTATAAGGATGAGCTGAACTTCTCCGCAGAAGAGATTGAGATGGAAAGGATAATGACATGCATCAAGGCTGTAAGAAACAGAAGGGCCGAGATGAATGTCGCTCCTTCCAGAAAAGCAAAAATCTATATCGTTTCCGCATACAGGGATACCTTTGAAAAAGCCGGCGTATTTATGCAGAGGCTTGCAGGCGCTTCCGAGTGCGAAATATGCGATAAGTGTGATATAGAGGATGCAGTTTGCGTGGTTACCGCCGATGCAAAGCTTTATATTCCGATGGGCGATCTTGTTGATTTTGAGGCCGAAAAAGCAAGGCTTCAGAAAGAGCTTGACAATGTAATGAAAGATCTTGAATTTGTTAACAGCAAACTGTCAAATGAAAATTTTGTTGCAAAAGCTCCCGAAAAGGTTGTTCAGGCTCAGCGCGATGCTGCCGCAAAGTATACCGAAAAAATGGAAATGCTCAAAGAGAGTATTGCAAAATTAGGCTGAAACAACGGCTGCCGTATTCGTTTTTCGTAATCCGGCAGCCCTTTTGGTAATTATTTATGAATTATAGTGATACAATTGCTTATATTCATTCGCTTGAGCGCTTCGGCATAAAGCCGGGGCTTGAGAGAATATCTGCTCTGTGTGAAAAAATCGGTAACCCGCAGAATCATCTCAGGTTTATTCATGTTGCCGGCACAAACGGCAAGGGCTCAGCCTGCACAATGATTGCCGAAGTGCTGAAATGCGCCGGGTATAAAACAGGTCTTTACACTTCACCCTATGTAACGGATTTCAGGGAAAGAATACAGATAAACTCGGAAATGATTTCAAAAAGAGACCTGATATCCTGTGTCGGCGCAGTTAAAACCGCCTGCGAAAAATATGACATACAGGCCACCGAATTTGAATTTATAACTGCTGCGGCTCTTCTTTATTTTTACCGCAGCAAATGCGATGCCGTTGTGCTGGAGGTGGGCCTCGGCGGCAGGTTTGACGCCACAAATATTATTCCTTCACCCTCTGTTGCCGTTATAATGCACATAGCAAAGGATCATACCGCAGTGCTTGGCAATACAGTTGCGGAAATTGCCTTTGAAAAGTGCGGAATAATAAAACCCGGCTGTAAGGTTGTTTCCTATCCTCTTCAGGAAAAGGAAGCTCTTGAGGTTATTGAGAATACCTGCAAAAGCAATTCGTGCAGTCTTATTATTCCGCATACAGATAAACTGAATATAACCGGAGCCTCCCTAAAAGGTACCGGGGTTAAATACGGGAATTTATCATACAGTCTCCGCCTTCCGGGGGAGCATATTGTTTATAATTCAATTGCGGCAGTTGAGGCGGTCAGGGCTTTTGACTGCTCAATTCGCGATGATGTTATTGAAAAAGGGCTTTCAGATACGGTTATGCCCGCAAGGATGGAGATTATATCGGAGAATCCCGCTGTGATTCTTGACGGCGGCCATAATGAAGACTGCGCTGTTTCACTTGAGAAATTTGTTAAATCATATCTTGGGGGTAAGAATATCACAGTAGTTTCATCAATTATGCAGGATAAAGATTATAATTCTTATCTTAAGCACATTGCTTCTCTTGCCCGCAGATTTATTGCGGTCAGGGCGGATGTACCCAGAGCTCTTGACTGCGAAACTCTGGCAAAAGCGGCTTCTGCCTACTGCGATAACTGTATTTTCGATTATGATACGGAAAATGCGGTTTTATCCGCCGCAGTGTCTGCAGGTGAAAATGATGCGGTTATTATCTGCGGCAGTTTTTACCTCGCAGGTGAAATACGTTCTGCGCTTTTAAAGAAATTAAAAGGAGACCGCAAATGAAAAAAGAAATACCCGGTGGTATTTATCCCACAATGCTCACGCCATTTACGGAAGATAACAAGATAGATTATAACGGCGTGCTCAGGCTTCTTGAGTTTTATAAGAATAACGGCTGTGACGGTATATTTGCCGTTTGCCAGTCCAGCGAAATGTTTTTTCTCTCATCTGAAGAAAAGCTTGAACTTCTGAAATTTATAATGGCTAATCTGCCCGAAGGTCTGGCTGTTGTTGCAAGCGGCCATACTGCAGATGATTTTGATACACAAATTAACGAGGCCAAAGCTTTAATAGATACCGGCATTGATGCCTATGTTTTTCTTTCAAACCGTTTTTGCAGGGAAGATGAAGATGACAGTGTGTTTCTCAGAAATTTTGAAAAAACCGTTAATTCGCTTCCGGATATTCCTTTCGGCATTTATGAATGCCCGTTTCCCTATAAAAAAATCGTTTCTCCTTATCTTATTGAGAAATGCTGTGAAATTGCGGAACTGAGTTTTATCAAAGACACCTGCTGCGATATAAACCTTATCAGAAAAAAACTTGAAGCCGCCAAAGGTACCGGGCTTAAGATTTTCAATGCAAACGGAGCCACATTCTTTGAATCTTTAAAGGCCGGCTGCGCCGGTTACAGCGGCGTAATGGCAAACTTCCATCCGGAGCTGTATGCTCTGCTTTACAGAAATTACAAAAAAGATCCTATGAAGGCAGAAGCTCTTGCATCATTCCTTTCCATGGCTTCGGTAATTGAACTTCAGCAGTACCCGGTAAACGCCAAATACCACATGACAAAAAGGGGAGTGGACATTTCCCTTAAAACCCGGGTCAGAGACTGCTCCGGTTTCAAAGAATGCAATAAAATGGAAATTGACGCCATGTATGAAACAGAAAAAATGATAGCCGCTCTTTTCGAGTTTTGAATTTATTGTATTTTTTATCTGTTTTGCATAAAAATTTATTGATTTAGTTTTTTTAATATGTTAAAATAATTTGAAAATAAAAAAATGGAGGATTGTCAAATGGCACAGAAAAAAACAGTATTTCTCACCGGCGCATCAGGAAACATGGGCTACCAGAGTTTCCTGGAGTTTATGAAGCACAAAGATAAGTTCAATGTAGTTGTTCTTCTTCGTGACAGTGAAAAGAACAGGAAAAAATTTGCAGCTTATCTCAATGATCCTTCAGTAAGAATCGTTTGGGGCGATCTTAAGGATTATGATGCTATTGAAAAGTGTGTATCAGGTTCCGATTATGTTCTTCATGTTGGCGGCATGGTTTCTCCTTCTGCTGACTATTATCCCACAAAAACCATCGTTACCAATACCACCGCTGCCAGGAATATAGTAAATGCGGTTAAGGCACAGCCCAATCCCGATGCCATCAAGGTTGTTTATATCGGCACCGTTGCCGAAACCGGCGACAGAAACGCTCCCATCCACTGGGCAAGAACCGGCGACCCCATCAAAATCAGCATTTACGATCACTATGCCTGCTCCAAAGTTCTCGCTGAAGAGATTTTTGCAGACAGCGGACTTAAATACTGGGTATCCTGCCGTCAGTCAGGTATCCTTTATGCAAATATCCTCAAGAATATGGATCCCATTATGTTCCATGTTCCCGTTAACGGAGTGCTTGAGTGGGCAACAGTAGAGGATTCAGCCCGCCTTATGGTTAACATCTGCGGCGACGATATTCCCGAAGAATTCTGGAGAAGATTCTATAACATCGGCTCCGGTGAAGAATACAGGCTTACAAACTTTGAGTTTGAAGAGCTTCTTCTCGGTACTCTGGGCCTCGGCTCATCCAAGAAACTCTTCCAGCCCAACTGGTTCACCACCAGGAATTTCCACGGTCAGTGGTACTACGACGGTGACGAGCTTGAGAAGTACTGCCACTTCAGAGCCAATGTTCCTGTTAAGGATTATTTCAAATCCCTTATGAATCAGGTTGAGCCCTATTTCAAGCTTGCATTCCTTGCAAAGCCCATAGCAGGCCTTCTCAGAAATACCTTTATGAAGAAGCTTGCCAATACCGAGATTTACGGTACTCAGTGGTGGATTAAAAATCAGATTCCCGAAAGAATCTCCGCTTACTACGGCTCAATGGAAGAGTACAATGCCATCCCCGAAAAATGGGAAGATTTCAAAATTGTTATTCCTTCCAAGAAGACTACCGCCAGTGATGTTGTTGTTCTCGATCATGGTTATGATGAGAGCAAAGCAGTTGAAGATATCACTCTTGAAGATCTTAAGAAGGCTGCAGCTTTCAGAGGCGGCGAATGCCTTGCCACCGAAGAAGAGTATGTTGATTTTTACACTCCCATCAAGTGGAAGTCAGCCCGCGGCAACGAGTTTATGATGAGCGCCAACCTTGTTCTCAAGGGCGGCCACTGGTGCCCCCAGGAATTCCCCACCGATTGCGAAGGCAAGAAGTTCTATTGGGATTATGATAAAGAAGCCTCAATCAATCCCTTCTTCGCTCAGGTATGGTATCCTCTTCATGACAAGAGCGAAAACAATGTTTATACCGAAGCAATCTTCAAGGGATTCGAAGGTTTTAAAGACTGATTATATGAGGCAGAGGTTTTCCTCTGCCTTTTATCATTATTAAACGGAGCGCGGTCCGTATCCGCATATTTGAAATGAAGTTTTTCAGTTTATCAAAAACAAGATATAAAGCCGTAATCTGCCTTGTGCTGATTGCGGCGTTGCTGCTTACCTGCGCCTGCGGCAAAAAAGAAAAAGAAACCGTAAAAGAGCTTAAAGTGGGCACAGAGAATATCACCGGCAACTTCAATCCCTTCTATGCCGAAAAAGAAGGAGACAAGGCCGTTGTTTCTCAGATTTTTCCTTCTCTTCAGGTGAAAAGCGCCAACAATAAGTTCATAAACAGATGCGGCAGCATTTCTTATGAATATGTAGAAGGCGAAAAGGTCAAGTATACCGTAACAATCCGCAATGATATTTACTTTTCGGACGGTACAAACGCCACAATAGACGATCTGCTTTTCTGGTATTATTTTATATCCGACGCTACTTATGACGGTGTATATAAAGATTTTTATCTTAATGATATAGAAGGTATAAAAGAATACTATTACGACAGTCAGAATTATCAGAGTGATATACAGCGTTTCAACGGTAATAAAAAGCTGATAAGCGAGTATATCAAGGAGAATTATGCCGACGGCATATCTGTTTCGGAAATAAGCGGAATAAAGCGCGTGGATAACTATACCTGCACAATCCTTTTCAACAGCAGGAATATTAACGCTGTTTCAGAAATAAACGCTTTTCTTGTATCAAGGCTTTTTTACGGCAAGGATTATGTTAAGGGATCGGCAGACAAAGTCAAGGAAATAACTTCTTCGGCAATGGGTTGCGGAAAGTACTTTCTGTCATCATTCGGCAAAGGTGAGGCAGAGCTGCTTACTAATAAATTCTGCTACGGTGATTTGCCGGCTTTCAGAAAAGTAACCTTTATAGATCTTGCAGCAAAAAAGAAAGATCCGGTTGAAAGCGCAAAAAGCGGATATGTGGATATTGTCGGTGTTACAGCCGATAATAAAACGGTAACCTCACTTAACGGAGATAAGATTAAATATGTAACGGCAGCTGAAGACTGCTACTGCAGTATCTTTTTCAACAGCCGTTCTCTTGATACCGAAGTCAGAAAAATGTTGCAGAGTGCCTGTGATGTTTATTCTGTTATTGAGAGTGAATACGGCGGCAACTATACAAAAGTATTTATGCCTCTGAGTGTCAGGTTTGAAGAGTCCCCCGATGTGGATGAAGCATATTACAGTCAGCTTCTTACAGCTCCGCTGCTCAGCCAGTATATAAAAACCCTGTCTGCATATTATGCCGGTGATAAGCAGGATCTTGAGTATAAAATACTTGAAAAATTCGGCGAGAATATTCAGCAGTACGGAGTAAAACTGAATATAACCGTCACCGATGCAAAAGATCTTAATGCTGCAATTAAAAACGGAAAGGCTCAGGTCTGGATAGGCTATACCGATGACGGTGATACCTGCGATAAATATGAATATTACCATACCGGCGGCAGTATGAATTTTACCGGCCTTTCTGATGCCGGAGTTGATGACCTTACGGAGAGGGTTAGAAAAGCCACAGGATTTTCCGATAAAAAGGACCTTATGCAGCAGCTTATGAAGGCGGTTATGGAAACAGCTGTTGAAATGCCGCTGTTCCAGCAGAGAATGCTTATTATCTATAACACCTCGATTTTTGATCAGAATTGCGTAAATCTTATGACTTCATACGATACAATATACAGTTGTATATCCGAATTATATTAAACAATTGTACAATATATAGTGTAATTAACCGGATTTTTGCGATATTTTCGTGAAAATCCGGTTTTTTGATTTTTTGCAATTTTAACCAAAAAAAGCGCTTGTAAAGTAAAAACACTTGCAAATTATAGTTACGAAACAGAAAAATGCAGTGTGCTCTTTGTCAGTTTTGCACAATTTTAACATTTCAGATAATTTGACAAATCGGCGAATTATGGTATAATACGCCCATCCCGAGAAAAATTGAATATGTTCCAAAATCAAATGAAAAGGAGAATTTTATGCCGATAAAGACTAAATCGGGCTCCTTCTCCTCTGTAAAAGTAGGCTTAAGAATTATCTCCCTGATATTCTGCCTCATTTTCACCTTATCTTCGGGTGTTACCGTTTTTTCCGTTTCAGACAAGATTAAAGTTACTGTTGTTGACGGAAACGACAAGGTGACCGTTTATACAGAGCAGAGAGAACCCCGCAAAATTGTCGCAGAGGCAGGTTTCGATCTCGGTTCAAACGACAAGTTAAACATTGAAGATTTTTCTGAAAAAACAGGCGGAAAAATAATTATTGAACACGGTATGATTTTTGATTTCGGTGTTAAAGGCAGCCCTTTGGCCGATTTTAAAAAAGCCGTTGTACGTAAGGTCAGGTATGATCTGAGAAGCGAAAACGAACCCATACCTTATTCAACCAGAACTGTTATGGATAATTCCCTCGCCTTCAACACCACCAAGGTTGAATCCAAGGGCAAAAACGGAACTAAAAAGGTGCTCTATGTTGATAAATATGTTAACGGCGAGCTTGAGAGTTCCGAAATTAAATCCGAGGTTGTAGTTCGTAAGCCTCAGGACAGAGTTATTAAATTAGGTCCCGTTCAGTCCAATAAACTTGCAGATTATTACGGAAACGGAGTTCCCATTTCCGAGCTTAAAGCACCCTCATCACTTAAACTGGATTCAGACGGTTCACCCGTAAACTACAAGAAATGCATCAAGGGCAAAGCCACCGCCTATGCCGGTGATGAAATCACCTCCACAGGCATCGTACCCAAGCCCGGCTATATTGCCGTTGATCCCAAAGAGATTCCTTACGGCACCGAGCTCTATGTAGTATCGGCCGACGGCAAGTATGTTTACGGTTACTGCATTGCTGCAGATACCGGCGGATTTGTAAAAATGGGCAATACCGATATTGACCTGTTTATGAATGATGAGCAGATGTGCCGTGACTGGGGCAACAGAAAAGTAAATATCTATGTTCTTTAACAGATTAAAGCGCGTCTCCGCCGGAGGCGCGCTTATCTTTACATTATTGTTCTTGATTTTATCCTGCCTTTATGATATAAAATATAGTATGAAAATATGTAAAAAAATAATATGTTTAATGCTGGTGACATCACTTTTATCGGTGCTTTGTTCCTGCAGTTTATCGGGAAGAGCAGAGCCCGATATCCGTTCTTCAGCAGAAGAAACAACTTCAAATACTGTAACCGTTACTTTTCCCGAAGGGTTTACCGTTTCCGAAATAGCTGCACGGCTTGAAGAGAACGGGGTTTGCTCTGCCGCAGATTTTATGGCGGAATGTAATAATACCGGATATCTTGATGAGTTCGAAATTGCAATAGAGCATCCCGAAAGCAGGGCTTTTGTGCTTGAAGGTTACCTTTTCCCTGATACTTATGAGTTTTACAGGAATGAAAATGTTTCTTCGGTTGTAAAAAGGTTTATCAGAAATTTCAAAAGCAGAATTACTGATGAAATGGCCGAAAGAGCATCCTCCCTCGGTTATACTCTTGATGAAATAATAACCCTTGCTTCCATTATTCAGGAGGAAGCCGGCAACGCCGCCGATGGCAAGGTTTCTTCTGTTCTGCACAACCGGCTCAGCAGCCCGGATTTTCCGAAGCTTCAGTGCGATGCCTGCACATTTTACCTGAGAAACAGCGTTAAACCCTATGTTTCGGAAGAAAAGTATGAAGAGTATCTTCAGCTTTACAGCACATATAATTGTTACGGCCTTCCGGAAGGGCCCATTACAAATCCCGGTATTGACAGTATAAACGCCGCTCTTTATCCCGAAGAAACCGGCTATTATTATTTCATTACCGACAGTGAAAATAATTATATTTTTGCCGAGACCTGGGAGCAGCATCAAAAGAATGTTGCCGAAGCAGGCCTTGGTTGAAATAAAATCGGAGGATAATTATTATGAAAAAGTTGCTCGCTGTTATTTTAGCTCTCTTAACCGTAATCTGCCTTTTTTCTGCCTGCTCCGGCAAAGATGATAAAGGCGGAGATACAAAGGAAGCTGAGGTTACCGAAGCTCTTACCGAGGGTGATTATACCTATGAGATTCTTGGAGATGATACCGTAAAAATCACCGGATTTACCGGCGGTCAGATTGCAGACCGTCTTGAAATTCCCGATACCATAGCTGAGAAGAATGTTACTGTTATCGGTGAAAAAGCTTTTGCTCAGAGTGATAAGCTTGTGTATGTTGTTATGCCAAAACATATTGTTAAGATTGAAAATGAGGCTTTTAAGGGCTCTTCAATAAAAAACGCAATGATGACTTCCAGCAGAGAGCTTGTTTCCATAGGTGATGAAGCTTTTGCGGATTGCGCCAAGCTTGTTCAGGTAGATATTCCCAATTCAGTGGAATCGATAGGCAAAGGTGCATTCAAAAATGCAGCAGCGCTTATGGTATTCACAATGAGAGGTGATACCGCCCTTACTCCCGAGCTGTTTGAGGGCGCCAGAAAGTTTGTTATCTGGGGTTATGAAGAGGCTGCAAATGCCGCAAAGTTCGCAAAAGATAACGGCTATGAGTTCAAAACTCTTTCCAGAGGCTGATTATGAAAAAAGCTGTTTCACTTATTATTTCATTACTGATAATTCTTTCAGGCATCTCCTGCGCCGCTTATGCTTCAGGCGCAGGGGATGAAGCTTCATGCTTTGCCGTTGCATCGGATATTCATTTCAACCTTCCCCGTGAAGAGCTGGAGCATGATATTGATGATGATATTTTCTTTTACGGCAACAGAAGGGCTGCAATGGAGGATGAGAGCGGATATATTCTTGATGAGTTCCTCTCGCAGTGTGCAGATGATGAAAAAACAGAATATGTGCTGATTTCCGGCGACCTTGCAGATGACGGCAGAATTGTTGCCGAGCAGCACGAAACCGTTGCCGCAAAGCTTCGTGATTTTGAAGAAAAAACAGGTAAAAGCGTTTTTGTTTGTAACGGAAACCATGATACCGGCGCTGCCGAAAATGACTTTAAAAACGAGGATTTTCGCCGCGTTTACGGGGCTTTCGGTTATGATGAAGCATTGGATTCGGATCCCACCTGTCTTTCTTATACCGTTAATCTGGGCAAAAAATACCGCCTGATAGTCGGTGACAGCTGTGATCCGACAGTTTCAACAGAGGACGGCTTGACTCAGAGCAGACTTAACTGGATTATCAGGCAGGCGGAGAAAGCCTATGATGAGGGCAGGTATCCTGTTCTTATGATGCACCATAACCTTCTTGCTCACATGCCTGCACAGAGGCTGATAAGCCATAATTTCATAGTCCGTAATCATACGGCCTATGCAGAGCAGATTGCGAATGCCGGTATCAGGGTTGTGCTTACCGGCCATGAGCACGGCAGTGACGCCATTTCCTATACCTCCGCTTCGGGTAATACCGTTACCGATTTTTCCACAACATCTCTTACTATGTATCCTCTTGAATACAGGGTGTTTTCTTTTACAGATAACAGCATTGATTATTCAAAGCGCAGTATAGACATAATAGATACGGATGCCCTTGCTGCAAATACCGCAGGCTTCACCGATGAGCAGATAGCTCTTATGAACGAAGATTTCGGCAAGTACTCAAAGGATTTCTTCAAAGCCTGCATCAGGTATCGTCTTACCCTGGCTCTCAGCGCCGAAAAGCTCGGCATAAAAGAATCAGATTTTTATTACAATTTTGTTATGACTGCGGTAAATTCCCTTACCGATATACTTGCTATGCCTCTTTACGGCCCTGGAAGTGTTGAGGAGCTGGCTGCAACATATAATATTGAAATACCTGCAAGCGATTATGCAGACGGCTGGGATGTTGTAACGGAGGTGCTCGCTCATCATTATGAGGGCGGTGAAAACTGCGATCTTGATTCTCCCGAGGTCCGCATTATTCTTAATATTGCCGACCTTGTTCTGCTCCACGGTTTGTCTGCCGTAAATGATGAAACCGCATTCAAGGGCCTTAATCTTATTTTTGATTCCCTTTTCGGAACAGGTGATTTATCCCGGGATTTTACAAGGTTTATGGCAAACACAGCCGGGCCTGTTACAGTCGGCGAATATTTCCTGGTAGGCGTTGCTTCACCCCTGATTTACGGCCTTGCTTATGACAGAGACGGCCTTGATGATAATAACGGCTCCATACCCGGCTATGGTGTCAATAATAAAACCGAAAACATTTCCGATAACCTCAGGAGTAAAATCGGTAATTTCTTTAAATACTTCTCGTTTTTCTTTAAGTATATCCTCAAGATTTTCCGTATAGGATAATAATTATATTTTTCGGAGACTGCCGTTCACACGGCAGTCTTTCATTATTTTTAAAAAATATTGACAATTCAATATTTTTGCAATATATTATTTATTAATATAAAATGAGAGGGGCTAGATAATTGGAAAATAATGTTATAATAGCTTTAAAAAATATCTCCGTTACTTTCGGCGATAATAATGTGTTAAAAGACCTTAACCTCAACATTCGCGATAAGGAATTTATTACCCTTCTCGGTCCTTCGGGCTGCGGCAAAACCACAACCCTGAGGATTATTGCCGGGTTTGTAAATCCGGATGAGGGTGAGGTTATTTTTGATGGTAAAAAAATCAATGATATACCTCCCCATAAAAGGCAGCTTAACACTATTTTTCAGCGTTATGCGTTGTTTCCCCATCTTAATGTTTATGAAAATATAGCTTTCGGTCTGAGGATCAGAAAACAGTCCGAAAAACAGATAAAAGAAACCGTTGAGGAAATGCTTGAGCTTGTAAACCTCAAGGGCTTCAATAAGCGTAATATAACTTCCCTGTCCGGCGGCCAGCAACAGAGGGTTGCCATTGCCAGGGCCCTTGCTGTAAAGCCCAGAGTTCTTCTGCTTGATGAGCCCCTCGGCGCTCTTGACCTCAAGCTGCGCAAAGATATGCAGGTTGAGCTCAAAAATATCCAGCAGCGTCTCGGCATAACCTTTATCTATGTTACCCACGATCAGGAAGAAGCTCTGTCAATGAGCGATACCGTTGTGGTTATGGACAGCGGTGTAATCCAGCAGATAGGCACACCGATTGATATTTATAATGAGCCCCGCAACGCCTTTGTTGCCGATTTCATCGGTGAAAGCAATATTATTGACGGCGTAATGATTGATGACTGCCTTGTTGATTTTTCCGGCCACAGGTTTGTCTGCCTTGATAAGGGCTTTGATAAAAACGAAGCCGTTGATGTTGTTGTAAGGCCGGAGGATGTAGATGTTACCGAGCCTGAAAAGGGTATGCTCAGAGGCACTGTCACATCTGTTACTTTTAAAGGAGTTCATTTTGAGATTATAGTTGATATAGGCGGCTTCAAGTGGATGATTCAGACCACCGATTATCATCCCGAGGGCGCAAACATCGGTCTTTATATTGAGCCGGATGCAATTCATATTATGAAAAAATCCGAGTATTCGGGAATGTTCGGCGATTACAGCTCGTTCAGCGAAGAGTTTGATGAGCTCTCCGAGATTGATGAGGAGGAAGAGGAATGAGGCGCTCCGGTACGGGCGCAAAGCTCATATCCGTTCCCTATGTGGTTTGGGCGGCTCTGTTTATAATTGCGCCTCTGTTTTTTGTTGTATATTATTCATTTACAAATGCGGCAGGTCAGTTTACTCTTGATAATATTCATCTGCTTACAAAGTATATTCCCACATTTCTCCGCTCAATATGGTTCGGGATTGTGGCAACACTTATCTGCCTGCTTATAGCTTTTCCCACTGCTTATATCATTTCCCAGAAATCCGATAAAATTCAGCGCACTATGATTCTTCTGGTAATGCTTCCCATGTGGATGAGCTTTCTTATCAGGACTTATTCCTGGATGGCAATTCTGCAGGATACAGGCCTTATCAACAGCTTCCTTGTAAAAATCGGTATTGATCCGGTGCATATGATAAATACCGGCGGCGCAGTTATACTGGGTATGGTTTACAATTTCCTGCCCTATATGATTATGCCTATTTACTCCGTAATGGCAAAGCTGGATTTTTCAATGGTTGAGGCTGCGCAGGATCTGGGAAGCAACCGTATAAATGTTATAAGGCGCTGCATTATCCCCATGAGCATACCCGGCGTAATCAGCGGTATTACAATGGTGTTTGTTCCTTCTGTGAGCACCTTCTATATCTCCCAGAAGCTGGGCGGCGGTTCATTTGACCTTATAGGCGATGTTATTGAGCGCCAGTTCCAGCAGTCCTATAATTACAATCTCGGCGCCTCTCTTTCACTGGTGCTTATGATTCTTATTCTTCTCTCCATGGCGGTTATGAATCATTTTTCTGATGAGGGGGAGATGGTAATATGAAAACATTGTCAAAGATATATGTTGCCCTGGTTTTCATCTTCCTTTATGCGCCTATAGCAGTGCTGATAGTTTTCTCGTTCAACGATTCCACAAGCACCGTTGTTATGAGCGGCTTTTCCCTCAGATGGTATAAAATACTACTTGCGGACGGCACAACCCTTAAGGCGGTTTACAACACCCTTATTCTTGCTGTTTGTTCTTCGGTTATTTCCACAGTTCTCGGTACTGCCGCATCAATCGGAATAGAAAAGTATAAAAAATCAATTTTTCGTTCTTCTGTTATGGCGGCAACGAATGTGCCAATGATGAATCCGGAAATAGTTACCGGTGTTTCAATGATGCTTCTGTTTGTGTTTATAGGCAGGGCTCTGCGTATTGAATCGGTACTCGGTTTTGCCACGATTCTGATTGCCCATATTACCTTCAGCCTGCCCTATGTTATTTTAACTGTACTTCCCAAACTCAGGCAGACTGATAAAAACCTGGCTGAGGCGGCACAGGATCTGGGCTGCAAGCCGGTCAGCGCATTTTTCAAGGTTGTTCTTCCCGCCATTATGCCCGGTATTGTTACCGGTATGATAATGGCTTTTACCCTTTCGCTTGATGATTTCATTATTACATATTTTACCAGCGGCCCCGGCTTCCAGACTTTGCCTATAGTAATATTCTCAATGACAAAGAAGAGGGTTAAGCCGGATATGTACGCCCTTTCGGCTCTCATTTTCCTGAGCATACTCATTCTGCTTATTCTCTATAATATCGCTCAGGTTAAAAGTGAAGAGAAAATAAAGAAAAAACGGGGGTGAATTGAATGAAAAAGATTACGGCTGTTATACTGTCTGCTTTGATTATTGTCCTGTTTCCTTTTAACTTTGCCTTTGCGGCCGGAGATGCCGAAATTGAGGCATTAAGGGGAACGAAACTTTATGTTTATAACTGGGGCGAGTATATATCTGACGGTGAGGACGGAACCCCGGATGTAAACGCTCTTTTTGAGGAAAAATACGGCATAAAAGTTGTATATGATACCTTTGACAATAATGAGTCAATGTATTCAAAGCTCAAGAGCGGGGGAGTATCTTACGATATTGTTATCCCTTCCGATTATATGATTGCCCGTATGATTAAGGAAGGAATGCTTGAAAAGATAAACTTTGACAATATACCAAATTACAAATACATTCCCGAAAAATACAGAAATCTTGATTATGACCCCACAGGCGAATACAGCGTACCCTACACCGTTTCCTATGTAGGCCTTATTTACAATACCAAAATGGTTGAGGAAGCGCCGGACAGCTGGGCAGCTCTCTGGGATGAAAGATATACAAACAATATCCTTATGTTCAATAACCAGAGGGATGCTTTCGCAATAGCTCAGAGCCTTCTGGGTATGGATTATAATATGGAAAGCGAATATGCCTGGAGAACCGCCGCGGCCCTTCTCAAGGAGCAGAAAACCGTTAATCCGGTTTATGTAAATGATGAAGTGTTTCTTAAAATGGAATCCGGAGAGGCGGCCCTTGCGCCCTATTATGTAGGCGACTTCCTTACTATGTACGAAAACAACAATGATCTTGCTTTCGTATATCCCAAAGAAGGCGTTAATTATTTTGTTGATGCCGTATGTATTCTCAAAGGAGCTAAGCATAAGCGAGCGGCAGAGCTTTATATTGATTTCCTTTCGGATCCGGAGATAGCCCTTGCCAATGCGGAATATATCTGTTACGGCAGCCCGAATTCCGCGGTGTATGAAAATCCGGATTATGAGTACTATCAGGATGAGCTTCTTTACCCCGAGGAGGGAGCATTCAAAACCCAGCTTTTCCGGAATCTTTCACCGGAAACCCTGGCTCTTATGAGCACCCTCTGGGATGATGTTAAAAACTACACCCCTTCTGGGTTTTCAAACCGTTCCCTGTTTTTCGGCGATGAAACAGCATCCTCCGGCTCTGCCGAAGGTGAAGCTATGACAAAGCAAACGGTAAAATACGCAATCTATATCGGTATTTTCCTTCTTCTTTGCCTTGCCTATATCATCTTCAGATATGCAAGAAAGAAATACAGAGAAAGAGTATAAAAAACAGAGCATCTGTTCTTGACAGATGCTCATTTTTTACAGCCTTCTCAGGTAGTTACCGCCGTTTGTTTTCAGCCAGCGGTCGTATTCATCATAATCCGGCATTACTTTGTATATCTCTGCATAAAACCTCTTTGAGTGATTCATTTCTTTCAGGTGGCAAAGTTCGTGCACAACAACGCTGTCCATAACCTTCTCCGGCATCAGCACAAGCAGGCAGCTGAAGTTTAGGTTTTTCTTTGATGAGCAGCTTCCCCACCGTGTTTTCGGTGTGCGTATGGTTATCCTGTTATATTCAACCCCCATAATTTCTGCATAATGTTTTACCCTTTCCGGTATAATCTTTTCCGCCGCTTTTGTATACTTTTTCAGCTCCTCCTCGGTAAATGGCACAGCAGGGGTTTCATCTTTGTTTGCAAATTTTTCAAGGGCTTTCTCAATCCAGGCGGATTTTGAATTAACATATTTTTCTATATCGCTGTAGGACATACGAAGGGGAGCCCTGACGGTAAGCTTGCCGTCGGGGCGTATTTCAAGCGATACGGTTTTCCTGTTTGATTTGATTATATCCGGGTTGTATTTCATAATTCGGCTTTCGGGGAATCCTCCGTATTTTCGGTTATTACGGAATAATAGTATCATAACAAAATAAAGCGGTCAATTGAAAAAGATGAAAATGTGTGGTACAATCTAAAATCATATCATGTTTACGGGAGGCACAGCAAATGACATTTTCCGTATTTGTAACCAAAGCGGTTACTTTTCTGATGACTCTTTTTATCACCCTTGTTCCCTATAACGGAATAGCGGAGCCCGTGCTCAAAACCGCTGAGGAAAACTGTGAGCTGAATATGGCTCTTATTTCCGATACCCACCTTGAAACAAAAGAAGTCCTCAGGCAGTTATTCCTTAAAGCCGGCCTATCAAATATGAGCAAGGCCGCTTCACCCATAGATGCGGTTGTGGTTGCCGGGGATCTTACAAATTATGCAGATGAAGAGTCCCTTGCCCTTTATTATGATATTATCCGCAACTATGCGCCTGAGAATGCAAGCGTAATAACTGTTGCCGGCAATCATGATATAGGCCACGCAGGTGACAGGGATGTTACGGATATAACCCGTGAGCAGGCCCTTGCCAATGTTATAAAGTACCATAATGATTATTACGGCGATAATACGGATAAAAACTACTATTCCATGGATGTTAAGGGCTATAAGTTTATAGTTCTCGGCGATGAAGTTGTTGACGGCGGCCACTGGGACGCTATTTCAATCACTCAGGAGCAGCTTGATTTTCTTGATGCTCAGCTTGCCGAGGGCACAGCCGAAGGGCTTCCCGTTTTTGTTTGCTGCCACTGGCCTTTTGTTGATGTAAACGGCTCGGAAACAATCTGGGAGGGCAGCGGAATTGAAGAGGATGAGCTTGCCTATCAGTTCAAATCCATAATGGAAAAGTACAAGAATGTATTTTATATCAGCGGCCATATTCACGGCGGCATAAGGGCCACCGCGGCGGCGGAAATGTATGATATACCTATGGCGGAGCAGGTTAACGGAGTTACCTATCTCAGCCTTCCCACCTTCGGCATAGTAAACTGGTACGGAATCACCTGGTCCGGTACCGGAGCCCAGCTTGAGGTTTATAAGGATAAAGTAATATTCCGCCCGGTAAATTACCTTACCCAGAATTTCTACAAAAACACCGAATATACCTTCAATCTTAAATAATCAAAACCGCAGCGGGCTGAAGTGAGCCGCTGCGGTTTTTTATGTTATTTATTGTTATTGCTGTCAATCACTTTTTTAAGTATTTCTTTGTTTATGTTTCCGGATTCAATGGTTTTATCGAGCCAAAGCTTCAGTGAGCTTATGTTTGAGGAGATACTGTCAAGCCTGTTGCTTATTGAAATAAAGTCCTCAATTTCATCATCGTGTATTATACCGTCCGAGGCAATTTCAATAAATCTGTTTTTGAAAGCGTCAATTTTATTCAGTGCCGAAAGAAGCTCCAGCACGATTTTTTCAATGGGTTTGTCTTCTACTTCCTTCACATCTTTTTTGCCTATGGCGCACTCGTGGCTGCAGTAATAGCTGCGAAGCTCCGGATACTTATAGGCTTTTGACATTGCCATAATTTCCTCAGGGGTGGCGGCGGATTTTTCGCTCTCTATTTTTTCTATGCGGCTTTCGGAAACCCACTCCATAAGCTCTGCGGCGGCAGCTCTTGTAAGGCCCCGCTCTTCTCTGCAGACCTGATAAATGTTTTTATTCTGTTTAACCGATCCTCTGCCCATATTATTCTCCTGTCAGCTTATTTTTTCACATACGGCGGCTATGTAGCCCGGTATATTATCATAAAGGGTTGCTTTTACCGATTTATCCGAGCATATTACAGCTCCGCCATCTTCAATTATAAATTCAGCATCTTTAAGGTTATCTCTTATTCCTGTCCCCAGGCATTTTAAATATGCCTCTTTCAGCACCCAGATTTTCAGCAGGTTTTCAAGAGAATCTTCTATATATTCAAGTTCTGCTTCCGTTGCAAATTTTCTTGCAACATCCTGTGAGCGGGGCTTTATTTCTTCTATATCAACTCCGATTTCTTTATCGGATACAGCGCAGGCCGCCTTTGTGCCGGAGTGGCTGTAGTTGAATTTTACCAATGAATTCATGCACCTGGGCTTGCCGTATTTATCGGTATATATTGCCACCATCTGCGGGCTCATATTGCCTTCTTCGGCAACCATACGCTTTGCAAGGTTGTCTGCCAGCAGGCAGAGTTTATAATCTTTTTCGTTTTTAAGCCTCGCTGCCTTTTCAAGTCTTTCCGGGTCAGCATCCATTTCAAAAAGCATATATTCCCCGGGGGAGTAATCATTTATATCTTCAATTTTCAGTTTCAATTCTCTGCCGCCTTTACTGAGATTTCACCGGATTTAAGGGTAACTGTTTCGCCTTTGCCGTTTTCAACAAGCAGGTTGCACTCCTTGTTTATTCCCTTAACCCTGCCGGTGTATTTGCTGCCGTTTATTTCATATATAATATCTTTGCCCTTAAGGATAAGCCTGCTTCCATATTCCTCAAGTATCCTGTTTTTGCTGCTGTCGTTATTCATATCAAGCAGCTTTTCGCTTATCAGCTCTGCAAGTTCCCTGCCGTTTATATCGCAGCCAAGGGAACCCGCTTCGGGAAGATAACCGGGGAATTCTTTTGTGTTCAGATTTATGCCTATGCCGGCGCAGGTGTATGTTCTGCCGCCCCGGATGAATCTTTCGGTAAGGATGCCGCACACCTTTTTGCCGCCGTAAAAAATATCGTTTACCCACTTTATTCCGGCTTCAATGCCGCACATTTCTTTAATTGCTTCACACACGCTTACTGCGCAGGCGGGGGTAACAAGTTCAAAGTTTTCATCTGCCTCAAAAAGCAGAGAAAAGTATATGCCCCCTTCGGGTGAATAAAAGCTTTTCCCTTTGCGCCCTCTGCCGCCGCTCTGGTAGCCGGCAATTATCAGGGCAGGGGTTTCAAGTTTTTCTGCATTTTCTTTTGCATAGTCATTGGTAGAGGGACAGGTGTCAAAATAACATATTTCGGCGCATTTCATTATCTTATCCCTCCCGGGTTTTGATTATACATTTTATCGCCTTTAAAGTCAACAGAGCCGAAGCGGCCCTTTTGTAATTAACAATTTGTAAACACATCTTATTTCGGTTGACTAATCCCTGTTAAAAGATTAAAATAATATAGTAAAATACTTTTCCGGCACTGCCGGAAATGAAAGGACACCTGCTATGAAAAAGATTATTGCGCTAATGCTTATTTCCCTTATTGTTTTATCCGCTTTCTGCGCCTGCGGCAAAAAGACAGAGGATGAAACCTATACCGATATAGTTACCGCCGCTCCCGGTGAAACCGCAAAAGCCGGTGAACACACCAGGATTCTCTTTACTATGGAAAACGGCGGCACTTTCACTATTGAGCTTTATCCCGAATATGCCCCCAAAACCTGTGAGAATTTTGAGAAACTTGTAAGGCAGGGATTTTATGACGGCCTTACCTTCCACAGAGTTATGGCCGGCTTTATGGCTCAGGGCGGCGACCCCAACGGCAACGGTACCGGCGGCGCCCCTGAAACCATACCCGGCGAATTTGCAAATAACGGCTTTGAGCAGAATACCCTTTCACACACCCGCGGCGTTGTTTCAATGGCCAGGAATTCCTTTAATATGGATTCCGCTTCATCCCAGTTTTTCATCTGCTATACCGATAATCACACAAGTTCCCTTGACGGCAATTATGCTGCCTTCGGCAAGGTGATTGACGGTATGGAAACCGTAGATGATTTTCTTAAGGTTCAGATGCTGCCCAACGGCAATGAGGTTTCAAAGCCAGCAACCCCCATTGTTATAAAATCCGCCGTTGTTGTTGAGTGATTAAGGGAGGTACTTGTTATGGCAAATGTTAAAATGAGATATTATAAAGTCAGCGAGCTTACCTTTGTCAATAAACACGAAAACGGCGCAAAGCTTCAGTTCGGCAATAAGATTTCCTATAATGTAAGGTATTCCAATACCAATGTCTGCGTCGGTCAGATTACCGCTGAGGCCTTTGATAAAGAGAATCCGGATAAATTCGGCGTAAAGATTGTGCTTGACGGTGTTTTTGAGTATGATACCGATATTAAAAAAGAGGCAATCCATGTTGAAACCTTTAAGGAGCTCTATCCTTTTGCAAAGAGCATAGTTTCCAGCGTTTCCGTTAACGCAGGCGTGCCTCAGATTATTCTTCCGCCATTTGATATTGAAAGCCAGAGTATTTATAAGTTTGAAAAAAATGTCTGATTTTGTTTAAGACCGGGGAGAAATAAAAATGGATATTCTCGATTATGTAATGAAAGTGATTATCGGTGTTGACCACCGGTATGCAAAAAAAATAAAGAAAAACGGCCCCGCCCCCGAGATACCCGAGGTAAATCCCTCTGTTATCAAAGGCGATATTTACCGTATGGGCTTTTCCCGCGAAGAGGTTATGCCCGATGTTGACAGCGGCCGTGATTTCTGGATTGCCGGTCACGGCTCGGGCCATAAAATGGAGGGCATACTTTCAAAGGTATATGTCAATGCCCTTTGGGTTGACTGCGGCAATGAAGAAGGCATTCTCTGGCTTAACGGCGATTTTATCGGAATGACCCGTATTGAGATTAACAAAATCCGCAGTATGATTGCACAGTCTCCCGTAATCAAGGGCTGCAAACTTGTTAATTTCAGCTGCACTCACAGCCACTCCGGTATAGATACCCTGGGCTACTGGGGCAAGCCTTTCGCCTCAATTCCTTCCGACGGCAAAGATCCTGAGTATATGGATACCCTTATGAAAAACTCCGTAAAAGTTGCGGAGCAGGCTTTTCTTAACAGAAAACCCGGCAAGCTTTATAACGGCAGGGTTGAAATCAAAGACGGCCTTTTCACAAAAAGAGGATTTATTGATAAGCATGAGTTCCTTACCCGCCTTCGCTTTGCTCCCGATGACGGCAGCAATGAAATATGGGTAATGAATTTCGGCGGGCACCCCAATTCCCTTGGCGGCGGCAACAGAATGCTCAGCGGCGAATACCCATATTTTATGCGTGAGCTTATTTCCAAAGAAAAGGGCGCAGATGTTATCTTTACCATAGGCGCCATCGGCGGTATGGATGTTGCCGAAATGGATGAGGATAAAGTGGAGTGCGTAAAGAAGCAGGGCGAAATGATTGCCCGCGCCGCTTTCACCATTGAAAACGAAACACAGCTTGAGCCGGTTATTAAGTATATCCAGCAGCCGTTTTATATCCCTGTTGATAACTATGTGCTTACTCTTCTTGCAATTCTTCACAGGATGAGCTTCAAGGCCTATCCCTGGGATTCCCTTACCGGCGTTGCCACCGAATCTGAGCTTACCTATATGCTTATAGGCAGCCAGAAGTTCCTTATGCTTCCCGGCGAAAACTTTGTTTCAACTGTTTACGGCTCCTATATGGATGCGGATACTTCACCCACAGGTGAGGGCGGGGAGATAAATCCCACACCCCTTTGCGAAATATGCGGTGACAGTGAAATGATTGCCGTGGGCGTTACCAATGATATGACGGGCTATGTTGTACCCCCCAACGATTTTATCCTTAACCCCACCCAGCCGTTCCTCAATACTTATAAAGATAAGCACGGCCTCAATCATTATCACGAAACTAACTCAATGGGTATAAACACCCAGAAAGCCATTGCCGATACCTTTGCCGGTATGGTTGAAAGAATGAATAAATAAAAACTGATAATAAACTAAAGGGCTGCCTAAGGGCAGCCCTTTTGCTGTATTTTAGTAATTATCAGTCTTCTGCAGGTTCGGTGTTCTCTGCATCAGCTTCGGTGCCGTGGCGTTTGCTTATAAGCTCTGCAAGTATTTTCTTGTGCTCTTTATCGGGCAGAGCATATTTAAGCGTGGGGATAGCTGCAAGTATCATGCCTACAGCCGGGGGAATGGAGATAAGGAAGAACATTGCGGCAGCGTATTTACCGCCGTTATATGTTTTGAAATCTGCGCCGTTTACAAGGGCGTTGTTGAGCAGGGCAACGTTTTTATCAGAGAAGCCGACTATGGCATAAACAGCGCCGGAGATAAGGGACGCAATACCGGCGGAAAGCTTGGTGATAAATGACTGTCCGGAGAAGAAAACGCCGTCGGGGCGAACGCCTGTGTAGTATTCCTCATAGTCAACGCAGTCTGCAATCATAACGGACTGAAGCACATTCAGCGAGCCCATTGAGGCGGCCGCCATAAAGAACAGAACTGACATTACGGTCATACCCACCCAGGTAAGAACATTGCCCTTTGAAATAAGGAAGAAACCGAAAATAAGGGCAAAGGGGATAGCGCCTATAAGGGAGAAGAAGTTGTAGAGCTTTTTCTTTTCGTATTTTCTTACAAGCCAGGGAACGCAGAGCGGGAAACCAATCATTCCGCCGAAAAGGCCTACAACAAGTATAAGTATCTTAATAACCAGGTTTATGTTGATTGCTCCGTCAACAAACAGGGTTGCGCCAATATCGTTATTGAAGAAGTAATACATAACAAGTGTCATGGCAACAATGGCAAGCAGCTGTATTGGGCTCCTCAGTATGCCGGAAATAAGAATCTGGCGGAAGGGCTTGTTGCCGAACATAATTTTGAAGTTTTCTTTTATTGTGTACGTCTTTTCGCTCTTGTTTGAAACCTTTTCTTTTACGGAAAGGCCAGCAACCTGGAAAAGGGCTGAAGCAAACACGGTCATAACTATTGCAAGCAGTATGTAAGCTGCGCGCAGTGAATGCGCCTCATCCATGCCCCGGGCTTTGAATATGCCCTGGAAGGCGGGGGCAATCATGGTAAAGAGTGTGCCTATCATGCCCACGTTAGCCACGGCACGGGCAAGGGTAAGGGCCTTTGCGCGGTCCTCCTGGCTCTCGGTCATAAGTGAGGTAACACCCCACAGAGGAATATCGCCTATTGTGTAGGTCATACCCCAAAGGATGTATGAAATGGCAGCCCAGGCAATAATCAAAGCCGCTTTGCCGCCGGTCTTTTTCACAAAGCCAAGTTCGCTCTGGAAATCCTGCAGTATGGTTTCTGCAAGGGCTGTATCGGTAAGGGGCTGTTTATCGGCAGTGTAAATCATAACCTTTGTTTTAATAATACTGCCGTTTTCATCCAGCAGATTTCTGCCGTTTTCATCTTTCTGAAGGTCCCAGGAACCGCCTGCGGGTACCATATAATATGTTTCGCCGTCGTATTCATATTCCTTTGTAAGGTCGCTTTCAACAAAAGCAACATAAGCGTTCTGCTGCTGGAGCTCAACCTCGTGCAGGTCGTTGGGCTCGGCATACATATTGTTTATGAAGGGGAGTATTGTGGTCACCATAATAACGGCGGGCACAAAAAGAAGGTAGGGCTTGCACTTGCCCCATTTTGTGCGGGTTTTGTCAACTATAGTGCCCATCATGGGGTCATTGACAGCATCCCATACCCTTGCAAGAGCAAAAATCAGCGAGCAGGCAATTGCCGGCAGAAAGATTACGCTCTGAAAATAAAATGCAAGGCCTGTGGCAATAATGTTGTAGATAATGTTCTGGCCAGCAAGGCCGGTGAGGTAGCCGGCAAGCTCCTTTTTTGTGTAGGTAGCTACATTACCGTTTTTTAAGTTGCTCATTTCATTCTCCTTTGGATTTATTCTAAGCCGCAAAGCTATAATTTATTTTATAATATATTGCCTGTATAAGTCAACCGAAAATCTGCCCGGGCAGTTTAAGTTTTTCTTTGGGCGGGAATTTTTTATCAAATTCTTCCACATCACTGTCGTCCACATAGTACCCCTGCGGGGTCTGATATACTCCCGTAACTCCGTCAAGGTAGCCGGGTTTAAGCTCTTTGCACAGGAAGAAGGATGAATCCGCATCCTCCGGCAGATCGTGGTATCTTATGCCAAATTTGCTTGCGTAGTCAAATCCGCTTTTGCCGTAAAAATCTATATTGCCTTCAAACAGCACCGCTCCGTACCCGAGAGCGGCTGCTTTTTCAAGTGAATAATCAAGCAGCATCTTACCATAGCCCTTTCGCTTAAGCTCCGGGGCAATGCAGATAGGCCCCATTGTAAGCACCGGTATATCTCCGCCTTTATCGGAGTTTATTACGGTTTTCATAAACATATTCTGGCCTATTATTCTGCCGCCCTTTTCCATAACAAAATCCAGCTCTTTCACAAAATCCGGGTTGTTTCTCAGGGTATGTAAAACATAGTGCTCGCTGCAGCCCGGGCGGTAAACATTCCAGAATGATTCCCTTACAAGGTTTTCGGTTTCTCTATAATCCTTTTCCGCTTCGGGGCGGATAAGTATATCATTGCTGTTCATTGTATCTCCTCGGTATTAAATCTTAATAATTTATAATTTCCCTGCCGCAGATTTTACCTTCGTTATCCGTAAATGTTATTTCGCAGCCGCTGCCATTGAATTCTATTCCTGCCCCCATAAAATAATCATTTTGTTTTGTGGTTCCCACAATCAGGGGGCAGGGCTGGCCCATTCCGTCCTCGGCGCAGCCGGGGCTGTATATTCCTGCTTTGTGGTTGTGGCCGCAGAGCATAAAGCCGGGCTTTATGTTTTCTTTAATGAGCGAAGCCCACTCGGAGTATATTTCTTTTTCAATATTGAAAGGGGCAGGGTAGTCAAAAGTAAAGGGAATGTGCGAAATAATTATTTTATGCTTTATTCCCGGGGCGTCGTATTCATTTTCTTTATTATTTATTATTTCCTTGATATATTCCGTTTCTTTTCTGCGGAAGGCGTGAAAATCCGCTGTAAGGCCGTATTCCTCGTGGCTGTCAACCTTATCCTCTCCGCAGTCAAGGCATAAAAACCAGATGCTGCCCAGTCTTCCGGAATAATAGGGGTTGCCGTTCATCAGGGGGATATAATTTGCAAGCAGTTCTGCAAGCTTTCCTCTTAAATCGTGGTTTCCTCTTGTAACAATAACAGGTATTTCTCCGCCGGTTATTTCAGAAGCGATTTTATATATTACATAAAAGTTCTCTTCAGTATCACTGTTTTCAATTATATCTCCGTTAAGTATCAGAAAATCTATTTTGCCGTATACCTTTGCGGCCGCAACCGCTCTGCCTGTGTCATTGTGAGAGTCTGCAATATGGTAGCATCTCGGGTTTTCCGGCACGGGTCTGAAATCAAAGCTGTATTCTTTTTCGGGTTTTGTCTCGGTGCAGTAAGCTTTTCTTTTTATTATTTCTCTTTCAATAACAGTGTATTTCTTTTCCCTGTCAAGTATTTCGCCGGGCACCTCAATAATGTGCGTTTTGCAGGCAGAGCGTATTATGCCGCAGGAGTTATCGGTATAAATATCATCGCCTGCCTTTACGGCTGCAAGGGAATAATTATCACTTGTAACGGCAATTTTATAGTTGCTGCCGCATCTGAAAACACAGGGTTTGAAAATCAGCATAACAAGCACCTCAACTGTATGATAGCACAAAAAAAGAAAAGGTTAAAGTATTATTTGAAATTCACAAAGTGTTTACAATTGAATTATTGACAAAAGGGCACGGAAGTATTATTATATGACCATAGATTAGCACTCCAAGGCTAAGAGTGCTAACGCAAGCACTCCCGGGAAAGGAGGTTATTATGGCTGACTTAAGCGAACGCAAAAAGAAAATACTTGCTTCTGTTATTGAGCTCTATACCAAAACCGGCGAGCCCGTGGGCTCCAAAGGTCTTATTGCCGCCACCGGTATGAACTGTTCTTCCGCCACG
Organism: Clostridia bacterium; assembly: GCA_017430535.1. GTDB lineage: Bacteria > Bacillota > Clostridia > Oscillospirales > Acutalibacteraceae > CAG-177. The sequence continues at coordinate 148,438 of JAFRMR010000007.1, forward strand.
GTTCGTAATGAAATGAATGAGCTTGTTTCCATGGGCTATCTTGAGCAGCCTCACACCTCCGCAGGCCGTATTCCCACACAGACGGGCTACAGATACTATGTGGATAACCTTATGGTAAACCGTCAGATTGATGAGCTCACAAAGCGTATTATTGATTCCGGCCTTTCTTCCTCTGTGGGCGATCCCGAAAAGCTTATTGAAAAATCCGGCCAGATCCTTGCGGAGATTACAAAATGCGCCTGCATTTCAACCGGCCCTTCCGGTGATATTAACCTAATAAGGCGTATTGAGCTTGTTCCCGTAGGCCACCATACGGCAATGATGGTGCTGCTTACTTCAAACGGCATCCTCAAAAGCCGCCTTTGCCGGCTTGACAGTGAGATGAGCGTAGAAGTTCTTGAAAAGTTTTATAATATAGTTCAGAATTTCTTTATTGATAAGCCCGCCGCGGATATTGACACCGCCTCGGTCCAGACCGTTGCAGCTTCCGTAGATGTGGATTATTTCACCATGCTTCCTCTTATGGCTGCTGTCAGCGAGCTTGCGGTTAGCACCAAGGATTCAAAACCGGTGCTTGGCGGCAGCTCAAATATTCTCAATACCGTTGATTATTCGGGCTACGGCGCTGCGCTTCTTGATTTTCTCAGCCGTAAAGAGCCGGTTTCCGAAATTATCAAGTCCGCTAAAGGATCCCTTGATATTAAAATCGGCACCGAAAACGAATTCAAGCAGCTTGAAAAATCCAGCGTAATTGTTTCAAAATATGCAGTAAACGGCAACCGTAACAATACAGGCGCCGTAAGCGTTGTGGGCCCCGTGCGTATGGATTATGAAAATATAATCCCCAGCGTCAGGTATATGAGCAGCGTGCTGGGCACCCTTATTACACAGGCCCTTGAGGAATAGGGAGGTTTATATGAAAGATAAAGATAATAAAAAAGCAAAAGAGAATGAGAATATTGAAGATGTAAAAGAAGAAAAAGAAGTCAAATCCGGAGAAAAGGCTTCGGAAGAGGCAAAAGAAGTATCGGAAACCGATAAGCTTAAAGCGGAGTTAGCGGAAAAAGAAGATAAGTTTTTACGGCTTTATGCCGAGTATGATAATTTCCGCAAGCGTTCACAAAAAGAAAAATCCGATATTTACGAGTCATCCAAAGCAGATATCATCAAAGAACTTTTACCCGTGCTTGATAACTTTGACAGAGCCGCGGCAAATGCTGAAGCGGATTTCGAAGGTTACCGCAAAGGTATTGAAATAATCTTTTCACAGTTTCTCCAGTTCCTTGAAAAATTCGGTGTGGAGAGCTACGGCGAAAAGGGAGATAAGTTCGACCCCAATATCCATTCAGCCGTAATGGTTATTGAGGATGAGAATTTCGGCGAAAATGAAATTGCCGAAGTTTTCAGCAAAGGCTACAGACTGGGCGATAAAATCATAAGAGAAGCCGTAGTTAAAGTAGCAAATTCTTAATTTACAAATTATTCAGTCAGGAGGATAAATATTATGGCAAAGATTATAGGTATTGATTTAGGTACAACCAATTCATGCGTAGCGGTTATCGAAGGCGGTGAGCCTGTTGTAATCGCCAATGCAGAGGGCGCAAGAACCACACCTTCCGTAGTTGCTTTCGGCAAAAACGGCGAAAGGATGGTAGGCCAGGTAGCCAAGAGGCAGGCTATCACAAACCCGGATAAAACCGTATCTTCCATCAAAAGGCAGATGGGTTCCGATTACAAAGTAACCATCGATGATAAAAAGTTTACCCCTCAGGAAATTTCCGCAATGATTCTTCAGAAGCTCAAGACCGATGCCGAAGCATATCTCGGCGATAAGGTTACCGAGGCTGTTATCACCGTTCCCGCTTACTTTACGGATTCCCAGCGCCAGGCCACCAAGGATGCAGGCAAAATTGCCGGCCTTGATGTTAAAAGAATTATAAATGAGCCCACAGCCGCAGCTCTCGCTTACGGTATTGATAAAGAAACCGAGCAGAAAATAATGGTTTATGACCTTGGCGGCGGCACCTTCGATGTTTCAATTATCGATATGGGCGACGGCGTGCAGGAAGTTCTTGCAACTGCCGGTAACAACCGCCTTGGCGGCGATGATTTTGACCAGAGAATAATTGACTGGCTTGTTGAGGAGTTCAAGAAAGACCAGGGCTTTGACCTTCGCAGTGATAAAATGGCTATGCAGAGGCTTAAGGAAGCTGCAGAAAAGGCTAAAATCGAGCTTTCCGGCGTAACCTCAAGTTCCATCAGCCTTCCCTATATCACAGCAGACGCAACAGGCCCCAAGCACCTTGAAACCACCCTTACCAGAGCTAAGTTCAATGAGCTTACAGCTGACCTTGTTGAGGCTACCATGGGCCCCGTTCGCCAGGCAATGAGCGATTCCGGCCTTAAGAACAGCGAAATCAATAAGGTTCTTATGGTAGGCGGTTCTTCAAGAATCCCCGCCGTACAGGAAGCCGTTAAAAAGTTTATGGGCATTGAGCCCTTCAAGGGCATCAACCCCGATGAATGCGTTGCCATGGGCGCAGCCCTTCAGGCAGGCGTTATCGGCGGCGATGTAACAGGTCTTCTTCTTCTTGATGTTACCCCGCTTTCACTGGGTATTGAAACCATGGGCGGCATCAACACCAAGATTATTGAAAGAAACACCACCATCCCCGTAAAGAAGAGCCAGATTTTCTCCACTGCGGCCGATAATCAGCCCAGCGTTGAGGTTCATGTTCTTCAGGGCGAAAGAGAGTTTGCAAAGGATAACAAAACCCTCGGCGTATTCCACCTTGACGGCATTCTTCCCGCCCGCCGCGGTGTTCCTCAGATAGAGGTTACATTTGATATTGATGCAAACGGCATAGTTCATGTTTCTGCAAAGGATCTCGGCACGCAGAAGGAGCAGTCCATTTCAATCACCGCTTCCTCAAATATGTCCAAAGAGGATATTGATAAGGCCGTTGCCGAGGCAGAAAGATTTGCCGAGGAGGATAAGAAGCAGCGCGAGGCCGTTGATACCCGCAATGAGGCGGATCAGATGGTTTACCAGTGCGAAAAGCTTATGAACGAAGAGGGCGAAAAGTTTGATGATTCGGATAAATCCGCTCTCAATGAGAAGATTGAGTCTCTCAAGGAAGCACTTAAAGGCGAGGATATCAATCTTATAAAGTCCCGCAAGGATGAGCTTACCGCCAAGTTCTATGAAATAAGCGAAAAGATGTATAAGGCCGCCGGCGGAGCAGAAGGTCAGCCCGATATGGGCGGCGCTCCCGGTGCCGATGATACAAACTACACCGATTTCACCGAGGCAGGCGACCAGTAATTAAACCTTAAATCTGTTAATTTAGGAGATTTTAACCTTGGCAGATAAAAGAGATTATTATGAAGTGCTCGGCTTAAGCAAAGGCGCTTCAGATGATGAAATAAAAAGAGCATACAGAAAAAAGGCAAAGGAATATCACCCTGACCTTAATCCGGATAATCCTGCTGCCGAGGCTAAATTCAAAGAAGTCAACGAGGCCTATGAGGTTTTGTCGGACAGTGAGAAAAAAGCCCGTTACGATCAGTTCGGCCACGCCGGTGTTGATCCCAATTACGGCGCAGGCGGCCCCGGCGGAGGGTTCGGCGCAGAGGGCTTTGACTTTGATCTGGGCGATATTTTCGGCTCCTTCTTCGGCGGCGGTTTCGGCGGCTTCGGCGGCCAGAGGTCCAACCCCGCAGGCCCCAGGAGAGGCGAGGATGTGCAGACCCGCATTACCTTATCTTTTGAGGAGGCCGCAAAGGGCTGCACCAAAAAGGTTGATATCAACCGCGTTGATGAATGCCCGGATTGCCACGGCACAGGCGCAGCCCCAGGCACAGGCGCAAAATCCTGCCCGGACTGCGGCGGCAGGGGTTATGTAACCGTATCCCAGCGGACCGCTTTCGGCACTATTCAGACTCAGAAGGCCTGCCCCAAGTGCGGCGGCAAGGGTAAATATATTGAAACACCCTGCTCAAAATGCCACGGTCAGGGCCGTGTTTCCAAAAAAGTCACCGTTGATGTCAATGTTCCCGCCGGTATTGATGACAGGCAGATTTTTGCCGTAAGCGGCGCAGGCAATGCAGGCATTAACGGCGGCCCCAAAGGGGATTTGCGTGTGGGCGTATTTGTAAGGCCCCATCCCTATTTCGGCCGTGACGGTTATACCGTACTGCTCGAGCATCATATTTCATTTACCCAGGCGGCTCTCGGCGATAAGCAGAGAATCCCCACCCTCTACGGCGATGTTTTTGTTGATATCCCCGCAGGCACTCAGTCCGGCGAGGAGTTCACCCTCAGAGGCAAGGGAATCCAGATTCTCAACGGCAGGGGAAAGGGAGACCAGAAAATCCGCATTATAGTTGATATTCCCAAGAATCTCACCCCCCGCCAGAAAGAGCTTATGATGCAGCTTGAAGCCGAAATGGGCGTCAAAAGAGGCGCCGGCGTAAGCGGCAAAGATAAAAAAACAAATTTCTTTGATAAATTCAAAACCTGATAAATATACCGCAGGGCGTGCTTTTGTGCGCCCTGTTTTTTCTGCTGCAAACTGTTACCTTTTTCATTTTTTGTTCGTATAATAGGTGAAAGAACAAATGAAAACTTCGTTCTTTCGGAAAGGAGAAGCCTATGGATAACGGTGCAAGTAGCTACCGCCGTTTTCTTGATGGTGATAATTCAGGCCTTGCAAAACTGATAGAAGAGTACCGTATGCCTTTACAGATGTTTATTCTTTCTTTTACCGGCAGTAATGAAACCGCTGAAGAAGCGACAATTGAAACATTTGTTAAGCTTGCAACAAAAAAACCGAAATACAGCGGTAAGGCATCATTCAAAACCTGGTTGTTCAGGATAGGCCGTAATACTGCTTTGGATTTTATCAGAAAAACTTCAAAATATAATTTTGCAGATATTGAGGAGATACCTGAAGCCGAATCCTGTGTTCCGTCACCTGAAGAACAGTATCTTAAGGATGAAAGGGACAAATCTCTTTATTTATCAATGAAAAAAATAAAGCAGGAATACTATACGGTATTGTGGCTTATGTATTTTGAAGAGCTGCGGATTAAGGAAATCGCTGTGATAATGAATAAAAGCGAAGGCAATACAAAGGTTCTTCTGAGCAGAGCCCGTGAGGCACTGAAGGTTCAGCTTGGAAAGGATGGTTTTGATTATGAAAACTGACGGCGAAATTTTTGAAATTGTTTTGGAAAGAAAAAAAGAATACGATTTGCATAAAAAAGAGGTTAGCAGGCGTGTTGCCGGCCTGAGCGCGGGTATAATTGCGTTTGCCGTGTGTATAACCGCAGGCGTTATGGCAAACAGAAACACCGTTACAGAGTCAGAGGGCGGTTTGGGCAACCGGTCGTCACCGGAGTCGGGCGGCGTTTCCGGATTTACAGAGGAGCAAACTGCGGTAACATATCCCGCTGAGGCTCATACTGTTCACGATATTCTGTCTGCCGATGAATATACAGGTAAGGAAATGCAGACGACCGGGAAAATATATTCAGGAGCGAATATCGGCCCTGGCAGCGATGAAATGCCAGAACCCACGCAGGTTCCGTCCACAGAAAGCGAAAAGGATGCTTCCGGGGGTATATACGGTGGTGATTCACCCTCCGGCGGCGTAATGATTCCCGCTGTTCCTTCAGTTGTCGGGGCAAAGTCCGGTGTTGCGGAAACCGGAGAAAAAATAACAGATGCCGAGGCAAAAGAATACCTTGAAAAAAATAAGACCTCTATCGCTTCCTCGCTTTCTGCCAGCGGTGTCCCTGCGGAAAACCTTACTTTTTCCGAAAAAGGGTACAGCCATGTATCCTATGACGGTACCGAAGGAAAACAGCTTGAGGTAAGGGAGAATTTCAGAGATTACCTTGCGTATAATAACGGTAAGCTTGTTGCGATAATTACCGTAACCAAAGATAACGGTCGGCTTTCCTCCACTCCCGCCTTCGGAGGACCGTGGTTTGATGATTATAACAACTTTCTGCAGACCCATAAGGGCGAAAAGTTGCTTTATGTTTATGCGGGCTTTATGGAAATAATCATTACCCCGGATAATAAGTGCTATAACCCTCAGGGCTCGGATGTCTCCGATTATTTGCAGGGCGTTGATAATCCCTATGAGTATTTCTACACCGAATCCGCAACATATGTTCCTTGATTATACCGGACCTCTGCGACACTTTATCCAACGTCCGCAGTCTGTCATCCGGTACCCCAAATACCATCCGTTTTTCGGGTGGTAATTTTTTCTTGTATCATTGACTTTACATTATATGTTGCTATAATTATTTTGTAATCCTCTTTTTGAAAGGAGCTATATAAATGAAAAAACTCATCTCCGTCTGTCTTGTGCTTGCCATGCTTGCAGGCGCGCTTGTTATTGCAAACGGCGCAACGGCAGAGAAAAAACTGCAGTTCAATAAGGACGGCAAATTCACAATCATCAACCTTTGCGACTGCCAGGACGGTTATCCCGCAGATCAGAGAATGTTCACCTTTATTTATAAGGTTATTGATACATATCATCCCGACCTTGTTATTCTTGGCGGCGATAATACCGTAGGCCCCCAGGAAACAAAAGAACAGGCTGTTGAAGAGCTTGTGAAACCTTTTGTTGAAACCGGCACATATTTTACCATGGTTTTCGGCAACCACGATCATCAGCAGGGCTGGTCAAATTATGAGCTTTTTGACCTTTATGTAAGGTACGGCGGCGAATACTTCCTCGGCAGCAACGAGCTTGACCCGGTGGATTCCCGCAAGGCAGGCACCCACTGGCTTCCCGTTTATTCTTCATCCGATGCCGAAAAAGTAGCTTATGCTCTCTATATGTTTGATTCCGGCAACTATGTTTATGATGATAAGGGCGAGGAGTTGGGCTACGGCTGCGTTGAACCTTATCAGATAGAATGGTATAAGGGCGTAAGGGATTCTCTTAAAGAGGAGACCGGCGCTTATGTGCCCTCAATGGCTTTTCAGCATATTATTGTAGGCGATGTTTACGATTATCTTTATTACAAATCTCCCGTTGATTTAGGCGACCTCGGCAGAAGCTTTTACGGCAACTATTATACCTTTGTGCCCAAAACACAGAACTTTACCGGCTTTTTAAGTGAGCCGCCCTGCCCGGGTTATTATAACTACGGCCAGCTTGACGCTATGGCAGAAAAAGGCGATACCAAAGCCATATTCTCCGGCCACGATCACACAAATTCCTTTGATGTTGAAATCAAGGGCGTTCATGTTATCAATACCCCGGCTTGCACTTATAATTCTTACAGCGATGAACTTAACCACGGCTGCCGCCTTATTGTGCTTGATGAAAAAACCGGCGGATATGAAACAGAGGTTGTTACCATAAACGGCTTTGTGCTCAATGACAGCGCCTATGCCGAAAAGATGCAGATAAATACCGCCACCGCTTCATTTTATGAAACTGTGGGTCCGGCGCTTATCTCCCTTGCAAAAGCCCTTTCCGTATTCGGAACGGTTCTTGATTTGTTTGTAAAATAATAACTCATTGGGCGAAAACAGAAATGTTTTCGCCCTTGGAGGTTTATATGCAGTTATTGGAAGTTAAAAAAGATAATTACATAGGTCAGGCAGATCCCTTCATCCTTGAATCCGGCGGCAGATTTTATATCTACACAACCGGGGATGACGGAATTTACGCTTATTCATCGGATGAGCTCCTTTCCGGCTGGAAGTTTGAGGGTATGGTGTTTACCTTCCCTGATGTCCGTGACTTCTGGGCGCCCAGCGTAATTGAGCTGGACGGTAAGTTTTATATGTATTGCTCATTTGAGTTTTACGGCGATACTCCCGATAAAGGCGGCCACAGGCAGACTATGCATGTTTCCGTTTCTGATAACCCTCTGGGGCCTTTCACCGGGGCAAAGCAGCTGCTTCATCCCTTTTCCATTGATTCTCATGTTGTGAAAAATGAATCCGGTCTGTTCATTTTCTATTCCACCAATAATTTTGAGTGGGAAAGGCCCGGCACCCATATTGTGGTTGACCGCCTGCTTGACCCCTTTACCGCCGCAGGGAAGCCGGTTACTCTTGTGGTACCCACTCTTGATGAAGAAATCTATATGCGTGACAGATATGTTAAAGGAACTCACTGGCACACAATAGAGGGCGCCTTCTATTTCAGGGAAGGGGACTGGCATTATCTTATGTACAGCGGCTCCTGCTATCAGAATGAGCACTATTTTATCGGATATGCCCGGGCAAAAACAGATGAAACGGATCTTACAAAGATAAAGTTTGAAAAATACCCGGATGATAAAACTTATGCCCCCGTATTCTGCTCCAACGAATGGGAAGAAGGCGCGGGACACCACTCTATGATTAAATACAAGGGTGAGTGGTACGCGGTTTATCACGCCAGAAACCGTGAATTTGACGGCCTTGACGGGGACCGCAGAAACGCAAGGATCTGTAAAATGAAGGTTGATGACGGAATTATAACCGCTCTGAGGAAACCGGACAGAATATGAACAATATGTAAATTCTACAAAAAATCAAAAAAATGTGAAAAAATACTTGACAATATAAACAAACGGTGCTATATTATAGTTGAAGTTAAGGTTGGTAGTTTTCCAAGGGTTGTGGTTGGAGTTACACCAATTTATCAAGAAAAGGGGGCGATTCCATTGGTAACAGTTTACAGTGGTTTCGCACCGGCTCAGCTCAGTAAATAATGCCGGCTGTCCGCAAGGAGCCGGGATGTTCCAAGGGGAACAAAAAATGAGCGGCTGCTGCGAAACAAAAGGTTTACAATTGAATAGTATAAAAGTTTTAAAAAAAGGATACGTGAATTCCGATGTACAGTTTATTCTGAAATAAGTATTATGAAAGCAGTGATTCCATTGTTCGGTTTATCCTAGTTTCGTAATAGTTCAGAGGTTTTTTGTACGAAATATAAAACTTTACCGGCGCCTGTAAAAAGGCGCCGGTTTTTCTTTTTGTTAAACACCGTATTTTATTTTTATTCTGCCTAATTTTTCGCTGAACGGTTTTGCCAGCAGGAAGGCGAAAACAGCATTTGATACGGCATATATTGCCGTGTAGGGCAGTGCCGTGGTTATTGCCGCAAGGTATGCCTTGAGGTTAAATGAGTTGTAAGCCCATATTACAGTCCATATATCCATTATTGCGGAGTAAACTATGCCTGCAAAAAATGAGTAAACGCACATTTTTACCCTGCTGCCCATAAGCTGCTTTGATAAAAGCCCTGCAAAGGTGCCTATAAGCCCCCAGGCGAACATCTGGAAGGGAGTCCATACCCCCATGCCGGCAAACAGGTTTGATGTCAGTGCGGAGAAGGCACCGACCGCAAAGCCCGCTTCGCTGCCGAGGTAAACGGCAGCCAGCACCGTAATTGCCGTTACGGGATTTACACCCGGCAAAGGGGAGCATATAACCCTGCCTATTGAGGCAATGGCAATAAATGCAGCGCATAGCACCAGTCGGCGGGTGCCTGTTTTTTTCTGCTCAAAACCGCAGGCAAAAAGAATCAGGGTAAATAGGGCGGTTGCCATTATTATATAAGAGTAGCTTCTGTCCCTGAATACAAAAGCACCGGAAATCACAATAAGCGGAATGATAAGGAAGGGGATTGCTTTTGAAAAAACAGATTTTATGCCGCTTAAGGTCACCGGCTCCGGTCCTCCGGTTTAATATATTTTGCCAGGTCGTTATCGGTTATTATTCCTTCAGCGTAATCCCTTGTTATCTTGCTTATTGATGTTGTGTAATATATGTTTTCCGAGAAAAATTCCCGGGGCTTATCTGTGCAGGTAACGGCCCCTCTGAAAAACATTGCTGCTCTGTCTGCGCAAAGTGCGGCAAATTCCACATCGTGGGTTACCGCAATAATTGTTATGCCATCTTCTTTAAGCTTTTTCAGCACTTCGCATATATCCCGTTTAGCCTTCGGGTCAAGCCCTTTTGTAGGCTCGTCAAGCAGCAGTATTTCCGGCTTTGATGCCATCACTTTGGCAATGGCCGCCATCTGCCTCTCGCCGCCGCTTAAATCGTATGGGTGTATATCCGCCGCATAAGAAAGATCAAAGGGAATATCTTTGAAATCTATACCGGATTCTTCCATTTCCTCACGCAGAGTGTTTTTCATAAACAGTATTTCCGGGTTCTGGGGCAGATAAGAAATAACTCCGCCGTAGAGCTCGCTGTTTTTGTATTTTTTTATATCTTTGCCGAATAGGCGGATTTTTCCGCTGTAAGGGGTAAGAAGCCCTGCGGCACAGCAAAGCATGGTTGTTTTTCCGCTGCCGTTTGCTCCCAGTATACACAGTATTTCGTTTTTATATGCGGTTATATCCGTGCCTCTGAGCACATCGTCGCTGTCTTTATCATATCTGAAATATACTTTTTTGAATTCAACAGCCGGCTCTTTTTCTGCTTTATCATCAGATGCTTTTTCTTCAGTAAACAAAGGCAGGGTATTTTTTTTCAGGTATGTCCGTCCTTCTGTTACGCTGAGGGGGCAGGGGCCTTCGCCGCCCAGCAGGCTGTAAAGCCTTGCGCTTCCCGGCAGATAAGGTAGCATTTTACTGTCTTTCAGAAGCTTTTCCGCCGTTTCTCTTACAGGGCCGTATGCTTTTATTTCTCCGCCGTCAATAGCACAGATTTTGCTGCACAGCGGTATTACATTTTCAAGCCGGTGCTCGGAAATTATTATTGTTACGCCGCTTTCGCTGTTCAGCTTTTTCAGCGCATTTAAAAACTCGTTTGCAGATATGGGGTCAAGCTGTGATGTGGGTTCATCCAGAATTATTACTTCCGGGTCAAGGGCGGCAATGCTGGCAAGGGCAACAAGCTGCTTCTGCCCCCCGGATATCTCCGAGGTTTTGCTTTCAAATATTCCGTCAATTCCGAAATAAGCCGATACCTCAGCCATTCTCCGGCTCATAAGCCCCTGGCTGTAATTCAGGTTTTCCATGCCAAAAGCAATCTCGTGCCATACCTTGTCCGTAACAGTCTGATGTTCTGTTGACTGCTGCACAAAGCCTATGGCGGAGCTTTCAGCCTGGGAAAGCTCTTTTATTTCTTTTCCGCCGAATAGTATACTGCCTTCTGTTTCTCCCAGGGGTGAAAGCTCGGGCTTCAGCAATCTGAGCAGTGTTGTTTTGCCGCTGCCGGTGGGGCCGAAAAGCGCAACAAAATCACCCTGTTCCACGCTCAGGTTTATGTTCTTTATTGTTTCTGAGCAACCGGGGTATGAGAAGGAGAGATTTTTGATTTCAATAAGCGCCATTTCAGTTTGTCACCTGCCTCAATTATGGTGGGTATCAGGCACAGAATAAAGTAGCCCGAGTATGCGGCAACAGCCGCCGTTTCAAAACCGGGGAGTTTCATTGAAGGGTAAAAGGAATAGTCAAGGAAACCGAAAGCGGATACTGCAATATATATTCCGCCTATAACCGCCGTAACTGCCGTAAGAGCACAATCTGCGGTGTCAAATGAGAATATCCGGTAACGGCTTCTTTTACCGCCGCCGTAACCCCTTGCGGCCATACTGTCCGAGGTTATGATTGTGTTTTCAATCATATAGGATATCATTACGGAAAAAACTCTCATTACCGATTTTACTTTATATACAATTGAGTCTGTTTTAAAAGTTCCAAGAGTTTTCTGAACCGCTATGGCTTCTTTTGATTTTTTTATGTAAACCGGAATAAATCTTAAAGCAAGGGTAAGCATTAGGGCGGATTTCGGGAAGAATCTGCCTACGGAATAAACCACCTTATCCGCCGTCATTATTTCGGAATAAACCGCAAACCAGTAAAGAGCGCCTGCAACCATAATCCCCATAAAAAGGCCGTAAACCAGCGCCTCTGCCGTTACCGCATTATTGTTGATAAACAGCAGGGGAGTTTTGCCGTTATGGCTGAAAATCGGGTTAAGAATTGTGCAGCCCGCAATGATTATAAAAACGGAAATATGTATTTTTTTGCTTTTGCAGTAGGGTGTTGAGCAGTAAAGAATAAGCCCTCCTGTAAAAGAGAGCATAATGATAATAGGATTCAATGAAAACATTGATATTAAAATAACCGATAAAAAACAGACTGAAACCGAGAGAGGATTGTAAGATTTAAGGCTCTTCATTTCAGATCCTCTCCCAGGTTACAGGTATATTCCCATTTGATTTTATCGCCGTCGCTCAGCAGATACTGGCCGCAGCCTACATCGGCCTGCACTCCGTTTACGCTGTAAATCCAGCCGGAAAGCTCGCCGTAGTCAAATTCATAAAGGTTGTTTATACCTGCTATGTAGGCGTTACTGTGGTCAGCGGCACCGGCGGATTTATCATCCACCTGAATCTGCAGCTCTCTGGCTATGAAGATAAGGCAGTCATATACCGTGGCGCCTTCATAAAGCTTAACTTTGGTTTTGGGCAGGATAACGCCTTTTTTGGGCGTTATCTCTTCATCGCCCTGGCCTTTGACCGTGTCGCAGCGGATGCTGATGGTAACAATTATTGTTCCGTCGCCGTCTGCTTTTGTGGGTGAGTAGAATTCACCGGGTGTCTGTATATTGATAAGCAATGCGCAGGCGGTGATAATACCGGCAACTGCGGCAATTGCCACATAGTTTTCAGGTTTTCTCTTCTTGAGGGCTGTTATAACAGCTGCGGAGATTGCGGCAAGCCCCCAGGCAACGCATATTGCAATTATTCTGAAAATAAACGATGTGCTTTTTCTCGGGCCTGTTTTTTCGCCCGTGTTTTCGCTTTCGTATAAATCCGTATATTCGGATGCGCTTGTTTCCCCGCCGTAATATGTTGTTGAATAATCATCGGTTTCATCGTTGAATGTTACGGTTTCAAAGCTCTGGTAATTTCCTGTTGTTGTGTATGCCTCGGTAGCATCATAATAGGGAACGGTATTGAGAGCCGGGGCAAGTGTATAAGTAACTGTTTCGGGTGTGACTGTGGGCACTATCGGTTCAGTGTCAGCTTCCGTTGCGGCTTTTTTTGCTGCTTTTGTTGTAGTTGTTGTGGATTCTCTTTCTTTTCTTGAGCCGTTGGTAAACCCGCCGTTCGGCGAAACATTGCCGCCGTTTGCGGGCTTATTGTTCGGGCTTATGGTAGTGGGTGAAAAATTGTTTGTAAGGTTATTTTCTCTGCTCCCCGAACCTGTGGGATTTGTAAATTTCTGTGATGATTTTGAAGATGAACTTTCGCTTTCATCTGTGCTGTCGGATGTATCGGCGACTGCAGTAGATGCAGTTGTGGCAGTGCTGTCGGTATCGCTTGCGCTGCCTGCCTGGCCGCTGCCTGAGTTGGATTTTGAAGCGGAACCTGTCTGAAGGTTCAGGCTTTTTGGCGAAAGATTATATGCGTAAAGTCCACCTCCGCCCTGATTGAAAACATAAAGAGCCACGCTTGCATAAAGCACCTGTGCCGTGGCGTTGAGGTTATAATCACCGCCTGCTGTGTGTGAGTAGCCTTTTGAGGCTTTGTAGGCAAGCATTGCCTCGTATGGATTTTTACCGCCTTTTATGAATCTTGAATCACTCAGGGGGTTAATTCCCAGTGAAGTCAGGGCAACCACAACCTGTGCGGCGCTCTCCGGGTTCTCAGCGCCGTAGCTGGCAAATCCGCCGTTGCTCTTTTGGCTTCCGGAAAGAAAGGTCAGGGCTTTGCTTACTGCGCCGGCAACGGTTTTGTTACCTGCATTGTAAGGCGCAAGTGCCTGAAGCACCATGGCGGTTACATCCACATCTGAGCTGCCCTTTGATATTGCCCAGCCGCCGTCGCTCTGCTGAGCATCAAGCAGGGTTTTTACCGCGACATCGGCGCTTGTGCCGGCTGTGTTATTTATAAGATGCAGGCCGAAAACCCAGCTCATAATGCCCATGGCGCCTGTATCTTCGCTTATAACCTTTTTAACATAATCCGAGTGTACGCCCATTATGGAAAACAGAAGGGCTATCCGCTCTCTTGTTACGGCATTTCCGCTGAAGCTTGAAGAGGTTGCTCTGCTGTAAAGGGCCTCATTGAATATTGTGAAATCATAACTGCTGTCAAAACGCCTCAGGGAATATACAAACCAGTCGGAAGAAACTCCTGCATTTTCGGCATATTTGCCGTCAAGAAGCGCCTGTACATTTTTTACTCCCGCTGTGCTTTTTTCATCATTGTATATGCCTGTAATTACTTTATCCGGGCTTGTATCGGAAGCAGCATCGGCCGGAAGTAAAAATACCCCCGGCAAAACGATTGAAAAAATCAGCAATAATGAAATTGTCAGTCGTCTGATTCTGCTCATAGTCTCCTTAAACTCTTTCGGTTTTATGAAAGCCTTAAATTATACTTTGGGTGCAATATTGGGAAAAATCTCAGTGATTTTGCTGAGAAATGATGAAAAGATATCTGTAAAAAATGCCTTGATACTTTCAATTATATCATTGAAAATGTCGCTTGCATCCTGGCCTGTGGTGGTAAGAATGCATACCGGGGGAGTGATTATTGTTCCTGAGGGGGATTTTGCGCTTACAGTGTATGTACCGCCTCTGGGTGCGGTGAATGTAGCGTTGCCTTTTTTGTCGGTATAGCAGCCGGTGCCTTCGCCGTCAATGGTGATTTCAGCTTTTTCAACGGGTTTTGTAACGGGATTATAGTTGTCATCAAAGCCGGCAATTGAAAGTGTAAGGGTTATTTCGTCGCCCTTTTCGGCTTCGGCAGTGTTTTTGTTGAAATATGAATATGTATCGGAAAAATCTTTTGTATCGGTATAAGTGAATGCGTAAACATGGTCATTGGTTTTTACTGCATCTGCCAGAGACCAGGCTGCTGCGTTGTTCAGATAGTATCCGAATCCCATATTGTTTTCTTCACCCCAGAGTTTGGTAAGTGAAAGGCCGTACTGTGTTTCGGATGTGCCGTAGCCTTTTGCGGCTTTGCCGTCGAATTTTGCATCGTGAGCGCAGTACAGGGCGTCATTGATTGTAAGCTGGCCGTCCTTATCGGTATCGGTAACTTTAATCTTCTCATAAGCCAGCGCAAGCTTGCCGGATTTTGTGGCAATGCTTACAAAAAGCTCGGCTTCGGGTGAAGTGGCTGCAAAAGCTACTGTGAGTGTGCCGAAAATCATAATAACGGCAATTGCGAGTGATAAAAACCTTTTCATTTAATTTTGCTCCTTTTTTTTATTTTTGTCAAGTTTATATTCACGCATCTTTATTTTATGTTGGATGCGTTTTTTCTGTTTCTTTTCTTCTTTTTCACTGTCTTTCGGTTTTATTCCCACCTCGGTCAGTGCCTTGGGCCAGGGGCCGTAAAATGATTTTATTGCCGCAACCTGCTCCGGGGTAAAATCTCCCTTTTTAGGGTAACGGTTTTCTCCCGAAAGCAGTATGGAATCATATTTCTGCCGGAGCAGTTCTTTGCATTTGTCTTTTGTCAGGTTTTCCATAAAAAAACACGCCTTTCAACTTAAGCTGAAAAGCGCAACCCGAATAAAACCCCGGCACTGCTGTACCAAAGTTTCTATACGGCTGCTCTTTTCATTCCCAAAAGATACAATACCAATGTTTACACCCGCGGGCATTCCGGCTTACGGCAGAGCCGATTACGGTAATGGATGTTGCGACGGATTTGCACCGAACTTCCCCCTTATCCTCATAAAAAGGAGCGGGTGTATACTTAATTTTCACAATAATTTTATGCCTTTTGCACGTCATTGTCAAGTGCAGCGGTTATTGTCCGTTATTTTGTACACACCTTGGGTTAAAATGAAACTGCAGGGTATGTTGATATCTTTATGAAATCGGAGGTGTATCAAATGATTAACTGGCCCGTATATCTGAGAATAGCCGGCGATGATTACCTGCACACATTCAAAACCTCGGTACCCGTAAGTGATGATATCTACCGCAAGATGATTATTGCTGCAGATCTGAGAAAGCCCTTCAGTTCATGTGAGTTTTACGAAACGGTAAAAGAAAAAATGAATTCTATTCTTAAAAAGGGGCAGACAGCCGATGAAACCGTACTCAGCAGCGCCGTTATCTGCGACCCCGGCGATATCAAGCGGCTGCGGGAAAAATTCAGGGGCAGAACCTATGGCTGGTATGCGGATAAAACCGCCAACGAGTGTGAGTTTGATTATTATTCCCCGGAGTATCCCTTTGAGGAATACTGCCTTACGGTCTGCTTTGATAAAAACGGAACCGTAACGGATATAAAGGATGTTATCGCTTTCTGCCCGGAAATAAGGAACGGCATTGAAACCGGAAAAGCCGAATGTTACCCGGATTTTGTGTCAATTTCCCTCTGCCTTGAAAATGAATTGGAAAAGACAGGCTGATTACTGTTTACTTATTTCTTTCTCTGTGTTAAAATAAACTGTAATATTTTGATTTGGAGACAGAAATGGATTTTTTTGATGTTTTAACCCTTGCCGGCGGTCTCGCCCTGTTCCTGTTCGGTATGAATGTAATGGGCGCGGCTCTTGAGAAAAGGGCCGGCGGCAATCTCAAAAACCTTCTGGGTAAAATAACAGGCAGCAAAGCCGGCGGCATAGCCACCGGCGCGGGTATAACCGTTGTTACTCAGTCCTCCTCCGCCACCACGGTTATGGTTGTGGGTTTTGTCAACTCCGGCATAATCACCCTGGCTCAGGCAATAAATGTAATTATAGGCGCCAATGTGGGTACCACCGTAACGGGCTGGATTCTGTCCCTTAACGGTATAAGCGGCGAAAGCGCATTTCTGCTTAAAATGCTCAAGCCCACGTCTTTCACCCCGGTGCTCGCCTTTATCGGCGTTATTCTTTTTATGTTCTCAAAGCAGACAAAAAAGAAGGACATAGGCACCATTCTGCTTGGATTTGCAACCCTTATGTCCGGTATGTCGGCTATGTCCGGGGCAGTTGAGGGGCTCAAGGAGCTTCCCCAGTTCGGCAGAATTCTTCTTATCTTCAACAATCCGCTTCTGGGTGTGCTTATCGGTACCCTTATCACCGCCGCAATTCAGTCCTCCGCCGCATCAATCGGTATGTTGCAGTCTCTTGCTCTTACCGGTCAGGTTACCTGGGGTGCCGCAATACCCATTGTTATGGGTCAGAATATCGGCACCACAATCACAGCCCTTATCTCCGCCGTAGGTGCAACCAAAAACGGTAAAAGAGCCGCCCTTGCCCACCTTACATTCAATGTTTTCGGCACCGTAATATGGACCGCTGTTTTCTGGCTTGTCAAAATTTTTGTGCAGCCGGTTTTCCTTACGGAAAGCATTTCAATTTACAGCGTTGCTCTTTGCCACACGGTTTTCAATGTTCTCACTATGTTGCTGGTGCTTCCGATTACAGGCCTGCTCCAGAAGTTTGTTGAAAAGATTGTTCCCGATAAAAAGGGTGGGGATAATGAGATTGAGCTTGATGAGCGTCTTCTTGTTACTCCGGCCCTTGCTGTGGAGCAGTGCCGCATCCTTACTGTGGATATGGCCTCCCTTGCAGTTGAGTCTTTAAGCAACTCCATGAAATGCCTTTTTGATTACAGCAAAGAGAGAGCGGATGCAATCCTTGAGGATGAGGAGCGCACCGACCACTATGAAGATGTTATCAGCTCCTTCCTTGTCAAAGTCAGCCGTTATGATATCAGCAACCGTGACAGCCGCGAGGCAGCAATGCTTCTTAAGGCCATCGGTGATTTTGAAAGGATTTCGGATCACGCAGTCAATCTGCTTGAAGCCGCCCAGGAGATTAAAGAAAAGAATATTCAGTTCAGCGGCGGGGCTGAAAAGGAGCTTAAAACCATTACATCTGCCGTTGATGAAATACTTAACCTTTCCTATCTTTCTTTTGTGAATAATTCTCTTGATATCGCCCTGACCGTCGAGCCCCTTGAGTCCGTAATAGACGACCTCAGGGATGAGCTCAGGGGCAGGCATATAGAAAGGCTCCAGCGCGGTGAGTGCACCGTTGACGCAGGCTTTGTATGGTCCGATATTCTTACGGACCTTGAAAGAACATCCGACCACTGCTCAAATGTTGCCGGCGCCGTAATTGATATCTCCCACCACAATATGAACCTGCACGAATCCCTCAGAACACTTAAGAGTGACAGTGAAGAATACAGAAGAGAATACGCCGCCTACAGCGAAAAATATTCCGTTTAACAGGAGGATAATATGGATTACATTACCTATCCGGGCAGAGATTATGCCGATATGTACTGCATAATCAAAACCGTTGAAGTAAAACCCAATAAAAAAGGCGTTGATTACCTTGATATGGAGCTTGCGGATAAAACCGGAAGCATAAACGCAAAAAAATGGACCGTGAATCCCGAGGACAGAGACTTGCAGCCCGGTGATTTTGTCAAGGTAAGGGGAACCGAAACCTCATTCAACGGCCAGCCCCAGCTTAAAGTTGATATAATTCGGAAGGTTACGGAAAACGACGGAATTGATATTTCCGAGTATGTGCCCGTTGCCTGCCTTCCAGGTGAAGTTATGCTCTCCGAAATAGAGCAGGTTGTGGCTTCTTTTAAGGATGAGGATTTCAAATCGCTTGTAAATGCAATGCTCAATAAATACAAGTCACGCCTGGTTTACTGGCCTGCGGCTCAGGGCTTCCATCACGCCGTCAGGGGTGGGCTGCTTATGCACACTCTCTCAATTGTCCGTGTGGCTGAAGCGATTACGGGCATTTATACTTACCTCAACAGCGATCTGCTCCTGTCGGGTATAATCCTTCATGATATTGCGAAAATTGAAGAGATCAGTTCTTCCGATTTAGGCGTTCCCGGCGAATATACCCCCAGAGGCAATCTTATAGGCCACCTTGTTATCGGTGCCATTGAAATTGAAGAAACAGGCAAAATGCTGGGTATTCCCGAAGAAAAGACAGTGCTTCTTGAGCATATGCTTATTTCCCATCACGGCATACCGGAATTCGGTGCCGCAAAATATCCCATGTTCAGCGAGGCCCTTGTGCTTTCCCTTCTTGATGATCTTGATGCAAAGCTCTATGAATTCAGGGAGCTTACGGGGGAACTTGAAGAAGGTAAATTCACAAAGAAGCTGGATTTCCTTGACAGACGCAAGCTTTATAAACATCCCCTTGAAAATCCGGGAAAAATAAAACTTATTTGAGGTAAATATGGCAGACTGGACTGAAATCATTATTACCGTAAACGCAGATAATGTTGACCTTGCCGGGGATATCGCCCAGATGGTGGTTCCCTACGGTATTTATACCGAGGATTACCGCTTCCTTGAGCAGGAGGCCCGTGAAATAGCAAATATAGACCTTATTGATGAAGAACTCCTTGCAAAGGACAGAAGCATCGGTAAGGTGCATATTTATATTTCCCCCGAAGAGAATCCGGCGGAGGCCGTCTCCTTTCTTCGGGAGCGTTTTCAGAGCGAAGGCATAGATTACAGCATTGATGAATCCCTGTGCAAAAATGCAGATTGGGAAAATAACTGGAAAAAGTATTTCAAACCTATGCCCGTAGGTGAGCGCCTGCTTATTCACCCTATATGGGAGCAGGAGTATGAAGCCGGCGGCAGAGCCGTTATTCACCTTGAGCCGGGCCTTGCTTTCGGCTCCGGAACCCACGATACCACCCGCCTGTGCCTTGAGACTATAGAAAAATACGCATATCCCGGCAAAACCATGCTGGATGTTGGCTGCGGCAGTGGCATACTTTCCGTTTCCGCCCTTTTGCTCGGGGCTGACAGCGCCGTGGCAGTGGATATTGACCCGCTGGCAGTTAAAACCGCAAAGGAAAACGGAAAAAGTAACGGTTTTGATGAACCCGTCTACAAAGTGCTCCAGGGTTCTCTTACGGATAAAGTAACCGGCAGGTATGATATTATTGCGGCAAATATTGTTGCGGATATTGTTATTCTGCTGTGCAGTGATGTTAAAAGCTTTATGAAGGAAGATGCAGTTTTCATTACTTCCGGTATCATAGAGCAGAGGGAGCAGGATGTGCTTGCCGCCTTTGAAAAAAACGGTCTTAAAGTAATTGAAAGGCACGAAAGCGGCGGCTGGCTCTGCTTTGAGGCAAAAGCAAAATGAGTATTTCAACCGAACTTAAAGATTATCTCATTTCCGAAGGCGCATCGGATGTCGGCTTTTTTAAGTGCGAAGGCGGACCTCTGCCTTACGGAATAACCGTGGTTCTTCGTCTTTCCCCCGAAATTGTGCGGGAAATTGACGGCAAACCCACATTAACCTATTTCAACCATTACAGGCAGGTTAATGCTTATATAGACCGCCTGCTGCTTCAGGCCGGGCTTTATCTGCAGAAAAAGGGATACGGTTATATTACCGTAGCTGCTTCCCAGAGTATGAATGAAGAGGGCTGGAATTTTAAAGGCAGATTTTCCCATAAAGAGGGCGCCTGCCTTGCTGGTCTCGGGGGCATAGGCAGAAACTCCCTTTTTTATCATAAAGAATGGGGCAGCCTCGTTCGGCTTGGTACTGTGTTTACGGATTGCCCGCTTGAAACGGGAGAAAGGATACCTCTTGATATCTGCGGAAGCTGCCGCAAATGTGTTGATGCCTGCCCTGCAGGCGCAATCAAATTTACAGAGTTTCACTACGGCATTGAAAGAGAAGATATTTTCGATCCTCAGGCCTGCAGTGAACATATGAAAAAGGCATATCAGAAAATCGGCAGGGGAGCCGTATGCGGAATATGTATGCGGGTCTGTCCGAAAAATAAACTGGATAAGAAAGAAGGTTAAGGCAATGCTGACTCAGAAACAGGTAAACCGTATGTATTCAAAGATGAAACGGTTTGAAAACACTCTTGAACCTATGATTTTTACCAAGGTGGGTGAAACCCCTGCAAGGGTTTACGAAACACCGGAGCGGCTCTATGAAATTCCCGATGATTCTCTTTTTGCTCCTGTTGAAAAAGGCCATATTTGGGGCGGAGAAGAGCATTTCTGCTGGTTTAAATCAGAGTTCACCGTGCCGGAAAATCTTGCCGGCAGGGATTTATTCATAATGCCCCATACTCAGGGCTATGAAACCCTTCTCTGGGTAAACGGAAAACCCTTCGGCACCTTTGCCACCAAAATTGTATTTACCGGCCACGGCAATCATTACTGCGATCTGCTCAGGCAGAATGCGCAGGCCGGTGAAAAAATAGATATTGCTCTTGAGGTTTACAGCGGCCATTCATATAAGGGCTGTTCACCCCTTTCGCAGGATCCTCTGCTTGATTATAAATTCCTTTATAACGGCATAGACATCTGCGTTAAGGATTATTATATTCAGGAGTTCTATTTTGACCTTAAAACCGTTAATGAGCTGTTTGAGTGCCTGCCCGATGATTCCTTCCGCAAAGGCGAAATAGCAAACGCTTATTATGAAATGCATAAGGTTCTGTATTATTCCTTTGAAGATACAGACAGCGACACCTTCCTTTCTGCCCTCAAGGCGGCCCATCCCTTCCTCAAAGAAATACTTGCAGTCAAAAACGGTCCGGAGGCGCCGATTGCAGGTGTTATGGGCCACAGCCATATGGATACCGCCTGGCTCTGGAAATCAACCGAAACCATCAAGAAATGCGCAAGAACCTACTCCAACCAGATTTCCCTTATGGAGCAGTACCCCGAGTATACTTTTGTGCAATCCTCAGCCTGCCACGGCAATATGATTCTTAAGCACTATCCGGCGCTGTTTGAGGATATAAAACAGAAGGTCAAAGAAGGCAGATATGAACCCAACGGCGGTGTTTGGGTTGAGTGCGACTGCAATATCACCTCCGGCGAAAGTATGGTGCGTCAGTTCCTCTGGGGTCAGAGGTTTACAAGAAAGCATTTCGGCTATACATCCAACACCTTCTGGCTGCCGGATACCTTCGGATATTCCGCCGCAATTCCCCAGATAATGAAGGGCTGCGGTGTTGACTATTTCTGCACCACCAAGCTGGACTGGAACGATACCAATGTTTTCCCCTATGATACATTTTACTGGCAGGGGCTTGACGGCACAAAGGTATTCACCCATTTCAACAGAACCCACTGCTGGCCCGCACCCAAAGCCCTTACCGAGCTTGTGGCTAAGGACAGATACCCGGGTTCCTCAATCAAAGAAAAAAGCGTTACCAACAAGCGCCTTATTGTTTACGGTTACGGTGACGGCGGCGGCGGACCTCAGTTTGAAATGATTGAAATGGGCCGGCGCTGCAGAGACCTTAACGGCTGCCCCAAAGCCGAACCTACCACTGTGGGAAAGTTTATGCAGGAACTTGAGAGGGATGCAAAGAATCCTTCCACATATAAGGGCGAGCTCTACCTTGAGCTTCACAGAGGCACCCTCACAAACCAACACAGCATAAAGCACAATAACAGAAAGTCCGAGCTTGCTTTAAGGGATCTTGAGTTCCTTACCGTTAATAATGCAGTCAAAGCAGGCGTTACAGCGGATAATAAAGATATAAGCCCACTATGGGAAACTCTCCTTTTAAACCAGTTCCACGATATTCTACCGGGCACCTGTATTCCTTCCGCCCATAAGCTTTCCCTTGAGCAGACCGGCAAGCTTCTTGAAACCGCATCCGCTCTTATCAAAGGCCTTACCGCCGGAGAAGGGGAAGAGATAACTCTTACCAATACCCTTTCCTTTGACAGATGCGACCCTGTTTTCCTTGAATGTGAAGAAGGCCTTGTTGCGGATTTAAACTGCAAACAGCAGCGTTACACAAATCTTGACGGTAAATCTGTGCTTATACTTTCCGGTATAGTTATCCCTGCTTTTTCCACAGTAAGGTTCAGGCTAATTAAGGGCGAACCCGAAAGCACAAGTGCATTTTCCTTCAGCGGCAATAAACTTTCGGCACCAAATGCCGAAATTGTATTTGATGAAAAGAAGTATATTTCATCTCTGTTTGATAAAAACACAGGCCGTGAAATAAGAGGCGAGGGCTATCCTCTCGGCACTCTTATCACGGCAGAGGACTTACCCTCCGATTGGGATAACTGGGATGTGGATGCCGACCTTGAGCTTAAATTCAGGGATAATTCTGAGCTGATTGAAAGTGAAGTTATTTCCCGGGGCAGTGTTGCCTTCATAATCAGAAATACATATAAAGTAACCGCAAAATCTACCGTTAAGCAGGATGTTATCGTGTTTGCGGATTCTTCCGAAATACGCTATGATACCCTTATGAACTGGCAGGATGACCACCGCTTTATGAAAGCCGCGTTTGATACATCAATCTGCAGCGATTTTGCCCGCTCCGAGATTCAGTACGGTAATGTATTAAGGCCCACCACCAGAAACAATTCCCTTGAAAAAGCCAAGTTTGAAGTGGTGAACCATAAATACACCGATTTATCCGAAACAAGAAACGGTGTTGCAGTGCTTAATGACAGCAAATATGCCATCGGTGTTGAGGGCGGCAAAATGCGTCTTTCCCTGCACAAAGGCGGCAACAGGCCCGATTTCACAGGCGACCACGGCCTTCACAGAACAGTTTATTCCCTGCTTCCCCATAAAGATGCTTTTAATGCGGAAAATGTTATAAGGCCTGCTTATGAGCTGAATATTCCCGCCGTTGCCGGCAAAGGTGATTTTGACTCAGTTGCCCTTATCGTTCCTGCGCAGAGCAATATAATTGTTGAGAGCATCAAACCCTGCGAGGATTGTGAAAAGGCCTTTATAGCCCGCCTTTATGAGGCAGAGGGCTCCCGCACCCACTGCAACCTTGATATTTTCAGCGGCGCAAAGAAGGTTGAAATCACAAATATGCTTGAAGAGGTTACCGGCGAATATGACGGCTGCGGTCTTGTGTTCAGACCCTTCGAGATAAAAACCCTTAAAATCAGCTATTGAGGTGAATTATGAAAGTATTTACCATTCCCCTTAGCAATGAGAATACGTCCCTGACCTGTTATATACCGGATTATTCGGATGAAATGCCACACATGAAAAAAAGAAGGGCAATCCTTGTAATTCCCGGGGGCGCTTACCGTTTCTGCTCCGCCCGCGAAGCCGAGCCGGTGGCTTTCAAATTTCTCGGCAAGGGTTATGCCGCATTTATCCTGCAGTATTCGCTCAATGAAAATGCTGCGTTCCCCAAACCTCTTGACGATGCCGTTGAAGCCCTGAGATATATCAGAGCAAATGCCGAAGAACTGTATGTTGATAAGAATAAAGTTGCGGCAATCGGATTTTCTGCCGGCGGGCATCTTGCAGCGGCGCTTTCCGTGATGGGTGATGAACGGCCCGATGCTCAGATACTCGGCTATCCCTGCATCCTTGAAGAGATTGGCGAAATTCTTGCGGCTCCCGTACCTTCCCTTGAAAAGGAAGTGGATGAAAAAACCCCGCCCGCCTTCATATTCTCATCTGCCGAGGACGGGTGTGTACCAATAAGAAATTCCCTTGAATATGCAAAAGCGCTTGACAGCAAAGGAATTCCTTTTGATATGCATATTTTCAACCGCGGCTATCACGGATTTTCCGTTGCAGACCCCTGCGTTTTCACTGAGGAAAAGGATTGGAAGTATAACAGCGATAACGCAGTTTGGTTTGAGCTGTGCGAAAAATTCCTTGACAGGATTTTCGGAATATATTAAAAGGTGGATATAATGGCGAAATTAAAAATAATATTATTGGGATTGTTTTCAATCTCAATTCTTATGGTTTTTACTTCTTGTGCCGATAAATTTAATTCATCGGTCTCATTGGAGAGAGATAATGAATATGAGACTGAAGAGTATTCAGGAAATATATCAAAATTTGAGGACAATAATGATTTGTTAGATTCCAGTGATATTTTATATTCATCTGAAAATAAAACATCAACCGTGAATGTTTCTTCTGTTGATATTTACTATCCTACTATCATAAATTATTCAAAAAAAAGAATTGAACTTGCTTCTGAACTGGGATACATAGTTGAATCTCATGAATATAAATATGCAATTAAAGACATAAATTTTGACGGAACAGATGAGCTGGTTATTTTTGATACTACTGATGAAAAAATTATAGGTGCGATTTATACCCTTGATGGGAATCAACCTGTTGAATTGTACTTTATTGGAAGACACGGTCAATTCTCAATTAGTTCAGATGGATATTTTATTTTTTCATATCATAATATAACAATTTATAAACTTGTCGGAAAAGAATTGGTTGTTGTAGCAGAAAGTGACAGAGTTAATTATGAGGACTGGGATAATGAAAGAGACAATTTTCTTCGTGATAACAAAGTGTCAACCGATATAATGCAATTTGTTTGTAAGACAATAAAAATTTAAATAAAAAGATTTTATTAACCTTCAAACCCGTTATTGCAGGTTTATTCAAATTTGTTTAAATATGTATGGACATTTTAACTACAATCGATTATAATATTAATACAGTGCATTAGGCTGTTCTATTTAAAAAACTGGAGGGTAATATGAAAAAGATTGTATCTGTTTTTTTGGTGTTGAGTTTAACTGTAATGCTGTTTGTTTCATGCGGTAAAAAGGATGATTCTATCCGTGATCTTGGTGGAGTGGATTCCGGTGCGCAGCAAACTCAGATGAACAATCAGACTGCTATGCAAAGTGAAACTGAATCGGTATGGGTTCCGGCGACAACATTGTCCGGGGATTATCATTCAGGTCAGATTCAGATTGATGGAACAATTTACGATTTTCCTATAAAAGGCTCTGATTTTATGAGTCACGGTTGGCAGATAGTTAATAGTTGGGATATGGGCGCAACATATGATCCGGATGATGAAGAAAAAGTAAACCTGTCCAATGGTACTACCAAAGTTATGGTTGATGTAAAAAATTATTCTAATCAACCTCTTTCAATAGACAACTGCTATTTTATGGGTGTTAATGTTTCTGTAGCAACCGGTGATCCGGTTGGAAATGTAATTATGCCCGGCGGTCTTGATTTTAAAACAGCTTCTTATTATGACTTTATAAATAAGTGGGGAAAACCCAGCTTCGATGGCGTTGCGCTGACATCAAATGATATTTCATATACTATTTCAGAATCCGGTGAAACATATAAGTATATGATAGATTTTTATGATAATTTAAGTGTAAAATCTGTTTGGCTGTTAAATGAAAACAGACCTGCCTATGTCTCTTTAAACAACAATATCGCTCCTTCAGCTGAATCTTCTTATGCTGAGAGTACATATGCACAGACTGAATATGTCGAAACAACAACCAGTGCCCCGGTGGCATTTATCAATCTCACGGGTTTGAAAGAGATTGAAAATAACGATAATTGTGATGTAAAAATCACCAAAAAAGAACTTATAAATGATTATTACAAGGGAAAACTTGTTAATATTGGCGAAACCGGTGATGATGCTTGCGTTTTCACCATTGAGAATAATACAGGATCAGATTTGAAACAGGTTGTATTTCTGGCAGTTGGTTATAAGAGCAATAATGAATTAATGAAAATCGGAGGTACCATAACCTTTTTTGGTAATGATAAGTATGTTGTTCAGTTTACTACCCAGGATAGCACAATTAAGTCCGGGTCAAGTGAAAAAATTGGTGTTAGATGCGAGGGTGATGAATTAGCTGGTGTTTGTGCTATAGTGTATTCTTACACAACAGCTGATGGCGTTGAGCATATAAATGAAAATGCAACCCAGTGGTACCAGAATGTGTATCAAAGCAGTAAAACTTTCAGCTGATTTTTGATTAATAAATGAATTGATATAACTATTAAAATCTCCGGGCAGAGCCTTTCGGCTTTGCCCGGAGTTAATTTTTGTTATACTATTTTTCAAATCTTCCGTAATATTCAGGCAGGTAGCTGAGTAAATCGGTTGCCGTCATACCCCGCATAGATGTTTTCTCTGCCAGTATATCCGCAGCATTGCCGTGCATATAAACTGCGGCTGCGCTTGCATCTTCGGGGCTCATTCCCTGGGCAAGCAGAGAAACAATCATACCGGCCAGTAAATCTCCGCTGCCTCCTTTTGCAAGGCCCGCATTCCCTGTGGTGTTTATATATGTGGGTTTATCCGGGCTGCATATTACGGTATTTGCTGTTTTCAGCACAACGGTGCATCTGTATTTATCAGAGAATTCTTTTGCCGTTTCAACAGGATTAAGCAGTATTTCCTTTATTGTTTTTCCCGTAAGCCGGCTGAATTCTCCGGGGTGTGGGGTAAGGATTACCGGAGCAATTATATCTCTTATAAGGTCGGGATTCTTGCTCAGGATATTCAGCGCATCTGCATCAATTACAACAGGCACGGATATTTCCTTCAGGAAGCTTTCCGTAAGTCTTTCCGTTTCTCTGTTGAATCCGATGCCGCAACCGATCAGCACCGCAGTGCACTTTTTTGCCGCCTCAATAATAGCAGGCAAAGCCGTAAAGCTGAATGTGCCGTCAAAGGTTTCCTCTGCAGGTAAAAACAGGCACTCGCTGAGCTTTGATACCATGGCAGGGTAAGCGCCTTTTGGGAATGCCGCCGTAACAAGGCCTGCTCCCGTGCGTATTGCTCCCTGCACGCTCATAAACGCCGCTCCCGGCATTCTCAGGCTGCCGCAGATGCAAAGAGCGTGGCCGTAGGTGCCTTTGTTTGATACCGGCTTTCTTTTAGGCAGCAGTTCCTTTATGTCTTTTTCTTCGCAAGTGTAATAAGCCGGGGGAGTAATGCTCTCATAATCCGCGCTCTTAATGCCAATATCCGCATTTTTTATTTCACCGCAGAGCTGATTTGCCGGCTTCATTATATGAACGGGTTTAAGTGCAGATATTGCAATAGTCATATCCGGCAGGAAAACCTCTCCCTCGGCAGTGGCATTATCGCAGTCCGCACCCGAGGGTACATCAATGCTGATAAGTGTTTTGCCGAAGGCATTAATGCTTTTTGCCAGCAGTGAAAGGTCATCATCCAGCTTCCCTTTGAATCCTGTCCCGAAAACCGCATCAACAAAAATATCGTTGCTTTTCAGCAGGTCGGATACCGCTACTGCACTGCCGTTGTAGCGGCGCACCTGTATTCCTGCGCTCTCAAGCAGATTAAAGTTCTCCTTAGAATCACTGTCACGGGGCTCTCCGCAGGCAAGCAGCACGGAAACCTCGCAGCCTTTTTCCCAAAGGGAGCGGGCAATCACAAAGCCGTCGCCGCCGTTTTTACCCTTGCCGCAGATTATAAGCACTTTCTTTTTTTTATCGGCGCAATATGTATCATATATTATTTTTGCGCAGGCGTTGCCTGCTTTTTCCATAAGCTCGTGAAAGCTGCCGCCTCTTTTTACTGCGCTGAGTTCGGCGGCGTACATCTGCTTACTTGTAACTATAAACAAGTTATCACTCCTTATAAACTATGGGCCTGTATTTGCCGCCGTTAAGCTGGGGGAAATATGAGGCAAACATATGCTCAGGTTCAGTATCAAATGATACTTTTATTATAGGAATGCCGAGAATGGGGTCGGGGTTTTCTTTCGGCAGACCGCTCAGGAAAATCCTGTCGCCCTTTATTTCATAATCAATGGGTGTGCCATCTATAAAAGTTATGGATTTGGGCTCTGTAATAAGCCCTGAAAGGGTCATTTTACCGTCGATGGGGTTCCAGATTTTATTCCACATATAAATTGTTTTGTCTTTATAAGAAGGTCTGGAAACACCGTTAAGCTGGTACTGATTGCCGTAAAGCTTTTTAAGCTTTCCGTAAACCGCTTCACCGTTTATCTCAAGCCAGCGTCCGATTTTTTCCATTGGTTCAAAAGCATCGCCGGGTATTGAACCGTCAGGCCTCGGGCCTACATTCAGCAGCAGGTTTCCGCCTCTTTCACAGCATATCTGCAGCATTTTTGCAATCTGCTGGGCAGAATAGCAATAGGGCGCCGTCTGGTTTTCATCAATATATCCCCAGCTTATGCCGTTGAAGGTCATGCAGGCCTCCCAGTCTCTTTTACAGGGGCGTATATCCTCTTCCGGTGTGCCGAAGTCCTCATCAAGGCGGCTCCTGTCATTTATGATAATATGGGGCTGAAGCTCGCGCATATACTGGTTTCTCTCAAGTGAATCCCAGCCTTCCCAGGATTCCATGGGGGATGGAACATCATACCATAAAATATCAATTTTGCCATACTGTGTTAAAAGCTCTTCGTTAAGGGCTCTTATATACTTTGTAAACCTGCTTCTTGCTTCGGTATCATAGGCGGCAATTCCCGCATCCGGGTGGTGCCAGTCCATGCAGGATGTGTAAAAGCCGATTTTTAAATCATACTCACGGCAGGCCTCAACAAATTCCTTTACTATATCTCTGTGAGGTCCGTAATTCACCGAGTTATAAGGGTTTGCCTTGGAATCCCAAAGGCTGAATCCCTCGTGGTGCCTTGAGGTAAGCACCATGTATTTACAGCCCGCTTTTTTTGCAAGGGCCGCCCATTCACGGCAGCAGCCCTCTTTGGGGGCAAAAGTTTCGGCATATTTTTCATATTCTTTCGGCGGTATGTTTTCGCAGGCCATGGCCCACTCGTTTCTGCCTATCTGCGAATAAAGGCCGTAGTGTATAAACATACCGAAGCGGGCTTCCCGCCACCAGGTCATTCTTTCATCTCTTGATTCTGCAATCTTCTGCTCATATTCGGGTTTTGAAATCATAACGGTTTCCTTTCTTAAAAAAGTCATATCAGCCGAAGCAGCCCCCGATAATATCAAGGGCTGCTCTGTTTACATCAGTTGTTTTCTTCTTTTGCCGCAGCATCTCTGCGCGTATTGAGCTCTGCGGAAATCTTTGCCTTCTTTTCACCGTAAAGGTCATATTTGAAAATGGGTATTGCTGAAAGAAGGGCAAGTATGCCGGGCATAGCGGTATATGCAAAGAATATCATATTCTTTGTGGAGGCGGTAAATGCCTGGCCGCTTGCAAGAGCTTCGGAGTAGCCGGATTTGCTTACAAAGATAAGGCCAAGTGCGGTGCCCAGAGCAAGGCAGACCTTGATTGTAAGTGAAAGCAGGGCGTAAACAGGTCCTTCTTTTCTTTTGCCTGTTTCGTATTCATACCAGTCCACACAGTCGGCGGTCATAATCATAGGCATAAGGGTTACGGCGCTGAACTGAAGGCCGATGAGGAACAGGAACACATACATTACTATCTGATTCTGTGTTACAAATGCAAACACAACATAGGCCAGCACCGAAACAACAAATCCGTAAATTGAAAGCGCAAGGTATGTAACCTTTTCACCCAGTTTCTTTATAAGCATCGGTGTTATTGCCATTGAAATCATTGAACCGATTGCGGTTGTAATGCCGAGAATTATTACAAGATTCTGGCTGCCGATAAGGGCGTTTGCCGCCTGAACCTGAATACCCATAGCCATCTGCCTGCCGAAGCCGAGGAAGTAGGAAACAATTACAAGGATAAGGGGCTTGTTGCCTTTAATTGCGCTTACCATATCCTTAAAGCTGTTCTTTTCGCCTGCGGTGTAGGGTACTCTCTCTTTATTCCACAGCACTATAAGGGCCATAAGTATGCAGCCGGCTGCCGCAGTTGCCAGTGCGGACCAGAAGTATTCCCCGGCAATCATCGGGGTATCGGTTTCGCCTTTCTTTACAAGAACCTTTGAGCCCTCGGGGATAATAAGGCAGATAACGGGTACTATTACCGCGCAGGCTGCAAAACCAATCTGCTTTGCAGTGTTGGCAATTGAAACCACGTTTGTTCTCTCATTTGCATCCGGGGTAAGCACGGCGGCTATTCCCTGGGTGGGAACATCGGCCAGGGTCATACCCAGGCAC
Organism: Clostridia bacterium; assembly: GCA_017430535.1. GTDB lineage: Bacteria > Bacillota > Clostridia > Oscillospirales > Acutalibacteraceae > CAG-177. Next base: position 179,203 of record JAFRMR010000007.1, read on the forward strand.
CAGATAAGGAAGGTAATGAAAATATAAACATACAGCTTGTTTCCTGCCACATCAAGATGAAGGCCGGGAATATCAAAGAACACAACAGCCGTGAATATAAGGAGAATGGGGATGGAAATAAGGATAAAGGGCTTGAATTTGCCCATTTTGCTGTTTGTGCCTTCAATCTTGTTACCTACTATCGGGTCAAATATGGCGGAAACAACTTTTGCCACAAGAATTATTACGCCAACAACAGCGAGGCTTGCGCCCATTATTGAGCCGTAAAATTCTGCCTGATAGGAGTTCAGCAATCCCACTATTGCCTGAAAGCCGAAAAGGCCCAGGGAATAAGCCAGGATTTCCTTAAGGTTCATATACTTTTTCATAGTTTCCTCCCAAAAATATATTTCTCTTTTCCGGGGTATGCTTACCCGATTATTTTATATTAAATTTTTTTCAAAGTCAATGAAACTATTGCATTTTTATAACTTTATGATAAAATGTTGACTATGGAAAATTCAGGGTCAGTCAAAAAAAGAATTCATCTGCTTGATGAAATAAGAGGGCTTGCGGTTTTCTGCATGGTTATTTACCACGCATTCTTTATCCTCGGCGAGTTATTTGAGGTTGAGATTGCAAACCGCTTGTTCGATTTTTTTGTGCCCGTGGAGCCCTTTTTTGCCTGCCTGTTTATCGGCGTATGCGGCCTTTCCTGCTCCCTTTCCCGCAGTAATCTCAAAAGGGGAATCAAAATCGCAGCCGCTGCCGCCGCCTTCACGCTGGTTACCGTTTTTATACTGCCGGCATTCGGCGTAACCGGGCTTGAGATTTATTTCGGTATTCTGCATTTTCTCGGCTTCTGTGTTATCCTTTATTCACTTACTTCAAAAAAGGTTAACCGGATTAACCCCTATGTAGGCATACTTGCCTGCGCTGTTCTCTACCCGTTTTTCAGCGGGATTGAGCAGGGGGTGCTCAGCTACGGCAGTCTGTTTGTCCTGAAACTTCCTCAGGTTCTTTACACTGTAAACTGGTTTGTTCCTCTGGGCATTTATTCGCCCTCCTTTGCCTCTGCCGATTATTTTCCCATTTTCCCCGATATATTCGTTTTCTTTGCAGGGGTTTTTATCGGCCGGCTTCTTTCCGAAAAGGGTTTTCCGGAGTATTCCTATAAGCAGAGAATTAAATTTTTCGGCTTTTTAGGCAGAAAGGCCTTTATAATCTACATTATCCACATGCCTCTCATTGCCGGTATCGCATATGTGATTTCGGCTGTAATAAACAGCATTATTTCCCGATAAGGAGTGTTAGTATGAGCGAATCCTGCAGCGGTAACTGCGCAAGCTGTGCCAGTAACTGCTCATCAAGGGACCCCAAGGATATGCACATTCCCTGCGGCCCTTACAGCAATATCAAAAAAGTAATAGGTGTTGTCAGCGGTAAAGGCGGCGTAGGCAAATCTCTTGTAACCTCAATGCTTGCCTGCGCAGTTCAGAGCAAAGGCCGTTCCGCCGCAATTCTTGATGCCGATGTCACAGGCCCTTCAATTCCTAAAAGCTTCGGTCTTTCCGGCAGAGCTCAGGGCAATGATGAGTATCTTTTCCCGGTTGAAAGCAAAACAGGCGTAAAAATAATGAGCGTCAATTTCCTTCTTGAAACAGAGGATTCTCCTGTTGTGTGGAGGGGACCGGTTATCAGCGGAGTTGTTCAGCAGTTCTGGAAGGATGTTGCCTGGGGCGATGTTGACTATATGTTTGTTGATATGCCTCCCGGCACCGGTGATGTTCCCCTTACCGTATTTCAGAGCATTCCTCTTTCCGGTATAATAGTTGTTACCACTCCTCAGGATCTGGTTACAATGATTGTTAAAAAAGCTTTCAATATGGCAAAGCTTATGAATATCCCCGTGTTGGGTATTATTGAGAATATGAGCTACGCTCTGTGCCCCGACTGCGGCAAAAGAATAGATATTTTCGGCGAAAGCAAAGCCGAGGCTGTTGCATCGGAGCTGGGTGTTCCCGTGCTTGCTCAGATACCCGTAAACCCTGCCACCGCCGCCCTTGTGGATAAAGGCGCCGTGGAACTTGCCGGGGATGAATATATTTCAAAGGCAGTAGAACTACTTGAAAGGTTGGATTCAGAATGATTGATATTAAATTTTTAAGAGAGAACCCCGATGTTGTTAAGGAAAACATAAAAAAGAAATTTCAGGATTCCAAGCTTCCCCTTGTTGATGAAGTGATAGAGCTTGATTCAAAGCTCAGGTCAGCCAAAACTGAGGCGGACGGCCTGAGAGCCAACAGAAACAAGGTTTCAAAAGAAATCGGCGCTCTTATGGCTCAGGGCAAAAAAGACGAAGCAATGGAAGCAAAGGCAAAGGTAACCGAGTTTTCCGAGCGCCTTGCTCAGTGTGAACAGCTTGAAGAAGAGCTGGGCGAAAAGGTCACAAAGATTATGATGACCATTCCCAATATCATTGATGATTCTGTTCCCATCGGCAAAGATGATACCGAAAATGTAGAGGTTACCAAATACGGCGAGCCCCTTGTTCCCGATTTTGAAATCCCTTATCATACCGATATTATGGAAAGGTTCAACGGCATTGACCTTGATGCTGCAAGAAGAGTTGCAGGCAACGGCTTTTACTATCTTATGGGCGATATTGCCCGCCTTCATTCCGCCTGCATTGCCTATGCCAGAGATTTTATGATTGACAGAGGCTTCACTTACTGTGTGCCTCCCTTTATGATCCGCTCCAATGTTGTTACCGGCGTTATGAGCTTTGCCGAAATGGATGCAATGATGTATAAAATCGAGGGTGAAGATCTTTACCTTATCGGTACCAGCGAGCATTCAATGATAGGCAAGTATATTGATACTATCGTTGAGGAGGATACTCTGCCCCATACCCTTACCTCTTATTCACCCTGCTTCCGCAAAGAAAAGGGCGCCCACGGCATAGAGGAGAGAGGCGTTTACAGAATCCACCAGTTTGAAAAGCAGGAAATGATTGTTGTCTGCAAACCCGAGGACAGCAAAATGTGGTTTGATAAACTGTGGCAGAATACCGTTGATCTTTTCAGAAGCATGGATATCCCCGTAAGAACTCTGGAGTGCTGCTCCGGCGACCTTGCAGATCTCAAAGTTAAAAGCTTTGATGTTGAGGCCTGGTCACCCAGGCAGAAGAAGTATTTTGAGGTCGGCTCCTGCTCAAATCTGGGCGATGCTCAGGCCCGCAGGCTTAAGATAAGGGTAAACGGCAAGGACGGCAAAAAGTATTATGCCCATACCCTTAACAATACCGTTGTGGCTCCCCCCAGAATGCTTATTGCCCTGCTTGAAAATAATCTTAATGAAGACGGCAGCGTAAACATTCCCAAGAGCCTTCAGCCCTATATGGGCGGCAAGGAAAAGCTTGTTCCCGTTAAATAAAAAATATGTCCGAAGACCTCAGGGCCTTCGGACATTCTTTATTTCTGTTCTATTTTTACATCGGCGTAAATCGGGAAGTGGTCTGAAACAAAACGCCCGTCAATTCCGTCGGTAACCGTTCTGTAAACAAGGGGAGTAACACTTTCCGAGTAAAGGATATAATCTATAATATCGTCGGTGTGCTCTTCCGGCTTTGCATCGTGGTAAGTGCCGAAGGACTTGCAGTCCGGTGCAGTTTCTCTTGCGTCTGAAAGCTGCGCGGTCATTATTCTGTAAGCTTCGCTGTCCCTTTGGGTATTCATATCCGCTGTGAATACAACGGGTATATTACTGAATTTGTCCTTAATAAACTTTGCAATCTGCTTTGCCTCTTCGGGCACGGCTTTGATGCCTGCATTGTCAAAATGGCTGTTAACATGAACATATCTCAGCCCTGTGTTTATATCCTCAAGCAGAGCCCAGGTGCACACCCTTCTGCAGGCTGCATCCCATCCGAAAGATACTTTATCCGGGGTTTCGGAAAGCCAGAATGTATCGCTGTCAATGAGTTTATATTTTGTTTTGTTATAAAGAACAGGGCAGTGCTCGCCTAATTTGCCGCCGTCCCTGCCTTCGCCTACAATTCCGTAGTCCTCAAGGGTGCCCAGCCAGGTCATCCACTGGGGTGTTGCCTCCTGCAGGCCGAGAGAATCCGGAGCAGCTTTGACTATTTCCTCAAGCACTATTAAGCGGCGGTTGATTGCCGGGTTTCCGCCTACATCGGTGCAGCGCACATTGAATGACATCACCCGGATTGCATCATCTGCCTTCTGCTCAATGCCGATTACGGGGAATTCGTGCCCTTCCATACTGTCGCCCAGGGGAATACCCAGAGCGGTTATTGCAGCTGTTATTACGCTCATCAGCGTGCTGATTGCCTTAAATAAAAAGCTCATTGTTCTTGCTCCTCATTCTCATTTTCATCTTCGTTTTTTGCGCAGGGCTCGGTATCGCTTATCTTGCTGTCGCCGTGAAGCACAATGCCTTCTTTGCCCTTTTCTGTTGCTTCCGGTCCGAAATAATATTCAAGCTCCTGCTTGTATCTTTCAAGGTTAAAGTTCGGGTATCTTCTTTTGATTCTGTCCAGTACATTATATTCTGTTTTTATACTGTTTGTAATTGTGCTCAGGGATTCGCTTTCCTTGATTTTACCTTTCGTTTTGTCAACAGCAGTGGTTATTACATTGCTTATATCGTCAAGGCCTTCCTGGCCTTTGTTGATGGTGTTTGAAAGAAAACTTTTCAGAGTGTTTACCGTATCCTTAAGGTCCGCAATGGTTGTTGTAATGTCAACAACCAACAAGGTGTAAATAACAAAGGTAATAAGCCCCAACGCCCATACGGGCAGCATATCCATTACTGCGTAGATAGGGGGTAGCAGGTATTTAACCATAAACAGCATACCGAAGCCGAAGAAAATAAGCCCCTTGATATAAACCCTGCCGTTTATGTTGAACATTCTGTCGCTGTAATCCCACCACATTGCTTTAAAAGCTTTTTCCATAACAAAATGGGTTATGTATTCCATTATTCCGCAAAGCACCATACCTATATAAAAAATCCAGAATGAATTTGTTATTCCGGTTTTTATTATTATGGTGGCCATAAGAGCCCCCACGCCGTAAATCGGGCATACGGGGCCGAAAAGGAACCCTCTTTTTACAACTTTTCTGTCCCTTATCACATAAAGCAGCGTTTCAACATCCCAGCCGATAAAGGCAAAGAGGATAAAACACAGAAACAGTTTACAGCACAGTTCCAGCATCGTCAATCTCCTTGTCAATATCGTTATATATTGCCCTGAAGCACTTTTCGCCCTCCACAAGTTCCCTTGTGGCGCAGTATTTATCGGCGGCGGTGAGAATCCACCCGCCTAAGCTTCTCGGCATCTGAGCCGCAGGGAACATATGGTTGAGAATCATATTTTTCTGCATATAGTTCAGCTTGATTATGCCGGTTTTTTCTATGTTTTTGACTGCTTCTTTGGGGTGATAAAATATATGGTATTCCTCGTGCTTTTCCGTAGGCCAGTCGTAAAGATAAAAATCGTGCAGCAGTGATGCCCTTGTTATATCATCGGTAAGCTGTTTTTCCATATTTCGCCTTGCGCAGTATTTGTAAACCGTGTATGAAACATAAACCGAGTGAAAGTGCGTGCTTATCCCGGCGTGGTGGTTATACTGCTTCATTGATATTACCAGAGGGTTTCTCAGCACATCATCAACCGTATCAAGATAACCTCTTACATATTTATCCATAATAAATCTTTCTTTCCTGTTTTTTAATTCAACATACTATACCACAGATTCCGCCCGCTTTTCAATGGACAGATTGTAAAAATATAAACAAATGAGAATTTGATTACTGTAGCAATAATATAATATGCAAAAATAGACAAGGTCATCAACATGCTTGCAGTAGCAAACATATCTCGCTTGTCTTATATCAATTATAGTTAGGATTTATTACCAATCCATTTTTTTATTTCGTTTACGCACCAAGCCAAATCATCTCTTATTTGATAAACCCAAAATCTTCTTACATCCCAGCCAAGTTCAAATAGTCTTTGATTTCTTAGATAGTCCCTGTAACATAGTTCACCGTTCCAATCACTATGATAGTGTTCGCCGTCAATTTCAATATCCAGTTTTCTGTTTGAATCAAAAATGGCTAAGTCTAGCTTATATTTATCAGCGGGGTATTGTGGAAATGATTTAATTCCAGCATCATAAAGAGCAGTATAGAATAGTTTTTCCCATTCAGAAACGCTACTGTCATCTATTGATACAGGATATTGCCTATCAAAATTATCAATGATATTATCTATTGGTTGTGAGTTGATATTCATATCATTAACATAAGATACAAAATGCTCAAGATAAGATACCCCACAATTGAGACAGTATTCCATGTTACCTGTAACAATCAGCAATGCCCGTGCTCTTGTAATTGCAACGTTAAAAAGATTACCAGTATTTTTTAAAAATGAAATTGCTGATGATGAACATCCGTCTGAAATAACAGGTGAAAAAATAATAATATCTTTTTCATCGCCCTGAAATTTATGAACAGTATCGACCCAAAACTCATTATTCTTATATAAGTATTCGCTTAAATTTGATCTTTTCTCAATCAGTTCTCTTATATAATCTGCTTGAGCACGAAATGGGGTTACAACGCCGACTGAACCTGAATATTCTTTGTCTACAATTTGTGATTCGAGTAGTGTAATTAAATATTCAGCCTCTTCTTTGTTAATTGCAGACCCATTTAAAGGCTTTTCTGTATTGCCTTTAACATCACACCACTTTATTCCCAATTCAAGTCCGCTGGGAACGGTTAAATTGCTGTGGTTTGTAGCTACTCTCAATTTTCCGTCATAAAACTCTGAATTTGAAAAATTGATTATTCTATCATAACTTCTGTGATGATCTCGAAGGGTGATAATGTTTTCATGGTCGGCGACACTAATTGCTCTGTCATAGATTGAATTTGCAACATATGACCATTCAAATCCAACATCATATTTACTCAATAAACTTACGTCTTGCTTTCTGCTAATTGAGCAAATGTGACGCAATTGCTTTGAATCCCCTATAATAACAGCACTTTTTGCGCGGTATAATAAAGGGATAATTGAAGCAATATCGCACTGGCTTGCCTCATCAATTATCAGCAAATCAATTTTCCCGGCTTCAAAAGGAACCCTCCCTTTTACAGATAGAGAAGTAACCGCCCAACATGGTAAAAGATTTGATAAACACTTTTGTAGATTTTTAAACTCCTTTTGCAGTTCTGGATAATCTGAAATATCCTCATCGTTGAATAATCTCATAGCAGCTGCAAATCTACTTATTCTTTCTCTTAATTCGCTATCGATTTTAATGTTTCTAACATTTAAATAGTCTTTCCAAAGATTGCTCGATAATTCAGAAATATTGTGCTTATACTCAATCAAAAGCTTATCAATTTTTTCAAGCGGAATACTTTTTTTAAATTCAGTCTGTAAATGTTTGTATTCAAGTGTCAAATCGATAATGTCAATCAAATCATTTATATCTGATTCAATCAAATCTATTGAAAAATTGTTTGACTTAAGTTTATCGAGAATTGAATTACTTTTATACTCAGAAAGAATAGTGTATAAAGATTCTTCTTTTTCTTTTAAAATCTCATATCTTTTTTTGGAAATAAATTTCCAAAAAGCTCGAACTATGAGTGATTGCTCTTCTTTTTGAGCCATAAGATAAGAGCTTTTAAATTCATCAAATGAATCTTTTAGTAATTGTTTATCATTTTCGTTTATTAAATCATATATAGGAATAACTGTTTCGCGTATTTCACAAAATTTCTGTTCTAGCGAATCAAGTTTATTTCTAAGTTCTATAAAAGATTGCTTATAGTTTTTTTCTTTTTCATATTTTTCAACTATTTGCAAATATTTCTTTTTTTCTTTTTCATATTTTTCTTTGTCATTCTGATTGCTTGAGGTTCTAATCATTCCTTCGGCAATTTCAGCAAATCGCTGAGAGATAGAATCCGCACCCAATCTAAAAAGAATTGGATTATTAGCTAATTTATTTACCCTTGACTCTACAACATCAACAGCTTTATTGTTTTTGCTTGCAAACAATGCGGTTTTTCCTTGCCAAGCTGCATTGATAAGCAAATCTGTAACAACCTGAGATTTGCCAGTTCCGGGAGGGCCTGTGACAATGGTAAGCTTTGATGACAAAGATTTTTGAATAGCTTCTTCCTGCTCTGAATTTAAAGGTAAAACTTCAAGTAAAACTTTTTCTTTCGAAGCAGAATCATCTTTGATATTTTTACTATTTCCTGGATAAATCCAATCGTGCAACGCGGTTTCTTTATATTCATCCTCAGATAAGTCTGAAAGTGCTTTTAGCTCACTTTCCAAACCAATTGTAAATGGTGAGCGTTCGGAAGAAATAATGATAGCCTTGTTGTATATACCACATTCACTAATTGATAATAAACTTTTATCATTATTTATGTAATTTGGGTTAATTCTTTCTTTCCAATTCCATTGCCTAACAGACTGGATACGTTCAACCAAATCCTCAATATCATATTCAATTTCAGATGTGTTCAAACCGAGTTCATCCTCAAGGGCGATTAAGTCATAGACAAAAGAATTGCTGTCACTATTCGAATACTCTTTAATAATTTCTGCGTTTATTATAGGGTATTTATTAACGGAAACCTTACCTACATCGTACTCGATGTGAAATAAAAATAGTGGTTTTATAGTTTTGTATTTTTTATTGTATTTAATTGAGTAGCATTCACTTATTTTTATTGGATATCCCATATATATGTTTGAATATCTATCGGAGGACGCTTCTTTAATAAACTCTATAGTATCGGAATTCAAGAAGTGGGTTGGGTCTGTTGTGTTAATCTCTATATACTTTTTGTTATCAGGTTTTAATATAGTCGAAATGCCTTTATCCTGCTCCAAGCTCAGACAATTTAAATAGTATTCACAAAGTGAGGAAAGCTTTTTATCAACTGATTTATCATTAGTTTTATAATCGGACTTAGCAACTGAACCATAATACCATTTGTAATTACGCTGAAAACAAAACTCATTTAATGAGCCGTTTAGTGCATCATACACTTTTGAACGGTCACAGTTTAATATGGTGGCAATTTCAGCCGCCCTTACGCCATTCCTATCTTTAATAATATCTATGATTTGTTTTTCAAAATCTGTCATACATTATCACCTATCTACAAATAATTAAACAAACAGTTATTTTCTTGATAGAAATAATACCATATTTAATTGAAAAATAAAAGCTTGTTGCGTATCATTTTTTATAATTAAAAATTGTAATCATAGTTTATTGCCAATTGCAAAGCTATGTGGTATAATACGGAAAATTATTTGAAGGAGAAAAATCATGAATGTTCAGATATTAAAGCTTCTTGCAAAGGATGCCAGGATGTCCGCAAGCGATATTTCCACCGTTACCGGGCTCCCCGAAATCGAAGTTGTAAACGAGATACAGCAGATGAAAAAGGACGGCCTTATCAGAGGCTTCAGAACAGTTATTGACTGGGAAAAGCTTGATGAATTCTATGTTTCCGCCATCGTTGAAATCAAGGTTACTCCAAAGGCAGGCCTCGGCTTTGAAGATGTGGCAAAAAAGATAGCCCGCTTCCACGAGGTTGAAAGCGTTTATCTGCTTTCCGGAGATTCCGATTTAAGCGTAATAGTAAAATGCAAGTCCTTCCAGGATGTTTCAAGGTTCGTTGCAAAGGAGCTTGCCACTATAGAGAGCGTAACCTCAACCAAAACCCAGTTTGTTATGAGGCGCTATAAAGAGCTGGATGTTGACCTTGACGTTACCGATCCGGATCAGCGGGGAGTTGTTTCATCTTGCTGAATTACGAGGCTGTATTAAACAATACAATAACAGAAATTCAGCCTTCCGGAATACGCAAGTTTTTTGATATAGCCGCCACTATGAAAGATGTAATCTCTCTTGGCGTAGGCGAGCCGGATTTTCCCACACCGTGGAAGATAAGAAACGCCGCCATAAAATCCCTTGAGAGGGGCAGAACCGGTTATTCATCCAACAGGGGTCTGAACGAGCTCAGAGCCGAAATATCCCGGTATATGCTCAGGAAATACGCCCTCAGGTATAATCCGGATACGGAGATACTTGTAACCGTAGGCGGCAGCGAAGCTATTGATGCCGCACTCCGCTCTGTTATAAACCCCGGTGATGAGGTTATCGTGCCTCAGCCCAGCTATGTCTGCTATGTTCCTATGGTAAAGATGGCCGGGGGCGTGCCGGTTATAGTCAATAACAGGGCTGAAAATGATTTTAAACTTAAAGCGGAAGAGCTGAAAGAAAAAATCACGGATAAAACCAAGGCGATTATTCTGCCATACCCCTCAAATCCTACCGGCGCAATTATGGAAAAAAAGGATTATGAGGAAATTGAGCAGGTAATAAAAGACACATCAATTGTGCTTATATCCGATGAGATATATTCCGAGCTTACTTTTAACGGCAAACGCCACGTTTCACCGGCTTCCGTGGGCAGTCTCAAGGAGCGGACCGTGGTTATCAACGGCTTTTCCAAGGCCTTTTCAATGACCGGATGGCGCCTTGGGTATACCTGCGGCCCGGAGGAGATTATTTCTCAGATTACAAAGCTTCATCAGTTTGCAATAATGTGCGCGCCCACCACATCCCAGTATGCGGCGGTAACAGCCCTGAGGGACTGTAATGATGAGGTTGAAGCAATGATGGAGGAATACGATACCCGCAGAAAGCTTATGGTAAAGGGCTTTAATGATATCGGCCTTGAATGCCGCGAGCCGGAGGGAGCGTTTTACGCTTTTCCTTCCATCGCTTCAACGGGTATGAAATGCGAGGAATTTTGCGAAAAGCTCCTTGCCGCCAAAAAGGTTGCCGTAGTTCCCGGCACCGCCTTCGGAGAAAGCGGCGAGGGCTTCGTAAGAGCCTCCTACTGCTACTCCACAGACCATATCCTCACCGCAATAAAACGCATCGGCGAGTTCATAAGCGAAATATAAATAAACAGCCCGCAAAGCATTATCTGCTTTGCGGGCTGAGTTTATTTATCCAGTTCTTTTCCGCTGCTCCAGGCCTGGCCGGCTTTTTCGCCGGTAACATAGTATCCCGCTCTGAACTGATCAAAAATCAGAATACCGGATTTGGTTATATCCACCTTGCCGTCCTCATCAAGTATCTCTTCCCTTACGGAAACATTTACTATTTTGCCTATTATGCTGTAAACATTATCTGTTGAAACAATTTCGGCAAGCTCGCATTCCATTGTAACGGGGAATTCGTCAATTATGGGCGCGTTTACTCTTTCGCTCTTTATTGCTGTCATTCCTGTTCTTTCAAATTTATCCGGGGTATCGTTCCCCGATGCTATTCCGAAGTAATCGGCGGCTGCAATGTTTTTCTTATCCGCAAGGCTTACGGTAAATGCTTTTGATTTTTTGATATTCTTTACCGTTTTGTGCGATTCCGAAAGGGTAAGGCTTATTTTATCGTAATCGCATATCATTCCCCAGGCGGCGTTCATAACATCCACAACGCCGTTTTCATCGTATGTTGCAATCATAAGCACCGGCATCGGATAAACTGCGGCTTTTACACCCAAATCTTTTCTCATAATTATTCCTCCGTTTGTTTTTGTTGATTTAAGTATAACCGACTTTAAAAACGCAGTCAAGATTATAAAATTTTATGTTCTTATTTCTTGAAATTAAAACACAATATGTTATAATTGATTTGAAATATTATTCCAAGAAAAGGGGACCGTTATGAAAAGAAAACTCGTTAAGCTGATTTCACTTGCTATGGTTATAACTGTTTTGTTCTCTGTTTGTGCCGGTGCAGCCGCTGTCGCCGGAACAGCAGAAAAAGATTATAAGATATTTTCACCTTATCAGGATGTTGTATGGTCCGGTGATAATGCCTGGGGCGCATACAAGGGCAACCTTCACACCCATTCTTTTGTAAGCGATGCGCAGGTTGATTACCGTGATATGATTCTTGAATATTACAAGCAGGGTTTTGATTTTCTTGCTATGACCGATCACGGCGTTACAGGCAAACCCTGGAACGAAAAGCCTACGGAGATTCCCCTGTATATTTATCAGAGGATAATCGGTAACACGGTTCATTATTTTACCGATGAGGAGTATAACGCACTGCTTGACGGCTCTTATCCCGTTGACGGTCAGGCAAGGGGCAGGGGAATGACCTGCATTACCGGCGGCAACGAGCTTAACGCCCTTACCATAACCAAAGACCATGTAAACGCCATTTTCCTTCCGGAGAATGCCGGCGATAATTACCTTGGCTATGAGAATGATTATGAAGGGGCAGTAAGGCTTGCCGACCATTACGGCGCGCTGTCCTTTATAAACCACCCCGGCGACTGGCTTAACAGCAATTCAGACAGAGCAAATTGCTCCGATCCTGAAAAGATTGCTTACTTTGCGGATATTTTGCTCCGCTATGATTCCTGCCTCGGTATGGAAGTGTTCAATGAGCATAACGGCACTACCGGTTATGACAGAGACACCTGGGATAACCTTCTTATGGCCTGCCTGCCTTACGGCAAGCGTATTATAGGTTTTTCCAACGGTGATACCCATTATATCCGCGATGTTGATTCATCATATTCCGTATTTATGATGGAAAGCAACACCCCTGAAAATGTTAAGAAAACCATGCAGAGCGGCGCCTTCTTTGCCGTAACAAGAGTAATCAGGGCAGATAAAGAAAAATTCGGCCCCGAAGTGGATATTGATGTAAGAGATACCGATTTACCGTATCCGATGTTTACCGGCATTTCCGTTGACGGCCATAAGATAACCATTGAATACAATAACACCAACGATATAAGGTGGGTTGCCAACGGCAGTGTTATTGACAGCGCCAAAGTTACCGAATCTGCTGAGTCTGCTTCATATACCATTGATCTTGATGAGATTAAAGGTGCTGAGAATTTCCTTTATGTACGCTGCCAGTTAATGGGCAAGGGCGGCATCACTCTTACTCAGGCATTTGTTATAGATGACGGAAGCGAACCTCTTAAATATGAGAGAGATAATTCTCAGGAAGCTCAGGCAAAGAGAGCTTCAAACCAGTTCTTCAGCCTCAGAATATTTGTATTAATCAAAAAACTCTGGTCCCTTATTGCTGGGTAAATAAACAGTTCACGCCTGTTTCCGGTTTAACCCGAAAGCAGGCGTGCTTTTTATTTGTTTACGGTTCTTTTTACTCCGAAATTCACATTTTCATATTTATCCGGGTACCAGTTTTTTCCGGCTGTGACTTTTTCTTTGAATTCTTTTTCACTCAGCTCCACGCTGAATGCTTTTTCGCTTTCTATTTCAATATCCGTTCTTGTGCCTGTGCCGGCAAAAGCCCGGCTTCCTATCGATTCAACAGAGGCGGGTATATAGAAATAAATGATTCTTCCGTCATTGGCAAAAGCTTCTTTGCCTATAGTTTTTACCCCGCTGCTCAGTGAGTAAGTTCTTTCGCTTCCGCTGTAGCTGATTATTGTTTCAAGACCGGTGCAGTTGTAAAATGCTCTCTCTTCTATCGTTTCAACAGAATAGGGAATCATAAGCGATACTATTCCCGAGCCCTCAAAACAGCGTCTGCCAATTACTTTTACGGTTTCCGGAATCGTGTATGAGAGCACATCATCGCTGTAGTATTTTCCTTTTTCTTCTTCATTTTCTTTTTCATCGTAATGGAATTTTTCGGTAAGGTAATCGGCATAAGCGGCAGGGTAGCAGATTATCCTGCTTGCTTTTTTATCAAACAATACTCCGTCTATATCGCAGAAGTATTCATTGTTTTTGTTTACCTTTATCTGCTTCAGCTTTGTGCAGTTTCTGAATGCATCTTCGCCTATTTCTTTTACATCGGCTCCGATTTTGATAATCTCCAGCGTGGCGTTGCTGCCGAAAGCGCCTGAGGATATTGCATTAACCGGCTTTGATTTATTGCCTTTTACACAGTCAACCGTTGTTTCGGTAACGCCCTGTTTGTTTCTGCTGGAAATCAGCTTATATCCGTCGCCGTTTTTAATGAATCTGCTGCCGGTTGCAAATATAATAATCAGGCATAATGCGGCAATTGCTACAGCGGAAACAGCTGCGATAATTGCAGATTTCTTATTGATTTTTTTCCCTTTTGGGGTTTCTTCCGGTTCAATAATAACGGAATTGTCGTTTGTGTTTTCCATATTAACACTCCGGTTTCTGTAATTGTTGTTACTATTATAGTAAAAAATTCGAATTAAATCAATATTTTTGCGTTATAAAGTAATTATATGTAGAAGTTATCTTGAAATATATTTAATTTAATGATATACTTAACCGATTATGATTTTCAGGCAGTGCCTTTGCTTATTTAAAAGGCCTGCGTATTACAGGTGTGTTATGAAGAGAAAGAAGTGGATTGTTTCCAAAGGGGATAAGGAGAAGGCAGCGGTTATTTCTCAGGAGTACGGTATTGATCCCCTTGCAGCGCTGATATTTACATCCCGTATTTCAGATCTGTCGGAGGATACTTACAGCTTTTTTGATGAGTATGCCGAACTGACTCTTGACCCCTTATCCATAAAAGATATGGATAAAGCTGCTCAGAGGGTAAATGCGGCAATTGACAGCTTTGAAAAAATCTGTGTTTTCGGCGATTACGATGCGGACGGTGTCACATCAACCGCATTGCTGTTTTCGTTCCTTGAAAGCCGCGGCGCAAATGTTATAAGGTACATACCCGACAGAATAACGGAAGGGTACGGCCTTAATATTCCAGCAGTTGAAAAGCTCAGGGATGAAGGTGTAAACCTTATTGTTACCGTTGATAACGGCGTATCCGCAATTGAAGAAATTGAATTTGCCTATAAATGCGGTATGCAGGTTGTTGTTACGGATCACCATAAGGTGGGTGATACTCTTCCGGTATGTGAAGCTGTGGTTGACCCTCACAGGCCGGACTGCCCCAGCGCATTCAAAGAGATGAGCGGCGTGGGCGTTGCTTTCAAGCTTTGCTGTGCCATTGACGGCGATTCAGGTGACGAACTGCTTGAAGAGTATGGTGAGTATATTGCTCTCGGCACTATAGGAGATGTTGTTTCTCTTACCGGTGAAAACAGGGTAATGGTTAGAAGGGGAATAAGGCAGATAAGCGAGAACCCGGGTATAGGCATAGCCGCCCTTATAAATGCTGCCGGTATCGGCAACAAGCCGTTTAATTCTTCGTCTGCCGCTTTTGCGCTTTGCCCCCGGCTTAACGCCGCCGGCAGAATGAGCAGCGCGGATAAAGCTGTTGATCTTCTTCTCTGCGATGATATTGATAAAGCGGATGAAATTGCCGCCGAAATCAATCAGATGAATATCAACAGGCAGAGAACGGAAAATGAAATTTTCGGCAGCGCTCTTCAGATTATTGCCGAAAACCCGGATATAAGAAACAGTGAAATAATTGTTGTTGACGGTGAAAACTGGCATCAGGGCGTTGTGGGTATTGTGGCCGCAAAGCTTACCGAGCGTTTCGGCAGGCCCTGTGTTGTCATATCATCCGATGATAAAGAATCAAGAGGCTCCTGCAGAAGCATTGAGGGCTTTTCAATCTACGACGCCATTGAGTCTGTTTCGGATTGCCTTACCCATTTCGGCGGGCATACCCTTGCAGCCGGCATCGGCATCAAGAAAGAGAGAATTCCGGAGTTCAGAAGAAGAATAAACGAATATGCTTCCACTAAGCAGATGCCATTTGCCGTTCAGAGGATTGACTGTAAAATCAATCTCTCATCCGTAAGCCTTGCTCTTTTGCCCGGTATTGCAGCTCTTGAGCCCTTCGGCGCATCCAATCCCCAGCCCTGCTTCGGGCTTTTCGGGGTTGTTATTGATGATATCACTCCTGTATCGGACGGCAAGCATACACGGCTTACTGTATCCAAAAACGGCGCAAGAAACGGCGTAATGCTTTTCGGCACTGCAGAGAAATCATTCCCCTATGAAATCGGCGATACCGTTGACCTTGCCGTTAATCTTGAAAAAAACATATTCAACGGCGAAGCTGTGGTTTCCGTTTGCGTCAGAGGCATAAGGCCCTCTGTAACAGATGAGGATAAGGTGCTTAATTCAATAAGCCTTTATGAAAAGTTTTCCGGCAACAGAAAACTTACCGCCGATGAGGTTTCAGCCCTTATACCGGACAGAAACACTCAGATTGAGGTTTTCAGGAGCGTTAAGGAAAAGCCCCTTAAAGACTGCTGCTATGAGCAGCTCTGCGTCCGTCTTAATGATGACGGCTCAAAGCTGGCATCCTATATTGCCACTGTGAATATGATGCTTGAAATGGGAATATTTGAGCTTGACGGCAATAACTGCCTGTATGTTCCGCAGAATCCCCCGAAGGTTAATCTTGAAGAATCGGGTGTTATGAAAAAACTGCGTTCGGTTAAGGTGTAATATATGAATGACAGGTCTATAAAAAATGATACCTTCTCAACTGTTGAAGAAGCTTTCGGAACCCTTCTTGATTTATCCGAAAAAACCTTCACCGCTGAAGAGACAGAAAGCATAAAAAAAGCATATGACTATGCTTTAAAGGCTCACGGAGACCAGAAGCGTCTTTCCGGGGAGCCCTACATTATGCACCCTATCAACGTTGCGATTATTACGGTTCGCCTGGGTATGGACTGCCCTTCGGTTATTGCGGCTATGCTTCACGATACCGTTGAGGATACAAACTGTACTATCGACGATATTAAGGCAAAATTCGGCGAAACCGTTGCGGATCTTGTAAACGGACTTACCAAAATCCACAGTGTTTCCACCAAGAGTGAGGAAAGAACAGAAGGCAATATTTTTATTGACCCGTCAAAGGTCAAGCAACAGCAGCAGGCGGAAAATATACGCAAAATGCTTATTGCGATGAATAAAGATATAAGGGTTATCATCGTAAAGCTTGCGGATCGCCTTCATAATATGAGAACCCTTATGTTCAAGCCTGAGCAGAGAAGGCGGGAAATTGCCCTTGAAACCATAGAAATCTATGCTCCCATAGCTCACCGTCTCGGTATCAGACCCATTAAGGAAGAACTTGAGGATTTATCAATAAGCTATCTTGACCCCGTTGCTTACGGCGATATTCAGCATAAGCTTGAAATGCAGGGCGAAAAGCGCAAGGAATTCCTTGAAGAAATCAAAGGTAAAATAGAGGAAAGAGCAAAACAGATTGTTCCCGACGCATCCGTAACCGGCAGAATCAAATCCGTTCACGGCATATACAGAAAGATGTATATGCAGAATAAAAACTTTGAACAGATTTACGATATATATGCCGTCAGGATTATTGTTGATACCGTAACGGACTGCTATAACTGCCTTGGCCTTATTCACGATATGTATTCCGCAATCCCCGGTAGATTCAAGGATTATATTTCAAACCCCAAGGCAAATATGTATCAGTCCCTTCACACCACTGTTCTCGGCAAAGAGGGCATACCTTTTGAGGTTCAGATAAGAACCTGGGAAATGCACCATACTGCTGAATACGGTATCGCGGCCCACTGGAAGTATAAGCTGGGCGTAAACAGCGCCGGCGGCGGATTTGACGAAAAGCGCCTTGCCTGGGTAAGGCAGCTGCTTGAAAATCAGAGTGAAAACGAAGATGTTGAGGATATTGTTTCCACAATCAAAAGCGACCTTGTTCCCGAGGAAGTGTTTGTATTTACTCCCAAGGGCGATGTTTACGATCTGCCCTCGGGCGCTACCGTAATAGATTTTGCCTATGCAATTCACTCTGCGGTGGGCAACAGGATGACAGGCGCCAAAGTCGACGGCCGCATTGTTCCCATTGATTATGTGGTAAAAACCGGTGAAATTATAGAAATACTTACTGCATCGAATCCGGGTAAAGGTCCGAGCAGAGACTGGCTGAAAATTGTAAAAACCAGCCAGGCCCGTACCAAAATAAGGCAGTGGTTCAAGAAGGAACGCCGGGAAGAAAATATTGAAGAGGGCAAAGCGGAGCTTGAAAGAGAATTCCGCAGAAATTATATCCGCCTGAGCGAAGAAGAGATGGGGCCGTTTGTTGAGAACCTTGCGGAAAGGCAGCATTGCCATAATGTGGAGGAATTCTATGCCGCCATCGGTTACGGCGGAATATCCCTGGCAAAGCTTATGCCCCGTATCAAGGAGGATTATTTAAAACTTACCCGCCTTAATGAACCTGCCGAAGTATCATTCAAGCCTTCCGCCAAAAAGCGGGCAAAGAGCAGTGAAGGTGTGGTGGTTGAAGGAATTGATAACTGCCTTATCAAGCTTTCCCGCTGCTGCAATCCTCTGCCCGGGGATGATATTATCGGGTTTATTACCAGGGGCCACGGTGTATCTATTCATACTAAGAAGTGCCCCAATGTTCCCGAGAATATAAATGAAGCATCCGAGCCCGAAAGATGGATAAACGCTTACTGGGATGTTAATGTAAAAGAAGATTTCAAGTGCACCATACAGCTTTACTGCCTTAACAGAATCGGTATGATTGCGGATATAACCACAATGCTTGCCAACAATCATGTTGATATAAACGATCTGAGCATCAGGCCCACCAAAGACGGCAGAACTGTTATACTGATAACACTTGTAGTAAACGGGCTTGAGCACCTCAAAGCCCTTTCACAGAAACTTGAGAGAATATCCGGAGTTCTCAGCATTGAGCGTTCCGGTATTTAAAAGGAGTTTATAATGAAAGCTGTAATTCAGCGTGTTACATCTTCCTGCGTCACGGTTGACGGTGAAATAAAAGGAAAAATTGATAAAGGTTTCAATGTTCTTCTCGGCGTAATGGAAGGCGATGATGAAAGCTGCGCGGAGCTTCTTGCCGCAAAGATTTCAAACCTCAGGGTTTTTGAGGATGAAAACGGAAAGATGAACCTTGATATCCACGCGGTTGACGGGCAGATTCTGGTTATTTCCCAGTTCACCCTCTGCGCTGATTTAAAAAAAGGCAACAGGCCATCTTTTTTCCCAAGTGCGCCTCCTGAAACCGCAAACCGCCTTTATGAGTATTTCTGCAGCTGCCTTGCACAGCAGGGAATAAAAACAGTTGAAAAAGGCGTTTTCGGCGCCGATATGCAGGTTGAAATAAACAATGACGGGCCCGTCACAATTCTGATGGATACCGATATATGGAAGAAATAAATGAAAGTTGAAATTGTTGATCTGAATATTCCCGATTTAGCCAACTGCTGGCTTCTTACCGATGAGGCAACCGGGAAGGCCGCCCTTGTTGATATAGGGTGGTATACGGATGAGCTGGATGAGTTTATCCGCAGAAATAAAATTGATGTTGAGTATATTTTGCTTACCCACGGCCATTTTGATCATATTATGGGTGCCGCAAAGGCAAAGGAAGCAACAGGGGCCCGAGTGCTGATTCATAAGGATGATAATATCTGCCTTACCGATAAAAAATATAACCTTATGGATGATTTCGGCGTTACCGCTCCTCTTTATCCCTGTGAGGCGGATATAATTGCCGATGACGGTACTGCCGTGAACATAGGCGAAAGTGAAATAACCGTAATGCACACCCCGGGCCATTCTGCGGGTAGCGTTATATTTATTGATAGAGAAGGCAGGAATATAATCAGCGGCGATACTCTGTTTTATTCCACTGTGGGAAGAACGGATAAAATCGGCAGCAGTGCCGAAGAACTTGCTGATTCGCTCAGGAAGATAATTGCCCTTAACGGCGATTATACAATTTATCCCGGCCACGGTCCCGTAACATCTCTTTCTCACGAGAGGGTAAGGAATATATTTATCAGAAGGATGGACAGATAGTTGATACTGCGTATTATCGGAAATGATTTTCACTATGAATGCGAAAATCTTTGCAGGATATTTTATCCCAACGAAAAGATAAGCGTTGTTTATGATTATGAAGGTTCTGATCCTCTCACTGTGATTGCCGGGTATGAAAACGGCGCGGTTTACGCAGATGTTGATATAAACGGAAAAAAAGCTTTCAGCAAAACCGATACAGAAGATGAAAGAGCGGAACTTGACCTTGCGGTACAAATTTACAAATGCCTTGTTGAAATAACCGGTTATACGCCCCCATGGGGCGTTCTCACTGGTGTGCGGCCCTCCAAACTGTTTATCCGCCTTACGGAGGATATGGGCTTTGAAAATGCTGTAAACTACTTTAAAAATGAACTGCTTGTCAATGAAAACAAAACAGGGCTTACCGTCGCCGTGGCAGGTTATGAAAAGGAAATAATGGATTCATTTATGCCGGATGGTTTCAGCCTTTATGTTTCAATTCCTTTCTGCCCGTCAAGGTGCAGTTACTGCTCCTTTGTGAGCCATTCCATAGCCAATGCAAACGCGCGGAGAATTCTGCCGGAATATCTTGAAAAACTGGCAGATGAAATAAAAGCTATTTCCGGCTATGCTTCCTCGCTTAATCTTAAGCTTGAGAATATTTATTTCGGCGGCGGCACTCCCGGTGTTCTTGAAGCTTCACAGCTCGATTATCTTCAGTGTGTTATTGAGGATAATTTCAGCCTTGATTATCTTAAAGAGTACACTGTTGAAATCGGCAGACCCGATACTGTCACACCCGAAAAACTCAGAGTGCTAAAGCTCCATAATACAGACAGAATCAGCATTAACCCCCAGACCTTTAACCAGAAAACCCTTGATGCCATCGGCAGAAAGCATACTGTTGAGCAGGCAGTTGAAGCTTATCGGCTTTCACGCTCCTATGGTTTTAAATGTATAAATACCGATTTTATCGCCGGCCTTCCGGGTGAAACTCCCGATGATTTCAGAAACAGCCTTGATACTGCTGTTATGCTTGCCCCCGAAAATATAACGGTTCACACTCTTTCACTTAAAAGGTCGTCATATTTGAATACTCAGGGCGCAGAGGTGGACAGAGGAGCCGCCGCAGGTGAAATGCTCGATTATGCCCGTGAACTTCTTACTGCATCCGGCTATGATCCATATTATATGTACCGCCAGAGCAAATGTGCGGGCAATCTTGAGAATGTGGGCTGGAGCAGGGGAGAAACAGCCGGCAGATACAATGTGTGTATGATGGAGGAGCGGCAGACCGTATTTGCCGCAGGTGCCGGAGCGGTAACAAAACTCTGCGCGCAAAACGGCAGAAAAGTTGAAAGAATTTTCAATTACAAATATCCCTTTGAATATATTTCCGGCTTTGATGAGATTGCTGCAAGAAAAAACCGGATTTACGATTTTTACTCAGAAGTGAACGAAAGGAAGTGACCTCTTGGAAAACTCAAAAAAGACTTCCATGCTTAACGGCGCCATGATTCTTATGCTTGCCGTTGTTCTGGTCAAGGTTATAGGCGCACTATTCAAGATGCCTATGACCAGTATGATAGGTACCGTAGGCAGAGGATATTTCAACTCCGCTTATGAAATATATACCCCAATATTTGCCGTAAGTATGGCAGGCCTGCCTGTCGCCGTTTCAAGGATGGTGGCAGAAAGAGTCGCTTTGCAGAAGTACAGAGGTGCAAGGGCAATATTCCTTACATCCAAAAAAGTTTTTTTTGTTGTAGGTGTTGCAGGCACTCTGATTCTTCTTATTGTTGCCCTGCCTTATGCAAAATATATAGCAAATATGAAGAGCCTAAAAGCAATACTCTGCGTTGCGCCTTCCATATTCCTGTGCTGCTATATGAGCGCATACAGGGGCTATTATGAGGGCCTTCGCAATATGGTGCCTACTGCCATATCACAGGTTATAGAAGCCCTCGGAAAGCTCATTTTAGGCCTTCTTTTCATCAGAGCAATTATGTCGGCAGGTATTGTTCAGTATCATCAGGGGATTGCCGCCGGCGCAGAATCCGCCGAGGTTTTCGGCACACTGGTTACAACGGAGGCTGAGGCCAACGGCGTTATAGTTCCCTGGGCTGCCGCAGGCGCTGTTCTCGGCGTAACAATCGGTTCCCTGTTATCGCTTCTGTTTTTAATGGTTTATCACCGTATTTCCGGCGATCACTTCACCAAAAACCAGCTTATGGCATCCCCGGAGCCCGAGCAGGGGTCCGCTATTGCCAAAGAAATGATAACCATTGCAATTCCCATGGTTATAAGTGCTCTTATTCTTAATATAACAAACCTTATAGATACAGCTACAATTCAGGCCCGTCTTGCTTCCGCAATCAGCAAGGATTTTTCGCTGATTATTTCGATGCATTCCGAGTCAATAAATAAAGCCGTTGAGCTTGCAAGGCTTAATATTTCCGATTCTGCGGAAGTGGTTAAATATCTTTGGGGCGCATACGGTACCGCCCTTGATTTTAAGAGCCTTGTACCCACCATTACCATTCAGCTTGGCGTTTCCGCTATTCCCGCCCTTGCAACGGCCTGGGCTATCAAGAATAAAGGAGAAATCCGCTCCACTATTGAAACGGTGCTCCGTTTCGGTATGCTCATATCCCTGCCGGCAGGTTTCGGTATGGCATCCCTTGCCACGCCCATACTTACCATTATTTACGGCAGAGGCAACAGCTCCGAGGCAATTCCCCTTATTGCCCCCATTCTCATCTGCTACGGTCTGTTCACCCCTATTATTGCAATATCCACCCCCACCACCAATATGCTTCAGGCAGTCGGCAGGGCGGATATCCCCATGAAAACCGTTGCAGGCGCCGCTGTTTGCAAAATTCTTGCCAATTTCATTCTGGTCGGTATGCCCAAGATAAATATTTACGGCGCAGTTGCAGGCACAATTCTTTTCTACATCCTTATTGTTGGTATAAATATGTTCTGCCTGCTCAGGGTATCGAAAATCAAGGTAAACTGGTTCGGTGTGTTCTTCAAACCCTTTATCGGCGCTGCCCTTTGCGGCATTACCGCTTTTGCCACTCACGGCATTATTGTGCGTATTTTCCACTTCGGTTCACCTGATTCTCTGCTAAATGCCGGCACAGTCGGTACGGTTGCAGGCGTGTTTACCGGCGCAGTTGTATATGTAATTTCAGTACTTTTGCTCAAAACTCTGGTAAAAGAGGATGTGATTACATTGCCAAAAGGAGAAAAAATTGCAAAAGTACTTGAAAAATATGGATTTTTGGGGTAAAATACTGAGAGTAAATATTTCTATGTAAGAAATACGGAGAGCTTTGATGGTTGATTTCGAGTATAAAAGCAGATACAATATTGATGATTTTATCGGAATCATGAAACTGCTCCGCGCCCCCGGCGGATGTCCCTGGGATGCAAAGCAGACCCACGAAAGCATTAAAAAGAATCTTATAGAAGAAACTTACGAAGTTATTGAGGCTATCAATAAAGAAGATACCGCCCTTCTCTGTGAGGAGCTGGGTGACCTCCTTATGCAGGTTGTGTTTCACACAATTATGGAGGAGGAAAAGGGCAGCTTCGATTTTGACGATGTTACAGACGGCGTGAGCAAAAAACTCATTATCAGGCATCCCCATGTTTTCGGTGATGTTGAAGCCGATACTGTTGACAAAGTCCTTTCAAACTGGGACGAAATCAAACGAAAGACCAAGGGCCAGAAAAGCACCGCAGAGTCCATGCTCAGCGTGCCCAGAGAGCTTCCCGCTCTTATGAGGGCCGCCAAGGTTCAGAAAAAGGCCGCCGATGTAGGCTTTGACTGGGACTGTGCCGATGGCGCTCTTGAAAAGCTGGATGAAGAATCCGCCGAGCTCAGGCAGGCCGTCAAAAACGGCAGCCAAGAAGAAATATCCGAAGAGTTCGGAGATCTGCTTTTCTCAATGGTTAATATTTCCAGATTCCTGAAGCTTGACCCTGAAGAATCCCTTACCGCCTCAACAGACAAATTCCTTGACCGTTTTTCAAAGGTTGAATCTCTCGCGAATGAGAGAGGAATCAATATGAAAACCGCTTCACTTGAAGAACTTGATGCCCTTTGGGATGAGGTCAAGAAACAAAACCGTATGTGATCGCTTTATGCGTAACATAAATTTATTCTAATAGGAGAAAACACAATGAATAAGACTGAACTTATCGCTGCCGTAGCAGCAAAAGCCGCTCTCAGCAAGAAAGATTCTGAGAAAGCTGTTAACGCTACTCTCGATGCAATCGGCGATGCTCTTGCCAGCAAGAAAGACGGCAAAGTAACCCTTATCGGCTTCGGTACTTTTGAGGCCCGTAAGCGCAAGGCTAAGACTGCCCGCAACCCCAGAACAGGCGAAACCGTAAAGGTTCCCGCAACAAAGGTTGCTGCTTTCAAGCCCGGTGCAGCTCTTAAAGCAAAGGTTGCAAAGAAATAATTAAGTTCAAAAGAGGCTGTCCCCCGGGGCAGCCTTTTATTTATTCAGTAAAAGGAAAATTGTATGAGACTCGATAAATATTTAAAAGTATCCCGTATTATCAAAAGAAGAAGCGTTGCCAATGAGGCCTGCGATGCAAAGCATGTTTCAGTAAACGGCAAAGTTCAGCGGGCATCTTATGAGGTTAAGCCCGGCGATGTTATTTCAATCACCTTCGGCGCAAAAACATCCGAATTTGAGGTGCTTTCCGTAAACGAATATGCCACAAAAGAAAACGCCTCTCTTATGTTCCGCCAGCTTAAATAAAAATCTTGAAAAATAACCCCGTTTTGGTGTATAATATCTGAAGTGATTATTACCGTTTCAGGGAGATTGTATATGAGCAGAAAATCCTTTGAATTAAAACCGAAAACCGTTATCATCATCATTGCTGTGCTTATCGTTGCGGCGGTGTTTATATTTACGGTTGTCAGCAGAGTCAGGCTTAAGGTTAAGCAGGAACGCGAAATAAGCAGTATGCAGGAATCTGTCAGCTCCCTTATTGATGATAACAGCAAAATAGAAGAATCACTTTCTGAAACTACTGAGGATTCAATCAATGAGAAAAATGCCAGGGAAAACGGCTATGTTTATCCCGAGGAACGTATATATTACGATAACAATCAGTGATTTTATATCACGGGAAGGAAAGCTTTCGTTTTATGCAGGCTGAGATAGGCGCCGTTGTTGAGGCAAAAGTTACCGGTATAACGGAATACGGCGCATTTGTAGAGTTTGACGGCGGCAAGTCCGGTATGATTCATATTTCCGAGGTGGCTTCCGGTTTTGTCAAGGATATAAATGAACATTTAAGAGTCGGTCAGGTTATCAAGGCAAAAATTATTTCCGTTAATCCTCAGGGCAAAATAAGCCTTTCCGCAAAAGATGCCGGTAATAATTCTGAGCCGGAAGATGCCGAAAAACCGCATTTTTCAAAGCCCTTAAAACCTGTGAGAAGCGAGCCCCGTGTATGGCAGGGCAAACCCGCCCCGGTTTCAGGCGAAAAACAGAGCTTTGAGGATATGATGGCTTCCTTCAAAAAAGCCAGCGAAGAAAAAATGAGCGCTCTTAAAAAATTTGATTCCCGAAGGGGAAGCACAGGTTACTCAAGGCGCGGAAAAAACTGATAATCAAGGCGGATAATAATCTGTATCCGTCTTTTTCTGTTACAGGAGTTGTTATGAGAGAAATTGATGTAAAAGAAATTACCGCAAAAGTAAGGCAGGCGTGTATTGATGCCAATAAAGTGCTGCCTGAGGATCTTGAGCAGAGGATAAAATACTGCGCAGGGTGTGAAAAATCCGACCCCGCCCGCTCTGTAATGGATTCTCTTGTTGATAATATTCAGGCCGCCAAAGCCGAGGATCTTCCTGTCTGCCAGGATACGGGCATGGCTGTTATCCTTGCGGAAATCGGGCAGGATGTGCATTTTACCTCCGGCATATTTACCGATGCCGTCAATGAGGGCGTAAGGCAGGGCTATGCGGATGGCTATCTTCGCAAAAGTGTTGTCAGCGACCCTCTTGAAAGGGTGAATACCGGCGATAATACCCCTGCGGTTATTCATACCGAGCTTGTCCCCGGTGATAAAGTCAGGATTACCGTTGCACCCAAGGGTTTCGGCAGCGAGAATATGAGCAAGCTCAAAATGTTCACACCTTCAGCCACCCGAGAGGATATAATAGATTATGTTACGGATGTTGTCAGAATTGCCGGCAGCAATCCCTGCCCGCCTGTTGTGGTTGGCGTGGGTATCGGCGGTGATTTTGAAAAATGCGCAATCCTTTCAAAATACGCTCTTTGCAGAAGCGTTTCCGTAAAGAACAGCAACCCGTATTATGCGGAGATGGAGGAAGAAATGCTCCGCCGCATAAACGCTCTCAATATAGGCCCACAGGGTTTCGGCGGCAGCGTTACCGCCCTGAGTGTTGCCATTGAAGCCTTTCCCACTCATATTGCAGGCCTCCCTGTTGCCGTTAATATCGGCTGCCATGTTACCAGACATGTTACATTTGAAATCTGATTTTATATTTTGAAAATTTTTTATAAAAAATACCGCAAATTACTTTTATTTACTTTTACTGTATGTTATAATCATCTTGAAGCAATCCGCTTCAATTACCTATAGGGGGATTCAGATTATGAAATTAACCATTACAGGCCGTAAATGCACGCCCAGAGATTCCTTTAAGGAGCACGCAGAAAAAAAGCTTGCAAAGCTTGAAAAGTTCTTCGGGCCTGATTTTGAGGCAAAGGTAACCGCTACTGTTGAAAAATCATCCCAGAGTGTAGAAATTACGGTAAACCACAGAAACATTACTTTCAGGTCGGTTGAAAGAGCCGAGAATATGAACGAAGCTCTTGATAACTGTGTTGATAACTTGATAAGGCAGATCAGAAAGAATAAAACCAGGATTGAAAGAAAGCTTCGCGATACCGGCTTTGCCGCCGATATTCCCGAAACAGGCGAATATGTTGATGAAGAGCTTGAGTATGAGCTCGTAAGGCATAAGAGCATTTTGCTTAAACCCATGTCCATTGAAGAGGCAATTCTTCAGATGAACCTTGTTGACCATATTTTCTTTATGTTCCTTAACGAAGATAACGGCAATATAAATGTGGTTTATAAGAGAAATGACGGCGGTTACGGCCTGTTGACACCCGAAGTTGAATAATATCCATAACGGCGGGTACTTGTACCCGCTGTATTCATTGGTGAAAGTATGCAAATAAATTTTGTTATTCCCTGCCTCCTGGGGCTTGAAGGGCTTATAGCCGATGAGCTTCGGGAAATGGGGGCCTCCGGTATTTCCGCCGAAAACGGCAGGGTGCTGTTTTCCGGGGATGAATATCTGCTTGCCCGTGTAAATATCTGTTCAAGGTATGCCGAAAGGGTTCAGATTCTTGTGGGCTCCTTTGAGGCTAAAACTTTTGAGGAGCTGTTTCAGGACACTAAAGCCCTTGAGTGGGAAAGCTGGATCGGCAAATCAGATGCTTTTCCCGTAAAAGGCTATTCCCTTAATTCCGATCTTTTCAGCACAAGAGACTGCCAGGCAATTATCAAAAAGGCCGTTGTTGAGCGGCTCAAATCAAAATACGGCATTGAGTGGTTTGATGAAACCGGGCCTGTGCATCAGATTCAGTTTTCGATAAATAAGAATATTGTTTCTCTGCTTATTGATACCTCCGGCGCAGGGCTTCATAAAAGAGGGTACCGGCTGGATGCCAATGATGCCCCTATCAAAGAAACACTGGCGGCGGCCCTCTGCTGCATTTCCCGCCTCAAACCCTACCATAAGTTTTATGACCCCATGTGCGGCAGCGGCACTATCCTTACCGAGGGCGCGCTTATGGCCTGCAATATTGCTCCGGGCGTTGGCAGGAACTTTTCCGCCGAAAGGTTTGATGTTATCCCTCAGGAAGTATGGAAAACAGAAAGGGAAAGAGCCCGCTCCCTTGAGCGTATTCCCAATGACTTTGAGGCCTTCGGCTCGGATATTGATTCCCGTGCCGTTGAAATTGCCGCAGTCAATGCTCAGAGAGCCGGTGTTGACAAATACATAAAATTTAAGGTTGCGGATATCAGAGATTTCAGCCCTTCATCCGAAAGGGGAACTCTTATCACCAACCCGCCTTACGGCGAAAGGATGCTTGATTTAAGCTCCTGCGAGGAGCTTTACAGATTGATGGGCAGCATTTTTGCCGCAAAAAAAGGATGGTCTTATACCATAATCAGCCCCGATGAAGAATTTGAAACCCATTTCGGCCGCAAAGCCGATAAGCGCAGGAAGCTTTACAACGGTATGATAAAATGCTGCGCGTATATGTACTTTAAGGTTTAGGAGACGATGCTATGAAACATTATTTTATTGTTAACCCGGAGGCCGGCCAGGGCAAAAACAGGGCTATGGATTACATTGTGCCCGAAATAAAAAAAGCCGCCGAAAAATACGGCTTTGAGTATGAGATTATGCCTACCGGCAAGCAGGGCGACGGCATTGAGTTTACAAAAAGCATAGGGCAAAAAGGCGAGCCTGCCAGGGTATATGCCTGCGGCGGCGACGGCACCCTTTATGAGGTGGTAAACGGCGCCTACGGTTACTCAAATCTTGAGGTCGCGGTTGTTCCTCTCGGCTCCGGTAATGACTTTGTCAGGTATTTCGGCACAAAAGAGGATTTCCTTAAGCTGGATGACCAGATTGAGGGCGTTCCCTGCGAGCTTGACCTTATTAAATGCGGCGATGAAATAGCAATAAATCAGTGCTCAATGGGTATGGACGCCGAGGTTTGCGCCATGCAGGGCAAGATTAAAAAATTCCCCCTTGTTACCGGCGAAGGCGCCTACTATATCGGCTGCATCTATGCAATAATCAAAAAGTTCAAAAACAGATTTACCGTCACCTATGATGACGGCACCGTTATTAAAAAGGACGCTCTTTTCTGCTTCATAGGCAATGCCAGCTATTACGGCGGCGGCTTCAGGGCTGCGCCCCTTGCTCTGCCCAATGACGGCCTGCTTGATGTTGTGCTTGTTGAGGCATCCGTAAGCAGGGCAAAGCTTGCCTCTTTGCTTAATGCTTATAAGAGGGGCGAGCATCTTGATTGGGATATAACCACTTTCAAGAGGGTTAAGAATGTAAAGATTCATTCCGAAAAACCTGCTGCCGTTAATGTTGACGGTGAGTGCCAGTATGTTACCGACGCTTCCTTTGAGCTTATTGAAAAAGGTATTAAATTTGTTGTGCCCAAGGGCTCGGCATTCTTAAATAACACAGATAAGGAGTAATACTATGAGTTTTTGCGAACATTGCGGCGCACCTATTGAAGAGGGCGTTAATTTCTGCCAGGTCTGCGGTGAAAAGGTAAATGCCTCTGCCGCCGCTCCCGAGCAGCCCGGTACATCCGGCGAATACCGCGCTGATTATTCACAGCCCGCCGCTGAAACAACCACAACGGCAAATAATGAAGTATATGATAATCAGGATATTCAGAATAATAAAGTGCTGGCCTGCCTTTCATATCTCGGCCTCTTATTCCTCGTTCCCCTTATCGCCGCTCCCGACTCGCCTTATGCCAGGTTCCACGCAAATCAGGGCCTTGTGCTCTTTATTGCCCAGCTTATCTGCGGCTTCGTGTGCATAATACCCATAGTGGGCTGGATTGTGGGCGCAATAGGTGAAGTTGCATCTGTTGTGTTTATGGTGCTGGGCATTGTCAATGCCCTCGGCGGCAAAGCACAGGAGCTTCCCGTAATCGGTAAGTACAGAATTCTCAAATGAAAAACTCCCTTGATTTAAACAAGGATAAAACCAGAGTACTTCAGGTTTCCGATCCTCAGGATTTAAAGCTTGTCAGAAAATCCATGACGGAAATGCTGGGCAGGGCTTACGATACCCTGAAGCCCGATCTTGTGGTTTTTACCGGCGATAATATTTTAGGCAATCATCTGCTGGATGCCCGTTTCGGCACCCGTCAGGTTGCTTACGGCAAGGAAGCGGAGCTTGAATCAATGAAGGCTGCACTTGACCGTATTCTGGAGCCCGTCAACAGCCGTAAAATACCTTTCGCTATGATTTACGGCAATCACGATGATATGAACTGCATTACCAAAGAAGAGCAAATGGAAATTTACCGCTCTTATGAATACTGCATGCAGGGCAATACCGATAACCCCGGGCTTGATTGTGATACCTATGCCGTTGATATTCTTTTCGGCGGCAAAAAGAAATTTATACTCTATATGTTTGATTCCGCCTGGCAGGATAAAGACGAAAACCGTCAGTGCCATACCGGCATCAAACCCGAAGCCGTCAGCTGGTTCAGGTCACATAATGAGCAGTATAAAACAAACGGCGGCGAACCGGTTTCTGCCATAGCTTTTTTGCATATTCCTCTTAAAGAGCAGAACTTCCTGCTAAAAGAGTGCGCCTCATCCGAAAAGGGCGCAGTTGACTGCGGCGGAAAGTTCTTTATCCTTGACCCGGAAAAAGCCAAAGGAGCGTTTCACGAGCCGGTTTCCTGCGTTGAAACCGATAACGGCCTGTTTGATGCCTTTACAGAAGCCGGCAATATCAAAGCCGTTGTTACCGGTCACGATCACCGCAACTGCTTTGAGGGCAATTATAAAGGCATTGATATTATTCAGACCGGCTGCGCCTCTTTCAGGTGCTACGGCTCAAGAGACGCAAGGGGAGTAAGATTATTTGACCTTTACCCCGACGGCAGCTATGAAACAAAATTCCTTGATTATTTTGATATCTGCGGCAATTCACCCGCATCCCGGGTAAAATTCTTCTGGGATTCCGATGAAAACGAAAAAACAAAATTTGCGCTTCTCGGCTCAGCCGCAGCCGCGGTGTTATCCGCTGCTGCCGCCGCAGCGTTAAAGCATACAATTAAAAAGAAAGGTTGATATATTATGAGCGAAAAACTTTCCGTTGTAACCGGAGCAAAGGGCTATCTCGGCCACACCCTGGTTGAGGAGCTTACCAAAAGAGGGGAGAAGGTAAGGATTTCCCTTCACTCCGAGTGCCACGATTTTGATGATTATGATTGCGAGATTATTTACGGCTCCGTAACCGACCTTGACCATCTTATGGAAATATGTAAGGGCGCAGATACCGTTTACCATGTTGCCGGCGTAGTTGATATCACCGGCACCAAGGATAAGCTTGTTATGGATGTTAACTATGAGGGCACCAAAAAAATGGTGGAGGCCTGCAAGGCCTGCGGAGTTAAAACCCTTGTTTATGTTTCATCTGTTGACTGCGTTGCCGTTGATAACGGCGATTCCCTTATTTATGAGCCCGAATTCTTTGACCCCGAGCCCATAGAGGGCGCCTACGGCAAATCCAAGGCCCTTGCCACCCAGTATGTTAACGAAGCAAACTGCAAAGAGCTCAAAACCGTTTCTGTTCACCCCAGCTGCTGCATAGGCCCCAATGATATTTACGGCACCAACAGCGTATGCACAATGATTAACCTATATAATATGGGTCTTTTCCCCGTTACCCTTAATTTCGGCGGCTATAACTTTGTGGATGTCCGCGATGTTTCAAAGGGAATGATTGATGCCGGAGAAAAGGGCAAAGGCGGCGAAAGCTACTTCCTTTGCGGTGACAGGCTCACCGTTAACGAGTTCATAGCTACCCTTGCAAAAATCAACGGCAAAAAGCCCCCGAAAATTGCTCTGGGTAAAGATCTGCTCTTAAAGCTCTGCCCCCTTATTGATAAAATATTTGAGGCAGCCAAGCTCCCAAGAGTTCTTACCCCGTTCTCAATAAACAAGATTTGTGAAAACTGCAACTTCAGTTATGAAAAAGCCGCAAAGGATTTCGGCTACAGCCCCATGAGCGCCGAGGATTCCCTCAGGGATACAGTCAACTGGCTTAAAGAAAACAGCGATAATCCGCTGCCTTTTGACCTTGAAAAGGTTAAGAAAGCCGTTGCCGCATTTGCCGCTGCCGCAGGCGCCGCAGTTGTAGGCAAAAAGCTTTTCAAAAGAAAATAAGCAGTTATAAATGAAATAACCTCCTGCTTTGGTTCCGATAAATCGGGGCAGGAGGTTTTTCTATTCGTTACCTGCTTTGCCATTCTGCGGTCAACCTCTTTCAAGAAATCTTCGTTTACGGGATTAACTTTCGACAGCAAATCTGCTACATTATAATCAGAAGCTGAGCCAGTACCGTCCCCTTCGCTTTCTGCGTTGTGGAGCTGTATGCTATAAAGCTCAGTTTCTTTATTTTTATCTTCTTCATTTAAGGTTATTGTTATACAAAAAAATAATCATCGATTGAAAAACGAAAGCAATAACGACCCGACGGCCATAAATGCAAACGGATAGTAATCGTAGAATAACAAAAAAAGACAGTTAAATTCGCGGTTGACAATATTGTTTTCGGGTGGTAACTTATAGATAAGGGATTCTGTTTCCAGAGCGTTACCTACGGGCCGCTCCACATCGTTAATTCGGTGGGCAGAATCCCTTTTTCTCGATTAATACATCTTGTTTCATCGAATTTGTTATTTGACTTTCCGCGTCAGGTGTTGTACTTCTTCTGTTATGTTTTTGCTGTAAACAGACAGGGAACCGTACCCTGTCTTGATTTATTTTTGTAAAAAAACACTTGATTTTCTCCCGGAAGTATGTTATAAATAGTTATGGACATATTGTCCAAATGTTTCGGGAGGTGTAATTTATGGCTGAAACATCCTATGAAATCAAGAAAAAGATAGTTAAGTATGCTAATAAATATTTCCGCCTGCGCGGCTTTTCTCCCTCTGTGCGTGAGATTGCCGCCGAGCTTGGCATCGGCAAATCCACGGTGCACAATTACCTTGTTGAAATGAACGATGAGGGTATGGTGGAGTATAACGGCAAAGATATTGTCACTTACCAGTTCACACACTGCTGTATGAGCTATTTTTCCGCTCCGGTTATCGGCAACATAAACTGCGGCAATCCCGAGGAAGAGGAAGAGGAAGAGGAAGTTCTTGAATATGTCCGCCTGCCCGAAACAATCTTCGGCCACGGCGAGTTTTATATCCTTGTTGCCAGCGGAGATTCCATGGTTGATGCCGGAATTGATGACGGCGACTATGTTGTTATTGAGCGCACCCCGGAGTGCAAACCCGGCGATATTGTTGTTGCCCTTGTTTCCGATAATGAAAACACCCTTAAATGCTATACCGGGGTTCATAACGGCAAAGCAATCCTTGAGTATATGAATGAGGATGTTTACCCCGGTGAGTTTATAGAGGTGGATAATCTTGTTATTCAGGGCGTTGCCCGCACGGTAATCAAAAAAGCAAAAGGAAAGTTCAATTCCGATTTCGTGTTTGCAAAATAAAAATGAGCCGCATCTGAGGCTTCAGATGCGGCTTTAAAGTTATCATTTATTATTTGCTTTTCTTATAACGCCCTTAGGGTCTTTTATAAGCAGTGAAATAATCCACACAACAAGGGCGAGGGCTATAACCGAAAGGCCGAGGAAGGCGTCGTTAAGCATATCCTCGGGGGCGGGGGTAAAGTATTCCGCCTTAAGCTCGGCATACTCAAATATTGCGTCAATCAGCCACATAAGCGAGGCGCCCCAGAACATCCAGCAAAGTATGCCGGTGTTCATTGTGCTTTTATCGCTGTTTTTATACCAGATTGCGGTTGAAATTACAGCGGCAAAAACAGTTATAAGAAGAGTCATAAATCAGTTCTCCTTAACCGCGGTATTTTTTTCTGCTCTTTTTTCCATAATTGCGGATACCGCAACCATTGCTCCCCATACTGCGGTAACAGATACAGCCATTAAAACGCCCACCGTTGCCATCTCGTGCAGCATTTCCGCTTTATCCGCAGGGTTTGCCGCAGCGGTAAGAAACGGGTACCAGGGCACCACTTCACCGTGCCATATGTGCTCAAATGCAAGCAGGAATGAGCCGCCGAAAAGCAGGTTCATAAGCCACTTGAGCTTGCGTGAAAAACCGGTTGCTGTTTCGCTGAGCTCGGAGCTGCCGTTTTCTCTTTTAAGCGCAACTTTGTTTTCCTTGGATTTCATCACCGCATAGGCTACTGTTACCACAGCGGCCTCTGCCAGGGGTACTGTAAAACATGCCATAATATAATCCTCCGTAATTTATTTCAGTTTATTTTTTATTTCTTCTATTGATAATCCTGTTTTTTCCGATATTGCGGCGAGGTCGTTATATTCGTATTTTTCTCTTTTTACGCCGTAACCTTCGGAAATCTTTTTTCTTATTTCGCCGTATTCAGTATATACCGTTTCGGTTCTGCGGTCAAGAATAAATCTGTTATACACATTCTCTCTTATTCCTATTGTGGATGTATACCTGAATATGGTTTTTATAAGCTCTGCTTTTTCCTCTTCTTTGCATATTACGCAGAAAAGCGTGCCGGGCCTTCCCTTTTTCATCACCGCAGGTACGGTGAAAACATCCTTTGCGCCCTGCCTGAAGCATTGCTCGGCGGCAAAGCCGATTTCTTCGGGAGTGATATCGTCAATATTGCAGGAAAGCTCAATAACCGTATCGGTTCCGCCTTCCTTTTCGCCCAGAACGGCCCTTACGCAGTTTGCGCAGTCAAAATCCTTTGTGCCCATGCCATAGCCGATTCGTTCTGCTGCAATGGGCGGCATCTCGCAAAATTCATCGGCAAAGTATTTTATAAGCGCCGCCCCTGTAGGGGTGCATAGCTCGCTTTTTATGCTGCCCGAGTATGCCGGTATGCCTTTAAGCAGGTTCATCGTAGCAGGTGCGGGCACGGGTATAATCCCGTGGGCGGTTTTAACCTGACCGCTGCCTGTATTCACTGGTGTTGCTGTTATTCTGTCAGGCCTGATTTTTCTCATTAAATAGCACACAGCCGTTATATCCGCAACGGCGTCCATGGTTCCGATTTCGTGAAAATGAATTTCGCTTACCGGTACACCGTGCACCTCGCTTTCCGCGTTCGCAATAAGCTCATATACATTATTTACATCATTTTTAATTTCATCGCTTATGTTAAGCCCGTTAACAATTTTTCTTATTTCCCCGGGGCCTCTGCTGCCGTGGTGATGATGGTGGTGCGAAAGGTTATCTTCGGTTTCCGTATGTCCGTCAATTTCAACCTTTATATGTGTTCCCTTTATTCCGCATTTAAAGCTCTCTTCTGCCTTATATGTTACCGACGGTATGCCGAAGCCGTTAAGCTCGTTCAAAGTTTCAGCCGGGTTATCCGTAAGCTCAAACAGGGCGGCTGCAAGCATATCTCCGGCGGCGCCCATATTAAGGTCAAGGTGTAACTGTTTCATTTTTAACCTCCATGTGGTTAATCATGCTTGCGGTATATCCTGCACCAAAACCGTTATCAATATTCACAACGCTTACGCCGCTTGCGCAGGAATTGAGCATGGATAGCAGGGCGCTTAGCCCCTCAAATGATGCTCCGTAACCGACGCTTGTGGGCACGGCGATTACCGGGCAGTCCGCAAGCCCGCCTATTACGCTTGCGAGGGCTCCTTCCATACCTGCAACGGCAATTATTACCGAGGCGCTCATTATTTCATCCAGATGCGAAAGCAGCCTGTGAAGCCCGGCAACACCAACATCATATAGCCGTATCACTTCGTTGCCGTGCACCTCTGCTGTAACAGCCGCTTCCTCTGCGACAGGTATATCAGATGTGCCGCCGGTGGCAATCACTATTTTGCCTATTCCGTCGGCTTCGGGTATGCTGCCGATTATACCGGCTCCGGCTTCTTCCCTGTAGTCAACGGCAAAGCTTTTGCCTATAATATCGGCGCTTTCTTTGCTCAGCCTTGTGATGAGAATGGTTTTAACGCCGTTCTCTTTCATTTTGCCTATAATCCCCGTTATCTGCTCCGGGGTTTTTCCTTTGCCGTAAATTACTTCCGGCGCCCCGTTTCTTATATTCCGGTGCAGGTCAATTTTTGCATAGCCCAGATCCTCAAAAGGTTCTTTTTTAAGCATCAGCAGCGCTTCATCGGCGCTTATTTCACCGGCCTGCAGTTTTTCAAGTATGGTTTTAACTTCGTTTCTCATTTTATCCCCTCAATAAAAAACAGGCATACAGCCCCCTCGGAGGGCCGTATGCCTACATAACATACATAGATACAATGCTGTTAGCTGAAAGAACTTCGGTTCTTTATACACGGCTTCAATCCGTGTCTTTATAATAACATATTATGTTTTAAAAATCAATCGGGAGTATTGTAACCTTTTCTTATTATGGTATCAATAACATTATCAACATATTTAAGGCAGATGTTTTCATCCTCGGCCTCAACCATAACCCTTATAACCGGCTCTGTACCGGATTCCCTTACAAGGATTCTGCCGCTTGTGCCAAGGGCATCTTCGGCCTCTTTAACGGACTTTTTAACATCTTCATCATTCTGAGCCTGCTGTTTGTCGCTGACCTTGATGTTTTTAAGTATCTGAGGGTACATACGGAAGCCCTCATAAAGCTTGCTGGCAGGTACCTTCTTTTTCATCATTACTTCCATAACCTTTAAGCTGGTAAGTATACCGTCGCCGGTTGTGGCGTATTTTGAAAAGATAATGTGGCCGGATTGCTCACCGCCCAGCGCATTGCCGTTTTTAACCATATAATCGTAAACATATTTGTCTCCTACGGCTGTTTTGGCATATTCAATGCCCAGCTCATCAAAGGCCTTGTAAAGGCCGAAGTTTGACATAACCGTGGTAACAACGGTGTTGTTTGTGAGCATATCCCTTTCCTTCATATATTTACCGCATATATAAAGGATATGGTCTCCGGTAAGTACATTGCCTTTTTCATCAACGCAAAGGCATCTGTCTGCGTCGCCGTCATAGGCAAAGCCAATGTCAAGGCCGTTTTCCACCACAAACCTCTGCAGGCCCTCAATATGGGTTGAGCCGGCATTTGCGTTTATATTTAAGCCGTTGGGCTCGGCGTTTATTACATAAGTCTGGGCGCCCAGGGCTTCAAAGACGGATTTAGCCACATTCCAGGTGCTGCCGTTGGCGCAGTCAAGGCCAACCTTTTTGCCTTTGAATGAGTAAACGCCGAGGGAAATAAGGTAGCCTATATATCTGTTTCTGCCGGAAACATAGTCAACGGTTCTGCCTATGCGTTCCTTCTGAGCAAAGGGGAGAGTATCCCATTTTCTGCCGAAAACCTCAAGCTTGCCGTCAAGGTAGTTTTCAATCAGCTCAATGGTTTCATCCTCCATTTTAACTCCCTTGCCGTTCAGCAGTTTTATGCCGTTATCGTAGTAGGGGTTATGGCTGGCTGAAATCATGATGCCGCAGTCAAATTCATCTGTTTTGGTAACATAGGCAACCGATGGCGTTGTGGTAACATGCAGCAGGCAGGCGCAGGAGCCTGATGCGGTTATGCCTGCGGCAAGCGCGTATTCAAACATATAGCTTGATCTTCTTGTATCTTTGCCTATTACTATCTGTGCAGGCTCATAGTCCTTTTTTTCACGCCTGAGCTCGTTATAATACCAACCCAAAAAGCGGCCTATTTTATATGCATGATCGGCGGTCAGATTAATGTTTGCTTCGCCTCTGAAACCGTCGGTTCCGAAATATTTTCCCATATTTACTCCTTGTTAATTTTTGCTACTGTGATATTTCCTGTTTTAAGTATTGAATCTGGAGGAACAGTTCCTCTTACACAGGAAAGGGGATAGATATTTGAGCGCGGGCATACTATGGTGCCGGGGTTCAGCACACTGTTACAGCCCACCTCAACATTTTCGCCCAGAATTGCGCCGAATTTTTTAAGCCCTGTTTCAATTCTTTCGCCGTTATTGTTTACCGTTACAAGTGTTTTATCTGATTTAACATTTGATGTCACCGCTCCGGCGCCCATGTGCGATTTAAAGCCGAGTATGCTGTCACCAACATAATTGTAGTGGGGCACTTGAACATTATCGCAGATTATAACATTTTTAAGCTCTGTGCTGTTGCCTATAACGCAGTTTTTGCCTATTATTGCGCTGCCTCTTATAAAAGCACACTGCCTTACCTCTGTGTTTGCGCCTATTATACACGGGCCGTTAATGTATGCCGTAGGGTATATTACTGCAGTTTTATGAGCAAAAACATCCGGCTTTATTTCATCATATTCATTCCTGTCAAGCCTGCTTATCTGCTCGGTGATAAACTGCTTTATGCCCGAAAGCGCCTGCCAGGGATATTCAAAAGTAAACAGATAGTCATCGGCGGGGCCGTTGCCTCTTGTGAATAATTCTTCGGTTTTAATCAATTTAACAACTCCTTATTGAAATGCCCCGGGAATTATAGTTTAACCTTAACCCGGTCTTCAATGGTTAATTCATCCGGTTTGACCAGACAGTCAACAGCGATAATATGTACACCGCATTTTTCTGCACGCCTCAGGGCTTTGCCGAATTCAGGGTGATTAATATCGCTTGCCGTGAAATAATCCGGACTTTTCATCTGCACCACAAACAGAATATATGCTTCATATCCGTTTTTAACCGAATCAATAAGCTCGTTTATATGTTTTATTCCTCTTTCGGTAGGTGCATCGGGGAATGAGACAACCCCGTTGTTTTCAAGGGTAACCCCCTTAACTTCGAGAAAAATCTTTTTCTCTCCGTCTTCAATGTAAAAATCAAACCTGGATTCTTTGTAGGTAACTTCTCTTCTTATTACGGCGTTTTCCGAAAAGAGACCGCCTTTTCTCAGCCACTCCTCTGCAGCCGCATTAGGCGCCTGAGAGTCAAGGTTTATAAGGAATGTTTTATCACCGCTCTTTTTTTCGGCACATATTAAATCATATCTTGTTTTTCTTGTTTTGCTCTTTTCGTCGGCAAGGTAAACGGTGCAGCCGGGCACCAGCAGTTCTCTGCACCTGCCTGTATTTTTAACATGCACGGTTTCATTTTTGCCGTTTATATCCACTTTTGCAATAAAGCGGTTGGGCCTTTCAATAAAATCGCCGCTTATCACTTTCTTATACTTCATTTGCCGCTTCCATAGCTTCTTCTTTTTCTGCAAGGGCCAGTCTTCTCTCGTGAAGCTCCGCTTCAATCTTAAGCTTGGTTTCCTTATCATCTTTGACAAATGAAATAACAATAAGGTAAAGAATCTGACCGATTACAGGGCCCAGCATAAATATGGGCCATATCCATTTATTGTAAAGGGCTCCCTGCATAAAGTTTTTCTTGGTGTTATCGTATTTCAGCATTTTGAGAATTATGCCGCTGAACAGCAGGGTAACTGCCGCAGATATTTTTGAAATGAAATTCTGAACCGAGAATGATATGCCTTCTGTTCGTTTACCTGTTTTGTACTCAACCTCATCAATGGAATCGCTGGTAAGTGATCTGTGAGCAATATCCATCATATTTGTAGGTATGGTAACAATGGAGATAAGGCCCATAACCGCATAAATCTGTCCTATTGAATTGAATCCGATAAAGAATGCGATTGTCCTGAGCAGTATATTTGAAACCATTGAAATTATAAGTATGCGTTTCATACCGCCGATTTTCTTTGCGATTTTTGTAACAAAAAGCATTGCCACAGCGCCTATTGCGCCGGTCATGATTGTATAAACAACCTGGGTTGTTCCGCCGTCAAATGTTGCAAATCCGAAGTTGAAGGACTCTCTGCTTTCAAAGAAATAGGCCCAGGGCAGAAGGGCCTGAGTAATATCCTTGCAGAATCTTGCAAGTGATATAAGCAGAAGGGTTTTGTTGTGCCTTAATACAAATATGGCTTCAATAAGGCTTTCTTCGCTTTTCGGCGTTTCAACATTTTCCTTCATTTTATGTGAGAAAAGCGAAAGCATCTCTCCGCCGAGGCCGAATATAAGGCCGAACATGGCAAAGATTGCCACATCGCTCATGCCGAACTTGCCGGAACAAACAGAGCGGAGAATCTGGAAGAAACCGGCTACGGTTGAGCCGGCGCCGGCACCGATTGAGACCCACTGGGCTACACGGCCTCTCTCCTCATGATGAGGGGAAGAAACCGCAACCATTCCCCAAAGGGCAGTATCCTGAAATGAGTAAAACAGATCCCATACAAGATATTCCGCACAGATTATGGCGATAATTGCCGGCGTGCTGAGCCTGTAGGGGATAAACATCAATGCGGATAGAACGCCGATAACAAGGGGAGTATATATCAGAAACGGCCTTAGCTTTTCTCCGTTTTTGAATTTATGCTTATCAACAAGACCCCCTACAATCGGGTCGTTAATTGAATCCCAAGCTCTTGATATGCTGGTGATAAGGCCGACTACCACGGAATCTATTTTCAGAATACTGGTAAGGTAATAAAACAGCCATCCCGAAATATATCCGTAGGTCATATTCTGGCCTGCAAGGCCTACCGAATAAGCAAGCAGATTCTTTGTGGAAACATATCTTTTTACGGGTTCATCTTCTCTTACGGCTGGGGCGTTGTCTGACATCATTTCACCTTCATATCCTCTTGATTTGCAGCAGGGGGATTATTCGCTGATTTCTTTTTCTGTATTATCCGGCGCGTTTGCCGCGCTTTCGGCATTTGCGGTTCTTACATAATCGTAAACCGGCTCAAGTTTTTTCTTTGTCAGCGGGAAAATAACATAAAGCAGGAAAATAAGCGTGTATGTTATTGCAGGAATACCCGTGCATACCTTCAGTATTCCCTGGCTTACTCCGTTTACGAAGCCGGCGTTTGCCATAGAGGTATCATAGCCGACCTTTGCAAGAAGTCTCAGTCCGCCGTAGTCTGCGGCAGTCTGCCCAAGCTTGCGGCAGAATGTGTAAACGGCATAAATTGCGCTCTCGTTCTTTTCACCGGTTACATACTGCTGGTAGTCAATTACATCCGCAACAACTGCCCAGTTGGTGATTGAAACAAATGAATAGCCGAAACCTATAATAAAAAGCAACGCAATGAAAATCATGGGCTTATCTTCAGCGGGCTTAATCACATAAGTAAGGATTGCGGCAAGCGCAGAGAAGAAAGCACCGAAAGCGCTGAGCTCCTTTTTGCCGAATTTCTTAACAAGCTTCGGCACAAAGGGAATCATTACAGCCATAGGCAGATACTGCGCAATGGTTCCGAGAACGGAAAGGTTTGTATTGCAGAAATAGTTTTTATAAAGATACTGGTTAAGCGAAGCAAACTGAAGCTGACCGCTTATAAGAATGCCTGTCAGAGCAAGTATAACAAAAGGCTTGCTCTTGAACATAGCGCTGTAAGTCTTTTTTATGTCTACTTTCGGCTCGGCAGCGGAGGGAACTCTTTCTTTGGTTGTTTTGTAACAGGCAAAGTAAAATACAATTGCCAGCACCGCCATTGCCAGGGCAAACATAAACATACCCTTGGCGTTTGCCACGTTATATGTTGTTCCGTCGCCGTTATCAACTTTATTGTAAATAATAAACGGCGCAAGGAGCAGGGGAGCCGCTCCGCCTATGCCTCCGCCTATTGTTCTGAAAGTGGAAAGCAAAGTTCTGCCGTCCGGGTCATCTGTAATAACAGAAGCCAGAGAGCCGAAGGGAACATTCATTCCGGTATAAAGCATACCGAAGGCAATATATGTGATGTATGCAAATAAAAGCAGAATCCACTGCTTTGATGTGAAATTGCCTATATTGAAGAAGCACAGCAACTGGGATAATGCAAGAGGAATTGCAATATATTTAAGGTACGGTCTGAATTTGCCGTCTGCAGTGGGCTTACGCTTTGCAACAATTGCGCCCCACATCGGGTCGTTTATCGCATCCCAGAGCCTAGTGAAAAGAAACAGGTTTGCAACTTTTTCAGCCTGTATCTTAAGCACATCGGTATAAAAAACTTTAAGGAATGAGGAAACATAGGTAAGCACAAAAAGATTGCCGGCATCACCCAGCATATATCCCATTCCTTCTTTTATTCCTATTTTGTTGGGGTGTACTCCTTCCGGCAGAGTACGGTTGGTTTTTTCTTCCATATCCATCCCTCCGCCGGTATTATAACATAATGAAAATAATAAATCAATTAAAGCACATATATTCTTGAATTAAAGTGTTAACCGTGATAGTATATTAGAGTACTAAATGTTTTCTGGAGGTGCTTTTATGGCAGGTGCAGCGGGTTCTTATAAATCGGAAAAGTTCATTATGCGCAGAAGAACTTTTTTCAATTCATCAAACGGGCTTTCGTGTGAAAAAGTCAATAAACTGGCTTTCGGCACTGATAACAGACTTTTTGCCGGCACCGATAAAGGTCTCTTTGTGCTGAAAAATAAAAAGTTCTCTCAGATTTATTCCGGAAAGCTGACCGGAAAAATATCGGCATTGAGATTTGTTGATGATTGTTTATTGGCTGCACAGAATAACAGCATTTTCGGCATTAAGAACGGAGTGCTGAAACATCTTCGCACATTTGAGTCCGATATTGTTGATATTATTTATGCCAGGAATGCCGTATGGGTTCTTACAAAGGAACGGCTTGTCTGTTCCGATAAAGAACTGAAAAATGATAAAATCAACCGGAACCTTGAGGGCGGGCTCGGGATTTGTATGGCTGTATCGGATGATGATATGTATGTTGTTACCGAAGATTATATCAGCCTGATTCACGGCAAAAGAAATGAGTGGAAAAACATTATTCCGCAGTTTTCTTCTATGCCTGAGAGCAGGATTTATTCCGTTGATTTTGATGAAAACGGCTTTCTTCGCCTGGGCACCGAAAGTGGGGCTGTAATATACGATAACGCATCACGTTGGATTGGCGCAGATCAGGTGAATTGCCTGCCGAAAAATCCGGTTTATAAAACAGTTTGGGATAAATGCGGCGGTGCTTATTTTGCAACAGATATCGGTGTTGCTTATCTTAAAAACGGCTATACCAAGTATTTCAGCGCCGAAAGATGGGTGCCGGATAACAAAATAAATGATATTGCTGTCAGTGACGACGGCAGTGTTCTTTATGCTGCGACGGACTACGGGATAAGCGAAATCAAGGCTGAATATACAACTCTTTCGGATAAAGCAGCCTATTATGAGGAACTTATTGAAAAGTATCATATAAGACGCGGTTTCACTGCAAACCGGGAACTTGACGGATATGATATTGAAAACGGCAGCGTGCATATAAGCGATAATGACGGGCTCTGGACCGGGTGCTATGTTGCCGCCGAATCATTCCGCTATGCCGTTACCGGAAGCAAGGATGCTTTGAAGAGAGCCCGAAGAGGAATGAATTCAATGCTTTTCCTCACTTCTATATCCGGAATCCCCGGCTTTACTGCAAGGGCAGTCAGATATCCCGGCGAAAAGAATTTCAGTGACGGAGATAAAGAGTGGAGCCTTTCTCCTGACAAGTCCTGCGAATGGAAAGGTGAAACCTCCAGCGATGAAATTACAGGCCACTTTTTCGGGCTCAGCATTTATTATGATTTGTGTGCAAATTCGTCCGAAAAAAAGAAAATCAGCGCCGCTCTTTGCGGAATGATGGATCACATAATAAGAAATGATTACCGCCTTGTTGATAAAGACGGCCTGCCCACAACCTGGGCCTGCTGGAATCCCGAACTTCTGAACCATAGTGAAAAATGGTTCAGCGAAAAAGGAATTAACTCACTTGAGCTGCTTGGGTATCTTAAAGTGTGCCATCATATTTCGGGCGATGAGCAGTACAGCCGGCTTTATAATGAGTTTATAAAAAAACACCACTATATACTTAATGTTATGAGTCATAAAATCAAAGATGCTCATACCTGCCACATAGATGATAATCTTGCTTTTATTGCTTCGCTTACTTACCTGCGCCTTGAGGATAACGCCGTATATCGTTCTGCCGTTCTCTGCGGTATGGAGGATCACTGGCGTTACGAGCTTCCCGAAAGGCAGCCAATGTTTTCTTTTATCCACGCCGCATTTACCGGAAGGGATTCCGATATTGCCGACGGTATTCAGTCGCTGCGCGAAATACCTTATGATCTTGTGCACTATAAAATGGATAACTCAGGCAGAAAAGATCTTGTTTGGGATAATGAGCAGGAAGCCTGGCATGAACCGCCTCAGGTTAAATATGCTCTTCCCTATGATGAGGTTAATGTTCATCGCCCTGACTGCGGAAGTTTCGGCATTGATTCCCAAGGCGGAGGAGCGCAGGATCCCACAGTTTATCTGCTGCCTTACTGGATCGGAAGATATTTCGGTATTATTTCAGAAGATTGATTAATAATACTTTATCTTTGAGCCGGGAATTTACTGTTTTCCCGGCTCTTTTTTTGTGCTTGAAATGCCTTTATTTTCCTGCACACCCGGAGCAGTTGAGGAAAGATGAAAAGGTGGTAAAAAAATTTCTTGACAATGGTAATAAATATGTGATATAGTATGCGAGCACTCGAAAAAAAACGGGAGCAAGAACGCACCTTGAAAATTAAACAACGACGA
>JAFRMR010000008.1 GCA_017430535.1 Clostridia bacterium
TGCACCTCAAAAAGATGAAATTTGTGCATATTTGCAGGTTTTGACGACGAGGAATACTTGGCTGTATTCCGAGGAGGAATGCCTGCACAAGATGCGCAAAGGTCGCTTTTTGAGGCATTACTGTTTTATGAGCATCCGCCCTTTTTCGGGAGTGATAATTTTTTCTGCTTGTCTTCGCCTGAATGCAGCAGGTTAAGGGGCTTCTGCAGTCAGGATGAAAACGGCATTTTCTTCGGCGGGAGACAGTACCGAGGTACGGCAGAGCCGAAAAAATGCCGAAAACAGACAGAATAAATATTAAAAAAGACAAGGAGATGAAAAAGAAAAGCTCGCAGTTTTGTGTTACTGCGAGCTGATATCTTGTCAAACTTGTCTGTTTGTTTTTCGCCTGAATGCAAAAGCCTGCCTCAGGACTTTCCGGCCTTACGTGCCAGCTCCTCTTCCTCTTTCGCCTTTCTTTCGGCTTCTTTCCTGGCGTTTTCGTCACGCCTTTCAGCAGCCTTTTCAGCAAGTATTACATCCATC
The DNA here is from genome assembly GCA_017430535.1 of Clostridia bacterium. GTDB lineage: Bacteria > Bacillota > Clostridia > Oscillospirales > Acutalibacteraceae > CAG-177. The sequence goes on from JAFRMR010000008.1 coordinate 526, forward strand.
CTTGCGTGAAGCACTTCCATTGAGGTGCCTTTTGCAAGCTCTTCTTCATACTCTTCAACGGGTATTCCGCCCACATAGCACTGTTTGTACTTAACCTCAACCTTGTTTATTGTAAGGTATATGTTAAGGGCCAGCAGAGCTGCGATTGCTATTATATAGATATATGCGCCGAACATTACTTTTCCGCTGAAAAATTCGGGGAATGCGCCGTGAATGTTTGATGAGAATATTTTAAAAGCAACAAGGCCCGCAATTGCAAGCAGCACGGAAAGGCTGTTGTTGAAAATGTTTCTGATGTTTCCTTTGGGACCCATGGCCGCCACCAGGGCAATAAGGCTCACAAGTACCATTACCGCCGAAAGCAGGGTGCAGATAAGCGCAACAAAATACCCGGTAAATCCGGTGCCCACAAGCTTTGAGCCGAACATGGCAAAAAGAGCGTCAAAATCAAGGGATGAAACGGTGTTGTACAGGGTAATGCCGTTTATTTTTTCGGTGGTCTGCTCAATGAAGGGGCCGCTGTATGTTACGCTGCAAAGTGGCAGCATAAGCATACCAAGGCATATTACATGCATGATTATTCTGATTATGGTTAGGGGAGAGCCCACAAAGGATGTTCTGAGCCTGTCAATCTTTTTCTGAACCTTTGCGTGCTCAAGCTCCGCAACATCCGCCTCTTCCTGAAGCTTTTCTTCAAGGCCGTAGTAGGTGATGTTTACTCCGCAATGAGGGCAGTTGGGCTTCCAGTCTGTTAATTTCAGGTGCTTTCCGCACTTCGGACAATTAGCCATAAACAATCCTCCGTCCTGCAATTTAATCCATTATATCACGCCCGGGCACTCTCTTCAATAGTTAAGTTTTATAAATAGTCGGTATATTTTTTAAAAACAGTATAAAAAGACGGCTTTTCTATTGCAATAATTATATACTGATGATATACTTAATAAATAGTTTTTTATAAGGGAAAGGTTGATTTTTATGTACAGTTTAATGATTCCCAAGGGCTATAAATCCGTTCTTACCCCCAGGCAGACTCAGCTTGCCATAAAAAAGGTTAAGGACTTTTTTGAGAGAGATCTGGCGGTTCAGCTCTCCCTTGTCAGGGTTTCCGCCCCTCTTTTCGTAAATGAAAATTCAGGCCTCAATGACAACCTCAACGGCGTTGAGCGCCCCGTTTCCTTTGATGTCAAGGATATGGGTTCCGATAATATGGAAATTGTACATTCCCTGGCAAAGTGGAAAAGAGCCGCTCTCAAGCAGTACGGCTTTGAGCCGGGCGAAGGCCTTTACACAGATATGAATGCCATCAGGAGAGATGAGGATACCGACAATATTCACTCCGTATTTGTGGATCAGTGGGACTGGGAAAAGCATATCCGCAAGGAGGACAGAACCGAGGAAACCCTCAAAAATAATGTAAGAGCTATCTACAGGGCTTTAAGGCATACCGAGAAGTATATTGCGGACGATTACGCTTTTGCAGAAAAGAACTTCCTTCCGGAGCAGATTACATTTATTACCACTCAGGAGCTGGAAGACAGGTGGCCCGATCTTTCTCCTAAGGAAAGAGAGAATAAAATTGCCCGTGAAAAGAAAGCTGTTTTCATTATGAAAATCGGCGGCGCTCTCAAAAGCGGTCAGGTTCACGACGGCAGAGCCCCCGATTACGATGACTGGGAGCTCAACGGCGATATAGTTGTTTACTACCCCGTGCTGGATATAGCGTTTGAACTTTCATCAATGGGCATAAGGGTTGATGAAGAAGCTCTCCTTCGCCAGCTTGAAATCAGCGGCCATACCGAAAGGGTAAATATGCCCTTCCACAAAGCCCTTCTCAAAGGTGAGCTGCCTTATTCAATCGGCGGCGGCATCGGCCAGAGCCGTATCTGTATGTTCTTCCTTCACAAGGCCCATATCGGCGAGGTTCAGGCTTCCGTATGGCCCGAAGAAATGGTTAAAGAGTGCCGCGAAAACGGCATAGAACTGCTTTAAAGGAGATTTCTTATGAAGCTTGGTATTATCAACGGATGGGACGAAGAGAGCTTCGCCTATGTCAGAAACAAGGGCCTTGAGGCCGTTGAATTCTGCGTAAATCATAATTACGATGCTGCTGAATTCCTTGCAAAAGCGCAGGAAATAAAAGACCTCAGCCAAAAATACGGCGTTATTGTGGGCTCAATGGGCCGCTGGGGTATGAACAGAATCGATGAAAACGGCAAGGTGATTGATTCTGCCCTCAAGGCAGATACAGATCTTATTGATGCCGCTTCAATTATCGGATGCCCCGTTTACAATGTAGGCATAAACTACACCGAATCCCTCGGCTTTTACGATAACTGCCGTATTGCCGTGGATTATCTTAAAAATCTTATTGATTACGCCGCACCCAAAGGCGTTAAAATAGCCACCTATAACTGCGACTGGACCAACTTTGTTTATAACGATAAAAGCTGGAGTGTTATTCACAGCGCACTGCCGGAGCTTGGCATCAAGTACGATGCTTCCCACTGCCTGAGCCGCGGCGGCGATTACCTTAAAGAGATGAAAGACTGGGGCCACAGGTTCTATCATGTTCATATAAAGGGCACCCTTTATATTGACGGCGAGCACTATGACGATCCTCCCGCAGGCCTGGATATGATTAACTGGGGCGCTCTTTTGGATGTGCTCTATACCAAAAACTATAACGGTGTTCTCTCAATTGAACCCCACTCATCTTACTGGCAGGGCGCCAAGGGCCAGTGGGGTGTGGATTACACAATAGATTTCATCCGCCGGCTTATGATGCCGGAGGATTACAGCGAGGGCTCAAACCCCTATATGCCCTGATTTTTATAAGAACGGTAAGATAAATGAAGTGTGCTTTTTTCACCCTCGGGTGTAAAGTTAATCAGTACGAGTCCCGGGCCATGGCTCAGGGGCTCGAAAAGTATGGTTTCGAGTGCGTGCCGGCCGGTGAAGAGGCGGATGTTTATATTATAAATTCCTGCACCGTAACCGCAGAAAGCGACCGTAAAACAAGGCAGGCTGTAAGAAGGTTCAGGAATAATCATCCCCACAGTATCATTGTGCTTACGGGCTGTATGCCCCAGGCCTTCCCCGATACCGCAGATCTTCTGCCTCAGGCGGATGTGGTTACGGGCAATACGGATACCGACAAACTCTTTGCCTATATTATGCAGTTTATCAATACCGGCAGCCGTGTGGTTGCGGTGAACGAGCACTTTGTGGGCGAAAAATTCCGTGGCGGCACGGTTTCCGATTTTGCGGAAAGAACCAGAGCCGTGGTTAAGATTGAGGACGGCTGCAACAGGTTCTGTACCTATTGCATAATTCCCCACGCCAGGGGCAGAGTCCGATCAAAATCTCCGGAAGTTCTCAGGCAGGAGCTTTCTGCAATCAACGCCAAAGGCTACGCCGAGGTCGTGCTTGTGGGCATCAATCTTTCCGCCTACGGCACGGATATTTCATCCTCCCTCGTTGAGGCGGTGAAAATCGCCGCGGAGTTTGATAATATTAAAAGAATCCGTCTCGGGTCCCTTGAGCCTGATCATATTACCCCCGAGGTAATTGAGGGCTTATCCGAAATACCGAAACTCTGCCCTCAGTTTCACATTTCTCTGCAGAGCGGCTGTGACAAAATCCTGAAAAAAATGAACAGGCACTACACAACCGTTGAGTATGAAGACTTGTGCACATCCCTCAGGGAAAAGTTCCCCGGAGCAACTCTCACCACCGATGTTATGGTGGGTTTCCCCGGCGAAACGGACAGCGATTTCGGAATATCCCTTGATTTTGTCAAAAAAATCGGATTTGAAAAGGTTCATGTTTTCCCCTATTCAAGAAGGCCCGGCACCCCCGCCGCCTCAATGGATAATCAGGTTGAAAATACCGTCAAGCAGCACAGGGCTGAGATAATGGCGGATGAAACCGAAAAAATAAGGCAGGCCTTTCTCCTGTCACAGGTGGGCAAAACCGTTGAGATTATCCCGGAAGAGCACCACAGGGATGAAGTCAAAGGATACACCGAAAACTATATCCCCGTTACGGTAAAAGGAAAAGCGGAAACAGGAAAAATCATTTCCGTAAAAATCACCGGTGTTGAAGGCGATTCCTGCACGGGTGAACAGATATAAACGAAATAAAAAGCAGGCGTTTCATTACGAAACACCTGCTTTTGCGCTTATTATCAGTATTTGAAATCTTTGTAGATAACGTGGGTTGTGCCGGATGCGGTGCCTGAGCCTATGCTGATATCAATGGCAACGCTGATATCAAATGTTACGGTCAGGGCAACAAGCTCGCCTGTTGCGGGGTCAACTTTGGCAACTGCCTTGGCGTTTTTGTAGTTTTCCTTTATGGAAGCGCCTTCATAGGTGCCGGCTATTGCATCGTAAATAACCTCACCGGTTTTGTGGTCGTAGTAACCTTTATCCTCGTTGCCTACGCATATTCCGCACTTGTCAACGGGAGCGTTGGTTCTTTTCTCGCCCTTGCTGCCTACGCTGTCGCCGCCCTTGATATTGAGGGTGATTACATAGTAACCGCCTTCTTCCTTAACGGAGGCATCCGTAAGGTCGGCTTCGGTAAGGGTGCTCTTTCTCAGGTACGCCTTTTTGGCATCGCTGTCCCAGTTACCCTTGGTAACCTTTTCGGAGTATTTGTTTTCATCGCCTATGCCCACAAACTTCTCAACAAGGCTCTTGAAGGCCTTGAGAGCAAGGCTCATATCAAAGTTTGCATTGTCGGTATATCTCTCTTTGGAGAAGCCGGCTTTTTTGTCATAAGCATTGTTTACTGCGCTGTTGTACATCTCAAGCATTTCCGCTTTTGTTGCGGGAAGGGCAAGTTTCTCAGCTTCTGCAGAGGTTTCCTCTTCGGATGCTTCCTCACTTGCCTGCTCGGCTGTTTCTTCTGTGATTTCTTCTGCAGCTTCAGTAACCTCTTCGGTTACTTCGGCCTCGGTGATTTCTTCCGTGCTCTCTTCAGGGGCGGCGGTGGTCTCCGGGGCATTTTTGCTGCCGCAGGCTGCGAATACAAGGGTCAGTGCGAAAACAAGAAAAAGTGCAGTTAATTTTTTCATTTTTAAACCCTCCGATGTCGGTTTTATTTCAAAATGCGTGCTCTTATAACGTTTTCTATTGCGCCTGTGTCAAATTCTCTGTCTGTATCGATTACGGTGTAGCCCATGCCCTTCTTTGCGGCGGTAAACACATTGTTTACCGAAGCTCCGGCCGCTTTTGCAGCTTCAGCCGCTTTATCTGCAATACTGCCGTCCTCGGTGTGAAGCAGGCAGGTGCGTACGGTAAATGCGGCGGGAAGATCGGTATTGGGGTAATTTACGCTGTTTTTGATTTCACCCTTTTCAAGATAAGCGGAAACCTCCTGCGCAGCCATAACTGCGCAGTTGTCTTCGCTTTCGGGGGTGGAAGCGCCAAGGTGGGGTATTGCGGTAACGCCGGGGTGGCCTATCTGAGCATCTGTGGGGAAGTCGGTTACATAGGTTGCAACCTTGCCGCTGTCAAGGGCGGAAATAAGGGCGGGGGAATCAACAAGCTCGCCTCTTGCAAAGTTGATAATTCTTACGCCGTCTTTCATCTTTGCTATGGTGTCTGCGTTTATTGTGCCCTTTGTGCTGTCATTGAACGGCAGGTGAAGGGTAATGTAATCGGAATTTACAAATATATCGTCAAGATCGGCAGTGATTTTATATCCCTTTGCTTCAAAGTTTGCTTTTGCAGCATCGCTGAGGAAGGGGTCAAAGCCGATTATTGACATACCCAGGGCTGCGGCGCTGTCTGCCACAAGGGCTCCTATGGCGCCCATACCTACAACGCCCAGGGTTTTGTCGCCGATTTCGGGGCCTACAAATGAGGATTTGCCTTTTTCAACCAGCTTGCCTACCTGGTCGCCTTCGCCCTTGAGGGTTTTGCACCAGTCGATGGCGGCAGCGATTTTTCTGGAGGCAAGAAGCAGACCGCAGATAACAAGCTCTTTAACTGCGTTTGCGTTTGCGCCGGGGGTGTTGAATACAACCACGCCCTGTGCCGCAAAATCAGCAACGGGTATATTGTTTACGCCTGCGCCGGCTCTTGCAACTGCAAGGGTGGCGGGGTCAAGCTTCATTTCGTGCATTGAAGCGGAGCGCACAAGTATTGCGTCCGGGTTTTCTGCGCTGTCGCTGCAGGTGTATTTTGAAGCGTCGAGGTTGCTCAGACCTATTTTTGAAATCTTGTTAAGTGTAAGAATATTATACATAGCTCCGGTCACCTCAGTTGTTCTTTTCAAATTTACCCATGAAATCAACAAGCTTTTCAACGCCTTCAATGGGCATTGCGTTGTAGATGCTGGCTCTCATGCCGCCTACGGAGCGGTGGCCCTTAAGGTTCACAAAGCCGGCGTCTGCAGCTTCTTTAACGAATTTTGCGTTGAGCTCGTCGCTCTCGGTTACGAAGGTAACGTTCATCATGGAGCGGTCGGATTTCTTGACGGGGTTATTGAACATATTGCTGCTGTCAATGAAATCATAAAGAATGCCTGCCTTTTTCTCATTGCGGGCTTTCATCGCTTCAAGGCCGCCTATGCTTTCAATCCAGTCAAGCACAAGGCCGCAGATATAGATGGGGTAGCAGGGGGGAGTATTATACATTGAATCATTATCTGCAAGGGTCTTGAGGTTAAGCATAACGGGGGTGATATCTCTCTCATGGCCAAGGAGATCTTCACGCACTATTACAACCGTAAGGCCTGCGGGGGCAACGTTTTTCTGTGCGCCGCCGTAGATAACGCCGTATTTTGAAACATCCATGGGCTCTGAAAGGAAGCAGGATGAAACATCGGCTACCAGGGGCACATTGCCGGTATCGGGCAGTGTTGCAAAACGGGTGCCGTAGATTGTGTTGTTCTGGCAGATGTAGAAATAGTCCGCATCGGGTCTGAATTCGGATTTGTCAAGCTCCGGTATGCAGGAGAAGTTCTGCTCCTTTGAGGAGGCAACGGCCTTTACATCGCCGTATTTGCAGGCTTCTTTATAAGCTTTGGTTGAAAACTGACCGGAAAGCACATAGTCTGCCTTGTTGCTGCCGTTCATAAAGTTAAGGGGAATAGCGGAAAACTGGGTGGAAGCACCGCCCTGACAGAAGATAATCTTGTAATTATCGGGTATATTCATTACCTTCCTGAATTTTTCCATTGCGCCGTAGATAATGGGCTCAAAAGCCTTTGAACGGTGGCTCATTTCAAGCACGGACTGGCCTGTGCCGTTGCAGTCGAGCATTTCCTCTGCGGCTCTGCTGAGCACGCTTTCGGGAAGCATGGAGGGGCCTGCTGAAAAGTTGTATACGCGGGACATTTTTAATTCCTTCTTTCGGATAATAATAAACTTATTCTTCTTCCTTTACACAGGAAATTCCCAGCTCTCTGAGCTGAAGGTCATCAACGGTTGCGGGGCAATCCGTCATAGGTTCGCTGGCATTCTGCACCTTGGGGTATGCAATAACATCCCTAAGGGAGTCGCAGCCCAGCATCTGCATAATGAGCCTGTCAAGGCCTATGCCCATTCCTCCGTGGGGAGGAGCGCCGTATTTGAAGGCGTCAAGCAGGTAACCGAATTTTATGTGGGCTTCTTCGTCCGAAAGCCCCAGCAGGGAGAATATCCTGCCCTGAAGCTCCGGGTTTGTGATTCTGATTGAGCCGGAGCAGAGTTCTATGCCGTTGAGCACCAGGTCGTAGGCCTTCGCTCTCACCTTGGCCTTATCGGTTTCAAGGTAATCAAGGCATTCATCCATAGGTGCCGTGAAGGGATGGTGCATGGCAACAAACTGCTGCGCTTCCTCATTCCAGTCAAAGAACGGGAATTCGGTAATCCAGAGCAGATTGTACTGCCCCTTGGGGATTATGTCAAGCTTTGCGGCAACGGTTTGGCGAAGTGCACCAAGAACGCTGAGTACAAGTGAATTTTTTGTGTCACCAATGATAAGAATTACATCCCCGGCTTTGGCGTTTGCCTTTGCAATAAGGGCGCTCATTTCATCATCGGTCATAAACTTTGCAAAAGAGGCGTTGAATGTGCCGTCCTCCGCAATTCTTACATAGGCAAGGCCTTTTGCGCCTATGCCTTTTGCCTCTTCCGTAAGCTTGTCTATTTCTTTGCGGGTAAGCACGGAGTAAGCGTTTTCCGCTGTTATGCACCTGACGCTTCCGCCGCCTTCAATTGCCGATGTAAATACACCGAAACCGCAGTCTTTCACTGTATCTGAAAGATCCGTAATTTCAAGGCCGTATCTGGTATCCGGCTTATCGCTGCCGTATCTTTCCATGGCCTCTTTGAAGGTGAGCCTCGGCAGGGGAAGCTTTATTTCAACGCCCAGGGCTTCGCGGAATACCCTTTCCATATAGCCCTCGCCTATTGCCAGCACATCCTCCATATCCACAAAGGACATCTCAAGGTCAATCTGCGTGAATTCCGGCTGTCTGTCCGCCCTTAAGTCCTCATCACGGAAGCAGCGGGCAATCTGCATGTATCTGTCAAATCCCGCAACCATGGAAAGCTGTTTGTAAAGCTGAGGGGATTGGGGCAGGGCATAGAATTTACCGTTGTGTATTCTTGAAGGCACAAGGTAGTCTCTTGCCCCTTCCGGTGTGGATTTTATAAGTATGGGGGTTTCAATTTCTATAAAACCGTTTTCATCAAAATAGTCACGGGTTATTTTCGCAATCTTGTGGCGCATAATGATATTCTTCTGAAGATCCGGGCGCCTCAGGTCAAGGTAGCGGTATTTAAGGCGGGTGAGCTCCGCGGTCTGGCAGTTTTCCGTAATCTCAAATGGGGGAGTTTCACTCTTTGCCAGCACTCTCAGGTCCGTAACCTCAATTTCAATTTCTCCCGTGGGTATATCCATATTCTTTGAGGAGCGTTCCCTTACGGTACCCTGCGCCATAAGCACAAATTCGCTTCTTACGGTAAAAGCCTTATCAAAAATGCTTTTTTCCGTTTCCTCTCCGAAAGCAAGCTGTACAATGCCGGTTCTGTCCCTCAGGTCAATAAAAATAAGGGAACCCAGGTCTCTTCTTCTTTGTACCCAGCCGGCAACGGTAACCTTTTTGCCTGCGTCGGAAAGCCGGAGCGTGCCGCAGTAGTCGGTTCTTTTAAGTCCGGTCATAAAGTCCATTTTATCGAAAGTCCTTTCGGTTGATTATCATTTTAAGTTATTCGGCTTTGCCCCCGGGCAGGTCAATACCCTCAAGGGCGGAGCTTAAATCCGATGTAACATTATCAAGCATAAGGCGCATAAAGCCGTCCTCAAAGCCGTCAATTTCAATTTCGCAGGTGCTGCCGTCAGCCATGTTCTTAACCTTCAGCACACCGGCGGCAAGTTCATCGCTGCCTATTACCGCAGTGTATTTTGCTCCGATTTTATCCGCATATTTCATCTGCGCTTTCAGCGAGCGTCCTGAAACATCCGTCTGGGTGTGCACCCCGGCAGATCTAAGATCCGCCGCAATCTGCATGGCTCTGAAGGATTCCTCCTTGCCCATGGGGGCAAGGTAAATATCGCATACATTGTCTCCCGGCAGGTTTATGCCGGAGTTTTCCATAACCATTTTCAGTCTTCCGGTACCCATACCGAAGCCCAGAGCCGGGGTCTGAGGGCCGCCCAGCTCCGCAACAAGGCCGTCATATCTTCCGCCGCCGCATACTGTTCCCTGAGCCCCTATGGCTGTGGAAACAAACTCAAATACGGTGCGGGTGTAGTAATCAAGGCCCCTTACTATGCCCGGGTCCACGGTATAGGCAATTCCCATACCGTCAAGGTACTTTTTAACGCTCTCAAAATGCTCTCTGCATTCATCGCACAGGTAATCAAGTATTACGGGAGCGCCGGCGCATATCTCTTTGCACACCGGGCTTTTGCAGTCCAGTATGCGCATGGGGTTTTTATCAAGCCTTTCAAGGCAGGTTCCGCACAGGCGGTCCCTGAATCCTTCAAAGTATTCCTTCAATGCGGCGTGGTATTTCTTTCTGCACTCCGGGCATCCTATGGAGTTGAGCCTGAGCTCAAGGCCCTCAATGCCCAGAAATTCGAAAATCTCGTTTGCCAGCGAAATAACTTCCGCATCTGCCGAGGGCTCGGCGGAGCCCAGCATTTCAACGCCGAACTGCTGGAATTCTCTCCATCTGCCGGCCTGGGGCTTTTCGTAGCGGTAGCAGTTGAGCAGATAGCACAGCTTCTGGGGCAGGGTTTCATTGAAAAGTCCGTGCTCAAGGAAGGCCCTTACGGCACCTGCGGTGCCTTCCGGCCTCAGGGTAACGGAGCGCCCGCCTTTATCATCAAAGGTGTACATCTCCTTCTGCACAACATCCGTGGTTTCGCCCACACCCCGCTGAAAAAGTTCGGTGTGTTCAAAAACCGGGGTTCTTATCTCTTTGAAGCCGAAGGTTTCGGCAATTTCAAAAAGTGTGTTTTCAAGGTAACGCTGCCTGCCGGTAACATCCGGCAGCAGATCCTGTGTACCTTTTACAGCTTTAGTCAGAAGTGCCATATTATTTCCTCTTTTGCGGTGAATGAATTATTTGGGGTTTACTATATCGCGCCAGTCAAGGTCGCCCCTTGCCAGTGAGTGGATAAGAGCTTCGGCAGTGGCAATATTGGTGGCAACGGGAATGTTTCTCACATCGCAGAGCCTTAACAGGGTTGCCTCGTTGGGCTCGTGGGGCTTTGCCGTAAGAGGATCCCTGAAAAGGAGAAGAAGGTCAATTTCATTACACTGGATTCTGGAGATAATCTGCTGGTCTCCTCCCTGACCGCCGCTGAGAAATCTTGTGATTTCAAGGCCTGTGGCTTCGGAGATAACTTTGCCTGTGGTGCCGGTAGCAAAAAGATTGTGCCTGCTGAGTATTCCGCAGTATGCTATGCAGAACTGAGTCATAAGTTCTTTTTTCGCATCGTGGGCGATAAGCGCTATGTTCATACAGTACCTCCTTCTTTTATTCGTTTACATTGTTGTTTTCTTCTGTGTTTCCTTCTGTAACTGTTCCGGCTTCGTTACCGGTATTTTCGCTGTCCGCTTCTTCGTCCTCGTCCATGGCTTTTGATACGGGAACTACGGATATAATCTTGTCATCTTCCGCAAGGTTCATAATCTTAACGCCTCTTGCGGTTCTCGCGTGTATTGAAATATCCCCGAGAGGTATCCTTACCATCATACCGCTTGCGGTTATAATCATAAGGTCATCATCACGGTTTACGGACTGCACGTTGACTACGCCGCCGTATTTGTCAATCTTGAAGTTTATCTGGCCCTGACCCGCTCTTGAGTGGATGGGGTAGCCGGAAGCATCCGTAAGCCTTCCCAGGCCTCCTTCGGAAACCGTAAGCACCGGTTTGTCATCGTAAAGAATATCAGCGCCTACAACATAGTCATCGCCCCTGAGCTTGATTGCCCTTACGCCTCTTGCCGTTCTGCCTATAAGGCGGGCCTGCTCTTCGTCAAAGGAAATGGCTTTGCCGTTTCTTGTGGCAATCATTATTATGCTGCCGCCGTGGGTAAGCTTAACCCAGCCCAGCTCATCACCTTCGTCAAGGTTAATGGCGTTGATACCTGTCTTGCGGATATTCTTGTAAAGATCAAGGGCCGTTCTCTTTATTATGCCCTGTTTTGTAATCATGTCAAGGTAGTAGGTGGTTTCGGTTCCGAAATCAGGCACCTGAATCATTGCCGTAACCTTTTCGCCGGGCATAACGGGCAGCACATTCACGATGTTTGTGCCCTTGCTCTGCCGTGAGCCTTCGGGTACTTCATAGCCCTTGATTCTGTACGCTCTGCCGAAATTGGTAAAGAGCATTATATAATCGTGGGTGGAGCAGGAGAAGAGCACCTTGGGTATATCTTCATCCCTCTGCTTAAGGCCCTTCACGCCTCTGCCGCCGCGGCCCTGCTGGCGGTATTCCGCCACGGGTGTACGCTTGATGTAACCCATTTCCGTAAGAGCAAATACGCATTCGCATTCGGGTATAAGGTCTTCAAGGTCAACCTCGCCGCTTACATCGGCAATTTCGGTTTTTCTTTCATCGCCGAATTTATCCCTGATGGCGGTAAGTTCATCCTTGAGTACGCCCTTCAGTTTTTCTTCATCCTCCAGCAGCGAGCGGTAGTATGCAATTTTTTCCTGCAGTTCGTTGAATTCGGCTACCAGTTTCTCGTGGTCAAGGCCCTGAAGGGCTTTGAGGCGCATATCGAGAATTGCCTGGGCCTGAACATCATCAAGTGAGAATCTGTCCATCAGCCTCTGCTTGGCGTCATCATAGCTGTTGCGGATAATCTGTATTACTTCATCAATATTATCCTGGGCTACAATCAGTCCTTCAAGCAGATGGGATCTTTCCAGAGCTTTGCGCAGGTCAAAATTGGTCCTGCGGCGTATAACCTGCTCCTGGAAAGCCAGATATTCGTCTATATATTCTCTGAGTGTGAGTATTTTCGGCTGTTTCTGGTCATCAACAAGAGCTCTCAGGATAATGCCGAAGGAGGACTGCATTTCGGTCTGGCTGTAAAGCTTGTTAAGCACAACCTGAGCGTTTGCGTCTCTCTTGAGCTCTATTACAATCCGCATTCCCTTTCTGTCGCTTTCATCACGCAGGTCGGAAATGCCGTCAAGCTTTTTATCCCTTACAAGGTCCGCAATCTTCTTGATAAGAGCGCGTTTCTTCACCATATAGGGAAGCTCGGTAACGATTATTCTTGTGCGGCTTTCTCTGCCGTATTCCTCAAACTCGGTGCGGGCTCTTACAACCACTTTGCCTCTGCCTGTTGCATAGGCGGCTCTTATGCCTGCCCTGCCCATGATTATTCCCTTTGTGGGGAAATCCGGGCCCTTTATGTGCTCCATAAGGTCTTCAAGTGTTGCATCTTTATTGTCAAGCACGCAGATACAGGCGTTTATAACCTCGGTAAGGTTGTGGGGAGGAATATTGGTTGTCATACCAACCGCAATACCCTGAGAGCCGTTTACCAGCAGGTTGGGGAACCTTGAGGGCAGAACCCTGGGCTCCTTGCAGCTCTCATCAAAGTTGGGCATCCAGTCAACGGTATCCTTGTCAATATCCTCAAGCATCCGGTTGCTTATCTTGCTGAGCCTTGCCTCGGTGTATCTGTATGCGGCAGGGGGGTCGCCGTCCACCGAGCCGAAGTTGCCGTGGCCTTCAACCAGCATATATCTCATTGAGAAATCCTGGGCAAGGCGCACCATCGCGTCATATACGGAAGTATCGCCGTGGGGGTGATACTTACCAAGCACGTCACCTACGCAGGTGGCTGATTTTTTGAAGGGTTTATCCGATGTGAGGTTATCCTCATACATTGTGTAAAGTATTCTGCGGTGAACGGGTTTCAGGCCGTCCCTTACATCCGGCAGGGCTCTGTCAACTATAACGGACATGGCGTAGTCAAGCATAGCCGCCTTCATTTCGGGCACGATATCGGAAACGGTAATCACCTGATCGGGAAACATAATGTCTTCCGGTTTATAATCTCTGTTATGAGCCATTTTACGCCACCTCCTTATACATCAAGATTGATAACGTATTTAGCGTTATCTTCAATCCACTCACGGCGGGGGTCAACATCCTCGCCCATAAGCAGGGTGAATACTTCGTCCGCCGCCATTGCGTCTGAAAGGGTGATTCTGCGCAGGGTTCTCTTTTCGGGGTCCATAGTGGTATCCCACAGCTCGTGGGCATCCATTTCACCGAGACCTTTGAAGCGGTTTATATCAATTTTGGCGTCCGCTTTGTCGCCTCTCATTTCGGCGGATACTCTGTCTCTCTCCTCATCGGAGTAGGCAACCCTCTGGGTTTTGCCCTTGGTGAGCTTATAGAGCGGGGGAACCGCCGAATATACATATCCGCTTTCAATCAGCGGGCGCATATATCTGAAGAAGAATGTAAGTAGCAGGGTTCTGATATGGGCGCCGTCAACATCCGCATCGGACATAATTACAATCTTATGGTAGCGGAGCTTTTCGGCGCTGAAATCATCGCCTATGCCGCAGCCAAGAGCAACAATCAGCGGTGTGAGCTTGTCGTTGCCGTAAACTCTGTCAAGCCTCGCCTTTTCAACATTGAGCATTTTGCCCCACATGGGAAGTATGGCCTGGAATCTGGAATCTCTGCCCTGGCTGGCGGAGCCTGCTGCGGAGTCGCCCTCCACTATGTATATCTCGCAAAGCGATGGGTCTTTTTCGTTGCAGTCCAGCAGTTTATCAGGCATCTGACCGCTTTCAAGGCCGTTTTTGCGGCGGACGGTCTCTCTCGCCTTCCTTGCCGCTTCTCTTGCTCTGTTGGCGTTAAGGGCTTTTTCAAGGATTATCTTTGCCACCTGGGGATTATCGTCAAAATACTGCTCAAGCCCTTCGGAAACTATGGAGTTCACAAGGGTTTTAACCTCCGGGTTGCCCAGCTTTGCTTTTGTCTGGCCCTCAAACTGGGCGTTGGTAAGCTTAACGGAAATAACGCAGGTAAGTCCTTCGCGGCAGTCCTCGCCGTTAACTCCGCCCTCTTTAATGATTTTGGCTTTTTTGCCGTATTTATTTATGGCGTTGGTAAGGGCTCTCTTGAAGCCGTCCTCGTGCATGCCGCCTTCGGGGGTGTGCACATTGTTTGCAAAGGAAACAATGTTTTCCTGATAAGCGTCATTATACTGGAAAGCCAGCTCCGCAAGAATATCGTCCTTTTTGCCGGAAAGGTAAACAATATCCTCATGCAGGGGAGTCTTATGCCTGTTCAGGTGGGTTACATATTCGTTTATACCGCCCTGGTAGCACATCTCCGCGTGGCGTTCTTTTTCGGGTTTGTCGGCACTCTCCGGGCGGGAGTCCGTAATTGTTATGGTGAGCCCCGCATTAAGGAAGGCCTCCTCCCTCATGCGCTTGTGGAGGGTGGAATAGCTGTATTCAAGCGTGGTGGTAAACATTATGGGATCCGGCTTGAATCTTACATGGGTGCCGGTGTGGTCGGTATCACCGATGATTTTCATTTCCTGGGTGATTTCGCCTCTGGAAAACTTCATCTGGTGTATTTTGCCGTTTCTGTGCACCTCAACCTCAAGCCACTCCGAAAGAGCATTTACAACGGAAGCGCCTACGCCGTGCAGGCCGCCGGAAACCTTGTAGCCGCCGTTGCCGAACTTACCGCCGGCGTGAAGAACGGTGAAAACAACCTCAAGGGCGCTTTTGCCGGTCTGGTCCTGGGTATCAACGGGAATACCGCGGCCGTCATCCGTAACGCTGATTATGTTGTCTTTTTCAATTTCAACTTCAATATGGGTGCAGTAGCCTGCAAGAGCTTCGTCTATGGAGTTGTCAACTATTTCGTAAACAAGATGGTGCAGGCCGCTTTCACCTGTGGAGCCGATATACATACCGGGCCTTTTGCGTACCGCCTCAAGGCCTTCAAGCACCTGAATCTGGCTGGCATCATAATCCTCGGTTACCAGTGTGCTCATATCTCCGCCGGCTTCAAACTCCTCAATATCGTTTTCCGCCTTGGCGTTTTCCGCAGCTTCTTCGGCGTCAATGGGGGTAAAGATACCTTCGTTATCCTTTTCGTTGCCTTTTTTGTTGTTCTTAGCCAATTCAATAACCTCTCATTTCACATGCCGAGTTTTGACATGATATTGTTTTTCTTCTTTTTCTTGGGCTTGTAAACCGGGGGATTCTCCAGCTTCATGCGGCTGCCCTTGCCGTCTCTTGACCAGAGATATTTATTCACGTTGATTACCGGGCTTGTAAGGTCGTTGCTCATATAGTCAACGCAGTTTGCAAGCAGCTCCTGGTCGTTTTCAAGGGAACCCAGCATTGTAACGCATATAAGGCTCTGGGTTTCATTGGTGCCGTCCTCATATATTTCGTTAAGGAGCTTGAAAAGCTTTTTCATCTCAACGGGATTGTTTCTCTTTATGGTATCAAGCAAAACGGCGTTTCCGTGGTTCACAAAGAAATCCTCGGGAAGGAACTGACCGTATTTCTCGATATTGGCTTTATATTCATCCCTGAGCTGTGGGTAAATTGTAGTGAATCTGTTTGCCAGGGTGTTGGGGTCGTAGGAAACCGCTCCGCTTTTTGCCGCCGCTTTTGAAACCGGGGTGGGGAGCTTTGATTTAACCTGCTTTTTTGCAGAGGAGCCGAAAGTCTCCGCCAGGGTATCGGAAAAGTCGTTCACTATGAACTTTACATCTTTTTCGTTGGCCGTTTCCGCCTCAAGCAGTGAAAGGGCAAGCTGGGAATAATCTGAGGGGAGGATTTCTCCTTCCTTGGCAGCTCCCATAAGAGCGATTCTGTTGTTGAAATGCTCTATCCTGGCCGCCTTGTTTTCACCTTGATATTCAATGATGATTCTGCCCGAATCCTCTTTGAAGGGAAGCTCTCCCTTTGCCTTGCCTTCGGGGTAAACCGGGGTTAATCCGCACTCGCCGGCTGCCGCCGAAAGGCCGTCGTAAATACTGCCGAGAATTTCATAAATATCCGCCATATATCTGAGCTCCTTTTCAGTAACTTTTAGATTCGGTATATTATAACATACTATACTGTAAATATAGTTCTAATTTAGAAATAAAAATATTATTATAATAAAAAATAACAGATTTCGGCCAGTGCTTTTTGTGATGATTGACAAAAAGCGGGGCGGGGAGTAATATTATGGGAAAGATTATGAAAGGAGGCGTCAAAATGAAAAACCGTTTTTTTAAAGTTCTTGCGGTAATTCTGTCTGTCTGTCTCCTTGTTTTATGCATAGGCCCCGTAATCGGGGAATGCCATAACTGTACGGGTGAAGACTGCGCAATATGCCGGGCAATCTGTTTTGTTTCCGGGCTAATGAAAACCGCTGCGGCTCCTGCTATGCTGTTTGCGGGTATGGCCGCCGTGCTTCTTGTCATATTACGCAAAGAGTGCGGCGTTAATGCCGGCCTGCTGTCCAATCCCGTTGAGATGCACATAAAAATCCTGTCCTGATTTCCGGCTGTTTATTCAGAAACAACCGGAAAGGAAGGTAATATGATAACTGTAAAAGGCGTGAGCAAGACATTCAGAAATGAAACTGCTCTCGATTATAAAGATCTGGAGTTCGAAACCGGAAAGTCCTATATGCTTCTGGGGGCCTCCGGCTGCGGCAAATCCACCCTGCTCAATATGATAGCGGGTATTTTATCGCCGGATAAAGGCGAAATTTCAATTGACGGGCGGGCCATGAGCTCCGCTTCCCAAAAAGAAAAAGATAAATTCCGTATAGAAAAAATCGGCTTCATTTTTCAGGATTTCAAGCTGATAAACGAAATGACCGTAGCGGATAATATCAATATTCTCCGCCTTGAGGGTGTTGATACCTCCGGTATGGATGAGCTGCTTGAAAGGCTCGGAATATCCGACAAGAAAAATAAAAAAGTAAAGCATCTTTCCGGCGGTCAGAAACAGAGGGTTGCAATAGTAAGGGCCCTTGTAAAATCTCCGGAAATAATCCTTGCGGATGAACCCACGGGCAACCTGAATTATGCCATAGGCGAGCAGGTTATAAAGGAGCTTACCCAGGCAGCGGCGGGCAAAACCCTTATTGCCGTAACCCACGATGAGCGCCTGAGGCCCTATTTTGACTGCGTAATTGATATGAATGATGTTACGGGCACACCTTATGATGTTGCCGGCGGAAAGGCGGTGGACTGAATGCTGTCTTTCGCCCTTAAAAATATGGCCGTCAAGAAGGTTCAGGTTATTCTTGTGGTTGTATCAATAGTCATTTCCGCAGGCGTCGCGGTGCTTGCCTATAACACGGCAAATCAGGTCCGGGACGGCATAACCAATACCGCCGGCTGGTATTCCGCCATAATCGGCCCCACAGGCAGCAAAACGCAGCTTGCAATGAACACAATGTATTTCACGGATGATCCTCTTGGCACAATTCCCTATTCCGTTGTAACGGAGCTTCAGCGTGACAGCAGGGTAAAAAGAGTTATCCCCTACGCTATGGCGGATAATTACAACGGTTACCGTGTTGTAGGCACCACATCCGAATACCTTGAAAGCAAGAAGGTTGCCCTTGGCAGTATGTTTGATGACAGCGGCGTTTATGAGGTGGTTCTCGGCGCCGGCGTTGCCAAGGTATGCGATGTTACCGTAGGCGACGATATATTCACCAGCCACTCCGCAGGCGAAGAGCATACCCAGCCCCTTAAGGTTGTGGGCGTTCTTGAAGAAACCCATTCGGTTTATGACAGGGTTGTTTTCACCCAGCTTAAAACAATCTGGGAAATTCACGAGCACGAGCACGAAGAGGGTGAAGAGGAGCACGAAGAAGAGCACGAGCATGGCGAAATGGGCAATATGGTATGCGCCGCAGTGGTTACCACGCAAAACCCAGCCTATGCCATGACCCTTGTAAATGATTACAACGGCAAAATAATCTCCGATGAAGACGGCGATTCCTTTACCCTTCAGGCCATCGAGCCCATGGATACCGTAAGAAGCATCCTTGAAGAGGCGGATTCCACAAAATATATCGTTTATGTGCTGTGCGCCATAATCCTCATAATGAATGTTATGGTGATTTCAATTATCACCCTTCTCAATATGTATAACTCCGCAAAAGAGATTTCCCTCATGCGGCTTATCGGCATCAGTATGAAGAAAATAAACCTTCTCTACATACTGCAGAACGGGATAATCGGCATTATTTCCGTTATCCTGGCCTTTGCAGTATCAAAAGCCTGCCTTGTGTTTATGGACGGTTATGCATCGTCTATGGGCGTTGTGCTGGATACCGCAAAGGTGTACCCCGCCGAGTGGGCAATACTGGCTCTCGTGTTTGCCATTGCAGTTCTGCCCACCGTAGTGTGCACATTTGTTATGGCCCGCCGTGACGGCATAGAGGAATGAGGGAAAATATTATGAGAATTAAAAGATTTACGGCAATAATAATTGCGTTTGCAATACTTCTGATGACTGCATCCTGCTCATCGGGCAAATCCGGCAAAGCGGCTTCCGGCGAAGCAACAAAGCTCAGCTTCAAGTCCGCCATGAGCTATGATTATCTCAAAACCATAGACGGCAAGCCGGTTACCATAAACGGCTATCTCGCCACCAGCTCTCCCACAGACGGCTCTTTCATTTTCCTGATGAATCTGCCATATCAGAGCTGCCCCTTCTGCAAGCCCAACACCTCTCAGCTTTCAAACACACTTGAGGTTTACCCCAAAAAGAATGAAAAGTTTGACTACACCACCCAGGCCGTCAAGGTTACCGGTGTGCTTGAGGTTGCGCCAAGCGAAGATAAGGCCTTTACCGATATGTACGGCTATGAGTTCAATTTCAAAATAGTTGATGCCGAGTATAAAATCCTCAAGGCCGAGGAGCTTGGCGAGGAATACGCAATGTGGTCAAAAATTGCGGAGTCGGATATCGTCAATGAGCTTTACGCTATGTATGATTATGTCTGCTTCGTCTGTTCCTGGAATACTTATTCGGTTAAACCCTGGACCGATGAAGAGGGAAAGCATAACGGCTATTACCTCAATGATGCCGATGCAAAGCATTTTCTTGAAGCGGACGGGGCACAATACCACTACGGCTACAAAGAGGGCTATTTTGACGATATAATCGCCAAAATCAAGGCGATTGACCCCGATGTAATGGCGGATCTTGTTAAAAATGTTGAATCCTGCAAAGCTCTGGCCGAAAAAGCCCTGAAAGAACTCTATGACGGTAATTTCACTAAAAAGATGGTCTATATAGAAGATTTTGAGTGCGAGGATTATCGCTATACCCTCAATAAAGGGGATGAGCTTATAAAGGAATTTGAGGCCCTTTATGATGAATTCGCCAACTGGCTGGGAAGCTGGGAAATGTAAATAATCCTTTTTTCCGGAGTCCGGCCATCCCAACAACAAAAAGCCTGCAGAAAAACTGCAGGCTTTTTTGTATGTCTGTTTTTACTGAATGAGACACCCTATTATTTATAAGTTGACTGTTATCCCTTTTTGTGATAATATTACATAACTTTAATCGGTCGGAGTGGTTATTTTGAAAGAGAAAGTACTTGTAATATTCGGCGGAGTATCCAGCGAGCATGATGTTTCCCTGGTTTCCGCTTCCTATGTTATCGATAATATTCCCCGTGAAAAATACGATGTGCTCAAAATGGGTATCACAAAAGAGGGCAGATGCTTCCTTTACGGGGGAGAAAGCTCAAAAATATGCGACGGCAGCTGGATAAGCGATACCGCAAATCTTGAATCCGCCGTAATATCCTGTGACAGATCCCATCACGGCATAATTCACCCGGGCAGCGGCGAAATTGAGAAAATCGATGTTGTTTTCCCCGTGCTTCACGGCAAAAACGGAGAGGACGGCACAATGCAGGGCCTGCTTGAGATCAGCGGCATTCCCTATGTTGGCTGCGGCACGGCGGCATCCGCCGTTTGTATGGATAAAGCCCTTACCAACGCCATGGCGGATTTCAAAAAGATTCCTCAGGCAAAATGGACAGCTTTCAATAAATCCGAGTATGAGGAAAACGGCAGCGCCCTTACAGCCGAAGCGGCAGAGTACCTCGGCTTACCCGTGTTTGTAAAGCCCGCCAACGCCGGTTCCTCCGTGGGCATTACCAAAGCAAAAAATATCGATGAGCTTAAAGCTGCCTGCGAGCTTGCTTTTGAGCACGATGATAAAATAGTTCTTGAGGAATGCGTTACCGGCAAAGAGGTTGAGGTTGCGGTGCTTGGCAACAATAATCTCGTCGCTTCCGTTCCCGGCGAAATTGTACCCTGTAACGAGTTTTATGATTATGAGGCAAAGTATCTGGCTCAGGGCAGCAAGCTGCTTATCCCCGCAGATTTAAGCGATGAAAAAATAAAGGAAGTTCAGCAGGCGGCAGTCAGGGCATATAAGGCTTTGGGCTGCAGAGGACTTGCCCGGGTGGATTTCTTTGTAAGGGACAGCGACGGAGCGGTTATGCTCAACGAGCCCAACACCATCCCCGGCTTTACCTCAATAAGTATGTATCCCAAGCTTTTCAATGCGTCGGGAATTCCCTACGCCGAGCTGCTGGACAGGCTTATATGCCTTGCATTGGAGAAATAAATGAAAAAAGCGCGAATTACCGTTTCGGACCGCCACTTTTCACAGGATGGTGAAAACGAGGAGCGGGGCGAACTCAAATCGGATTGTAAAATAGGTGTTTCAGACGGCAGAATTATTGTAGTTTACCGCGAAACCGTTGAGCAGACAGGGGACTGCGAAACCCGGCTCATAATCGAAAAGGGTAAAATTACAATGATGAGAAGCGGCAAATACCGTACATCAATGATTTTTGAAAACCGCAAAAGGCATATCTGTTGCTATGAGACCCCATTCGGAGAGATGATGATAGGCGTTTATACCAACGCGATGTTCACGGATTTTGACGAAAACGGCGGAGTGCTGGACTTTGCCTATACCCTTGACAGCGCAGGGGATTTGATAAGCGAAAACGAACTTAAAATTACGGTTGAAACGAAGGAATAAAAAATGTCAGTTTTGGTAAATCAGGTTATATCGGAAATACGCACCGCAATTATGGAGGCCGCAGGCAGGGCCGTTGCGGAAGGGGAGTTTCCCGAAGCCCCCTTAAGCGATTTTATTGTTGAAGTTCCCGCCAACAGGGAAAACGGGGATTATTCCTCAAACTGCGCCATGGCATGGGCCCGCGATCTTCATAAGGCTCCCCGCCAGATTGCGCAGATTCTTGTTAACAGAATGATTATTGCAGATACATTTGTTGAGCGCTGTGAGATAGCCAGCCCCGGCTTCCTTAATTTCTATCTCCGCGAAAGCTACAACGCCTGCATTATTCAGGATATACTCGAAAAGGGCACCCTTTACGGCCGCTCCGATTACGGAAAAGGCCGCAAAATAAATGTGGAATTTGTTTCCGCCAATCCCACAGGCCCAATGCACATGGGCAACGCCAGGGGAGGAGCTCTGGGTGACTGCCTTGCTGCAGTGCTCGACTGCGCCGGCTATGATGTGAGCCGTGAGTTTTATGTAAACGATGCAGGCAACCAGATAGATAAATTTGCCCTGTCCCTTGATATCCGCTACCGCCAGCTTTTTGAGGGCGAGGATGCCGTAGAACTTCCGGAGGACAGTTACCACGGCAGCGATATTATTGACAGAGCAAAGGAATTTGCCGAAATAAACGGCGATAAATATATGAACTGTTCCGAGCAGGAGCGCAGAAAGGCTCTTGTGGATTACGCTCTGCCAAGGAATATAGCCGCAATGAAGGTCAATATGGAAAAGTACAGGGTTTCCTATGATACCTGGTTCCTTGAAAGCGACCTTCACAAAAACGGCGAAATAACCGAAATAATAAACATCCTTAAAGATAACGGCCTTACCTATGAAAAGGACGGCGCCCTCTGGTATAAAAACAGCGAAATACTGGCAAAGCGCCTTGCAAGGGAAGGCAAAAGCGAAGAGGATATTGCAAAGCTTGAGCTCAAGGATGAGGTGCTTATCCGCCAGAACGGCAACCCCACCTATTTTGCCGCGGATATTGCCTACCACAGAAATAAGCTTGAATCAAGGCATTTTGATAAGGCAATTGATATCTGGGGCGCAGACCACCACGGCCATGTTGCCAGGATGAAAGGCGCCCTTGATGCCATCGGCCTTGACGGCGACCGGCTTGAAATCGTCCTTATGCAGCTTGTCAACCTCATAAGGGACGGTAAGCCCGTAAAGATGAGCAAAAGAACCGGCAAAGCAATTACCCTTGATGATTTGCTTGAGGAGATACCCATTGATGCCGTAAGGTTCTTCTTCAATACCAGAGAACCCGGTTCGCCCATAGATTTTGACCTGGACCTTGCAGTAAGCAAAAACAGCGAAAATCCCGTTTATTACTGTCAGTATGCCCACGCCAGAATCTGCAGCATTCTGCGTAAGCTTGAGGCCGACGGCATTACTCCCCGGGAATGCAGTATTCCGGAGCTTGTGCTTCTCAGAGCCCCGGAGGAAAAGGAGCTTATCCGCCACCTTTCCGCTTATACGGATGAGATAATTTCTTCTGCAAAGAATTATGATTCCGCAAAAATCACCCGCTACGCCATAGAGCTTGCAACCCTTTTCCATAAGTTCTATAACGCCTGCAGGGTAAACTGCGGAGAAGAGGCACTTATGCAGGCCAGAATCAGCCTCTGCCTCTGTGTTAAAACGGTGCTGAGCAATATTCTTACAATGTTCAATATAACCGTTCCCGAGGCCATGTAATCCCTGTTAAACGGATTATTTCGATCGAAAAAAAATCAAATAATAAGAGCCCGCGGTCAAAAACTGCGGGCTCTTTTTTATTTTTGATTTAATTCAGCACCTTGCTCATACCCTTGCCGGTATTGTCATTATACCCTTCGGCGTAATATCCACCATACCGTAACAGCCGTCATTCACCGAGCCCGGGTTCATAATATACATCCCGTCCTCATAAAGGGTCATCTGCTCGTGTGTATGGCCGAAGAGCACAATATCCGCATTGTATCCCCGTGCTGTGTCCATAAGTTCCGATATACCGTACTTTACATGCTCCGCAAAGCCGTGGGTAATATAAACGGTTTTCCCGCCGGCTCTGATAATTTCGACGGCATTGAGCTGCGAACCGAAATCGCAGTTGCCACGCACTTTCACAAGGGGTTTTCCGTTTATTTCAAATTCAACGCTGTCAAGGTCTCTCTCGCCGTCACCAAGAAAGATTATCATATCCGCCTCCGGGTGGGCCAGAAGGGCCTGCCGCATATAGTATGCCACTCCGTGGGAGTCGGAAAAAACCAGCAGCCTCATTGTGTCACCGCCGTATCATCCTGTGTGTCTTGGGCTTGGGTCAAAGGGACCGGAATTTCCGTAAGCATCCTGTTAAGATATTCCGCTATGGCTCCCGGGTCTGCTTTTCTGAGGATATGATAGCGGTTTGAGAATTTATCCTTTTCGGCAGCCATTTCTCCGTTCATATCAACTGTTATTTTTACCGGTTTTGAAAGACCGTAGAAATCCGAGTTGCCCTCAAAAGCATACTGCACCGCCGTCAGGTCATAGCTTGAGTTAAGGTGGGGCAGGCCACCGCCGGTGTGCAGGCGGTAGCAGTCATAAACCGGGTTGTTTTCCTGAGCCGATGAAAAGCCTGTCATTATTTCCTTGCCCACTTCATAGCCGGAAAAAACTATCATTCCTTTGTATTTTTCAAGCACATTCGCCGCAGAAATCGGGTCGATTCTTATGTTGAATTCTTTACCCTTCGGGAACTTTCCCGCCATAGCCACTATGGAGTGCACTTTTTTGTTAAAGAGCACCGGGTCTTCGTTAAGCACCGCGCTTATGTTTGTGAACATACCCAGGGTGATAACGGTAACGGAATTATCCGCCGCTTCGCTGAGAAGCTTTTTATAGAATTCCGTTTCATTTTCCGCCGCGCAGGCGCTGCTTTCATATCTGCAGTATTTTTTTGTAACTTCCCTGGTGTATTTTGAGTTATCCGGCAGTATGGGCGCGCCGGTATGTCTGCCCACAAAGGGCTCATCAAGGCCGTAGTATTCGCAAATCGCTTTTATCACGGCGTTTCCATATGGGTCCGAGGTGCAGTTGCATATACCCAGCAGTTTTGTGTCATATTTTTTCAGGTATCCGAATGTTATCGCAAGGGCTCCCGCGTCATCGCAGTCTGCGCTTATATCCGTGTCAATGATAATATCCCGCTTCTCCTCGCATATAGGGGTATATGCGGGTTTGCCGAAAGCCTCCTCACTTTTGGCGGATTTATAAGCGTACCTGATTGTGGAAACCACAAGGAATATAACAAGTGCCGCCGCAGCAACCGTAATAACATATTTCATAGGCACAAGATTATAGACCCTGTCTCCCAGTATTGTGAAAAGAATTACTCTGGGCAGTATGCCCGCAAGTGACATTCCGAGATAGGGCAGGTATCTTGTTCTCATCGCTCCGAAAAACAGGGAGCAGAAGTCAATGGGCAGCCCGGCTATGCGCATAATAAAAACCGAGGATTTATTGTGCTTTTCATATATGTCGAATATCTTTTCGCCGTATTTTGTGGCCTTGAGTTTTTTGGTAACAAACGGTCCGCCCAGTATCACGCCCATAAGGTATGTAACGCTTACCTCTATGATAATGCCCGCAATATTCACCGCCAGGGCAATCAGGGGAACCGAAACACCGAACATTTTTGTTACGGGCAGGCTCATTCCTATCACAATGTAAATCAGTGATGCCGGCACCACAAGGGTAACGCCTTTTACTGCGTAAACCCCCAGCAGGGTCAGTATTGTCTGCATAAGGTGTGAGTTGTCAATAAAAGCCCTTACATCAAGATTCTGCAGGTACCTGAATTTCCAGATTATAACAGCCGCAACGCCTATGGAAAGAATAATTCTCAGCGCCAGAGCAAAGCTGTTTTTTATCCTCAGAAGGGTAGATTTCATTTTTTGTACATCCTTGTTTAGTTTTATGAAATTTTACTATATTCCGGCACTGTTTTCAAGTTTTCGGCCCATATTTCGTCATTTATTCTTATAAAAAATATAGACATACCTGTTTTTTTATGTTATACTCTATCCGATTTTGTGAAAAAACAAGGGAAAGGAGAGATTTATATGATGACTTTCGGCGAAAAGCTTCAGCGCGCATTTGCCGGCGGTATTTTTGAAGGCATATACAGATACCTTAAAAAGAATCCCTCCGAAAACCTTGTCAAGCTTATAAATGTTGCCCAAAAGTTTATGGGCGGCGCCTTCCCCGAAAAGAACTTTGATGCCTTCAGAGCGGCCGTTAATGATAAAAACAATATCTGGTACGGCTTTGCTCAGAGCTTTATTGATGAGGTAGATAAAAACGTATTCAAAAAGAGCCTGCTGGCTCTTGGCCTCGGGGCGGGAGTAAATGGCACCAAGGCGGTAAGGAAAAACCGCGAAATATATAAATGCAACATACCGTTCCTTATCCTGTTTGACCCTACCAGCGCCTGCAATATGAAGTGCAAGGGCTGCTGGTCCGCAGAGTACGGCCACAAGTCCAACCTCTCCCTTGATGATATGCGCAGCATAGTCAATCAGGGCACAAAGCTTGGCACCCACCTTTATATGATGACCGGCGGTGAGCCTCTGGTAAGGAAAGACGATGTGTTTACTCTCTGCCGCGAAAACCCCAACTGTATGTTCCTTGCCTATACAAACGCCACCCTTATTGATGATGCTTTCTGCATTGAAGCCAAAAAGGCGGGCAACCTTGCCCTTGCCGTCAGCATTGAGGGGGACCGTGAAAGCAACGATGCAAGGCGGGGCGCCGGGGCTTACGACAAGTCCGTTGCCGCTATGGATATGCTTAAAAATCACGGCCTGCTTTTCGGTATTTCAATCTGCTATACAAGCGAGAATATTCCAAAAGTCACAAGTGATGAATTCCTTGATTTAATGGTTTCAAAGGGCGCAAGGTTCGCCTTCTATTTCAACTATATGCCCATAGGCCGCGCCAGCGATGTTTCTCTTATCCCAAGGCCGGAGCAGAGGAAGTATATGTATTCCTGGCTCAGGCAGGTCAGAAACACCGAAACCGGCAAGCCCATGTTCTTTATGGATTTCCAGAATGATGCCGAGTATGTAGGCGGATGTATTGCCGGCGGCAGAAACTATTTCCATATTAACTCCGAAGGGGATATGGAGCCCTGCGTATTTATCCATTACTCCGATTCAAATATAAAGAATCAGACTATTCTCGAGGCTCTTCAGAGCCCTCTGTTTATGGCGTATTATCACGGCCAGCCCTTCAATGATAACCACCTGAGGCCCTGCCCCATGCTTGAAAACCCTGATATCCTCAGGCGGATAATCGGCGAAACCGGAGCCCGCAGCACAGACCTTGTGGAGAAGGAAACTGTTGAGCAGCTCTGCTCAAAGTGTGACAGGTTCGCCGGCGAATGGGCGCCTGTTGCGGATGAAATCTGGAAAAACAGCACCCATCCCAAGCCTAAAACCCAGTTTTACCGCGATACTGCCGAGGCGAAAGAAGATAAATAACGGGAGAGAGCATTATGCCGAAAAGAGAAGATTATATCAGCTGGGATGAATACTTTATGGGTATCGCCATGCTGTCATCCTACAGAAGCAAGGACCCCAACACAAGGGTAGGCGCCTGTATAGTCAATAACAGAAACAGAATTATGTCAATGGGCTATAACGGCTTCCCTATGGGCTGCAGCGATGATGAGTTCCCCTGGGAAAGAACCGGGGATGAGTATGATACCAAGTATCCCTATGTCTGCCACGCGGAGCTCAACGCAATCCTCAATGCAAGGGGCGAAAACCTTGAGGGCTGCAAAATATATGTTGCGCTTTTCCCCTGCAACGAATGCGCAAAGGCTATAATTCAGTGCGGAATAAAAGAGGTTGTTTATCTTTCCGATAAATATGACGGCACCCCCGGCAACAGAGCCTCCAAGCGTATGTTTGATGCCGCAGGCGTTAAGTACTCAAAGCTTGAGGTCAAAACCGACAAAATCGAGATTGAGTTTGACTGCGACAAAGTTTAAAGCATAATACAATTCTCCCGCTGCATCTGCAGCGGGAGATTCTTTATATTCTGTTATGCGTTTTGCTGTGTTTCGGCATTCATTTCTTCAACCTGCTTCGCGTTTTCCATACGCCTCTCGTAGAGTTCCAGGTACATCCTTT
The DNA here is from genome assembly GCA_017430535.1 of Clostridia bacterium. Lineage (GTDB taxonomy): Bacteria > Bacillota > Clostridia > Oscillospirales > Acutalibacteraceae > CAG-177. The sequence continues at coordinate 28,282 of JAFRMR010000008.1, forward strand.
CCTTCTTTTCGCCGCTCAGGTCGTAGAAGAGCTTGGGAACTATTGAGATAATGCTGGTGATAACGGGAAGTATGGTGCACATCCAGAAGAGGGAATACTCCGTTTTTTCTGTCTGGCCGCCGAAACCTGCGCCTTCAACATAACCAACTTTATCAAGTATAATGGTTTTGATTGTGGCGCCGAAGGTGTTTATAAGTTTACGGGGCAGGTCTTTGGCTACGCCGGTAAGGCCTTCGTTTCTGTAGCCGTTTTTCCATTCGCCGTAGTCAATGGATTCATTACGCATTTCTTCGGGAATAACGGATCTGATACCCCAGAAGAACATCCATATTGTTTCTCTCAGCATAAAGGCCGGTATCATGGCACCCAGCTTCTTGTAGTTCTTGTTTACGGAACCTACAAGGAACACGCCTACCATCAGGAAGTCATTGATATGGGAACCGAAAATCCACAGTGTTTTTGTGGAGAATTTTGAACGGGCCCAGGGTACATAGGAATAGCTGATGGGCGAAACGATTGCGCCGGGTATGCCTACTATGGTGGACATGGTCGCAAGACCCAGTACGTTGATGTAATAGTAGTTTACGCCGGAGCCGATGCTGAATGCTCCGAGGAATTCCGAAAGGGTGATAAGCAGCAGGGGCTTGTTTGTAACAACGGATCTGAAGCTGTCCCTTATGCTGGGTTTGTCAACAGTCTGGTTAACTCTCTCTTTTGCCACAAAGGCAAAGTAAAGGGCAAACAGGCCGCTCACAATGCTGCAGAACATACCTGCGGAAACATAGAGGGAGCTCATCTTTATTTTCAGCTTTCCGTGGTTTACAAGGTCAATCAGCAGGCCCATGATTATTTCGGGGCCCTTCTCAACAAAACCGGAAAGCAGGTTTGCCTCGGTAATAAGTCTGGTACGGTCAATTATGTTGGGGGTGATTGTTGCCAGCATACCTGTCCTTGCAATACCGCTCAGGGAGCCCACAAGGTTCTGCACAAGGCTGAGCACCAGGTAAATGGTAAGCTTGCCCACATCATACATTGCCTTGCTGCCAAGGGTAATGGGCATTGCCCAGTAAATAAGGCTCAGGATAACGCCGGGTATGGCGTAAACTATAAGCCAGGGCTTGAATTTACCCCAGCGGGTTCTGGTTTTATCCACAATGGCGGCAAGGAACAGGTCATTGATAATATCCCATATACCCACAACAAACGAAACAACGCTCTGGAATTTCAGACCAACGCGCACGATATCCGTAATGAAAATATCGCTGTATTTGTTTATGTTGAAGGACTGGGCAATATCGTAGAGTATGTAGGATACGGTTTCTTTTGTGCCTACATACCGTCTGTCCTTTTCCGCGGCTTTAAGCTCGGTGGGATTTGATAATTCATCAATCTTTTCTACCGGCTCAGCAGACATATTTCCGCCCCCTCTCGTATAATACAATTCATTATATCATACACATATTTATTTTTCAATAATATGTATTTTTTTGTTTATTGTTGCTATTTAATACCTTTAATTATTGTGCATTTGGTTTAATAAGATTGAACCCCCCTTTTATTGACACGGATATTTTTACTGTGATATAATTTTATTCGGTATAATTCACCAATTTTTCAAAAGGAGAAATGATTATGGGTCTTATCAGAGCAGCTGCAGGCGCCGTAGGCGGCGTACTTGCCGATCAGTGGAAGGAATTTTTCTATTGTGAAGCTATGGACAAGGAAGTCCTTGTCACAAAAGGCCAGAAGAGAATCACAAGCAGATCCTCAAATACAAAAGGCAATGATAACATCATCTCCAACGGTTCCGGCATTGCCGTTGCCGACGGCCAGTGCATGATTATCGTTGAGCAGGGCAAAATAGTTGAGGTTTGCGCTGAGCCCGGTGAATTCACCTATGATACTTCAACCGAGCCCAGCATATTCACCGGCAATCTCAAGGATTCCATCAAGGAAACCTTCAAAGTTGTAGGCAAAAGGTTTGCTTACGGCGGCGATACCGGCAAAGACCAGAGAGTTTATTATTTCAACACCAAAGAGCTTATAGATAATAAATTCGGCACCGCCAATCCCATCCCCTTCAGAGTTGTTGACAGCAAAATCAACCTTGATGTTGATGTATCCATCCGCTGCAGCGGCGTTTATTCCTACAGGATCGCAGATCCTCTGCTTTTCTATACCAATGTTTGCGGCAATGTTGCTGATACCTACAGAAGGGAAGAGATTGACGCTCAGCTCAAAACCGAATTTGTCAGCGCCCTTCAGCCTGCATTTGGCAAGCTCAGCGAGCTTGAAATCCGTCCCAATCAGATAGTAACCCACAACACAGACCTTGAAAACGCAATGAACCAGGCTCTTTCCCAGAAGTGGGGCGAGCTCAGAGGTCTTGAGGTTGTTTCCGTAGCTCTGGGCACCGTTACCCTTCCCGAAGAGGATCAGGAGCTTATCAAGATTGCTCAGAGAAACGCTATGTACAGAGATCCCACCATGGGCGCCGCCGCAATTACCGGCGCCACTGCCGATGCCATGGGCAAAGCTGCCGAAAACAGCGCCGGCGCCATGACAGGCTTTATGGGTATGGGTATGGCTATGAACGCAGGCGGAGCCGCCGGCGCTCAGAACCTTTACGCTATGGGTATGCAGCAGGAAGAGGCCAAAAAGGCCGAGGCCGCCGCAGCTGCAGCCGCCGCTCCCGCCGGCTGGCAGTGCGCCTGCGGAGCAGTTGCCACCGGTAACTTCTGCCCCCAGTGCGGAGCAAAGAAGCCCGCCGATGAAGGCTGGACCTGTGCCTGTGGAGCAGTGAACAAAGGCAGATTCTGCACAAACTGCGGTGCCAAGAAGCCCGAAGACGCTCCCCTTTATAAGTGCGACAAGTGCGGCTGGGAGCCCGAGGATCCCAAGAATCCTCCCAAGTTCTGCCCCGAATGCGGCGACATTTTTGATGACAGAGACAGAACCTGATAAGCATTAAGTTCCGGGGTTGTTGCATTTTATATGGAACAACCCTGTTTTCAATATTATCTGTTAAGGAGATAAAGCATGGCTCTTCAGGAATATAAGTGCCCCAACTGCGGCGGAGCGCTTGAATTCAACAGCGCAATTCAGAAAATGAAGTGCCCCTTCTGCGATACGGAGTTTGAGATGGAGGCCCTTGAGGCCTACGATCTTACTCTTGGTGAGAAGGAAGACGATATGACCTGGGATTCCCTTGGCGGGTCCGCCTGGGATGAGGGCGAAACCGATTCTCTGCGCCACTATGTATGCACATCCTGCGGCGGTGAGATAATCGGCGATGAAAATATGGCGGCCACATCCTGCCCCTTCTGCAATAACCCTGTAGTGGTTATGGAGCAGTTCAGCGGCGGGCTTAAGCCGGATTATGTAATCCCCTTCAAGCTTGATAAAAAAGCCGCAAAGGAAAATTACGAAAAGCATGTATCCGGCAAGCGCCTTCTGCCCAAGGTTTTCAAAAACGAGAATCACATTGACAGCATCACCGGTATATATGTTCCTTTCTGGTTTTTTGATGCTCAGGTTGATGCGGATATCAGGTACAAGGCCTCAAAGGTAAGAACCTGGTCCGATGCCAACAATCTTTATACCGAAACATCCTATTACGGCATAAACAGAGCCGGTAAAATGAACTTTGAAAATGTTCCCGTTGACGGCTCAAGCAAAATGGATGATACTCTTATGGAATCTTTGGAGCCCTTCCATTTTGAGGATGCCGTGGATTTTCAGACTGCGTATCTTGCCGGCTACCTTGCGGATAAATACGATGTTGACGAGCAGCAGAGTATCCCAAGAGCCAACGAAAGAATAAAAACCAGCACAGAGGAAGCCTTCAAGAGCACCGTTTCCGGCTATAACGGGGTTGAGGTTGAGCAGAGCGTGGTCTCTCTGTCACAGAGCAAAGGCAAGTATGTTCTCTGCCCCGTGTGGATGCTCAACACCACCTGGAACGGCCAGAAATATACTTTTGCCATGAACGGGCAGACAGGTAAGTTCATAGGCGATTTACCCGTGGATAAATCACTTTACCGTAAATATTTTATGGGAATAGGCGCAGGGGTTGCGGCAGCTGTTTTCGCAATCCTCTCCCTGTTTTTCAGTTAAGGAGGCGGGCTTATGAGTAAAAGAACTGCAAGGCTGCTTTCCCTGATTTTTATCGGCATATTCGCCCTGAGCTTTTCCCTGTGCGCCTTTGCCGGCAAAGAGGGTGATCTGCTTTATGACGGCGCCGACCTTCTTTCGGATTATGAGGAGCAGGAGCTTGAAGCTCTGCTTTCGGAAAAATCCCGTGAAGCAGGCATAACAATCGCCGTGGTCACCGTTAATGATTATACGGAGTATCAGTTTTTCGGCTTTACCGAAGAGTATATGGAAGATTTTGCCGACGATTACTATGATAATTATTTCGGCGTTGACACCGACGGCATACTTTTTGCCGTAAGTATGCAGGACAGAAGCTATCACATTTCAACCAGCGGCTACGGCATACAGGCAGTAACCGATGCCGGCGTTGAGTACCTTGAGAATGCCGTGCTCGGCCGTCTTTCAGGCGGTGATTATAAAGCCGCTTTTGAAAGCTTTGCCGAGGGCTCCGCATATCTTGTCGGCTCAGCAAGGAACGGAGAGGTTTTTGATAATTACAACAGCAACGAGTATTCCGGCGGAAGCCTTACACCTCTCACCAAGGGTGAAAGAATAAAGCAGAAAGCCCCTACCTTCGGTATCGCCAGTCTTATAGTGGGCGCCATTTCCGCTTTCGGTGTTACCGGCGGAATGAAAGGCAAGCTCAAATCCGTATCAAACCAGAGAAACGCGGCGGTTTACGCTGTTTCAGACAGCCTGAATATCGCAAATCAGGCGGATGTTTTCCTTTACCGTAATGTGGTTGCAACCCCGAGGCCCAAAGAAACATCTTCCTCGTCAAGAGGCGGAGGCACCTCGGTGCACACCTCCCACAGCGGCGGAAGCCACGGCGGAGGCGGAGGCCATTTCTGAAAGATTTCAATAAAAAAGCACGCAGAAGCGAATTGCTTCTGCGTGTATTTTTTTTGCTCTGTTTATTTAATATTACCCGTAAAGAATATTACAAGATAGTAAAACAGTCTGCCCGGGAATTCTCCGTAAAGCCTGATAAAGTAATTGTCATTCTCGCCGTAATCTATGCCGGGAGTAACAATCTTTATTTCCGGAGTTGAGGTATAGCCCAGCTCATACAGCTTTGCCTGGAAGAGCTTTGCAATTGCCACATTACCCGCAACATTGGGGTGGATTGTGTCATTTGCCACATACTCTTTGTTGCCGTCAATAACTCCGGCCACATCCAGCACATAAACATTCTCCGGAAATTCCGCTGCAATTTCATCTACAAGCTTGCTGACCTTCGCGGTGATTCTGCCGTAGGCAATGCCAAGCACGCCGAACCAGGTGCAGGGCACATGCTGCAAAAAGATAACCGCATCCGGGTTGATTGCCCTTATATCCTTCATAATGCTGCGGAAATTGCCCCGCAGGTGCTCTGTAAGCTCGTTGATGTGGGGCGTATCAATATCAAGCAGAGCGCCCAGGGCAACGCCTACAACTCCGCTGTCATTCAGGTAATCGTTGCCGCCTATGGATATGCTTATAAGATCCGCTTTCTTAATATCTTCGGTGATTTCACCGCTCTCAATATCTTCAAGCAGCTGGTCCGATGTTTTGGCGGAGCGGCCGTGGTTTGTGTAACCCCAGCCGTTGGTGTCGGCAATTATCTTGCCGTAGCAGGCCTGGTCTCTGTTCTTTATGCCGTAGCCCTCTGAAATGGAGTCACCCAGCAGCAGGTATTCCTTTATTGTTTTGCTCTGCGCCGAGAAGCCTGAGATAACAAGCGAAAAGCACAGCACAAGGGCCAGCAGGATTGATACAGCTTTTTTCATCTTTATCCCTTCCTTTGTTTATCAGAAAAGTCCGGTGATTTTACCGTTTTCATCAACATCTATCTTTTCCGCGGCAGGTACTCTGGGCAGGCCGGGCATGGTCATAATATCTCCGGTAAGTACCACTATAAATCCTGCGCCTGCGGATACCTTAACATTTTTAACCGTAACCGTAAAGTCCTCCGGTGCTCCCAGCTTTGAGGGGTCATCGGAAAAGCTGTACTGGGTTTTGGCAATGCAGACCGGCATATTGCCGTAGCCAAGCTCGGTCAGGCGGTCAATCTGCTTCTTTGCGGCGGGCAGCACCGTAATGCCTTTTCCGCCGTAAACTTTTTTAACAACGGCTTCAATCTTTTCCTCTATGGAGCAGTCAAGCTCGTATGAGAAGGTGAAGTCGCCTTTTTCATTTTCGCAGATTCTCACAACCTCTTTTGCAAGCTCTTCGCCGCCCTTGCCGCCTTCGGCCCATACGGTTGAAAGAATAGTGTTTACGCCCAGCTCTCTGCATTTTGAAACGATAAAGTCAATTTCATTATCCGTATCTGTGGGGAATCTGTTTACCGCCACCACGCAGGGGAGCTTATAAACATTTTTGATATTTGAAACATGGCGCAGCAGGTTGGGTATGCCTTTTTCAAGGGCGTTAAGGTCCTCGGTGTTAAGCTGCTTCTTGTCAAGCCCGCCGTGCATCTTAAGGGCTCTCACGGTGGCAACAACCACAACTGCATCCGGTGTAAGGTCTGCCATGCGGCACTTGATATCAAGGAATTTCTCGGCACCCAGATCCGCGCCGAACCCTGCCTCGGTTACCGTATAGTCGCCCATCTTAAGTGCAAGCTTTGTAGCCATAACCGAGTTACAGCCGTGGGCGATGTTTGCAAACGGTCCGCCGTGAACAAAGGCGGGTGTGCCTTCAAGGGTCTGCACCAGGTTGGGCTTCAGGGCATCCTTGAGCAGGGCCGCCATGGCGCCAACAGCGTTTAGCTGGCCGGCGGTTACCGGCTGATCGTCGTAGGTATAGCCCACAACAATTCTTGAAAGCCTCTCTTTAAGGTCTGTTATGGAAGAGGAAAGGCAGAATACAGCCATTATTTCGCTGGCAACGGTAATGTCAAAGCCGTCCTCCCTGGGTGTGCCGTTGGGCTTTCCGCCCAGGCCGTCCACCACAAAGCGGAGCTGGCGGTCGTTCATATCCACGCAGCGCTTCCATGTGATTTTGCGGGGGTCTATATTCAGGGAGTTACCCTGCTGAATGTGATTATCCAGCATAGCGGCCAGCAGATTGTTGGCGGCGCCTATGGCGTGAAAATCACCGGTAAAGTGAAGGTTTATATCCTCCATAGGCACAACCTGAGCGTATCCGCCGCCGGCGGCTCCGCCTTTAACGCCGAATACAGGGCCCAGTGAGGGCTCTCTGAGGGCAACGGTAACATCCTTGCCAATTCTCCTCAGGCCGTCTGCAAGGCCTATGGTGGTTGTGGTTTTGCCTTCGCCGGCGGGGGTGGGGGTAATGGCGGTAACAAGTATAAGTTTACCGTCCTTTTTATCCGTCTCTTTTATAAGAGCCGGGTCCACCTTCGCTTTGTATCTGCCGTACTGCTCAATATATTTTTCATCAACATGAGCCGTTTCGGCAATTTCCGTAATGTGTTTCATTTTACAGGCCTGAGCAATTTCAATATCGGAAAGGTAAGCCATAAGTGAAACTCCTTTTATTTAAAATACTTTACTGCCGCCTCAAACATGCGGATTTCATAGTTGCCGGGCACATTCTTATAAAGGCCGCTGCCCCATCTTTCGCTGTGCCCCATCTTGCCGAATACTCTGCCGTCCGGGGAGGTGATGCCCTCAATGGCGTACATTGAGTTGTTGGGGTTAAAGTGAACATCGCTTGTGGCGTTGCCCTCAAGGTCAACATACTGTGTGGCAATCTGGCCGTTTTCCGCAAGCTTCTTTATAAGCTCTTCGCTTGCAAGGAATCTGCCTTCGCCGTGGCTGATGGGCACGCTGTAAATTTCGCCGGGCTGTGTAAGAGCAAGCCAGGGTGATTTATTGGAGGCAATTCTTGTTCTAACAATTCTGCTCTGGTGGCGGCCTATGGTGTTGAAGGTAAGGGTGGGGCAGTTTTCATCGGTATCTATGATTTTGCCGTAAGGTACAAGGCCCAGCTTGATAAGAGCCTGAAATCCGTTGCATATACCGCACATAAGTCCGTCTCTCTTTTCAAGCAGTTCCGTAACGCCCTCTTTTACCGCGGCGTTGCGGAAGAAAGCGGTAATGAATTTGCCGCTGCCGTCGGGCTCGTCGCCGCCGCTGAAACCGCCGGGTATAAATACCATCTGGGCTGTTTTCAGCTCTTCGGCAAATTTTTCAACGCTTTCTTTTATGGCGGAAGCGGAAAGGTTCCTTACAACCGTGATAACGGGCTCGCCGTCGGCGTCCCTTACGGCCTTTGCGCTGTCAAATTCGCAGTTGGTGCCGGGGAATGCAGGTATAAGCACCTTGGGCTTCGCTGTTTTGATTGCGGGGGCGGGGTAGGATTCAGCTTTGTAGCTGAAATTCTCCATGGGAGTTTTTCTGTCCGCAATATTGCAGTTATATACGCTTTCCAGCTTGTTCTCATAAATGCCGAGAATATCATCAAGGCTGATTTTTTCGCTGCTGTATGTTATTTCCGCAGCGGCCGTGACCTTACCGAGCAGAGTACCGCCGTAAAGCTCGTCGCCGGTAACCTCAAGTATAAATGAGCCGTAGCTGTAGTCAAATATATCTTCGCATTTTACATTCTGATCAAATGCAAAACCCAGGCTGTTGCCGAAGCACATTTTCATAACCGCTTCCGCAATACCGCCTATGCAGGGGGTGTAGCAGGCAACGGCTTTTCCGCTCTCAAGCAGACCTCTCACCTTATCAAAGAGTGAGAGAAGGGAGGCGGTAACGGGCAGACCGTTTTCATCGGTTTCAGGTTTAAGCCATATTACGCTGTTTCCTGCGGATTTGAATTCCGGGGAAACAATGTTCTTTGTTTTATCCGTGGTAACCGCAAAGGAAACCAGGGTGGGGGGGACATCCAGGTCCTCAAATGAGCCGCTCATTGAGTCCTTGCCGCCTATAGAGCCGATACCCAGGTTCATCTGTGCCTCAAAAGCGCCCAGCAGAGCGGAAAGGGGCTTGCCCCAGCGTCTGCCGTCCTTGCCGGGGGATTCAAAGTATTCCTGGAATGTAAGGTAAACATCCTCAAACTTTGCTCCGGTGGCAATCAGTTTGCACACGCTTTCAATTACCGCAAGGTATGCGCCGTGGTAGGGGCTCTGTTCGGTAATGAAGGGGTTGTATCCCCAGGACATAAGTGAGCAGTCATCCGTATGCTTTTTCTCAACGGAGATTTTCTGCACCATTGCCTGTATGGGGGTAAGCTGGTTTTTGCCGCCGAAGGGCATAAGCACGGTGCCGGCGCCTATGGTGGAGTCAAACCTTTCGGAAAGTCCTCTCTTTGAGCAGGTGTTCAGGTCACCGGCGGTTTTCTTCATACCCGCAGTGAAATCAGATACGGGGGCTTTTGTGATTTTTGCGGAAGGGGCGGGGGTTATGCTGATGTGCTTGTCCGCGCCGTTTGAGTTAAGGAACTCACGGCTTATATCAACAATCTTTTTCCCGTTCCAGTTCATGGTAAGCCTGGGCTCTGCTTTTACCTCGGCCACAACGCAGGCCTGCAGGTTTTCGCTGTCCGCAAGCTTTAGGAACTTATCAATATTTTCTTTTTCAATTACAACGGCCATTCTCTCCTGAGATTCGCTTATGGCAAGCTCCGTTCCGTCAAGGCCCTCATATTTCTTGGGTACCGCGTTAAGGTTTATTTCAAGGCCGTCCGCAAGCTCGCCTATGGCAACGGATACTCCGCCTGCGCCGAAATCGTTGCAGCGCTTTATCATTCTGGTTGCTTCGCCGTTGCGGAAGAGCCTCTGCAGCTTTCTTTCCTCGGGGGCGTTACCCTTCTGGACCTCTGCGCCGCAGGTTTCAACGGAGTGGGCGTTATGGGCTTTGGAGGAGCCGGTTGCTCCGCCTATGCCGTCACGGCCTGTGGAGCCGCCCAGCAGTATTACAACATCACCCGGGTCGGGAACTTCACGGCGTACATTTTCCGCAGGGGCGGCGGCAATAACCGCGCCTATTTCCATTCTCTTGGCCGCGTAGCCGGGGTGGTAAATTTCATCAACAATACCCGTGGCAAGGCCTATCTGGTTGCCGTAGGATGAATATCCCGCGGCAGCGGTGGTCACAATGCTTCTCTGGGGCAGTTTGCCGGGTATGGTTTCACTTACGGGCTTCAGGGGGTCCGCAGCGCCGGTAACGCGCATTGCGCCGTAAACATAAGAGCGGCCCGAAAGGGGGTCTCTTATAGCTCCGCCTATGCAGGTGGCGGCTCCGCCGAAGGGCTCAATCTCTGTAGGATGGTTGTGGGTTTCGTTCTTGAAAAGAAGAAGCCAGGGCTCTGTTACGCCGTCAACCTCCACATCTATTTTTACGGTGCAGGCGTTTATTTCTTCGCTTTCGTCAAGTTTCGGCAGCATGCCTTTTACCTTCAGGTATCTCATAGCCATTGTGGCAATATCCATAAGGCACACGGGTTTTGTTCTGCCCAGCTCTTTTCTCACGGTTATGTATCTGTCATAGGCCTTGCTCAGAAGCTCATCCTCAAACTCAACATTGTCTATAACGGTGAGGAAGGTGGTGTGGCGGCAGTGATCCGACCAATAGGTATCTATCATCCTGATTTCCGTAATGGTGGGGTCCCGCTTTTCGCTTCTGAAATAGTTCTGGCAGAATTCTATATCATCCGCATCCATTGCAAGGCCGTAATCCTTAACAAACTTTTCAAGCTCTTCACGGCTCAGATCAATGAATCCCTCAAGGGTTTCAACCGTTGTGGGTATATCATAGTTTACCTTAAGGGTTTCCGGCTTCTCAAGGGCTGCTTCCCTTGCTTCCACAGGGTTTATAACATACTTCTTGACCGCCTGAACATCTTCATCGGAAAGGCTGCCGTAAAGCTTGTAGACCTTTGCGGAGCGGATAAGGGGTCTGTCCTGCTGAGAGATAATCTGAATACACTGGGCCGCAGAATCCGCCCTCTGGTCAAACTGACCGGGCAGGTACTCAACGGCAAAGGTTACGGAATTATCCTGCTCAATTTCTTTTGTTGCAATATCAAGTTGCGGCTCTGAAAAAACCGTGTTAACCGCATAATCAAACAGCTCTTCGGAAATATTTTCCGCATCATATCTGTTGAAAATGCGCACATTCTCAATGCCGCCGATGCCCAGCAGGGTTTTTATATCGCCGAGCAGGGTTCTTGCTTCGTTTGCAAGTTCCTTTTTCTTTTCAACGAATATTCTGTATACCAAGTTTATTTCCTCCCTGCCGCAAGTGCTTTTGCGCCGATGTCACGGCGGTAGTATGCGTTTTCAAAGCTGATTTTTTCTACAAGGCCGTAGGCCTCCCTGATTGCCTGCTCAAGGGTATCCGCAACAGCGGTGGCGCCCAGCACTCTGCCGCCGTTTGTCAGCAGTTTATCGCCGTCAAGCTTTGCGCCTGCCACATAAACGCTGTCTTTTATTTCTGCGGGAATATTCATTTCAAAACCCTTTTTGTAGGAAACAGGGTATCCCTCGGAAGCCATAATTACACAGCAGGCGTTTTTGCTGCTGAATTTTACCTCTGTCTGCTCAAGTGTTCCGTTTGTAACCGCCTGCATTATTGTAAGCAGGTCGCTTTCAAGCAGTGGGAGCACAACCTGGGTTTCCGGGTCGCCGAAACGGCAGTTGTATTCAATCACTTTGGGGCCCGCCGGGGTAATCATCAGGCCGAAATACAGGCAGCCCTTGAAGGTGCGGCCTTCAGCGTTCATTGCCTTTATGGTGGGCGTAAAAATCTTTTCCATACACTCAGCGGCAACATCCGGTGTGTAGTAAGGGTTGGGGGCAACGGTGCCCATGCCGCCGGTGTTAAGGCCCGTATCGTTATCCCCGGCTCTCTTGTGGTCCATGGATGAAATCATGGGCTTCACGGTTTTGCCGTCGGTAAAAGCAAGCACCGAAACTTCGGGACCTGTAAGGAATTCTTCAATTACGATATTCTCACCGCTCTTGCCGAATTTCTTATCCTGCATCATTGATATTACGGCCTGCTTTGCTTCATCCCTTGTCTGGGTAATTATTACGCCTTTGCCCAGAGCCAGGCCGTCCGCCTTGATAACCGTGGGTATGGGGGCGCTCTCAATATATGCAAGGGCTTTCTCCATATCGGAAAAAACTTCATAAGCGGCAGTGGGTATGCCGTATTTTTTCATAAGGTTCTTGGAGAATACTTTGCTGCCCTCTATGATAGCAGCCTTTGCCTCCGGGCCGAAGCAGGGTATTCCCTTTTCGTTCAGCCTGTCAACACAGCCCAGCACCAGAGGATCATCCGGGGCCACAACGGCATAATCAATGCCGTTGTTTACCGCAAAATCAACTATGCCGTCAATATCCGTAGCGCCTATGTCAACGCAGACTGCGTCATCGGCCATGCCGCCGTTACCGGGCAGGGCGTAGATAACGGAAACATCTTTATTCTCTTTGATTTTTTTGATTATGGCGTGTTCTCTTCCGCCGCCGCCGACTACTAATACTTTCATATTATCTCCCTTAATGATGGAACAGGCGCATCTTTGTGAAGGCCATTACCATACCGTATTTGTTGCAGCAGTCTATAACCGCATCGTCACGGATTGAGCCGCCGGGCTCGGCAATGTATGTAACACCGCTTCTGTATGCTCTTTCAATATTGTCGCTGAAGGGGAAGAAAGCGTCGGAGCCAAGGGCAACACCGGTCTTGGTGGCAAGGTAAGCTTTCATTTCTTCCGGGGTAAAGGGCTCCGGCTGAGTTTTGAAATACTTCTGCCATATACCGTCGGCGCATACATCCTCTTCGTTTTTGTTTATGTAGCTGTCAATAACATTGTCTCTGTCGGGTCTGCCTATATCATCCCTGAAAGGCAGGTTTATAACCTTATCTGCCTGGCGCAGGAACCAGGTGTCCGCTTTTGTGCCGGCAAGGCGTGTGCAGTGAATTCTTGACTGCTGGCCTGCGCCTACGCCTATGGCCTGGCCGTCAAACGCATAGCATACGGAGTTTGACTGTGTGTATTTAAGGGTGATAAGGGCAATAATAAGGTCTCTTACTGCGCTTTCGGGCAGGTTCTTGTTTTCTGTAACTATATCCGAAAGCAGGTCTCTGTCAATTCTGAAATTGTTTCTGCCCTGCTCAAAGGTTATGCCGAATACCTGTTTGCGCTCCTGTGGGTCGGGAACATAATCCGGGTCAATTTTAACAATATTGTAGTTGCCGTTTCTCTTTGATTTGAGTATTTCAAGGGCCTCGGGCTCATAGCCGGGGGCGATAATGCCGTCCGATACCTCGCGCTTAATCATCTTAGCGGTGGTAACATCGCATACATCCGAAAGGGCAACCCAGTCACCGAAGGAGCACATACGGTCGGTGCCTCTGGCTCTTGCATAAGCGCAGGCCAGGGGTGAATCATCAAGGCCCTCAATATCATCAACAAAGTAGGCCTTCTTGAGGGTGTCCGAAAGGGGATTGCCTACTGCCGCGGAGGTGGGGCTGACATGCTTAAAGGATGTAACCGCAGGAAGACCCAGAGCCTTTTTGAGCTCCTTTACAAGCTGCCAGGAGTTGAAAGCATCAAGGAAGTTGATGTAGCCGGGGCGTCCGCTGAGTATTTCTATAGGCAGATCGTCGCCGTTTGCCATGTAGATTTTTGAGGGCTTCTGATTGGGGTTGCAGCCGTATTTAAGTTCAAATTCTTTCATTTCGGTTACTCCTTATTTGTTTTTGTTTATAAGTCTGTTATCTTCCGCTCCAGTGGCAAGGTCTGTGTAGCGCACATAGAGGGAAATCTTGTTGCCTGCATCAAGGGCATCCCAGAGTTTCTGAGTGAATTCATCTATGGAGTCGGGGATAATAACTCTCTCCGGCTCGCCCTGGAAGGTGGGTATGGGATTGCCGTCGGTAACATAGGTATGAATAAAATGGCCGAGGCCCGGCAGGGCGGGGTAGGCGAAGGTGTATCTGTTGCAGGCAGTGCCTTCTGCATCCGCGCTCTTGAGTATGCTCATTTCATAGGTGAAATCATTACCGCCCAGGTATGATACGGCGCTGATTCTCGGGGTAAAGTTGGGGCTGTCGGGCTCAAACTCTCTTGTGGTAAGGGCCGCGCTGAAAGTTTTGCCTGCTTTAAGGCCGTCATATATGGTATCGGTCTGGTCGCCGTTGGTAACTATCAGGGCGTTTTCATATTTGCGTATTGCTGCGTAAATGATAAGGCTGGGGTCCTCAACCTTGGAAGCATCAAAGGGCTCGGTATAAACCGCACCGTCTTTTTCGGCAAAAATTCTGTTTCTGCTGTTTGCGCTTCTGCCCATAATGAAGTAGGCGCTTACCGCTTTTTTGCCGTCTGCGCTTTTGCCTACCACTATTCCTCTGCCCACATAGGGGTTGCCGGTGATGAGCTCGCCTATATCGTTAATTTTGTAAATATCCATTTTATTTCTCCTCTTCGGTTATTTGTGCGCTGATTTTTTCAACAGAGGCGGGCAGTATTATCCACTCCGCTTGCTCCATAACTCTTTTCTGCAGTATTTCCGGGGTGTCTCCCTCTTCCACATTTACCGCTTTCTGCATAATGATTTCTCCGCCGTCGGGTATCTCATTTACAAAATGCACGGTAGCTCCGGTAACCTTAACCCCTTTTGCAAGGGCGGCTTCGTGTACCCTCAGGCCGTAGAAGCCTTCGCCGCAGAATGAAGGGATAAGAGAGGGATGCACATTTATAATCCTGTTTCTGAATCTGCCGGTGAATTTTTCACTGAGTATCACCATAAATCCCGCAAGCACAATAAGGTCAATTTTTCTTTCCTCAAGGGCGGCGATAAGCGCATCCTCAAAAAGCCCCGCGTTTTCATAATCCCTCTTGCTGATAACAAGGGTTTCTATGCTTTCCTTCTTCGCTCTTTCAAGAGCATAAGCCCCGGGGTTGTTTGAAATAACCAGCGCAATTTCACCGCTTTTTATTATGCCGCTTTTCTGCGCGTCAATTATGGCCTGCAGGTTAGTGCCTCCACCGGAAACAAGCACGGCAATTTTTGCTTTTGTGTCTGCCATATCCGTTCCTTTCCGTCAGCAAATGGTGATTTTATCTTCAGATTCGATTATGCTGCCGATAACATAGGGGTCTTCTCCCGCTTCCCTGAGCACCGCAAGGGCGGTTTCCTCATCCTCCGGGGCAACCACTATGCTCATGCCCACACCCATATTGAAGGTGTTGAACATATCTCTTTCGCTGATGCCGCCTTTTTCCGCAATCAGCCTGAATATGGGTAATATCTTCACGCTGTCTTTAATAACCTTTGCTCCCAGACCGTCGGGGATGCTTCTGGGTATATTCTCATAGAATCCGCCGCCGGTTATGTGGGATATGCCTTTTACTTTTACTTTTTCAAGCAGGGCAAGCACGGGCTTAACATAAATCTTTGTGGGGGTAAGCAGGGTTTCGCCTATGGACTTGCCGCCAAGTTCCGCCACGGGAGATTTTATATCGCTGTTTTCCACATCAAATACTTTTCTCACCAGTGAGAAACCGTTTGAGTGAACTCCGCTGGAGGGCAGGGCAATAATCACATCCCCGGCCTTCATTGTTTTGTTGTCGATTATCTTATCCTTATCCACAACACCTGTGGTGTAGCCCGCAAGGTCGTATTCATCCACGGGGTAAAAGCCGGGCATTTCCGCAGTTTCTCCGCCTATAAGTGCGGCGCCGCTCTGAACACAGCCCTCGCAAACGCCTTTTACTATATCCGCGATTTTCTCGGGGTAGTTCTTGCCGCAGGCAATGTAGTCAAGGAAAAACAGGGGTTTTGCTCCGCAGCAGATAACATCGTTCACGCACATAGCCACGCAGTCAATACCGACCGTATCGTGTTTATCCATAAGGAAGGCGATTTTAAGCTTGGTGCCTACGCCGTCGGTTCCGCTTACAAGCACGGGCTTTGAGATTCCCTCAAGGTCCAGCTCAAAAAGCCCGCCGAAACCGCCCACATCAGAGCAAACGCCTTTGGTCATGGTTTTTGCTATATGCTGTTTCATAAGTTCAACAGATTTGTAGCCGGCGGTAATATCAACGCCTGCGGCTGCATAGCTGTCGGATTTTGATTGTAAATTCATAAGTTTATTCCCTTCCGTTCCAGCAATAGGTGCACAATTCATCCGGGTCTATGCCGATTGCTTTTTCAATTCCGCTCAGGGTCTGGAATTCAAGCGAAGCAAAGTGAAGCTTATCGCAGATTGCCTGCCTCATTTTTCTGCCCCTCTCGGTGCTGCCGTCGCTGTATTCCTCAAGGTGATTGAAGCCCTCTTCTCCTTCAAGCTCCATAATGGTACGCCTTGTTATCAGCTCCATATCGCTGGTGGACCTTGAAAAGTTGAGATACTTGCAGCCGAAAAGCAGGGGAGGGCAGGCTGATCTCATATGCACGGATTTTGCACCGTTTGAGTAGAGGAATTCAACGGTTTCCCTGAGCTGTGTGCCTCTTACTATGGAGTCATCCACAAACAGCAGGTTCTTGCCCACTATAAGTTCCTTTACGGGGATCTGCTTCATCTTTGCGATGGTGTTGCGGTCGCTCTGGGTTGTGGGCATAAAGCTCCTGAGCCAGGTTTGCGTGTATTTGATAAAGGGCCGTGCAAAGGGAATGTGGCAGTGGTTTGCGTAGCCTATGGCGTGGGGCGTGCCGGAATCGGGAACGCCGCCCACATAGTCAAGCTCCGGTATGCTGCCGTTTGCCTTCTCGTTTTCCACCATTATTTCGCCGTTGCGGGTACGCATTACTTCAACATTCACACCCTCGTAGGTTGCAGTGGGGTAGCCGTAATAGCTCCACAGGAAGGCGCATATTCTCTTCTTCTTGCCGGGCTCTTTGAGCACTTTGACCTCGTCGGCGGAAATCTCAACAATCTCTCCGGGGCCCAGTTCCTTGTATTTTTCAAAGCCCAGTTTTTCATAGGCAAACGATTCAAAGGAAGCGCAGAAGGCGTCATCCCTTTTGCCTATGAGTATGGGCAGGCGGCCCACCTTATCTCTGGCGGCGATTATTGTGCCGTTATCCCTGAGTATAAGTATTGAGGCGGTGCCATCTATGTTTTCCTGAGCGTATCTTATGCCTTCGGCAAAGTTGGGCTTGCGGTTTATCATGGCTGCAATCAGCTCGGCGGAGTTTACCTCGCCGCCGGTCATAGCGCCGAACTGCCCGCCGCTCAGTGACAGGTACCTGTCAATCAGGTCCTGCTTGTTGTTTATAACGCCTATGGTGCATATTGAATAGCACCCCAGGCTTGAGCGTATAATGAGGGGCTGGGGGTCGGAATCGTTTATGCAGCCGATTGCCGCAAAGCCCTTCATTTCCTTGAATATTTTTTCGAATTTGGTACGGAAAGGCGTGTTTTTGATATTGTGAATTTCGCGCTGAAGGCCTATTTCGGGGTCATAGGAGGAAATACCTCCGCTTCTTGTTCCCAGGTGGGAATGATAGTCCGTGCCGAAATATACATCCTCCAGGGCGCTGCCTTTACTCACTACACCGAAAAATCCACCCATAAATTATCTCCTTTTTAAGTAGGGTTTATTACTGGCCGAAAACTCTCTTCATCATTTCTTTGTAGGCATCTTCAACATTGCCCAGGTCTCTGCGGAAACGGTCCTTATCCAGCTTCTCGTTGGTTTCGGCATCCCAGAATCTGCAGGTATCCGGTGAAATCTCGTCTGCCAGCACAATGGTACCGTCGGCGGTTTTGCCGAATTCAAGCTTGAAGTCAACCAGCTTTACGCCCAACTTCAGGAAGTAATCCTTGAGCACGGAGTTTACCTTGAAAGCCATTGACTTGATAAGTTCAATCTCTTCCCTTGTGGCTACGCCCAGGGCAATTGCGTGGTAGGCGTTCATAAGGGGATCGTGCAGGTCGTCGTTTTTGTAGGAAAACTCAATTGTGGGCTCTGCAAAAACTATGCCTTCCTCAACGCCGAATCTCTTTGCGAAGGAGCCGGCTGAAATGTTACGGATAATAACCTCAAGGGGAACTATTGAAACCTTCTTAACTACAGTCTCTCTGTCATTGAGCTCTTCAACAAAGTGAGTGGGTACTCCCTCTTTTTCAAGAATCTGCATCAGGTAGTTGGACAGACGGTTGTTTACAACGCCCTTGCCTACTATTGTGCCTTTCTTGAGGCCGTCAAATGCGGTTGCATCGTCCTTGTAGGAAACGATTACCAGGTTGTCGTCCTCGGTTGAATAAACCTTTTTTGCCTTGCCTTCATAAAGCTGTGTTACCTTTTCCATTTTTTACCTCCGGATTTATGTTAATTTTTATTTTTTGAATTCTTCGCTTATTCTTGCGTCTTTTTCAAGCACCGCCGCCGCGTCGTTGGCTCTTTTTGCATCCAGCTTGGCGGCAAGCTCCGTATCCTCCACGGCCAGAATCTGGGCGCAAAGTAAAGCGGCGTTGGCTCCTCCGTTAACTGCAACAGTGGCTACGGGTATGCCTGTGGGCATCTGCACTGTGGATAAGAGGGCGTCAACGCCGTCAAGTGTATTTGATTTGCAGGGTATGCCTATAACGGGCAGGGTGGTGTTGGCTGCAATTGCCCCCGCAAGGTGAGCGGCCATTCCGGCGGCGGCAATTATTGCGCCGAATCCGTTGGCTCTTGCGCCCAGTGCAAAGTCCCTGGCTTCGGCGGGAGTGCGGTGGGCGGAGTATACGTGCACCTCATAGGGTATGGCAAGGGTATCAAGCATATCGGTTGCCTTCCTGATAACGGGAAGGTCGCTGTCGCTGCCCATAACAATGCCTACTTTTTTCATGAAAAAATACCTCCTGAGCGTTGAAATAACAAAAAGAGCGCACTACTTCACTGTGAAAAGCAGTGTGCCCAGACGGTCGGCATATACTGTTTCGCTGTTCCCCCGTGGTGTTCCACTTCTTACCGTCAGTTGCAGCGAACATACGCTTACAATAGGAGTATATCATTATAAAAAAACAAAGTCAATTTATAAAGAGAGAAAAAAATAAAAACCGCATTTTGAACAATCAAAAGTGCGGTTTTTGCGAATTATTTGACAAAATGACAGTGCGTTTTTACTGCTGTTTTTCTCCGCTGATTTTGCTGCTCAGATACTCCTGCAGTTCCCGGAGTTTTTTCGGGTCCATAGGGGGCGTATCTTTCAGCGGATTTGCCATTCCCAGGTTCTCATATTTGAAAAATCCCATGGTGTGAAAACCCAGCAGTTCATATTCTTCAAAACAGAGAGGGGAGGCGGTACGGATATATCCGTCAATCATATCCCGGCTGTTGTTTATCCCGGGCACAATCACGGTTCTCAGTATAAGCCTTATGCCTTTTTCGCTGCAGTATTTTCCCGTCTGCATCACGGTTTCAAGGCTGCCGCCGGTGTATTTTTTATAAAGCTCTTCCGTGGGGAATTTAAGGTCCAGCAGCACCATATCCGCGCCGTCAATTGCGGCCTTTACTTCATCTGTAAGGGGCGCGCTGCCGGAGGTGTCAAGGCAGTAGCCTATGCCTTCGCTTTCAAGCATCCCCCGCAGCTCGTTTATTGTTTCCGCATTGAGCAGGGGCTCGCCTCCGGAGAAGGTCACGCCACCTCCGTTTTTGAAATAGGGCTTGGACCGCCTGATTTTATCAAAAAGCTCCCGGGGGCTCATTTCCCTGCCGGATTTATGCCAGGTGTCCGGGTTGTGGCAGTAGGCGCACCTTAAAGGGCAGCCCGTAAAGAATACGCAGAACCTCAGCCCCTGCCCGTCAAGAGCTCCAAGGGATTCAAAAGAGTGAATATCCGCCATTGTTATCTGTCCCGTTTTACATAGACTGATGGAATGTGCGGGCAACAACCTCTTCCTGCTTGTCTCTTGTAAGCTTGTTGAAGTTTACTGCATAGCCGGAAACCCTTATGGTAAGCGAGGGGTAAAGGGTGGGGTCGTTCATGGCCGCAATCAGTTTCTCTCTGTTGAGCACGTTCACATTAAGGTGATGGGCGTCCTGCTCAAAATAGCCGTCCAGCATGGTAACAAGGTTGCTTACCCTGTTTTCATCATTTTTGCCCAGTGCCTCCGGTGTGATGGAGAAGGTGTTTGAAATACCGTCGCGGCAGCAGTCGTAGCTGAGCTTTGCCACTGAATTTAGGGATGAAAGGGCGCCCTCACAGTCTCTGCCGTGCATGGGGTTTGCGCCGGGGGCAAAGGGCTCCCCGGCTTTTCTGCCGTCCGGCGTTGAGCCGGTTTTTCTGCCGTACATAACATTTGAGGTAATTGTAAGTATGGAAAGGGTGTGCTTTGCGCCCCTGTAAGCCGGGGTTTTGCAGAGCTCTTTATAGAAATATTCAACTATATCCTTGCCTATAAGGTCAACCCTGTCATCATCGTTGCCGTATTTCGGGAAGTCGCCTTTTATCTCAAAATCGCATATAATGCCTCTCTCATCCTTAATCGGCGTTACCTTGGCGTATTTGATTGCGGAAAGGGAATCAGCTACCACCGAGAAACCGGAAACGCCGAAAGCCATAAGCCGCTCCACATCCGTATCGTGCAGGGCCATCATAAGCCTTTCATAGGCGTATTTATCGTGCATGTAGTGGATAACATTCATTGTGTTCACATAAAGCTTCGCCATCCACTTGAGGTATTTTTTGTATGCCTTGTAAACCTCATCAAAATCCAGCACACCGTCGCCGAAGCAGGGGCCCTCCGGGGCAATCTGGTCCCCGGCAATTTCATCCTTACCTCCGTTGAGCGCCATAAGCAGCACCTTGGCAAGGTTGCACCTTGCGCCGAAAAACTGCATCTGCTTGCCCATTTTCATTGCGGAAACACAGCAGGCTATGGCGTAGTCGTCGCCGTACATACGCCTCATGATATCGTCGTTTTCATACTGGATTGAATCTGTATCTATGCTTACCTTTGCGCAGAATTTCTTGAAGGGCTCCGGCAGCTTTTCGCTCCAGAGTACCGTAATATTGGGCTCTGCGGAGGAGCCCAAGTTATAAAGGGTCTGCAGCACGCGGTAGCAGGTTTTTGTTACCATGTGTTTGCCCTCTCCCGTAACACCCGCAAGGGCAAGGGTAACCCACACCGGGTCCCCGGCAAACACATCGTTGTATTCCGGAGTTCTCAGATGCCTTACAAGGCGGAGCTTGATAACCAGGTCATCAATCAGCTCCTGAGCCCTGGATTCCGTGATTTTACCTTCTCTCAGGTCTCTCTCAATATAAATATCCATAAACTCGGATATTCTGCCTATAGAGTTGGCGGCGCCGTTCTGCTCCTTCACCGCCCCCAGATAGCCGAAATAAAGCCACTGCACCGCCTCAAAGGCGTTGGTTGCGGGGCCCGAAATATCGTAACCGTAGCTTAAAGCCAGGCACTTGAGCTGGTTCATGAACTCTATCTGCTTTGAAAGGTCCTCAAGCAGGTGGATTGTTTCCTCATCCAGCCAGTCCTTTTCACCTATCTCTTCTTTATCCTTCTTCTTCTGCTCAATAAGGAAATCCATGCCGTAAAGGGCAATGCGGCGGTAGTCGCCTATAATTCTGCCCCTTGCGTAGGCATCGGGCAGGCCTGTGAGTATGCCTGCGTGCCTCGCCTTTTTCATAGTATCCGTATAGGCGCGGAAAACACCTGTGTTGTGGGTGGTTCTGTAGGTGAATTCATCCTTTATTTTTTCGGAAATCTCGTAGCCGTAGGCGTTGCAGGCCTGTATGGAGTTCCTTATGCCCGCAAAGGGAGAAACGCCTCTTTTAAGGGGCTCGTCTGTCTGCAGGCCTACTATTATATCCGTATCCTTATCCACCACATAGCCGGGGTCGTGGGAGAGTATGGTTATAACCTTGCTTGTATCCACATCCAGCACGCCGCCCTTCTGGTTTTCGGCAATGAGCAGTTCTTTTACCCTCTTCATTTCCTTTTCCGTTCTCTCTGTGGGTCCCTCAAGGAATGAGCTGTCGCCGTCATAGGGGGTGTAGTTCATCTTTATAAAGTTTGATACATTGATGCTGTCGCACCAGATTCCTTCTTTGAAATCTCTCCAGGCGTTCTGATTGTTCATTTTACTGCCTCCCGATTATCGTTTGCTTTTTGGCATCTGCCGCATTCACCGCAGTCATTCTGCCCGCACTTACCGCAACATATTGTGTGGTACCTGCACATTTCCACATCGCCGCCGTGAAAATTTATGGCCTTGCCGTAGATTATTGCTTCCGCAATTTTGTTCCTTGCGCTTTCGTAAATATTTGTCACCGTGGAGCGGGCCACGCACATCTGCTTTGCGCATTCCTGCTGGCTGTAGCCCAGCTTGTCAATAAGCCGGAACGCTTCATATTCATCAAAAGTCAGGTCTATGGTCTCAGCGTAAGTCCCGAAGGGGCGAAAGCCAATCACCCCGGGATAGCTGCAGATAATTCTCGGTTTTTTAGGCCTTGCCATGGCTCTCCTCCGCAGTATTATTCTATAATTCATTATCAAGTATACACAGGTTATTGGCATATGTCAATAACTATATGTTGTGTTTTTAATATTTGTAACAATAACCAATAAAAAGCATATTTAGGTATTAGGATTTAGGAATTAGGACTTAGGTAAATATGCGTGAGCATAGTATATAGGAGCGCAGCGACCCGGACTTATCCCTTATTACTTCTTACTTTTTTATATTGCGCATGAAAAAAGACGGCTTCCGCCGTCTTTTTTCTTCTTATGTCAGTCAAGTTTTGCTTTCAGGTAGTTTTCATAAAAATCTTTTACTCCGGCGTAGAAATCATCTACAGTGCCGTCGTTGAGCATTTTGTAGTCCGCCATCTTTTCGCTCTCGCTGGTGTGGAAAATCTCCTCCTCGTGCAGGTCGTTCTCGCGGAGCTTCTCAACGCTCTTGCCGTCTCTCTCGGAGCCCCTTGCAAGCATACGCTGGTATCTTACCTCGTCATCGCTTATCACAACATCAACCAGCACAAACTTGTCGCCGAAAGCTTTTTTGAATACCTCAATATCCGAGGGGGGACGGATGCCGGAAACAAGGAAGTTGGGGCTGTCGGATTCCTTGATTTTTTTAACAATCATTTCGGGGAAAAAGGTCTGCCCGTTTTCCGACATATATTTTTTGGATGTGGCGTGCAGGTTGTCCCTTGTCAGCTCAAGGCCGTCCTTTGCGGCAAGCTCCCTTACCACATCGCCTATGGAAATCATGGGGAAATCATAGGTCTTTGCAACATACTCAAGGAAAAAATCTTTTCCCGTTCCGTTTTTGCCTACAGCGGCTAATACCATAATAAATCTACCTCCGTTAAATCTCGGGAATTTCTATTTCAATCTCTCTGCCCAGCTCGGCGGAGCGTGAAATGCCGTCTATAATTGCCTGGTTGTAAAGGATCTGGCTGCTGGGTACCGGAGGCTCGCCGCCCTCCTTGACCGCATCGCAGAATGAGCGGATTTTAATATCAAAGCAGTCCGCATCATTTTCCTTTTCGGGTATAACCGTTTCAATCTGCTCGCCGGCTATCTCGTGGTAAATTACCAGCGGTCCGCCGATTGAGCCGTTCCAGCACTCTGTGCTGGGCACTCTTACGGAGCCCTTTGTGCCCATGATTATTGTATCGCCCGGGGTGTCCAGGTTCATTGCCCAGGCAATTCTGAAGTCAAGGATAATGCCGCCTTCAAGGCGGATGAAGCCTGCGGCGAAGTCATCAACGCCGAAAACATCGTGGTGCTCATATTCCGGCGCCTTGCCGAAGAAATCGGATTTATAGCCCGTTACAGTAAGGGGTTTGGGGTAGCCGATTGAGTTAAGCACCATATCAAGGGAATAGCAGCCTATATCGCCAAGGGCGCCTATGCCTGCGGTCTCCTTCTCAATAAAGGAGGTGCCGAAGGGGGTGGGTATGCCTCTTCTTCTGCCGCCGCCGGTCTGTATGTAATAGATTCTGCCCAGTTCGCCGCTCTGTACTATTCTCTTGAGCATTTTCATATTTTCATCAAAACGGGGCTGGAATCCTATTGAAAGAATACCTTTGCTGGCTTTGTCCGCTTTGCAGATTGCCACGGCCTCGTCAAGGGTAACGCACATGGGCTTTTCAAGCAGAACGCTTACATCGTGCTCAAGGGCGTATATGGTACACTCTGCGTGGGTCGCGTTATAGGTGCATACGCTTACCGCATCGCACATGCCGGAGTCAATAAGCTCCTTGTGGCTGTGGAAAAATGTGATGTTATCGCCTACATTGTATCTTTTGCAGAAGGCCTCCGCCTTGCCGGGGATAAGATCCGCCAGGGCAACAATCTCAACATCGGGGCACTTCTGGTAAGCTTTTACATGCGCCTCGGCAATCCAGCCGGTGCCTATAATGCCTACCTTCAGCTTTTTGCTGTAATCTCTTTCTTTTTCTGCGGTATGGTCCTCTTTGAAAGCATCAAGAATTGATTCTGCCATAGTTTTTCTCCTTCATTTTTATTTGCAGCTGTTTACCAGCCCTGAGTTTTAAGGTATTCTCTGCCAAGTTTAACCGAGTTAATTCTGCTGTCGCCTTCGGCAGGCTCATCCTGCTCCACAACAACCCATTTTGCTCCCGCTTTTTCGGAAGCGGCAAGTATTGCGGGCATATCCTGCACACCGTGGCCAACAGGCATAAATGAGAATGTGTTTTCAGCCGCCGCCTCTTCATTATCGTCTATGCCGATAAGCTTGTAAAGGGGCTTGTCGGATTTGGAGCCTTTAAAATCTTTAAGGTGAACAACAGGGGAGCGGCCGGAATATTTGAGAATATAGCCGGCAGGGTCTTCGCCGCCCACTTTCACCCAGCAGGTGTCAAGCTCTGTTTTCAGTAAATCTTCGGGGATTGTATCGTAAAGAATATCAAGGGCATATTTGCCGTCAAGCTTCACAAACTCAAAATCGTGGTTGTGGTAAAGCAGCTGGATTCCCAGCTTCTTTGCGGCTTCCGCAATTTTTCTTATGCCTGCGATGGTATCGTCAAATCCGGGTGTGCCGGGTCTGCATTCCTCCGTAAGGTAGGGCACCGCCACATATTTGCAGCCGATTTCCGCATAGTCCGCAAGCACCCCTTCCGGGTCTTCAAGCATATCATAGTAGGGCACGTGGGCGGAGATGGGTACTATCCCTGTTTCTTCGCAGAATTTTTTGATTTTTGCCGGCTCTTCGCCGAAAAGCCCTGCAAATTCAACGCCGTCATAGCCCAGTTCTTTCATCAGCTTTATGGTGCCGTAAAAGTCTTTTTCCATTTCATCTCTCACGGAATAAAGCTGTACTGCTACGGGAAGGCTCATAACTGTCACCTCTTTCTGAAAATCTACCATATATTGTATCACACGCAGTTGCAATATACAAGGAAAATATTATAATAAACGGGCGGATATTTATATCCCTTTAAATAAAATGTTTTGACTAAAATGCCCCCGGGTGATAGAATATATTAGTATTGAAAATAAGGAGATTTATTATGATATACAAATCCGTTGACGAGCTTATAGGCGGCACACCGCTGCTGGAGCTGTGCAATATTGAAAAATCCGAGGGTCTCGGGGCAAATATCCTTGCAAAGCTTGAGTACCTGAACCCTGCAGGTTCTGTCAAAGACAGAGTCGCCCTTTCAATGATAAACGATGCCGAGGAAAAGGGCATACTTAAAGAGGGCTCCGTTATTATTGAGCCCACCAGCGGCAACACCGGTATCGGCCTTGCCGCCGTAGCCGTCGCCAGGGGCTATGAGGTTATAATAGTTATGCCGGATTCCATGTCCGCCGAGCGCCGGGTGCTTATGAAGGCCTACGGCGCAAAGCTGGTGCTCACCCCCGGCTGCGAAGGTATGTCCGGCGCCATTGAGCAGGCGGAAAAGCTGCACTCCGAAATCCCCGGCAGCATTGTTGCGGGCCAGTTTGTAAACCCTGCAAACCCCAAAGCCCACTATGAAACAACAGGCCCCGAAATCTGGAAAGATACAGAGGGTAAGGTTGATATATTTGTGGCGGGCGCAGGCACAGGCGGCACTTTAACCGGTACAGGCAGGTTCCTTAAAGAAAAGAACCCGGCAGTCAGAATCATCGCTGTTGAGCCCTCCGGCTCGCCGGTATTATCCGGCGGCAAAGCGGGCCCCCACGGCCTGCAGGGCATAGGCGCAGGCTTTGTGCCCGAGGTGCTTGATACCGGCATAATTGATGAAATAATAACCGTTACCGATGAGCAGGCATACTCTGCCGGCAGGCAGCTTGGCAAAACCGAGGGGGTGCTCTGCGGTATTTCCTCCGGCGCCGCTCTTTTTGCCGCTGTTGAGGTTGCAAAAAGGCCGGAAAACGCAGGTAAAAATATCGTGGTGCTTCTGCCCGATACAGGTGACAGATACCTTTCCACCCCCATTTTTGCTGAATAAGAAGGTGAATTGATGGCTGAAAAAGCCCTTATAGCCATGAGCGGCGGCGTTGACTCAAGCGTTGCGGCCTTCGTTATGAAAGAGGCGGGCTTTGAGTGCACCGGCTGCACAATGAAGCTGTTTGATAAATACAATAATGATGAGCCTTCCGGCAAAACCTGCTGCTCCCTTGATGATGTGGAGGATGCCCGCCGGGTTGCCTCCGGCCTCGGCATACCCTATTATGTTTTTGATTTCAGAGAAGGCTTCAGGGAAAATGTAATTGACCGCTTTATTGAGGCCTATAAAAACGGCATCACCCCCAACCCCTGTATTGACTGCAACAGGTATATGAAATTTGACGGCCTTTACCGCAGGGCAAAGGAGCTGGGCTGTGATTATATAGTTACCGGCCACTACGCCCGCATAGAAAAAGAGGGCGGCAGATATATCCTGAAAAAAGCTCTGGACCCTGCCAAGGACCAGAGCTATGTGCTGTATTTCTTCACCCAGGAGCAGCTTGCCCACACAATGTTTCCTCTGGGTGAAATGAATAAAACCGAAACCCGCAGAATTGCGCTGGAAAACGGCTTTGTAAACGCCGCGAAGCCGGACAGCCAGGATATCTGCTTTGTGCCGGACGGAGACTATGCCGGAGTAATAAAAGAATATACCGGCTATGTGCCCGAGGAGGGGGATTTCATTGACCTCGAGGGCAAACCCATGGGCAGGCACAAGGGTATAATCCACTACACCATAGGCCAGCGTAAGGGACTGGGTGTCACCTTCGGCGAGCCGAAATATGTTTGCCGTATTGATGCTCTTAACAATACCGTTACCCTCGGAAATAATGAGGATTTATTTGAAAAAGAAGTCAGGGTTAAGGATATAAACTGGATTTCCGGGGAAACTCCCGCACAGGAATTCAGGTGCAGCGCAAAAATCAGGTATAACCAGAAGGAACAGCCCGCGGCTGTCATACCGAACGGCGATACTGCCCTTATAATCTTTGATGAACCTCAGAGGGCAATCACCCCGGGCCAGAAAGCCGTAATGTATATGGGCGATACCGTCCTCGGCGGCGGAACAATTTACAGGTAACAAAAAGGACTTCCCCTTTGGGAAGTCCTTTTACATATTACGCAGTAAAGTTGTCAAATGCGCTGTGTATTTCTTTTGTATTATCCGCAACAATCAGCACCGCGAAACTGTCTTTTGTAAAGATATCCGCATTGTTCAGCTTCGGTACTTCTTTTGGTCCGTAGGTGCTGTAAAGGGATATCCTGTAATCCACATGTTTTTTGAGCATATCCCTTACCTGAGTAAGGTAAGCAGCGTCTTTTACCCGTATCACAACAATTTCATCTGCGCTTACGCTGCCGTCCTGTGCGTAGGATATAAAGAATGAATCAATCTTTGAGTAGTCCGTTTCGGCAACATTTGACAGCAGCTCCTCGGCGTTGCTGTCCTCCGAGCTTGCGTATGCCATATCTTCAAGGCTCCCCGCGGAGGTCATGGCTTTACTCAGGTCATACATACTTATTTCTTTGTATTCCCCGGTTTTTCCGCAGGCGGTGAATATTGCGGTCACCGCCAGAATCAGGGCGCTTATTTTATTTATCTTTTTCATTATTATCCCTTAGCCTCGGTGTAGTAATAAATATTTTTCTCCGTTCCGTCTTCGCCGTAGTTTTCAAAATCCGGGAAGTATTCGGCTATTGCCTCATCGGCTGATTCTCTTACATCTTCGGGTATGCTGTCATAGTTTTCTTCGCCGTTGAAGCTCCTGCGGAATATGCAAAGAATATAATCCCCGTTTTCATCCTTTGTCCATAAGCTTTCATAGTAGCTGTCCTCGGAGGTGTTATTAAGGGTATTCATAATGGTTTCAACAATATACTTTGCCGTCAGCTCATCATCTTTGCCGATTTTCTCTTTGAATGAGCAGCTGAAGCCGCCCTTGTTTTCTTCATCGGCATTTTCGCTTATGAACTGCGGTATGGCAAAGATATTTTCAATAACCTGCTTGTTCATTATGGCGTAGTTGTATTTTGTGCCTTCCGCTTTCGGGAAGAAATCCGTATTCCACACATGGTTCTGGCTGCACATTGCATCATTCATATTGAAGTTTGCAAAATCTCCGGTTTCGCTGTCGGAGTAGCAGTCCGTATGGTACCACTGGCCGTCAAGCTTTATCAGGTCCCAGGAGTGGGTTAAATCCGTGCTGTGAACAACCATACACTCAATATCCATCATCTGCAGAAGCAGGCGGAATGTGGTGGCATAGCCCACGCAGACCGCAGTGTGCGTTTTAAGCACTCCGTAGGGGTTGCCGCTGTCTTCGCCGGAGGTGGGTATAACCGTAAGCAGACCGCTGTCAAATTTCATTTCCTTTGTCAGGTATTTGTAAACCGCAGCTTCTTTGTCAAAATCGGTCATTTCCTTTGTTATAATCTTATCCAGCACCGCCTTTGCCATATCAAGGGTTTCCTTTTCCCTGTCGCTCAGGGCGGAGGTATCTCCGCTTTTGTAAGCCTCGGAAATAGGCAGGGTGGATTCGATTTTATATTCGCCCGCAATTATAATATCATCTTCCTGGGGCTTATCTTCCCCTTCATCATATTTTTCGGCTACCATATCAACTTTTTCTTTTATTTTGCCCTGCTCAATGTAATTCACCGCCCCCAGGGCCACCCCTGCGGCAACAAGAATCACAAGTATAACCGATATTACTTTGTTAAACATATTTTTACCTCTTTCATTTGTGCTCATTCAATTTATATAGGTTTTCAAAAATATAAAACAGGGTTATGAACCCTGTTTATTTTTATTATGAACTTTTTTCAGACTTTACATCAGTTTTAATCCCTTTGCAAGGTTCACTATGAAATCCTGCACATTTGTAACAATACCCCGGGCGCTTAAACTGCCTCTGTCCGCAAGCTTGTTTACCACAAACTCGGAAATATCAACGCAGTAAAAATAAACCTGCCTTATGGTTCCGTCCGGCAGTGCCCTGAATGATGGGGTCATATTGCCGGTTGCAATTGTGTGCAGGGTGGTGGCCATGCAGATTACCGTGGTGGCATCCCTTACCTGGTTTCTCATGGCATCCTGTGCCTCATATACATTGCCGTAAACCGGGGGCAGGGGGCCGTCATCCCTTATTGAGCCGCCCAGCACATAGGGTATGCCGCATTTTTCGCAGCTGTAAATAATGCCGTTATCAATGTTTTCATTTTTTATGAATTCGGAAACCGAGCCGTAATAGCGCACTCTGTTTATTGTGTCAAGGTGGTTATAGTGGCCGTTCGGCAGGGGGCGCTGTGTGTAAATATCCTGCCCCAGTGCAGTGTGCAGGTAAGCTCCCTCAAGGTCGTGGGTGGCAAGGGCGTTGCCCGCTATAATGGACTGCACATAGCCGTTCTCTATAAGGCGGCTCATAGCGTCCCTGGCGTCGTGGTCAAAGCTGAAGGCAGGGCCCATAACCCATACTATTTTGCCGTGATCCCTCTCATACCTGAGCAGGTCGTAAAGCTCGTCATAATCCTTCGAGAAGGCCGTTTCTCTTGAACGCCCCGTTCTGAAAGCAAAAACATCGCCGCCGGTTTTTTCCTCTTCAAAGCCGAAGGGGTGCACATAAATACCCTCTTCGCATTTTTCCGTTCTGCCGGTAATTACAAGGTCTCCCTTTTTAAGCAGGCGGAATTCCGTAACCTTTATTTCCCCGTCTTTATAAACAGCCACGCAGTCCATACGGCTTTCCGCCGCAAGAATCCAGCTGCCGTCTATTTTGAAATATTCGGGGTATATGCTCATTGCGTGGTAGTTTTCCGGCGCAACTCCGTCAAGGGGAGCAGGCACAAGGGAAACTTCCGGCGCGTTTATGAATTTTTCCTGTGAAAAATCGGGGGCGTGGTATTCTCTGAGCTTAAACATACTGACCTCCTGATAAACGTTATATAAAAATTATACTACCTTATAAAATCAAGGTCAATATCATAAGTGAATTATCAGTTAAGATAATGTATAAACAGGCCGCTGAGTATCTTCGGCTCAAACCAGGTGGATTTCGGGGGCATTATTCTGCCGGAATCCGCCACATCCATTAAATCCTGTACAGAGGTGGGGCACATTGCAAAGGCCATGGTCATATCTGTATTTGCCCTCTTTTCAAGCTCGCCGAGGCCTCTTATGCCGCCCACAAAGTCAATTCTGTCGGATGTTCTTAAATCTTCAATGCCTAAAATGGGGGCTATAAGGTTATTCTGAAGTATTGAAACATCAAGGGCGGCAACAGCGTCCGTGCTGTCAAAGGTGCCCTCTTTTGCCGCCAGCTTATACCACTCGCCCTCAAGGTACATGCCGAAGGTGTGGGGAACAGCCGGCTTGTATTTTTCTTTGCCGTTCTTTTCAACAGTAAAGTCTTTTTCAAGCTTTGCAAGGAATTCTTCTTTGGTAAGGCCGTTAAGCCCTTTCACAACCCTGTTGTAGTCCATTATTTCCAGCTCATCGCAGCTGAAAAGCACGGCAAGGAAGTAGTTGAATTCCTCGTTTCCGTCATAGTCCGGGTTCTCTTCGCGGCGCATAACGCCCACCTTGATTGCGGAGGCGGCCCTGTGGTGGCCATCTGCTATGTAAAGGTATTCAATCTCGCTGAAAAGCTTTGATATTTCCGCATTCACAGCAGAGTCATCAATAACCCATACCGTGTTTCTTATGCCCGCATCCGTTGTGAAATCATAAACTGCATCGTGCTCCTCCTGCCACCGGGCAAGCAGAGCGGACAGCTCCTTTTTAGGCCTGTAAGTGAGGAAAATAGGGCCTGTGTTGGCGTTGCAGATATTTACATGATTCAGGCGGTCAACCTCTTTATCAGCCCTTGTGAGCTCATGTTTTTTAACATTGTTGTTAATGTAATCATCAATTGAAACACAGCCGGCAATACCGGTCTGGGCTCTGCCATTCATCACCTGGCGGTAGATATAAAAGCAGGGCTCGGCATCCTGAGCGCATATTCCGTTTTTTGAAAGATTGTCAAGGTTTTCCTTTGCCTTGTCATATACTGCCGCATCGTAAGGGCTTGTGCCGGCGGGCATATCAATCTCAGCCCTGTCAATATGCAGGAACGAATAGGGGTTTCCCTGCACCATAACCGCTGCCTCTTCGCTGCTCATTACATCGTAGGGCAGGGCTGCAACTTTTGCCGCATATTCCGGGCGGGGTCTTACTGCTTTAAAGGGTCTGACTTTTGCCATGATTCTTCCTCTTATCTCAATTTTTCACAATATTATATAGCACGGCAGTTTGTTTTTCAATTAACATAAGTACCTATTTTTTGATAGCTTATTGATTTTTATTTTTTCAGATTGTATAATAAAGAAAAAATTACGGGAGGAATAATTATGTTTTGCCCAAACTGCGGCTCAAAACTTGATGACAGCGGCAAGTGCCCCAACTGCTCCGCTGTTCCCGCAGCACCCGAAGCCCCCGCTCCGGCTCCTCAGCAGGCCCCTGTAAATAAGGCCCCCGAGCCCGGAGAGAAAAAGGGAATAACCAAAGGCTCCAGAACCTACTGTGCCCTTGTAAGCGCTGCGCTGGTGTTTCCCGCTTCCCTGAGCGTTGCCATAGACCTCAGCTTCCACAGGTATGATTTCTGGTTCGGCTATTTTGTAGGCGCTGTTCTCGTTGCCTGGGTATGCCTGGTGCTTCCGGCCCTCAAAATCACCCCGCCCCCGGTTACGGCAATTATCTGCTTTGTAACAATGATGGGTTATGTTTTCTATGTTATGTATAAGCTGGGCCACCTTGAGTGGCTGTTCAATAAGGCCCTGCCCCTTACAATCCTGTTTATTGTGTTTGTCTCCATTGACATAATGCTGGTAAGCTACAAAAAGGTCAACTGGCTTGCAGTGCTCGGGCTTATCAGCTTTGAAACAGGTATCTACCTTGTGGCTATTGAAGCAACCTACACCGGTTCCCTGCAGAATCTTCACTGGTCTCCCATCCTTGCCTGCGGTTTCATTAGCGTAGCGGCAGTCCTCGTGGCTTTTGCCTACATCGGCAACATGAACCGTAAGGGTGACAAAAAGTCAGATAAAAAAGACAGCGAATAAAGCTTTCTCCCCGGCCTTCCCGGCCGGGGAGTTTTTTTGATTGCTTGATTGCAAATATCTAAAATGATATAATTAAGAATATAAAGAACAGGGGAGGTGATTATGATGGGCAAGGAGAGAATCGGGTGGATTGATTCGCTGCGCGGCGTTGCAATGGTATTTGTTATATACGGGCATATATGTCCTTCGTTCCAGCAGTTTTTTCTTTTTACAAGTCCCGTAAAAATACCGTTGTTTTTTGTGGTATCGGGTTATCTTTTTAAAAGCGATATACCGCCTTTTCAGAAGATGAAAAAACTTTTTGTATCAATCCTTGTTCCGTATTTCTTTTTATCCCTGTTCCCTTTCAAACTTGCCGCATCATTTTTACCGCTTACCGGGTTGCAGACTGCCGATGTGCTCAGGCAGTTTTTCTCCGGTGATTATCTTTGGTATCTGCCCTGCTGTTTTATTGCCGAACTGATATTTTATTTCATAACCCGATATATATATGCGAAGAGAGAGCCTCTTGTTATCCTGATATGTCTTGCCTTTACTGCCGCAGGTCTTGTACTGTCAAAGACTTCACTCGGTAATTTCCTGTATATCAGCAACGCAATGATTGCTCAGTTTTATCTTCTTATGGGGTATGAAATGAAAAAACACGAAGCAAAGCTTGAATCATTCAGCAATAGAATTGTAATCTTTTTAACTATACTTTACATTATTATCGGCTGTTTCAGTATGAAGCTTTTGCCCGGTCAAAATCTTTCTGCCCGTGAAAATCATTATTATAATATTCCCTTATGCTTTCTTATGATTACTTTAGGTTGCTTCACTGCAATTACGGCATTCAGAAAATGGGATATCAATTTCAAGCCCTTGTCGTTTATCGGCAAAAATACACTGGCATATTATGCATTCAGCAAGTATTTTCTTTCTCCCGTAATTTACATTTTTTCACTTATCGGTATCAGCCTCAAGGTTACCCCATTTATCGGTATAATTCTTACGGCAGTATGCTGTATGGCGTGTGCCCCGATTTCATTGTTTCTTAACAAGTTTTTTCCGTTCAGCGTGGCAAAAAGGAAGCCCTGTTCAGTTCAGAAGAGTTAAAAACCGCCCGCAGAGGTCAAACCTCTGCGGGCATTTTCATATAATCGTATTATTCAACAGTAACCGTTCCGTCTTCGGCAACGGTTATTTTCATGCCGTCCTTCACATAGTCAAGGAATTCATCCCCGAGGCAGTCAACCGTTACCATGGGTTTATCTGTCCATACTGCGGAGAGCACCGCGCCTGCCGCCGCAAGGGAATCAATATGCTCCGAGAAGAGCATGCAGGCAGGGGCCTTTTTCATTGCGTTTGCACAGTAGAGCACCATGCCGCCGGTGGTTGAGCCAATGGTCTGGGGCAGGCAGAGGGCTTTGTTGAGCATGGGCTTTCCGAAAAGGTCGCTGTTATTCTGGTCGTCGCATTCCGTCTGCTTGTATTTGTTGCCCAGAATGGGAAAATTGCCGAACTGAAGGGCGCCCTGGAATGAGGCCAGGGTATTGAAACCGCCGTGGGAAACCAGCGCTTCTGCAGTGCAGGAGCCGGCAACTACGGGTCTGCCTTTAAACTGTTTCATATTATTTTGCCCCCCTTGTTATTTCTTCAAGTATTTCATCGCTTGTGTAGTAGCGTGATGTGGTATAAGTTCTCAGTTTGTTGGAGTTTGTAATAACTCTCTTCTTTTTGCACAGGGGGTTGTTCATATACATGAGCGGGCATATATAGCTGAGCACTACGCCCGTACCTTTAAGCACACCGGCATTGGGAGTTTTGTTGAATTCCTCTATAACTCCCGGCGCGGCGGTGAAAACGGTGGGTACGGTTACTTTCTTAAGGCCGTTCTTTTTAAGGGCGGCGGCAACATTTTCGGTCCACTCGTTCAGCTGTGCAAGAGAAAGATGTGGGCAGCCCACAAAGCACAGGGCGGGGGCGCCGTTCTTATCCTTCCACATTACGGGATAGCTGTCTTTTACTCTCTTGAGTTCCGCATCATCAATCACATAAACTTTTGCGCCGGGGGCAACAAGGTTTTCGCCCTGCTCAACTGCCTCGGGCGTAAGGTTTTCAATGTGGTAAAGGCCTACGGCTCCGTTTGAGGCGGTAGCCGCGCCGAAGTCTTTGAGGTAAGAGCAAACGTCATCCGTAAGCTCAGTGCCCAGCCACTTGTCAAGGCCTTTGATGTAGGGCACATCCTCCATAACCTTCATTCCGATTGCGGAGCCAAGAATCTGCGCCTCAGGTTTTGATTCTGTTTTAACTTCAATAATCCAGGTGGCTTTTCTGCCCTCATCGGTCAGCAGGCCGAAATAAGGAACATAGCCCACAATAGAGCCGAAAAGTTCGATTATGCCGGAGTTTCTGTTGCACTTTGCGCCCAGCACTGAGTTTGCATAAACAACTGCGGAGGATTCCGCCCAGGAGAGTATGTCGCCTTTTTTGGGCTTGTTGCCTACCTCATCCATATAGCAGGTGCAGGTGTAGGCATCGGTATCCGCAAGGCCCAGCTTGCTCAGCTGCGCGTCATAGCTGTTTTGCATGCTGTACATGAATTTATTGAATACAAAGTTTTCAAGGAATCCTGCAGGAACATTGGGGTCAAGGGGCTTGGGGTCAACTGAAAATTTCTGCCCGCTTACGGCGCCGCCTTCAATAAGCTGATCCATCAGGTCATAAACCGGGGCCATAACCTTTAAGCCGAAGCTTGTAACAAGGTGGCCCTTTGTGCTTGTAACGGGCACCATTTTTTCGGCGCCGAAAGCATCGCCGTACATAACAAGGGTTTTCATAACCTTTGCCATGGTTTCGCCTTTTACACCGTCGAGTATTGCTTTCTGCTCATCGGTGAGTGTCATTTTGTAATCCATAACAGTTCATTCCTTTCTCTTTATTAAATAACCCCGGGTTATGCGTATTTTCTGGGGATTATGTATTTTGTGAAGAGCATAAACATTGGTATAAGCTCCAGCCTGCCCGCAAGCATATCAAAGGCAAGCACAATTTTGGTAAGGTTTGAAAAGTTTGCAAAATTGCCCGAGGGGCCTATTGCCCCGAAAGCCGGGCCCACATTATTCATGCAGGTTACAACCGATGTGATTGTTTCAACCATCCCTTTGCCGTCAATGGATACCACAAAAATCGAAACAGCCATAACAATCATATAAAGGCTCAGGAAGCTGTTTATGCTGTGCACCATATCCTCATCCAGGGGCTTGCCTTCAAGCTTTATGGTCTCAACGCTCCTGGGGTTAAAGGCTTTCTTTACGGTACGGATTGTGCTCTTTACCAGCACAACGATTCTGGATATTTTGATTCCGCCGCCGGTGGAGCCGGCGCAGGAGCCGATAAACATAAGCAGGAACAGCACAATTTTGCATACCATGGGCCAGTAGTCATAATCGGTTGATGTGAAGCCCGTTGTTGAAATGATGGAGGAAACCTGGAAAAACGCCTTCCTGAGGGATTCCGCAAACGGGTGCCTTGTAAAGGTTAAAACAAGGGTTATAACAAAAGTGGATGCCGCAATAAATCCGAGATACCACCGCAGCTCTTCGCTTTTAAGAGCCTGCTTTCCGTGCTTGGCGATAATCAGATAATAAAGGTTGAAGTTTACGCCGAAAAGCACCATAAATATTCCCAGCACCACCTCGGCATAAGCGCTTGAGTACCCTTCAATGCTGTTGTTCAGGGCGCAGAAACCGCCGGTGCCGGCTGTTGCAAAGGCATTTGTAACGCTGTCAAACAGGGGCATACCTCCGGCTTTCAGCAGAATAATCAGCACAAGGGTCATAATGCAGTATATGCCGTAAAGCAGCCGGGCGGTGGCTTTGAGCTTTGATACCAGTTTGCCTACGGAGGGGCCCGGTGATTCCGCTCTCATTATGTGCATGGCGGAGCCTTCCGTGTGGGGGAATATTGCAATAACAAAAACCAGTATTCCCATACCGCCTATGAAGTGGGTGAAGGCACGCCAGAACAGCAGACTTCTCGGCATTGATTCAATATCCGTAAGTATTGTGGAGCCGGTGGTGGTAAAGCCAGATACCGTCTCGAAAAACGCATCAAAATAGTTGGGTATTGCGTGGCTTATAAAGAAAGGCAGGGCACCGAAAGCAGAAAACAGCAGCCAGGTCAGGGCCACAAGGAAGTAGCCCTCTTTGGCATAGAATCTTTCGGCTTCGCTTTTCTTTATTTTCAGTATATTTCCCGCTATGGCAAGTATCACTATGGTTATAAGGAATGCCAGGGCGGTTTTTTCTTTATACAGGATTCCCACCGTAAGGGGCAGAGCCATAAGCGCCGCCTCAACCAGCAGCAGGGAACCCAGCCTGTTAAAAACAATTTTATAGTTCAAATCAGTTCACCTTAAATGAAAATATCGTGCAGGTCCTCAATTATTCTGCCGGCGGTTACTACTATAACGGTATCTCCGCCTTTCATAACATCATCGCCGCCGGGGAAAATGATTTTCCCTTTTCTTATAATTGAAACAATAAGAATATCCGAGAATATATGGAGGTCTTTGAAGGGTATATTTTCATAGCTTGCGTCTATTGGAACCGAGAATTCAAGGGCTTCAACCTTGCCGCCTACCAGCTTGTAAAGGGTGTGTATCTGAGCGTTTTCGGCGGAGTTCTGAAGAGCCCTTACATATCTTGTTACAAGGGAGCCCGCAACAAGCTGAGGCGAAACAATGGTTTCAAGGCCTATATCCGTAAGTATTGAATAGGAGTGCCTGTCAACCTTGGTGATAACCTTTTTCACATTCTTTGAGTAGGCGTACATTGAAACAATTATGTTTTCCTCATCAATGCCCGTAAGGGCCACAAGTGAATCCTGGTTTTCAATGCTCAGCTCATCCAGCAGATCCTGGTCCGTGCCGTCGCCGCAGATAACCGTAACGTCTCCAAGGGAGTTTTTCAGCTTTCTGCATTTTTCTTCATCAAGGTCAATAAGCTTTATGTTTCTGCTGGTTTCGGAAAGCAGCAGTGAAAGGTAATAGCCAATTCTGCCGCCGCCCACTATCATTACATTATTGATTCTCTGCTTGTAAACTCCAATGGCCCTCATAAATGAGGTAAGCTCCGTACGGGTGCCCGTAATGCTTATGGAGTCCTCTTTTTTAATAATAAAGTCACCTGATGGTATTGTTACGGTGCTGCCCCTCTGCACGGCGCAGATAAGCACCTGCTGCCTGAATTTCTTTCTTATTTCGTGTATGGGCATATCGCACAGGGGGTTTTCAGCGTGAACTATAATTCTTGCAATTTCAACCTTGCCCCTTGCAAATGAGTCAACATTTGCAACGGAGGGGAAGCGTATTATCCTTGCAATTTCGTTGGCGGTTTCGTATTCGGGGTTCACTATCATATTTATCCCGATTTTTTCCCTGAGGAAATTCACCTGGTTCGCATAGTCCGGGTTACGCACTCTGGCGATTGTGTGCTCTGTGCCAAGGCTCTTTGCAAAGGTGCAGCACAATATGTTAAGCTCGTCCGAATCTGTGCAGGCGATAATAAGCTTTGCTTTCTTTGCGCCTGCTTCGCCCAGCACCTCTATTGAGGAACCGCTGCCGCAGATTCCCATTACATCGTAAGTATCAACAGTGTTTGCTATAACTGAGTTTTTTGTATCTATAGCCACCACATCGTGGCCTTCTTTTGCAAGCTGGGCGGTAAGGGTCGTACCCATTTTACCGAGCCCTACTACAATTATATACATTATCAGCTTTCCTTTCCGTCGGCTTTCCTTTCGCTTTCAACCCTTTTCCATTCGCCTATTAGCGGGATAAGGGGAACAAACACAAGCAGGGCAACGATTGCCGCGCCGAGGAATATATGGGGAGGGGGAACATTTACGGTTTCCGCATAGTCGTTAAGGTAGGTCTTAACGGCAAAGCGGTCTGTAATTGCGGAGCCGATTGCCGGGCCTATAATCATGGGGAGCATTACGCAGAATATCATTCTTACTCCCTGAAGGGCGCCGGCCTTGTCCTCGGGTGTAAAGTCGCGCACAGCCGCCGAGAGCATAATCATCATAAGTCCGTAACCTGCAAGGAATATTACTGCGCACACCGCAAAGGTGGCAAGATTTTTTGCGAAAAATACCGCAATAAGGCCCACAATAAGGAAGAGAATTGAGGGCACCGAGAATTTCGCTTTGCCGTGCTTATCCATCATTGCGCCCATAATAACCGCGCCTGCGATAACTCCGCCTATAATCAGCACCGCAGCTATTGCAAAGCCGGGGGTTATCTGCAGGTTTGCAAAATCAAGCCCTATCTGATGCTGAACATAAATGAAAAGATAGGGAAAGAAAACCTGCACAGCCACGCTGTAAATGCACAGGCAGGCAAGTGAAAGATAAAGCCCTTTGTTTGTCTTTATTACAGACGGGCGGAAGCCGTAGATAAGGTCTGCCCAGAAGTTTGTTTCTTTCTTGACTCCGGAGCGGGAATCCTTAACGGTGAAAAGGCCCACAATACCGCACACCGAAACAAGTATACCGAGGCCTATAAAGCAGGCGGGGTAGCCGAAGGAGCTTGCCAGCACACCGAATGCCACGGTCACTATTACCATTGCAAGCACAGGCAGGGTGGCAAGCACGCCCTCTGTTCTCGCTCTGTTGCTGTCGGATGTTATATCGGTAATCCAGGCGTTGAAGGCTGCGTCGTTACTTGTGGAGCCCATAAAAGTCATAGCGCAGTCCATGATAATTACCACAGATACCGTGGCGGCAAGCGCCTGCGCCGCTTCAAGGCCCAGAACTCTGCCCACATTTTCTCTTGAAATAAGGGCAAAGGCCATAACGGTTATACCCCAGAGTATGTAGCCGCCGCACAGGAATACTTTTCTTTTGTTAAGCTTGTCGCTGAGGGTGCCCATAAGCAGGGTAGCCACAACCGCAATTACGGATGATGCGGCAACCATGTGTGATATATCCTTTGCCGTGCCTCCGATGTAGTTGAAAAGAAATGTGTTGAAATAGTTGTTTTCAACTGCCCAGGCCACCTGTCCCATAAAGCCGAACAGTATGACGTTGAACATCAGCCTTCCGCCGAGTTTGTCACTTTTTGACATTTGTTTTCCCTCCTGCTGTTAAATAGTAAACGGTATATGCCGCCGCAGTAAGCGCCGCAGCAGCGCCCAGAGCCTGCGCACAGAAATGTAGCGCCATGCTCTGTCTGTCCGTAATTGTTCTGAATATGGGCCCCAGGCTTTCGGATCTAAGCCCGAATTCCTTGAAGCGTTTCAGTTCCTGGTAAAAATCTCCGGGAGCGTTCTCATCAAGCTCCACATATCTTACACAGCTTCTGCAGCCGTCGGTATATGCCCTGAATCCGGCTGTTTTGTGCTGGGCAAGGAAAATGCCACGGGCATAGCCCGAAAAATCATTCAGGTGGTCGTGGCCGAAAAAAGCGGCTTTCACATTCCCTGCCTTTTGCCACACATCAAACTGGCCGTTGTTTATATCCGGGGCGCAGGGGCCTTCACCCACATACCCCACGGTGCCTTTTGCGCCTACATATCTTACATTGCTTCGTGTGCCGTAACCTTTTACCGAAACCGGGTATTCCCATATTTTCGCTTTTCTCAGAAGCTCATATTCCTCCGGCACCGGTATATGCTGAAAAATATATGAGGGCAGGGGAATTCCGCCGTTTTCTTCCGTTATCCTGCCGTTTTCTTTTTTAAACCACTCAAGCTGGTCTGTGTGAACATAATCGTAGTGCGAAAGGTTTCTGTCCTCATAAAGGTTGTTTGAGTCAAGAAACCACAGGCAGGCAAGGGGCTTTTTGCCGTCACGGGAATAAACAGGCTCATAAAAATCCGCTTTGCCTCCCGCACCGTCGGGCCTTATTATAATCCCCTCTATCCTGTTGCAGGCCTCTATTATCTCTTTGTCGCAGTCCGCGTCGTGCTCGTGGTTGCCCATAATGAAGGCAACGGGTATGTTCTTTTCAAGGGCGGGCTTCAGCATATCCCTCAGGCCCTGCTCATAAAGGGCCGGGTCTCTTTTGCACAAGCCCGTGTCAAAGTTATCGCCCAGCAGCACGCATAAATCCGGTTTATATTCATCAACGGCAGCCTTCATCAGCTTTTGCATATCCCTGAATTTCGGGGAAGTAAGGTAGTCCTCTTTTTCGTGTAAATCCCCGAAAAGAAGCATTCCGAATTTTCCGTTTTCGTTAAACTTAAGCATAGATTATCCTCCGGAAGAGCAGAAAACCCTAAGTATAATTATAGTATATTTTTAAAAAGTGTCAATAAAAAAGATTGTAGATAAGCCCGCCTTATGGTAAAATCAAATCAGAATAATGATTCGGCAGTTTTGATGCGGGAGGCGGTGCTTATGAAAAGCTTTATTTGCCTGATACTCTCTTTTCTCCAGGTATGCATTTTTAATATAGTGAAAATCGGGAAAACTCAGACTATAGGGGTGAATAAGTATATGGAATATCAGACCTTCGAGGGCTTCGGAACTTCCTCCGCCTGGTGGAGCCAGAATATTGATGATGAAAAAAGAGCCGATGAAATTGCCCGTCTGCTCTATGATAAAGAAACAGGTCTCGGCCTCAGAACTTACCGTTACAATATCGGCGCAGGTGAAAAGGAAAACCCGGATTCCCGCATAGGCGATGTTGCCCGCCGGGCAGAGAGTTTCTATGTTTTCGATGAGAATACCGGCAAATGGGAGTATGATTTCACCCGTGATGCAAACGCAGTCAGGATGATGAAGCTTGCGGTGAAATACGGTGCCGAAGAGGTTATCCTTTTCTGCAATTCTCCCCACTATTCAATGACGGTCAGCGGCCACGCCTCCGGCGGGTTTGAAAAAATGGAGAATAATCTGCCCCCGGAGCGGTACAAAGATTTTGCAGAATATGTGCTCACCATAGCGGATTATTTTGTCAGTCAGGGTATCCCCGTCAAGGCGATTTCCCCCATAAACGAACCTCAGTGGGACTGGGGAGGAGAGTGGGTAGGGCAGGAGGGCTGCCACTTTGATGTAAAAGAGTGCATAGACCTTCTTGAAACCTTTGCCCTTATGATGAAAGAGCGCAAATCCCCCTATGAGCTCAGAGGCCCCGAAAGCGGCCAGCTTACCGAGGAATATTATGAATATATAGACAGCTTCATGCAGAGCAAAATCCTGCGGGAATTCTGCTCATACTACTCCGGCCACAGCTACTGGATGGACGGCAACATTGAGGCTAAGCGCAATACCGGAAACAGGTTCAGAGAAATGTATCCGGATATGAAGTTTGAAATGAGCGAATGGTGCGAAATGCCCCTGACTATAGACAGCACCACTATTGAGAGCGGCCTGTATATGGCAAATGTCATTATTCAGGATTTAACCCTTCTCGGCGCCGTTTCCTGGAGCAGCTGGACTGCGGTGAACGGCGACGGTCTGCTGGATATAACCGATGGCAATCTTGTTAAATACGGCAGATACACCGCCTATTCCCATTTCACAAAATTCATAAAACCCGGCAGCGTAAGAATAGATGTTATGAACAGCAAAGAGGATGGCAGTGTTTCCTGCGTGGCTTTCAGAAACGGCAGTGAAACAATCTGCGTGCTTGTCAATAACAGCGCAGAAAGCGCAAAGCTCAATTTAACGGGCCTCGGCGGTAAATATGAAATTTACCTTTCCGATAAAGACAGAACCTGTCAGAAAACAGAAGAGGGCAGTTTCCTGCACGGCACGGTAATGCCCCCGATGAGTATAGAAACAATAATTGTAAATCAGTGAGGTGCCTTATGGATAAAAAATTCAGAGTCGGTTTAATCGGATGCGGCGGTATTGCAAAAGCTGCCCATATTCCCTCCTATCTGCTTGAAAAAAGGGCGGAGGTTGTCGCAGTCTGCGATATAATCCAGGAAAGAGCCGAAGGCGTTAAGAAAACCGTTTTTCATAACGCCTCGGTATATACGGATTATAAAGACCTTCTCAAAGATGAAAGTATAGATTATGTGGATATCTGCGTGCCCAACTATATGCACTCGGTTATTGCTGTGGATGCTCTCAACGCAGGCAAGCATGTGCTCTGCGAAAAGCCGGATGCCGTAAGTGTTGAAAAAGCTCTTGAAATGAAAGAGGCGGCTGAAAGAAACGGCAAGACCCTTATGGTTATACGCAACAACAGGTTTATTGATACC
This sequence comes from Clostridia bacterium, assembly GCA_017430535.1. Lineage (GTDB taxonomy): Bacteria > Bacillota > Clostridia > Oscillospirales > Acutalibacteraceae > CAG-177. The sequence continues at coordinate 71,049 of JAFRMR010000008.1, forward strand.
TCAAAAAGGATAAAGGAAATGGCCGAGGAAGGCTTTTTCGGCGAGTTTTACGCCGGCAGATGTGGCTGGATAAGGCGCAGAGGAATCCCCGGCAAAGGCGGCTGGTTCACCACCAAAGCCCAGTCCGGCGGCGGCCCCCTTATTGATCTCGGCGTGCATATGATTGACCTTGCAGTCTGGTTTATGGGCAACCCGAAGCCCGTTGCCGTAACCGGCAATACCTTCTGCAAATTTGCCGATGCCGAGGTAATGAATTCTCCGGAATCAAAATTCGGCGATACCGTTGAAAACGGTACCTTTGATGTTGAAGATCTGGCTATGGGCGCCATCCGTTTTGATAACGGCGCAGTTCTGCAGATTGAGTTTTCCTGGGCATCAAATATCAAAAAAGAAACAAGATTTGTTGAGCTTCGCGGCGAAAGGGCCGGCCTTTCCTGGAACGGAGGAAACGCCGAGGTATATTATGAAGAAAAAGGAAAGCAAAAGAATAAAAAAGTAGGCGGCAACCCCGTAAAGCTTCCCCATAAAGTGAATATCTCCCATTTTATCGATGTGCTTGAAGGCAAGGCGGAGCCGGTGTTTGTGCCGGACCAGGGAATAGATATGATTAAAATTCTCACCGCCATTTACGAATCCGCCGAAACCGGAAAAGAAGTCCGGCTTTAAGCTATGCCCAGAGTTATAAATTACAATATAGATTCCGGCAGTGCGGGTATTAAGATTTTTACCTTTCTCAAATACAGAAACGGCTTTTCCACCAAGCTTATCCGCACCCTTAAAAATACGGAAAACGGAATACTGCTTAACGGTGAATTTGCAAAAACCATTGAAATACTCAAAGAGGGCGACTGCCTCACCGTTTCTCTGCCGGATTCCGCATCCGGTGTTGAACCTCTTAAGGCGGAGCTTGATATTGTTTATGAGGATGATGATATCCTCGTTATCAATAAAAGCCCGTATATGGCTATGCACCCCACCCATAATCATCAGGGCGACACCCTTGCAAACGCCGTGGCGGCACACCTTGCCGGCGAAGGCAAAGCCGGGGTGTTCAGAGCTGTAGGGCGGCTGGATAAAGGCACATCCGGCCTTGTGGTCTGCGCCTTAAATCACCTTGCGGCCTGCAAGCTTTCCGGCAAAGTAAAAAAAGAATATATTGCCGTGGTTGCAGGCGTTCTTGAGGGCAGCGGCACCGTGGATGTGCCTATCTACAGACCGGATCCAATGAAAACCCTCAGGGCCTGTTCCTATGAAAAGGGCACAGAGCCTGCCCTTACCCGCTGGGAGGCCCTCGGTTCCGACGGCGAAAGCACACTCATACGCCTGCGCCTTGAAACCGGCAGAACCCACCAGATAAGGGTGCACATGGCTTTTACCGGCCACCCACTGGCAGGGGATACCTATTACGGCAGCTTCCGGCCCGAAGCGGGGCACCAGCTTCTCCACTGCGGCAAGGTGAGTCTTACCCACCCCGTAACCGGAGAGGAAATGGAGTTTACCGCAGCTCCACCCGGGGAGTTCGGTATGGATAATTATTCATAATATTGTTACAGCTTGATTATTTTTACGGATTATAGTAAAATACAGTTATAATATCAGAACGGAGTTTTTCGATGGATTGGGTTGAGAATTTCAAAAGCGAGTTTTTCAGGTGTTTTATCCGGGAAGACAGATACATGCTTCTTGTCAAAGGTCTCGGAGTAACAGTAAAAATATCTTTCTTTGCCCTGCTGCTGGGTATTCTTATAGGTTTTTTAATAGCTCTTTGCTCTCTTTCAAAAAAGAAACCCTTAAGGGCAATAGGCAAGGTCTATACCGATATTATCAGAGGCACTCCCTCTGTAACCCAGCTTATGATAATCTACTTTGTGGTTTTTGCCTCGGTTCACTGGTCCAAGTGGATTATCTGCGCCATCGCTTTCGGCATCAACTCCGGCGGCTATGTTTCTGAAATATTCCGTGCCGGCATCCTTTCCATTGATAAGGGGCAGACCGAAGCCGGCCGCTCCCTGGGCCTTACCTCCGCCCAGACTATGGTTAAAATAATCCTTCCACAGGCCCTTAAAAATATTTTTCCCACCCTTTGCAACGAGTTTATCGTGCTTATTAAAGAAACTGCAATCGTCGGCTATGTGGGCCTTATGGATATCCAGAAGGCGGGCGATTTCATAAAGAGCGCTACCTTCATCGCATTTATGCCTCTTATTGCTACGGCAGTTATTTACTATGTGCTCATTAAACTGCTTACCCTTATTCTCGGCAAAGTTGAAAAATCCATGAGAAAATCGGATTTAAGATAAGGGGGCCGTAATATGATAGAAGTTAAAAACCTGCAGAAACGCTTCGGCGACAATCATGTGCTTAAAGGTGTCAGCGAGCATATTTCAAAAGGCGAGGTTGTGGCGGTAATCGGACCCTCCGGTTCCGGCAAGTCCACTTTCCTCAGGTGCCTCAACCGGCTGGAGGAAGCTACCGAAGGCGAAATATATGTTGACGGCGAGCTTATAAACGGCCCCAAAGCCAATATTAACCGCATAAGGCAAAAGATGGGTATGGTGTTTCAGCATTTCAACCTTTTCCCTCACCTTACCGTTAAGGCAAATATCACCCTTGCCCCGGTTACTCTTAAAATAATGAGCAAAAAAGAGGCCGAAGAAAAAGCCCTTTATCTGCTTGAAAGGGTTGGCCTGAGCGATAAAGCGAATGTTTACCCTGCCTCCCTTTCCGGCGGCCAGAAGCAGAGGGTCGCCATTGCCAGAGCCCTTGCAATGAACCCCGAGATTATGCTCTTTGATGAGCCCACCTCCGCCCTTGACCCCGAAATGGTAGGCGAGGTGCTGGATGTTATAAAGGACCTTGCCCAAAGCGGTATGACCATGGTAATAGTCACCCACGAAATGGGCTTTGCCCGGGAGGTTGCCAACCGCGTGCTCTTTATGGATAACGGCGTTATTATGGAGCGGGGCACCCCTCAGGAGGTTTTCGGCAATCCGCAAAACGAAAGAACCAGGCTTTTCCTTAGCAAGGTTCTGTAAATAAATGAGTTACTTTACAGGAGGATTTTTTATGAAAAAGTATGTAAAAGTTCTTGCAGTCATTTTTGCTTTCGCGCTTGTTGCCTGCGTTTTTGCCGCCTGCGGCGAAAAGGCCGACGGTGACAATGTTATCGTATTCGGCACCAACGCCGAGTTCCCGCCCTTTGAGTCAGTGGCATCCGACGGCGTTATAAAGTCAGCGGACGGCACTCAGTCCTTTGACGGTATCGATATGGTTATCGCCAACAAAATTGCAGAAAAAATGGGCAAGACCGCAGTTGTCAACAACATTGAGTTTGATTCCCTTCTTGTTGCTCTTCAGAACGGTCAGATTGATGCCTGTATAGCCGGTATGACCATTACCGAGGAAAGAAAAGAATCCGTTGATTTCTCCATTCCCTACTACACCGCAACCCAGGTTATGATAGTTAAAGAGGGCTCCGATATCAAATCCGCCAAGGATATGGCAGGCAAAAAGATTGCCGTTGTTCAGGGCTACACAGGCGAAACCGTTGTAAAAGACCTCGGCTATGAGTACGAAGCTTTCAAGAAGGGCACAGAATGCGTTATGGAGCTTGTGAACGGCAAGTGCGATGTTGTTGTTATTGACTCCGCCACAGCTGAAAACTATGTTGCCGATAATCAGGGCCTTACCATTGTTGAGGACAGCTCCGCCTTTGAGGCCGAAGAGTACGGCATTGCTGTTGCCAAGGGCAATACCGAGCTTCTCAATCAGATTAACGAGGCAATAGGCGATATGCTTGATGACGGCACCATCTCCGCAACAGTAGTAAAATATGTTGACGAGGCAGAATAATATTTCTATAAACTTCCGATTATAAACTGCAGCCAACCTTAACAGTTAACTTAACAGTGAGGTGAGTTGAATGGATTTTTTTAACAGAATAGTCGCCGCATTTCTCGCATTCTTCGCAATGATTTCATCCTTTTTCGGCGGAGGCGCGGGTAATAAAAATACCTTTGCAAAGGTCATAGGTAATGAAGATGTAAAGAAGATTTTTGCAGATTACGCCTACCCCGATGATGTTGTTAAAGGTCTCGGTATTGATTTTAACCATAAGCCGGATTTAAAGGGCCTTACCAAAAAGACAGAAAAGGCTGATGATATCACATATACCGTTTATTATGATAAGAACGGCAAAAAGATTTACGCTTTTTCCGACGACTGGAGCGAAAATACCTTTGATTATTACACAAAGGCAAAAGACGGTACAGCTCTTACCGTGACCTATTTCAGGGATGATAAAGATAAAAACACAGGTTACAGGGCCGAAAGCGCTGCCTGCTATGTGAGCGCCTCCAAAGAGGATGACGGCTCTATGGGCTATTATGTGGATCAGTTTGATAAAAAAGATAAAATGATTCATGTTTTCTGTTACAACAAGGGCTCAAAATGGTATATTGCAAAAGCCGGCTATTTTACCGATAAAGCTTATATGGAATATACCGCCTGGGACGGACTTAACGGCAAACGCGAAGAATTCTTTGAAACCCTTTACCTGAAAAAGGATTCCGTTAAAACCACCGATGTTTCGGCGCTCTACGGCGTAGTACCTTTTATTTTCCGTATGGGCAAGCATGATCTTTCCTATACCGAAAAAGAAGGCAAACGCGAGTGGTATATGACCTTTGGTATCATAGTTCAGTTTGAAACCATGGAAGCCGCCGAAGAATTTGCAAACAAATACGGAACGGATAAACCCTATTTTAACGATCTGGACGGCGAAACTCCCGAAGTTACCATCAAGGATGTTACCCTCAAATTCTCGGATAAGTTCAAAAACTTTGCAGATTTTGCTACAACAGAAGTAAATGACGACTATTCTCTTACAATAAATCTTGATGATAAATACGAAATCACCGGTTTCAATTCCGGCTACATCCAGTTCTATTGATAATCTATAATAAGTAAACACAAAAACCTCACCCGCACCGTGCAATTTCTGCCCGGTGCGGGTTGCTTATATTTTTTATATTGATTGTCCGCAGGCCAAAAGTGTATTCACAGAAAGTGTAAACTTTATAATGATTACATATACAATTTCATTTCCCTCCCCTTGAATAACTCCCTTCCATCTGCTAAAATAATCCCGAGGTGAGGTTATGCTGAAACCGTCAATTTCTCCGTCTCTTATGTGTGCGGATATTTTTAATCTGAGAAACATTATCCGTGATTTTGAAAAGAACAGTATCGAGCTTCTTCATATTGATGTTATGGATGGCGTATTTGTGCCCAATTTCTGCCTCGGCACGGATTACTGCCGCAGGCTGAAGGCGGAAACATCAATCCCTTTGGATATACATCTTATGATAACTCAGCCCCTCGATAAGCTGGGTGTTTTCCCCTTCGGGGAAAGGGATATGGTTTCTGTTCATTTTGAGAGCGATACCCCGGATAATATTCATAAAGCCCTTGAAACCGTAAGGGGCAGGGGAGCGGAAGCTTTCCTTGCAGTAAACCCGGATACTCCCGTTGAAACCGTTCTTGGTTTTATGGGTGAAATATCCGGTGTGCTGCTTATGACTGTTTACCCCGGTTTTGCAGGGCAGAAAATGGTTGAGGGATCCCTTGAAAGGATTACGGCTCTCAGGAAGCTCTTTGATGAACGGGGCTGTGATAATCTTAGTATTGAAGTTGACGGCAATGTCAATTACGAAAAAGCTCCGCTTATGAGACAGGCGGGGGCGGATATTTTTGTGGTAGGCACATCCAGCATACTGGGCCCCGGCGATTTAACCGATAATATCAGTAAAATGCGTTCATTGCTTAACTGAAGGTGAAAAAATGAAGGTAACGGTTTTCGGCTCATATAATATAGATAAGGTATATAATATGCCCCGCCTTCCCGAAAAAGGCGAAACCCTCTACTGTACCGGGTATGAAATCCATGTGGGTGGCAAAGGTCTTAATCAGGCTCTGGCTTTTTCAAAGGCCGGGGCTCAGGTTGTTGCCGCGGGCAAGGTGGGTAAGGACGGGAACTACCTTACGGATTATCTTGAAAAAAACGGCGTGGATACCTCTGCCATTGATTTTTCAGGCGAATTCACGGGCCACACCATAATTGAGATTGACCCTGAAGGGCAGAACCAGATGATTCTTTTCGGGGGAGCCAACCGTGAAATAACCCCGGAATACTGCGACACGCTGCTTTCTCAGCACCGTGATTCGGAGCTCCTGCTTATGCAGTACGAAACCTCCTGTGTTGAGTATATGCTTGAAAAGGCGCACGGTATGGGCATAAAAACAGCTCTTAACCCTTCGCCTTATGTGGATGAAATAAAAAACATTCCGTTTGAATTTGTTGATTTGCTTATTCTCAATGAATATGAAGGCGAATCAATCACCGGCAAAAGTGATCCGGAAGAAATTGCAAAAGCTCTTTATAACCTTGGCCCGTCGCAAATAATTCTTACCTTGGGCGGTAAAGGCGCCGTTTATTATGATGGCGGCGAACCAGTATTCTGCCCCGCTTTCAATGTAAAAGCAGTTGATACAACAGGGGCAGGGGATACCTTTACCGGCTATTGCCTTTATGATATGCTCAGCGGGGTTTTTCCCTATGAAGCAATGCGCAAAGGCTGCGCGGCTTCCGCCATTGAGGTCACAAAGCCCGGCGCTGCCGAGACTATTCCCTCAGGGTCGGAGGTTGAGGAGTTCCTGAGGAATAATGGCTGATTTTGTCTCATTTCCGTTGACAAATTACAGCGGCGGTGATAAAATACAGGTAACTTGATAAGTCGGGGGTGCTGATTCATTTCGGCTGAGATTATACCCTTCTTACCTGCCCGGTAATGCGGGCGCGGGAAGACGAGATACGGTATTTAAGCCCCCTTTTCGGGGGCTTTTTCGATTTATTAAGAATCATTCAAGGAGGTGCTTTTATGAAAGCAAGCGTTGCAATCCAGGTCCTGCCCGAAACCTTCGGCAACGAAGATGAGCTTATCCGCATTGTTGATGAGGTTATTGCCTATATCAAATCCAGTGGCCTTAACTGCTATGTGGGGCCTTTTGAAACAACCATTGAGGGCGAAAGCTATGATCAGCTTATGGAGATTGTGGCAAATTGCCAGAAGGTTGCAATCAAGGCCGGTTGCCCCAGCGTAAGCACATATGTAAAAATCGTGTACAATCCCGAGGGTGAGGTACTTACCATTGACAAAAAAGTTTCAAAGCATCACTGATATCACAGCCCCGGTAATTGCAATCCTGTTTGTGATACTGCTGTGGTATTTCTGCAGCAACCGGGAGATTGTGCCGGCCTATATGCTGCCTTCACCCTATAAGGTGGCAAAGGCTTTCTGTGATAATTTTACAATAATGATGAAACAGGCGTCGGTTACTTTGCAGGAGGCCTGCTACGGCCTGCTCATAGGCATAGTTATTGCCTTTGTTACCGCCGCGCTTATGGACAGATTCGTTTTTCTTTATAAAGCAATCTATCCTCTGCTTGTGGTTTCACAAACCATCCCCACCATTGCCATAGCGCCCCTTCTTGTGCTGTGGATGGGTTTCGGTATGGCGCCGAAAATCACGCTGGTTGTTGTAACCACCTTTTTCCCTATTTCCATAGGGCTTCTCGGCGGCTACAGAGAAGTTGACCCGGATGCCGTAAACCTTTTACGGGCTATGGGGGCAAACAGAGTAAAGATATTCAGATATGTCAAAATCCCCAACTCCCTGCCGGGCTTCTTTTCCGGGCTTAAAATATCCGCTTCCTACGCCGTTGTGGGCGCGGTTATAGCCGAGTGGCTTGGCGGATTTGAGGGCCTGGGAGTTTATATGACAAGGGTCAAAAAAGCCTACGCTTTTGATAAAATGTTTGCCGTAATAGTGTTTATTTCGGTTATCAGCCTGCTGCTTATGCTTATTATCACCCTGCTTGAAAAAGCCTGCACCCCCTGGAATAAACAGGAGAAGAAAAAACTACACAGAAGAGGAAATATACAATTATGAAAAAACTTGCCGCACTTTTACTTTCAGTTATTCTTTTGTTATCCTTTGCCGCTTGCGGCAAAACCGATAACGGAGGAACCGCTCAAAACGATACAAATGAGCTTGAAAAGATAACAGTCTGCCTTGACTGGACCCCCAATACAAACCACACCGGCCTTTTTGTTGCCCTTGCCAAGGGTTACTATAAAGAGGCGGGCCTTGATGTTACGATTATTCAGCCCCCGGAAAACGGCGCAGTTCAGGCCTGCTCTGCAGGTCAGGCGCAGTTTGCCGTTGATTTTCAGGATACTCTCGCTCCCGCATTCACCTCCGATACCCCTATGGATGTTACTGCCGTTGCCGCCCTTATTCAGCACAACACCAGCGGCATTATCTCCAAAAAAGGCGAGGGGATGGACAGACCCGCGGGCATTGAAGGCAAAGAGTATTTAACCTGGGATAATCCCACGGAGCTTGCAATTATGAAAAAAGTTGTTACCGATGACGGCGGTGACTGGAGCAAGGTTAAAATTATCCCCAACACCGTTACCGATGAAGCTCAGGATATTACCGCCAACCCTTCCCACGCAATCTGGGTGTTCTATGCCTGGAGCGGAATAAACGCCGAGATAAGCGGAGTTGATACCGATTTCTTCTATTTTAAGGATATTGATTCAACCTTTGATTACTATACCCCCGTGCTGGTTGCCAATAACAGCTACCTTGCCTCAAACCCGGAACAGGTCAAAGCTTTCCTGAAGGCCACAAAAGAGGGCTATGAGTTTGCGATTGAAAATCCGGAAGAGGCGGCGGATATTCTTGTTGCCGGGGATGAAACCGGCTCTCTTACAGGCTCTGAAGATCTTGTGAAGGCCTCACAAATCTGGCTTGCGGATAAATATGTTGCCGATGCTCCTCAGTGGGGCTATATTGACGCCGCACGCTGGAATGCCTTTTATGCCTGGCTTTACAGCGAAGGGCTTATAGAGAAAGAAATACCCGAAAATTTCGGATTTACAAATGAGTTTTTATCATAAAATGGAAATACTGAAAGCTGAAAAAATCAATAAAAGCTTCGGCGAAAAGCAGGTGCTCCGTGATGTTTCCATTACCCTTGATGAGGGTGAGATTGTCAGCCTTATCGGCGTAAGCGGGGCAGGAAAAACCACGCTTTTCAATGTGCTTTCCGGTATCTATCCGCCTGACAGCGGCAGTGTTTTGCTGAAAGACGAAGATATAACCGGACGGCCCGGAGAAGTAAGCTATATGATGCAGAAGGATCTGCTTTTTCCTTACCGCCATGTTATTGATAATGTTACCCTGCCTCTTATTTTGAAAGGCGTTAAGAAAAAGGAAGCAAGAGAAACCGCGCGGCCTTATTTCAGTGTTTTCGGACTGGAAGGTACTGAAATGCAGTATCCCCGCAGCCTGTCCGGCGGTATGCGTCAGAGGGCTGCCCTGCTTCGCACCTACCTTTCCTCAAAAGGGGTTGCGCTGCTGGATGAGCCCTTCAGCGCTCTTGATACTATAACAAAAGCCCAGATTCACAGATGGTATCTTGATGTAATGGGTGAAATAAACCTTTCCACCCTGTTTATTACCCACGATATTGACGAAGCCGTGCTGCTTTCGGACAGAATATATATCCTTTCCGGTTCTCCGGGCACAATCACCCATGAAATTGTTATTGAAGAACCCAAACCGAGAAGAGAGGATTTCAGCCTGAGCGGTGAGTTCCTTGCATACAAAAGGCAGATAGTTGAAGCAATGCATCTTATGTAAAGGCGTAATAATCCCGGTACTTTGTAAAACAGTACCGGGATTTATAATATTTTTTCAACACAGCATCAATTTAGTTTGACAAAGCAAAAACCTATGTGATAATATTATTTTATACAGAATTGAAAAGAGGGGTTCAAATGCCTTGCAGCAAACAGTTTGTTGAAGAGTACGGTAAAATGAGTTTTACCGATTATCCGTTTTGCGATGCGGATGCGCTTACGCTTTGCGAAGTTTTTTATATGCCGCTTGAACTGGTGGTATCAAACTCCGTAAAAAGCCAGCCCGTGGATTTCAGCGATGCCTGCTATAAGCTTTTTGAGATGAGGGGCAACAAGCATAAACCCCTGGGGCTTATGATTACCTCAAATCCCAGCAAAAGAATTATGCAGATGACCGATTATCTTAGGTACAGGGAGATGAAAATTGCCTGCGTTCACGCCGTTTATTCCGTCTCTCCCGCTATTCAGTACTGCGCAGGCGCTTTCCTTCTGCCCGATGGCAAAATAGTTATAGTTTTCCGCGGCACCGATGATACCATTGCCGGCTGGAAAGAAGACCTGGATATATTTACCCGCAAAGGCACGCCCTCCTATGACCTTGCCATGGATTTCCTCAACAGTGTTGCGGCTGAATACGAAGGGGAGATTATTCTTTGCGGCCATTCAAAAGGCGGCAATATTGCCCTGAGAACAGCCTGTAAGTGCAGCGATGAAATCCGCTCCCGTATAGTCAATGTTTATAATTTTGACGGGCCGGGTTATGCCGACGCTTCAATTTTCTATACCCCTGCATATAAAGAAGTTCTGCCCGGTTACAGGCATTTCGTTCCCTCATCCTCCCTTATAGGTATGATGATGAGCCACGATTACGATTATAAAGCAGTAAAGAGCAATGTGCTTTTCGGCGCATTCCAGCACGATCTGCACACCTGGCAGATTGCGGAGGGCGAGCTTATACTCGTTGATGATGTTGACTTCCTTGCAAAGCTTACGGATGAGTGGCTGGGTGTTCTGATTCAGCGTCTGAGCGATGTGAGCAGCGGAGCTCTTGATATAGTTGCCACTGCCATTACTGAAGGAACAGGCACCAAATCCCTTACCGACCTTGCAAAGCACGCTTACACCGCCGTGGGCGGAGCCGTAAAAGCATATAAGGCTGTTGATGATGAAACCAAAAACGAGTTCAAGGATGCCTTCAGGGGCGGCGGCAAGCTGCTCATAGGCGCATTTAAAGCCGTAAGAGAAAACACCACCATTGCCGCAACCATCGTTTCCGATGCCGTGGGCAGGAAGCTGGCGGAGTCTCTCTCATAAAACCTATAAAAAAACCGCAGGGATGGTTTTCATCCCTGCGGTTTTTAATCAGTCTGTAAATACAACGCACCAGTAAGTATCGCCCTCGGGGCCGGTTGCTATGCCGGCGCCTATTTTTTTATATTCGCTGCTTGTTATTACGCTGCTGCTCTTATTGTTCCAGGCCGAGGCGGCGCCTGCCGCTCCGGAGCTGTTTTTGGCAGTGAGTTCAATGGCGCTCTTATATTCTATATCAAGGTCGCTCAGCACCGAGCTGTATTTCCTTCCGTCCGGTCTAGTGCTTGAAAGCTTTGCGCTGTAAGCCATTTCCGTTGCTCTGACTCCGGCGGCGGTGCACAAGCTGTCGCTTACTGTGAGCTCAGGCTGCCCCGCTTTACGGCGGTAAGAGTTTATTTCGTTTATCAGGTCGGTAATTGTGGCGCTGTTGGTGATTTTATTCGCCTTTGCCTCTGCAAGCAGCTCTGAGGTAGTGGCCTTGTATTTTGAGTAATCATAGCTGGTGTATGATTTCTGATCACTTTTCACCTTGCTGCCGTCACTGTAAATATCATAATAGGTGGCAACGGTATCAATCTTGACAACGCCGTATTTATAATCTGTTTTTGTTTTCTTCTCTTCACGCTTTGTATCAACAACGGTTTTCTTTGTTGTGGTTACAACGGGCAGGGTATGAGCCGCCTCGGTTACCGTTTCGCTTACGGCAGTGGAAATAACGGAAGTGAGCTCGGTTATCTTTTCCGTTACCGTGGCAGAGGTCTGAGCCGCAGAAGCAGTTTCGGTTTCCTTTTCGGTTCCGGATTCTTCTGTTTCAGGCTCTGTTGTTTCTGTAGTGCTCTGTGCAACGGATGTGCGGTAAAACTCCTCGTCAAATTCCTGCTCGTCAAAAGCTTTTTTAGTGGTGGATTCTTCCGGTTTCAGCAAGCTGAAGGAGGAGCAGCCGCAAAGGCTGATTACAAGCAGAAACAGGCACAGGGTTACAGCCGCTTTTTTTAATTTTTTCATATTATAACCTTCTTTTCGGGGATTAACTCATTGTTTGCGTTATTTTATCACAGCATTAAAATACTGTCAAGAAAACCGTACTGCCGGCAGGCAGTACGGTTAGCAGCTTATTTTTCTATTCCGAGAAGCTCGTTTACGGAGATTCCCAGCACATCCGACAAAGCTTTGAGCTCATAATCGTTTACCGAGCGGAGCTGACCTTCTATTTTTGAAAGACCGGATGCGTTTATATCTATGCCCTTAATCTGAAGCTGGGTAAGAAGATCCCTCTGCTTCATGTTTATTTCCTTGCGCCTTGCTTCAACTTTCTGACCGACAATGTTTCTGTTGCCGATTTCCTGTTTTCTGATTCTCATTTAAAAACCTCCTTGGAATATCGCCGATGATACAAAACGGCGTGTTTTGTTACAGCTTTACTTATTCTATCACGGATGTTCGGCTATTTCAATATAAAAAAATAAAAAATCCGGAAGATTTTGCAAATTTCTTTTAATGAAAAATAAAAACCCGAAACACGGTGATTTATTTTATTATTGAAAAAAATATATATTTTGTATATAATATATTAGTTAATAAAGATAACGGCATTTAAAGGAGTGTAGTCAAAATGAGTAATTTTGATGTTAAAAGAAATCTTACAATGCTTACGGATTTTTATGAGATAACCATGGCCAACGGTTATTTCAAAAGCGGATTCAAAGATACCATTGCGTTTTTTGATATGTTTTTCCGCAAGGTGCCAGATGACGGCGGCTTTGCCATTATGGCCGGTGTTGAGCAGCTTGTTGAGTACCTTAAAAACCTTAAGTTTGAGCCTGAGGATATAGAATACCTCAGGGGCAGGGGATTCGGCGAAGAGTTTCTCAACTATCTTGCAAACTTTAAATTTGTATGTGATGTTTATGCCATACCCGAGGGTACTCCCATTTTTCCCGGTGAGCCCATTGTCAAGGTTAAAGGTCCTGTAATCCAGGCCCAGTTCATTGAAACAATGGTGCTTGTGTGCATAAACCACCAGAGCCTTATTGCCACCAAGGCCAACAGAGTTGTCAGGGCTGCGGATGGCAGAGCGGTTATGGAGTTCGGCTCCCGCCGGGCACAGGGCTGGGACGGCGCCATTTACGGCGCCCGGGCCGCATATATCGGCGGCTGTATCGGTACAGCCTGCACCATAAGCGATGTGGCTTTCGGTACCCCGGCTCTCGGCACAATGGCTCACTCCTGGGTGCAGCTTTTTGATACCGAGTATGATGCCTTCAAGGCTTACGCTCTTGAGTACCCCGATGCCTGTACCCTGCTTGTGGATACCTACAATGTGCTTAAGAGCGGCGTACCCAACGCCATAAAAGTATTTGACGAAGTTCTCAAGCCCATGGGCAAGCGCCCCAAAGGCATAAGAATTGACAGCGGCGATATTACCTACCTTTCAAGGCGCTCAAGAAAGATGCTTGATGACGCCGGTTACCCGGACTGCGCCATTGTTGCCTCCAACTCCCTGGATGAGAATATTATAAGGGATATGATTCTGCAGGGGGCGGATGTGGATTCCTTCGGCGTAGGCGAAAGGCTTGTAACCTCCTCCTCAAGCCCGGTATTCGGCGGAGTATATAAGCTTGTGGCGGTTGAAAAGGACGGCAAGGTTATCCCCAAAATAAAAATCAGCGAAAATGTCACCAAGATTACAACCCCCGGCAACAAACGCCTTTACAGGTTCTATGATAAAACCACAGGCAAGGCTATTGCGGACCTTATTGCCCTTACCGATGAGGTTATCAATCCTGCCGAGCCCTATACTCTCTTTGACCCGGTATATACCTGGAAAAAGAAAACGGTTACGGATTTTGAGTGCCGCGAGCTCATGGAGCCGGTTTTTGTAAAAGGCCAGTGTGTTTACAAATATAAGAGTGTTGAAGAGATAAGAGAATTCTGCAAAGCTCAGATTGAAACCCTCTGGGATGAGGTGCTCAGGTTTGAATATCCCCACAACTACTATGTTGACCTTTCAAAACGGCTCTGGGATATGAAGCATCAGCTCCTTGAAGAGGCCAGAGGCTGAAACAGAAATCCCCTTACGGAGGATAATATATGACGGATAACACATTAAATAAAAAATCCCCACTTCAGAGAATATTCAAAGATAATCTTTACTGCTGGGTATCTATGCTCTGCGCTGGGCTCATAATGCTGCTTGTTTATTTCTGCTTTGAGCTGTTCCCCTTCGGTGAGGTTACCATACTGCGTATGGACCTTTACCACCAGTACGGTCCTCTCTTTGCAGAATTTTATGACCGTGTAACAGGTCTCAAAAGCTTTATTTATTCCTGGACAAGCGGTATGGGCGGCCCCTTCCTGGGCAATTATTTCAATTATCTTTCCAGCCCCTGGGCAATTATTATGCTCATCTTCGGCCATAAGAATATGCCGGAGGCAATAGCCGCAATGATTTTTGTCAAGGCAGTGTGCTCTGCGGGTTCCTTTACCCTGTTTCTCAAAAAATCTCAGGGCAGGCACGATTTCACCACAGCGGCATTCGGTCTTCTCTACTCAATGTGCGGCTACTTTGTGGCATATTACTGGAATGTAATGTGGATTGACGCCATGGTTTATTTCCCTATGGTTATGTACGGCATAGAAAAAATCGTCAATAAAAGAAGACCCGGGGTTTATATCGTTTCCCTGGCGCTTACGCTGATATCAAACTACTATATGGGTTATATGACCTGTATTTTCTCTGTGCTGTTCTTTATCACTTACTATATTATGAAGTGCGATATTACCGCCCTTGCGGATAATACCGTTTATTACTATGATGCCCAGGGCAATAAAAAATACAGTTTTATTGAGAAGGTTAAAGGCAGTCTGCTTGTCAGAAGCGGCGTTACCTTTGCTCTTGGTTCACTTGCCGCAGGCGCACTTGTTGCGGTGGCTCTCATTCCCACGATTGTGATTCTCAAATCCTGCTCCGCCACCTCCGGCAGCTGGCCCTCGGGTTACAGAATCTATTTTTCCGTTTTTGATTTCCTTGCAAATCATCTTGCTTCCGTAGACCCGACCATCCGTTCCAGCGGCGAGGATGTGCTGCCCAATGTATTCTGCGGTATGGGCACCCTTATCCTTGTTCCCCTTTATGTATTTTCAAAGCGAATCTCAGTTAAGGAAAAGATAGTTTCCATTTTCACCCTCGGCCTGCTTTATGCAAGCTTCAGCCTGAATTACCTCAATTATGTATGGCACGGTTTCCATTTCCCCAATGACCTGCCTTACAGGTTCTCATATATGTACTGCTTTGTGCTGCTTGTGCTTGCCTACAAAGCCTTTTGCAATTTAAGCGAATATACAGGCAGGCAGATTCTGGGCTCAGGCGTTGCCGTGGTGGTAATGGTGGTAATGGTGCAGGAAATCGGCTCAAAGAATGTGGAGGATATCACGGTCCTTCTCAGCATTGTTTTTGCCGTAACCTACTGCCTCGTATTTTACCTGCTCAAGGATGTTCAGAAGCAGAAAACCGCCATTGCCGTAATACTTCTTTGCTGTGTTATAGCCGAGCTTGCCTGCTCCAATACAGATCGCTACAGTATGTCACAGACCAAATCAAGCTATACCGGCGATTATGATGATTTCAGGGCCCTTAAAGCCAAAATTGATAAGCGTGAAAACGGCGATGATACCTACAGAATGGATTTAACCTACAACAGGGCCCGTATGGATCCCTGCTGGTACGGCTATAACGGCATTTCCACCTTCTCATCCATGGCTTATGAAAAATTTGCAAATATGCAGAGCAATCTGGGCGTTTATTCCAACTATATAAACAGTTATACCTATTATCTGCAAACCCCGGTTTACAATATGATGAATGCTGTAAAATATGTGGTTGATAATGATGAATCCGTTATTGTTGAGGATGATTACTATACAAAAACGGATGAGGCCGGTAAGTTTACCGCCTATGAGAATAAATATTATCTGCCCATAGCCATGGCCGTGAATGATGATCTTAAAGAGTGGTATTCCGCGTATACCAATCCCTTCTCAACCCAGGGCGAATGGTTCAAATTTGCAACGGGGGTTGACGGCGTGTTTGACCTTATGCAGGTTTCGAATACACGCTATTACAATATCAATGAAATAGAATCCGGCTTTGAAACCGGTGATGTATATTACAGCAAAACCTCAAGCGGGGAGGGCGAGATTACTGCAGTGCTTACCTGCCCCGAAACACACCACTGCTACCTGTTTGTGGATTCCGACCACTTTGAGGAAATTACCGTTTATAAAGGCGATAAATCAAAGGTGCAGAGCATTGATGAGCCCTATATCCTTGACCTCGGTATTGTAGGTCCGGAGGATAAGGTTGAGGTTACCATCAATATAGATAAGGATGCCGATATGTTCGGCCAGATGGATTTCTTCCCCTACTATGTAAATGATGAAAAACTTGCAGAGGGATATGAGATTTTAAAATCCGGAGCCATCAATATTGAAACATTCAAAGAAACATACATAAAAGGCACAATCAAGGCGGAAAAAGATCAGATAGTATTTACCTCCATTCCCTACGATAAGGGCTGGAGCGTAAAGATTGACGGCAAAGCCATCAAAGATGATGATTATATTTCCCTTGAGAATGCCTACCTCTGCTTCAGTATTCCCGAAGGCGAGCATACCGTTGAGCTTAAATTCACCCAGCGGGGGCTTCTGCCCGGCGCAGCAATTTCCCTTGCCACTCTGATTATCCTCATAGCCGTTTACTTCATCGTTAAGAAGAAGCGCCCGGATTGGGACAGACGCTATGAAGAAAAATGCGAAAAAGCTCTTGCAGATTATGAAAATATGAAGGAAGAAATGCGCCTCGAGGCCGAACGCATAAGGGAGCTTGATATTATTCCCGATGGTTTTATGGCAGGCCTCCCCGAAGGCGAGGAATCATTCGGAGAAACAGTTGCCGAGGGCAGCGAAACAGAGAATCCGGCTGAAAGCACAGGGGGTTATCCCGAAGAGGAAGCTGCCGCTCCGGAATCACCCGCAGAGCAGGAACAGGAAGAAGATGCTTTTTCGGATGAAACAGGAATCCCTCAGGTTCCCGAAGAACAAACCGGTAATACCGATCCTTCCGATAAAGAACCGGAAACAGACGAAGAATAATGTATTATAATATATAAATAGTAAAAGAGCTGACAGCGGAGAATAAGCTGTCAGCTCTTTCTGTATATAAAACTAAATCCTAATCCCTAATCCCTGTACTGGTAGCACCTGACATAATCCACCTTGAATTCTGCAGGCCAGTTTTCTTCGGGTGTTTTGCTTATATCACCGGTGCCGTGCCTGTCGGAGCTCTGTACTCCGTTTTCTCCGGCAAATTCAACGGAAAGCAGCAGGTATTCCGGGTTTTGGGATACTCCGCCTTTTGAGGTTCTGCCTGTTTCCTCACCGTTTATATAGAATATATACTCGTCCTTATTCCACTCAACGCCGTAGGTGTTGTACTCGGTGTATGGGTCGTTTTTTATAAAGGATTTGCCTATGGTGTCACCTTTTGAATCCTCGCCGTAGCCGTCATAATGAATACCGGACGAAACATAGTCACCGCCCCACCGGTAGTCTTTATAGTGAAAGGATTCAAAAACATCAACCTCTGTGCCGTCCCTGCCTGAATTATCCACATTATATACTCCGTCGTCATTCATCAGCCAGAAGGCGCTCCACAGCCCCGTGGCGGCAGGCAGTATGCACCTTACCTCAAAATAGCCGTAGGTCTGCTCGTATTTGTTCCTTGTAACAACTTTGCCTGAATACCATCCCGCTTTGTAGGGCTTGATCCAGTCTGCCTGCTCATAATAAAAGGGAAGGGGCTCATTTTTATATTCTGCGGATATTATAAGGTTACCGTCTTCAACCCTGACCATATCCTCGTGCCAGTAGCCGCCTTTTCTCTCGGTTATCCACCAGGAAAAATCCCATTTATCTCTGTCCAGGGTGTCGCCGTCAAATTCGTCGCTCCACACAAGAGTAAACCTGCTCATATCAATTTTATTGCCCTTTGTGTATTCCTGCCCTTTCAGCCGGCATTCCGTTCCGGCAATAAGGGAGCTTAAAGCCAGAGATAAAGATATTATTATTTTAAATATATTCCTTATTATAGCGCACACCTCCCGGCGCATATAAATATCCCCCGTGAAAACTCACAGGGGATAAATGAACTGTTTATTGATTATTTCTTGAAGATGTTTTTGAATGCGTTTACAATAGCATCAAAAATCTTTCTGAGGGCATCGCCGATATTAACAACCTTACCCTTGTATTCGTTTACCTTCTGGTTTGCTTCATCCTTAAGCACAGCGCCGGCAGCGTTGGCAACGGAGGAAGCGGTAACAGCATTGATGGAAGGAAGCTGGAAGGTGGTGTCAAAAGCGCGGGTCTCTGCGCCTTCGGCAGTGGTGTAAGTGAAGGTATCGGAAGTGGTGTAGAATGAAGGAACTTTTTCCGGTCCTACAGCAAGGTCGGTAAATGAACGGCTTACAAGCTCACCGCCGCTGAGTCTCTTAACTATAAGAGTTGCAAGAGTATCGGAAGCGGAGAGAAGAGTAACGCTTGCGGACTGGGTGGTGATGAATGCGGATTTAACCCAGTTTGCAATACCTGCATTATAAACAGCATAGTAATAGCCATTACCGGATTTGTAGTTCTCGGCGATGTTGTCAATACGGGTTCCGTCAACATCAAGAATTGCGGAAGAGCAGAGAGTAACAACCGAGTAAACAGGAGCAAGTTCGCTTAAATCTGTTTTGAAGAGAACTTCTTTTGCATTCTCAATGAAAGCAAGCTCTGCAACATTACCGAAACCAACATTGAGGTTGATCTGGTTGCTGATTTTGCCTACGATGCCGCCGTTCTGGGCAATCTTGAGATCATAAAGTGTCTGAGCACCGATCTCTCTCAGGCTGAGAACTGCGCCTACGCCGAATACGTATTTATCGGCATCAGCTTTAACACCCTGTGCCCAGTCAACAACTGCTGTCTCGGCAAAGAAAGTGGTATAAAGCTCATCCATAAGCTTATACTGGTCGCTGGTGTTCCAGAGAGCATCGGCAACGCTGGTGCCTATATCGTAAACCTTGATGGCAACAGCAGTGTAAGCATTGGTATCTGCAGCTACGCGAAGGCCGATTTCAATGGCCTTGCTTGCATTAACGGTAACTATGTTGGGGATTTCTTCCTCAAGCAGTTCCTCTACGCTGGAATCGATTTTGTGGATAAGGTTTTCTGCAGCGGTAGCAACAACATCATAAGAGCAGTTATCGGATATGTACTCAAGCATTTCCTTGAAGAAGGAGTTTGCTGCCTGAACAGAGAGAATACGGGCATAAACTTCAATGATTCTGTCTCTGTTTTCTTTGAAGTTGTTGAGCGCCTTGATAGCGTAGTTTATATACTTGAAAGTATCGGACCATCCCTCGGATGCGATGGTGTCGTTCTTTATGAATTTGTTAGCCTTCTGAATAAGATCGTTGGCATCGGAAGCAGTCTGAAGAACGGCGATAATCTCTTCAAGTCTGGAATCACCTATGTTTGCATCAATCTTCTCGATGAGTGAGCAGAGAATCTTCTCGGCATCATCGATTGAAACGCTCTTGTCAAAGCCGTTTTTCCAGGCATTGTCATAAAGAGCAAACACGGTGTAGGTGAGCATGGTTCTTGAAAGCTGCTCATCGTTTTCGGCAACGTATTTCCAGTGGGTGGATTCCTCGTTGGCGAAAAGCTCGGAAAGTACGGGGGCCAGGTTCTGATCCCAGGCAGCAACAGTCTGCTCAGCTGTAACAGCATCATCTGCAGAAGCGAAAAGAGGAACGGCGCAGAGCACCATTACCAGGGAGAGAACTACGGCAAAAATCTTTTTTGTCATCGGTCTACCTTCTTCCATCAAAATTTTGCATCATTTTTAAGACATTCTCATACGCATATATTATATATTAAATGCCCACTTAATTCAATTATATATATTATACAAAAATTTATTTTTTTATGTTGCACATTTACGGCAAATGTCAAATGCTCCGATAGTTAAAAATCCGTGCTTTCCGGCAAAAAAACGGAGGAGCTTTGGCTCCTCCGTTCAAAATTCAGGTTTTATATTCCGCCTATGAGTACATTTATGGGATCATGTGCCGCATTATAAATATTGCTGAGCATATCCTCGTTGATAATTACTTCCCATTCTTTATCGTCTTCGTGTGAAAACTCTTCTTCAATCTTTGCTGTGCTGATTTCTTCTTTAACTTTTTCAATCCAGTCAAAATCATCATTGTTGGCTTTTTTGAAATAAACCAGAGCGTTTATATTGTCAAAGCGGAAAGTCTCATAGTCTCCCTTTTTGCGGGCAGGGTCTCTGAGCCATCTGTCGATATCCGTATACATGCTGTTTACCCTGAGATCGGTTTCGCCGTAAGGATAGTTTTCAATGGGATTTCCCTGACCGCTGCACTGAAGAAGCAGGTTTTGCTCCCTCGCCCCGCTCTTAATCCATTTGTCAACGAAAGTGTCAAAGGCCTCCTGTTCCTGCTTTGCAATATCCTCATTATCTCTGGTGAGGGTTGAATAATAAACAATACAGGAAACGCTGTTTTCAAAGTGGGCCGGCTGATCGGTATAAACAAGGAAAGTGCGGTTGCCAGATTTGAATGTGCTTATTTCGCCCGCTTTTCTTTCGGGTGAGAAAAGGTAATCCGCAAGTTCGCTGTTGTATGCTTTTACCACATCCGCATAGTAAGAGTAGTATGCGTTGGTTGCTTCATCCTCGCGGAAGTCCTCGTTATTCTGAGCTTTTACTACAAACGACAGGTATTCTTCCTCATTCTTTATGTTTTTCCAGCTGCTGTCATCATTTTTCATAAGGTAAACCCTGCCGCAGAATACTTTAAAATCGTTTTCTTTGCCTTCTATGTATTCTTCCGCTTTTTTCTGAGTGACATCACCGGAATACTTTTCGATAAGATAGTTTTTATAATAAGTTGCATAAAGTGAAACAATCCGGCTTGCGGCATACATATTGTAGGTAACGCCCTCATGGTAGTGCTTGGTCATCATTTGCGATATTTCGCCGTTATACTGGTTCAGGTATGATTTTATGAATTCATAGCTGTAGGTTATCTGCTCAAACTGTTCCTCATCGGGGATAAAGCCGTCTTTGAGAGCTCTATAAAACATATAATAATTATCGGCAACAGTCTGTGACGCTTCATCAATCAGAACTCTGCCCCATTTTTTGCCGTCTGCAGTATTGTTCCATTCCGGGTAGGTTTCAAAGGAAAAGCCTTCCTTTGAGTAACCGTACTGTACCGTATCTATTGCAGATTGCGAATAGTGGTTGGAATATGCGTCTATATAAACCATAACTGCGTGGGGCAGTGAAAAATCCATATCGCCCACAGTGAATGCCACACCGTATTTTTCGCAGGCCGCTTTTTCTTCTTCTTCAGCCTGTTTCAGTATTTCAATATACTCTGCAGGCAGTTTTCCGCCTTTGTATGATTTAAGCTTCATTTTTGATTCGCCGTCATCTTCCGAAGCAAAGTGAGTTTCAAAAAATGTTTTTATTTTCGGCCCTGCGGTTTTGGCCGTAACGCCTGCAATAACTGCCGCAAGAATAATTATCAGCAGGGCAATATTCACCCTTTTCTGTGTGATTATTCTTTTCTTTTCCGGCTTGTCAATGTTACTGTGTCGGTTGCTCTTTTTCATTTTATCAGTTCTGCTTTCTTACAATTTTATATTCATCATAACTGCTGTAAAAACGGCATTCCTCTTTTTGTGAAAGGCTGAAAGCGAAAACATCATCCTCATCAAATTCAGCGTTGCAGAGGTAAATGTCTTCCTCTTCATCATATACATAGTGAACGCAGTTATCACATATCATCATCATTATCCTCCGGAATCACAAGTTTGTATCCGGTATCGGTTATGCCTTCTTCTCCCGTTTCCCGGAGGGCCTGGGCAAAAAACAGCCCCAGAGCTCTGCCGGAAGGGAAAAGATCCGAAAGGGGCTTCATCACAAAAGCCCTGTTCAGTATTTCCGGATGGGGGAGAGTGAGCTCAAAGCTTTCGCTCTTGTAATTTTCATAAAGCAGAAGGTCAAGGTCCACAATCCTGGGCCCGTTCTTTTCTCCCCTTACTCTGCCCATAGCCGCCTCTATGCCAAGGCAGCCCCCAAGCAGCATTGCAGGGGATACCGACGCCTCCACAAGGATTGCGGCGTTATAGAATTTCGGCTGGTCCGTAACTCCCACGGGCTCTGTTTCATAAACCGAGGAGCCGTCAATTATTTTAACCCCGGGCAGCCTTGAAACGGCTCTTACCGCAAGGTTTATATTGCCGATACGGTCGCCTATATTGGTGCCCAAGGCTATAACAGCTTTGCTCATTCAGAATCCTCCGTGCAGTTTCTTTCCGCAGTGATTTCCACTGCGGCGTATTCAATATCAGCTTTTACCGGCGCTTCCGGTTTCTTAAGAAGCACCGTTACTTTTTTTATTATTTCAAATTCTTCAAGCAGGCCATAGGCAACCCTGTGTGCCGCTCTTTCAATAAGGTCGTTCTTTTCCGAAGTGAAAATTGCAGAAGCTGTTTTTATCAGCTTTGAGTAATTGAGCGTATCATCAAGGCGGTCGGTTCTGCCCGGGCAGGAAAGGTCAAGGCAGGCAGTGATATCAAGTATGAAATTCTGTCCGTTTTCTTTTTCTTCGGGGTTTACGCCGTGGTAAGCAAACAGCTTAAGCCCTTTAACTAATATCTTATCCATTATTCGCCTTTCTGCATATTCTGTCTGCCGCTGCGGCGGCTTTGGCGGCTGTTTCAACATTGTGTACTCTTATAATATCCACTCCGCCTGCTGTGCAGAGTGTGTGTATTGCCGCTGTTGCCGCATCCCTTTCCGCAGGGGAATCCGAGCCGGATATATTCGTCATCCGTTTTCTTGAAGCTCCGGCAAGCAAAGCGACGCCTTCGGTTTTAAGCGCCCGCATATTTCGCACAATTTCGTAATCATCTTCCCTTGATTTTCCGAAACCGAAGCCCGGGTCAAGGCAGAGATTATCACGGGGAAGGCCGTATTTATCTGCAAGGCACAGGCAGTCATCAAAGAAAGCTTTAACAGCCGTTGTTACTCCTTCGGGGTACCGGGCGGCGCTGTCCGCTCCGCAGGGGTTGTGGGTTACTATATATGCGGCTTTGTATTCTTTCACAAGAGAAACAATATCGTAATTGAAAACACCGCTCACATCGTTGATTATTGACGCACCCTGTTCCAGAGCATAGGCGGCGCATTCCGGCCTGAATGTGTCAACAGAAAAGGGAACGGCAAGCCTGCCCTTTATTGCGGGCAGTACTTCATGAAGCCTTGAAAGCTCGGCTTTTTCATCCGCAATTTCCGCTCCGGGCCTTGTGGAAACAGCGCCGATATCAATTATATCCGCACCCTGTTTTTCCATAAGCAGGGCTCTATCAAGTGCGGTTTCCGGGCTGAAAAAGCTGTTGCCGTCGGAAAAGGAATCCGGGGTATAGTTCAGAATTCCCATTATCAGGGTTTTCTCCCCCAAAGGGAAAAGCTTATCTTTTGCCCTGAACATCTTATTTGCCTCCGGTCAGCAGTGAAAGAGCTTCAGCTCTTGTTTTTGCATCGTTTCTCATAATTCCCCTGAGGGCGGATGTACGGGTCTGAGCACCTGAGGCCTTAATGCCTCTCATGGTCATACAAAGGTGCTCCGCTTCAATCACAACTGCAACACCCAGGGGATTGAGGCTGTCGTTAAGGAAGTCTGCAATCTGCCCTGTGAGCCTCTCCTGAAGCTGAGGTCTCTTGGCAAAGGTATCAACAATCCTGGCAAGCTTTGAAAGCCCCAGAACCTTACCGTCTGAGGGTATATAGGCAATATGCGCCTTGCCGATGAAGGGAAGCAGGTGATGTTCGCACATTGAGTAAAGGGGGATATCCCTTACCACTACCATTTCCTCGCTGCCCTCATCAAAAAGCTTGAGGTGCTTTTCCGGGTTATCGTCAAGGCCCGAGAAGATTTCTTCATACATCCTCGCCACACGGGCCGGGGTTTCAAGCAGACCGGGCCTGTCCGGGTCCTCGCCTACAGCGGCAAGAATCTCTCTCACAGCGTTTTCTATTCGTTCTTTATCCATTATTCTGCCTCCCCGCTTATTTGAATACCAGGGTCAAAGTGTAGGTATCTTTATTATCGTAATATCCTTCAAATTTATCCCAAACAGTCTTTCCGTTGATTTTAGCGCTTTTCAGCACATTGTAAATCCCGCTTTTATCTATAAGGCTTGATATAGCCGATTTGTAGGATTTTTCGTTTGCAAAGTTTATCTGTATCTGTCTTTCCCCCGCTTTGTACTGGTTAACTATGGTCTCTTTCAGTTTAGAGTTGTCGGCGCTGCTGTAGTTGGGGAAAGTAAGGCTGTTCTTTTCATAGTAATTCGCTCCCGTAGAAACACATCCCGGGTCAATGGAAAAGTTGAAATGGGTTTTGCCTATAGCTTCATCGGAAAGGTTAAAATAAGTGTAAAGCCTCATATTCTTTCCGGGGGTAACCGGGTCATCCCAGGTGCAGTCAAGGTGATAATAGGAGCCGTCAATATTCACAATATTCCACATATGGGCGCCTCCCGCTTCCTTTGAGGTGGTTGCGGTTCCGCTTATCAGGGCGCTTTCAATTCCGACCCTGTCAAAGAGCAGTTTTGCGGCTTTTGAGTACCCTTCGCAGGCCGCAACGCCGTTTACAAGGCAGCCGTAGGCCGATGAATAAACAAAGTTTTTCTTTTCGATCTTGTAGCTGCAGTGGTCGATTATATAGTTGTGAATTTCCAGCTCGGTCTGGTACTGGCTGTTCCTGTTTGTAAGGGATGCAATTACTTTATCACAGGCGGCGTCAAGCTCCGCTTTCTGCTTTTCATAATCCTCTTTTTCTATTATGTAGTCAACGGAGAAAAAGTCATTCCAGAGCTCTGCTTTCACAGAGCACTTTCTGCCAAGGAAAAACAGATCCGGGTTGTCGGAAAGCAGGGCGCTGAATACATTATCCAGCTCTTCTTCGTTAAGGTCCGGCACAAGGATTTTATCCGGCATATCATAGATTTTATCAAGAATCATATTGTATGCCTGCTTTTCCGTGACAGTCAGGTTGTCATAATAGAATTTATAGGGGCTGCCATTACTGCTGGGCGATTCCGGCTCGGAAAGTGAGGAGGTGATTATGGGCCAGGTTATTTCGGGATATGCCCGCCTGAAATTATGCACCGCCACAAGAGCCAGCACCACCGCAATAATGGCGGCCGCAGTCTTTTTGCTCATATTATTATCCTTTTAGTTCTTCTTTTGTCTGTGCAGTTTTTATGCTTTTGAGCCCGTTTTCAAAAAGATAGTCAAACAGGGCCTTGTTTTCCGAATAAGTCATTATGGTTATATCCGTTGTCATGGTGTTTGCCACCATTGAGAATACGGAATCTGTCTTGCCTCTGTTTTCAGGCACAAACACCGCCTCAAGCAGTTTTGCAAGGGCTTCGCAGTGGTCCGTGGCTCTTGCGTCGGATTTAAGCCCCGTATAAAGGAGATATTTGTAAAGAAGCTCGCCTTTTAAGGGGGTTGAGCCTTTTGCCAGCAGCAGGTTAAACTCACCCTTATAATTGATTTGCTCTTTGATGTCAACGGTTATTCCGCCGAAATCATTTACCGCCTGCTTGAACCCTTCCGGGAAGCAACCGATATAGGCGCTGAATTTTACGCCGTAATATTCCTCAAGGGCCTGTCTGAATTCTTTAAGGGTAAATATGGAGTAAAGGTTTCTCACGGTGTAAAGCTGGCCTTTATATTCCACCATATCATCGGGTGACGGGGAAAAAATTGTTAGGGCGGCGCTTGGCATTCTTGCTTTTACCACCCAGAGAAAATCCAGGTTTCCCGTATCTTCCCGGGCGCACCACAGCAGGTAATACTTTGTGCTTCTTGCCGGCAGTGTTTCATCCGGAGTTTCCTCACCGGCGGTGGTTTCCACCTCTCCGCCTACAGCGGCTTTGAAGTTGAAATCGTTTTTCGCCATTATTATAAAACAGGAAAGAACCAGCACAATCACGACTCCGGCCGCAAATATCACGGCGGTTCTGCGGTTCGTTCCGTATTTATCTTTTTCTTTTTTGAAAGGGGAGTAATTATTCATAAATCAATCACAACGCATATAAAGTATGGCTGCCGAATCCACTTCCAGCAGCAGTTCCTTCCCGTTGACTCTCTGACCGGTCAGCGAAACAAAGCCGCTGTCGGGAAGGTAGTATGATATTGTGCAGGGGTTACGGTTGGCTACGGTTATTATTCTTTCACCTCTGCCACGCCTTTCGTATGCAACACAGCCCATAACGCAGGAAACCGATGAAAAGTTTCCGTCAATAAATACCGGATGTTCTTTTCTGATTCTGCCCAGCATTCTGTAATGCTCCAGCATTTCTTCATCTTCTGCGCCGTAGGGGTAGCATCCCCTGTTGAAGGGGTCAACGCCGCCCTCGGTTCCTACTTCATCGCCGTAATATATGCAGGGAACACCGGGCAGGGTAAACTGCATTGCGGAAACCATTTTAAGCAGTTTTTTGCCCCTGTCTCTTTCTTCCTTTGTCATTTCCCCTGAATATCTGTTTATGGGGTCGGATTCATAGCTGTCAAGGGTTCCCAGCCTGTTCAGAATCCTGCAGGTATCGTGGGTGCCTATATGGTTCATAAGGCAGTCCACGGCGCATTTCGGGTAGTTTTCCGTTATTTCAAGTATTTTATCGTTAAAACCCTCCGCAATGCCTGTTACCGCAAAATCCACAAGAGCATTTGCAAACGGGTAATTCATTACGGAATCAAGCTGCCTGCCCTGAAGGTAGCGCCTTCTTTGACCGTAGCTTATTTTTATTGATGCGTCTTCCCATACCTCGCCCAGTATAAGGGCATTTTCATTTTCCGCTTTTACGGTCTGCCTTAGGGCATCAAGAAACTTGTCCGGCAGTTCATCGGCAACATCAAGCCGCCAGCCTGAGGCTCCCGCCTTCTGCCATTTTTTCAGAACTTTTGAAATGTATGCAATATAGCTGTCGTTTTCTTCATCTATTTCCGGCAGTATATCAACGCCCCACCAACAGTCGTATTTATCCGGATATTCCGTGAATTTATACCAGCCGTAATAAGGCGATTTTTTGTCGTTATATGCTCCCTTACTGCCGAAGTGCTTCTCTTTGTTGAAATACTTGCTGTCGGAGCCGGTGTGGCTGAATACGCCGTCAAGGATAATATCTATGCCCGCATCCTTTGCTTTTTTGCAAAGGTGCGTAAAATCTTTTTCCGTTCCCAGCAGGGGATCGATTTTTTCATAATCCGCCGTATCATACCTGTGGTTTGAGCAGGCGAGGAATATGGGGTTAAGGTAAATGCACCCCACTCCCAGAGAGGCAAGATAGGGCAGTTTGCTTTCTATTCCCTTGAAATCTCCCTGAAAGAAGTCGTAGCTGTTAATTCTGCCGGCCTCATCCGGGTTCCACATGGGCGGTTTTCCCCAGTCATCGCGGATGATTCTTTCCGGGTAGGGGTTTTCCTTTTTTTCGCCGGAAAAACAGAATCTGTCAGGAAAAATCTGATAAATAACAGACCCCTTTATGTTATCGGGGGTTCTGAAATCCTTTTCATAAACCGTGAAAAAGAAATCGCCGCCTTCGGAGCTGATAAAACCTATAGAGTTATCAAATCTTGTTATCAGGCTTTCGCCGTAGCAGTTGTATATGCAGAAGTGGTAATAATAAAGCCCGGCGCTTCCGGCGGTGAAGGTGGCTTTCCACCATTCCTCGTGCTTTCCCTGCATACCGTCCCAGGTCATGGGAATATTATAGGGCATCTCACCGTCTTTATGTATTTTTACATCCGCTCCGGTGCAGCCGTAATTTCTGGGCATAACAATACGCAGGGTAATTTCTGTGCCCTCTTTCACGGCCCCGAAGGGATCCTTGTGGTATGTCAGTCTTGAATTAAAGGGTATAAAATCCATGCGAGGCTCCCCTCCCCGGAAATGTGAGCTTCATAGGGTACTTCGGAAAATCTTATAATTACATCTGTTATGAAGAAGCCGATATAGGCAACGGCAAGAAAGCACAGGATAATAATTATTACCCTTGCCGCCTTACGCCTGCCCGCTTTTTCCTCAAACTTGAAATTTGTGCCGAATTTTGAAAAGAATCCGGTTATGCTTTCCCTTTGAGAAGGGGTTATAACTTTTTTGTAGCCGCTGTTTTTCATATACTGTTCCTTTCCGGTATCAGAAAAGAGTGGTGCCGGTAAATCCCACAAATCCAAGGGAAATAATTGCCACATACAGGAACATGGCGGGGGTCCCTTTGAATACCCGGGGTATATAAAGATTGTTTTCCGTTTTTCTCGCTCCGCTGCCTATCAGAGCGGCGGCAAGCACAAAAGCAGCGCCGGCGCCGAGGCCGGATCCGATACTGTCTGCAGTGGAGTAAGCAGCGGTGTCATTGATGTAGGGTACTGCAAACACAAGAGTATTCAGCGCCGCAATTCCCAGTATGCCCAGTATTTCCTTATCGCCTGAGATGATTTTTGCAAACAGAGCCGCAATAATGTAGACCCCTGCAAGCACCCCGGCGTAAACCGCGGCCTTGACCGAGTAGGAGCTGAATATATCGGTGTATTTGCCTATAAGGTTGCACAGCAGGCTTGTTGCTGTTGAAAATCCGGAAATCATACAGGCAAATTTTATGAATGTGCCGGGGCGGGAGGCAATTCTGATCGCTTCGCTCATACCAAGGCCCGAGCACAGCACAAGGTTCTGTATAAAGACCGTGTAAAGAGCGGTCAGGAAAAGGTTTGCAATAATTCTTATCATTGTTCATCCTCCCGCTCCGAATCCATTGAAAAGGATTCTATAAGTTCATTGACGGATGAAAGCAGGTATTCATACTCTTCATCATCATCAAATGTGAAGTCCATATCAATCTGTTCCGGGTCTTTGCCGGAGTCAATATCAAGGCTGACTTCTTCCGGGCCGGAGCTTACAGGCTCCTTTTTTGCTCTGCGTGGTTTGCGGGTATATATTTTATTGAGTACCGCCGCGGCAAAGCCCAGTATCACAAGGCAGCCGTAGGGCATCAGCATACCGCTGAGCTTAAAGGACACACCCAGAGGGTAACCCAGAAAAGTTCCTTTGCCTCCGATTTCCCTCAGAGCTCCGCAAAGTATCATAACTATTCCGGTTCCGAGGCCCGCGGCAATTGCGTCAAACACAGCAGGACGCAGGCCGTTTTTCACGGCAAACTGTTCGCAGTGAACCGCCGTAACCGAATTAACCGCAATAAGGGGCAGGAATATCCTCATGCCCAGGGTCATATTCATAATGGTTTTATTCTCAATGAACCACAGTATGGGGAATATAATCAGCATACCGATTATCAGGTAAAAAACAACCCGGATGTATCTTTGCCATTTTTTCATTACGGTGCTCGCCAGTATGCTTGTTATAAGCAGGTCAGCAAAGGTAACCGCCGTCATGGCCAGAGCGCTCTGCACGCTTGTGGAGGCAAGTATTACGGGGCAGAGACCCACGCACTGAATCAGCACCGGGTTATATTCAAATGTTCCCTTTGCTATCACATCACCGAGCTTCGGTTTCATCTGTCATACGCCTCCTTCTTTGATTTTCCGGAGGTGAAGATAACCTGCAGCCTGTCTGTCACATTATCCAGCAGAGGGCTGAAGGCGTTGCCCAGTATTACGGCAAAGCACACGGGCTCCTCGTAGATGCCCCTTCGCCGCATAACCATACATATAATGCCTGTGAAAAGGCCGTAAACAATCCTGTTGAGGGTATGCCCGGGCAGGGTGGAATAGTCCGTCAGGAAAAACACCGCGGCAAAAAGCAGGGAGCCGGATGAAAGCTCCAGCAAAAGGCTTGAAAGGGCAGTGCCCCCGGTTCTTGGCAGAACAAGCGAAAATACTATAACCGCCCCCAGAAAAGCCGCGGATGAAATAAGAGCATCTCTGCGGCGTATAAGCAGGAAGCATATACACCCAAGGAATACCGCCGCGCAGCCGGTGCCCATGGGGCCGTAAATGTTTCCGGTGAATATATCAAGGAATGAGGCGGAGGTTATTCTTACGCTTCCGCCGGCCTGGAGTATTGAGCCCAGGGAAGCGGAGCCCATAAATTCTCTGCCCCCGCTGTAGGTGAAAACAAGGTCTTTGAAGCAGACCGCGGCTGAGGCAAAGCCTGCGGCTGCAGGCACAAAGGGTGCTCTCATTCCGCCGCCGAAGGGGATTTTAATTACCAGTATTGCAAAAGCACAGGCAAGCACGCACACATAGGCGGGCACCGCTGCAGGCATCATCATTGCAATCATAAGCCCAGTGCACAGTCCGCTCAGGTCGGCGGCATAATACTGTTTATTGAAAAGTACGCTGAAAACAAAATCAAGCAGTATGCTGGAGGCGGCGCAGATAATCAGGGTATGCACAGCCGCCGTGCCGTAATACCAGATTGAAATTACGGCAGGCACAATAAGCATTATTAAATAATCGCCGAAGACAGCGGTGGATTTAACCGCCGGGGCGCTTTGCTTCTGCTCCAAAAGGTTCACCTCTTCCGGGTTTTCAGTAAGGAAATATCCGCCTTGAGATTAAATGCTTGCGTTGTTTCTTAAAGTTTCAATGGTTGCTTTCGGGTCCTCAGCCTTGAAAACCGCGCTGCCGGCCACAAAGATATTTGCTCCTGCTTTTGCGGCAACCTTGACTGTCTCCGGGTTTATGCCGCCGTCAACCTGTATATCCGTTTTAAGGCCCAGGGCGTTTATCTTTTCCCTTATGGCGGTAACTTTTTCCATGGTTTCATACATAAAGGACTGCCCGCCGAAACCGGGTTCCACGGTCATAACCAGCACCATATCGGTTTTTTTAAGGTAAGGGTATACTGCGTCTGCCGGGGTGCCGGGTTTGATTGAAAGGCCGGTTTTACAGCCACAGGCATGTATTTTATCAAGGGTTTCCTCAACAGGGGAATCACTCTCAATGTGGAATGTGATAATATCCGCTCCGGCTTTTTTGAAATCATCAATATATTTCAAGGGCTCGGATATCATAAGGTGCACATCAAACACAAGCTTTGTAAGGCTCCTGATTGATGCAATAACAGGCGCACCGAAGCTGATGTTGGGCACAAAATGCCCGTCCATTACATCAAGGTGCAGGTAATCTGCGCCGCTTTCTTCCATTTTAACGGCTTCGCTGCCGAGGCGGGAAAAATCCGATGCCAGCACAGACGGTGATATTTTAATCAAGGAAATCATCCTTTCACTCGTTTTTGCACATAAAAATTCATTTTATTATAACACACGCGTATTATAAGGTCAACAATTCAAATGTTAACAGTTGGTAAATCCGCACGCATATTGGTAAATCTGCACACATTTTCAATTTCTTATTTTACTTGACAGAAAAATAAATCATAGTATAATAAAAGTATCAGGCATAATATCATATCGGGTTAAAGGTTGTGTTTCTGTGTCGTCTGCTTATTGTATTCGTATATGGAAAACAAGGTTGAGCCTTAAAAACTCATACCTTTCCTTTGTTACGCCCGGAACACACTGATTCGGTTTACGGCATCACTGCGTTTGCAATGGTGCCGTTTTGTTTTTGCGGAGGGATTTTTATGGTTCTTTATTGAGCCGGGCGCCGTTTTAACAGCAGAAAACGGTGCCGGGAAATAATATGCTGAGTAAGCAAAATCAGTTATTATACCGAAAGGAGCATTCATAATGAACAAAGGATTGAAAAAGAAGTTAGCGTTGATTCTTGCATTTGTGATGGTTATGTCAACGGGAATAGCTAATGTTTTTACGGCTTACGCTGATGATGATATGGTTCCCGTTACCATAATCAAATACTGGGAGGATATGGGCTGGAACGGCGGCCAGGGCCCGTCCTCGCATCCCCATGGATTCAGTTTTTGCTGGCATGACGGAGGGTCAACCAGCAGCGTAACTCTGGACGGAAGCAACAATTTCCGTGCCCATACATCTTTTAGCCAGAGCTTTATCAACAGCCTGAACGCTGCAACAGATCAGTATGGTATCGTCTCAAATATGAGCTCATATGATGGTGAAAATGTGCGCGGAACTTTTTTTGATGAGTTGTATATTTCCTATTACAACCCAGGCAACACCAATGTGTACAACACGACTGTATTTATCTGGGATAACACCACAAACACTCTCAGAGTATATAACTCCAATGCGGACCAGTTTGTTATTGTACACAAGGAATGGATAGGAAAATATGATTCCAGTTACAGTATTACCGTTACCGCGACAGATGGTGATGGAGAAGACGCTCATGCATTCACCGGAGCAATTAATTCAGGCGGTATTTATGAGGGCGGCTCCCTGACTATGACTATGAACGAGCAAAACGGGTGGACTCAGCCGTTTATGGGTTTATCAGTCGGACCAAACTGGACTATAAATGAATCTCAGTCCAACGGTTGGACAAGCATAAAAGAACCCGCGCAACTGATACAGTATGACGGCGACAAGAGTTATTATCTCTACAACATCAAAAACTACACCGATACCGATATCCCCGTTGAGAAAGAGTGGAAAAATGTACCTGACGGCGTAACACCCCCCGATGTCAATGTATCAATTACGCAGGAGGTTGAAGGTATAGACCAGCCGGTCGGCACCATAACCCTGTCTAATTATGATCCCGGCTCACATATGAGCTACGGCAGCTTTATCGGCAGGCTTAACGGTAACTATAATTTCACCGAAAACCCGGTACCCGCCGGATACAGATTCAACGGTGTAAGGCCGGAATATGATGAAAACGGAAATCTTGTAAAGTACGTTCTTGAAAATGAGTATATAGGCAATGCAGACAGAAGAGTAGTTAAAATCTGGCAGGATCTGCCTGATGGCGTAACACCTCCCGAAACAATAACCGTTGATCTTGTCGGTGATGACGGCAGCATTCTGGAAACCGTTACGCTGTTGTATAACCCGTCAACCGGCCAGAGTGAGGGATGGGTCAGCGGTAACGGCCAGGTAGTTGAGAATCCCGTACCCTCCGGCTACAGTCTTGTAGGTATTACATTAAAGACAGATGATGAAGGTAATGAATACTGGGAGATTGTCAACAAGTACGACGGCGGCGGTACCGGAGGTAAAGACAGAAGAGTAGTAAAAATCTGGGAAGGCCTGCCGGATGGAGTAACACCTCCCGCAACCCTTGAA
>JAFRMR010000009.1 GCA_017430535.1 Clostridia bacterium
ATTGAAGTTTTCTTTTTCAATCCACTCTAACAATTCTTCCTTACTCAGATCGTCAATGTTGATCTCAACGCCGTATTCCTGGAGTCCAAGAGCTGTGAAATTGTCTTTTACGAGCGTTGCCATCAGTTTCTTTTCAAGCACAAAGTTCTTCGAGAGAGAAGAAAGAGCAAAAGCAATCTGCACGCTGCGCTTATAGCTGTTGCCGATAAAGTCAAGCACAGTAACATAAGGCTTGTTGTCAAACTTTCGAAGTCCGCGACCAAGCTGTTGAATAAAGATCGTTGACGATTCGGTTGGGCGTAAGAAAATCACCATATTGACGCCTGGAATGTCAACGCCTTCGTTCAATATGTCGACGGTGAATAGTATTTCAAGATCCGCAGAATCACTTTGCAGATCGTTATATGCGCGAATACGCTCGCCGATGTCGTTTCTACCAGTCAGATAAGCGGTGTGATAGTTTTCGCCCATAACTTCGCACATCATACGAGCGTGCGAAACGTTTCGACAAAACGCAAGTGCTTTCAGTTTTCCGTTCGGGCGATGAGCTTCGATTTGTTTTGCAATAAAGTCACAATGATCCGTTGTCGCGATCTGGGCAACCAATTTGCGCTCTTCGCTTTTTGTAAGGCTATAATCGACCATTTCATCGCGAATTCCATAGTATTTGAAAGGGACTACAAGATCATTGATAATTGCATCTCTCATACGTAGCTCATATGGAACATTTTTATCAAAGAGTTCAAAAACATCCTGATTGTCCATTCGTTCAGGCGTGGCAGTCAGCCCAAGCAGAAACTCAGGCTCAAAATAATTGATTATTATTTTATATGTATCGGCCGTTGCGTGATGGCATTCATCAACGATGATGTAATCAAAATCCTTTTTGTCAAACAGTTCTAAAGACTTCGCCATAGAGACGTTCGTCGAGAATACAAAATCTGCATCTAGATTCTTGCTTTCACCGGAATACTCACCGATGGACACGTCGGCACCAAAAACTTCTGTAAAGGTTTCGATTGACTTTCTGAGGATTGAACCCTCATGAACGATGTATAAAAGACGGTTTGGATTAAAGTTCAGTGCGTCAAATGCCGCTAAAAATGTTTTACCACTTCCGGCAGCCGAAACAACAAGTGCCCGTCCAACACCAACTGCACGGTATCTATTGAGCTCTTTCAATGCGCGGCGCTGCATATAGTTGGGCTTGATGCTTGCAGCGCTGAGGTCATAGTCCATATCCCAACGCTCAATCGCAAAATCAAGTTTCATGGCATATTTGGCTATGATATCATTTGTCAGCTCATTCGATTGGGACCACTTATCTTCAAATTCGTATAGTGCAGCTTCATAGGTTGCCTCATCAGAAACGACAACATCCCATTCGATGTTTTTGAGGAGGGCATATCTCGTAAGATTTGACGAGCCTACAATCAATTCTTTATGATCATCAAAGGTGAATAAATACCCCTTTGAATGATATCCAAGCGTCATGTAGCTGTTATCATGGAAAGATTCATAATCCAAATGACAAGTGAAGTTACTACACCTGTTCTGCAAAGAGAAGAAGCTTTTGAGCGATTCGATGTCAGTAAAGTTTTGATAGGTTGAAGTAATAATACGCCCCTTGACCCCGCGTTCAATGGCAGCTTCTATATCTTTGAACAACAGCACAAGGCCAGCCTTTTTGATAAAGCTGACTGAAAAATCAAAGGTTTTACACTTGCGCAAATTGTCTTTGATTTTATCCAAAAATGTTGTTTCTGTGTAGTTGGTTAAGAACGTGTTTGACATTATTCCGCGCACCCCAATAATTATATTCCCTTAAACAACTCGCTGAGGGAAACGCCGAGACCGTCGGCGATCTTTTTGATATTGACGATAGAGATATTTCGCCTACCTGCTTCAACAGAAGCAAAATATGTGCGATCCATTTCAATTTTCAACGCGAATTTTTCCTGAGAAAGCCCGGTTTTTTCTTTCCTGAGCTCCTGTATCCGCTTTCCCAAATTCTTTGTTATCATTGCAGAATTCCTCCGACAAAAGCATATAAAAATACTATTTTAATAGTATAGCCGTCCACGGACTATAATACAACGGATTATAAGTAACAAGCGGGCGGAAATATGGACTTTTTTGCGAACTTTTCGTGAAAGCAAAAGAAAAAGCGGAGACGATGTCGGCTCCACTTTGGTATATTAATTCAATTATTCTGATATCTGGGACAGTTTTCGCATAGGACATCGCAGTCCTGCATTTCAAATTTAGTTGGATTTCTTGTGACGCCAATGTATGGGATATCTTTATCCTTGCAGATTGAGATGATCTCTTTTCTCTTTTCAGGCGGCATTTTATTACCCAAATACACTCTTGTTATCGGAAAAAATTTAACGTTATAGTCTTTATCTTTGATTCCATAGGGAAGCAATAGTCTCCATTCGTTTTGGTATGCCCAGTCGATACTCTTTCTTAAAGCTCCGTGAAAGTACAAATTCCATAAGTAATCTTCATCAGGCTTTTTATCCAGCGTTGTTGCTATGTATTGCGTTATATCCTGACGTGTTTTGCAATAAATGACCGGGTATAAGTTGGCATACACTTTTTCGTATTCAGGAATATTAGGCATTACCGTATATTCAACGCAAAAACCTTTATGACAATATGCGTAAGCGGCCCACATAAGTTGCGAATAAGGCGTTGTTGCAAAGCATGCGATTCTGAAAGTGTTTTTCATTTTGTCGCATTGTTCGTCGTATTCTTTTTGGATCACAATTGAAACGGCCTTGCCAAAATCTTTGATCTTGCCATATTCGATAATAGTTCTTAAACAAAACTCTTCGTTTGACAAGCGCTCAATTTCCGACTTTGGCGGCTCTGCAAACACGCCATCAAGTTCCTTATGCTCACAGTAGTATTTCCATAGGAATTGAACAAATGTGTTACCAATTTCTTGATTTGATGAGTTACTGTTTGTCTTGATGTGGCATCGTTTGCAATATTCAATGAGCCTAAATCTTTCAAATTCAGAATATTCAAGCGAAATCTCTGAGTCGTACGCATCGTCAAACGCAGCGGGTGAATTCATAAAAACAGTGTTGGTTTTCAGTGCATCTTGAGAATGATTGACCGCTTGTTCGTTATTATCTGTATTGGAATAATAGTGATAGAGTTTCAGCGGCATATGAAGTTTAGATTGCAACCCGAATTCCGAGCATCCCATTTTCTCAACCTTGCTGAGTTCGATTAAAGCACCATTGATTACGCAATAATTTGACGAAATCTCAGGAGATGATTTCATAATCTCAGATAGTAGATCTTCTATTTTCATTTAATCTCCTTTTAAAGTTACTGTGCGGCGTCTCTTTTCACTGTAACAATTCTTCTATCGTACAATTGAGAGCATATGCGAGCATTTGCAGGGTTTCTCCCTGAGCTTTGGCAAGATCGTTATCACCTTGCTCGTAAGCACGGATTGAGCGGATATTTACACCGCTGAGAAGTGCCAATTGTTCTTGCGTAAGCTTTCTTGACTTGCGGATTTGTTTTAGTGCCGACTCCTTCGGTGGAAATTTGCTGCTGATAAGGTCAACGGTTTTGCTTTCATCCGCCTCATGATAGGGGTGGTACAGCGCAATCAATGAGGAAAGCGGAATAACTGACAGAATTTCCGCAAATGTTTTCCCAAGTTCCCATTGTGCTTTTGCCAGAATCCAACCCGCCCAGTATTCAGGGGTACGGTCCATGGGAACGGTCGTATAACTGATACTCTTATTCAAAATGAGCGCGAGCATTTCGGTCGCCGATTTACCCGCGAGCATATCCGGAATGGCGTGCTCAATCTTTTTAGCGACGTCGGATGAAGCGAACCGTTTCCCAAACTCGTCCGCGTCAATCCCTTCTGCGTTGATTGCCATATCCGTCAACGCGGCAAGATTTTTCATAACCCCCGGAAGGTACATTTCATTGTAAGCGTGGATCATCAGCCTTCATCTCGTTTCTGATAATATCAATCATATAAAGATCGTCAGCGGAAAACGCAGTTCCTTGCTTGTTGGTCAAATAAGCGGCTCGAGCCAGTTCATCTCTTTTTTTACGAAGAGGCAGGTGGATTTCCTGCGGTGCCTCTTCAAAGCCGAGAAAATGTATTGCATTAAAAGCCTTTGGTGAAATCAACACAATTTGGTTGCCGAGATTACCGAGCTTCATAACCTGCGAAAGCCGTTTCACAGAGATCGCGTTCTGTAAAAAATCCCGAGCATAAGAGAAGTAGGAGTCATCCGCGCGATAACCTTTGATGATATCAAAACCTTCTGTGTTGACCGGAAAATTCTTCAGAATATAGTCCTTTGCCTGCACGGCAAGATCGTTATCCAATGTGAACTTGCGGTTGTTCAGCAAAATGGAAATCCAATGAAGTATGCAAAAATCACTTCCATTGAGATCGAGTATTTTCAAATCTTCAATATCAAGCTCGTATTTGTTTGCATAACCGCCGCCTTCGTCATCACAAGCCCATTCCTTGGCAAGATCCAAATATTCCGTACAATAGAAGCCTCGCCCATAATCATTATAAGGCTTTCCTTTCCCGTACTCAGGCGTTTTAATGATGTGTTTGGATCCGTGATAGATAATCATAGTATTACTCCCTTTCAGCTGTATTATACCATTGTGATGTTAGTTTGTCAAGAAAATTATAACATTGAGATGTGAGCTTATAATGAAAAATATACGGAGCCGGTGTCGGCTCCGCTTGAAGTAGTATCCTCAAATATGTAATTATTCTCACCCTGCAAAAAGCGGAAGCCAATCTGTCGAAAAATCTGAAGTAAGTTCGTCAAAAGCATGAAATGGTGCTCAAAATCTATCGAAAGAATCCCAATAACTGCACTTAAATCATGAGACAGAAGAAGCCGTTGCGGTTGAAACGGCCTCTTTTTGCATATTTATTAATCTGTAACGCTGACCTCCGGGTTTTTCAGAACAGCACAATTGCTTCACAGTTTTTGCTTCAGAGTTTTGCTTCAATATTCTGCATCAGAAAAATAATGCTATTTTTGATTTGTATCTTTTGCACAGTTAAATATCTTCGCTATTGTGGAAACATACTGAAAAAATCCGCCTAAATTGATAAAAATGAAGAAATTTGGCTTGAATTGAGCCCTCATAACCCGGAGGTCGCAGGTTCAAATCCTGCCTCCGCAACCAAAGAAAAACCGTTGATACTTAAGACTTCGCAGGTTTTAAGCATCGGCGGTGATTCTTTTTTTAATGCTGAAATACCACATTTTTCACCACTATTTTGGCTTTTCATCGATATATTGCCGATGTTGTAAAGGGACTTAAAAATAAAAAGTTTGCAGTTATTATTGACGAAGCACATTCCTCAACATCCGGCAAAGATATGGCTGCAGTTAGATCCGTATATATTGGATGATAACGGATTGTTTTACTGTTTCTTTAAGCAGAACTGCGTATCATTCAGCGCTTCAAATGACTTGATGAACCGGGAGTTTCAGGGCAATACGGATTGCGGTGAAAACGTCTGCGTGGTAAAGCAAAACGGAGAATATCTGATTTTTCATTCCCCGGAAAATGGTATAGGATTATTGAAGACGAAAGATTTCAAGCAATTTGATGACTGCGGAATTACAACATTGCAGCAAGAGAAATGGAAATGGGCAAAGTACAGAATTACCGCAGGTTTTGTGCTTGAATTGCCCGAAGAATATGACAGCCGCTATGCCCTGTTTTTTCATGGCGATAATGAGGAAAAACATCTTTTCGGTGCTTCTCTTGCTGTGTTATTCCTCGACAGCGTTGACAGTTTATTTTCAGTTTCTTTTTAATTATTAAAATGTTGCAATATATCCACACTATGATAATGCAAAGATAATACACTTTCTTCACTCGAGTAACATCTTCATCATATTAATTCAAGAGGCAGCTTATGGACAGAGATAATGTTAAGAATATAATTAAGGCTAGGAAAAAGATATTGGAAGACAGTAAGAGTCTTTTTGAAAAATCCTATTCCGGTATCAGCAAAATACCTTCCGGCCGGGCTTCGGATAAGCTGACCGAAGGCTGTCTTGTACTTGAAGGCGGAGCTTTCAGGGGACTGTACACTCAGGGCTTTCTTGATGCTTTGATGCTTGCCGATATAAATCTTTCGTGTGTTATTGGTGTGTCTGCTGGCGCACTGGGCGGGGCAAATTATGTTTCGGGACAAATCGGAAGATCGGCAAGAATAAACCTTAACTATCGTGCCGACAGCAGATACATAGGCAAAAAAGCGTTGGAAAACAGCCGCAGCCTGCTTGATGTGGGCTTTCTTACCGAGGACAGAGGAATAATCCCCGAAACTCTTGATACTATAAGGTTTTACAGACCTGAGCAGAGATTTGTGGCAGTAGCGACAAACGCTCTTAACGGAGAAACGGCATATTTTGAAAAAGGCGTGTGTGACGATATAATCGCGGGCATACGCGCCTCTGCCACTTTGCCGTTTGTTTCGCCGGCATATATAATTGACGGGGTTCCGTATTTTGACGGCGGCTGTTCATGTAAAATCCCCTATGAATGGGCAATTGAGCAGGGATATCGCAAAATTATGGTCATAAGAACACGGGAAAAGTCTTTCAGGAATCCGAGCAGACGCATTCAGGGATCACTCAAAGTTTACGGCAGATACCCTGAATTTGCTGAAAAGATTGCCAACAGCGATATAAACTACAACCTGCAGTGTGATGAGATTGAAAAATTACAGTCCGACGGTCAACTTAAACAGTTTTGCCCATCGAGAAAGCCTGGAATTATTATGATTGAGAGGGACCTTGAAAAACTCGGTGAACTATATTGGCTTGGCTATAACGATTGTCAGGCTCAGCTTGATGAAATAAAAACTTACCTTGAAATCTAATATCTGTTTGCTGCACATTACTTTATATTTTTTATATTTATCCGATAATAATGATTAACAGGTAACAGGAGACCGTAAAATGTTTAATATACTTGTCGTTGATGATGATAATAACATCCGCCGACTGTTGACCGCGGTTTTGACAGAGGCAGGTTACAATATTTTCCCCGCGGAAGACGGGATAAAAGCACTCGAAGTTATGGACAGGAATTACATAGATCTCGCGGTGGTAGATATAATGATGCCGCGGATGAACGGATATGAGTTTACACAGCTACTCAGAGAACAGAATAACGAATGCCTGTCCTTTTTTGAAACTCTGCCAACCAGAGCATCAGAGAGTTGTTCATAAATGTTGATAGTCGAATCATAAACATATTGCGTTTCTGAGCGCTTTTCAATTTGGGCAACAGCAAACAACAAGTGTTCAATATTGGTTTTATAATTGTATGTAGATATCACGATAAGGCTGATGCCATTGGCGCTTTTATGTTCCGGCTCCGGGAG
This sequence comes from Clostridia bacterium, assembly GCA_017430535.1. Lineage (GTDB taxonomy): Bacteria > Bacillota > Clostridia > Oscillospirales > Acutalibacteraceae > CAG-177. The sequence continues at coordinate 7,427 of JAFRMR010000009.1, forward strand.
ATGGATCAGCTGCTGGAGCATTTTGATGAGCGGCTATGGATGGATACAGTTGACCGGGTCACCGTTTTTAAGGATGGCGGTATGTTGTTCAAATTCCAGAATGGCTCAGAACTTGCTGTACAGAATAACTGTATTGGTGTTAACAAATAATTCACAAAAAAATTAGCACTCTCACTTGACAAGTGCTAAAAAAGGTGGTATAACATAATTGCAAGAGGGAAAAAGATCCGGAACTAAGGTTCCGGGTTTCCTCATCTCCCTTGCGGCATATATCACAGCAACAGCCCTGAACAGCATCCAGGACCGAAAATAAAAGGAGGTTTGACTTATGTTGTACATGCCTAGTATTTTTGGTGAGGATTTGATGGATCATTGGTTCGATGACATGGATCGTGAATTTGCCCGGATGGAGAAACCGCTTTACGGTCACAATGCCAAGAAGCTGATGAAGACGGATGTGCGGGAGCACGATGACAGCTATGAAGTTGATATTGAGCTTCCCGGCTTCCACAAGGATGAAATTCAGCTCAGCCTGGAGAACGGGTATCTGAACATCACGGCGGCGAAAGGCCTTGACAAGGATGAGAAGGACAAGAAGTCCGGTAAGATCATCCGCCAGGAGCGCTATGCCGGCAGCATGAGCCGCAGCTTCTATGTCGGCGAGGAAATCACGGAAGAGGATATCAAGGCCAAGCTGGAGCACGGTGTTCTGACGCTGCAGATTCCGAAGAAGGAAGCAAAACCGCAGCTTCCTGAAAAGAAGTACATCGCTATCGAAGGCTAATTGATTTCTTAACAGCTCCCCACCAATCACGGTGGGGAGTCTGCTTTCAGGTATCGGCTTAGCTGAAGGTATAATCCTTGAGTGCAAAGAAGGCCACAGGTTTCACTTCCTGTGGTCTTTTTTGCTATTATTTTATGTTTGCCGACAGGTTTCGACAGCACATGACAGTGTGCTCCGCTATAATAGTTCCTATCCTAATCTGGAGCATTAAATACATATAACCTGTCGGAGCAGATACGCGGCTGTGTTCTGCTTCTGGAAAAGCGATGGGCTGAGAAAGGATTGGAGCCCGAGCTGATATTTGACGAATATGAAATTACGGCAAATGAGGATATGCTCAATAGCGCTGTAACACATAAAACAAAACCGGGCTGATATTACATCAGCCCGGTTTTTCATAATAAACTATGTTGACTATATTATAATCCCAAAAGGAATTTATATACAGGAACAATTTCTATTTCAGTCCCGTTGACATCCAGGACTCCCGATTCGTCTTTTGTGACAATAACAAGTCTTTTAGCTTCACCGAGTGAGGCCAGTTTCTTAATTGATTTGACCTCTCTGTCATAGCTGCTGTCATTAAGGCTGTAACATACCTGGATTGCTGTCTTGGTTTCAGGTATCCAGAAGTCAACATCTATACCTGTTTCGGATGATTTGATATAGTATAAGTTTTCTTCACCATATTTTCTGAGCATAGATACAGCGACTGCGTTTTCAAGCAGTGCACTGTCCTTGTCAACAAGGAAAAGGTTTGTTAAACCCGTATCTCCGAAATAGTATTTAGGATTGCTCTCTTTATCTGCAAGCTTTGCATAATAGCTCCTAACAGGAAAAATCATATACGCCTGAATCGCATACTGAACATAATCAATCACAGTCTCTTTGCTGATTTTTGCTCCCGTTCCCGTAACTATATTATGCAGGCGGGTATAGGATAATTCACTGCATACCGATTCTGCAATTTTCTTCATCATAACTCGAAGCGGATATTCATTGCGGATGTTGTTCCTTGCAATAATATCACCGAGCAGAATTTTCTGATAGACCGAAGAGACATATTCACGCTTTGATTTGTAAAGTAATGACTCGGGAAATCCTCCGAAAGTAAGATACTCATTACAGTTTTTCTGAACCAGAGCGTTTGATTTTGTTTTCAGCAATTCAGTTTTATCATAAGGCACAGATAAAGCAGTAAGATACTCACGCAGATTATAAGGCGAGATATTCATGCTCAGAAATCTTGCGCCCAGTGTGCTTTCAATATCTCTGCTGAGCATTTTTGCATTACTGCCGGTAATATATACTCTCTCTTTTGCATCTGCAAGGCGCCTGGCAAATTTTTCCCATCCTTCTATATTCTGGATTTCATCAAAGAAGAAATAACTTTTGCTGTCGCTGAGTTCATAGGCAACGCCGAGAATATCATTAAAATCATTAATGGTAAAGTCGGCGAGTCTCTCATCCTCAAAGTTAATATAAACGATCTGATTCCAGTCATTTCCCGCAGCTATCAGTTTTTGCACTATATCATATAAAAGGGTGGATTTGCCGGAACGTCTCATACCTGTAAGAACATAGTTGGCATTCTCTTCAAAACTATATTCTCTGGGATAGATAATGAAGTTTTTTATGATTTCGTGCTGATCAAAAATAACCGATTTGAGAATATCATGATTCATAATTTCATCTCCTGTTTTAACAACTGTCGGATATACTATACAATTTTAACCCGTTTTTGTCAAGTATATTAGACAGTTATTTTTCAGCTAATAAAATCAAAAACCTCTGAATTTCACCACTATTTTCACCACTATTGCCAGTTTTCACCACTATCTAATATCTTTCAATAGTGTAAAATATTGTTCAATATATACTAATCGCGGCAACATAATATACAATATATTTGTTGATATTGAACAAAAAATTACACAAAATCGCCCCTCATACCCCGGAGGGTGAAGCGGTGTTGAATGACAGTCCGGCGGACTGTCAGATCCGCCGAACCGACCGCAGCATTTTCATCGCAATGAAAATGCAAGACCGCAGGTTCAAATCCTGCTTCCGCAACCAAAGAAAAAGCCTTGAGACACAAGTGTCTTGAGGTTTTTCTCTTTTTGTCTGAAATTGACTAAAAATCCAATTTGACGGACTTTTGACGGACTTTTTCGCCTTTTTTTATTCTGCATACTCTTCTCCAATAAATTCGGGAGGCTCTTCGGGAGGATCCATTCTCGCAATATAGGCTAGCCGAATTTCAGACTCATTTGACTCAATCTGATTCGCCTCGCCCATGACATCAAATAATGTCTTGAAGGCAGATATATTCCCTTTCTTTGCTCTAGCTATCATAAAGTAATAAAGTGCCGCCCACAATAAGTGAACGGCACAGTGCTTATTAAATTGTTTATGCCCTACAAACCGGAATTTATACGTTTATCAGTTCCTGTTCCAACACATCTGCGTAACTCTGTACGACCGGCCCCAATCCTTTCAGCCACTGCCGGATTTCTTTCCTGTCTTTGTATAGAAGAGGGTTTTGCCGGATTTCGATCGTTTTCCGCAGCGGAGCTTCATCTGAAAAAAGATGCTCCCCGATAGCCCAAAGACCTGCCTGTGTTTTGGAAATGACATCGCCATTTCTCAAGGTGTAAATACACCTTGCAATATCCAGCAGCCATCCGCACGAATAAATGCTTTCATCTGTCTCTACGGCATATTTACGAATACAATCATAATGCTCGCGCACAGCTGCTGCCAGTTCTTCATTGTCCGGAGCGGAAAGGATCCACTCTTTGTCACCGTATACCCGTTTTCCATACTTTGCCAGTTCAAACAAAGAAAACGGGTCGGGTGTATAACGGTCAGTTATACGTTGACCGCTCGTTCCCCAATAGACCAGCCTTTGAAACGCTTTGCTGCGGTACTCATTCACGTTGGCAATAACACCCTCAAAAGAGCGGTAATACATGTTGCCGGGCTCTTTTTTGAGCATATTCTGCCGCAGCATGAGCAGTCTCTCTGCCTGTTTCTCAGAGATAGATTCATTGACCAGCATAACGAAATCAATATCGCTCCATCCCGGTCGGAAATCATCAAATACCACGCTTCCGTATAGCCACGCGCCGTATACTCGTCCTTCCAGTATTGAAGATATTTCTTTTATCATCCTTGTAACTGCTTTATCCATTCTCCGCCGCCAAACTACGATTTGTCTATCTCTATGACTCAGAAATTATGTTGTTCCACGCTTCTGAATCAAACTCAAGATTTTTGTAATAGTATTTTTTGTCTTCCTCTGTGATTTCTTTAATAATTCTGCATGGATTTCCTGCGGCAACAACTCCGTCCGGAATATCCTTTGTCACAACTGCACCTGCTCCGATAACCGTATTGCTTCCTATATTGACACCGGGCAATATAATCGCTCCCGCACCAATCCAGACATTATCTCCGATTGTTATGGGTATTCCGTATTCATATTTTGAATTACGGCTGTCGGGATGAATAGGATGGCCCGCGGTAATAATCTGCACATTCGGTCCCAGCAGAACATTGTCGCCTATCGTTACGGGAGCGACATCAATTATTGTGCAATAGGAATTTGCGTAAAACCTTTTGCCGACCGTTATATGCTTGCCGTAGTCACAGCGAAACGGAGTGTCAATAAATGTATCCTTGCCGTATTTGAGTCCAATAAGTTTCAGAAGCAGGTATGCCTTCGGAACATTAAAAGGAATCATTCTGTTGTAGCTTTTCTGTAAAATGCGGGCTTTAAACTGCTCAGCCAATACGGACGCATCCGTAATATATGTCATTCCTTTATCGCGGCGTTCTTTGTTTGTCATAAAGCAATACTCCTTTTATGATCCCGATTTATAGATAATATACTTAATATTTTGCGCCGAATAATATGATTAATATCCGGTGAAAGAATTCTGTTATCCTCTGCCGGAAATCAACGCTGTGAACCTTGCCGCACCATTTGCACATATTGCATCCGTCGCAGCGGCCGTCGTTGTTTTTGTCAATATGCTCTCCGGTTGCGGGGATTGTCTTCTGCGCTTTCAGAACAGCACCGCACCCTGAGCACTTGCTCCCGTCCGTCAGACCGGGCTCGGAACAGGTCGGGGCCGCGCCCGGAATGATGACCGCTTTTATGTGGTTGTCCGGATTTTTGGCGACCGTCACAGTCCTGTTTTCTTTATGGCCGTCATAGCTTGCGGTATATGTTATTTTTCCGTAATCTGAACAGGTGGCTTTCTTATCCGTTACAGAAGCAAACCCGGCATCATAATAAACGGTATGACCGCAGTTATTTGAGCAGACATACATCGCTTTTGCGGTGCAGTCATCCGCCCAAACAAAACTGCTGAACCGCCAATCGTGTCCGTTTTCTTCCCAAACGGCGTAAAGCGTAAGGTCAGATTCCAAATCTATACTGTCGCCGGGCTGATATTCCGCCGCCGATGCCCCCGGGTCGGTCGCCCAGCCCAGAAAGCGGAACCCGTTTCGCGAGGGAACAATGCCGGATATTGTATCTTCAAACGCCCACTGACCAGAAGGTCCATCCGTTCCGCCGTTCGGATTGTAGTGCAGATAAAAGAAACGGTCGGCATACTCCCATTCTTCAACGGGTATCAGCTCATATTCGGAGAAATCATCTTCAATCCATGTCCACTCATCAATCATTCTGACTCCGTGTGAAATCAGATCGTTGAACAACGCTTCCCTTGCGTCTCTGTTTTCTTCAAGCGTTCCGCCGAATTCTCTCAATCCCAATACCGCCTTGACATAGCGCCAGGAAAGCTTGCTGCGTGTGATTGCTTCAAGAGCGTCGTCTGAATCCGCCTCGCTCTCGGCAAGAGACCAGAGCCGGTCAATTCTCTCCGCTTGAGCTTCATCAATTGAAAATGTGTCACCCATACGGCAGATAAGGTTCACGTGGCCTTTTGTGCAGGCGGTCAGCTCATCGATGACTTCCTTGACATATCTTCCGCCCTTACCATAATAGTTGCTGCAGAATTCCAGCATTTTTTCTTCATAATTGCAGTAGGGGTTCTCAAGAAGCTCCGCAATCAGGTAAGTCCTGAGCTCGCCGAATTCCGTATCGCATCGGTCAACATAATAGTTTCCTTCTTCATAAACGCCCTTGACGCCGTGTCTGTGAAAACACTGTATGTTTTTCTGCAATGTGTTGAAATCGGGGAATATTCCGAGCGTATAGGCATAATTTGTCGTGTAGTCCCAGACATATAATCTGTTGCAGATTGCAGACCAATCCTCAAGGTCCTCAATCCATTCGCTGTTGCTCTGACAGCTGCTGTCATCCAGAGCGTGCGAAAAACAGCACTCAAAAGTGCAGAGCGTAACGATGACATTGTCTGCCGGCTGCAACTGAGACGGAGCCTTGCGCGAATATGTATAGGCGAGCGTGTCGAACGCCACGTTGTCATAGCCTTGCTGCTTAACGGCGGACGCAATCCTGTTGACGAACGCAATCAGGGAACCCGAGTGGGAGCCGTTCGCGTCGTCGAGAGCCTTGCAGTTTTCACACTCGCAGTAATCGAGATTGTCCGCCTGAGACAGCGAAACTATCTGCAGGTCGGCGTTGCTGTCGTGTTCTTTCGCGAGAACATTCAAAACCTCATCGAGGACAATTTCATAAACATCCTCATTGGTAAGACAAAGCTGAGAGGGAACTCTCTCGCCGTCGCGCAGCGCGAAATACTCCGGGTGACTTTCATAATATTCGCCCGCGGAGCAGAATACGGTTGAGAGCGTATGGCAGCTTGCAGCGCCGAGATAGGGGATGTTTCCGCCCTGCTCGGGAGCGTCGGTCTGATAGGTGCCGTTGAGCTTGTGCGAGACCGAATACAACGCCATCCAGCCGCTGCGCCAGTCGGTATTTCTGTATTCAAAATAAGGTTCATATTCGATTTTTTCCTGCGGAAGAGTCATTTTATCGGAAGTCATTACCATTGCGGGATACCAGCCGTAGCATTTATAACCGCAGAACTTTTCAAGGAAGGTATGAACTCCGTAGAGGGTTCCGCGACTGCCCGCGCCGAAAATGGCAAGACCGCCGTCGAACGGAGCGATAATATACGAGTCGGCGGCGTTGCCCTCAATATCGGACGTATCATAAACGGAGGTTGCTCCGACACAGAATTTAAATCCGTCGAACTGCTCGGCATCCGTGATTAACGGGTATTCGGTTTTATTAAGATAATAGAGATATTCCTGCAGCGTTTCCGCGGCATACATTTCGGTTGAAGTCGCATCCGCAGAAACGACGATTGCGTATTCCTCCTCATCCGCCTGCGCCGGCGCGATTAAACAGGGAAAAGAAACTGCCGCAGCCAGCACTATAAGCAAAAAGCTTTTTACAGCCATTCTGAACTTCTTCATGGAGATCACCTCCGTTCCAAATATTTTAAAAGTACCGGAAAATCCCTTACCTATTTGGTAAGCGTTTTCCTTTTATTAACTCTTAGCATTTTCTCCGGTAATAGATTTTGCCTATTTATTCCTTTTACCCGTAACCTCATTGAGGACTATGCGGAAAACCTCCACCTTGGGCAGGCCGTGGCAGCTGGTTACGGGGAAGCCGCTCTCCTTATACTTTGCCAGCATTACCTTCAGGGCGGCAACTTTATCTGCCTGCTCTGTCAGCAGCTCCGCTTCGCCGGTGCCTATCACACTCTCATAAACAGCGGTTATTTCGCCGTCATCGGTTCTTTTAACCTGATAGTATTTATCCGCCTCAACGCAGACCCGGGGGTCTTTTGTAAGAATATCCCATTTACGCCCTTCGCCTGCGGAATGAAAGTATACAGTAATGCTGCCGTCTTTAAGCTCGCAGCCGAAGGTCATGGGTATCACATAAGGGTATTCGCCGCCGTGCATGGCCACCCTGATTGTATCGCACCGGTCAAGTATATCGTAAATCTCTTCAAGGTTTTTAACTTCTCTGTCATCTCTTCGCATTTCAGCATCCCCTTTCACGGGTATTATATCATTTTTACCCCGTTGTTACAACTTATCAATCTGATTTTGCAGCTGAATAAATTTTGTTCACTTTATTATTGAAAAGAATATAATATAGTGATACAATTATTGATAGTTTATTTTGAAAGGTGATGGGAATATGGAAGAAATCAGAAGACCCGATAACATGGCCAGAATCAATACCCCGGAGCTTGCCGACGCTTTTATTGAAGAGCAGATCAGGCTCATAAAAGAGCAGGTGGGTGACAAAAAAGTTCTCCTTGCTCTTTCCGGCGGAGTTGATTCCTCGGTCTGCGCCGCTTTGCTTATCAAAGCAATAGGCAAGCAGCTTGTATGCGTTCATGTTAACCACGGCCTGCTGCGCAAAGGCGAGCCCGAGCAGGTTATTGAGGTTTTCAAAAACCGTATGGATGCAAACCTTATTTATATTGATGCTGTTGACCGCTTCCTTGACAAGCTTGCAGGCGTTTCCGACCCGGAGCAGAAAAGAAAGATTATCGGCGGCGAATTTATTGAAGTATTTGCCGAAGAAGCAAGAAAACTTGATGATATTGAGTTCCTTGCCCAGGGCACAATCTGGCCCGATATACTTGAAAGCGAGCAGGGCATAAAGGCCCACCACAACGCAGGCGGCCTGCCCGATGATATGAATTTCAAGCTGGTTGAGCCCGTAAAAATCCTCTTCAAGGATGAGGTGCGCACCGTAGGCGCACGCCTGGGCCTGCCCGATAATATGGTTTACCGCCAGCCCTTCCCCGGCCCCGGCCTGGGAGTACGCTGCCCCGGCGCCATCACCCGTGACCGCCTTGAAGCCGTGCGTGAATCCGATGCAATCCTCCGCGAGGAATTTGCGGCAAACGGCCTTGCCGGCAAAGTATGGCAGTATTTCACCGTGGTGCCCGATTTCAAATCCACCGGCGTACGCAACGGCGAAAGAGTTTACGAGTGGGCTGTTGTTATACGCGCCATCAACTCCACAGACGCCATGGCGGCTTCACCCGAGCATCTCTCCTATGAACTGATTGAGAAGCTTGTAAACCGCATTACCTCAGAGGTTAAGGGCGTTAACAGAGTTCTCTTTGACTTCACCCCCAAGCCCCCCGCCACCATTGAGTGGGAATAATAAGCAGCAAAATCCGGCAGGAGCTAATAATGCCCCTGCCGGTTATTTTTATCGGATATAAAATCTCCCGAAGCTTTTTTCGGCTTCGGGAGATTTGTTTTTTACATTTTATCCTGCATTTTCCACATTGGTTGCAAGGTCAAATTTATATTCAAATGCTACGGCATCGGTGCCGTTGCTCACTGCGTCAACCTTGCTGAAATCATTATCGGCTGAAAGGGTAACGCCGCTGACAAACACGGAAGTTCCGCCGGGGGCGGCGCAGACTGCCTGAGCTCTGTCGGAAGCGGAGCCGCCGAAGGATTTGATGCTGAGAAGCTTGCCGTATTCGGAAACAACACCTATAAAGCTGTCAAAATCACCCAGATTCTTGAATGCAAAGTCTCTGTTGGTGGATGTGGTGTAGCCCGTTACGGCATAGCCGCCGGTTACGGGAGTGATATCTGTAATATAGTCATTCTGGAAGCCGATAAGCGGGCACTTCCACTTGGTTTCGCCTGTGGGCCCTATTTTGATTATTATGCCATCATAGGTGCCGGGCTCGCCGCCGTTGTAAATGCCGTTCAGCGTGCCTTCATTTTTGGTCTGACCCGCCGCATAAGAACCGGCAATAAGGCAGCCGCTGTCATTACCGCAGGTAATGTGGCTTATCTGGAATGCACCTACATCCCAGTAGTTCTTAACCCAGTTAAGCTCGCCTGCTTCGCTGAGCCTCATAACAACATTGTATTTTCTGCCGTTCCTGGCACCGTCAAAGGAAGCAAAATCGCCGTCTTTGCACAAAGTTTCAATAACAGCGTAGGTTATACCTGCGGAAGATGTTGCAACATCTTTTACCGCGCAGGTAAGGGAACCGCCGAGGGCCTTGACCCATAATCTGTTGCCGTTGGCATCAAGCTTTGCCACAAATCCATTATTTTGATTTACTGTGGCGCCTTTGAAATCAAAATCTTTGCTTTCGGTTTCGCCGGCTATTACAAAGCCGCCGTCAGGAGTTGCGGAAACAGCATAGATCATATCGCTTTCACTGCCGCCGAAAAGATGAGTCCACTGAAGCTTACCTTTTTCATTATATTTTGAAATAACCCCTTCAACCGTGCCTTTACATCTGTAAAGGGAATCTGCAACAAGATCTTCGGCAATTGTTTCGCCTACGGCAATTATGCTGCCGTCGGTAAGGATGCAGACATCGTTGTATTTGGTGATATCATCGCCTGCCAGGATGCTGTACCAGGCGCGCTTGCCGGAGGATTCATACTTGACAATAAGGGCGCTGGATGAATCTCTCTTTTTGCCCTTTGCATCCACAAGGGTATTGCCTACGGAAACAACGCCGTCCGATGTGGGAGCATTGGCAGCAAAGAAACAGTGAGCTCCGTTGCCGAAAGAGTTTACGGCGCCGGCAGTGATGCCTGTAACCTTAACGGGTACGGTTTCAACCGGAGCAACGGAATAGGTGGGTGCTGTGCCGTTGCTTTTGCCTCTGGTGGAACTGATTACCGTAGCCGAGGCAGTGGGCTTGGTTTTGCCGCCCTGAGCTGCGGCCGTGGTAGCCGAAGTAGAAGGCCTTGTAGTGGTTGTGGTGGGTATAACTGTAGTTTCAATTATGGTAACATTACCCTGCTTATCGGTAATTGCCGTTGCGCCTTTTTCCTGAGCGGCTTTGGAAATCTCCTTATACTGTTCGGGGGTAACGGTGGTGCCTTCCTCAACCTTTGCCTTTGAGTAAATCTCTCTTACTTTATCATCGGAGGGCTTTGAAACCTCAACATTTGCTTCTTTTTTAACAACAGGTTCGCCCTTTTCATCCTCTTCAACAATATATCCTTTTTGCTCGGCAACGGTTTTAACCTTTTCCATCTGCTCATCCGTAAGGGATGAAAGATCGCCGTTAAAACCGGAGGCCTCTTCGCCCAAAGCCTCGGAAACGATACCTACAAGCTCAACATCCGTAACATCAACGGGCTCGTAATTATCATCTGCCCCGGACCAGGATTCGTTTGACCCTATTGTTTCGGAAGTGCCGTCAAGGGGCTTGTTCTTTGAGCAGGCAGCCATCACAGATATGACCATAAGCAGGCATATTGCTATTGATACAGCCGCCGTAAGTTTATTTTTCATGGCTATTCCTCCTGTCTTTTATACAGGATAACAATATCACAAAAGCATATTTAATTCAATGATTTTTACCTTCACCGAAAAAAATTTACAATAAGCTTTTATTTACTTAAAATGTGTTGTATAATTTTCACAGAATTCATTGAAGGGATTTGTTGCGAAAAACAACATGCCTTTAAAGGAGATAATATGGATAAAAAAGAAATTGCCCTTAAAGCGGTAAAGGCCCTTAAAAAGAAATATCCGGATTCAATGTGTTCCCTGGATGCGGAAAATCCCCTGCAGCTCATAATAGCCACCCGGCTTTCCGCCCAGTGCACAGATGCAAGGGTCAATCTGGTAACCCCCGAGCTGTTTGAAAAATACAAAACCGTTGAGGATTTTGCTGCGGCAGATGTGGAGGACATAGAGAGAATCATACACTCCTGCGGCTTTTTCAGGGCTAAGGCCCGGGATATTATAGGAATGTGCAGGAAGATGATTTCGGATTATAATTCGCAGGTTCCCGATAATATGGATGACCTGACCTCTCTGCCCGGTGTGGGCAGAAAAACCGCCAACCTGATACTGGGCGATGTTTACGGCAAACCTGCGGTTGTTGCGGACACACATTTAATCAGAATTTCCGGTTTACTGGGGCTTACGGATACCAAAGATCCCTTCAAAGTTGAGATGGCTTTAAGGGAACTTTTACCCCCGGAAGAGAGCAATAATTTTTGCCACAGATGCGTTTTTCACGGCAGGGAAACCTGCATTTCTTCCCGCCCGAAATGCCCCGAATGCTGCATGAAATCCTTCTGTTCACATTGGGTGAATTCCCGGGAAAAAAGTGAATAACTGTGTGAATAAAGTGAACAAAAAGGCCAAAAATCCTTGATTTTCTTATGTTTTTGGCGTGAAAACCCCGTTTTTCGGGTAAAATGAGGCCAAATTATGAACAAAAACAAATTCTACATTTTGCACAAAAATTGCCTGAATTTTGCACTTACGCTTGATTGCGGGCAGGCATTCCGCTGGTCCCTGACAGAGGACGGCGGCATACACGGCGTTGCCTTCGGAAAAGCACTTACAATCTACGATAAAGGCGATGAAGCTCTGCTGCTCGGAGCAGATGAAACCGACTTCAATAAAATCTGGAAAAACTACTTTGATCTGGACAGGGATTATGAAAAAATCTGCAAAAAACTCTCCCGGGATGAGAGCCTGAAAAAGGCAATATCCGCATATCCGGGCATCCGGATTCTGCGGCAGGATCCCTGGGAGGCGCTTTGCTCGTTTATTATCTCGCAGAATAACAATATTCCCCGCATAAAGGGCATTATTGACCGGCTCTGTACTGCCCTGGGAGATGACCTGGGTGACGGAGATTTTTCCTTCCCCTCCCCCGAAAGAATACTTGAGGCCGGGGCAGAAGGCCTTGCTCCCCTGAGAGCGGGCTTCAGGGTAAAATATATACTTGACGCTGCAGAAAAAGTTGCCGGCGGCACCGTTGACTTTGACAAAATAGAAAAAGCTCCCCCCGAAGAGGGAGCGGAAGAGCTGAAAAAGATAAAAGGGGTAGGTGATAAGGTTGCCGCCTGCGCCCTGCTCTACGGTTTCGGCAAGGTTGACGCCCTGCCTGTTGATGTGTGGGTTAAAAAAATCCTTGCGGAGCTTTACCCAAACGGCCTTCCGGACTGCACCGAAGGAGTGCGGGGCATAGCCCAGCAATACCTCTTCCACTGGAGGAGAAATCTTGAAGAATAAACAAAAAAATCCCGGAGTCAGAACTCCGGGAATTTTTTTATTCTGTTCTCAGGGCCACTACCGGGTCTTTCTTTGAGGCAATTCTGGATGGGATAAGGCCGGCAACAAGGGTGAGGAACATACTGATAATTACCAGTATTACCGCTCCGTTAAAAGGCAGCTGGGCCACATGAGGCAGGGAGGTATAGTGCTGTATTACAATATTTATGGGTATAATCAGCAGCAGGGTTACCCCTATGCCCAAAGCCCCCGATACAAAGCCCACAATCAGGGTTTCGGCATTGAACACTCTTGAAATATCCCTTTTTGAGGCGCCTATTGCTCTGAGTATGCCTATCTCCTTGGTTCTTTCAAGCACGGAAATATAGGTGATAATTCCTATCATTATGGATGAAACGATAAGGGAAATTGCGACAAAGGCGATAAGCACATAAGAAACGATATTAACTATCTTTGTAACAGAGGAGAGAAGCAGGCCGATATAGTCGGTATATTTTATTTCCTGCTTATCGCCGTGGCTTTCATTGTACTCCGCAATAAGGGCGGCGACTGCGTCCTTTGATTCGAAATTGACGGGGTAAATATTTATCTGGGTGGGCTGTTTTATATCGCCCACACCAAGCAAAGTAAGGGCATCCTCATAGCTTGCGGCAAGAGGCTCGGGCTCCGGTTCCGGTTCGGGCTCGGGCTCCGCCTTTTCCTGCGCGGCTTTTGTATCCTCCTTTTTATCTTCAGCTTTTTCATCAGGAGTTTCTGCCGCTGTGCCCGCCATTTCTTCAAATGTGCCGTTAAGGAAAGCGTTGACTATTTTAAGCTTACGCTCATTGCTCAGCAGAGGCAGGTAATTTACCATCTGTGAGCCGGTCATGCCGGTTTCATTATTCTCCGGCATCATTTCGTTAATATAGCCGGCAAGTTCGTTTTTCTCGGATATGGAGAGAGTGGGCTTAAGCATAAGGTCCACTGCTCTCTTATATTTTTCGGCTTCAGCGCCGCTGTATTTTTCATCAATAAGGGCGTAAACATCCTCCTTGGATGCCGAAGGCAGAGCGTCAATGGCAGAGAGCGCGCTTGCATCCATTGACATAGCCGTGCTTATGGTTTCGGGGCTCTCGCCGGTAAACATCAAAGGTGATGCCGCAGGGGGTGCCTGCCAGGTATCAACAGCGGTTTTGACTGTTTCGGTTTCCTTCTTTCCGGCAGCCTTTTTATCCTCTGCTTTATCTTCCGCTTTTTTGAAAGGAATACCCGTGAATACATCAACATCCGGGTTTGCTTTCTGCTGCTTCACAATTTCGCACTCGTTGGTCTTATTGACCACATGCTCCGTAAGGGCGGAGGTATAACCTATGGCACCCATAGTGGTAACCATAATGCTGTCTTCCGAAGGCTTGATTATGCCGGTGATTGTTATTTTTTCGCCCTTGTCAACCAGCTTCTTCACATATTCCTCATCGCCGTGCATATCGTCCCAGGTCTTGGTTTCTTTATTGTAAACGAAGTAATCCGGCTCAAGGATTATGCTGAAGCTTTTGCCTACGATTTCATCATATTCAATCTCCATGGGGGTTGTGTCAACCTTTTCGCCGGAGGTGGCTTTGGTGAACATATCCATCATTTCCTGCATGGAGGTAAAACCCAGGCCCTGAATGGCAAGGGGATTTATTTCATTATTCTGGTCTATGATGAGCACGGCCTCGTTATAGTTCTGCGGCCACTGACCTGTTACAAGGTCATACTCTTTTTTAAGCAGCTCATCGTTATCAATAAGCTCCTGCCAGGAATTGTAGTAAGTTTTATAGGTTTCCATCATTGAAGCGTCAATCTTGAAGCCTCCCAGGTCAACAGAACCCATCATATTCATCATTATATCAAGAATTGGGCTGGGGTAAACCTGATTTATGCCGTTTTCAACATCGGTGCAGTAGATGTTCATTTCGCCGGCATATTTATACTGGATTGAACTTACCTGCTCATCAAACCGGTCTCTGTTTGCCTCTATAAACTCTTTGAAAGAGCCGAGATCGTTTCTCCAGATTTCGGATGAAAGGGAATCCATAAGGCTGGAGGCCATGGCGTTGGAGTAAACTTTATCCATACCGTGGTCCGGGCTGCCGGCGGCTTTTGCCGCGGAGCCGGTAAGGCCGGAAATGGCAGAGCTCATATCCATAAAAGTTCCCTCCACCGTAAGGGGATAGGAGGAAAGCGCCTCGGTCTGTATGGCGTCAATATAGAGCTGGAATCCGTTTGACAGGGCAAGAATAAGGGCAATGCCTATAATACCGATACTGCCTGCAAAAGAGGTAAGGAAGGTCCTCACCTTTTTTGTGAGAAGGTTGTTGAGAGAAAGAGAAAGGGCGGTAAAGAAGGACATTGACGGGTTCTTTGCCTTTTCTTTCTTTTCCTGTGTATCGGCCTCGGGGTTATAGGGGTTGCTGTCATCGGTAATGCGGCCGTCTTTGAGTTTTATGATTCTTGTGGAGTATTCTTTTGCAAGCTCGGGATTATGGGTAACCATAATTACAAGGCGGTCGTTGCTGATTTCACGGAGTATATCCATTATCTGCATGCTGGTTTCGGAATCCAGCGCGCCGGTAGGTTCATCTGCAAGGAGAATTTCCGGGTCATTCACAAGGGCTCTGGCTATTGCCACCCTCTGCATCTGGCCGCCGGAAAGCTGGTTGGGCTTTTTTGTAATCTGATCCTCAAGGCCCACTTTTTTAAGGGCTTCAACGGCTCTCTCCTTACGCTCGGCTTTTGAAACGCCGCTGAGGGTCAGGGCAAGCTCAACATTTGAAAGAACACTCTGGTGGGGAATGAGATTGTAGCTCTGAAAAACGAAGCCCACGGAGTGGTTGCGGTAGTTATCCCAGTCACTGTCCTTGAAATCCTTTGTTGATTTGCCTTTGATGATAAGGTCGCCTGAGGTGTACTGGTCAAGCCCCCCTATGATATTCAGCAGGGTGGTTTTTCCGCAGCCGGAATGACCCAGCACGGATACAAATTCGCTTTTGCGGAACTCCACGCTTATGCCCTTGAGGGCGGTAACTTTGCTGTCACCGGTGGGGTAATCTTTAACAATGTCAATCAGTTTAAGCATTTTTTACTCCTTGCGGGATTATTATTTGAAAACAGACGGTTACATCTGTAAAAACTCTTGACTTAAACAAAACATTCTGTTACAATTGCAACAGTTACAAGTGTAACACATAATTATGAACAAATCATCAACAAATGTTTATATGTTACAGAAGGAGCGACTCTGTAATGGAAGGTTTCAAGGAATCGGGCCGCATCACCCGCGAAAGCATAGCCACCGCCCTTCTTTTGCTTATGGAAGAGAAGGACTATGAAAAAATAACAATATCTGAAATAACCGAAAAAGCCGGAGTATCCCGTATGGCGTACTACCGCAACTATAAGGATAAGGATGATATTCTGGTAAACTTCTTAAGGGAGCTGAGCCTTTCGGTTTCCGATGCGTTTGCAATTAACGAGGATACGGACCTTTACAGTATAATCAAGGGAATAAGCGAATTTTTCAAGGCAAATGTTAACCTGATTTTCGCCATTTCCAAAACAGGCCGCATTACCAGCCTTTTTAACGACGCGCGGAAATGGCTCACCTCATATTTTCCGGAGCTGGCCAGTGATGAAGAAGCCCGAAATCTCTATATTTATCACTCAGGAGGGGTAATATCCGTATTTGAAAACTGGTTCAGGGACGGTATGGATAAATCTCCGGAGGAAATTGCGGATATGATATGTGAATTTATGGGCAAAGATCTTATCCAGAGGTTCAACCGCCGGCTGTCGGGAATCAAGAAAAGCTGAAAGCAAAAACAAATAAAACAGAATTGCCTCGGAAATCCGGGGCAATTTTTTGTTATTTTACATACTCTATTGTGAAGCAGTGGGAGCGCAGGCTGCCGCCCATGACTTTGCTTCTGAAGGTATTTCCGCTCATTTCCACTCCGCCTACAGATATGGTATATATATATCCGATGGCTTCATTATAAGCGCCGTCGTGGCTGATTATCCTGAGCCAGGTTGCGGGGTTTCTGCCGAGCTGAGCCGAGCTGCCTGCATAGGACATAATCCTGTTTCTCATTTCCGCTGCGGATATTTCATAAGTGGTTATATCAACCTCTTCCGGGCTGCTCATGCCGCCGCAAAGGTAAGGTATGGAGTTGCCGCCCCAGGCGTTTACAGAGGAGGTTATTGTGCCTGCGCAGTTTGAGAAATAAACGGCGTTTGCATACCTGCCGTTATAGCTCACATAGTTGCAGTGGGGCTGCTGCTCTGCGGATGTGATATTCATAACATCCATTACCGCTCTTTCAACATTGGTGCCCTCATAGGCGTAATCGTAATCCATAGTCTGACCGGCACCGAAGTTGCCGTGATACATGGCATAGGTGTAAGCGGCAACCGCCTGTGCTTTAAGAGCTTCGTAAGGGGCGTTATCCCCTATCTCCTGCTTGACTGTACGGCACAGGAAGGCAAGCAGGGTGTAGCCGCCCTTGCCCTCTGCATCCGGCTGCTCCGTATACATAGGGGTATTGGGGTCGGTCATAATAACCGTGTTGGGGTAGTAGTAAGTAAGAATCTGATTGCAGCTTTTGCCGCTTCTTGCCAGGGCTTTGGCGCCGTCCTGGCTCATGCCTGCTCCGTGTCCCCAGCCGTAAACGGTGAATATAAACCTGCCGGCGGGCTCTGTTGCGGAGGTTTCCTCACCTTCGGCGGTTTCTCCTGCGGTGCTCTCCTCTTCCTCATCATCAAAAAGCTGGGCTATTGTGGTAAAAATGGCTGCGGCACCGGGGCCGGAAGCTCCGCTGCCTATATAGGTGGTGTAATTATCAAAAGTATCTATGCTTGATGTTTCCGTTTCGGAAAGAAGCTCCGTAAGGGTGGTTTCGTTATCAAGGATAAGCTCAACCTCACCGGGGGCTTCAACCTCCTGCACAGAGCTTGCTTCAAGGGCATCTGCGGCAGGGTCCGTCTCTTTTTTGCCTGTTTCTTTGCCGAAAAGAGCTATGGCAATAGCCAGACAGGCCAGCACCGTAACCAGCAGGCAGGAAAGAATAATAATAAATGAGCGCTTTGATATGCCGGCAACCTTTTCGCCGGGAGCGATTACGGCACCCTCGGCAACAGCTTCCTCCAGCATTTCGCATTCCCTTATTACAGCAGAAGCCAGAATCTGCTTTGCGCTTTCGCCGGCTTCGCCTTTGATGGTTTCAACCCTGGCGGTTTCGGAATCCGAAACACAGACTGTAACCCCTTCTTCGCTTATTTCTGAAATAACGGCGCCGAAATCAGCCTCTGCCGTTTCCTTTGCGGATTTTGCAAGACAGGCCTCAAAACTCTTTGTGCCGTATTTTTCATCAGTCAGCGCCGTAACGGTTTCAAATACTCCCGAAGCTTCGGGATAATTTTCCGCCACGGCAAGAAGGGCAGCGCCCTTGCCGAAATCCGCCACGGCTGTTTTTTTGCCGGAGGCGGCTATTTTGCCTAAGCTTACCGCAAGCTTTTCTTTGGCGTTTTTGGCCTTTGCGGTTTTGAAAATCCCGGTTTCAAGGGCCTGTGAAAGCCTCTGCGCACTGCCGGGCAGAAGAATAATAATACCCTTGCCCGCTCTGCAGCTTATGGGAGAATACATGCCGTCGGCAGAGGGGAAGGCCTCCGCCCCTTCGGGAACTGCGGTGTGCAGATTATATTCCCTGGATTTTTCCGGGAACCTGTCACCCAGGGCGGCTGTAAGCTTTGCAGAGCGCAGAACTCTGGAACCAAGGCCCTTTATGATGCCGGCCTTGGCCTCAAAAAACTGCTCTTCATCTGCCGCTATAACAGAAATCTCTCCCCGCAGGGCTCTGCTTACGGCATCTGTTGCGGCTTTCTTTATATCTGTGTAATTTTCCGTATTGTAAACGGGAATACAGGCGGCAATTTCACTGCCTGTTTTCTCTCCGTTTTCCCCTGAGGGAGTGTAGAGATAAACATTACCTGCCATTATTTCAGCTCCTTAAGTTCGCTATTTGTGAAATCCTCTTATCAATACGGATTCCAGTTGGAAGCGTCGGCATAGGGATTTGTTTTCTTATTGGCATTATACCAGGCCTGAGGATACCTGGGGTTTTCGTTCTTGACAGCGAGGGTAGTATCCACCGTGGGGCTCTCGGAATCCCTGAGAAGGCGGGCCACAACCACAAGACGGGCCTCATCAAAATCGTAACAGCAGGTGGAAAGAGTAAGGATTTTATCTGTGGGATAAATATCAACGCCGGTGGTGTAGAACTTCCTCTTGTCAACCTCTTTTATGTATTCGCTGAACTGCTCATTGCTTATATCAACAAAATTATAGGGGAACAGATAACCGTTATCCTGGCTGGCCTTTGAGTTGGTGATGAACACGGCGTAAATCTTCCAGGTGAAGTTTCCGTAAATAGTATTGCACTCGATAGTGGGGGCGGACTTGAAGCCGTCTATTTCACGGTAGTTTTCAAGCAGACCGAAGATCAAATCGTCATAGTGCATATTGTGGCCGTAAACCACCGTATTCTTGTGCAGGTGCACGAAATCCTTGATTCTGTAATCAAAGAAGGGTACGCCGTAATTCGTAGTCTTTTTATAAATATTTCTGTGCAGATAGTAATCATTATCCTTGCCCTGGGCTATGGGCAGGTTTATTTCAAGAGCGGGTATGGAAATCCAGCCCTTCAGGTCGGAGTTTATATCATAAAGTTTCTTGTATTTTGCAAGCATGCCCACGGGGTACTTGGAGCTGTCTCCGCTTACGGCCTCTTCAACAGTACCTGTTACTTCAACATCAAGGCTGTTGCTCAGATGTGTTTCGTTTTTCTTGTACATAAAAGGCTCGTAAATATAGGTTTTCACAAGGTAAGCTGCGCTTACAACTATTACAAGCATAGCAACTGTAAAAACAATTCTGCGTATTATATCCCCGCCTTTGCCGCCGGAGGCCGGCTTCTGCGCCTGCTTCTGCTCCAGCTTTGCCTGCTTCTTTTCTTTGCGGGAGATTTTGCCGTTATCTTCAATAATCTCCACGGGCTCAACGCCTACTGTTCTTTCATTGGAGATAAGAGAGGAACCGTAAACGGGAATGGGGGGTACGGTATCTTCATCGGGAATATTCACAGTGAATTCCGGCTTTGTTTTCGGGGCGGAAACATACACGGGCTCCGCCGGTTTTTCCGGCTCCTCATCCCCAAGAAGCTCAGCAAGCTCGTTTTCAAATTCCGGGCTGCTGGTATCTATGCCGTAGGGAGCTTTGGGTTTCTGCGCCGCAGGAGCGGGTGTATTCTCAACTGCCGGCGGATCGGGAAGCTCCGGGGCGGGCACAAAACCCTGAGTAAGCCCGGAAGTCTCCTTGAGGTCCGTGTTTGCAGGCTCAATATCTTTATTGGCATGAATACCGGAAAGTATTTCATCAAATCCCTTTTCGTTTTCCGTTTCCTGCTTAAGGGATTCAATCATACCCAAAATATCGTCTCTTGCTGCATCCGGCTCGCCGGAAGCAGCGCTCTGCACCGGGGGCTTCGGCTCCGGCTTTACGGGCATATCAATATACTCGTCCGGATTCATCCACATACCCTCAAGCCCGCTCTCCTCTTTTGAGGCGGCCTTTTTCTTTTCAAGGTCGGCGGCAGTTACGGCATCCGTATTCATAATATTATCGTACAGGCTCTTGAGCTCGTTATCAAGGCTCTGCTCCGTTTTCTTTATATCATCGTGGAAGCCGTCATAGATAACCTCTCCCCCGTCCTTGACGGAGAGAAACTCGCCTAAATCTATTTCGGTTATGGTTTCCTCATCGCTCAGGGAAGTGATTTCGGGCATATTATCGTTTCTTTTGTTTTCGTCTGCCATATTTTACCTCCTGTAAGGGGCTTTAATTTCCGTTTTGCTGCCTTATTCGGCGCTGGGCTCCCATCTTTCGGAGTCCTTGTAGGGATTGGTCTTGCCGTTTCTTGAGTACCAGACCTGGGGCCTGCGGTAATCGGGATTGTCTTTTACAAGGGATTTATCTATGCTTTCATCTTCACCCTCGTGGAGCATACGGCCTACTATGACCAGCCTTGTATCCACGCTGCCGCCGTAAACATAAATGCAGGTGGAAAGGGTGATGATTTTATCAGTTGGTTCAAGTGAAACGCCTGTTTCGTAAAGCATCCTCTCTTTAACCTGCTTTATATACCCCACCATATTATTATCGGACATATCGGGGTAAATGTAGTTGAACAGGTAGCCGTTATCGGATGATGCCAGGGCCGTTGAATAAAATACGGCGCATATCTTGTATGTGAATTCACCGTAAAGGGTGCTGTACTTTATAATCGGATTTTTCTTGAAGTGCTTTGATTCCGCATAATCATACAGTGAGCGGAAGGCCTGCTTGGGTATGCCGTCGGATTTACCGGTGGTGTGGCCGTGGATAACCATATTCCTTGACGGGGTTTTGCCGTTGTTGCATCTGTAATCAAGGTAAATATTGCCGTAGTTTATGGTGCTCATTTCCCCGGTGTATCTTTCATAGAAATCATAGTGCAGGTAGCGGTTGTTATCGTTGCCCTGCATAACCGCGGTATCCATCTCCGTGCCCGGAATGGTGAGCCAGCCCGCAAGATTTTTGCTGGCGGAAAGGGCGGGCTTCATTGAATCCAGCACACCGTCGGGAAACTTAGCGTCCTTCAGGTTGTTGGCAACAAGGCCGTCAATTTTCTCCCCCAGTACATCGGTATTCGCTCCCTGCTGAAGGGTATATGCCGGGGCGGGGGCTTCCTCCGGCTCCTGCTGAGCCGTGGTTAAGTTCTTAACCCCCAGGAATATAAACACTGCGGTGCCAATGCCCATTGCAGCGCATATTATTGCAGTTAACAACTTGCTTTTCATTGAACATCCTGCCTTTTTAAGTATTTCAGCACAAGGCTCAGAGCCCGGGAAGCGGCCACATATCTGTTATACTCTCTGTCTGTGCGTCCCGTTTCAAGCTTTTCGCATATTAAGAAGTTTTCCGCATCAAGGGCCGTAAAGATAAGCCCGGGGGCTTTGCCCGGCTCATCCGCATCCGGGCCCGCAAAGCCGGTAACGGAAATACCCATATCCGCCCCGGAAACTCTGCGCACACCTGCGGCCATCTCTCTTGCAGTCTCTTCGCTTACGGCGCCGTAATTATCTATTGTTTCCTTTTTAACGCCGAGAGTTTTTATCTTTATATCATTTGAGTAGGTAACCATTCCGCAGTGGAAAACCGCGCTGGCACCCGGAATATCCGTGATTCTTTTTGCAATATACCCTGCGGTGCAGCTTTCCGCCGCGGCAAGGGTAAGGCCCCGCTCTTTAAGGGCGGCAACAACGCTTTCCTCAATGCCGTTTGCGTCAACGCCGTAAACATATTCCCCCGCCCGGTTTATTATTTCATCAATAACGGGCTTTGCCAGCTCCTCGGCTGTTTCTGCATCCCGGGCCCTGGCGGATACCCTTAAAAGCGCTTCGCCGGGCTTGCAGTAGGGAGCAACCGTGGGATTTTCCATTTCAAGAAGATCTGCGGTAAGAGCGGCAAGGCTGCTTTCGCCTATGCCGATTGTGCGCACCTCGTGGGAAACTATGGTGCAGGCTCTGTATTCCTCAAGGAAGGGTACGGCGCACTGCGTGAACATGGGCGCCATCTCATAGGGAGGGCCAGGCAGGATTACAAGGCATTTGCCGTTCTTTTTCATACCCATGCCCGGGGCGGTTCCGTTCCTGTTTTCAAAAACCGTGCCGCCTTTGGGAATATAGGCCTGGCGGAGGTTGTTTTCCGCCATTGCAATGCCTTTTCTCTCAAAATAGCTTTTTATCTTGTCTGCCTGCTCGCTGCTGAATTCCAGCTCAAAGCCGAATTCTCTGCAGCAGACCTCTCTTGTTATATCATCCGGTGTGGGCCCGAGACCTCCGGTGGCTATCACTATATCGCTGCGGGAAAAGGCCTCTCTCACAGCCTGAGCCAGCCGCTCAGGGTTATCCCCTACCGATGTGTGCCTGTGTACGGTAATGCCCATTTCCGCAAGCTTACGGGAAAGAAAGCGGGAATTTGTATTAAGTATATCTCCCAGTAATATTTCCGTGCCTACGGAAAGGATTTCGCAAACTGCCATGAGTTTACCTCGTTTATCTGTTATCTATAATCACAAGCCGCGCCTGCTCGGCCGCCTGCTCAACCATAGGGGCGTAGTCAAAGCATTTTTCCGCTTTTTCAACATACTCAAGGGTGGGTCTTGTTTTGGGGTGTTTGGGGGTAAATACGGTGCAGCAGTCCTCATAGGGCAGCACGGAAATATCAAAGGTATCAATCTTTCTTGATTTCTCAATAACCTCATCTTTATCCATGCCGATAAGGGGCCTGAAAACAGGCATACTGCACACATCATCTGTGCACACTATTGCGGGCAGGGTCTGAGATGCCACCTGGGCAAGGCTTTCGCCGGTAATCAGGGCGCCTGCGTTCTCTTTAAGGGCGATTATCTGAGCCACTCTCAACATCATGCGGCGCATAACCACGGTGAATATATCCTCGGGGCAGTTATCCTTGATATGCTCCTGAATTTCGGTAAAGGGTACCACCCAAAGGCGGATTCTGCCGCTGTACTTTGCCACCTGCCTCAGGAGGGAGTGAACCTTCTGCTCCGCCCTTTCGCTTGTGTAGGGAGGGGAGGCAAAGTGAACTGCGATAAGCTCCAGACCTCTTTTTGCCATCATATAGCCGGCAACAGGGCTGTCAATACCGCCGGAAATAAGCAGGGTTGCTCTGCCGGCGGAGCCGGTGGGCATACCGCCCGCGCCTTTTATCTGCCTGCCGTGAATATAGGCGTATTCATCTCTTATTTCAATGGTAACTTTGATATCGGGGTTGTGCACATCAACGGTCAGGTGGGGGAAAGCATTCAGCAGGTAGCCCCCTGCCTCGGTGCAGATTTCAGGGGAAGTGAGGGGGAAGGTTTTATCCGCCCTTTTGGCTTCCACCTTGAAAGTGGAGGCCCCCATAAGGTCATCCTCAAGGTATTCCCTTGCGGTTTTCAGTATGGTCTGAAAGTTCTTTTCGGTTGCCGCCGCCTTTGAGAAGGCCGCTATGCCGAAAACTCTGCTTATAATTTCCCCGGCTCTGTCCATATCCGCATCCTCCTGCAGAGGTTCGGCAACTATGGTGGACTGAGCTACGGTAAACTGAAACTTTGAAACCGGGGCAAGGCGAAACTTGAGGTTTTTGATAAGCAAATCCTCAAAGTTTCTTCTGTTGAGCCCCTTGAGAGCAAGCTCTCCGTTTTTTATGAGTATAACTTCTTTCATTTTTTCTCCGTTTTTACGGGCATTATATCCCGCTTTGCCGATATGAGAGTCTGTATGAAATAATCAACCTCTTCTTTGGTATTGTACCTTGAAAAGCTGATTCTTACCGGGCTTTCGAGCCTGTCCGGCGCAAGGCCGATTTCCGTAAGCACCCGGCTCTTTTTGCCCTTGGAGCAGGCGGAGCCGGAGGATATGCATATTCCTCTTTCGGAAAGGTAATTGAGCAGGGGCTCGGATTTGATGCCGGGCACGGAAATGCCCGTGATATATGGCAGGGCATCTGCCGGGGAATTTATTACGGCGATTCCCGTATCTTCAAGGCACTTTACAAGGTAATCCCTGAGCTTCGTTACCCTTTCAAGCTCCTGCTTTGTATCAGGCAGGGCTTTTGCCGCTGCGCCGAAACCTGCAATTGCAGGCATTGCTTCCGTGCCGGGGCGGAGCTGCTTTTCCTGCTCGCCGCCGTAATGCAAGGGTTTGATTTTTACTTTACTGCGTATATACAATGCTCCCGAGCCCTTGGGGCCGTGAATCTTATGAGAGCTGACGCTTATTAAATCCGCCCCCAGTGAAGCTGGGGTAAAGGGCAGCTTGCCGAAGGCCTGCACCGCATCGCAGTGGATAAGGGCCGGGCTTTTGGCTCTTTTTACTGCTGTTCTTATGCTCTGCACGGGGAGGATTGTGCCAAGCTCGTTATTCACAAACATCATTGAAACCAGCACGGTATCGGGGGTAATTGCCTCAAAAAGAGCTTCTTTCGAAATATTGCCGTATGCATCGGGCTTTAACATAATCACATCAAACCCTTCGGCGGAAAGCCGCCGGGCGGCCTCATAAACACTTGGGTGCTCAATGGATGTGGTAACAATCCTGCTCCCCTGCCTGCGCATCTGATAAGCGGCGCCGAAAAGGGCGGTGTTGTTGCTTTCGGTGCCTCCGGAGGTGAAATAAACCTCACCGGGGTCGCAGCCCAGGCGGTCCGCTACCGCCTTGCGGGAGCTTTCCAGCAGGGCGTTTGCGGAGTTGCCGGAATAGTGGAGGGATGAAGGATTGCCCCAGTTTACGGTCATTGCTTCGCTTACTGCCTGCACAACTTCGGGGCAGGGCGCCGTGGTGGCGCTGTTGTCAAAATAAACCTTCATTGCCGTCCTCCTTCCGTCAGAATACGCTATAACCCATTTTAAACATATAGAGTATTATACCTTTATTATATAAATAAATCAAGTATAAATTATGAACAGAGATGTGTTCCGGGCCCGGCGCTCAATACCGATGTTATATATTTTATTCTTGAAATAGGTTTTACTATGTGATAGTATATATTAGTATAATAATATCCTGAATCCGACGGGGAGTGGAAAAATGATGAAAAAACTTATCTCTTTTCTTCTTGCTTTAACCATTATCGCAGGCACTGCTCTGCCCTGCTTTGCGGCTGGCGCTGAGCCGGCGGCAGGCGCAAAAACCGCAGAAACGGCAGGCATACCCTTTGTGCTTATAAGGGGTATGAATTTTGACGGCCTGACCTATAAAAAAGGTACCCCCGAGGAGCAGAACACCTTTGCCGGCGTGGATGCCGGGGAGCTTATAGGCGTTATATTCAAAGCCATCGGATCCGGCCTTATACACTTCAGCTGGGAGGCCTTCGGCGAAGTTGTGTGCGACTACTGCAACAAGATAATGGGGCATATGGCCTGTGATGAAAACGGCAACTCAAAATACGATGTTACCACCGATAATTACGAAAAAGCCGTTGCCAACTACCCCGAGCTTCTGGATACCAGCTCCGCCGATGAAATGGGAATACTCAAAAGAGCCATTGAGA
The DNA here is from genome assembly GCA_017430535.1 of Clostridia bacterium. Taxonomy (GTDB): domain Bacteria; phylum Bacillota; class Clostridia; order Oscillospirales; family Acutalibacteraceae; genus CAG-177. The sequence continues at coordinate 33,383 of JAFRMR010000009.1, forward strand.
TTTACGGAGCCGAAAATGTTTACTACTACAACTATGACTGGCGGCTTGACCCCCTTATGCACGCAGATAAAATCAACACCCTTGTGAATACTGCCCTTGCGGATTCCGGCAAAGATAAGGTGAACCTTGTGTGCTGCAGTATGGGCGGCATAGAGACCGTAAGCTACCTTTACAAATACGGCCACGATAAGATTAACCGCCTTGTGTTCCTGAGCTCCACGGTCTCCGGCACCCATGTTACCACGGACCTGCTCTCAGGCCATGTTACCGTAACCGCAAAATGGCTTTGGATATATCTTAAACAGCTTATAGGCAAGGATAACAAGGCCCTGGGCCTTCTTGTGGACGGCCTTTACAAAATCAAGCTGATTGACGGGCTGTGCAACTTTGTGAATAACAAGTTCGTGCCCAATCTTATAGATACGGTTTACGATTCCTTCCTCAGGGATACCTTCGGCACAATGCCCTCTGTATGGGCTCTTGTGCTGCCCGAGGGATATAATGAGTGCATTAAATATATGTTCTCCGGCAAAGAGGATAAATATGCCGGGCTCATAGCCAAAACAAAGGAATACCAGAAGGTTGCCGCAAAGCGGGAAAGCCTCCTGAAAGCCGCCGCAGAGGACGGAGTTTCTCTCTGCTTCATAGCGGGCTACAATTCATCCTGCATCCCGGTTTACACCGGCGGCGGCTGCAACGGCGATGCAATACTTGAGGCGGACCGTATGCTCTGCGTTGCAAAGGTTGCGGATGTGGGCTCCGATTTAGGCAAAGATTATAAAGCCGCAAATCCCGAACTCCTTTCCCCCGACAGGGTTGTTGACCTTTCCGGGGTTCTGTTCCCGGATACCACCTGGGCTGTAAACGGCGCAAGGCATGTGGGCTGTGATTACGGCTCACAGATGTCCGATTTCCTGTTTACCGTGGTAAACCATAAGGGGGATGTTACGGTAAAAACCTTTAAGCAGTACCCGAGATTTATGATTTCCGATACCGGCACGGATATTCGCCTGCCCGGATAATTATTATTCACACAGATTAAAACAAACAGGCGGTGATAATATGAGCAAAATACTTGTGGCCGATGATGAAGCTCTTATCAGACGGCTTGTATGCGACTTTCTCAAAAACTCCGGCTATGAGACCGTAGAGGCCGCCGACGGCAAGGAGGCCGTTGAGAAATTCGGCTTTGAAAAAGATATAAGCCTGGTTGTGTGCGATATTATGATGCCTGAAATGGACGGCTGGGAGGTCTGCAAAAAAATCCGCGAAACAAGCTCCGTGCCCATTATCGTGCTCACCGCCAGAACCCAGGAATTTGATGAGCTGGTTTCATTTGAATCCGGCGCGGATGATTTTGTCACAAAGCCCTTCAGCCCCACCGTGCTTGTGAAAAGAATAGAGGCCCTGCTCAAGAGAGCGCAGGCCAAGGCCGCCGCTCCCTCCTCGGATGTGATAACCATAGACGGGCTTGAGGTTAATATACCCGCCCACTCCGTAACCCTTAACGGCAGGGAGATTGAGCTGACCATAAAGGAATACAGTATACTTGTTAAGCTGATTAAAAACCCGGGCAGAATCTACTCCCGGGATAATCTGCTGGATGATATATGGGGCATAGATTTCACAGGGGACGCCAGAACCGTGGACTCCCATGTGGCAAGGCTGAGAACAAAGCTGGTAACCTGGGGTGAAAAGCACCTTAAAACAGTTTACGGCGCAGGGTATAAAATTGAGGTGAACGGCGCGTGAAATCACTCTATAACCTGTTTGCCGGCAAAATAAGGGGCAAAATATTCGCCGCCATACTCATTGTGCTTATGTGCTCAGTGCTCACCGTGGGTATTTTTTCCCATTCAATACTGATGCGGGCTTTCACGGGCCACACCTACCGCGAGCTTTACTCGGTGGCGGATACGGTGAACACCCTTATCCCGGATTCCGGCTCATACTATGTTGATTTATACGCTCTGGCGGAAAACCGCAATGTTAATTTTGAAATTGTTGACCCCTCCGGTTTCCTTTCATACACCACAAGGGGCTCCGGCTCCGCCCTGAGCAGCGATCATTTTTCCGCCCCCGGCTCTTCATCACCGGAATACAGCGAGATGATTGCATCCGTAAACAGCTACAAAAGCTATGACTACGATAATTTCGAGGTCAAAAAAAGGCTGGCCACCAATGCGGATTATTTCATATATACCTGTTCCCTCTCCACCGGAGACACCCTTCACGTATATTCCCCGGTGGCTGATGTTGAATCCGTTGTGGATATAGCAAACGGGGTTTATTCAATATTCAGCATAAGCATACTTGTAATTGTAGGCATAATATTCCTTATTGTTTCCTCCCGCTTCACACGACCCGTTGAGGAGATTAACGATGTTACAAAGGATATGGCAGCCCTGGATTTTTCACGCAAATGTGAGGACTACGGCAAAGATGAAATAGGGGAACTTGGCAGAAGCATCAACACCCTTTCCGATACCCTTGACGCCACCCTTGAAGACTTAAAGCAAAAGAACGAACAGCTTGAAAAGGATATTGAGCTGCGCCTTGCTCTTGATAATGCCCGTAAATCCTTTATAAGCAATGTTTCACACGAGCTGAAAACGCCCCTTGCCATTATCTCCGGCTATGCGGAGGGCCTTTGCGCCGGCATAGGCAGCAGCCCCGAAACCATAAAGGAATACTGCGGCATAATCAACGATGAAAGCAAGCGGATGAATGAGCTGGTGCTGGAGCTGCTTGAGCTGACCCGGCTTGAGAGCAAGTCCTACTCCTTCTCTCCGGATTACTGCGACCTTGGAGAAATCATCAAATCCCAGGCGGAGCATTTCTCTCTGCAGTCAGAGCAGAACGGCATCACCATAGAGAACCGGGTGCCCCTTTCCCTTGAGTGCTTCGCTCAGGAGGACAGGATAGAAATAGTTATAAAGAATTACCTTTCCAACGCCATTTCCCACTGCGACGGCGAAAAGAAGATAATCATAGATTATGAAGATAAACCTGAAACGGTTGCAATCACCGTTTACAACACCGGGGAGCATATTGCCCCGGAGGATATGCCCGAAATCTGGGACAGCTTCTACAGAGCGGACAAATCCCACGAGAGGAGCGAGAACCGCTACGGTCTCGGCCTTTCAATAGTCAAAAGCATTATGACAAATCACCGTTGCGCCTACACGGCGGAAAACACCGCCGGCGGCGTCAAATTCAGTTTTGAGGTAGCAAAAACTCCCGAATACTATGAGAAAAAAGAAAACGAGAAACAGAATAACGGCTAAGGCATGCGCCTTTTCGGCGGCAATGTGCCTTTTGCTTACCTCCTGCTCAAGCAAAACGGAGGTGGGCGTTACTGTTACGCCCTCCGTGCAGAGCCGTAATGTAATAAGCACAGGCGGCGACGAGCGGGATTACAGGAATCATTATGCCGAAAGCCACGATTCCTATGCCGAAACCGTTGCCTCCTCCGGCCTGCTGGAGCTGAGGCTTGATAAAGATACAAACTCCTTTGCGGTTTACGATAACTCCGCCGGCATACTCTGGAGCAGCCTGCCCATTATTGAGGATACCGACGGCGCGGTTAATGAAAACTGCGATGCCGGCCTTGTAACCCTGAGAGTGGCGGGCGGCACGGATATATATGTGCTCAACAGCCAGGATAATTCCTTTGCCTACGGCAAATCCGCAGTAAAGACCAACAATACCGGCATACTCTTTACCTACGATATGTTCCCCAACAAAACAACGGCTGAAAAGAAGACCTACGCCGCCGGAGATATCGGCTTCAGGGTTTACCTTGATGTTTCCATTTCGGACGGTAATGTTTCCGTAACCTGCACATATAAGAACCTTACGGGCAACAAGAAAGCCTGCATTGAGGAAATTGAGCTGCTCAATTACTTCGGCGCCTATAACGATATGGGCGAAGGCAACTTCCTGTTTGTGCCGGACGGCTGCGGCGCAGTGATAAAAACCTCCGCCTTTGACGAATCCTTTGAGCCCCTGTCCTTCCCGGTTTACGGCGAGGATCCCTCAAGGCCCGGAGAAGACGGCGCCCAGGCCCTTATACCCGTATTCGGCATAAAGAGGGGCAACAGCGCCTTTGCGGCCATAATAGAAAAAGGCGATGCCGTTTCCTCGGTCAAAGCGGAAAAAGCGATAAACCTTACGGGCTACAACAGGGCTTATTCCGTTTACAGCATCACCCCTGCATCATATACCGACAGCACTTTGTACCTTTCCAAAACCTCCACTGCCGAAGAGGTCAGGGTCTGTTACAGATTCCTCTCAGGCAAAAACGCCACCTACGCCGGTATGGCCTCCGCCGTAAGGGAGCAGCTTATCAGGAACTCCGTGCTCTCCGCCGAAACTGCGGAAACCTCGGACTATCTGCCCTTCTACATCACCCTTACCGGCCTTACCAAAAAGAAGCTTATAAACTTCACCTACCCCAGCGTACTTACGGATTTTGACCAGGCAAAGGACCTTATTACCAGAGCCAAAAACAAGGGCATAAACAACATAACCGTGGTTTATGATTCCGTATTTTCCGGCGGACCGGACCAGAAGAATATTTCATCCTGCCGCGTTCCCGGGATTCTGGGCGGCAGAAAAGGGCTTAACTCCCTTTATGAATTCATGATTTCCCAGAATATGAGCCTTTACCTCAATATGGATATTCTCTCCGCCTCAAAAGGATTCAAAGACGGCGGCAGTGAAAATATATACGGCAGCGAAACGGATTATCTGCCCGGGGATGATATACTTGAACAGAGCGGCCTTGAATGCGCCCCCCGCACACTCAGGAAGATAAAAGACCTTAAAAAGGTTGTGGCGGGTATACTTGCAGGTATGCGCTCTTATGATTTCACCGGCTACTGCCTCAATGATGCAGGCAGCGTGCTTTATTCCGATTTCTCTCAGGGCGGCGTGCTGCGTCAGGATGCCTCCGGCATTATCGCCTCCACCATATCTCCCCTTTCCACAAGCAGAAAAGTTATGGTGAACCGGGGCAACTTCTATATGCTGAAAAACCTTAACGGCGTTATGAACCTGCCCCTTACAACTTCTCAGGCAAAGAGCGGCAGCTATATCCCCGTGCCCTTTGTGCAGATTGTGCTGCACGGCATTGCAAACTACACGGGTGAAGCGGTCAACACCCTTTCCGATACGGAAACAATGCTAAAATACATTGAATACGGCGCCTGCCCCCATTATCAGTGGAATTACACCCCCGTTTCGGGCAACGGCGAAAACGATATATTCTACTATGAAAACACCGTAAACTCCGCCGCGGAGTTTTACGGCAAGATAGACCCGGTGCTGGGCGACCTTCAGGATGCCAGAATCACCAACCACTATGAGGTGGAGGACGGCGTTTTCTGCACCGAGTATGACACCGGCACCCTGATTTATGTAAACTATACAAGCAGCGCTTATACCGTGCTCAACGGCGTTGATGTTGAGCCGGGCAGCTTCCTGCGTGTAAATTAAGGAGAAAACTATGCCGTACATCAAAACCACCACAAACCTTCCCGTAAGCGATACCACAAGGGAAAACCTGACAAGAAAGCTGGGCAGTGCCATTGCCCTTATTCCCGGCAAAACCGAAGCCTGGCTTATGCTCTCTTTCGTTGATAATGTACCTATGAGCTTCAAAGGCGATTCTTCGGAAAACTATGCCATGGCAGAGGTCAGCCTTTACGGCGAAGCTTCCGCGGCCGCCTATAACCGCCTTACCGCCGCAATATGCGAAATATACGGCGAGGAGCTTGGTATACCCGCAGGCAATATCTATGTGAAATATGAAGAAACAGACCACTGGGGCTGGAACGGCTCCAATTTCTGATATGAAAAAGCCGGGTAAACAGGAATTGCTCATTGCCGCGGCAACTCTTGCCGTTGCCGCAACCCTCTGTGTTTTCAAGGTGATTGACAGCCCCCGCTACAGCAGCCGGGAGAGTGTATCGGTTACCCTTACCCACAGAGAAGCAACGGCTCAGAGCGGCAAAGTGAATATCAACACCGCAGGGGTTGAAGAGCTCTCTGCATTAAGCGGAATAGGTGAAGCCAAAGCCCGGGCCATTGTAGAGTACCGGGAGGAGAACGGATATTTCAGATCCGCCTATGAGCTTGAAAATGTGGAAGGCATAGGCCCCGCCCTGATTGACGCAAATATAGACAGAATAACCCTTTAGGAGATGACATAATGAAAAGAACCGAAATAACCGAAATTTACAAAAATCCCGATGCTTTTGCGGACAGTAAAATATCCGTATGCGGCTGGGTAAAAACCATCAGGGATTCCAAGGCAATAGGCTTTGCCGAAATAAACGACGGTAGCTGCTTCAAGGGAATACAGGTGGTTTTTGAAAGCGACAAGCTTGCAAACTACAAGGATATTGTTAAGGTGAATGTGGGGGCGGCTCTCAAGGTTACGGGCACCCTGCTGCTTACCCCCGGGGCAAGCCAGCCTTTTGAAATAAATGCGGATGAAATCACGGTGGAGGCAAACTCCACCCCGGATTATCCCCTGCAGAAGAAGGGCCACAGCCGTGAGTTCCTGAGAACCATAGCCCACTTAAGGCCCAGAACCAATCTTTTCAATGCGGTGTTCAGGGTACGCTCCACTGCCGCTTTCGCAATTCACAAGTATTTTATTGATCAGGGCTTTGTTTACGCCCACACTCCCCTTATCTCCTGCTCGGACTGCGAGGGAGCCGGGGAAATGTTCCGGGTAACAACCCTTGATATGGAAAATGTACCTAAAACCGAGGACGGCCGGGTTGACTGGGGCGAGGATTTCTTCAAAAAACCCGCCTACCTTACGGTTTCCGGTCAGCTGCAGGCAGAGACCATGGCTCTGGCTTTCGGCAAGGTTTACACCTTTGGCCCCACCTTCAGGGCAGAAAAATCCTACACCGCCCGCCACGCCGCGGAATTCTGGATGGTTGAGCCGGAAATTGCCTTTGCGGACCTTGCAGAGGATATGGACTACGCCGAGGGTATGATTAAATTCGTTATAAACTATGTGCTTGAAAACTGCGCTCAGGACCTTGAGTTCCTTAACAAATTCGTTGATAAGGGCCTGATTGAGCGGCTTAAAGCCGTTGCCGGCGCGGATTTCGGCAGGGTTACATACACCGAGGCCGTAAAGATGCTGGAAGAGCATAATGATGAGTTTGAGTTCAAGGTATCCTGGGGCTGCGACCTGCAGACCGAGCACGAAAGATATCTTACGGAAAAGATATTCAAACGCCCTGTTTTCGTAACCGATTATCCCAAAGAGATAAAGGCCTTCTATATGCGCCTTAATGATGACGGCAAAACCGTTGCCGCCGCAGACTGCCTTGTTATGGGCATAGGCGAAATCATAGGCGGCAGCCAGAGGGAAGAGCGCCTTGACCTGCTTGAAAAGAGGATTGAGGAGCTTGGCCTGAACAAGGAGGATTATGACTGGTACCTTGACCTTCGCAGGTACGGCGGCGTTAAGCACAGCGGCTTCGGCCTGGGCTTTGAACGCCTTGTTATGTACCTTACGGGTATAGACAACATAAGGGATTCAATCCCCTACCCCAGAACCACCGGCCAGGCTGATTTCTGATAACGATAATCCGAAAGGAGCAGTATTATGCTTAAAAACATTTCCCCAATAATATCCCCGGAGCTTCTCAAAATACTTATGGAAATGGGCCACGGCGATGAAATAGTAATAGGCGACGGTAATTTCCCCGCCGCTTCCGTTGCACAGCGCCTTGTGCGCCTTGACGGCCACGGTGTAAATGAGATTGTGGATGCAATCCTGCGCCTTATGCCACTTGATACCTATGTCGAGGCCCCCGTTGCCCTTATGGATAACGGCGACCCCGCAAACACTCCCCCCATCTGGGATGATTACAGAAAAACCGTAAACGCCATTGAGGGCGAAAAGAAGTTTGAGCTTGTTGAGCGCTTTGCCTTCTATGAAAGAGCAAAAAAGGCCTACTGCGTTGTTGCAACAGGCGAAACCGCAATTTATGCCAACATAATCCTCAAGAAAGGCGTTGTGATTCAATGAGCAAAAGAATACTTGCCATAGATTTCGGCGCCTCCAGCGGCAGAGCAATTGTAGGCACCTTTGACGGCGAAAAAATCAAAATGGAAGAGGTGCACCGCTTTTCAAACGACCCGGTTCAGATAGGCGGCACCGTTTACTGGGATGTGCTCCGGCTTTTCTATGAGATAAAGCAGGGCATTATGAAAGCCGCGGAAGGCGGCAGAATAGACTCCGTGGGCATAGACACCTGGGGGGTTGATTTCGGTCTGATTGATAAAAACGGCGATTTGCTTGAAAACCCCGTTCACTACCGCGATGCCCGCACCGCAGGCCTTGTAAAAGAATGCGGCGGCATTATACCGGATGAGGAGTTTTACGGCAGAACAGGCATACAGTTCCTTGACCTTAACACCGTTTATCAGCTCTATTCCCTCAAGAAGGAAAGACCATATATCCTTGAAAGAACGGATAAGCTCCTGTTTATGCCGGACCTTTTCGGCTACTTCCTTACGGGGAAAATGACCACGGAATATTCAATTGCCACCACCTCACAGATGGTGGATATAAAAACAAAAACCTGGGCAAACGATCTGCTTGAAAAGCTGGGTATTCCATCTTCAATTATGTGCGATATAAAGCCCTCCGGCTCGGTGCTGGGCAAAATACGCAAAGAAATCTGCGAGGAGTGCGGCATAGAGCCCGTTGATGTAATCAGCGTATGCGGCCACGATACCCAGAGCGCCATTACCGCCGTGCCGAGCAGCGAAAAGGATTTTGCTTTCCTTTCCAGCGGCACCTGGTCCCTTTTCGGCACGGAGCTTGACACCCCGGTTGTAACAGACGAATCCCGTGCCCTTAATATAACCAACGAGGGCGGCTACGGCAGCAAAGTGGGCTTCCTTAAAAATATCACCGGCCTCTGGCTTATTCAGGAGAGCAGACGGCACTGGAACAGGCACGGCAACAATTATTCCTATGCCGACCTTGAGGCCCTTGCCCGCAAGGCGGAGCCCTTCAAGTGCTTCATAAACCCGGATGCTCCCGAATTCCTGCCCCACGGCAATATCCCGGGCAGGATCAGAGAATTCTGCCAAAGGACGGGGCAGCCCGTTCCCGAAAGCCCCGGCGAAGTGATGAGATGCATCTATGAAAGCCTCGCCTTCAAATACAGGCAGACCCTTGAATCAGTTGAAAAATGCACCGGTAAAACTTACCCGGTTATCCATATTATCGGCGGCGGCACCAAGGATACCTTCCTGAGCGGCCTTACCGCCTGCTCCACGGGCAGAAAAGTGATTTCAGGCCCCGTTGAAGCAACCGTTTTCGGCAACCTTGCCGTTCAGCTTCTCTCCTGCGGAGATATAAAATCCATTGAGGAAGCAAGGCAGGTTATTGCCCTCAGCGAGGGCGTAAAACAGTTTATGCCCGAAAACACGGATGAGTGGAATAAAAATTATGATAAATTTCTCAAAATAATGTGAAAGGAAGAAATGTAAAATGGCAAAAAGCAGACTTATAGGCGAATATCCCGTAATAGGCATACGCCCCATTATTGACGCAAGAAGAGGCGTGCTCAAAGTAAGAGAATCCATTGAAGACCAGGCTATGAATATGGCCAAGGCCGCCGCGGACCTTTTCAGGGAGAATATCAAATACTCCAACGGCGAGCCCGTAAAGGTTGTTATTGCGGATACCTCCATAGGCAGAGTGGCAGAGGCCGCCGCCTGCGCCGCCAAATTCAAAAAAGAGGGCGTTGACATTACCCTTTCCGTTACACCCTGCTGGTGCTACGGCTCGGAAACAATGGATATGGACCCCAACACCATAAAGGGCGTATGGGGCTTTAACGCAACCGAAAGACCCGGCGCCGTTTACCTTGCCGCCGTGCTGGCCGCCCACGCACAGAAGGGCCTGCCCGCCTTCGGCATTTACGGCAAAGATGTGCAGGATGCGGATGATACCACAATTCCCGACGATGTAAGAGAAAAACTGCTCCGCTTTGCAAGAGCAGCCGTGGCAGTTGCCACAATGAAAGGCAAATCCTACCTGCAGATCGGCTCTATCTGCATGGGTATAGCCGGCTCCGTTATCAACTCCGAATTCTTTGAGGAATATCTCGGAATGAGAGTTGAAAGCGTTGACGAGGTTGAAATTCTCCGCCGTATGGAAGAGGGAATTTATGACGAAGAAGAGTTTAAGAAAGCCCTTGAATGGACCAAGAAAAACTGCCCCGAGGGCTGGGATAAAAACCCGGATATAATCCGCAAAACCCCCGAAGAAAAAGAGAAGGACTGGGAATTCACCGTTAAAACCGCCTGCATTATCAAGGACCTTATGAACGGCAACCCCAACCTGCCCGCAGACCGTCAGGAAGAGATGGTAGGCCACAACGCCATAGTGGGCGGCTTCCAGGGTCAGAGGCAGTGGACAGATCACTGGCCCAATGCAGACTTTGCGGAATCCATCCTCAACACTTCCTTTGACTGGAACGGCATAAGGGAGCCCTACGCTTTCGCTACCGAAAACGATACACTCAACGGCACAAGCATGCTCTTCCTCAAACTCCTTACCAACAGAGCCCAGATGTTTGCCGATGTGCGTACCTGCTGGAGCACCGACAGCGTAAAGAGAGTTACCGGCTATGACCTTGAAGGCAAAGCCAAAGAGGCTCAGGGCTTCATCCACCTTATAAATTCCGGCGCCTGCTGCCTTGATGCCTGCGGCGAAGCAAAGGATGAAAACGGCAACGCCCTTATCAAAGAGTGGTATAATGTTACCGAGGAAGAAGCTCAGAGAATGCTCAAAGCCACCACCTGGTGCGCTGCCGATATGGGCTACTTCAGAGGCTGCGGCTTCTCATCCCGCTTCCTTACCGATGCAGAAATGCCCGCAACAATGATCCGCCTCAATATAGTCAAAGGTCTGGGCCCCGTGCTTCAGATATGCGAGGGCTGGACCGTTAAACTGCCCGCTGAGGTTTCCGATATAATCTGGAAGAGAACGGACTACACCTGGCCCTGCACCTGGTTCACCCCTAGATGCACCGGCGAAGGTCCCTTCAAATCCGCTTATGACCTTATGAACAACTGGGGAGCAAACCACGGCGCCATCTCCTACGGCCATGTGGGCGCCGACCTTATCACCATGGCGTCAATGCTCAGAATCCCCGTTGCCCTTCATAATGTTCCCGATGAAAAGATATTCCGCCCCGCCAGCTGGGGTGCCTTCGGCACCAAGGACCTTGAGGGCGCCGATTACAGAGCCTGCGCCGCCTACGGCCCGCTTTATAAATAATAAAAATATAATAATTGATTAGAAAATCCCGGGTATGCAGTTTGCATTCCCGGGATATTTTTACGGTTTTTAATTATTCAGTTTATACTAAAAGAATTTCCAGCGGGAGAGGAGATAGCCCGGGATAACTACAATTATGAAAAATGCCCAGGAGATGAGGGTGAAGGTTTTTATGAACTTTTTGCCGTTACCCGGGTATTCACGCACATAAATACGGTAGTTTATTACAGAGGCAAGGGAGCCGATAAGGGAGCAGAGGCCTGCGGTATCTGCGCCGTAAATAAGCCCGGCAAAGTTCTTTGTGAAGGGGTAAAGAACTATGGAAGCCGGCACATTTGATATAATCTGGCTCAGCCCTATTGCCCACCAGTATTCCCTGCCGGCAACCGATGAACTGAGAAACGCCGATATTTTTTCATTGCCTGCAATTGAGGATGAAAAAATGAAGAAGCAGAGGAATGTGAGGATAAGCACATAATCCACTCTCAGAAATATTTTTCTGTCAACCGCAAAAATTGCCGCGATTACCAGAATAAGAGCCGCCCACCAGAACTGTGTTCTTGTGATGATAACGGCCATTACCAGAATAAACAGCAGCCTGTAGGTCGTTCTCTGCAGCCGTCTGCTCTGCTGCCATTCGGCGCTCTTGTGGGAAAAGATTATCTGCTCCCTGAGGTTTTTACGGTACATTACGATAATAAAAACCGAAAGCAGCACTGCGCTCATTACGGAAAGGGGCAGCATATGAAGCATAAAATGAACAAAGTTCACTTCCTTCGCCTGCCCGTAAAGAAAAAGATTCTGCGGAGAGCCGAAGGGGGTAAGCAGGGAGCCCCTTATGGCGGCGATGTTTTCCATTGAAATAACGGGCAGTATATACTGCTCCCTTTCCCCGCTCCTGAAAAGCAGGATTGTAAGGGGCACAAAAATAATAAGGGAAACATCATTGGTAACAAACATTGATGTAAAGAAAACGCCGAAAACAAGAAAAAATGAAAGAGCCGCCGGGGTTTTCAGACGGGATGCAATGTTTTCAACAGGCCTTAAGACATTTTCCTTTTTGAAGCCCTCCAGCACACAGAGCATCATAAGCAGTGTGCCGAGAGTTCGCCAGTCTATGCCTCTGAAGAAATCCGCACCCGGGGGCGTGATAATAAGCCCCGCAACGGCGGCAGCCAGAGAAACGGAAAGCATCAGTTCTTTTTTGAAATACCGGGCAGCTTTTTTCATTATTTATGCGCTTCCTGAAATCAGAATTTTATTTTGTAATATCGGAGCCGAAGTATTTAACGGAAAGCTCGGCAATTACTCCCTCGCTGAGAAGTTCGTTGATTGCGGCGTTTACCGCATCCCTGAGGGATGCGTAATCATCGGAGGCAACCATGGGGATTGCAACGGACGAGGCCTCATCTGTAAGGGCAGCTATTTTAAGCTGAGCATCCGGCTGCTGCTTCATATAATCATAGAATGAAACATCGGCGTTAAGGGTGGCGTCAACCCTGCCCTGCTCAACCTGCGTAAGGGTTTCCGCAAGGGTGGAAACACCTGCGGCGGTGGCGCCGTAACTCTCTGCAAGCTCCATATAGGTGCTGCCCAGGCTGTTTACGGTGGATTTTCCTTTAAGGTCCTCAAAAGTCTTAATTTCATCATTATCCGCCTTGACAATAAGGGCGGTGCGGATATATCCGTAAGGCACGGAAAAGCTGTATTTTTCGCTTCTCTCCTCGGTGATTTCTACGCCGTTGATAACAAGATCGTATCTGCCGCTGTCAAGGCCCGCAAACAGAGATTCCCAGGGAGCTTCGACTATCTCGGCCTCAACGCCCAGTTTTTCGGCTATGGCTCTGCCTACATCCGCATCAAAGCCTATTACGGCATCGGTTTCAGTATCGTGGAAGGACCAGGGAGCCCAGTTGCCCTCCAGCGCTATGATTATTTTGCCGTCTGCCTTGATTTTTGCAAGGCGGTCAGCAGGCTCCGGATTTGCTTTGCCGGCGCATCCCGCCGTAACAAGCAGGGCCGTTGCGCACACAAGAATAAGGGCGATGATTTTTTTTGCGTTTTTCATAATTACTTTCCTTTCTCTTTCAGCTGTTTATTTTTTCAAGAAATTGCTTTGTTCTTTCGCTTTCCGGTGAGTTGAAAAACTTTTCCGCACCGGCGGACTCCGCAATTATCCCTTCATCCATAAGCATAACCTTTGTTGAAATCCTGCGGGCAAACTCCAGCTCGTGGGTAACAACAATCATGGTCATGCTTTGCCCGGCAAGGGCGGCGATAACATCCAGCACCTCCCGGGTAAGCTCCGGGTCCAGAGCGGAGGTGGGCTCATCAAAATATATTATATCCGGGTCAAGAGCAACGGCGCGGGCTATGGCAACCCTTTGCTGCTGGCCGCCGGAAAGCTGGTTAGGGTAGTAATCAAGGCGGTCCGAAAGGTTTACATCAGCGAGGGCCTGCTCCGCTTTTCTGCGGGCATCCTTCTTGCCCATACCTGAGGCAAGGAGCCCCTCCATAACATTCTGAACCGCAGTTTTGTTGGCAAACAGATTGAAATTCTGAAAAACGAAAGCGGTTCTTTTTCTTATGCCGTTTATCTGCTTTTTGCCTATACTGCTTAAGTTGTATGTTTCGCCTTCAAATGTCATCTCTCCGGAATCCGGGGTTTCAAGGAAGTTAAGGCACCTGAGAAGGGTGGTTTTTCCTCCGCCGGAGGGACCTATTACGGATATGATTTCTCCCTTTTCAACCTCAAGGTCAATGCCCCTGAGTATTTCTCCTGTTTCGGGAAAGGATTTTCTGAGATTTTTAACCGATAACAGCAAAGCGGTCACCTTCTTCCGTAAGAGGCAAGTTTCTTTTCCGCAACTCTCTGTACCCTTGAAAGCACAGTGGAAAAGATAAGATAAATAAGCCCAACCTCAAGGTAAAGGGCAAGGGGCTCATAGTAAACGGCGTTAATACGCTGGGTAGTCATAAACATTTCCATTACGGTTATGTTGGCCGCAAGGGAGGTATCCTTAACCATACTTATCAGCTCGTTGCCCAGGGTCGGCACCGCAGTACGGAAAGCCTGGGGAAGAATTATTCTGCGCACCGTTCTGCCCCGGCTCATACCCACGCAGTAGCCGGCCTCAAGCTGACCGTGAGGCACGGCCTCAAGGGCGGCGCGGATTGTTTCGGCCGCATAAGCACCCTCGTTTATTGCAAAAACCGCCACCGCCGTAGGGAAGGGAGAAGTCATTATTCCTACCCCGGGCAGGCCGTAAAACACCACAAAAAGCTGAACAAGCAGAGGGGTTCCCCTGATTATCCAGATATAAACTCTTGCCGCCCTGCTGAGCAGGGGAACATTGTAATACTGAATAAGAGCGGTAATAACCGCGATTATAAGCCCCAGCGAAAAGGCAAAAACCGTAAGGGGGATTGTCATTTTGAGACCGGGGAGAAGTATTTTGGGGAAAGATTCAATAAGAATTCTTATTACCCGTTCCGACATCCGAACAATCTCCTTTCGTGTTATTGGTGCGCGTTTTTTTTATTATAACAATACAACACTCCGATTTCAATTGTTTTTCAAACAAAAAGCATTCTGTCCTTACAGAAAAATAAAAAAGATAAGCCCACGGTTTTGTGTTACTGCGAGCTGATATCTTATCAAACCTGTCTGTTTGTTTTTCGCCTGAATGAAGCAAAACGGGTAAAAGACTGCTGCAGTCAGGATGAAAACGCCGTTTTCTTCGGCGGGAGACAGTACTGAAGTACGGCAGAGCCGAAAAAACGGCGAAAACAGACAATAAAATCTTTTCCTTAGAAAAAGAAAAAATTAAGCCCGCAGTTTTGTGTTACTGCGAGCTGATATCTTTTCAAACTTGTCTGTTTGTTTTTCGCCTGAATGAAGCAGTCAGATTAAAACTCTTTTTTGGTTTTAACTACTGCTACTGTACCTGCAACAAGAGCAAGAACCGCGATTGCGGGAACTGCCATTGAGCTGCCGGTGTTGGGGATGCTGGAAACTACCTTTGCGGGAGCTTTGGTCTCATCACCGGAAGCTGCCTTTGTAGCTTCGGTAGGATCATCAACAACAGCGCTGGGGCCGGTAACTACATCATCGGTGTCTTCCTTGGTCTGGTCGGGAAGCTTTGTGGTGGTAGTAAGCTTGTTGAGAATGCTGTCACCGGAATCAGCGGCAGATTTGGTGGTAGCTGCAGCTGTGGTTGCTTCTGTGGTGGGGATAATATCCCTGATGCTGGTGGGTCTGGTGTCGGCAGTATCTGCTGCGGGAGCTGCTGTGGTGGGCTCTGCAGGAGCATCTGAACCATCAGCAAAAGCAAGAACTGACAGTGAGAAGATTGCGGTTAACGCAACCATAAGTGCAAGAACTAATGTGATTGACTTTTTCATAAATATCCTTCCTTCATCAATAATCTGCTATATTGTAATAGCAAAATACGATTTTGTCAAGAGATTATATATAATTTAAAGGTTTTTGCCGGTATCAGAATGTTACCGTGCCTATGGTTTCTTTGCCGGAAATTGAGAATGCGGAAACTTTTTCGTTTGAAACGGTGTAGAGAATACCACCGGAGCAGACGGCTCTGACTGCCGCATTGCCCACAAAGTTTTCATCGTGGGTATAGATACCTACGGGGTTTATATCGCCGCCGGAAGTATCAAACAGGGCGTAGGCGCTGGCTTCGTTGCCGTTTTCATCGTGGATAATTACGGGCAGACCGAATATTCCGGTTTTTTCATCACAGACTATTGCCCTTGAATCGCTTTGGGCGAGCGCCGTCTGCGATGCATCAAAGATATAGACAGAACCGGTATTGTCGCTTCTGAAAAGGGATAAGGTAACCTTGCCGGCGGAATCGGGGCCGGACACGCTGAGAATGCTGCCGTCCTTAAGCTGCCTTATTCTTGAACCGCCTACAAACACCGTGGTTTCGGCTGCGGTTATACTTGAGGGGTTGGTAAAATCAAGGATGTAGGTCTTATCCTGAGCGGATACACAGGCCTTACTGCCTATGTAGGTAACTGTTACATTTTCCGCCGGGGCAAAATCTCTGTTTTCACCGGTAAGCTTAAGGCCGGAGGTCAGCACGCAGGCGCTCAGGGTACTGCCGTCGGAAGTGATCAGGCGGATATAACCCTGCTCGCTTATGCCGGGGCCGCTTACTATTGTGCCGTCAAAGGAATAGGTGCCGCTCTGGCTGATGGCGCCGTCTTTGACCGTGAAGCTGTAAATCTCCGTTTTCTTTTCCCCGGTATCGGGTGAAACAAACAGCCTTGTGATATATACAGTATTATTCATTGCGGAAACATCCGCTTTGCTGCCGCAGCCCAAAAGAGCAAGCTTCGGCATATTGGCGTCAACCTTGCCGGGAGTTGCTGCCGTTATGAACAGCACGGCCTTTTCTTTTGCGTTCTGTGCCGCCGTATATTCGCCTTTATCGGCTCTGAGCTGAACCTGACTGCCGTTTACCGTAAGGGTAGGGGCGGATGCAGCGCCCTCGGAGGAAATGGACTTGCTTGTTGCCACATAGAACTTTCCGCCGGTAAGCTTTGCATACATAAGGGTGCCTTCCTGCTCGCATACGCTTGTCTGCGCAGGCTGCTCCGGGTCGGATATATCAAAATAAACTGCTACTGTGCTGGATTTAACCGCCTCTTCGCTGCCGTCGCCTGACATTGCATAGCGGCTTCTCTCTACAAGGGCTATGAGAGTGCCGCCGTTTACATATATACCCCGGCAGTTCTCTATTACATCGGAAGAGGAGGAATCGGTAACCGGAATTTTTGCTACCGGGAACATATCATCGGGAGGTGATGAGCGAATTATATTAACAGCAGAGTAATTCCTGCCGGAGCGCTCGTCATATTCTTCGGAAACAGTATAAATATATTTGCCGCTGCAGTGAACGGTATCCGCAAGGCAATCAACCTGGCCGGAGTTCACGGCCTGGGCAATCATGCTGTCGTTATCTGTTGCCTTGACATTTTCAACCTTGGCGGTTTCTTCGGTGGTCTTTTCGTCACCCAGGATTGAGAGAAGCCCGGTTTTTTCGGTGCTCTGCTCGGTGGCGCCTTTGGCGGATGTGCTGGTTTTACCGCCTTTATCCGATGAAAGAATCTCGTTTATGATATTCTGAAGCTCGGAATCGGTTTTGATGTTCTTTACAAGTTTGTTAAGCTCAAAGCCCTCAAAAGCATTCTTTACGCCTGCTGTATTGACTCTGATATTATTCCTGATAAATACGGTAAGGACGGTAACGAAAACCAGAGCCGCAGCAACAGCGGTAATGCGGCGGATTCTTATAATTGTGCCGGCTTTGCCTGCATCCGGGTCAACGGATGTCTGCTTTAATTTTTCGGTTATTCTGTCAACGGAAAGGGATTCGGGAACTTTTATATTCTCGGCATCCTTTTCGTATGCGCTTTTCAACTGCATTAAGGTATCAAGCTCACTGCGTTTCACGGTCTTCGCCTCCTTTCCTGTTTTCTTCAATTTCGGTTTTAAGCTTTGCCAGGGCTCTTGCCAGCTTGGACCTGACCGTTGCCCCCGGCATTTCAAGGATATCCGCTATTTCACGGCTTTTGTATTCCCCCATTATTTTAAGGAATACTATCTGCCTTTCTTCTGGGGTGAGTATTTTGATTGCGGCCTGAAGCTCCATGGAGAGGTCCAGGTTGCTTATACCGCCGTCTGTGTTTCTGCCCAGGTCAACCTCATCGTTGAGCTCAAGGTTTGCGTGCAGCTCGTTAAACTGACGCCGGCAGGCGGCGTTGAGGATTCTGAACAGCCAGCCTTTGAAAGATTCCGGCTTTCGAAGGGCTTTTATATCTTTGAAGGCAGAGCAAACCGCTTCGCTTACCGCATCCTCTGCGGCGAAAGCATTGCCGGTAACACAGCAGGCGTAGCTGTACATTTCTTTATAATAGATGCTGTACAGTCTGCCGAAAGCATCTGCGTTCCCACCCTGAGCTTTTCTGACAAGCTCGGTTATTTCGCTGCCCACCTTTTTTCACCCGCTTTCATACATAAGTAAAGGAAAAATCCGTTTTTGTTGCATAAATACAAAAAAAATATACACTATCCCCCTGTTTTTTTCAAGTAAAACAAAATATCATCGGGCCTTTCTGTTTTTTTAGGCAAAAAAACTATTGTTTTATAACCGCTGTTTTAGTATAATGATTTTGTATTTATCTGTGGTCGTATGACCATCCCGAAAGGTGTGGATTATTTTGCTCGGCAAATATGTACGGGTAAGGGTGACTAATCCGATCCACTCCGTAAACAGGCAATTCGGCTTTACCTATCAGTTGAACTACGGCACTATTGAAGGAAAAAAGCGGTATAATAACCTCACTTGCGGAGCCTATATCATGGGTATCAATCACCCTGTAAGAACCTTTGACGGCAGAGTTATTGCCGTAATCAGACACACAAACGACACTCCCCCGGTTTTTGTTGTTGCCCCCAAAAGCACAAAGTATATTGTTTACCAGATTGAGGATGCAGTTGCCTTTGCCGAAAAGCCCGGTGAGGGCAAAATAGACTGCCTTTACGAGCAGTCCTGCGGCGCGGTGGTTTACCGCCTTATCAATAATGAAATAAGATACCTGCTTATCAAAAACCGCCGTTCCTCCCACTGGGGTTTCCCCAAGGGCCATGTGGAGCGGGGCGAAAGCTGCGAGCAGACTGCCATAAGAGAAGTGCTGGAAGAAACCGGCATACATATCAGCATACTCCCCAATTTTGCCTCCCGGTCCGAATACACAATTCAGGGCCGCATTGAAAAATCCGTTACCATCTACCTTGCCAAAACTCTGGATACCCAGACTGTAATCCAGAGGGAGGAGATAGAGGATTATATGTGGCTTGATTACAACAGAGCCATGGATAACCTGCGGTTTATCAATGACAGAAACATACTTGAAAGCGCCCGTAAATACCTGATTGAGGCAGGGGTGCAGAACGCGTAAAGTATATCGAGGTGACAAATTTGGCAGAAGCAATTACCGACAGTATTGTTGCTTTTTTCAGGGATTCAATACCCAAAGAGCTTATTATATTCATTATATCCCTTCTGCCGGTGCTTGAAATCCGCGGCGGAATGATTGCGGCAAAAATACTGGGTGTTCAGCTATGGAAGGCCTTTATCATAAGCTATATCGGCAACCTGCTGCCCATACCCTTTATTCTGCTTTTTATAAGAAAAATTTTCAGATTCCTGAGAAGATTTGAAAAATGGAATAAAATAATAGATAAGCTTGAAGCCCATTCCGATAAAAAGAAAGAAACAGTGCTCAAGTATAAACGCCTGGGGCTGCTGATACTGGTGGCAATACCCCTGCCCGGCACCGGCGGCTGGACCGGCGCTCTGGTTGCCGCCCTTATGGATATAAGGATGAAATCATCCCTGCCGATTATCGCCGCAGGCATACTCATAGCCGGCCTTATTATGGCGGCCCTTTCCTACGGACTTCTGGGCGCAGTAATGGGATAAACAGAATAACAGTCAATCCTCATCCGCTTTGGCGGGTGAGGATTTTTAATATATTATCTGCAGTAATCCTGCCAGATTATCTGCCGGTTTAATTACATATCATCAACAAAGAATACTCTGATCCAAAAAACTTAGCACTTATTTACTTAGAGTGCCAATTATTAATAGAATATTCACAGTTAAATAATAAAATATCCGATTTCCCGGGTTAATATGTAGCTGTCAGAGGAAATAAAACCGCAATAAAGCGGCTAACCCGGAGCCGGCACCGGCCGGCAAATAAAAATGAATCGGAGGCATTATTATGTTTGAACTTACAAAAAGAAATAACAGCTGCGCACATCCTTACAATCCCTTCGGAGATTTCGAAGACCTTGAAAGAGGCTTTTTCGGCTACCCCTTCGGCTTTGTGAATGATAAGCCCTTCGGCGGGCTCAAAACCGATATTACCGATGAAGGCGACCATTACCTGCTTGAGGCAGATCTGCCGGGCTTTGATAAAAAGGATATCAATATTGATATCAACGGCGACACTCTGACTGTCAGCGCCCAGCGCCGCAGCAGGCACGAAGAAAAGGATGAGAAGGATAAAATCATCCGCAGCGAGCGTTCCTACGGCAGCTACACCAGGCAGTTTGATATAAGCGAGGTAAACGCCGAGGCTATCAAGGCAAAGTATGAAAACGGTGTTCTTCAGCTTGAGCTGCCCAAAAAGGAAAACGCCCTGCCCAAGGCAAGGCGGCTTGAGATTGAATAAGCCCGGAACAGCAGCATAACGCAAAACAAACAGAGGCTTACAGGTCAGCGCCTGTAAGCCTCTTGTTTTTATGTTTAATAATTCTCAATTTCAACGGTTTCAATCAGAGTAAGGGTAACATTAAGCTCCTCATCAACCGAAGCGGTGTAATATGAATCAAAATTATCCGCTATGGGGGAACGGGCGCTTACGGTAACCTTTGTTTCGCCCGGGGCAAGGCCTGTGAAGGTAATCACCCAGTCATAGGCGGCGCCGTCAATCTCTGCATGGTTCTGACTGCCGTAATCGCGGACCATATCACAGCCGACTACGCTTTCATCCTCAATTTTTACGGAAAACTCCGGCCCGCCGCCGTCAAAAGAACTGAAGGAAAGCACGGCCTTCTCCCCTCCCTCGGGGATATATTCCATTGAATTTTTGCTCTCCGCCTTTACGGTGATATCCTGCTCAGGCATAACAAAGCTGATAATATAGCCCTTGCTTTCGCTGTAATCCGGGTTTACTCTCTCCCCGTTCACATAAAAGCTGTAATCGGTATCGGTGGCAATAATATCATAATAAAGGGTTACCTTTTTGCCGGCGGGGTAATAATCCTTTGCGCCTTTGAAGCAGTCCTTCTGCCCGCCGTAATCTACCCGGTATTTTTTGCCGGAGCAGCCGGAAAAACCAAACACAAGCATACCTCCCATCACTAAAATCATAATAAGGGCAACTGTTCTTTTCATAATACCACTCCCTGTGTTTATTATGTCATTGAAGCATAATCTTGTCAACCGTATTTACATTTGCCGCCTCCGGCATTATAATAGTTAATTATAAATTACAAACAGGAGGAAGAAAATGAAAAAAGCATTAAAATCCGTCGCTGCGGTTCTAATGTGCATCTGCCTTGCTGCCGGGGCTCTGTCCCTTACGGGCTGCGGCAAAAAGCAGGATGAAGCCCCGGTGCTTGAAAACTGCTCAATTATCCACGAGCCGGAATTCGGCGGTATTTATATCACAAACACCATTGAGGAATTCAACGCCCTGGGCTTTGAATACGGTGACAGCATAAATATCACCTTCTCAAACGGCTATGAACTTACCGGCCTGCCTTATTATAACGGCTACTATACCAAAAACGGGGACGCCCTGCTTGTGGCTTACCCCGGCTACGATTACATAAAAGCCGCCATCAACAACGGCGATGACCTCTGGGAGGTTGCGGGCCTTGCCGAAACCGATACCGCTGCAATTACCCTGGGCGAAAAAGGCGCGTTCTCCGATATCCAGAAGGCAAGAGATATACATTACACCGATGAAAGAACCGATTACAAAAGTGATGAAATATTCGCCAATTTCAGGGCCATTGATGTTACGGGCATAAAAAAGAATTTCCTTTACAGGTCCGCCTCACCCTGCGATAACCAGCATAACAGGGCGTCTTTTACCGATTCGCTCATGAAAGCGGCGGGGGTTGAATTCATACTCAACCTTTCGGATAACGACGAAAAAATCGAAGGCTATATGAGCAAAGAGGATTTTGCCTCGCCTTATTTCAAAACCCTTTACGAAGGCGGAAATGTTAAGCCCATTGCCCTCAATATGAATTTTGCCTCCGATGAATTCAAAGAGAAAATCGCAGACGGCTTTGCCGCAATGATAAAGAGCGAAGGCCCCTGCCTTATTCACTGCACCGAGGGCAAGGACAGAACCGGTTTTGTATGTATGCTGCTTGAGGCCCTCGCCGGGGTATCCTATGATGAAATTGCCGAAGACTATATGATCACCTACGCAAATTACTACAATATTACGCAGACAAGCGACCCGGAAAGATATACCACCATAGTTGACAGTGTGCTGAACCCCATGATTCAGAGCATGACCGGTGATGAAAACGCCAATGTCAAAACAGCGGATTTATCATACTACGCAGAAAACTTCCTCAAGGATGCAGGCATGACCGGCGAACAGATTGCCGCCCTTAAAGAAATGATAAGCCCGCAGTAAAAGTATATTTATATAGTTTAAGCCCGCAGTGTTTTTTTCTGCGGGTTTTGTTTTTTGCCTGAATTCAGCAGATAAATGACAGCTGTAGTCAGGATGAAAACGCTGTTTTCTTCGGCGGAAGACAGTACTTAAAGTACGGCAGAGCCGAAAAAACGGCGAAAACAGACAATATAAAATATTCCTCAGAAAAAGGAAAAATAAGCCCGCAGTGTTTTTTGCTGCGGGCTTGAATTTAACTGAACCCTTGTCTGTTTGTTTTTCGCTCAAATGCACAGGCCGGCCGAAGAAATTAAGATGAAAATGCCTCTTTCTTCCGCCGAAGACAGTACCAAGGTACGGCGAGGCGGAAAAAGCGGCAAAAACGCACAATAAAAACAACCTTATAAATCTGCATAATTCAAGCCCGCAAGCTGTTGTAACTTGCGGGCTTTGAAACTCAAATAAATCTGTGCGTTTGCTTTTCGCTTAATTTCACAGGCCTTCACCTCAGAAGGCTGCCGCAATCCCTGCAGTACTTATCCCTGCCGGCAACAATCCTGCTGCCGCATTCCGTGCAGTATTTCGGAGATTTCATCTCAAGCCTTCTTTTTTCCTCCCCCAGCCGGTAGAGCCCTTCTATGGCGGCAACCCTGCTTACGGGAGCGAAAAAGGGGAACATAAAAGGCATAATCATTGCACAGTACATTACAATCACTCCTGTTCATTTAAATTTGAGGGGGCTGTTCCTTCAAGGGTACAATACCACAGACTTACGGGTATTAAAATACAAAAATCCGCAAAATAGAGGGCCCTATTTTGTCTGCCGTAATTGTAAAGCCGGGTTTTCCGTGGTATAATAAATTCAATAAAATTATCGGGAGGCAGATTTATGGCTTTATTTATGGCCCTTTGCAACGCATTCTGGAAAAATGTTGAGAAAAATGATATAAAAAATATCGCAAGCCAGACTGAGCCGGAAGGCATAAAAAGAATATATGATATTGCATATATCGATGACAGCCACCCCCTTCACCGGCTGGATGTTTATTACCCGGAAAATACCGAAGGCAAACTGCCGGTTATAATCGATATACACGGCGGGGGCTGGATGTACGGCAACAAGGAGCTGAACAGAATCTACTGCCTCAACCTTGCAAAGCGGGGCTATACCGTATTCAATATGAGCTACCGCCTTGTGCCGGAGGTTACGGTTTATGACCAGCTCAAAGATGTAATGGCGGCCATTGATTATATTGCCAAACATCTTGAGGATTACCCCTGCGATGCTGATAACATTATGCTTACGGGCGACTCTGCCGGCGGTATGCTGGCAAGCTATGCTGCCGCCCTGCTTACCGGCGAAAAGCTCAGGGAAATTTTCGGCACCGCCGCCCCAGCCCTTAAGCTGAAAACCCTGCTGCTTACCTCCCCGGTGGCAAGCGCAAAGAACAAGGGCATTATGAGCGTTTACCTTACAAAAATGTGGGGCAAAAACTATAAATCCGCCCCGGGCTACGCTTATATGAATTTTGATGAAATTGCACCTCTTGCGGAGTTCCCGCCCACCTGCCTTATAACCAGCAGCGGAGATTCCCTGGGCCTTAAACAGACCAGGGAACAGGCGGAGGTGCTTAAGAAAAAGGGGATTGATGTGCTGCTTCTGGACTTCCCGAAATACGACGGTGTTGACCTGCCCCACGTTTTCAGTGTGCTGGCATCCGAAAGCAAAGCGGGCAGAGAGGCAATAGAAAAGGCCCTGGAGTTTTTCAGAAAATATATTGATTAAGATTATTAAATATAATATAAAAACCAGGCTTGCGGTGTTTTCCGTGAGCCTGTTTTGACGATTCCCGGATTATTATGTGATATATTTATCACTTTTTTCTTGACAATCGCAAAAAATGTGATATAATTATCACAAATGTTATAAATATATCACGTGGAGGTCTTACTATGAAAAAAGAAAAAACAGCGATATCTCTCTCAAAAAGAGCAACTTGGACTTTTGTTATTGAAGGACTTATCTTTGTTGCTTTGGGTATTATTGGTTGCTTTAATGTAGGTTATTTAAGGTTTATCAGCGCCTGTTTACTAACAGTAGCAACAATTATAGTAATTGTATTCTTCAAAATAAATACAGATGAATTTGATGAGATGGCTGAGAAAAACTTGATGGAATCTGCCGTTTGGTCATATAGAACAGTGAATATGATTATATATATAATAATAATATTCGCTTTAATTGGAATATACTCTTATCTAAAATCCAAAAGCTTTGAAAAACAAGTGTCAGTTACAGATGTGGTTAATTTGCTGATTCATATTCCATTTGTATTTATCGGCATTAAAGATATTTTAACAGGTGTTTTATTCATAAGGAAAGAGAGGGAATAATATGCCAGTGCTTAAAACTAAAATGTATGAATACAGAAAAGCACTGAAGCTTCAGCAATCGGATTTAGCTGAGATGGTGGGAGTAAGAAGAGAAACCATCGGAAAGCTTGAAAACGGCTATTATAATCCTTCTCTGAAACTCGCTATGGATATAGCAAAAGTTTTCGGCAAATCTGTTGAAGAAGTATTCTGCTTTGAAGAAGATGAGGATGCTGATTAATGTTTTCAGCGTACTGGCATCCGAAAGCAAAGCGGGCAAAGAGGCAATAGAAAAGGCCCTGGAGTTTTTCAGAAAACATATTGATTAAATGCAAAGCGGACACCCTGCGGTGCCCGCTTAATTTATACCATTTTCACCCTGCATCAAAGGCGTTTTCAATATAGTTTATTTCATAGCCCCCCGGTTCCTCATCCATCATTACCTCGCACACATCAAAACGCACGGGGGCCTCGATTTTTGCCATGGCGATAAAGCTTTTTGCCGTCATCACAAGGCGCTGCTGCTTTATTTCATCCACGGCTTCAAAGGGCCTGTGATAAGAATCCCTCTGCCTGGTTTTTACCTCAACGAAGCAAAGGGTTTTTCCGCAGAATGCTATTAAATCCGCTTCGCCGAACCTGCAGCGGTAGTTGGCGCTGACTATATTATAACCATTATCCCGCAGGTATCTGGCGGCGTAAACCTCGCCCATGGCGCCGGTTTTATTTTTTATCATTTATATGCTCCTTCAGGGTTTTGAGAAAAGTGAGCCGGTGATATTCGGAAACTCCGTACTGAGCAATACGCTCATAGTGCAGGGCGGTGCCATAGCCCTTGTGCTTTACAAAAGCGTACTCCGGCAGCTTTTTATCCAGCTCATACATAAATCTGTCTCTGGTGACCTTGGCAAGTATTGATGCCGCCGCAACGCTGGGGCATTTTGAATCCCCTTTCACAACAGTTTCGCCGTCAATATCAAGGGGAGGCATACGGTTGCCGTCCACAATGGCATAGTCCGCCGGAAGGCTCAGCCCCTCAACGGCTCTTTTCATTGCAAGGAAGGTTGCCTGCAGTATGTTTATTTCATCAATCTCTTTATGGGTGGCCATAGCCACGCTCCAGGCAAGGGCTTTTTCGGTTATAACATCATAAAGAAGCTCCCGTTTCTTTTCCGAGAGCTTTTTTGAATCATCCAGATTTTCTATATCAAAATCCGGGGGCAGAATCACCGCGGCGGCGCATACCGGGCCCGCAAGGGGTCCTCTGCCGGCTTCGTCAATTCCGCATATGTATTTGTAACCCTTAAGGGCTGCGGCGTTTTCATAACTGCAATCCATAAATATCACCCGATGAATTCTTTATCTATTGCGCTCTCAAGCAGGTTATTGAGGTACCTTACGGAGAAGCCGTCAACGCTTTCGCAAAGGCCGTGCTTTGAGGCAATATCGTTGGTGTAATCCGAAAGCAGGTAAAGGCGGATTTTGCTGAGATTCATTCCGTAATGGGTAACAACACCGTGAACCTTCACATTTTCAATGGTAACATTGTATTTTTCCGTATTCTTTACAATATCAAAGGTAAGTATTCCGCCCAGTATACATTCCGGCTTGCCCTGGTTTGATATGAAATTGCCAAGGGAATAGGCCACAAGGGTACGGCTGCCGTCCTCATTGGTGATATATTCCACCGGCTGCAGCACATGAGGGTGGGAGCCGATTATCACCGTTGCCCCCCAGTTGCCAAGCTTTGCGGCAAGATCGCGTTGGTACTGCGTGGGCTGGCTTTCATACTCATTGCCCCACTGCGCAAGCACAATTACCGCATCCGCCTTTTCGGAAGCGTAGGAAACAATGCGGCACAGCCAGGATTCATACTCGCTCAGGCTTACCTCCGCCGAAGAGCCCTCGGGCAGGCTTTTGCCCCCTGTGCCTTCGGTAAAAGCAATATAAGCGATTTTAACACCGTTTATTTTCTGATAAGTGAGCCATTCATCCTCGCTTTTATCTTTATAAGCGCCTATGGTAACAACATCTTTGCCGGCCCAGTAATCAAGGGTGTTCAGCAGCCCCTCCTCGCCGTAATCAAGGGCGTGGCTTGAGGCAAGGTTGATAACATCAAATCCGGTTTTGATTATTTCATCCCCCAGCTCCGCAGGCGCATTGAAAAGCTCCGTGCCCGTAACTCCGTGGGTGGCGGAAATAAGGGGAACCTGATTTATTATTGCGGTATCTGCGGCGGAAATAAACTCCGCCGTGTTTTCATACATATAGGAAAAATTGTAGCCGCCCCTGTTGCCTCCGGCCCTGGCCTGGTCCAGTATCTCCTGCTGAACAAAGTTATCGCCCACAGCGGCAACCGAGGCCCTGTTGAATATCTCCTCGGTTTCGGAGGTTTCCTGCTCCGAAGAGGAGGATAAGGTCTGCGCTTTGGTAAAAAGAATTACTCCGATAGAAACGATATCAAGAAACAGTATTGCCGCAAGAACGGCCGCAAGCAGTTTTTTCACCGGAGCACCTCCTTTAATCCAAAGTTATTTTTCCCAGTTTCCCGTCTCTGTATTCATCAAGCAGCATAACCGCCGCTCTTTCCGTATCGAATTCGCCTTTTCTGAGCACCATGCCCCGCTTTTTTGCAATAAGCTCAAGCAGTTCATAGAGCTCCATATTCTCTATATCCTCATCAGGATCTATTTTATATCTTTCTTCAAGCCGGTCGCGGTAATCCCGGCGCATAACATCAAGAAGCCTTACGGCAATCTCCTGTATATCAAGTATTTCATCCTTAACCGAGCCGATGAAGGAGAGCTTGAAGCCCACCTCCGGGTCCTCAAACTTAGGCCAGAGCACTCCGGGAGTGTCAAGCAGCTCTATACCCTGCCCTATTGAAAACCACTGGTTTCCTCTTGTTACCCCGGGTCTGTCCGCAACCTTGGCGCGGTTTCTGCCTGCCATACGGTTTATGAAGGAGGATTTGCCCGTGTTGGGAATACCCACCACCATAACTCTTATGGCTTTGCCCCCCATGCCCCGGTCAATATTCTGCTGAATTTTTTCTTTGAGAATTTCTCTGACCGCCGAGGGGAATTTATCCAGCCCCCTGCCGCTTCTGCAATCCACAGGCAGGGCTTTAATGCCGGATTTTTCAAAATAATCAATATACCTTGCGGTGGCATTGTTATCCGCAAGGTCGCATTTGTTAAGAAGTATTATTCTGGGCTTTGAGCCCGTGAGTTCATCAATTTCCGGGTTTCGGCTGCTCAGGGGAAGGCGGGCGTCAACTATTTCACACACCGCATCCACCAGGGGCAGGCTCTCTTTTATGAGCCGCCGTGTTTTTGCCATATGGCCGGGAAACCACTGAACCTGCATTTTTTCATTCATAATTCTTTCAGCCTATTTTAAAATTACCGAAGGGGGCTATCCTGAAAAGCGCCTTGCCCAGGATATAATCCTCCCTGATAAATCCTACTCTTGCATCGCGGCTGTCTGTGGAGGCGTTTCTGTTATCACCCATCACAAAAAGGTAACCCTCCGGCACCGTGCAGGGGCCGTAAAAATTCTCCGGATCGTGGGTGGGCTCGTTGATATAGGGCTCATCAAGGGCCTTGCCGTCAACATAGACTATGCCGTTGTCAAAATCAATATCCACTGTCTGCCCCGCTTTGGCTATAACCCTCTTTACAAGGGTGGACTCTATGTAAGAATACATGGAGGGCTGGCAGGTAACAACAATTTCGCCGGGCTCCACATCAAGGTCAAAGGCAGAAAGAATTATTCTGTCTCTGTCATCAAGTGTGGGGTACATTGAGGTGCCGCTTACCCCCACGGTTCTGAAGCAGAATGTAAAGGCAAGGGCAACAATAACCGCGGCGCCCGTGAGCACGGACACCATATCAAACAGGAAGCCGAGGCTGCCTGAGCCCGCTGATTTTCCGTTGGTTTTTTCTTCAGTCATATTACTTCTCCTGATTAGTCAATCTTACCGGGTCGGGGTAAAATCTGAAAAGGGCTTTGCCCAGCACATAGTCATCCCTTATAAGCCCTATCTTACCGGACCTGCTGTCAAGGGAATCGTTTCTGTTATCCCCCATCACAAACAGATACCCTTCGGGCACCGTAAGGGGCAGGTTTGCATTATATTCAAGGTGAGTGGGCTCCGCTATATAGGGTTCATCCAGCTTCTGCCCGTTAAGGTAAACAATGCCGTTTTCAAAATCAATATCAAGGGTATCGCCGGGCATGGCTATAACCCTTTTGACTATGGGGATGTTTCTTTCCCAGGGCTGAACAACAACCACTATATCACCGTTTTTTATGTTGAGGGTTATTGAGGATATGCCCAGCCAGTTGCCGTCCTTAAGGGTGGGGTTCATTGAATCTCCACTGACTCCCACAACCCTGACGGCAAGCAGGAATATGAGAAAAACAACTATCACCGCGCTTTTGAGAGAATCTATCACCTCAAAAATCAGACCCGCGATTTTGCTCTGCTTTTTAGGAAACTTTACAAACCAGGTCTTGTTTTTGCCGGGGCCGGCCATATACTCACCTCCCGCTTTAAGATTTGCTTTACGGTTTAACGGATTCAGACAGCGATAATATAAAGCAGAAGCTTACAGATGATAATAACCTGCAAGCTTCTTTTCTGATCGTGTCTGTTTGTTTTTCGCCTGAATGCGACAGCCCTCGCTGTGTTATCTGATCTGCTCTTTAACTTTAGCTGCCTTACCCACTCTGTCACGAAGATAGTAGAGCTTGCTTCTGCGAACGCGGCCGTGTCTGACAACCTGAACGCCGGCAACATTGGGGGAGTGAACAGGGAAAACTCTTTCAACGCCTACGCCGTAGGATAAGCGGCGGACTGTGAAGGTTTCGGAAACGCCGGAACCTCTGCGGGCGATAACTGTTCCCTCAAATACCTGGATTCTTTCTTTGCTGCCTTCTTTTACCTTTACGCTTACCTTAACGGTATCACCGATTTCGATAGCAGGTACTTCGGCTTTAAGTGAATCCTGAGCGATAACTTTAAGTGCATCCATATTGAATTCCTCCGTTTTTTTCAGATGTTCATTCACAAAACTCTGCCAGAGGAACACCCGTTTTAATGTTTCAAATTAAATCCCGTCTTCGGCCCCTGAGGCCTACTGACGGTATAAATGCTTTCATACTATAACACAATGTTTTGCGGAATGCAAGCATTTTTTTATTAAAAGGGAATAAATTTATTTTAAATAAAAATCTTACCGTCTGCCGTAAATATCTCTGTGCGGGTGATTTCTGTCTTTTCCGCCGAGGCGCCGAACTCCTTTAATAGGGAGTCGGCAAGCAGCGCAGCGTTGAGATTTTCCGCAGGGCCGGCGGAAATAACCGCCTTTATCTTTACTCTGCCGCCTTCGCTTGAAGCATCAAAAGAAGAAACAAAACTGCACAGGTTAACCGTCTTTATTCCCCTTTTGGAGCGCTTTTCTGCGTTAAGCTCTCCGCTTTCAATCACCGCAAGGGCTCCTGCGGCAAAGGCGCAGGCCTCCTCCGGAGTTAAAAACTCAAGTATTATCTCGTACCCGGCTTTTGCAACCTCGCTTACTTTGATTGCGGGCTCCGTTACGGCAACTATTTCAATGCCTCCGGGCAGCACGGCGTTAAGCCGGCTTTTTATCTCATCAAAAGAAATATCTTCCGTTATCCTTATATCAATGGGGTCCTTTTCTGCTCCGGTGCCCAGGGGCAAGGGCAGCAGAAAGTTAAGATAGGGGTGGGGGTTGAAGCCCTCCGTATACCACAGGGGTATGCCGGCCATACGCACAGCGCGGGTAAAGCATCTGTTCATATCAAGGTGGGAGGTGTATATGGCAAGGCCGCTTTTTTTATACCACAGCCGCACAGAGTTCATTGCACTCACCTCCGTTTAACCTTGCAGCTCCGCAGCCGGAGCACTTTTCCCTGCAGCTTTGGGTGGTTTCGCCCCGGTGGGCTTTTTCATTCTCCCTCTGCAGGAACTTTTTGGTTACGCCGTAATCCATATGATCCCAGGGCAGCACTTCATCAAAAGACCTTGCCCTGGCTGTATAAAAGAAGGGGTCTATGCCGCACTGCTCAAAGGCGGCATTCCATTTTTCCCTGTCAAGGTGCTCCTCCCAGCTGTCCATACGGCAGCCGCTTCTCCAGGCGGTTTCAATAACACTGCAGAGCCGCCTGTCGCCCCTTGCAAAAACTCCCTCAAGGAAGCTGGTCCAGGGCACATGCCGCGAGATATTCACCTTGCGGGTTCTTACGCAGGAAACAAGGAAATCCTGCTTTTCCGTAAGCACATCCGGCTTATCCTGGGGCTCCCACTGGAAGGGGGTGAAGGGTTTTGGCACAAGGGATGCAAGGCTGACGGAAACGGAAACTCCCTTGCCCTTGGGCTTATTCTCCATATGGTAAAATTCATCCACCACCGCCTGGGCAAGCCGGGCTATGCCTTCAATATCCTCATTTGTTTCCGTAGGCAGGCCTATCATAAAATAGAGCTTTACGGCAGTCCAGCCCCCGGCAAAGGCCTGAGCGCAGGTGGAAAGAATATCTTTTTCATAAACATTTTTGTTTATAACATCCCTCAGGCGCTGGGTGCCAGCCTCCGGGGCAAAGGTAAGGCCGCTGCGCCTTACGGTATTCAGCTTCTCCATAAGGTCTTTCGGAAAATTATCTATCCTCAGGGAGGGCAGGGCCACATTTATTTTATTATCATCCCCCCATGGGATAAGGGTGCCCAGCAGCTTTTCAAGCCCCTTGTAGTCACTGGTGCTCAGGGAGCACAGGGATATTTCATCATAACCGGTGCTGTCGCAGATTGCCTTGCACTGGCTGAATACGGTTTCCGGTGATTTTTCCCTTAAAGGTCTGCTGAGAAAACCCGCCTGGCAGAATCTGCAGCCCCTTATACAGCCGCGGAAAATTTCAACGGTGGTTCTGTCAAACACGGTTTCAATAAAGGGCACCACAAAGGTTTCCGGGGCAAACATGGTATCAAGATTCTTAACGTTTCTTTTAACAACCTTTTCCGGGGCGCCGCAGGTGGGGGTTACGGATTTGACCGTGCAATCATCATTATACTCGACTTTATAGAGCGAAGGCACATACACCCCGGGTATCTGCGCCGCCGCCTCAAGAAATTCTTTTTTGCCTTTGCCCTGCTTTTTGAATTCCTTAAGCAGGTCAATAAGCTCGTTGGTTACCTCTTCGCCGTCGCCGGGCAGGGTAATATCAAAAAAATCCGCCATGGGCTCCGGGTTGCAGACACAGGTACCCCCCGCAATAATGAGGGGGGTAAGGCTTTCTCTGTTTTCACTTCTTACAGGTATGCCCGCAAGGTCCAGCATATTGAGCACATTGGTATAGCACAGCTCATACTGAAGGGTGAAGCCGATAATATCAAAATCCTTTATCGCCTCTCCACTTTCAAGGGCGTAAAGGGGTATATCATTTTCACGCATTACGGCTTCCATATCCGTATCCGGGGCAAATACTCTTTCGCACCAGGCATCTTCCCTTGCGTTTACAAGGGCATAGAGTATTTTCATGCCCAGGTGGGACATGCCTATTTCATAGGTATCGGGGAAGCAGAAGGCGTATCTTATATCCACTTCCCGTTTATCCTTTATTACGCTGTTAAGCTCTCCCCCGGTATATCTGCCGGGCTTCTGAACTTTGAGCAGGAATTTTTCAAGCTTTTCGGGGTACATATACTCTCCCTTAAAGTATTTCGCCGGTAACGGCGCTGATTATCTCCCTGTAAACCGCCACAAGGGAGGAGGAAATGTATTTGTCAAGGTGCATTGAGCCGAAGAACCAGCGGCGGTAGGTGCACACATTTGAAAGCTCCTCAAAATAGGTGTTCACTCCGTTTACCGGGGCGGTTTCCCCGTCCCTGAGCTTGAGGAAGGATTTTACCTTGACCGGGGGTTCGTGGGTGATGATGAAATCTATTTTGCAATCCAGCTTTTCAAGGTTGTTTGCGCCCTCGATTATTTCATCGCCTGTGGGCATCTCATCCTTGGACCAGGCGTTTTCCTCAAAGCGGATATCAATATCCGGGCTTTCGCCGCCCCCCATGGTGAAATAGAGCATATTATCTATGCGGAAAATCTGCCCCCTCATAAGGTGGTAAATGTTATCCGCAATTTTATGCACCTTGCCTCCGTTCCACTGGGTAACGGGGAAGGAGTTGAGTATATCAAAGTTTTCGTGGGTTCCGTCCACAAAACAGATATTGTATTTTTTGCCGGCAAGCTTTCTGAGAATCTTCCTCTCCTTACTGCTTCCGTCCCACAAAAAGCCGAAATCTCCACAGACTATAAGGATATCCTCTTTTTTCAGCTGCCTTAACGCCGGGTTATTGAATCTGGAATAATCCCCGTGCATATCTCCGGTAACATATACCATAACAAGTCTCCTAACTGTATATACAAGTGCAATTTTTGCCTTTTTACTCCGTTTTTTACCTATCCTTTTAATTTTATACTATTATCGTAAAAAAATCAACTTGAATATAAGGGAACAGGCAACATAAACTATTCCTTATAAAAATGTAAAAAACAAGCTCACAGTTTTGTTTAACTGTGAGCTCTTTCTTTATTAAAACCTTGTCTGTTTGTTTTTCGCTCAAGTGCTCAGGCGGGTCGCAGAAATTAAGATGAAAATGCCGCTTTCTTCCGCCGAAGACAGTGCTTGAAGCACGGCGAGGAGGAAAAAGCGGCAAAAACGGACAAATAACAAATAAATCCTTATACTCGTAATATAAATTCAGAGCCCCCGGGATTCTCTCCCGAAGGCTCTTTTTTAATAACCTTGTCCGTTTGGTTTTCGCTTAATTTCACAGGCCCAGTTTCTCTATGGATTCTTCGCGCATCTTGTACTTGAGTATTTTGCCTGCGGCATTCATAGGCAGCGCCTTGACAAAAAGGAAGTACCTGGGCACCTTATGCCCTGCTATGCTGGCCATACCGTATGCCCGCATTTCCTCCTCGGTGGCGGTTTCGCCGTCGTTAAGCACAATCCAGGCGCAGGCCTCTTCGCCGTACTTTTCATCCGGCACGCCCACAACCTGAACATCCCTGACTTTTTCATTGCCCAGGTAGAATTCCTCTATCTCTCTGGGGTAGATATTCTCGCCGCCGCGGATAATCATATCCTTAAGGCGCCCGGTAACTTTATAGTAGCCGTCGGGGGTGCGGCAGCAAATATCTCCGCTGTGGAGCCAGCCGTCCGCATCTATGGCCTGGGCTGTGGCCTGGGGCATTTTGTAGTAGCCCTTCATTATATTGAAGCCCCTTGCAACGAATTCTCCGTTTTCGCCGTCCGGCAAATCCTCGCCGGTTTCAGGGTCAATAATTTTGCACTCAACGCCGGGGAAGGCGGAGCCGACGGTTTCAACACGGTGGTCCTCATCCTCATTAACTTCGCCCATGGTGCTGCCCGGTGCAGATTCCGTCATGCCGTAAACGGAGATAATCTCTCTCATATTCATTTCCCTTGCGGCTTTGCGCATAAGATCCGGAGGGCAGTTTGAGCCTGCCATAATGCCGGTTCTCATATGGGAAAAATCGGTTTTCGGGAAATCCTCGTGGTTAAACATGCCTATAAACATTGTAGGCACGCCGTTGAAGCAGGTTATCTTTTCATCATTGACGCAGGCAAGGGATGATTTGGGCGAATAATAGGGCATGGGGCACAAAGTGCCGCCGTGAGTCATGGTGGAGGTCATAGAAAGGGTCATACCGAAGCAGTGGAACATAGGCACCTGTATCATCATACGGTCCGCTGTGGATAAATCCATCCTGTCGCCTATTATCTTGCCGTCATTTACAACATTCCTGTGGGTAAGCATAACGCCCTTGGGGAAGCCGGTGGTGCCGGAGGTATACTGCATATTGCACACATCATCCGGTTTAACGGCAGATGCCCTGCGCAGGACTTCCTCGTGAGGCACAAGTGATGAACGCTTCAGGGCCTCTTCCCAGGTAAGGCAGCCGTCCATCCTGAAGCCGACGGTGATAACATTCCTCAGGAAGGGCAGGTTCTTTGAGTAAAGGGGCTTGCCCGGGGTGAGGGTTTGAAGCTCGGGGCAGATTTCGCTGATTATTTCGCCATAATCTATATCCTTGCATCTGTCAATCATAACAAGGGTGTGGGTATCGGATTGCCTGAGCAGGTACTCCACCTCATGGATTCTGTAAGCGGAGTTCACGGTTACCAGCACGGCGCCGATTTTTGTGGCCGCCCAGAAGGTAAGGAACCAGGCGGGAACATTTGTAGCCCAGATTGCCACATGGTGGCCGGGGTTAACACCCAGGGATATAAGAGCCGCCGCCAGGTCGTCAACATCCTTGCGGAACTGGGCGTAGGTTCTTGTATAATCAAGGGTAGTGTATTTGAAAGCCAGCTGATCGGGGAAAGTTTCAGCCATTGTATCCAGCACCTGGGGGAAGGTTTTGTCAATCATATCATACTTCTTCCAGGGGAATACGCCGGTGTGGGACCTGTTATACTGCAGGCCACCGGTTTCCTTGATGCTGCCGCTCTGCTCGGCCATATAGTTTATGAAATGGGTGAGCACTATATCCGGGTCCGATATCTCTTCATTCCAGTCAACGCATACAAAGCCGTCATAATTCAGGGAGCGTATGGCGTTTATGAAATTCTCAACAGGCAGAGTTCCCTCGCCTATGAGTACATTTGTATTGCCGTCTCTGTCGCCTATACGCACATAGCAGATATGGGCGCCAAGGGTTTCAATGGTTTTTTCTGCAGTTTCACCGGCGGTGAAATAGGTTTCCCTTATATTCCAGGCGGCGCCGATGGGCACGGCGGCAAATGCGCCGATGAGCTCAAGGAGTTTTGCGGAATTTGCCAGCGGGCCACGGGTTTCAAACAGGATTTTGATATCGTTTTTTTCCGCCCTTTCAACGGCGGGGGCAAGTTTCTCTTTTATAAGCTCAAAATCCGGTTCCTTATCAAGGTAAACAACAACCGCACCGGAGCCGGCATCAAAGGCCCAGTCAACATACTGCTTGATTATATTGGGGTCCGCCTCTTCGCTTTCAACAGGGAAAGGATAGGTAAGGGCGGTTATTTCAAGCCCCCTGTTGCGCAGCTTGCGTTTGCTGTCCGCAGAGCCGTCACCCAGGATGCTGTCAAAATGCTTTTTTCTTTCCGCCTTGGCGTCAAATATTTCAAAGCCCGCATAGCCGTAATCCCTTGCAAGGTTACACACCTGAGCAAAGGAGCCGGGGTCAGCGTTTTTTGTTGAAAAACAGAATTTCATTTTATTCTCCCGATTTATCAGTCTTCATCGTAAACTATCTTGTTAAGGGCGTTGATATACGCTCTGATGCAGGCGCCTACTATATCCGTTGAAATACCGTTGCCGGAATAGAGCTTGCCGTTGCTGCGCAGCTTGATAAGAGCGGAGCCCAGAGCCTCTTTGCCCTGAGAAACGGTTTTAATCTGGAAATCATCCAGCTCATAGTGGAAGCCCACGCCGTTTTCTATGGCTCCGAAAGCCGCGTCAATGGGGCCGTCGCCTACGCCCATACCGGTAATCTTTGTTTCGCCGTCCTTTGAAAGCACCACATGGGCGATTGCGCTTGTGAGGTTGCTGCTGGTGGCGGTGTAATTCTCAAGGTGATAGGTGGATGGGGCCTGCATTGCGTAGGAGGCTATAAGCGCCTCAAGCTCGCCTGCGCCGATAACGCCCTTCTTTTCGCTTACCCTCTTAAGGCCT
Source organism: Clostridia bacterium (assembly GCA_017430535.1). GTDB lineage: Bacteria > Bacillota > Clostridia > Oscillospirales > Acutalibacteraceae > CAG-177. Next base: position 70,087 of record JAFRMR010000009.1, read on the forward strand.
CTGAGCACATTGCCCGCATCCTGCTGGGTGAGAGTGTAGCCCAGTTTTTCCGCCGCGGAGGAAACTGCATCAATGGTGGAATCGGCATCAAGGGAAATATCGTAATTTTCCGCTGCCTTTTCGGCCCTGGGGGCTTCATCCTCCGAGGTTTGCTGCATAATGGCATTTACATCTGAGTGAACCCTGCTTACATTAACGGAAGTTTCCATGCCGAAGGTTTCGCCCTTCAGGGCAATAAGCTGGGCAATCTTGTTGATCTTAAGCTGAGCTTTGCCGTCAACCACGGCTTTTACTCCGTCCGCGCCCGCCTTGAGGCTTTCAAAAGCGGTGGCGGTTTCCATATAGAGAGCTCCCGAAGGTTTCACATAAACGGGAACATTTATCTTCTCCTTGATAAGCCCTACGAAGGCGGCAAAATCCGAGGGGAATACGGTGCCTGCGTCATCGCTTAAGGTAACGGCGGTGGCTCCGCACTCTGCGGCAAGCTCAAGGGCGGAAAGCAGCACATCCTGCTCCGCTCTGGTGGCGTCAACGGCGATAAACTCAACATTTTCGCACTTTGCCTTTGCGGCTTTCACCAGCTTTTCAACCATACCCATCATCTTGGGGGCTTTAAGGTGGTAGGTGTATTCCATCTGCACGGTGCTCAGGGGCAGCTCAACCTGCAGCACGGGCTTTGCGGCGGCGCTTACGCACTCCCAGGCCATTTCAACATCCTCAGGAGTTGAGCCCACGGGGATTGCCACGGCGGCGTTTTTGACTGCGCCGGCTATGGTTTTACAGATGATTCTGTCCTCTTTGAAATTTGTAACGGGGGTAAGCTCCACGGTATCAACACCAAGAGCGTCAACCGCCGAAGCGATAGCCACCTTCTCCCTGAAAAGCAGGGGTTTATTTCTTTCGGCAGCAAGCTGCCTCAATGTATAATCCGCAATATAAACTTTTCTCATATTTATTCCTCCGGTAAAAAAATAAACCCGCAAAGCAAACGCTCTGCGGGATGATTATAAAAATAACCACGGTACCACCCGTATTGCCCCTGAAGGGACCACTCAGCAGGGCTCAGACAAGCCCCCGACCTGTAACGGGATCACCCGGAACTCCCTATGAATTCAGGAGTTCAGCTCCGATACGAGACAGCGCAAAAGATTTCTTTCCGCCTCGCACCGGCCGGCGGCTCTCTGAAAAGCTTGTCAGTTACGCTTAATACCATCACTGCTGTTTTATATGCTGCCGCCCGAAGCGGCATTTGCCATAATATAAAACTTTTTTGCTTATTTGTCAAGTGTTTTTTGTATTTGCGGGGTTCAGAAACCTATATAATACTCCGCAAGTGACTCCGCAAGAGAGCGGCAAACCCCTTTGAAAAGGTACTGAACATACTCATCTTTTCTTGCAAAATTCAGCACGGTGCCGTCGGAACTGCTTACGGAGGGGAAGGATTTGCGGCCATCGCCGTTTATCCTTACGGTATCAGCGGGGCCGTAGCCCTGCTGCTTTATTTTTTCTGTTAATTTCTTTAAATCCTCCAGCTCTCCCTGGGTTTCTTTAAGCAGGAATGAGAAAAGATAAACGGGATTTCTGCCGGGAAGGCGGATGGAATAATTATAGGCAGAATCATGAAGGGCAGTCCAACTGCGGATTTTCTGCTCCTCCTCATTGAGGGTAAAGGGGGTGTTTTTGCCGCTTTCATCCTTTGAATACAGCCGGTTAATTTCATCAAAAACATCCATCATTTCGGTTATGCCGGGCTGAATCTTACCGAAATCATCATAGAGGGTGCAGATTGTGCTCAGCTTCTGATAAAGGGCCATTGCCTTGGGTCTTACATCATCGGGCAGGAAGGATGACCTACTCTCAATATCCCTTGCCTCCTTTTCCCACTTCCTGACCTCATCAATATCAAAGGAGGCGATAAGGGAGGCATAGCGGCTGTTTATCTCAACCCGCAGGGTGGCGTAGTCCCTGAGGACCTGCCCCTTTTCGGTTTTAACGGATTCCAGGGCGGTCTGGGCAGCCTTGAAATCCTCTTTTCTTATGTTCTTTTTTGCGGCGGAGTAAAAAATTGAGTTTCTGCACAAAAGGAATGCCACGGCAAGCAAAGCCACAGCCGCTGCGGCGCAGACGGCGGCAATAATCCTTTTTTTGCCCGGATTCACGGTTTTTCCGGCTGTGTTTTCCATGGCGTCTCCTTTCTGTCAGTTTATTTTGCCCTTAAGGGGCGAATCAAGTATAAATGAAAAATTGCTCAGCAGGCTGTTGAAGGTTCTGCGCCCGTCGGAATAGTAAAACTCGCGGGCCACCGAATCTATCTGCCTGTAAATCTCCTCGGGTATGCCCGTTTCCTCCGCTTTGAGGGTAACGGTGTTTTTGGGGCCGAACTCAAAGCTTACCCGCCTCTCATCCACGCACTCAAGGGGCCTTATCTGTATTTCAAGGGTGTTCTCGTTTTTCCAGGCCGCGGCGCAGTTTACATTATAGGTAAAGCCGGATATTTCCATTACTCCCCTGCCCGGGGTGCCGTCCATAGGGCAGCGGAGCATATTGTGGTCTCTGTTTTCATCCCAGGTGAATATACACCCGTCCTTATCAAAATCAAAAACAACATTGTTGATATTGCCCCCTTTTTTTCGCAGGGGGAAAATGCCGGTAATGGGAAGCATTGAGAAAGGTATGCCCACGGCCCCCAGCACCACATTGCTTCTGAATTTGATTACCTTGCCTTTTATCTCCTTTTCCGTTTCGCAGCGGGGTGATGATATTGCTGCAAAGGGTTCAAGGGCGGGCAGGGTTACATCCCCGGGGGCGCTCTCTTTGGGGTTTACCAGCATACGGTGAAAATGCCTGAAAATAATGCTGCGGGTTTCCGAAATATCCGTGTGGCTGCCCGTAAGGATAAGGGCCGCATCATAGTCCCCGGCTATTACGGCAAACTGGGACAGAGCGCCGTCAATCATAAACGAATTCTTGAGGTTGCCCCCTCTTATGAAGAAGCCGTAATCCGTTGCTTCATCCCTGTTGGGGAAGGGAACGCCGGAGGCCTGAACGCTGAGCATTTCCTTAACATAATCTTCAGGTATCACACGGCGGCCTTTGTAAACGCCCCCACCCATAAGGCACAGGGAAAACCTTGCCAGCTCCTCGGGGGTAAGGTACAGACCCCAGTAACCGCCCTCAATGCCGGTTGAATCCTTTTCCCACAGGGGGACTTCATCAAACTCAAGGGGTTCATAGAGGCGGAGGGTAAGATACTCCGTTAAGGTCATGCCCGTGGCTTTGCGGAGTATATCGCACACTATACATATATTCTCGGCGGTGTAGCCCGGGGTTTTGCCCGGCTCGCCGCTCCACTTTTCCTTAAAGAAAGCTTTTTCCCTGTCCTGAGCGGAAACAGAGCTCAGGGGGGCTGTGTTTTTGCCGGAAGTCATTGAAAGCAGATGCCTTATCTTAAGCCGCTCAAGGTATTTATCCCTTTTTGAGGGCCTGTATTCCGGGAAGAAATCCGCCACCTTTGAATCAAGGGAAATAAGGCCTTCCTGCACGGCAAATCCAGCGGCAACAGCCACAAATACGCGGCTTACGGAAAACATTGCCTGCCTTGTATGCCGAGCGTAGGGGGCTTTGTGGGTTTCAAAGGCCACCTTGCCGTTTCTTATAACCATAAAGGAATGAATCTCCGCTTTGTTGGCGGCAAAGTCATTGAGAAAGGGGATAATTTCGTATGAGGATATGCCCGCCTGCTCCGGAAAATCCGCGGCGGGTATGTTGCTTTTTTCCTTCATATTGCTCCCCCTTTCTTATGCTGTAAATTATATTATATCATTTTTTGCTTTTTCGGGCAAATAAAAATTCAGCCCTCCATATAATCCAGAATCTTCTCAATAACGGCAACGGGTTTTTCATCCTTAATCAGGCGCACATACAGGTAGGGCCTGCCCCCGCCTGCGCTGATGGTAAACCTGCCGCTGAAATGAGCCGCGGCCCTGTAAACCTTTTCCATATCAATATCGTCGGTTTTGAAAATGATTCTGTCCCCTTCAAGGGAAATCTCGTAAATGCCGTGCTTTGCGGCCCTGCTCCTTATGGTGGATATTTTGACAAGCCCGCTTACGCTTTCCGGCGGGTCGCCGAAGCGGTCAATAAGCTCATCCATAACATCCAGGGCATCTTCTTTGGATTTTATATCCGCAATCCTGCGGTAAATCTGAAGCCGCTGAGGCATGCCGGAAATGTAGCTTTCCGGTATATGGGCATCTATGGGCAGGTCTATGAGGCAGTCCTTTTCCGGCTCCGGAGGCGCCTCGCCCTTTTCCTCGCTTACGGCCTGCTCAAGCAGGCGGATATACATATCGTAGCCCACGGCCTCCATCTGGCCGTGCTGGCTGGCGCCCAGCACATTGCCTGCGCCCCTGAGCTCCAGGTCGCGCATGGCTATCTGGAAGCCGGAGCCGAATTCCGTAAACTCCCTTATGGCATCAAGGCGCTTTTCCGCAATTTCGGATATCTGCTTGCCACGCCTGAAGGTGAAATAGGCAAAAGCCCTTCTTGATGAGCGGCCCACCCTGCCCCTTATCTGATGAAGCTGGGCAAGGCCCATTCTGTCCGCATTCTCAATAATCAGGGTGTTTACATTGGGCACGTCAACGCCGGTTTCAATAATGGTGGTGCACACCAGTATATCAATCTCGCCCTCCAGCAGGCGGCGCCAAACATCGCTAAGCTCCTCTTCGCTCATTTTGCCGTGGCCCACGGCTATATTTGCCTCGGGTATAAGCTTCTTGAGCTCCGCCGCTTTGCTTTCAATGCTGTCAACTTTATTGTAAAGGTAGTAAACCTGGCCGCCTCTGTGGAGCTCCTGCTCAATGGCCTGAACTATCACGCCCATATCCTGCTCAATAACATAGGTCTGCACCGGGTATCTGTCAAGGGGGGCTTCCTCAATAACGCTCATATCCCTTATGCCGCTCATGGCCATATTGAGGGTGCGGGGTATGGGGGTTGCGGTAAGGGTAAGCACATCCACGGAAGGGTACAGGGCTTTGAGCTTTTCCTTCTGGGCAACGCCGAAGCGCTGCTCCTCATCTATCATAATAAGCCCCAGGTCCCTGAATTTAACATCATCGGAAATAAGGCGGTGGGTGCCTACGGCTATATCCACGCTGCCCCTTCTTATGCCCAGAAGGGTGCGGTCAATATCCTTCTTTGTGCAGAAGCGGGAAAGCATACCCACCTCAATGGGGAAGCCGTCAAAGCGCTTGAGTATGGTCTGGTAGTGCTGCAGGGCAAGGATTGTGGTGGGCACAAGTATTGCCACCTGCTTGCCGTCCGCCACGCACTTGAAGGCCGCCCTCAGGGCAACCTCGGTTTTGCCGAAGCCCACATCGCCGCAGAGAAGGCGGTCCATGGGGTAGGGCTTTTCCATATCCTGCTTTATTTCGTTTATGCAGCGGAGCTGATCCTCGGTTTCGGTGAACTCAAAACGCCTTTCAAAATCGCTCTGCATATCTATATCCGGCGAAAAGGCGTGGCCCGGGGATTTGAGCCGCTTTGAGTAAAGCTCAATAAGCTCTTTTGCCATATCCTTGACCGATGAGCGGACTCTGGTGCGGGTTTTGAGCCAGTCCTTGCCGCCGAGGCGGTTCAGCTTTACGGTCCTGTCCTCTCCCCCGCCGATATACTTTGACACCTGATCCAGCTGGGTAACGGGAACATACAGTATATCCCCTTTATCGTAGCGGATTTTTATGTAGTCCTTTACGGTGCCCGATGCCTCAAGGGTGTTTATGCCCTCAAACACGCCTATACCGTGGGCGGTGTGTACCACATACTCGCCCTTGTGCAGCTCCGTTAAGCTGGTGAAGGCGTTTTTGGGGTTCTTTGCGGGCTTTCTTCTTTCGGCGGTATGCTGACGCCTGTAAGTGAAAAGGGAGAAACCCGCCCCCGGGTACTCAAGGCCGTAGGAAAGGCCCCCGGCAAACACCGCCGTTCTGTTTTTCGGCAGTTCATCCGGCATGCTTGCGTAATAATCCGCCGCAAGGCCTTCGTTATTAAGGTCATCCGCAAGGGTTTTTGCGCTCTTTTCCGTGCCCGCAAGCACTGCGCATATACTGCCCTCACGGCGCATACGCCCGCTGATATCCTCTACAAGCCCGCTGAGTATGCCGTTCCAGGGGGTTATCTGCTTTGCGGAGAAGGATATAAGCTCCCTTACCCCGGTATCAAAGCTGCCCCTGGGCAGATTATCAAGATACATTACGCCCATATCCAGATAAATCTTGTGCATATCGTGGATTTCAAGGGTATAGCTGTCAAGGCCGCGGCAGAGCACGCCCTCCTGCAGCAGGTTCTTTACGGTTTCGTGCTGAAGCTTCAGGGCGGAATTCATTTTATCCTGAAAAGCGAAGCTCTCGCACACAAAGAGCATATCATCCCCGGCGTAGTCAAATATTCCGCGGGAGCCGGGGTAAATAAGGGGTATGTATTTATCGGCGCAGGTAATCTTTACGCCGCTTTTTATCTTATCTATCTCGGAGCTGAGCATCTTGAGGCCGCCGCCTCTTATGCGCTTGTCTTTTATATGCTTTTCAATAAGGGCAATAAGCTCCTCATCCGAAACAGGCACTTCCTTTGCCGGGGAAATACGCACGCTTTCAAGCAGCTCGGTGCGCCTTTGGGTATCCGGGTCAAAGGAGAATACGGAATCCACCGTATCCCCCCAGAATTCAACGCGGCAGGGCTCCGGAGAATCGGGAGGGAAGAAATCCAGTATGCCTCCCCTTACGGCAAACTGTCCGGGGCCGTCAATCTGGGCACAGGAGGTATATCCGCTGTTGATAAGAGCGGAAACTATCTGCTCCACGGAGTATTCCTCCCCGGCCTCTACGGTGAATGATTTGCCCATAAGCACAGCGGGGGGTATGGTAACCTGCACCGCCGCCTGAGCCGAAACCAGTACGCAGTCATATTCATTATTGAGCATTTTATCCAGCACATTGAGGCGTTTATGCTCATATTCTCTTGAAAGGGTCTCCATGCTCCGGTAGGAAAAATCCCTGTAAGGGAATACCAATGCCCTCATACCGAAGCCCTTTAAATCCTCGCTGAGCCGCTCCGCCGTGGCTTCATCCGGCACAAGCACAACCGCCCTGCGTTTGAAACCGTCGCACAGGGAAGAAATAACATGGGCCTTGTGAACATAGGAAAGCCCCGTCACCCCAAGGGGCAGCCTTCCTTTGTGAACGGCGGATACCAGCGAGCGGAACTCCGGCACCGATTTTGCAATTTCAGTAAAACAATTCATATATTAACTCCCAGCTCCCTGAGCTGATTTTCAAGTTTTTCTATGCTGCCCTCAAACCTCAGGGCCTGCATGCCTGCGGCAACGGCTGCCTGCACATTTTCCTGCACATCGTCAATAAAAACACATTCGCCGAGATTAAGGCCGAATTTTTCCCTGAGCTTTTCATATATGCCCGGCTCCGGCTTTATAAGCTGATAATCCGCCGAAACTATATAACCGTCAAAAAGTTCAAGGGCGGGTATGTTCTTTTTGTTCTCATAAAAGTCGAGTGATGCGTTTGAGAGCAGGAAAATGCCGTACCCCTTTTTCCTCAGCCGGGCAACAAGGCCGGGCATCTCCAGGAATGGGGGCATGTAGGGGTAAAGGTTCATAACCATGCTTTTTACCCTTTCTCTGCTCTCTTCGGGTATAAGCCCGCCTTTAAGCTCCCAGATTTCTTCAGCACTTACGGTGCCCCTGTCCTTTTCGCTCCAGAGGTTATTCCTGAATATTTCCCTAATTGCAATTTTCCTCACATCCGGTTCAAGGGACGCAAGGTTCTTTTCGGGATTATAATCTATGAGCACACCGCCCATATCAAACACTATGTTTTTTATCATATCAGTAAATGCCCCTATGCCCTCCCGCAGTACGGGAGGGCCTTTTTCTTATGTAAATATAATAACATTTCCGCCGATTTTCGTCAATCACAATAGTTGTATTTTTTTCGGCCCTATGCTATACTTTTTTTATAATTTTCAGCAGGAGGCGTTTTCCGTGGATTATCTCACTCTGTTATCTCCGTTAATACGGATTTTCAATTATCTTACCCTGCACTTTTCCCTGCTTTACGGCCATATATTTGCAAATTTTCAATAAAGTGAAAGAAGGAACCCTGAAATGAAAAAAACATTATCGTTACTCCTGGCACTCATTATGGCGCTTTCCGTATTTTCCCTTTGTGCAGCTGCCGCAGACGGCACCAAAACCAAGTGCGGCGGAGAGGGTAAATGCACCACCGTGCCCACAATAGTTATACCGGGCATTGGCCAGAGCCGTGTGTGGCTTACAGACGGCAACGGCAACTATGTTTACGATGACGGCGAAAAAATCAACTGCTTCCCCTGCTATGTTGACACCGGCGCCATAGTAAGGCGTGTGCTGGCCCCCGCACTCCTCACCCTTGCCTTCCAGCACGATATAGGCCTTACCGCCGCCGTTGACGACCTTGTGGATATTCTTTTCTATATGAATACCTGTGATGAAAACGGAAAAGAGAGCAAGTATGTTGAGCTTGAGGAATACCCCTACTCCCTTGCAGAGTGCAGCGAAAAAGAGAAGCAGACCATATATGAAAACATCCCCCTGCAGAGCTATTCAGAGCTTGCGGGCGAAGATCACCTTTACTATTTTGCTTACAATTCCTTCGGCAACACCGTGGATATCGTTGACCGCCTTTACAAATATATTGAAATGGTAAAGAAAGAAACCGGCCACGATAAAGTGAACCTTGCCCCTATCTCCATGGGCGGCGCTGTTTTCAACGGCCTGCTTGAGTGGTATAACGGCAGCTATGAGGGCAAACCCGATGTTTATGACAGCATAAACAAGGTTGTTTACATTGTTCCCGCCCTCAACGGCTCCACCATAGTAGGCGATGTTATCACAAAGAACCTGACCTTCCTTGATAAGGAATACCTCTACAACGGCTTCCTTGAGAGGCTTATGGATGAAGATACTGCCCGCTGGATTGAGGTTGCCCTGCGCCTGCTGCCCGATGATGTTATTGACAGCGTGCTCAACGAGGTTGCGGAGCAGCTTAACCGCAAGGTTATATCCCGCTGTACCGCCATGTGGTCTCTGTGCCCCGGCGAATACTACGATGACGCCGTGAAGCTCTGGCTCACAGAACCATCCCTCTCCGGAATCAAAAAGCAGACAGATTTATTCCATACCGCCCAGGCAAACCGCTTCAAAAACATTCAGCGGCTGCTGGATATGAATGTAAAAGTATTTGATATTGTTGACTACAACTTCCCGCTCTACAATGTAGGCAACAGCTGGAATGATGAAAACGGCGACGGCGTTATTCACCTTTCCTCCACCTCCGCAGGGGCCGCTTCCCTGCCCGTAGGTGAAAAGCTCCCCACCGGCTACAAGCAGGCGAACACATACTGCACAAACCCGGACCACAACCATATTTCACCCGATAATTCCGTGGACGCAACCACAGGTATGCTCTGTGACACCACCTTCTATTTTGACGGCCAGGCTCACGAAAGAACAGCCCGCAACGATATAATCATGAAACTGGCGGTTGACCTGCTCTATTCCGACAGAATCACCGATGTTTTCACCGATGAAAACTTCCCCCAGTTCAACGGCGCAAGAGACGGCCGCTCCCTGCAGAACGCCATAAACACCGCAAAGAATGCGGACCGCAGCAAGATGACCCCGGAGCAGAGCGCGCGGCTTGACAAAGCAATAAAGCAGGGCGAGGATGCCCTTGCCACTACCGTTGAAAAAGACGGCGCATCTCAGAAAGCCCTTGATGAGCTCAATGCCGCGCTTACGGATGCAGGCCTGAGGGATAAGGACAAAGAAAAGAAAGAGGCCGGCTTCTCCGAAAAACTCAGCCTCTGGCTCCTTGACCGCTTCGGCACCAACGGTTTTTCCGAATTCCCGCTTGAAACCCTCAAAAAAGTATTCGGCCTGTTCACAGGCAAAAGATAAGCCGGAAAGAGGAACACAATGAATAAAAAGGTTTATTACCGGGGCCGTTTAGGCACCTGTTGGTATAATTTTACCGAGAGCCTTGCATACGCAATCACCTACAGGCCCACCCCGGCAAATGTGAATTACAAAAAGCGGATTCCCTACGGCAAAGAAAAAAAGCAGTATTTCAACACATACTGCCGCAAGGATCTTGAAAACACCGTAAAGCCCCTGTTTATCTATATACACGGAGGCGGCTGGGTTTCCGGCATAACGGATATGCGCAATACCTATATACAGAACTATGCAAAAAAGGGCTTTTTCACCGCGTCTGTTTCATATACCTACGCCCCGGTTAAGATATTCCCCGCCCCTCTGCAGGAAATATGCGACGCCGTTGATTATATTTACGACAGGGCTGATGAATATAAGATAGACACCGCCAATACGGTTGTTGCAGGGGAAAGCGCAGGGGTTTACTACATTATGTTCCTGGCGGCTCTTGCCGCGGATAAAACCCTTGCCGCAAAGCTTGGCCTCACCTTCCGCCACAATGAGGATTTTAACCTTAAAGCAATGGTTGCCCACTGCGGCTGTGTGGATCTTCAGCGCCTGCTGAACCCGGACTGCCCACAGTCAAAATTCCCGGATATGAAGATGATGGTCTGCTCCCTGCTGGGTATGGAATACGAAGAGGCCCGCAGATTCCTTGAAACAGAGGAAGGGGCCCTTACCTACCCCCATATAGGTCCCGGATTCCCGCCCACCTTCTTCACCACCGCCTGCGGCGACTGGCTGCGCTATGAGGGCTATGATATGATGAAGGAATATGAGGCCCTGGGCATACCCTACGGCACCTATGAGGGCACGGGCATACTGAGAAACCACGCCTGGACCATCGTTACCATAGTGGAAAAAGGCAGGCAGTGCCTTGCAGAAACCTTTGATTTCATTCTGCCTTACCTGCCGGATTATTTCGGAGAGAATAAATAACAGGATATAAACTAACCCGCAGAAGCTTGTCGCTTCTGCGGGCTTGTTTTACTCAAATTATACAAAATTAAGTTCCTCTACGGGCAGGTTTGCTCCGAATATTGCCATAAGCACAATCAGGATAATTGCAATAACAAACCAGCAGAAATAGCTGCGGGCGTAATTGCGGCGGTTGATGTTGCCGTTTGTCAGGGCAAACACCACCATAAGGATAAACCCGATAACCGGGATGGTGAACAGCAGACCGTAGCCGAAATAAGCCCAGGGGCTTAAGGGGCGGAATTTTTCCGGCAGCTGATCCTGTGTGATTTCAGCGGGCTGTGCATATACAGGCTGCTGATATACTGGGGGCTGATAAGCAGGTGCGCTCTGAACCGGCGCGCTCTGCTCGGTTGCCGGCTGCTCGGGCTGAACCTGAGTCTCCGCTGCCGCTCCGCAGCTGGGGCAGATTACACGGCCGTCCTCTGTTTTAACTGTCTGTGCGCCGCACCGGCGGCAGAATTTTTCTTCTCCCATAGTTTCCTCCTTACTTGTCACTTATGACTTTTGACTTCTTACTTACAAAACAGTATTTTATCGCATTCTCAGGACATGCGGATATACATTTTCCGCAGCGGATACATTCTGCGGAGTTTGGGTTAACTGACGGGTCAACGCACATATCGCAGGCCCTGAAGCAGGCTTTGCAGGATGTGCATTTTGTTTCGTCGGTTTTCATCTGCACAAGGGCAATTTTATTGAAAAGCGCATATAAGGCTCCCAGGGGGCAAAGGTACTTGCAGAAAGGCCGGTAAATAAGAACCGATGCCAGCACAATAATACCCAGCACACAGGCCTTCCACATAAACATACTGCCGAAAAGGCGGAAAAGCCCGGTATCGGAAAAAGCCAGCAATATGCCCGCAAGGGTGCCTGAGGGGCAGATGTATTTGCAGAAAAAAGGGGTAAGCTTTACGCAGAGGGGCAGCACAATCACAAAGATTATAAGCACTGCGTATTTTATGAACCTCAGGTATCTGTCCGCCCTGAAGTTTTTTATTTTCTTGAAAAACGGGATTTTATGCAGCAAATCCTGAATAAAACCGAAGGGGCACAGGAAGCCGCACACCGCCCTGCCCAGCAGAACCCCGAAGAAAATCAGAAGCCCGACTATGTAGTAAGGGAATTTGAAGCTCCAGGATGAAAGGGAATTCTGCAGCGAACCTATGGGGCAGGCGCCAACTGCAGAAGGGCAGGAATAGCAGTTCAGCCCCGGCACGCAGACCTGCTTTGTGGCGGCCTGAGAAACGCCGGGGTGAAAGAAGCCCCTGAAATCCGCATTCTGTATAAGGGCGGCAAGGGCCTGTATTACGGTTCGTTTCTTATTATCCAATTCCTATACACTCCAGACAGACTGTTACCGCCTTGGCAAGCACGGAAGCGGGCTGACCTTTTGAGCAGCCGATTGCAACAAGGGCTGCACCTGCCGCCAGCAGGCAGATTGAAATTGTCCGTTTCATAATAATATCCTCAAAAACGAATTGAACTATTCATTAAGATAACCAAGCAGAATCTGCTCCCATTCTTCATAGGATTTTCCGCCCACAAAGGGCTCGGGGCTGAGCACATAGCCGTCGCTGTCAATAAACACGGTGGTGGGTACATAGCCGGTTTCAAATCTTTCAAACTGGGAGTTGCGCATAATTATGGGGTATTTTACCCCTGTACGGAGCTGGACCAGCCTTATATCGGAAGCTTCCGAGTTGGTGGCGCCCAGAATCAGGAAGCCCTTATCTTTATACTTGGCGTAAAGCCGCTGTAAATCCGGCATTTCGTTTACGCAGGGACCGCACCAGGTTTCCCACATATTTATCATAATAACTTTGGCGTAGGAATAATCCGCAAGGGATACGCTGTTGCCGTTCACATCCGTTGTGGTGAATTCAAAAGGAACTCCCGAGCGGGCGGGTTTACCCTCGGTGGTGGTTTCGGTAGTGGTCTCGGTGGCGGGTGCGGTTGTTGTGGTGGTTGCGGGTTTGGTGGTAGTAGTGGATGTAGCTGCCGGCTTGGTTGTGGTTGAAATCACCTTTGCGGCGGTGGTGCTCAAAGCGGATGTTATCTTTTCCGCAAGGGTGGTGACAACATCTTCAGTCGATGTTTCGTCGAGGGATTCCTCCGCTGTTTCTTCTGCTTCGGCCTCTGTCAGGGTTTCGGTTGAAATCTCCGTGCTTTCACCCTCGGCAACGCCGGATTTTTCGCTGCTTCCGCAGGAAGCGAATATAGCAAGAAGCATTGCCGCAAGAATAAAAACAATTGCCTTTTTCATATAATCCTCCTCAAAAAGACAAATATAAATTTCTGCTTTAATCATACCACAGGGCACAGTATTGTGCAAGCCATAATCCCGCCCCGGCAGGGCTTATTCAATGATAAAAAATACGGCGCCCTCCGGACGGAGAGGCGCCGTGGTTTATACCTTATCAGAATTTCAGGATGCCCTGGCGGCCGTCGAAGAGCCAGCTGATGGCTTTCCTTATCCAGTACATGGGCAGGCCTACTATGTAGTGGGGCCAGTTTTCGCGGAAGGAAATCTTGCTGTGGCATCTTTCACATACAAAGTCAAAGTCTTCATCAACATGCTGGCCGTCTCTGCATGGTGTAAGAGTGTAGCTTGCGCCGCACTTGGAGCATTCATACCAGGTTTTACCCGTTGCATCGGTCTTCATTTTATAATCGTGACCGGTGGCGGGGGTGGTTACCTTGAAGTCCTCGCCGCATTTCTTGCACTCATATCTGGTGTAACCGGCTTCTGTGCAGGTGGGGTCAACCTTTTCGAGCACCTTGCCGGGGGTATGGCTGCCGCTGCCGGTTTCAACAGAAGCGGTGGTTGTGAGCACATAGGTGCCGTCGCTGCCGGTGGGTATATCGGGCAGGTTGGTGAATGTGGCGATATACTTGGTGCCCAGGCAGGTCTTCTTCTTGGTAATCATACCGAAATCGGTCTTCTTGGTATAGATTGTGTAAGATACGGTCTTGCCGCAGTCGGGCCTCTTACAGGTGAGGGTGATGGTGCAGGATTCGTTCTTTGCGCCCCATCTGAAGCTTACATAATCCTCATCAAATACCACGCTGCCGTCTTCATCAACCTTGGGGGTAAGGCCGTCATCCTCAAGCTCGATGGGCCAGTAGTGGCCGAGCTGGTCGCCCTTCCTTACATTAACCTTCTGCTCGCAGGTGGTGCACTTGTAGGTATCATAAGAATAGGTTTCGCAGTTGCCTGTGATTGTACCCATCTTAACAAAATTGTGGATATGTGCGCACTTGGTACATCTTTCAAAGCTGTGAAGCTCGTTAACATCATCAAGGTAATAATCCTGAGCGGCGTGGCGGGCGGAATTGGGTGATACTTCGGTAGCACCGTCCGAGTTTATGGTAACGGTAACATTTACAAGCTTTCCTTCGCTGTCAGGGTAAACGGAAGCTCCGCAGTAACGGCAAGTATAGTAGTGAACTATGCCGTCATATTGCAGCTCTGCGCCTTCATAAACTGCGTGGCCTTCGGTTGCGCAGGAGCGGGTTGCTCCGCAGCGTGTACATACTCCGTTTTCATCAAAATCATGGCCTAGGGCGGGGATTTCAACATCGGTCTTGGTTTCTTTGATGTATCCGCACTTTTCGCACATGATTGTAACATCGCCCTTACCGGGTTCTGTACAGGTAGGCTCAACAGTTGCGTTGCTTGCTATTGAAACAAGCTTATGATTCTCTTTGTACTCTGCGTTACAAATTTTACAAATTGCGCTGTGCTGGTTGTCATCAAGGGTATAGAAATTATCGGCTTCGTGGGGGCCGTAATTATCGGGGTCAATGGCTCCGCAGATTTTACATACCTTCTTATGGAGGGTATCACCGCTGGGTTGCCACTCATATGTATGGGCCTCGGCATCGGAATGATAGCCACATTCCTTACAGGTTTCGGAATGGGTTCCGTCACCGTTATCAACACTGTCAAATTCGGTACACTCTACTGTGAAGTTTGCGTTACATACTGTACATCTTCCGCTGTGTGTGCCGTTTCCGTTGCTGGTATATCTTGTTGCGGTGTGGTCGGCTGTGCCGGTTGTTGCATCGCATCTTGAACACTTTTTGGAGTGAGTCAATCCGCTGTCATCCGGTGTGTAATCTGATGCAAAATCATGACCGAGAGCGGGAACAGACTGAGTTTCGGTTTCGTGGCATCTTTCACAAGTTCTGGACTTCTCACCATCTTCTGTACATGTGGGGTTTGTGGTGGTTGTCCAACTGTTTTCATTCCAATCATGTCCCAGTGCCGGCTTGGTTATTTTGCCGTTTTGTGTTTCACCGTTTTCAACATATTTAGAATCATCTGTTTCAAAGGTATCAGTGCTGGCGTGCCAGCCGTTTATTGATGTAACATCCTGAATGGTAAATACTGCTTTGTAATCGGTGTGTCCTTCTTCCGTACAGGTCGCAGGTGTTTCGCCGGGAACAGCTGTTATAATGTTGCCGGTATTTCCTGTTCTATAAACTGTGTATTTTAAAGTTTCTCCGCAACCATGTGTACACGAAAGAGTAAGGGTACACTGAGTACAATCTTCATTCCACTCAAAGTCAACAAACTCTTTTTCGTCTGACCAATAGTGACCTTCTGCAACCGTAGGCTCTTTGTATTCATCACCGCAGTTTACACAGGTGTAAACATTCTCACCAGGGGCTGTACAGGTTGCAGGGGTTCCACCGGATTTCTTCCATCTGTGTGAAAGTTCTTTTTCACAGACATCACAGCGTCCATCGGTAACAAGATTACCGTTGGAATCGCTGAAGTTTAATTCTTCATCCTTATGCGGTCCTGCTTCAATTCTTGCTCCGCAGTCTTCGCACTCAATCCAATGATAGCCGGCATCTGTCTGATAACCGGGCTTTATTTTATGCTGAATTTCTCTGGTTTCACCACAAGCCTGACATTTTATCTGATGATAATCATCATCATAGGGCTGAGCTTTACCCCAAATGTGACCATCTGCATTGCAATCATGGTTGTAGTGGCAAACAGAACATTCTCCGTTTTCCCAAACATGGTCTGCCTTTTCTTCTCTGTAATCGCAACGGGTGCAATATTTAATGTGTCCTGTAGCATCCTTCTCATAATCAAATTCATGACCGAGTTTTGGAACAGAGCCCTGATTTCTGCTGATTTCTTCGCCGCAAACAGTACAGTAAATAACGCTGTCATAGCTGCCGTTTTCTGTACAAGTTGCTGCTACTTCATTTTCAATTTCAGGTGAACCACCGATATGACCTGTGGCAGGAACTATAACAGTTTCTCTGCTGAGTTCCTTATCACAGTTTGCACAACGTATTACATTATCGTAACTGCCATCTGCAATACAGGTTGCATCCACTTCGTTTTCTCTTACTGGTGCAGCTTCAACATGACCTGTACCCGGAATTGTATAGTCAACACTTGTTTCAAAATAAAGATTATAGTCAAATGTTCCCTTGGGAATATTTGGAATTCTGAATATTGCTGTGTAAGTTGTATCAACTTCCTGACAAATTGTTGTTCTGGTTTCTCTCTCAATCTTACCTATTTCATCTTCCATAGTATATACGGTGTAAGAAAGAGTATTTGTACAGCCGGGTCTCTGGCACTTGATAGTAATGCTGCATGATTCATAGTCATTTTCATTCCAAGAAACATCAACATAACGATCATCAAGAAGAAGCATGGGATTACCGTCACCGTCAAGAATAGGATTATTATCTTCATCCACAGCATAAACCGGATTATCACTTGAATCAAGAACAACAGGCCAGTAGTGACCGAGTTCGATACCGGTTATAACTGTATATTCATTTCCGCACTCTCTGCAACGATAAACATCTGTTGGAGCAACTTCACATCCAGCGGGATTATTACCTTTTTTAACTATATAACCTTCGTGAGGTGAATTTGCCTGAGTTCCAAGCTCATGATTACAATAAACACACTTAAACACTCCGGGATCAACCTCTTTGTATGTATGCCCTTCAACGCCTACCTGTTCGGAGCCGCCCTCTGATTCTCTCATTATAGCATGCTGAATATCATCACCGAAATCTTCAGCATACTCTTCGCCTGCAGCATTAACAGTAAGCCCGATGGCAACTACCCCGGCTACCATTACAAGGGCCAGGAGCAATGAAATTATACGCTTACTCGTTTTCTTCATAGGATTACCTTCCTTTTCTGTTTTTTGTGAGCATTTTGACAAAGTCTATATTATCAGCCTTGCGGCTGTCATTTCCTTATTTGCCTTTATCTTATTTAAGGTCTCCGCCTACGGAGCCGTCCCAGGTATCAACGGATTTGGCTTTCATTTCGGCCTCGTCAAACCACTTGGTGGTAACGGCCTTGGTTTCGGTATAGAACCTGAAGCCGTCCTTGCCCAGGCAGTGGAGATCGCCGAAGAAGCTCTGCTTGTGGCCGGTGAAGGGGAACACGCCCACGGGAACGGGGATGCCTACATTCACGCCTACCATGCCGCCGTCGGTCCTCTTGGCAAATTCTCTGCCGTAGTAGCCGCTCTGGGTGAATATTACGGAGCCGTTTGCGAAGGGATTGCGGTTCATAAGGGCAAGGCCCTCTTCAAAATCCTTAACCCTCTTGATGCAGAGAACGGGGCCGAAAATCTCCCTTGTGCCCACCGTCATTTCCTCGGTAACATTATCAAGAATAGTGGGGCCGATGTAGAAGCCCTTCTCATAGCCGGGCACTACGGTATCGCGGCCGTCAAGCACCATGGTGGCGCCTTCCTCAAGGCCTTTGTTTATCCAATTGATTACGCTCTGCTTATGCTCTGCCGAAACAACGGGGCCGAGCTGGCTGTCCTTCTCATAAGCGGGGCCTATCTTAAGCTCTTTTGCGAATTTTACGATATACTCTACAAGTTTATCTGCTATGCTCTCCTGAGCTACGATTACGGGCAGGGCCATGCACCTTTCGCCTGCGCAGCCGAAGGAGGAATTGATAATGCCTCTGGCGCTTCTTTCAAGGGCGGCATCCTCAAGCACAAGGCCGTGGTTCTTTGCCTCGCACAGGCACTGAACGCGCTTGCCGTTGCCGGCTGCGGTGGCGTAAATGTGCTTGCCAACGGAGGTGGAACCAACGAAGGTAACGCCCTTAACATCGGGATGCTCAAGGAAAATCTCTGCCTCATGCCTTGAGCAGGTAACTATATTGATAACGCCGTCGGGTATGCCTGCCTCTGCCCAGAGCTCTGCAATACGCATGCAGGTCATGGGGGTCATGGAAGCGGCTTTGATAACGATGGTGTTGCCGCATACTATACACATAGGGGTCATCCACCCCATGGGGATCATACCGGGGAAATTGAAGGGAGCTATGCCGGCGAAAACGCCCACGGGCTCTCTGTAAAGGGTGGTATCGTAACCCGAGGAGGTGTCGCGGATGCTCTCACCCATAAGCAGTGAGGGGGCTGAAAGGGCCAGCTCAACGGGCTCCTTAACCTTGAGGATATCGCCCTTGGCCTCTGCCCATACTTTGCCTTCTTCTCTGGCGCAGAGCTCGGTAAGCTCATCCATGTGCTCCACAAGGAGCTCACGGAATTTATAGACTATCTGAATACGCTTCATAACGGGAGTGTCGCTCCAGGCGGGGAAGGCCTTTTTGGCGCACTGCACGGCGTACTCAACCTCTTCTTTGGTGCAGCAGGGGGTCTTTGCGATTACTTCGCCGGTGCTGGGGTTGTAAACATCCATATACTTCTCAGTTTTGGATTCAATCCACTGACCGCCGGCAAGGAATTTAAGCTTTTTAACGTCCATGGGAAACAACCTCTTTTACTTGGTAAAATTGCCCCGGACCGGGGCGCCGCAACAGGTGAAAGGCCCACAGCGCAATCATCCATTATCGGCATTATTAGTGATATTATAATATCACTTTTTTTATTTGTCAATAAAAATCATCACTTTTTCACTATTTTTTCACGTGACAATGTGAAGAAAAAGGTGAAAACCGGAGGAAAAGGAAGAAGGAAAAAGGGAGAAGTAACAAGTCAGGGTCGCTTCGTTCCGATTATGTAATGCTCACGCATAGCCTTGTGGCGGGCGGATGATATCCGTTTTGCAGCAGGCTTTTTAAAACAAAAAGCCTTCCCCTTGAGGGGAAGGTGGATTGCCGAAGGCAAGACGGATGAGGTGGGCACGGCAAATAGTGTGAAGAGGTGTTTATATATCCACCTCATCAGTCACGGTTTAAATCCTTTTGCCGTGACAGCTTCCCCTCAAGGGGAAGCCGATTTCGGTTCGTGATTATACTGCACCTCATCAGTCACGGTTTAAATCCTTTTGCCGTGACAGCTTTTCCTCGCCGGAGACAGCTAACCCCTGTCATTGCAAGCAATGACACCCCCTTGAAAAGGGGGATTACCTCAAGGGGAAGCCGATTTGCTGTGCTCTTTCAAATTGCGCAGAATATCCTCGCAAACGCCGTCAAAATTGCTGTTTACATCATAGTTTGAATATCTCAGCACTTTCATTCCCAAATCAAAAAAGTAAGAATCTCTGATTTTGTCGGATTCTTTTCCCTCTTTTTCATAATGCTGGGTGCCGTCAATTTCAATAATCAGTTTTGCGCTTGCGCAATAGAAATCCGCTATATAGTTTCCGATTACTTTCTGGCGATTGAAATTAACAGGCAGCTCCTTCAGAAAATCATACCAAAGGCGGCGCTCCTCTTTTGTCATATCCCGGCGCAGCTTCTGAGCAAACGGTTTAAGTTTTGGATTGTTTGTCCGGTTCATTCTTAGGCCTTTTATCTGACCTCTCGGCGGATTTCTACAGCTTTACCGAATATAGTTACCGGCAGGCGGGCAACCTGCTCCTTAGTATAAAAAATCGAATCATATTCCGGGTTTTCCGCTATGAGCATAAGGCCGTTTTTCTGGTATTTCAGCCGCTTGAGGGTGGCCCTTTCCCGCCCCTCTATGGCAACCACAACATCGTTGTTTTCCGCCTCGTTCTGCACCCGCACCACAACTATATCCTCATCGTGAAACAGGGGGTACATACTGTCCCCTTTTACCCTGAGGCCGCAGTATTCGCCCCGCATGGCAAGGTCCGGGGATATTGCCACAAACTCGCAGATATCCTCCTCCTCAATAAAGGTCATTTCACCTGCCTGCACAAGGCCTTTTACGGGTATCATAACCGGGTCGTCCGGGGTGTCAAGCCCCATAAGGGCGCCGATGGAGGTGTGAAAAATCTGGGTAAGCACCATAAGGGTTTCCATATCCGGGTTGGTGCGGCCCTGCTCCCACTGGCTCACCGCCGTCTGATGCACTCCGCAAAGCTGGGCAAGCTCCAGCTGGGAAAGGCGGGCGTTTTTTCTCATTTCTTTGATTCTGTTCATACTTATCCTCCCGGTTTTCAAGAGTATTTACGCCTCTATTATGAGGCATTCTATTGAAAATGTCAAGAATTTTCGGCAAAAATTAAGAAATCTATTGACAAAACCGATTTTTCGGTCTAAACTTAATAGTGAAGCTCGTTGATATTGTGAGGAAGGAGGCTGATATTATGAATATACCTATTGATTTTGATGAAGCGGAGCTTTCTCTGCCGGGAGAAAAAGAGGTAAGGAATGCGGTAAAAATCTGCTGCGGAAGGTGCTGCACCGCCTGCGAAACACCTGTGGAATACGCCCTGAGAAAAAGCCAGCTGGACCTTGCAGACCTGCTGAATATCGCTGTGGAACGGGAGCTTTCCGAAAAGGAGAGGGAGGCGGTAAATGAGGTTTACTACAAGGGGGTAAGCCCCGGGGATTTTGCCGCAGAAAGGGGCATTTCGCCCTCGGCGGTTTACTGCCTGCTCACAAGCGCAAAGCAGCGGCTGAAAAACGCCCTTTACTATGTGATGCTTTACCTTGACGGCTATGAGGGCAAAGAGAAGGAAGGCAGGGTTTACGAATCCCTTGCGGTAAACAGGGCAAGGGGTGCCCGGGCGCCGGAAATAGGGCAGCGGCTGAGGAACTGCCGCCTTAGCGCAGGGGTTTCGCTGCAGAAGGCGGCGACGGTTTCCGGGCTTGAAAAAGGGGCGGTTTACCGCTTTGAGCAGGGGGATTCCCAGCCGGTTTTCAATAAGCTTTACGCCCTTTGCGCCGCTTACGGAATAAAGCCGGAAAAACTATTTGCGGAGGATGAAAATGAACAGTCTTGAGATGCTGGGTGAAGAATACGAAAAGGCGGCGGAAACCGTAAGGGAAAGAATCCGCATAAGAAACCTGAAGCTTAAAAGTTTATGGCGATGCTCCCCCGAGGCGGCGGCCCTGAGGAGCGAGATAAGCGCCCTTTACAGGGAGAGAGCGGAGGCCCTGGAAATTGCCGCCCACCTTAAAAACTACTACGGAAGAGGACAGAAAAATGAAATACTGCATTGAAGGCACTCTTGGGGAAAACCGGGAGCTGACCTTTGAGGATAAACGGGTTTACTGCGGCGAGCACAACTGCGCCGATCTGAAAATACCCGTTGCATACTGGGAAAACGACAATATTGATTATTATGAGCTCTGCCTTGAGCCCTCACCCTTTGACAAACGAATACGCATAACGGGCATAGACGGCCCGCTCTGCTCCCCCGCCCGCCTTGAGGGCGGGTTTATTTACTGCCCGCTGACGGCAAAAATGACAAGGGGCGGACGGCTGAAGGTGCAGGTTACCGCCTGCAAAACGCAGGGAAACACGGAAACAAGAGAAAAAAGCGGAGTGGGTGTGCTGGAGTTTGAACCCTCGGTGCCGGCGGACGGCGCCCCGGCAGGGGAAGAGGAAACCATAGCCTGCCTGCCCGCCCTGCTCAGGCGGCTTGAGGAGCTTGAAAACCCGGATTACGGCTACATTGCCGCCTGCGCCTGCGCCCATCTTATTTACAGGGACGGCGAAACCACTCCTCTGCACTTCCCGGCGGATAACACGGAGCTGCAGGCGGTGCTTTCAGAAGCTCTGGCGGATTATGAGCCCGGCAGTGGGGTGAGGCACATTGTTGTTTCGCCGGAAAGAGGAGGCCACGGCCTTATATTCATTGCAGGGGAAACGGGAGAATCGGCAGGCATAACCGCCCTGAGGGGACGGGAAATTGCAGAATACATAATTGAGGAGGCAGCTGTTTGAAAAAGAAAAAGAGCATTGTTATTTCGGTGGGCCACGGCAGAAACGCCGCAGGCAGGTACGACCCCGGCGCCGTAAGCAAAGACGGAAAATATGAGGAGCATAAAATTGCAAGGGAGATTGCGAAATACGCCGCAGACTACCTGGGGTGCGAGCTGATAAACTATGACGGAAAAATGAGCCTTGCGCAGCGGATTGCAAAGGTGAACGCCCTGAACCCGGATTTTACGGCGGAAATACACCTGAACGCAGGGGGAGGCACGGGCACCGAGACCTTCTATTACCACGGCTCCCCTACGGGCAAAAGGGCGGCGGATGAAATATGCAGGCAGATATCCGAGGCCTTCGGCGTGCGAAACAGAGGGGCAAAGGTGCGCCTCAACTCCCGGGGCAGTGATTACTTCGGCTTTATAAGGCAGACAAAGCCCTGCGCCGTGCTGATTGAAACCCTGTTTATTGACTGCCCCGCGGACCTTGAAAAAATCAGAACACGAAACGGGATGAAAAAGTGCGGGCAGGCCATAGGCAGAGCCCTTGAAAAGGCCGTTGTGAATTACAATAAGGAGAAATGAAAATGGAAAAGCTTAAAAACATAAACCCCGGCGCGGTGATACGCCTTGGGCTGCTGGCGGCTTCGTTTGTAAATATGGCGCTGAACCTCGGGGGCCACAGCCCACTGAGCGGGGGCAGCACCCTTTCCCACATTGCGGCGGTTGCGGCAGCATGCCTTGCGGCCCTTGTTTCTTACTGGAAGAATAATTCCTTTACGGAAGCGGCAAAGCAGGGCGACGAGCTGATGAGGGCGCTGAAGGAGCAGGCAAGGAAAAAATAAAAAGTTTTTCGGAAAAATCAGAAAAGATGCAACAAAATCCGCCTTAACGGACACATATTTGCAAAGAGCAAAAATGAAATTCCGAATACTTACGAAAGGCGGATACCGTTATGGCAGTTATTCTTTGCGGAATCACCACTGTATTTGTGGGCTGGGTGCTCTACAACGAGCTGCCCAGAAATTGAATTGAAGAAATAAATAAAATTTTCTCTTTACAAAAAGAAAATACTGTGTTATAATCCCTTTCGCATGTGCCCGGTACACGGTCTGCGGAGTAAACCTCAAAGAGGTATTCACCTGCCGCTTACTGAGTTCCGAGGCAAATAAACAAATGAGGTGAAAATTATGACACAGGCAGAAAAACAGGCAATTATGGCTGAGTACGCTACCCACGAGGGCGATACCGGTTCCCCCGAGGTTCAGGTTGCTGTTCTTACCAAGAGAATCAACGACCTCAATGCTCACCTTGCCACCCACAAGAAAGACCATCACAGCCGCAGAGGCCTTCTTATGATGGTAGGCCGCAGAAGAAATCTTCTTGCTTACCTTCAGAAGGTTGATATTGAGCGTTACCGCGCTCTTATTGCCAAGCTCGGTCTCCGTAAATAAGCACACATACGGCAGGCAGGATTTTTTCCTGTCTGCTGTTGGCTTTTTTATTTGGCCGAGTCGGAAATGCTCCAAAGGGCTCAAAGCGGAGCATTTTCGCGCCTTTCGGAGGTTTCACTCTTGCCTGGCAGCCAAGCCAGGCGGCGAGCTCAACACACCGAAATCCATCAAAACTGCTCTCACTTTGAGTATGCAAAGTATTTCAACGATTTAACTTCTGAAAACCATTTTGAGCAATTCCGAATCGGCTTTGGCCGAATCAGAAACGCTCCAAACGGCTCAAAGCGGAGTGTTTCCGCGCATTATTCCGTAAATTCCGGGAGGTAAACCGGGTTTTTTAGCGGTAAATCGAGGGCAAAGGAATTTGCTTTGGATTTATTGCTAAAGACCGTGCCTCCCGAGAAAATATATTAAAGAGAGGTACCCCTATGTCAATGCTGAATTTTGATTCATTCAGAAAGTACGAAACCGAAATAGCCGGCAGACCCCTTGTGGTTGAGGTGGGCAAAATGGCCCAGCTTGCCGGCGGCTCCTGCCTTGTAAGGTACGGCGAAACCAATGTGCTCTGCACAGCCACCATGGCCCCCAAGCCCCGTGAAGGCGTGGATTTCTTCCCCCTTTCAGTTGACTACGAAGAGAAGCTCTACTCCGTAGGCAAAATCCCCGGCTCCTTCCAGCGCCGTGAGGGCAGAGCCAGCGAAAAGGCCACCCTTGCATCCAGAGTTATTGACAGACCCATCCGCCCCCTGTTCCCCAAGGATATGAGAAACGATGTGGGCGTTGTTGCCACCGTTATGTCTGTTGACCCTGACTGCGAGCCCCAGATTACCGCCATGCTGGGCGTTTCAATCGCCATCTCCATTTCCGAAATCCCCTGGGACGGCCCCATTGCCGGCGTTGTGGTAGGTATGGTTGACGGCCAGTATGTAATCAACCCCACCCTTGAGCAGAGAGCAAAGAGCGATATGTATGTTACCGTTGCCTCCACCTCAGACCTGGTTGCCATGATTGAAGCCGGTGCCAACGAAGTAAGCAACGATGATATGTATGACGGCATTATGTTTGCCCACGCCGAAAACCAGAAGCTTGTTGAGTTTATCAACAAGATCAAGGCCGAGGTAGGCAAAGAGAAGGTTGACTTCCCCTCAAACGATCCCGACCCCGAGATGTATGAGGCAATCAAGGACTTCGCCATTGAAGATATCCGCGCCGCCCTTGATACGGACGACAAGAGAATCCGTGACGAAAGACTTAAGCCCGTTTATGAAGCGGTTCACGAGAAGTTTGATGAAGTTTACCCCGAAATGGAAGTTAAAATCGACGAGTGCCTTTACAAGGTGCAGAAGTATGTTGTAAGGCGCTGGCTCCTTGATGACGGCAAGCGCGTTGACGGCAGAGGAATCAACGATATAAGACCCCTGAACGCACAGATTGACCTGCTTGACAGAGTTCACGGCTCGGGTATGTTCACAAGAGGCCAGACTCAGGTGCTTACCGTTACCACTCTCGGCACCATGAGCGATGCCCAGACCCTTGACGGCCTTGATGAAGAGGACAGCAAGAGATATATCCATCACTACAATTTCCCCTCCTACTCCGTTGGCGAAACCAAGCCCAGCAGAGGCCCCGGCAGGCGTGAAATAGGCCACGGCGCCCTTGCGGAAAAATCCCTTGTTCCCGTTCTGCCCAGCGTTGAAGAGTTCCCCTACACCATCAGGGTTGTTTCCGAGGTTCTCTCCTCCAACGGCTCCACATCACAGGCATCCGTATGCGGCAGCACCCTTTCGCTTATGGCAGCCGGCGTGCCCATCAAGGCACCCGTTGCAGGTATCTCCTGCGGCCTTATTACCGAGGGCGACCGCTTTATGACCATGGTTGATATCCAGGGCCTTGAAGATTTCTTCGGCGATATGGATTTCAAAGTTGCCGGCACCAAGAAGGGCATCACCTCAATCCAGATGGACCTCAAGGTTCACGGCCTTACCCCCGCAATTATCAGAGAAGCTCTTGATAAAACATATACAGCCCGCTGCTACATCATTGATGAGATTATGGCACCCGTTATTGCAGAGCCCCGCAAAGAGCTCAGCAAGTGGGCTCCCAAGATGCTCACCACCAAGATTGACCCCGAAAAAATCGGCGATGTTATCGGCAAGCAGGGTAAAGTTATTCAGAAAATCTGCGCAGAGTGCAACTGTAAAATCGATGTTGAGGAAGACGGCTCAATCTTCATTTCCTCCACAGATATCGACGATGCAAAGAAAGCTCTGTTCATAGTTGAAACCATCTCCAACGGACCGGAAGAGGGCGCAATCTACAAGGGCGTTGTTACCCGCCTTATGACCTTCGGCGCTTTTGTTGAAATAGCTCCTGGCGTTGAGGGTATGGTGCACATCAGCCAGCTTGACGTTAAGAGAACCGAAAAGGTTGAAGACGTTGTTGCCGTAGGCGATGAAATTATAGTAAAGGTTCTTCCCAAGGACGATCAGGACCGCCTTAACTTCTCAAGAAGAGACGCTCTTATTGAGGTTGAAGGCCTTGTTCCCGAAAACACCGTTGAGCCCAGAGCTCCCCGCAAGGATTTCAAGGGCCCCCGCGGCGGCAGAGGCGGAAGAAACTTCAGAAAAGATAACTGATTGCAAATGATGAAGGACGGCCCTGCGCTGTCCTTCTTGCAGATTAAACAGACTCCACGGAGGAATGATATATGAAAAAACTTGCGGCAATTCTCCTTACACTGGCTCTGATTTTTGCCTTCGCTTCCTGCGGAGCAAAAAACAACGAGACAACTACGGCGGAAGATACTTCCGCAGCCGAAACAACCGGGGAAATTACCACCGAAGCTGCAACCGAGGCAAAAGAGACCGAATCTGTAACGGATATAAGCGAAACCTCCGCCGAAGAGCAGACAACACAAGAAGAAAAGAGCAAAATCCCTCAGACCGATGAGGAAATCCTCGCCGCCTACACAAAGGTAATGAACAAGGCAAAGAACGACAAGGCCGGCTTCACCCTTTCAGAGTGGCAGGAGCTCCCCTCCGACCCCGGCTCAAGAGTAATATCAAAGGGCAACACCCTTGTAGGCGCCGCACTTAATGTGGCCAATAACTTTATGACCAGCGAAGAAGACGCCAAAGCAAAGCCCACGGTTTATGAAAAGGGCGGAGATATGGCGGCCTTCCCCATAAGGAACACCCCTTACGGCTGCACCCTTAAGGATACAAGCGCCCTCAAGAGCATAAAGTGCGAGGAACTCAGCAACGGCAATGTTAAAATCACCCTCGTGCTCAAGGATGAAATGAACCCGGAGCCTGCCCCTGCAGGCAGCGGCAACTCCCCCAGCAACACCGGTAAGGTTATCACCCCCTTAAGCAAATCCGAAATAGATGAAAAGCTCAACGGCGGCATAGTAAGCGCCGTGGCGAAAGATATAAACTACAGTCTTCTTTTCCACGATGTTACCAGCACCGTTGTTTACAACCCCGAAACCGATGAAATTGTTTCCCTTAACCAGACCACAAGAGTTACGGTTTCCGGCAGCGGCAAAATCGCCGGTATGGAGATTGTTGTTGATAAACAGGAGCTTGTAAATAATAAAGAAATAACCAATCTCAAATACTGACAGGCGCAAAAAAATTTTCGGGTAAATGCTTGACAAACAAGAATCCCTGTGCTAAAATACGCACAATTCAATAGCTAAAAGCTGTGACGAAGACGGAAAGAACCGTAATGCTTTCAGAGAGCCGGGGGTGCTGTGATCCCGGCAGCGGAGGTTTTATTCCCATCCCTTCTGAGCTGAGGGCCCGAAAGCGTAATGCAAGTAGACACCCTCCGTGAATGCTACGTTAGTGCATAGGGCTTGTCAGAGCCCGAAGAGCGGCGCATTCTTTGCGCAAATTGAGTGGTACCGCGGGTAACGGATATTCCGGCTCGTCTCAAGTATATGCTTGGGGCGGGCTTTTTTGTTTCGTCCCGGAAAAGGAGTAAAAAATGGATACTTCCGCATCAATGAACAGCTTACAGGAAACCGCAGCCAGAATAAAAGAAATGCGCGAAATTCTCGGCTTCTCAAAGGAGGATATGGCGGCAAAAACCGATGTAACCCCCGAAGAGTACACTGCCTACGAAAACGGTGAATCGGATCTCCCCTTCACCTTCATCCACAAGTGCGCTCTTGCCTTCAATATTGACATAACCGCCCTTATTGAGGGCCGCACCACCCACCTTCTTTCCTACACGGTAACAAGGAAGGGCCAGGGCCACAATACCGCCAAGGAAGAGGGCATTTCAATACAGAACCTTGCCCCCAAGTTCAAAAATAAAATTGCCGAGCCCTACTGGGTTAAATATGAATATTCCCCCGAGCTTCAGGGCAAACCCATCCACACCACAAAGCACGACGGCCAGGAGTTTGACCTTGTTATATCCGGCACCCTGCTTGTGCAGGTAGGCGACAACAAAGAGGTTCTCCACGAGGGCGACAGTATTTTCTATGATTCCTCCACGCCTCACGGTATGCTTGCCGTTGACGGGCAGGACTGCGTGTTCCTTGCCTTCGTAATGCCCGGCAAAAAAGCCAGCGAAAGCGATATGAGGGACAGCCTCATTGCTGCAAGACCCGCCACGGGCCTTCTTATTGATAAATACGCCCACTGCATTGAGGATAAGGACGGCCACCTTCAGAGCATAGAATTTCAGAATACCGAAAAATTCAACTTCGGCTATGACTGCGTTGATGCCATTGCCAAGAAATACCCGGATAAGCTTGCAATGATTCACCTTGATATTGACAAGGTTGAAAGAAGGTTCACCTTCAGGCAGATTATGCAGGAATCCGCAAGGGTGGCAAACTACTTCACATCCCTCGGCATCAAGAAGGGCGACAGAGTAATGCTTGTGCTCAGAAGGCACTGGCAGTTCTGGATGGCTATGATTGCCCTGCATAAGATAGGTGCCGTGGCAATCCCCGCCACCTATCTGCTGAAAGATCACGATTTTGAATACAGATACACCGCCGCAAGGGTCAGCGCCATTGTATGCACCGCCTTCGGCGACACCTGCGAAATTGCGGAAAAGGCCGCAAAGAAATGCCCCTGGGTTAAAACAAAGGTCCTTGTGGGCGGTTCCAGAGAGGGCTGGCGCAATTTTGATAACGAGTATCATCTGTTCAGCTCCCACTTCCCCAGAACCGAGGATACCCCCGGCGGCAATGATACCGCACTTATCTTCTTTTCCTCAGGCACCACCGGCAACCCCAAGATGGTTGAGCACAGGCACACCTACCCCCTGGGCCATTTCGTAACCGCCAAATACTGGCACTGCTGCGAAAAGGACGGCCTGCATTTTACCATATCCGACACCGGCTGGGGCAAAGCCCTGTGGGGCAAGCTCTACGGTCAATGGATGTGCGAGGGCGCCGTATTTGTTTATGACTTTGACCGCTTCCATTCGGCGGATATACTGCCCCTTTTCAAGCAATATCAGATAACCACATTCTGCGCGCCCCCCACAATGCTCAGGATGCTTATAAAAGAGGATATTACAAAGTATGATTTCTCCTCCGTAAAGCATATGACCACCGCAGGCGAAGCCCTGAACCCGGAGGTTGCAATCCAGTTTAAGAAAGCTACCGGCCTTGAGATTATGGAAGGCTTCGGCCAGACCGAAACCACCCTTGTTATCGGCAACCTTGCCGGCACAAAGGCAAGGATGGGCTCCATGGGCAAGGCCTCGCCCCAGTATGATGTGGACCTTGTTGACCCCGACGGCAACCCCGTTGCCACCGGCGAAACAGGCGAAATAGTAATCCGCCTTGATAAGGGCGACCCCGTGGGTCTTTTCAAACAGTATATTGACGAGCCCGGCAAAAACGAAGAGTGCCGCCGGGGCAATGTTTACCACACCGGCGATACCGCCTGGAGAGATGAGGACGGCTATTTCTGGTATGTGGGCAGGGTGGATGATGTTATCAAATCCTCCGGCTACCGCATAGGGCCCTTTGAGATTGAAAGCGTTATCATGGAGCTGCCCTATGTGCTTGAGTGCGGTGTTTCCGCCGCCCCGGATGAGGTCAGGGGCCAGATAGTCAAGGCCAGCATAGTACTGGTAAAGGGCACCGAACCCACGGAAGAGCTGAAAAAAGAGATACAGGATTATGTAAAAGAGCACACCGCCCCCTACAAATATCCCCGCCTTGTGGTGTTCAGGGATGATCTGCCCAAGTCAATCAGCGGTAAAATCCAAAGAAATAAACTGTAAATCAAATATTTAACCTATTAAAAATTTATCTTGACAAAGTAACAAAGTTGATTTAATATATATAGGCAATAATAAAGGCTTTGACGAAGAGAGCTTATTTCGGCGGCTTTTCAGAGAAACAGCGGTTGGTGAAAGCTGTAAGCGCGCGTTATAAGGCTGTAGCTTCCGAGCCGGGAGGAAGAAAGCATACCGTGAGTAGAACCTCCCCGTGACTGCTGCGTGAATGCATAAGGCTTGTCAGAGCCTGAGTGGCGCTTTAAGTGCAATTTGAGTGGTACCGCGGGTAAAAATATTTACTCGTCTCAAAGTATTATCAGCTTTGGGGCGGGTTTTTTGTTGCCCCTGAAAGAGAGGTGTTCCTATGGAAATATCCGGCCTTGATTTCAAAATCAAGGAAATGGCTGCCCGAATAAAGGAACTCAGAGAAATTGAAAATATATCCGTTGAGGAGATGGCCGCAAAAACCGGCGTCACCCCCGAGGAGTACACGGAGTGCGAAAACGGCAACAGCGACCTTAACTTCGCTTTCCTTTACCGCTGCGCCAACGCCCTTTCCGTTGATGTAACCAACCTTATTGAGGGCCGTTCCCCCAAGCTTAACTCCTATTTCGTTACAAGGCGCGGGGAAGCTCCTAGAATTTCCGATGCCCACGGCATGACTTACTACAACATGGCCTACGGCTTCAGAAACAGGATTTCCGAGCCTCTTTATGTTGTGAGCAAGTACAGCGAAGAGGCCGTCAACAGACCTATGGAGCTCACCAGCCACAGCGGCCAGGAGATGGATATAGTAATAGAAGGCCAGCTTGAGGTACAGGTTGGCGGCCACAGCGAAATTCTCGGCCCCGGCGACAGTATCTATTTTGATTCCGACAAACCTCACGGCGAAAGAGCCGTAGGCGGCAAAGACTGCAGCTTCTATGCCATAGTCCTTAACCCCTCAGGAGAGCCCATACCGGAAATGCAGCCCGCAAAAAAGGTTGCCGGCCCGGAAATGGGGCATATAAGAGATACAAAGAAGCGTATCTACAAGCGGTATATCGATACCGTTGAGGATGAAAACGGCACACCCGTATCCATAAAATTCAAGAATACCGAAAAATTCAACTACGCTTTTGATATCATAGACGAAATAGCGGCCAAGGACCCCAACAAGCTTGCCCTGCTCTATGTTTCAAGGGATAAGGTGCCCACAAGATTCACCTGGAAGGAAATCAGGCAGCACACCAACCGCTGCGTAAACTACTTCCTCTCCCTGGGCATCAAGAAGGGCGACAGGGTAATGCTTGTGCTCAAAAGGAACTATCAGTTCTGGTTTGCCACCCTTGCCCTTGAAAAAATCGGCGCAATTTCAATACCCGCCACCTTCCAGCTTCTGCCCCACGATTATGAGTACAGGTTCAAGTTTGCGGATGTTTCCGCAATAATCTGCACTGCGGATGACCCCAATATCTGCCGCAGCGTTGAAGAAGCCGAGAAGAGCTACACAGGCCTTAAACACAAAATGATAGTAAACGGCACCAGAGAGGGCTGGAGAGATTTCAACGAAGAGTATATGCGCTTCAGCACCCACTATGACAGGCCCGCCGACGCCCCCTGCGGCAAGGATTACATGCTCATGTATTTCACCTCGGGCACTTCCGGCTTCCCCAAGCTTGCCGTTCACAACTATCTTTACCCACTGGGTCAGTTCCACACCGCCAAATACTGGCACGATGTTGACCCGGACGGCATACACCTGAGCTACTCCGACACCGGCTGGGCAAAAGCGGCCTGGGGCAAGCTCTACGGCCAGTGGATGTGCGAAACAGCCCTTTTCGTATATGATGAGGACCGCTTCCACGCCGAGGACCTGCTGCCTATGTTCAAGGAGTATAATATCACCACCTTCTGCGCCCCCCCCACAATACTCAGGATGCTGGTAAGGCAGGATATAACAAAATACGATTTATCTTCAATTCAGCATATGACCACCGCCGGCGAGGCGCTGAACCCCGAGGTTTACCGCCTGTTTGAGCAGGCCACCGGGCTTCAGATACTTGAGGGATTCGGCCAGACGGAAACGGCAATGATAATCGGCAATATGCGAGGCGCCGACCATAAGATAGGCTCCATGGGCAAGCCCGCCCCCATTTACGATGTTCAGCTGCTTGACCCGGACGATAAACCCGTTCCCGCAGGCGAAACCGGCGAAATATGTATCAACATAAAAGGCGAGAGGCCCTACGGCATTGCCGTATGCTACCTCAATGATGACGAAAAAACCTCGGATACCTGGAAAAACGGCTGGTACCACACCGGCGACACCGCCTGGATGGATGAGGACGGTTTCTTCTGGTATGTAGGCAGGGTGGATGATGTTATCAAATCCTCCGGCTACCGCATAGGTCCCTTTGAGATTGAAAGCGTCATTATGGAGCTGCCCTATGTGCTTGAGTGCGGCGTTTCCGCCGCCCCGGATGAAGTCAGGGGCCAGATAGTAAAGGCCAGCATAGTGCTTACCAAAGGCACTGAGGGCACCGAGGAGCTCAAGAAAGAAATACAGAATTATGTAAAAGAGCACACGGCCCCATATAAATACCCCCGCCTTGTGGTATTCCGCGATGAACTGCCCAAATCAATAAGCGGCAAAATTCAGAGAAACAAGTTATAATTTTTTCAAATAAACGAAAGGAAGAATATACTATGGAAATTAAAATCACAAAAACCACCTGCCCCAAAGCAAAACCCGAGGATGAGTCCAAGCTTGGTTTTGGCCGTATATTCACCGACCATATGTTTATGATGGATTATTCCGCCGATCTCGGCTGGCATGATGCAAGAATAATCCCCTTCGCTCCCATCCCCATTCACCCCGCTTCAACGGTTCTCCATTACGGCACCGAGATTTTTGAAGGCCTCAAGGCTTACAGAACCGCCGATAATGAAATCCGTATGTTCAGACCCATTGAGAATATCCGCAGAATGAACAACAGTGCCGAAAGGCTCTGCCTGCCTCAGCTTGATGAAAAGGACGCCATGGAAATCCTTGACACCCTTGTTGAGCTTGAAAAGGACTGGGTTCCCCACTCCGACGGCACTTCACTCTATATCAGGCCCTTTATGTACGGCAATGAACCCCACCTGGGCGTTCACGCAGTAAAAGAGGCAACCTATGTGGTTATCTGCTCCCCCGTCGGCGCTTACTACGCCGAGGGCATCAACCCCGTTAAAATCGCCATTGAAAGCGAAGATGTAAGAGCAGTCAAGGGCGGCACCGGTTATGCAAAGTGCGGCGGCAACTACGCTGCTTCCCTTAGAGCCGGCGAAAAAGCGGAGAAGAAGGGCTTTACCCAGGTTCTCTGGCTGGACGGCGTTCACAGAAAGTATATTGAAGAAGTTGGCTCAATGAACGTTATGTTCAAAATCAACGGCGAAATCGTTACCCCCGAGCTCACCGGTTCGGTTCTTCCCGGCATCACCAGAAAGAGCTGTGTTGAGCTTCTTAAAGAAAAGGGCTACAAAGTTTCCGAGCGCCTTATCTCCATTGATGAGCTTCACGAGGCCGCCAAGAACGGCACCCTTGAGGAAGCCTGGGGCACCGGCACTGCCGCCGTTGTTTCCCCCATCGGCTGGCTCAGCTACAAGGGCGAGGAATTCACAGTTAACAACGGCGTAATCGGCAAGGTTACCCAGGAGCTCTATGATGAACTTACCGCCATTCAGTGGGGCAAGGTTGAAGATACCCGCGGCTGGTGCCACAAGGTATGCTGAGCCCAAAGCGAATAACTCTGTTCTGCGGCCACTACGGCAGCGGCAAAACCAACATTGCCGTAAACTTCGCCCTTATGCTGCGTAAAAGCGGCAAAGAGGTTGACATAGCCGATATGGATATTGTGAACCCCTACTTCCGCACCAAGGACAGCGCCGGGGAGCTTGAAGCAGCGGGCATACGCCTTATCAGCCCCCGCTTCGCAAATTCCAATGTGGATTTACCCGCCCTGCCTCAGGAGCTTTACGGTATTTTTCAGCAGAAAGAGCGGTATGCCGTGCTTGATATAGGCGGCGATGACCGGGGCGCTTACGCCCTGGGCAGGTTCACCCCCTATATCCTTGAAGAAAACAATTACGATAATTTCTTCGTGGCCAATTTTTACAGGCCTCTCACCCCCGGGCCGGAAGAGGCCCTTGAGGTTATGAGGGAGATTGAAACAGCCGGCAAGGTCCCTTTTACGGGAATAGTCAATAACTCCAATTTAGGTGATGAAACCAAAGCGGAGGATGTGACCAGAAGTTTTGAAAAAGCAGAGCGGCTCTCCGAGCTCACCGGGCTTCCCCTTGCCATGACCTGTGCAAGGGCGGATATAGCCCCCGGTATTCCGGCAGATAATGTTCTCCCCCTTACCCTTCAGAAAAAATACTATTGAGAAAGGACCGGTATTATGCCTAAAGTAACTTTTGATACCGATTTGTGCAAGGGCTGCGGTCTGTGCGTTTCCGCCTGCCCCAAGCAGATTCTCGTGCTTGCAAAAGACAAGATAAACAAAAAAGGTCATTCCCCCGCAGAAATGACCGACCAGTCCAAGTGCATCGGCTGCGCCTTCTGCGCCACCATGTGCCCCGACTGCGTAATTACCGTTGAAAAGTGAGGTGCATACAATGGCAGAAAAAGTACTTATGAAAGGTAACGAAGCTATTGCCGAGGCCGCCATCAGGGCCGGCTGTATGCACTACTTCGGTTACCCCATCACTCCCCAGACGGAGCTTGCCGCATATATGGCAAAAAGGATGCCCAAAATAGGCGGCACTTTCCTTCAGGCCGAGAGCGAAATCGCGGCCATCAATATGGTTTACGGCGTTGCCTCCACAGGCAAAAGGGTTATGACCTCATCCTCCAGCCCCGGAGTATCCCTTAAGCAGGAGGGTATATCCTACATAGCCGGCGCAGACCTGCCCGCCCTTATAGTCAATGTTCAGCGCGGCGGCCCGGGCCTGGGCGGCATTCAGCCCTCCCAGTCCGATTATTTTCAGGCCACCAAGGGCGGCGGCCACGGCGACTATCACCTTATAGTGCTCACCCCCGCCTCCGTGCAGGAGATGGCGGATCTTACCGGCCTTGCCTTTGAGCTTGCGGATAAATACCGCATGCCCGCAATGCTGCTTGCAGACGGCACTATGGGCCAGATGATGGAGCCCGTTGAGCTGCCCGAAACCGCCCCCGAAATGATTGAAAAGCCCTGGGCTGTAACAGGCACTCAGATGAAGAGAGAGCACAATATAATCAACTCCCTCTACCTTGTGCCCGAAAAGCTGGAAGTTACCAATAACGAAAGATTCGAAAGATACAAGAAGGTAGAAGAAAACGAAGCCCGCTGGGAAGAGTTTATGATGGATGATGCCGAGGTGTGCGTTGTTGCCTTCGGTATTGCCGCCAGAGTTTCCCGCAACGCTGTTGTTGAGGCAAGGAAGCAGGGCATAAAGGCCGGTATGATAAGACCTATCACCGTATGGCCCTTCCCCAAGAAGCCCGTTGCCGAAGCGGCAAAGAAGGTAAATGCCTTCGTCAGCGTTGAGCTTTCCATGGGCCAGATGATTGAGGATATCAAGCTTGCAACAGAGTGCAGCAAACCCGTTGACCTGTGCTACAGGGTAGGCGGCATGATTCCCTCACCCGAGCAGGTGCTTGATTCCATAAAAAAAGCAGCAGGAGGTAATGAATAATGGTAGTTTTTGAGAAACCCAAAAGCCTGACTTCCGCTCCCCTTCATTATTGCCCCGGCTGCACCCACGGCATTATTCACCGCCTTGTGGCTCAGGCAATTGATGAGCTCGGCATTGAGGGCAGAACCATCGGCGTTGCTCCCGTAGGATGCGCCGTTATGGCCTATGATTATTTCAGCTGCGATATGGTTGAGGCCGCCCACGGCCGCGCCCCCGCAGTTGCCACAGGCCTTAAAAGATCCCTGCCCGATAATATAATCTTTACCTATCAGGGCGACGGCGACCTTGCCTCAATAGGTATGGCGGAGACTGTTCATTCCGCCACCAGGAATGAAAACATTACCGTTATCTTTGTTAATAATGCAATTTACGGCATGACCGGCGGCCAGATGGCTCCCACCTCCCTGCCCGGCCAGGTTACCCAGACCTCACCCTACGGCAGAGATGTTACCACAGCCGGCTACCCCATCAGGATATGCGAGCTGCTTGCCACCCTTGACGGCCCCGAGTATATCACCAGGGTTGCGGTTAACAATGTTAAAAATGTCAAAAACGCTCAGAAGGCAATCAAAAAGGCCTTTGAGAATCAGGTAAACGGCAAGGGCTTCTCCCTTGTTGAGGTTGTTTCATCCTGCCCCACAAACTGGGGTATGACCCCCGATGACGCCCTTAAATGGATAGATGAAAAGATGATTCCCTACTATCCTCTCGGCGTTTATAAAGACAGAAGCGCGGAAAAGGAGGAGCAGTGATTATGACTACTGAAATTCTCATTGCCGGCTTCGGCGGTCAGGGCGTGCTTTTTGCAGGCAAATTCCTTGCCTACAAAGCCCTGCTTGAAAACAAACAGCTCAGCTGGCTCCCCTCCTACGGCCCCGAAATGAGAGGCGGCACCGCCAACTGCAGCGTAATCATCAGTGATGAACCCGTAGGCTCCCCCATCGTTTCCAAGCCCGATGTGCTGGTTGTTATGAACCTGCCCTCCCTTGATAAATATGAAAACGATGTTGTGCCCGGCGGCAAAATCTTTGTTGATTCCACCCTCATCGAGCGCAAGGTAAACAGAACGGATGTGGAGGTTCATTACATACCCGCCACCCGCCTTGCCCACGATATAGGCGCACCCACCCTTGCCAATATGATTATGATAGGCAAGCTTATCAGGGAAACCGGCGTTGTTCCCTATGACAACATTGATAAAGCCCTTGATAAGGTAGTATCCGCCAGAAAGGCCGCCCTGAAGGAAATCAACTTCAAAGCCCTTGACACAGGATATAACGCATAAAAAGCAAACCCGGAAGACAGACCGTCTTCCGGGTTTTATTTTTGATTTATGTGTCATCGGGACCGTTTCTGATTGACACATTTTTATTTTGTTTCAAGGTACTCAATAATCTGTTTTTCCGTTTCGGGCCCCCACCAGTCACGGTAACCGGCTTTGGTGGGGTGAACATTATCGCTCATAAAAAGGGCTCTCTGCTCCGGGGTAAGAGCGTTGAATTCATCCCCGCTCCACAGGTCAATAACCCCTATGCCGTACTTTTCTTTAAGCTCAAGCAGTCTGCTCACCATAGCGGCATACTCCGGGCTGTCATAGCGGGAGCCGGTAAAAAACATAACGGGACAGTGCCAGGTTTCCGAAGCATAATTTATAATAAATTCCATAGCCCCCGTTACGGTGGAGGTGTCAAAATCTGCTCCCCCGCTTATTTCGCCAAGGGGCATTTTCTTTGTGGCATCATTTGTTGAAAGCTGGCAGATAAATAAATCATAATGCCCGTTTTTATCAAGCTTTTTCAGCCGGCTCACATAGGAAAGAGGACCGCTGTCAACAAGGGTTGTGCCGCTGACCGCCTCTTTTGTAAAGGAACAGCCCAACCGGGCGCCCAGATACTCCGCCACGGCACATTCGCCGGAGGAGTAGCCGTAAACCACAGAGGAGCCCAGCACGCAGATATTCTTGCCCTCAAGAGGGCTGCTTATCTTTTCGATTTTATCAAAGGAGTATTCGTCTGCATTCCCCTCAAGGGATGATGTAACAATATTCCTTACACCGTGAAACGGTCCGTATCCCATAAAAGCCCCCAGACAAATCATCGCCGAAAAAGCCAAAACGACTGCGGCGCAGATGATAATAAATATTGCTTTTGATTTTTTGCTGTTTGTCATACCAATTCACCGATATAAATAGATTTTCTGCTTTTTTCGCTCAGATGCGCAGGCCCATATTATTTGCCGTTCTGAAAACTGGTAAAATAAGTGTTTTCCTTTTCCGGCAGGCCGTATTTATCTTTGCCGTCGGCTATGGCCTTTATCATAAAGCTCATATTCCGGGCAAGGTTGCGCATAGTCTGCAGGCCCTCGGCATCCTTGAGCACATCCTCACGGGTAAAGCCGTGAACCTGGTTCCAGTAAGTGCTTGGGGCAACAGGCATGGAGCTGATTGTAAAATACTTGTTAAGCACATCAAATGATGCGGTGTTTCCTCCCCTGCGGCAGGAAACCACGGCGGCGCCCACTTTCATGCTCTTTGAAAAATTTGAGCTGAAAAACAGCCGGTCAAGAAAAGCCAGCAAAGTGCCGTTGGGGGAGCCGTAATAAACCGGACTGCCGATTACAATGCCGTCGGCTGCTTCAAACAGCGGAGCGGTTTCATTGACAATATCATCGAATACGCATTTGCCTGTTTCTGAGCAGGTATTGCAGGCAACACAGCCCCTGATAACTTTATTGCCCACCTGCAGTATTTCTGTTTCAATACCCTCGCTGTCAAATATCTTTACCATTTCCTCAAGAGCGGTTGCGGTGCAGCCCTTTGCGTTGGGGCTGCCGTTGATTAAAAGTACCTTTGCCATACTGACCTCCTTTAAATCGTTTTATTTTCTCATTATTTCAGAATACATAATTATAAATCACAAACCAGTGAATTATGCTGCCGGAAAGCACAAACACGTGAAAAACCGTATGTAGCCGGGGCCTTTTTATGCCGAGCCTGCAAAACAGGGCGCCTATGGTATAGGCGACGCAGCCAAGGCACAGCAGCATAAACCCGGTTTTATCTATCCGCCCCAGCCGGGGCACGGCGCTCAGGAGCATGGCGGCTCCGCCGATGAAGTATACCGCCATACAGGCGGTTTTCATTTTTTCGTTATTAAAGAAAAACAGCTTTGTAATAACCCCGAAAAGTGCGCAGAACCAGCCCGTGCAGAATACGGCAATGCCATGGGGAGGGCTCACCTTATAAAGCGTGACAAGGGCGCAGGGGGTGGCGGTGCCCGCAAGGAGCAGGGGAATTGCTATATGGTCAAACAGGCGGAAAAACTTTTTTGCCTCCCCCTTGGGCAGGCCGTGATAAAGGGCGGATGTGCCGTAAACAAGCATAAAAGCGCAGCAGTAAACCGCCGCGCTGACCACAAACCTCGGCCCTTCACCCCGTACCTTTTCAAGGCACAGGCAAAGCCCCGCAAGGCCGAAAACCGCCCCCGCAAAGTGGGTAAGGCAGTTAAGGGCTTCCTGTGGTTTTGTATATTCTATAAGGCCTATGTTTTCCGTAAGTTTCATACTATTTACCTACGCAGAATTTTGAAAAGATTTCATCCACAACGGCGGCGGAGGCCTTTTCGCCGGTAAGCTCAAAGAGGGAATCTATGGCGCAGTCCGCGCACACATTAACGGCATCAAGGGTAACTCCGCCCTTAAGGGCGGCTATGCCTTCATCAATAAACTGAAGGGCTCTGCGGCAGCATTCCCTCTGCCTTTCTCCCGTAAGGCAGGCGCCGTAGGGGTCGAATTCATCTGTCATAAGCACCTTTTCAAGGGCCTGCTCAAAAGCCTGCCTGCCCTCTCCCGTAGCGGCCGAAATTTCAACCACGGTATCAAAGCCCTCCTCGATGGGGGCTTTATCTATTACGGCGGGCAGATCCGATTTGTTTATGAGAGCTATGGCCGTTTTGCCTTTACAGCGCTCAATTACGGCCCTGTCCTCATCGGTTACGGGCAGGTTGCCGTCAAATACGGCAATAACAAGATCGGCCCTGTCAAGCCGCTTTTCCGCAAGGTCAACGCCTATTTTTTCAACAGTATTGTCTGTTTCTCTTATGCCGGCGGTATCCGCTATGCGCAGGATAATATCACCCACCAGCACTTCCTCCTCCACCACATCCCTGGTGGTGCCGGCCACATCCGTTACAATGGAACGCTGGTAGCCGGAGAGCATATTCATAACCGTGGATTTGCCAACATTTGGCTTGCCTGCTATTACGGTATCAACACCTCTTGTAAGGGCTTTGCCGCTGTCATACCTTGAAATTATCTGCTCAAGTTCGGCTTTAACGGCGGTGAAACAGTTCATTATCTCTTCGCTGCCGGTTTCCTCTATATCTTCATCCGGGTAGTCCACCCAGACGGCAAGGGAGGCGCTGACGCTTATAAGCTTATCCCTGCATTCTTTAATCTTGCCGCTCAGGTTGCCTTCAAGGGTGTTGAGGGCGGCGGCCGCGGCCTTTTTGCCGGAGGCGCTGATAAGGGACATTACGCTCTCGCTGCCGGCAAGGTCCATTTTGCCGTTGAGGAAAGCCCGCTTTGTGAATTCGCCGGGGGCAGCCGGCTCTGCGCCGGCCTCAATCACGGCCCTTAAAACCTGCTTTGTAACAAATAATCCGCCGTGGCAGTTAATCTCCGCAACATTTTCGCCGGTGTAGCTGTGGGGGGCTCTGTAAATGAGGCAGACCGCCTGGTCTATCTTTTCATCCCCCTGCCTGACACTGCCGAAATAGGCCCTGTAACCCTTGCTTCGGGAAAGATTTTCGCCGCTTACGGGCTCAAAAACCTTGCCGGCAATTTCCAGAGCTTCATCGCCGGATATTCTTATTATGCCGATGCCGCCGGGTGCATTTGGCGTGGCCACGGCGGCAATAGTTTTGCTTTTCATATAATTCACCTGTTTATTCAAAAACCAGAGGTACTCTTTCCCCTGTAATGCGTTTTGCAATCCTGAAGAAGGCCTGCTCCGAAGGGGCAAATTCATCGGGGGCAACCCCCGTAACGCTGGCATAGGCCAGGGTGCGGTCTATGGGCACTATGCCCAGCAGCTGAATGCCCGTTCCGTCAATGCAGTCATCCACATTGAGCAGACGGTTTCTTACAACGCTTTTTTTATCAAACATATTTATAACCAGGCGGGTATCTTCAATGCCTGCCTTTTCAAGCTCTTCGCGGGCTCTTGAGCAGCTTCTTATGCAGATGTTATCCGGTGTGGAAACCGCCACCGCCTTACGGGCGCAGCCCAGGGTAATTCTGAAACCCGCGCCTATGCCGGCCGGGGAATCAAGGAACACATAATCATAACCGGCGCTCAGGTCCTTTATAACCTTGCCGAAGGCCTCGGGGGTATATTCGTCCTCATAACTGCGGGGGGCGGCAATATAGTCCGTTTCTCCTCTGATAATCACATTATCCTTTTCGCATCTGCCGCAGATCAGGTCTCCCCAGTCAAACACAACCTTATCGCTGCAGCCGAAGAGCAGATCAAGAGAACGCAGGCCTATATCACAGTCCACGGCAAGCACTCTTTTGCCAAGGTCCGCAAGGCCTTTTGAAACCCCGGCAACAAAAGTGGATTTGCCCACTCCTCCTTTGCCGGAAACGGTAGCATAAATCTCTGCCATTTCTCTCTCCTTTTAAGGTATAAGCTCCCCTGCAGGGTCAATCTCCGGGGAATCATCTGTAAAGCCGCAGTAATACTCAACAATGGCGGCTATAACCGGGGCCACAAACTTACCGGAATACATACCCTCGCCTACGGCGGCTATGGCAATCTCCGGGTTATCGTAGGGGGCAAAAGCAATAAGGAAGCCGTTGTTGATTTTTGTGCTGTAGCCGTTGATAATCCTGTACTCCTGGCTGGTGCCGGTTTTGGCGGCGACCTCAACGGGCAGGTGCCTGAAATAGGAGGCACAGTAACCGCTGACGCCAACCTCTCTCATACCTCTTTTGACTATATCAAGGGTTTCTTCCGAAATACCCGTTCTGCACATAACTTCGCCGGTGTTTTCCATTACGGTTTCGCTGTAATCCGCGCTCTTTATGCTCTTTACAAAATGGGTTCTATACCTTGTGCCCCCGTTTGCAATGGTGTTTACATAATTTGCAAGCTGTATGGGGGTCCACAGGTTGCCCGCCTGGCCTATGGCGGACTGTACCGTAAAGCCGGGCAGCCACTCCTGGCCCAAAGATGAGCGGTACTCGGGGCTGTCAAGAATACCGGTGGTTTCTTTAAGCTCACAGCCTGTTTTTGCGCCGAGGCCCAGCAGATTGCGGTACTCGTTCATCTTTTCTATGCCCAGCATTCTGCCCACCTCAAGGAAGAAGGTGTTGCAGCTTTCGTCAATGGCGTTCACCACATTTACATATGCGCTCTCGTGGGCCTGCTCGCATTTGAATTCCTGCCCAAGATAAGTGTAGTGGCCGCTGCAGTAAATCGTGAACTTTTCATCTATTATACCCTCCTCAAGGGCGGCTATGGCAACGGAGGGCTTTGCGGTGGAGCCGGTGGCGTAGGCGGACATCAGGGCTCTGTTCCACAAGGGGGCCGCCGGGGCCTTATTCAGCTTTTCCGCATTCTCCGTATAAGTTGAAATATCATAGGTGGGGTAGCTGGCGCAAGCAAGCACTGCGGAATCCTTGCAGCTGAGCACCACAACGGCACCGGCATTGGGCACCATATTGCCCTCTTTGCCTGCATAATCCTCAAGAGCCTGCTTCAATGCGTCCTGGGCTACCTTCTGCATACCGGCATCTATGGTAAGCACCACGGTATTGCCCTGCTTTGCGGGCTGAGTAATCTCCTCGGTGCGGTTGCCTTCGCTGTCGGTATAAACGGTTTTCTGCCCGTCGGTGCCTTTGAGGTAATCCTCCATGGCAAGCTCAATGCCGCTTATGCCCACTATATCGCTCATCTTATAGCCTTTTTCTTTAAGCTCCGCATATCTTTCTGCGGTTATGGCGCCGGTCATGCCCAGAATATGAGGAGCGATTGTGCCGTCCGTATATTCCCTGTGGGGCACAAACTCCACCTGCACGCCTTTATAAAAACTGCTCTTTTCCATTACGGCGGCGGCAATATCCTCAGGCACATCCGTTGCAAAAACGTAGGGAACGCCTATGCTGAACTCCTCTCTCTTCATCTCAAAGAGAACGGAGCCTATTTTGCGGGCGTTGTTTTTGCTGTATTCCTCCAGCTCAAATTCTTCCACAAGGGCGTCAAAACACTCCTGAGCGGAGGTGTATTTATTCAGGTTGAGCACTTTTCTGCTCTTCATCTGGTCAATTAAATCTTCGCTGTCATCTTTGAAGATAACACCGTCTTTGTATAAAATAAGGGGAAGCTTGTCGTTCCACTCAAGTTTGTTTTTTTCAAAAAGCTTTACAAGGCTCAGGATAATTTCATTCTGCTCCTTCTGCTCTTTGGGGAAATAGGCGGCATCAAAGCACACAGAAACGCCGGGCTCATTATAGACCAGCTTTTTGCCGTTGCTGTCCACTATCTCTCCTCTGGTGGAAGGTATGGATGC
This sequence comes from Clostridia bacterium, assembly GCA_017430535.1. Taxonomy (GTDB): domain Bacteria; phylum Bacillota; class Clostridia; order Oscillospirales; family Acutalibacteraceae; genus CAG-177. Next base: position 113,206 of record JAFRMR010000009.1, read on the forward strand.
GGTTCTTGAGGATACGGCGGAAACCACCGCATCATACTTTGCGCCCTCAACAATCTGTAGCTTGAAAAGGTCGCCTACGATTATGGCAAAAAAGAACAAAACGGCGCAGACTATGGCTGCCCGTCTGCCTCTGGAAAAACGCTCGCTCATATCTGCACCTCCTTCTGAAAACTTAAAATATTATGCGGGCTTAAACATAAAGCTCTTCTTTTTTGAATTTCATTTCAATTGCTCTCACAATCATAAAAATAACCGGTGAAAGCAGGGCAGTGTAAATAACGCAGGGGATAAAATACCTGAACAGGGAAAGAACTGCGCCGCTCTGCGCCATTACAACATAATGATAAAGCCAGTAGCCGATGCAGTAAACAAAGCTAGCCGCCAATGAAAGCAGGGCGTGGGTTACAATGTTGTTTCTCATAATTGTATTTATGAGAGTACTGCAGCCGAAGCCCAGGGCAAAAAGAAATATTGCGTTGAAATTGTTGCCTGCGGCGAATATATCCCAGAGCATCCCGGCAAACAGGCCGTAAAACATACCGGCTATGTTACGCTCATACATGGCGATTGCCGTAACTGCGGGTATAAGAAGCAGAGCCCTGGCTCCGAAAATCTCCGGAAACAGCCCCCTGCCGTTCTGAAGGACGGAAAGGAGCAATACCAGGACCGCAAGGCAGACCCGCCGCCAGAATGTTTTTTTCTGAGATATCTTTCTGAACATAGTTTACTTTGCCTGCCCGCTGAATGAAGTGATAATAAGCACATCCGTAAGCTGGGAGTAATCCACGCCCGGCTCAACGATTGCCCAGGCCGAAATATCCGATGTGGCGTCAACCACATCCGTTACGGTGCCTATGATTAAATCCTTGGGATAAATGCCGCTTACGCCTGCGGTGCACACAAGGCCGCCTGTGGCAACGGCGGTTTCGGGTGAAAGGCCTTCCATACGGCAGTTTCCGTCGGCAGAAAGCTCCACGGTGGTGGAAACATAGCTTACCTCGGCGCTGCGGGATTCATAGGCGCTTACATTGAGGTTAGGGTTAAGCAGGGTATTTACCGTGCAGCCGGTAGGGGTAACGGCGGTAACCACGCCCACAAGGTATCTGCCGTAAATAACCGGGTCATTTACCTTTACTCCGGCGGCGCTGCCCTTGCTCAGGGTCAGGGTGCCGAACCTGTCCGCAGCGTCTCTGCCGATAACCGATGCCTGCACAAATTCATAATCCTCGTGCTCCTCTTTAAGCTCAAGGAACTCTCTGTAAAATTCCACCTCGTGTATCATCTGCTCATAGTCCACAAGCTGCTCTCTGAGTTCATCCACCTGGGTCTGCAACCTGTCGTTTTCTCTTTTGAGGTAGGAGGAGGAGCGGAAGGAAACGGGTATTCCTTTTATTTCGGCAACAACGGCACCTGCAAATTTAGATGCCGGGCCGAAAACCATACTTGTAAATTTGGTAACCGGGGAGGAGCCGCTTCTTGAAGCAACAGACATAACACTCCCTGCCAGCAAAGCTGCAAGGACTGCCGCAAATATTCTGAAAGCTGCGCTCTTAAAGAAACGGTTCATTTATTCTCTCCTTAAATATATTTCTTCTCTGCGGGAGCTGCCGCAGGGCCGTTAAGGCAGATGCCTGTGCCAAGGGCTACGCACTCCAGGGGTTCCGTGGCGATTTTAACGGGGATTTTTGTTTCCTCGCTTATAAGCTTATCTATGCCCCTGAGCAGCGCTCCGCCGCCGGTAAGCATAATGCCCCTGTCAATTATATCCGAGGCAAGCTCCGGGGGTGTTTTTTCAAGGGTGCCTTTTATTGCATCCACAATCTGAGAAAGGGGATCGGAAAGGGCCTCTCGCACTTCCTCGGGGGTTATATCCACATTTTTGGGCAGGCCGTCCATAAGGTTTCTGCCCTTGATATTCATATTTGCTTCTCCCTCATAGGGGCAGGCGGAGCCGATCTGTATTTTTACATTCTCCGCCGTTCTTTCGCCTATGAGCAGGTTATATTTCTTCCTGATATAGGCAACTATGGCGCTGTCCAGTTCATCCCCGGCAACTCTGGTTGAGTAGGATGTAACAATATCGCCAAGAGAAATAACCGCCACCTCTGAGGTACCGCCGCCTATATCCACCACCATGCTGCCGGTGGCTTCGTTTACGGGCAGGCCTGCGCCTATGGCAGCCGCCATGGGCTCCTCAATAAGGCTCACAAGGCTTGCGCCTGCGCTTTTTGCCGCATCGTGCACGGCCTTGCGCTCAACCTCAGTAACGCCGGAGGGGATGCAGATAAGTATGCGGATTTTTGAAAAGGGCTTTTTCTTGATTATGCGCCTTATAAAAGCCTCTATCATTTCCGCGGTGATATCAAAATCCGCAATAACTCCGTCCTTGAGGGGGCGTACCGCCACTATGGAGCCGGGGGTTCTGCCTATCATCTCTTTGGCCTCATTGCCTACGGCAACAACTTTTGGGGGCACCGATTTCTGGTCCACCGCAACCACGGAGGGCTCTTTTATGGTGATTCCCCTGCCCTGCACGTAAACAAGAGTGTTGGCCGTGCCTAAATCTATACCGATATCCTGGGTAAACAGCATTGTATTTCTCCTTACTTTTTCTCTTCGCCCTTGAACACAACGGAATTGAGGATTTCAACTATCTCCTTGTCATTCTCGTCAACGTTTCTGTCGGAGTTGATGTAGAACCTGAAAACGCCTCTGTCATTTTCATAGATTATATAGGCAATGTAAATTTTGCTGCCGTTGGATGTTTCGGGCACATACACACCGAAGCAGGGGCAGGATTTGCCGTTTATTTCAATGCCCTTGGTTACGGGAACCGCATTGGAATTCGCTTTGATTGCGGCGTCCACAAGGCCTTTGGCGTTCTTTTCAACCTCGGTAACGGGTTTATCCGTAATCTGGTCAATGGTAATGGCATCTGCGCTGTTATTCTTCTTTATCTGCAGGCTCTGGAAGCTGTTGTTGTTGCTCCAGCCTTTGGGGATTGTAAGGTAATAATCCTGAAGCTCAATGTTGTTGCCTATAACCAGCGCGTATTCTATGGGCTGTATCTGAGTAAGATCCTCACCCTTGGTATCCTTGACCTTTTTGCCGTTTTCATCAGTTACCTTCACAATAAGGTTGCCGGCCTGGTCTCTTTCAAGCTCGCCGTTTTCTTCGGTAACCACCGCATATTCTCCCCCGGCAAAATCCGTAAGAGTCTTGGTGCCGTCAATTACTTTTGAGCCGCAGGCTGTAAAGCAGAGAACCGTGATTGCAAGAACAAGAGCTGTGGCAATTATTTTTTTCATAGCTGTTACTCCTTCCGAAATTGGGGTGTAAACACAATCAGCCGTTAAGGGCGTTGAATGCCTTTTTATTGTTGGCATAAAGGGTTTTGTAAACCTCAAAGTTGCGGTCGTAAACCGCTTTGTTTTCGTCTGATGGGGTGAAGGTCTTCTTTGCGGGAACAAGCTCATTTGCCTTGCCCACATCGTCAATAACGCCGAGACCCACTGCCATTACAACCGCCGCGCCTACTGCGCCCACGTTCTGGGGGCTGTCAACGGTTTCTATGGTTCTGCCCGTAATATCCGCAAGAATCTGGCAGGTAACATCGCTCAGAGCGCCGCCACCCACGAAGCGGATAACGGATGAGGTTTTGATTTTCTTATCCTGGGTTTCAATGAACCAGCGCATGTGGAAGCACACACCCTCAACCACGGAGCGGATAAGCTGGGTTTTGCCGGTATCAAGGCTGATGTTGAAGAACATTCCCCTTGAATTGGGATCCTCAAAGGGGCATCTGTTGCCGTGAAGCCAGGGGGTGAATACCACGCCGCCGCAGCCTGCGGGGGTTTCGGCTATAACCTTTGAGAGGTAATCGTAAAGTGAGGTGTATACGGTTTCCTGAGATTCCGCAACATGCTTCTTCTCAAGGTAAATTCCTATTTCATCAAGGGCCAGGTGGTCTTTTACCCACTCAAGGCACTTGCCTGCGGTTTCAAGCTCTGCAAAATAGTTGAAGTGCTTTTTGCGGGCGCCCACTATGGCAGCTATCATTGCGGAGGTATCAACAATGCTCTTGTCAACCACGGTGGAAACCCAGCCGGAGGTGCCCTGATAAATATGCGTATCGCCCAGGCCGCTGGCGCCTGCGCCTACGCCGATAAGGGAGGCATCTCCGCCGCCGCCGAACACGGTGGTGCCGGGGCAAAGGCCCAGCTCTGCCGCCGCCTGCTCCGTAAGGCCGCCTACGCTGTCGGTGCAGTCCACTATATCCGCAAGATGGTCGGGGTTAACGCCCAGAAGTTTGCAGATTTTGGGGCTCCAGCACTCGTTGTGAATATCATAAAGCAGAGTGCCGAAGGCGGAATCCTTGGTCATTATGAAATTGCCGGTCATGCGGCTGATAAGGTACTCCTTAACATCAAGCCATTTGTAAATCCTCTTGAAATTTTCGGGCTCATTATCCTTAACCCAGTTATATTTCCAGGCAGGGTCCTTTACGGAGCAGGAAACCGCGCCGGTAATCATAAGGGAAGGGATAAGCTTTACTATATTTGCGCCGGCAATCTGTATGCCGTAGGCCATGCCCTTCTTTATCTGCTCGGTGGCTCTCTGGTCCATATAGCTGAACGCTCTGTGAACGGGTTTGCCCTCTTTATCCACCAGCACAAGGCCCTGCATCTGGGAGCAGAAGGAGATGCCCTCAACCTGCTCCGGCTTTATATCACACTCGGAAAAAACTGTTTTTGTGGTGCTGCACAGAGCCGCCCACCATTCGTCCGGGTCCTGCTCTGCGCCGCCGCCGGGCAGGATGTAGAGCTTGTAGCCCTCCATTGCCGCAGCAATAAGCTTTATTTCTTTTTCAATCTCAAACAGGCAGGTTTTTACTCCCGTTGTGCCGATATCATAGGAAATAACATATTTTTTCATTTTGTTTCCTCCGCAATAAAAATTGACTTTTACAGGGCACTCTGCGCCTATTATAGTAATTATATATATTTATAAGATAAAATGCAATAGCTCATAAAAATTTTACATTTCATAAGCCAAAAGCGGTATTCCAATCCGCATTGCGAATTAAAAAGAGCTTCCCGCGAAGGGAAGCTCTTTATCATTTATTAAGCTGTCTGATTTTATCCGCAGGCGCCGTCGAGGAAGCCGAAGAAAAGCTTTGAGAAAAGGTCTGAGAAGAAGGCCCTGATTCTGTCAAAGAAGCCGTTCTTGACTTTAACTTTAACGGTTTCGCTTTGGGCGGCTTCATTGCCGTCTTTATCAAGTATCTTTGCCTGCACGGTGTAGTCCTTTTCCGGTTTTTCAACCGTGAAGGTGTTGCCCTCTCCGGCTTTTTCGCCGTTTACATACCACACAACTTTACCGCCCCCGGGTATATTTTCGGCATCGGCGGTGAAGGTGGCGTTCTGCCTGTATTTCAGGGTGAGCTCGTCATCGCCCTTTATCTCTATTGCCGGGTCTGCTTTCTTTTCTTCGGTGTCAGTATTCCCGACTATGGCGGCAGTTACTGTCTGCGGCTCAACATCGTTGTAGTTTTTATCGCCGGTTACTCTGTAGTAAACAGTATATGTGCCTTCGTCCGTTGCCGTCGGGATATCTTCGGAATAGTCTTCTCCGTCAAGGGAATATTCGAGAGCGCCGCCTGTTGTCTGACCCGCAGTTACAAGCTCTTTAGGTGTTCCGTCGGCTTTGAGACCTTCAGCCGCTTCGGGAGCTGTTACTTCCGGGTCTGCTTTTTCAATCCCGAAGTTCAGGAACAAATCCTGAGAATGATAGTAATTGCCCTTACCCTCAACGGAAATTATTGCCGTAGGCATTTTTTCCAAATCCTCTTCTTCCGGGTCGGAGGCATTCACATTGTTTTTCCACTCTTCATGGATAACCTCGTAATCTACGCCTTCCTCGAGTTCTTCCAGTAAATATGAATCCTTAAGAAAAACGAGCTTCGGTTCTTTTGCGGTGCCGTCATAGGTAAAGGTGTCGTTGTCAAGCCTTGCCCCCGAGGCGAACCAGATAAGGCGCGGTGTTATTTTCCAGTTTATTTCTTTAGCTTCATAGGTGCCGTCGCTCCAGACATAGCCGTCATTAAGAGTTGCCGTGGCGGTGTATTCGCCCGCGTCGGTCGCCTTGACTGTGCCGCTCAGGGTATAGCCCTCGCCGCTCGCGACACCAGTATATTCCGTATTTTTGTATTCTTCCTCAATGCCTTCGGGAATATCAATAATCGTGCCGTCAGGTCTCTCAACGAGCTGCGCTTCATTTGTGTCTGTGAGGAAAACGGTGTAATTTATGTCGTCGCTGGTAAAGTTCCTCTGCGCGCCTTTGCCGGAGAGGCCGGAGGTAAAAACGCCGGGGGTCATCATAGTCACACCGACTTTGCCGGCGAGCGATCCGATGATGTTAATCATTCCGCCATCTTCAAGATAAACATTATTCGCCGCGCCGTCCAGAGCGTTGCCCGCAATTTGCGCGTCGTCGCCGAGGGCGAAAACAGTGCTGTCGTGTCCGCTGTATGCCGACGCAAAATACACGCCGCCGCCATAAAGGCCCGCCTCATTGCCGGTGATCGTGCCGCCGAGGAGGTTAAATGTGCCGTTGGCCACATAGACTCCGCCGCCTCTGCCCATATTGCTGCCCATAATAGTGGATTTTCCCACTGCGCGGTTATAGCAGATTGCGCCGCCGTCCATCTCGAACACACCGTACTGGATATAAACGCCGGCACCCAGGCCGTCGCCGCCCCAAGTGGATTCCTTGCCCACGCGGTTTCCGCAGATTGTGCCGCCGTGGAGGATGAATGTGCCGTTGCCCACATAGATTCCGCCGTACTGGTCGGGCCAACCGCCGGTAAGTATGCCGCCGGTAACAGAAACGGTTTCGCCGCTGATAGGATCGATGTAATCCGCCGCGCTGCCGTGGTCGGCAGTCGGATTACTGTCAACGACCGTCAATTCGCCCTCAACCTTGATGACGCTGCCATCCCAGATTTCAGTTGAATCGTCACGGTAGCCGCGATCCACGATATGACCGTTAAGGTCGAGGTGAGCCGTGACGCCTTCAGGGACGACGAGCGCGTCCGCCCAATACGGATCAGCGGGTGCCACATCTGCGGTCAGAGTAATATAGCCGCCTTCCTGCAGGGCATTATAGAGATCCTCCCAGTAATAGACCTCCAAATTATCGTCAGCCGAAGCCATGATTAAGCCCAGGGCAACCGTGCCGAAAAGCAGCAGTGCACTGAGCAGAACGGAAATGACTTTCTTCGCATTTTTCATATTCTTTCCTCCTAAGAAAAATATTTCATTTTATTGTAGCATATATTGTATATGGAATACAATAGGTTTCTATATGTTTTTGCAAAAGTTTAATTATTATAAATCAATGCGAGATTCTTCGCCCTGCGGGCTCAGAATGACAGGAGCAGATATTATCCGACGATAAATACCGTCCGTAGGGGCGGATATTATCCGCCGGCCAAAAGGATATGCGTCAGCATAACATAACACGCGCAAGCGTCCCTATTTGCGAATTGCGAGTTGCGCATTGCGAATTGAAAAGCCCCTTTTCCTCCCCGCCGTGCCGGCAAAAGAAAAAGCACCCGGAAAATCCGGGTGCCGTGAGTTCTGTTTAAGGTCAGATAACAACTTTGTAGTCAACAGTTGCCTTGAGGTTCCTAAGGTTAGCGGAGAGGATGCTCAGCTTGGCCTTTGCGTTGCCGACAAGGATGTTAACTCTGTAGTGCCATGTACCGCCGGTGATCTTGCCGTCTTTAACGGTTGCCTTAAGGTAAGCATCGGTGTAGGTAAGCTTAACGGTATCTTTGCCTTCGCTGATTTCAGCGCCCAGCTCGTTAAGAGCGCCGTCAATGCTGCCAAGGGTGCCAACGCCGCGGGCTACTGCGCCGCCGTTGTTGGAATCGCCGTTGGGGCCGTCGGTCTGATCTTTGAACTTAAGCTCAATGGTGGTAACGCCGTCTTTGGTGGTTGCCTTGGCGGAGGTTACGTCTTCGGGCTTAATGTCTGCGTGATCGGCAGCGGGGATCCAGTCAGTCTCTTTGGAGTTCTTGGAAAGAGCGCTGTTTGCTGCAGAGGTAAGGGGGCCTGCGAAAGCGCCGATAGCGCCGTCGCCGGAAATGTCGCCTACAAGAGCCATGGTCTGGTTGCCCTTGGGGGCGGGCTTGGTAGCTTTACGGGCTGCGTTGTAGAAAGCAACTACTTCAGCGGGATCGGTGGAGTTGAGGCCTTCATCGGCAGCGGTGGTCTCGGTCTCTGACTCGGAAGCATCGGATGCATCCTCTGCGGAAGCTTCGGTAGCGTCTGCGCCGGCTTCTGTTGCCTCGGTGGCATCGGTAGCTTCGGTAGCTTCTTCGGTAGCTTCGGTGATTTCTTCGGTAACTTCCTCGGTAGCTTCTGTGGTGGTCTCATCGGTGGTCTTTGAGCCGCAGGCTACAAAAGCGAATACCATAGTCAGGGCAAGAAGAATTGCAAGAAGTTTTTTCATGATTTTTCCTCCTGAATGGATGGTTTTTGATTTGCGGCAGACGCCGCTCTGTCACAATAAAATATAATGCATTAAGAAAAGAATGTCAAGACGGTGTAAAATATTCATACATATTTTACAAAATTATAGTGACATATTTTGCTATTTATGCTATACTGATTTTTGATTTCAGCCGGGCCAAAACTCTCATTTCCGGCCCGGTGTTTTTGCCTGTAACGGAGGCTTTTTATGAAAAAATTTATCTCCTGGAATGTAAACGGCATAAGGGCCTGCCTCAATAAAGACTTTATGGCTTCCTTCGCTTCACTCAATGCGGATATATTCTGCCTGCAGGAAACCAAGGTTCAGGCGGGGCAGGTGGAGCTTGACCTGCCCGGCTATTATCAGTACTGGAACTATGCCGAGCGCAAGGGTTACTCCGGCACCGCTCTTTTCACCAAAGAAAAGCCCCTTGCGGTTACTTACGGCATAGGCGTAAAGGAGCACGATACCGAGGGCAGAGTGATAACCGCAGAGTTTGAAAACTATTATTTCATAACGGTTTATGTGCCCAACTCCGGTGACGGCCTTAAGCGGCTGGATTACAGAATGGCCTGGGAAGATGCCTTCCTCAAATACATTAAAAAGCTGGATAAAAAGAAGCCGGTTATCTACTGTGGCGACCTTAATGTTGCCCATAAAGAGATTGATATAAAGAACCCCTCATCCAACCACCACAGCGCCGGCTTTACGGATGAGGAGAGGGAAAAATTCAGCACCGTTCTCTCCGACGGCTTCGCGGATTCCTTCAGGTATTTTTACCCGGATAAGGCGGAGGCCTACTCCTGGTGGTCCTACCGTTTTCAGGCCCGTGAAAGAAACGCCGGCTGGAGAATTGACTATTTTGTGGTATCCGAGCGCATCAAGGATAAAATGGCCGATGCCGCAATACACCCGGGCATATTCGGCTCCGACCACTGCCCGGTGGAGCTTGATATTGATATTTAAGGGGGCTGTTCAATGAAAAAAATACCCATAATAATATTTGCGGTTCTGCTGGCTGCCGCTATCGCCTTTTTCGGCTATACCATGAGCAAAAAGCCGGAAACCGCACCCGAAATAAAGGAACCCACCCCCTTCTCGGTATCTGCTTCGGATTACACCGCGGCCCTGAGCTTCAAGGCGGAGGAGGGCAAAAAATACCTTGCCTCATATATTCCCGATGTTTTCTATACCGCGGATCTTGAAGGCAATATCGGCTTTTACCGCTTTGAAAGCGGCAATTTTACCCCCCTTGAGCAGGAAGTGAAGGAGCTTTCAATCAAGCTTAACGCCTCCGCTCAGAATATCCCCCTCAAAGTTAAGTATATTGAGCTTGACGGCCAGGTGCTGGGCTTCGGCCTTTTCACCTCGGATATGGATAAATCCGTTGACCTTTACGATTATGTGTTTGTTCAGCTCAGGAATATGCCCGTGGGCTACGGCGGGGAGCTTTTCCTGCTGGCAGATTACGATAAAGAGGATTTTTACAAAACAGATAAAACTTACAACGAGCTGTGCGAGGTTTCCCTTTCCTCTTCCTCCGCAGGCACCCGCCTTTCGCAGAATACCAGGCTTATTGACCGCAACGGCACCTACAGGCAGGACTGGTCACTGCTCACCGATGAATTTTTAAGAAACACCGCAGGCAAAAAGCTGTTTATGAGCTCCCGCTACTACACCCAGGCGGAAACCGGCGTAAGAACCGATATTATGGAGTATTCCTACGCTTACAGACCCACGGTAATTGCCAAGGATATTGTGGGCGACTGGTTCACGGCGGATGAAAACGGCCTGCACTATATAAAGAAAACCGATGACGGCTTCAAAACCGTTACGGTTACCAAGGATGAAAAAACAAATAAAAACAAAACCGAAGACGGCATAAAGTTTACCGGGGATTATTTTACCGGCTACCTCAGGAGCGGCAACTACCTGCTGAATAAAGCGGATAAATCCGTTACAAACCTGCTTACGGGCGCGGCTTTCAGCTTTGACCCCTCCTGCCCCTCCCTTACCGGTGCAACTGCCTACGCCGCAAGCAGCGACGGCACCAAGGCCGCAATCGCCTTCCCCGGCAAAGAGAATTCCGAGGGAGTTCCCATACAGAAGCTTATTTACATCCAGAAGCACGTTTCCCGCGATACGCAGGCGGATGACTGCGCCGTTTATGAGGAACCCCTGCTCTGGTGCGAAGAATCGGATTTCATTTGGCTTGACCCGGACCACTGCATGAGCGTTAAGCCTTTAAGCGACGACGGCCTTGAAACAGGCAGCGTCATATACACATTTTAAGGAGATACCCTGATGAGTTTAATGAAAAAAATCTTCGGCGATTATTCCTCCAAGGAAGTTAAAAGAATCCGCCCTATATGCGATAAGGTTCTTGCCCTTGATGAGGAGTATTCCGCCCTTACGGATGAGCAGCTTCAGGCAAAAACCCCCGAGTTCAAAGAGAGGCTGGCCAACGGCGAAACCCTTGATGATATTCTGCCGGAGGCCTTTGCCGCCTGCCGCGAAGCTTCAAAAAGAGTTATAGGCCTTAAGCACTTCCCGGTGCAGATTATCGGCGGTATTATCCTCCACCAGGGCCGTATTGCTGAAATGAAAACCGGTGAAGGCAAAACCCTTGTGGCTACCCTGCCCGCATACCTCAACGCCCTTTCCGGCGACGGCGTGCATATTGTTACGGTAAACGATTACCTTGCCCGGCGTGACAGTGAGTGGATGGGCAAAGTTTACAGGTTTATGGGCCTTACCGTGGGCCTTATTATCCACGAAAAGGAAGGCGACGAAAGAAAAGCCGCCTACGCCGCGGATATTACCTACGGCACCAATAACGAGATGGGCTTTGACTACCTGAGGGACAATATGGTTGTCTATAAGGAGCAGAAGGTGCAGAGAGGCCACAACTTTGCCATAGTGGACGAGGTGGACTCCATCCTTATTGATGAGGCCAGAACCCCTCTTATCATTTCCGGCAGAGGCGAAAAATCCACCGACCTTTACAAGATGGCGGATACCTTTGCAAAATCCCTGAGATGCTTCAGAATAAAGGAAGTCGACTCAAAAACGGATGTTGACGAGCTGGTTGACGAGAATACGGATTATGTAGTTGACGAAAAGGCAAAAACCGCCACCCTTACCGCCGCCGGCGTTGCCAAGGCCGAGAAGTTCTTTAACCTTGAAAACCTTATGGATGCCGAGAATATGACAATACAGCACCATATTAACCAGGCAATCAAGGCCATAGGCGTTATGAGACGCGATGTTGACTATGTTGTTAAAGACAATCAGGTGCTTATAGTTGACGAGTTCACCGGCCGTATTATGATGGGCAGGCGCTATAACGAGGGCCTGCACCAGGCCATTGAGGCAAAGGAAGGGGTAAAGGTTGAGCACGAGAGCAAAACCCTTGCCACCATCACCTTCCAGAATTTCTTCCGCCTTTACAAAAAGCTTTCCGGTATGACCGGTACCGCCATGACGGAAGAGGGCGAATTCAACGCCATTTACGGCCTTGATGTTATTGAAATACCCACCAACAAGCCCATGATAAGGGATGATATGCCCGATGTGGTTTACAAAACCGTAAGGGCCAAATACAACGCGGTTATCAATACCGTTACCGAGGCCCACGCCAAGGGCCAGCCCGTGCTTATAGGTACGGTTTCAATTGAAAAATCAGAGGAACTTTCCCGCCTGCTGAAGCAGAAGGGAATCAAGCACGAAGTGCTCAACGCAAAGTACCACGATAAAGAGGCGGAAATTGTTGCCCAAGCAGGTAAAGAGGGCGCCGTTACCATAGCCACCAATATGGCGGGCCGCGGTACCGATATAAAGCTGGGCGGTAACGCAGAGTACCTTGCAAAAAGCGAAATGCGCCGCATGCAGTACACCGAGGAAATGATTGACGAGGCCACGGGCTTTGCGGAAACCGATAATGAAGAGATAATCGAGGCCCGTAAGGTTTATACGGAACTCGAAAAGAAATATGATGCTGAAATTGAGCCGGAGGCGGACAGAGTCCGCGCCGCAGGCGGCCTTTTCATCATAGGCACGGAGCGCCACGAATCAAGGCGTATTGATAACCAGCTCCGCGGCCGTTCAGGCCGTCAGGGCGACCCGGGCTGCAGCCGTTTCTTCCTCTCACTTGAGGATGACCTTATGCGGCTTTTCGGCGGGGAGAGAATCACCGCCGTTATGAACACCCTTAAAGCCGATGAGGATATGCCCATTGAGGCAAGGATGATATCCAACACCATTGAAAACGCCCAGAAGAAGATTGAGGGCAAAAACTTCGGCATAAGAAAGAGCGTGCTCCAGTACGACGATGTTATGAACCGCCAGCGCGAGCTCATCTACGGCCAGAGGGATCAGGTGCTTGACGGGGTTGACCTTAAGCCCGTTATTATGAAGATGATTACCGGCAGCATCAATGACAGCGTTGATTTCCACTGCCCGGACAGCCTGCCTCCCGAGGACTGGACCGCCGACGACCTGCGCAAAAAATACACCTACCTGCTTAAGGAAGGCGAGCTCACCGGCAGCTTTGATAAAGAGGAAGCCCGCGAACTTCTCCTCTCCAGAGCCGAGGAATGCTACGAAAGCAGAGAGAAGCTGCTGGGCGTAAACGCAGATGGCGAGCCCGTTATGCGCGAACTTGAGAAGCAGATTCTGCTCAGGAATGTTGACCGCCACTGGATGGATCACATTGACGCCATGGATCAGCTGCGCAGAGGCATAGGCCTGAGGGCTTACGCCCAGACCGATCCTGTTGTGGCCTACAGAGAAGTGGGCTCCGATATGTTTGACGCAATGAATGAGGAAATCCGGGAGGATACCGCAAGGCAGATTCTTACGGTGGTAATCAAGAGCGAAGAGGATACCAAACGCTCCCAGACCGTAACCATCACCTCCACCTCTGCCGCAACGGATAATACGGAGAAAAAACGCCCGGTGCGCAATACCGAAAAGAAAATCGGGCCCAATGACCCCTGCCCCTGCGGCAGCGGCAAAAAGTATAAGAAGTGCTGCGGAAACCCCGCCAAAAACGATTAAGAACCAAGCTTAAGCCGGCAGGCTTTCTGCCGGCTTATTATAATAAACGGAGTTTTGATATGAAACGAATTCTGACCGGGGCAGCTGCCCTGATTATTATGCTCTGCAGCCTTATGCCCGCCTTCGGGGCAGCGCCGAAGATAAAGATTGACGGCGACTGGGGTGATTGGTTAAATACCTCGCACGGAGAGGATAAAGACGAAAACAGGCCAAAAACAAGTAATCATTATAATTCCTGCACATACTGGTATATTGTGAGTGAAAGCGAAAATACCGTTTACTATTATTTCACTTTCAGCACAGGTAAATCCGTAAGGAATGTTGATGAAGCAAGAAATAATATGGGTATTGAGTTTACCCCTACAAACTGTAAGACTGTTCGGATAACCGGTGAAGAAACCTCCGGCAACAATCCCGTTTATTTTGAAACCGATAATTCAAACAGTTATTACAGAATTTCAGCTGCATTGAAAATACAGGACAGTGACGGTTCTTTGTTTGTTGAGGCAAAAGTTGTTTATGTTAAAGGTTTGCCCTCACCTATCACCTGTACTGTAAGTGCTTTTGATGAGGAAGGCACCCCCTCAAACGATGTGACTGTTTATGTTTCCCTTAATGACAATACCGATGAGGGAAGCAATAATTCCGATAAAAAGACCACTGCGGAAAAGACAACAAAAGAGGCCGCAACCAGGAAAAATTCAGCCAAAACCACGGCAAAATCCGGCGAGGATGAAGGCGGCCACAGGGCGGACTATGCCGCCGACGGCGCCACAAGAAAGCACACCACCGATGCTTACAAGGAGCTGGATAAGCTCATAGCCGGGGCAGGCAAAACGGCTGCCGAAAGCTCAAAATCCGGCGAAAGCAAGGCAAAATCTACAACAAAAAAGAGCAAAACAAAATCCTCCGGCAAAAAGGCAGCAGATAAAAGCGAAACTGCCGAAGCCGGAGAAGAAATAATAACATCCATTGTTTATATAACCCAAAATACGGAAACAGCTTCCGCCACTCAGGCGGAGGAAACCGCCGGTAACGGCTCCGCCTTCGGCTCAAAAGGTATACGCAGCAGCACGGCCCTCAAAGCCGCCGCAGGCGCCTGCGCCCTTGTACTGTTCGGTGTAATAGGAGTATGGGCGGTAAAGAGCAGAGAAGGAGAAAGCGAAGAAGAGTAATTGCCCTTCGGGCAGCGATATACCGACTTTGTCGGTGCGATATATCGGCACAGCCGATGCGATATATTGCTTACGCAATGCGATATATTTTGCTGATGCAAAATGTTGCGGGTCGCGTTGCTCCGATTTTAGGAGTTAGGGTTTAGGAGTTAGGAATTAGCGCAGGGATATGCGTGAGCATAAAAGAACAAGACAGGGAATATTGCCCTGTCTTGTTTATATTTGTATGTCAGATAACAACTTTGTAGTCAACAGTTGCCTTGAGGTTCTTAAGGTTAGCGGAGAGGATGCTCAGCTTGGCCTTTGCGTTGCCAACAAGGATGTTAACTCTGTAGTGCCATGTACCGCCGGTGATCTTGCCGTCTTTGATGGTTGCCTTAAGGTAAGCATCGGTGTAGGTAAGCTTAACGGTATCTTTGCCTTCGCTGATTTCAGCGCCCAGCTCGTTAAGAGCACGGTCAATGTTGCCAAGTGTACCAATACCACGGGCTACAGGGCCGCCGTTGTAGGGATTTCCGTTAGGACCATCTGTCTGGTCTTTGAACTTAAGCTCAACAGTGGTAACGCCATCTTTAATGGTTGCCTTGGCATAGGTTACATCTTCAGGCTTAATGTCAGCATGATCGGCGGCAGGAATCCAATCTGTCTTTCTGGTGTTCTTGGAAAGGGCGCTGTTTGCTGCGGAAGTAAGTGGACCTTCTAAAACACCAATAGAATTGTCTGTAGTGATTTCTCCTATAAGAATCATGGTTTGGTTGCCCTTAGGGGCAGGATTCGTAGCCTTACGGGCTGCATTGTATAAAGACAAAACTAATTCAGGGTCTGAATAAGTTATATCCTGACTTTTTGTTGTAGTTGTACTATATGACTGCCTTGGAGTTTGACTACTGGGGTCTGTTGGCTGATATTTCGCCGTTGTACTGCGTTCGCCTATTTTAAATGGGTTTTCTATTTTTATTTTGCTGAAATCAAACAGGCTCCTGAAAAACTCAATTATGCTTCTGAAGAAATTTGTAAAAGCATTTCCCTTCTTGGTATATACAGCGTTAACTGTTATATCACAAGGTATTAGAGAATAATCACTCCACTCTCCCGTATATCCTCTTTTTTCGGGAACATCCGGTTCCTTTATTTCTTTCATCCCGTAAACAAACGGAACTTTTGACACCGTCTCTCCGTCAGCAACAAATGTAACATAATATACAGCGGTTGATGCTGGCATGTATATAGCATTTACACTTTTGTCTCCTCCGTCCAGTTCATAAGATTCCCATCTGCCAACATATCCGTCTATAATGGGAACCGGCGGCTCCTCAATGGATTTAGCGCTGGTAACATAAGGCGCTCTGGCAATCTTAACCCCGTTCGCATAAAATGTGACGAAATATACTGCTGTTCCGTCTGTGCGAGAATATGTGAAATTGTTTGTAGTCGGGTACACAATGGCTGTAGGTCCGGTAACTATGTCATCAGTCCGGCCGGGAAGCTTTGTGGTAGTGGTCAGCTTATTGAGTATGCTGTCACCGGAATCGGTATAGGTCTTTGTTGTGGTGGTATCCGGCACCGTGGTGGGGAGATCATCCCTGATGCTGCTGGGCCTGGTATCATCAGCAACGGATGTGTCATCAATAATAGCAGGCTCCGAAGGAGCTGCGGAATCATCTGCCAAAGCAATAGTGTGTGCCACAGCAACTGTTCCGAAAATCAGCATTAAGCACATAACTACAGATATGATTTTTTTGATTTCTTTTGACACAGCGCATTCCTCCGTATTAAATACTTTGATTAAACATCTTCCGGACAAATTATCTGAAAAATATAAAGTTATATCATATATTATATTATTATATCATAATTGTTATTAAAAAATCAATATATTGTGTATAAGGCAAAATCAATCACAGGAACCGTCCCCCTGATTGTAAGGCAAAATCAATCACAGGAACCGTCCCCCTGATTGATTTTTCAAGAAGTTTAACCAAACAGTTGATAATATATCCCCCCTCGTCCCGATTGTATTTCGTCATCCAAAAGAAAAAGCACCCCGCAGGGTGCCTTACCTCATCAAACACGATTATGCAACGGGAACATACTCAAAAACAAGATCTTTGATGTTTTCTTCACCTTCGGCAGTCCAAACTACGGTGTTGTCCGCTTTCTTAAAGAGAACGGTGCCTGCGCAGTCGGCCTTTTCATCGGAGCGGGTCTCGTTGCCCGCTTCGTCTGTGGTAACAACAGCGTATGTGCCGCCGGTGTAATTCATGACTAAAGCGTCATCGGTTTCTTCAAAGATGCCTTCCATTTCCCATTCGGCAGCTTCCCAGGCGCTTGAGCCCCAGTGAACGCTGACCCTGGCTTTATCCATACCTACTGCCTCAACAAGCATTGTGCGGCGATCGCTCTGATAGTTGCCTATGAAGTTCATAATGGGATTTTGTCCGTCTTCCTCCACAACAGCGTCGGGAGCGGCCGTGGTGGTTTCGGGATTGTTTTTACCGCAAGCTGAAAAGCAGAGAGCGGCAAACATAAACGCAAGAACTATACAAAACAGTTTTTTCATATTAAATCTCCTTTTTATTTTGTCTGACTCATTATAACACACAAAGAATAACAGATACAAGATTCTTATATAAATTACTTTCAATTTCAGAAATCCTTCCACGATTGACAACAGGCATGTGTCATTGGGGACGTTTCTAATTGACACACTTTTGCTGTTGATTTGCGTATTATCTATATACAGAGCATAATGCTCACGCATATCCCTGTTGCGGGCGGATGATATCCGGTCTCACCTGTCGGTTCGGTCGGTGCTTCTGCCTTTGGCAGAGGTCTCCACCGGAGACCCGCACCCCTACGCCTGAATCCAACAATCGGAGCAAAGCGACCGTCAATTGCGAATTGCGCATTAAAAAAAGCCTGCATTTGAGGGCTTAAATTAGGGATACTTAAAAATAAGTATTTTTAATGGCATCTTCAAGCAGTTGTCTCAAGAAAAACGATTGTGTTAGAGTGAAAACTTCTGCTTAGTCGTTTTTTCTTATAGTAAGATTAACGCCCCACCGGAGCAATCCGATGAGGCGTGCTTTTATTATAGTATTTGGTTTAATCGTCATCCTCCGCATCTTCATCCTCGTCCTCACAGATATAGACATTAACGCCATTACGCAGGATATAGTCCAGATACTCGTTTGTATTTTTAACTTCGGAATAAACTGTTTTGTCCGGAAGGGCGACAACCATAAGCCAACCGGCAACAGGTAATATAAGAGAATAAAGCAGATACTTATTCTTGTCAAACCCTTTCTTTCCTGCTATGTTGCCGAATTCCCATGCAGCGACAAAATAAACAATTATTGATACAATTACGCCAGCCACAATTAAGAATGTTTCCATTTTATTTGCTCCTTTGTTTATATTGTTTGTTTAACTTATGTAAATGAAACTCCCGATCCTTGCAAATCGGAAACTATCGATATCAAATCTTCATTTCCGCTGTTTACTTCAAGAACCATTTTTCTCGTGATTCCGTCGTTGAAACAATCGCAGAAAGCAGATAAAAACACTTCTTTTACCGCGGAATCATTGAAATAAGTATTTAAATCTCCGCAGTGAGAAACTTTTCTGCCGGTTGCCGATAAACTTTTACCCCAGAGATGAACGCCGCCTATATACTGTCGGACTGTTTTCGCCTTTTCTAACAAATATATGTATTCGGCTTCGCGAGACGCATTGTGTGCCGTATATATCTGCGGAACATCAAATGCGATTTTTAATGATAATCTGTTTCTGTCAATTTCATCGCAGAGTGCAGCAACATCCTGTATTTTTGATATCAGAAACTTTCCGCCGCGATATACAGAACCGCATCTGTTTTCAATGAGTATTTCCGTTTCCGAAAAACGCTCTTTTATTTTGCTTTCAAATACAGAGTACGATGCAATGAAACCACTCAAATCGGTATAATCATTGAATGGCGGATGAATCTCGATTACCTTTGGAGTCTTGCGGCCGGCGACCAACGTGATAATGAAATCGGCAAATTCGGCAGCCCAGGATTCGTTTTTCCATAATTGCGGAACCCCGTCTTTTTGAGCCTCGATGATTTCCGGGTATTTTGAAATCAATTTGCTGTCAAAGTTTCTCTTGCCATAACTGTATTCAGTATGGAGCGACCATTCCAAATTGCCGGCAACGCTCTGAATATCAAAATGTGCAGCAATCTCCTCTGTTCGTAAAGGAACACTATTCGGATATTGCTGGCTATGATATTTTATCATTTCAAAAGAGTTCATTTTTAATTCCATACAGGGTAATTATTTATTGAACTAATGTTTAGTCTACGGGTGTATTGAGTGTTATGGGCTTACTATCTTTATAAGCAAACTTAACGACTATTTCATAATTTATTCTTTCATATGGATTTCCGTCTTTGCCAATCACATCTGGAATTGAACTTGAAACATATGAGTAGCCAAAGCAAGCTCTTTTTTTATGCCATTTTTCCGTTTATGAGCAGTTCAATTCCTTGAGCTATGAGGTAGGGGATTTCGGTTAAGCCGATTATCAGCTGAACAAAGCGCAGGGCGGCCCAGCCGATTTCCTTAAGGTTAAGCAGGGCCTCATTTTCCTTTCCGGGTTCCGTAAGGCCTGCGGGGGCGCTTTCCTTTGCAACAGGGGTATATCTGAACTCCGCCAGCATGGGATCGTGGTCGGAGTACACCTCTCCGTTTTCACCCGTAAGGGAAGGCACGGTTTTAGATACGGGCTCAAGCGCGGTATATCTGCCGCTGCGGTAAAGCACGCGGTCAAGGTCGTCGCCGGGGTCATCAAGATTAAAGGCGGGGTCGGAGGTATCCGTAAGGCCGCCGTTATAAACCTCTGCCCACACATCCTTAAGGCCCGTGGGCTCCATAAGGTTTGTTACAATATCATCTTTAAGGTTGCGCTTGAATTTGAAGTTGAAATCCCCCAGCACAATAAGGGCTCTGCCATCATCGAGATTTTTGTTTATATATTCCGCAAGCTGCCTGAAATTATCCCGCCTTGCCATAACGGAAATGGGCTCATAGCCCGCATCGCAGTGCAGGGTTATAACATTTATATAAACGCCATCCTCAAGCTCCATAAGGCTGTAAATAAAGCCCTTGTTTGAGAGCGCGTCCGTTGAGCCGGAAAGGTTGCCGTATTCAAAATTCCATTTGACCCTGTCAAGGTTATAAAGCTTGTGCTTTGAAAAAATATTGAGCCCCTGACCCTGGGCAACGCCGCCGCTGTTGGGGGAGCGGTAGGGGTAGGAGGTCATCTGCCCGGCAAGGTATTTGTGGCCGTTGAAATCCTCCTCCACACCGATAAAATCCGCACTGGTGGTGTTAAGGAGCTTGCCTATTTTTGCGGCGCGATCATTGGTGGCGGTAACCGTGCTGCCCTGAAAATCCCCTACAAGGGGGATGCCGGAAACATTGTATGCCAGCATTTTAAGTGTGCCGCCGCTCTGGGAGGCGAAAGATACCGGGGCAAAGGGCAGCAGCATTAAAGCGGAAAGAACTATGCAAAGAAATTTTTTCATTTTGTTATTCTCCCTTACAGCAGGATTATGCAATAAGTTTATCACAAAGAGAGCGGGATTTCCATATTATTTTTGAAGGATGACGGCGAATGTTAAGGAATAAGTAAGAAGGGACAAGTAACAAGTCCGGGTCGCTGCGCTCCTTTATATTATGCTCACGCATATCCCTGTTGCGGGCGGATAATATCCGGTCTCACCTGTCGGTTCGGTCGGTGCTTCTGCCTTTGGCAGAGGTCTCCACCGGAGACCCGCACCCCTACGACTAACTCCTGATTCCTAACTCCTAATTAGAAAAAGCCTTCGCATCTCTGCGAAGGCTTCAGTTCATCAATTAAACCAGCTCAATAATGCACATCTCCGCAGCGTCGCCTCTGCGGGGGCCGGTCTTGATTATACGGCAATAGCCGCCGTTTACTTCCTTATACTTGGGAGCGATTTCGTCAAACAGCTTCTTTACAACGTCCTCTTTGGTAACGTATGCAAGAACTCTGCGCTTTGACTGGAGAGAATCGTCCTTGGCTATGGTGATCATTTTTTCAGCCATGGCACGAACTTCCTGCGCTCTGGTAACGGTGGTCTCTATTCTGCCGTTTTCCAAAAGATATGTTACAAGGCCTCTGAGCATCGCTTTGCGATGGTCTGTTGCGCGGCCGAGTTTTCTGGTTCCGGGCATTCAGTTCACACTCCTTGTTTCTTAGTCGTCGTCTCTTCTCAGGTCGAAGCCAAGGGATTGAAGCTTGGCAACAACTTCATCAAGAGACTTTCTGCCGAGGTTGCGTACCTTCATCATTTCATCTTCGGTCTTGGTGATGAGGTCGCCAACCGTATTATACTGGGCCCGCTTCAGGCAATTGAACGAGCGCACAGACAGGTCAAGTTCCTCAATGGTCATCTCCAGGATCTTTTCTTTTCCGTTGTCGTCCTTAACCACCATAACCTCTGTATCATAGGCCTCACCTGAAAGGTTGCCGAAGAGGTTGAGATGCTCGTTGAGAATCTTGGCGCCAAGAGAAACGGCTTCCATAGCTGTAATGGTTCCGTTGGTCCACACTTCAAGGGTAAGCTTGTCGTAGTCCGTAATCTGGCCTACGCGTGTGTTCTCGACTGTGTAATTTACCTTAAGCACGGGGGTATAAATCGAATCTATTGCAATAACGCCGATAATAGGCTGCATGATAGCCTTGTTTCTTTCTGATGAAACATAACCTCTGCCTCTGTCGCAGGTGATTTCCATATTGACATGGGCGTCGGCATTAAGGGTGGCTATATGGAGCTCGGGGTTGAGGATTTCAACCTCGGAATCGGTCTTAATATCGCCGGCTGTGATTTCACACTCGCCGGAAGCGCTGATATAAATGGTTTTGGGACCGTCGCCGTTAATCTTGAGGATAATATCCTTAAGGTTAAGGACTATCTCGGTAACATCCTCTTTAACGCCGGGGATAGTGCTGAACTCGTGAAGCACGCCGTCAATCTTGACGGATGTTACAGCGTATCCGGGCAGGGACGAAAGGAGAACTCTTCTCAGGCTGTTGCCCAAGGTTGAACCGTAGCCTCTTTCAAGGGGCTCAACAACAAACAGTCCGTACTTTCCGTCGGGGGTGACTTCGGCAGTATCAATTCTGGGCTTTTCGATACCAATCATTTCAAAACCCTCCTTATTAACAGGCAGGTATTACCCTGCGAAATGCATTCAAAAAATAGCCGGTGTAACGGCCGGTCCATGCCTGTAAAAGCAGGCATGCGGCACGGCATATTACTTGGAATAAAGCTCAACAATAAGGTGCTCTTCTACAGGGAAGTCAATGTCTTCACGCTCGGGCATGGCAACAATCTTTCCTGAGTAGGCATCTGTTTTTTCTATCCACTTGGGTACAAGAACTACGGGAGCGTTTTCACCTGTAAGCTCGGTGAATACGGGCCTCTGTCTGCTCTTTTCGCAGATTGCCACTTCTTCGCCGGGTTTAACCTGGTATGAAGGAATGTCAACGCGTTTGCCGTTGATGGTGAAATGGCCGTGAGTTACAAGCTGACGGGCCTGGCGGCGGGTTGCCGCGAAACCAAGACGGAAAACAACATTGTCAAGGCGGCGCTCGCAAAGGATAAGGAGATTTTCGCCGGCCTTACCCTGCATTTTGGTAGCTCTTTCATAGTATGAATAGAACTGCTTTTCAAGCATGCCGTATATGAATTTTACCTTTTGCTTTTCATCAAGCTGCAGTGCGTATTCGGATTTCTTTCTTCTCATCTGGCCTTTGGGGTTACGGTGGGTCTCTTTATTCTTGTAACCCATAACTGCAGGAGAAATACCGAGTGCCTTACAGCGCTTTGCAACAGGCTGCATATTTCTTGCCATATTCTATATCCTCCTTTTAGTTATACGCGTCTTCTCTTGGGCGGGCGGCATCCGTTGTGAGGAATGGGAGTAACATCTTTAATCATGTTAACCTCCAGGCCTGCGGTCTGAAGAGCTCTGATGGCAGCTTCACGGCCCTGGCCGGGACCCTTAACGTATACTTCAACGGTCTTCATGCCGTTGTCAATAGCGATCTTAGCCGCTGTTTCCGCTGCGGTCTGTGCTGCGAAAGGTGTGGACTTTTTGGATCCTCTGAATCCCATCTCACCTGCGCTTGCCCATGATACCGCATTGCCCTGAGTATCGGTAATGGTAACAATAGTGTTGTTAAAAGTGGACTGGATATGGGCTGCGCCGCGCTCTATATTTTTACGCTGGCGTTTGCGGGAACCTGTAGTCTTTTTAGCTTTAGCCATAATATCCCTCCTGAATTACTTCTTCTTGTTGGCAATAGTCTTTTTGGGACCTTTGCGTGTGCGGGCATTGGTCTTGGAGCGCTGACCTCTTACGGGCAGGCCTTTTCTGTGACGAACGCCTCTGTAGCATCCGATTTCAATAAGTCTCTTGATATCAAATGCGGTTTCTCTGCGCAAATCGCCTTCAACCTTCAGGTTATGGTCAATATAATCACGAATCTTGGAAACATCGTCTTCGGTCATATCTTTAACTCTGAGGTCGGGATTTACGCCGGTTGCTGCAATAATGTCGCTTGCTGTTTTGCGACCGATGCCGTAGATATAAGTAAGAGCTATTTCAACTCTCTTTTCTCTGGGCAGGTCAACACCTGATATACGCGCCATTTGTCAGTTGCACCTCCAATAATCTGGTTGTCGCCGGGATTAACCCTGGCGCTGTTTGTGCTTGGGATTTTCACAGATAACCATTACTTTTCCCTTGCGTTTAATGATTTTGCACTTTTCGCACATTTTCTTAACAGAAGGTCTGACTTTCATAATATACCTCCTTGAATTTTACTTTGATCGCCACGTGATACGGCCCTTGGTAAGGTCGTAGGGCGACATTTCCACTGTCACCTTATCTCCGGGCAGTATGCGGATGTAGTTCATCCTCAGTTTGCCGGAAATATGTGCTGTTATCTGGTGTCCGTTTTCCAACTCAACCAGGAAGGTTGTGTTGGGCATTGCGTCGATTACCGTACCTTCAATTTCTATCATATCCTGTTTGGACATATTATCCTCCTAAACATTGCTGAGTTCAGCACCCGCCTTTTTAAGGGCCCGTCTCAGGGCTCTGTCTGAAGCCATATCATCTTCGCTCAGGAAGATTTCCGTGGGCTCCAGGTGGCGGCTGTTTTTTACTTTAGGTCTGTCAATAGGGCGCTCTTTGCCGTCGCAGACATAAACTCTGCTGCCTTCTGCTTCCGTTACCGAAAGCAGGTAGCCTTTGTCTCTGCCCGCCAAGGACCTGACCACCCGGCCCCTCTGAAACACACCGCTCATATCATTGTAAGTATCAGGGGTTCCCCCGATGTGATTGCTATGGTGTTTTCAAAGTGAGCGGATAATTTGCCGTCTTTTGTCTTGACAGTCCAGCCGTCGGGTAATTGCTTAATTGCTGCCACGCCCTGATTTATCATGGGCTCAATGGCTATTGTCATACCCGGCAGCAGGCGCACTCCCCTACCGGGGGTGCCGTAATTCGGTACGCTTGGATCTTCATGCATAACTCTTCCTACGCCGTGACCGGTGTATTCTCTCACAACGGAAAAGCCTCTTTCCTCACAGTACCTTTGGATTGTAGAGCCGATGTCGCCGATTCTGTTGCCTGCGACGGCCATTTTGATGCCTTCGTAAAGGCTCTCTCTGGTTACGTCGCACAGCCGCTGTGCTTCGGGGGAAACCTCCCCCGCCGCAAATGTGGCAGCATTATCGCCAACATAGCCCTTAAAGGTGGCTCCCGTATCAATGCTGACTATATCGCCGGCCTTGATTATGCGGGAATTGCTCGGAATGCCGTGAATGATCTCATCATTTATGGAAATGCATGCTGCAGCAGGAAAGCCGTTATAACCTTTGAAAGTGGGTGTTGCCCCGTGCTTTCTGATGTATTCTTCCGCCATCTTGTTTACGGTGGCGGTTGAAACCCCGGGCTCTACCGCCTCGCCCGCTGCTTTTAATGCCCCTGCCGCAATCCTGCCTGCTTCCTGCATGCACTTGATTTCGGCAAGTGTTTTAAGCACTATCATGCTGATCCTCCGTTTCGGAAAACCCCAAGGGCTTAATCAAGGAAGCCCTTGTAGTGTCTCATCATCATCTGGCTCTCAAGCTGTTTAACAGTTTCAAGAGCAACACCTACAAGAATGATGATTGAGGTACCGCCGAGTGAAATGTTCATACCCTGCTCGTAGCCCGCCTTGCCCAGGGCAAAGGTGGTAACCTGGGAGAACACGATGGGGAACAGGGCAACAACGCTGAGAAGAAGGGCGCCCAGAAGGGTGATTCTTCCGATGATTTTGCCGATGTACCTTGCGGTGGGCTCGCCGGGTCTGATGCCGGGGATTGAACCGCCGTTTTCACGGATGTTCTTGGACATTTCAATGGGGTTGTACTGAATGCTCGCATAGAAATATGCGAAAGCAATAATGAATACAAAGTAGATAATGGCATAAGCCCAGTGCTTTGAAGAGAACACATTAAAGAACTTATCCCAGAAGGAACCTTCCTCAATCTTGGATGAAATGAACATCTGGATTGTGGGGGGAAGGGAAAGAATTGAGGAGGCGAAAATTACGGGCATAACACCGGACATATTGACCTTGATGGGCATGTGGGTGTTCTGGCCGCCGTACATTTTACGGCCTACAACTCTTTTTGCATACTGGATGGGAATTCTTCTCTCTGCGTTATCCATCCAAACTATGAAAGCGATCATGAGCAGCATGATGATGCCGACTACGGGAGAAAGCACATAGTAGGGACCGCCGTAACGGATATAACCGGTTTCGGGGCCGTAGAGGGATGCAAGCAAAGTGGGAATTCTTGAAACGATACCGGCAAAAAGGATAATTGAAATACCGTTGCCTATACCGTTGTCGTTGATTCTTTCACCCAACCACATGATAAGACCGGTACCTGCGGTGAGGCAGCCGATGATAACAAGGGCCTGGAACACTGCGTAAAAACCGGTATACTGTGCGCCGGTTGCATCGGTCACAATATAGTTCTGGCTGCGCAGATAGAAGAAATATGCGGTACTCTGAAGCAGACCGAGAGCGATGGTAACGAATCTGGTGATGGAGGCAATCTTTTTGCGGCCTTCCTCACCTTCCTGCTGCAGTCTTTCGAGAGCGGGAATTGCTACAGCAAGCAGCTGCATAATAATGGAGCTGTTGATGTAGGGGGTGATGGACATGGCAAAAATGGTACCGTAGTTGAACGCATCACCTGTCATCATGCTCAGGTAGTTCATAAATGTACCGGCGTTGGGGTCGGAGATAATACCGGCATCGCCGATGTTTGTAAAGGGAACGGGGATAGCCGAACCGATTCTGAAGATAAGCACTATAAGGCAGGTGTAAAGTATCTTCTTTCTGATGTCGACTATTTTCCACGCATTAACTATAGTCTGGAACAATTCAGATCACCTCTGCCTTTCCTCCGGCAGCTTCGATCTTTGCCTTAGCGCTTTCGGAAAAAGCATTAACCTGAACGGTAAGCTTCTTGGAAATTTCGCCCCGGCCTAAAACCTTAACGCCGTCCATAGTTTTGCTGAGGATACCTTTTTCAAGAAGGTTTTCAACCGTAACGGTTTCTCCGTCCTCATATTTGTTATCAAGAGCAGCTACGTTTACCACAGCATACTCTGTACGGAATATATTGTTGAATCCGCGCTTGGGGACTCTTCTCTGGAGAGGCATCTGGCCGCCTTCAAAACCGGCTCTCATACCTCTGCCTGCACGGGCCAACTGGCCCTTGTGACCCTTACCGGCGGTCTTGCCCTGGCCGGAGGCCGGGCCGCGACCGATGCGCTTGCGCTCTTTTGTTGAACCGGCTGCGGGTGCGAGATCATGTAATTTCATTTATTCGCACCTCCTTATTTAACTTCGCTTACTTCAAGAAGATGAGCAAGCTTTCTTACCTTGCCGCGGGTGGCATCGTTATCGGGCTGAACCGTAACATCGCCTATCCTGCGAAGGCCCAGTGCGCGGGCGGTAGCCAGCTGGGGTTTTGTGGACCCGATTAAACTTTTAACAAGTTTTACCTGTAAATCTGCCATTTTTCCGCCCTCCTTAACCTGTTATTTCCTGTGCGGACTTGCCGCGGATAACAGCAACTTCCTCTGCTGTGCGCAGCCTTGAAAGTCCGTCTATGGTAGCTCTTACAACATTACAGGGGTTGTTGGAACGAAGAGCCTTTGTACGGATATCCTTGATACCTACTGTTTCAACAACAGCACGTACGGGACCGCCGGCGATAACGCCGGTACCGGGAGCGGCGGGCTTAAGAAGAACTACGCCTGCGCCGAACTTGCCGGTAATTTCGTGGGGAATGGTGGTGCCTTTGAGAGAAACCTGCATAAGGTTCTTCTTGGCATCCTCAATACCCTTACGGATGGCATCGGGAACTTCGCCGGATTTACCCAGGCCGAAGCCGATTATGCCGTTGCCGTCGCCTACAACTACGAGAGCGGAGAACTTCATGATACGGCCGCCCTTTACGGTTTTGGATACGCGGTTGATGGCAACTACGCGCTCTGTAAGTTCATATGCCGAAGCATCTAATTTAGCCATACTGTTTTTCTCCTTTCTCAGAATTTCAGGCCGCCCTCACGGGCGCCTTCGGCGAGTTCCTGAACTCTGCCGTGATATACGTAACCGCCACGGTCAAATACGCACTCTTCAATGCCTTTTTCTGTGGCGCGCTTTGCGATCATTTCGCCCACTTTACGGGCTGCGGACTTGTTTCCGCCGTACTCCACAAAATCTTTCTCAACGCTTGAAGCGGCAACCAGGGTTACACCCTGCACGTCATCAATCAACTGAGCGTAGATATGCTGGAGAGAACGGTAAACATTAAGGCGGGGGCATTCTGCGGTACCGGAAATCTTGCCGCGTACTCTCTTATGGCGATGCTGCCTGGCCTTATTGGTGTCCGGTCTTGAAACCATATTATTTCACTCCTTATTCTGCTCTTATTATTTGCCGCCTTTACCGGCCTTACCCTCTTTACGGCGGATATGTTCTTCAACATACTTGATGCCTTTGCCCTTGTAGGGTTCGGGGGGTCTCTTCTCGCGGACGTTGGCTGCGAACTGGCCGACCTTCTGCTTGTCTGTGCCGGAGATGATGATTTTGTTGGGTGCGGGAACCTCAATGGTGATTCCTTCGGGGGCCTTCATGATAACATCATGAGAATAGCCGACCTTGAGAACCAGGTCCTTACCCTTCATCTCTGCACGGTAACCTATACCGTTTACCTCAAGCTCTCTCTTGAAGGTTTCGTTTACGCCGTAAACCATGTTTGCGATAAGAGTTCTTGAAAGACCGTGAAGTGATCTGTTCTGTTTGGAATCGTCGGGACGGGAAACGGTGATTGTGTTGCCGTCCTTCTCAACTGCGATGTTGGGATGAATATCTCTTGAAAGGGTGCCCTTGGGGCCTTTAACGGTAACAAGGTTGCCTTCAATTTTAACATCAACACCGGCAGGTATTTCTATGGGCTTCTTGCCTATACGTGACATTGAATGCTGCCTCCTTACCAAATAAATGCAAGAACTTCGCCGCCGACATTGGCTTTGCGAGCGTCCTTATCGGTCATAACGCCTTTGGATGTTGAAAGAATGGCAATGCCGATACCCCTCATAACCTTGGGCATATTCTCAACATCGGTGTAAATTCTCAGGCCGGGCTTTGAAACCCTGCGAAGGCCTGTGATTACCTGGGATTTGTTGGGGCCGTACTTGAGAGCGATTTCGATAACGCCCTGCTTGCCGTCGTCCTCAACCTTAAAGCTCTTTATATAGCCCTCATCAACAAGAATCTGAGCAATCGCTTTCTTCATGTTTGATGCGGGAATTTTCACTGTATCGTGCTTTGCCGAATTTGCATTGCGGATCCGGGTAAGCATATCAGCGATGGAATCAGTAATTTGCATACTGTTTACCTCCTTTGCAACTGCTCAATTACCAACTTGCTTTCTTAACGCCGGGAATCTGTCCGGCATGGGCCAATTCTCTGAAGCATATACGGCAAACTCCGTACTTACGAAGATAAGCGTGAGGTCTTCCGCAGATTTTACATCTGTTATATGCTCTTGATGAGTATTTGGCAGGGCGTGCCTGTCTTACTTTCTGTGATGTTTTAGCCACGGTTTTCCCTCCTTATCTTGCAAACGGAGCGCCCATAAGTGAAAGAAGTTCACGGGCTTCTTCGTCTGTTTTTGCTGTTGTAACAAAGCAGATGTCCATACCTCTTACTTTGTCAATCTTATCATAATCGATTTCGGGGAATATCAGCTGCTCTTTGATGCCCATGGAATAATTTCCTCTGCCGTCAAAAGAGTTGGAGTTGATTCCTCTGAAGTCGCGCACTCTGGGGAGAGCAAGGTTGAAGAATCTGTCAAGGAATTCATACATCCTGTCCCCTCTCAAGGTAACTTTTGCACCGATTGTCATGCCTTCACGGAGCTTGAAGTTAGCAACGGATTTCTTGGCCTTGCAGAATACGGGCTTCTGGCCGGTTATCTGCATAAGGTCGGTGCTGATGGCGTCAAGGGCCTTGGAATTGTCCTTATCATCGCCGCAGCCTACGTTGACAACGATTTTGTCAAGCTTGGGAATCTGCATAACACTCTTGTAGCCGAATTTCTTCATAAGAGCAGGTGCAACTTCTTCAAGGTATTTGGTTTTTAATCTTGCCATTGTTGTATCCTCCTCTTATACTTCTGCGCCGCACTTCTTGCAAACGCGGGTCTTTTTGCCGTCCTCGATCTTTTTGCCTACTCTTGTGGGCTGACCGCACTTGGGGCAAACAAGCTGAACTTTATCGGCATAGAGGGCGCTCTCTGCTTCGATAATGCCGCCGGGCTCTCCCATCTTCTTGGGCTTAACATGCTTCTTAACGATGTTAACGCCTTCAACGATGACTTTGCCTTCGGAGGGGCTTACCTGCATAACCTTGCCTCTCTTGCCTCTGTATTTACCGTTTATAACGACTACTTCGTCGCCAGTTTTAACATGAACCTTACTCATACTGCACCTCCATCAAAGTACTTCGGGAGCAAGGGAAAGGATCTTGGTGTAATCCTTATCGCGAAGCTCTCTTGCTACCGGCCCAAAGATACGGGTGCCTCTGGGGTTCTTGTCGTCCTTAATGATGACGGCTGCATTCTCATCAAAGCGAATGTAAGTACCGTCTTCACGGCGAAGACCGCTTGCTGTACGAACTACAACAGCTTTAACAACCTCGCCTTTTTTAACTACGCCGCCGGGTGTTGCCTTTTTAACAGAAGCAACAACGACGTCGCCGATATTGGCATACCTCCTGCCGGAACCGCCCAGTACTCGGATACACATAATCTCCTTGGCACCGGTGTTGTCGGCAACTTTGAGGTAACTCTGTTGCTGTATCACAGTGTTTTCCTCCTTACATCGGCCAAATTATTTGGCCTTCTCAATGATTTTAACTACACGCCATCTCTTGTCTTTGGACATAGGACGGGTTTCCATAACGAGCACTCTGTCGCCTACGCCGCATTCGTTATTCTCGTCATGGGCCTTAAGCTTATAAGTGTTATTAACTATCTTTTTGTAGAGAGGATGTCTGACTCTGTCCTTAACGGAAACAACTACTGTCTTATCCATCTTATCGCTGGTAACTATACCGTCGCGGGTTTTTCTGAGATTTCTTTCCATAGTCTTTTAACCTCCCTTTCTCAAGCCTGAGTTCCGTGAAGCTCAATATCTCTCTGTATAGTCTTTATACGGGCGATATCTTTCTTCACAACTTTAATGCGAGTGGGATTTTCGAGCTGGTTAACAGCCTGCTGGAAGCGGAGTTTAAACAGCTCGTCTTTAAGCTCGGCAAGCTTAGCGTCAAGCTCTGAAGCGGAAAGATTTCTGATTTCACTGGCTTTCATTACTGTTCACCACCCATTTCTTCTTTACTGACGAACTTGCATTTGATGGGGAGCTTGTTTGCGGCAAGGCGCATAGCTTCCGCTGCAACTTCTTTTTCAACACCGGCAATCTCAAAGAGAACTCTGCCGGGCTTAACTACGGCTACCCAGTACTCGGGAGAACCTTTACCTGAACCCATTCGGGTTTCAGCCGGCTTCTCGGTGATGGGCTTGTCGGGGAAAATCTTGATCCAGACCTGGCCGCCACGCTTGATATATCTTGTCATGGCTACACGGGCTGCTTCTATCTGATTGGAGGTAATCCATGCGGGCTCGAGTGCTACAAGACCGAAATCACCGTAAGTGACCTTGTTGCCTCTTGTAGCTTTACCTGTAAGCCTGCCTCTCTGTACTCTGCGGTACTTTACGCGCTTAGGTAAAAGCATCAGCGGTTTCCTCCTTCTCTGTTATCTCTGGCCTCTCTGCCGTCCCTGTTGTCTCTGCGTCTTCTGGGGCGGTTGCTGCCGGGCCTTGCTTCGCGGAGAACTTCGCCTCTGTAGAGCCAAACCTTAACGCCGATACGGCCGTAAGTGGTCTTTGCCTCTGTGAAGCCGTAGTCGATATCTGCACGGATGGTCTGAAGGGGAATTGTTCCCTCGTGATATGTTTCGGATCCTGCGATTTCACGGCCGCCGAGACGCCCGCTGCACTGGATCTTGATTCCTCTTGCGCCGAGCTTCATGGTGCGGCCGATGGCCTGCTTGATTGCGCGGCGGTGGGAAATTCTTCTTTCTATCTGAGAAGCAATGCTCTCAGCAACAAGCTGAGCGTTAAGGTCAGG
Organism: Clostridia bacterium; assembly: GCA_017430535.1. Classification (GTDB taxonomy): domain Bacteria; phylum Bacillota; class Clostridia; order Oscillospirales; family Acutalibacteraceae; genus CAG-177. The sequence goes on from JAFRMR010000009.1 coordinate 144,818, forward strand.
CTGCTTGATCTCAATGATGTTGACGGAAACTTCTTTGCCGCCCAGTCTCTTTGAGCAGATTTCCTTAAGCTTCTCTATCTCTGCGCCCTGTCTGCCGATAACCATACCGGGCTTTGCGCAGTGGATGTTTACGTAAACGCGCTTTGCATCGCGCTCGATTTCAACCTTGGGTACGCCTGCGGGGGCAAGCTTCTCAATGAGGTACTCACGAAGATTATAGTCCTCAATGAGAGTGTCGGCGAACTTATCGGGCTCGCAATACCAGCGGGATTCCCAGGGCTTTATGACACCGATTCTTAAACCGGTAGGATTAATTTTCTGTCCCATTGTTTAACCTCCTCTTCGATTATTCTGCTTCCTTGAGTACAAGGCTGATGTGTGATGTTTTCTTGTTGATTCTGTAAGCTCTGCCCTGAGCTCTGGGTCTGATTCTCTTGAGCGTGGGGCCCTGGCTTACGCTGCACTCGGCAACATAAAGACGGTCAACGTCCATATTATTGTTGTTTTCGGCATTTGCTATTGCAGATTTCAAAAGTTTTTCCAAAGGTTCACAGGCAGCTTTGGGTGTGTACTTGAGAATTGCCATAGCTTTCTCCACGGGCTGGTTTCTGATAAGGTCAAGAACTATCTGAACCTTGCGGGGAGCAATGCGGATGTAAGTTGCCTTAGCGGTTGCTACGGGAACCATTTCCTTATCTGACATTTATATACACTCCTTTCGCTGATTATTTACCGTTATTGGAAGTTTTTGAACCTGCGTGACCTCTGAAGGTTCTTGTAGGTGCAAATTCGCCCAGTTTGTGGCCTACCATATCCTCGGTTACATATACGGGAACATGCTTGCGTCCGTCGTGAACGGCAAATGTGTGGCCGACAAAGTCGGGGAAGATTGTTGATGCGCGGCTCCAGGTTTTGAGAACCTGTTTTTCGCCTTTATTGTTCATCTCCTGAACTCTTTCGAGCAGTTTAGGCTGCACAAAAGGTCCTTTTTTAACGCTTCTGCCCATTATTATCTGCTCCTTTCACTTATTTGTCGTTACGACGCTTTACGATAAGCTTGTCTGACGGTTTCTTTGTTCTTCTGGTCTTGTAACCAAGAGCGGGCTTGCCCCAGGGGGTTACAGGGCCGGGTCTGCCGATGGGGGACTTACCTTCACCACCGCCGTGGGGGTGGTCATTGGGGTTCATTACGGAACCGCGAACAGTAGGTCTCCAGCCCATGTGACGCTTACGGCCGGCTTTACCGATCTTAACGTTTTCATGGTCTATGTTGCCAACCTGGCCGATGGTGGCCATGCAGTTGGCGGAAACGTTGCGAAGCTCGCCTGAGGGGAGACGGAGAAGGGCGTAGATGCCTTCTTTTGCCATGAGCTGTGCGGAGTTGCCCGCTGCTCTTGCAAGCTGACCGCCTCTGCCGGGGTAAAGCTCAACGTTGTGTACAACTGTACCTACGGGAATGTCCTTAAGGGCCATGGCGTTGCCGGGCTTGATATCGGCGCCTGCGCCGGAAACCACGGTATCGCCTACTTTAAGGCCTACGGGCTGAAGGATGTATCTCTTTTCGCCGTCTTCATACTTGAGAAGGGCGATGAAAGCGGAGCGGTTGGGATCGTACTCAACGCTCTCTACTGTAGCGGATACACCGGTTTTATCTCTCTTGAAATCAATTATACGATACTTGGTGCGTACGCCGCCGCCTCTGTGGCGAACGGTTATTCTTCCGTAGCTGTTGCGGCCGCTCTTCTTCTTAAGAGAAACAAGAAGGCTTCTTTCGGGAGCAACCTTTGAGAGCTCGGAATAATCTGTAACCGACATATTACGTCTTGCGTTAGTGGTCGGTTTATAAAATCTTATAGCCATTTTTTACTCTCCTTTTAGCAGCTTTGCGGAGCCTCGGGCTCCATACCTTACCGCCAAATTTGATTAGGTTTTATATATTACTTCTTATTATTACATCATACCGTCGAAGAACTCGATGCTCTTGGAGTCCTCGGTAAGTGTAACAACAGCCTTCTTGCGGGAGGCTGTATAGCCCTCGAAACGGCCGTATCTTCTGAGCTTGCCTTTAACATTGACGGTGTTAACCTTGGCAACCTTAACCTCAAAAAGGGTTTCAACGGCTTTGGCGATTTCAATCTTGTTGGCGTCCTTGGCAACCTCGAAAGTATATTTGCGATCGGCAATGCCGTCCATACTGTTCTCGGTGATTATGGGACGAAGGATTATATCCTGTGCAGCTTTACTCATGCATATACCTCCTCGATCTTGCTTACGGCATCCTTAAGCACTACGAGAGTATCGCAGTTGAGGATATCGTAAACATTGAGTGTGTTTACAAGAGTTGTCTTTACGCCGGCGATGTTCCTTGCGGAGCGGTAGATTATATCGTCCTTTTCGGGAAGAACGAAGGTAACCTTCTTACCGGTTTCAAGAGCGTCAACAACCTTAACCATCTCTTTGGTCTTGATTGCGTCAAGTTTAAGGCCGTCAAGTACGATGAGCTCACCGTCGGCAACCTTTGCGGAAAGGGCGGACTTCATGGCAAGCCTTCTTACTTTTTTATTTATATCCTTATTATATTTACGGGGCTTGGGTCCGTGAGCGATACCGCCGTGATACCACTGGGGAGCTCTGGTGGAACCCTGTCTTGCGCGGCCGGTGCCCTTCTGTCTCCAGGGCTTCTTTCCGCCGCCGCTTACTTCTGCTCTGGTAAGAGTAGACTGTGTGCCCTGACGCTGATTTGCCAGATATGCCACTACGCAAAGATGCATAGCAGGAATGCTGGGCTCAATTCCGAAAATGCTTTCTGCAAGCTCAAGGTCGGAAACCTTTTTACCTGTCATGTCAAAAACTGATACTGTAGGCATTCTGTTCTACTCCTTTCCTTATGCTTTCTTTATGCTGTCTCTGATAACCACGATTCCGCCCTTGGGGCCGGGGATGGCGCCCTTAACGGCTACGAGATTATTCTCGGCATCTACTTTGGCTACCGTGAGATTCTGGATGGTAACTCTTTCGCAGCCCAGGTGACCTGCAAGCTTCTTTCCTTTGTAAACTCTGGAAGGATCGGAGCAGGCGCCCAGGGAGCCGGCGTGCCTTGCAACGGGGCCGGTACCGTGAGACTCTTTAAGTCTTGAGAAATTCCATCTTTTGATGGAACCGGCTGTTCCTTTACCTTTGCTTGTGCCGATAACGTCTACTTTGTCGCCGGCTGCAAAGATGTCTGCTGTGAGAGTGTCGCCTATGTTCAGCGCGTTGATATCGTCGAACCTGAACTCTTTAAGAGTTTTCTTGGGGGCTACATCGTTCTTTTTGAAGTGGCCCATGAGAGGCTTGGTAACTCTCTGAACTTTGATGTCGCCGAAGCCAAGCTGTACTGCTTCGTAGCCGTCGGTTTCAACGGTCTTTTTCATAACTACGTTGCAGGGACCTGCTTCAACAACGGTAACGGGAATTACATTTCCCTTTTCGTCGAAGATCTGGGTCATACCGATCTTCTTGCCGATGAGTGCTTTCTGCATTATTTGCATCCTCCTTTGGTTATTGGTTGACGTTTTCGCCAACTTGACCTGCATTTGTCAAAACTGATTTCGTGCTTTGCTTATCGCTTAAAGCTTGATTTCGATTTCAACGCCTGCGGGAAGCTCAAGACTTGTCAGGGCTTCAACGGTTTTGGCTGAAGGTCTGATGATGTCGATGAGTCTTTTGTGTGTTCTCTGCTCAAACTGTTCGCGGCTGTCCTTATACTTGTGAACTGCGCGAAGGATTGTAACAACCTCTTTCTCTGTGGGAAGGGGAACGGGGCCTGATACTTCGGCGCCTGTTCTCTTGGCTGTTTCTACGATTTTTTCAGCGGACTTATCTACCACGCTGTGATCGTAACCCTTAAGTCTGATTCTGATTTTTCCCTTAACTGCCATTGGAATGCCTCCTTAAAATTGGTTGGGCACGCAAAATTTTGAAAACTGACCCGGGTGTTTCAACCCTTCCGATGTAAAAACCGGAAACACATATTTCCGGGTAAGTTTCAATAACTCTGCAATTCTCATTTACCCCTGCCGGACGCCGCCGGGAACAGGCGCCGCCTTCGCAGGCCGGTAATCGGGATGTTTCTCATCATTGTACTCAAACTTGCCGGCTTTCGCAAGCAACCGGTGTTTTGAGCACTGTGACGAAAAACATAACTTCGCCCCGTGCCTGAGGGTAAATTCATCGCCCGGTTTAAAATCGGACATACTCCGCGGAAATTTCCCGTCTCGGGGACGGCCACCTCCCGCATCATCGCATATCATGCCGCCGGCCGCAGGGCATAATTAGCCCTTAAAGTCAACGTGCCTGCATAATATATCATAATAAAATAAGCTTGTCAACAATTTTTTTAAAAATTTTTGTATATTTTTCACAGCCGGGAATCTTTGCGTATCAAGGCTTCCGGGGCGCAGCCCCTCAGGGCCCCCGGTCCCGTTTTTCGTACACCGGAAAAACCCACCACATATTGTTGTTTTCAAAATTTTAATGCCCACATATTGATTCTTTTATTTTTCTGTGTTAGAATTGCGTCCGGCTTAAAAAAATACCGGAAACGGTTCCGGAAAACTTCCCGCTTCCGTATATAAAAAATGACAGATCAGAAGGCCTTCCGGCTGCCGGAAAAGTCTCTTTATTTTATAAAATAATAAAGCGGATGATAAAAGGCGGAGAATGATGAACATTCTCCGCCTTTTATCGGATGGCTCTGTCATTGTTGCTCACAAATGCAGACGCATAATTTCTTATGCAACTGTATTATAACCCGTTTTCCGTTATATGTCAAGCTTTTTTTGCATATACTAAATATATGGATGATTGCAGGGTCCGGCAGGATTTTCCTCACAAAATATGGTGGATTGTTCCCCTGCGGAAATTTGCCCTGAAAAATTTTTTTGCAGATTTGCAACCTTTTCCCTTCCTGAATCGTATTGTTGGTGAAGGGCCTTCAAAAACACCAAAGGAGGCGGCTTATGCGACTGCCCACCGAAACAGTAATTGAAAAATACAAACAGAATTTATATGCCGCGGCTTTTTCCGTATGCCGCTCTCCGGAGGACTCCGAGGATGCCGTGCAGGATGCTTTCATAAAATACCACACTTCGGTTAAGGAGTTTGAAACAGAAGAGCACCTGAGGGCGTGGCTTATAAGGATAACCGTGAACCGGGCAAAGGATATTGCCTCCTCATACCGCAGAAGAAACAGCGTTCCCCTTGAGGAATATACGGCCTCGGTTCCCTTTGAAACCCGGGAGGAAAGCGAACTTTTTACCGCGGTAATGAGCCTGGGGGAAAAATACAGAACCGTAATACACCTGTTTTATTATGAAGATTATAAAATCGAGGAGATTGCGGAAATCCTGGGCAAAAGCCCGGGGGCGGTAAAAAGCCGGCTGAGCCGCGCACGGCAGCAGCTTAAAGAAATGCTGAAGGAGGAATGGAACAATGACTGACAGAGAAAAATACAAAAAAACCTTTTCCGCCCTTGAGCCGGAAAGAGACTATCTTGAAAAAATCACAAATGCAGAGGTAATAAAAATGAAAGAAAGAAAGCATGTAAGCATACCCAAGCTTATTGCGGCCTGCGTTGCTGTTGTGGCAATACTGGCGGCTATGACGGCAGGGGCCTATGCCGCGGATCTGGGCGGCATACAGAGAAAAATACAGATCTGGACCAAAGGCGAGCTCACCGACGCGGAGCTGAATATCACAACCGACGGCAGCTCTTCGGAATATACCCTTTCATACACCGACGAAAACGGCGAAACCCGCAAATCGGAAGGCGGCGGAATTGCCTATGACTTTTTCGGCAGAGAAAGAGCCCTTACCGAGGATGAGATAATAGAGCACCTGAACGAGCCACAGGTAGTGCCGGAAGATGACGGCAGAATAATGCTCTACTGCAGAGATCAGAAAATGGACCTTACGGATAAGTTTGAGGACGGTGTGTGCTATGTTAAGCTCACCGTTGACGGCAAGCCCCTTTATATCACCGTAACCAAAGAGGGCGATCACGGCTGCTCAATGAGCACCTCCCCCCGCTCCTACCCGAAGCCCGCAAAATAATAATAAACGTAAAACCCCCGGGAATCAGCCGACTCCCGGGGGTTTTTCAGATTTTAAGACTGCTCTTTATCATATTATAACATTTAAGGCCTTCATTCTGCCCGTATTTTTGGATCAGTGCTCGGTAAACTTCATATTTCCTGTTTTCTTTTTCTATATTATTTGAAACAGCAGAAACTATCCCTTTCGCTTTATCTTTGCTGACTTTTTCTTTCTCCAAAACAGTACCTATTTTACTTATAATCACATTTTTATCCGGTACCTTCGCTTTTTTGTTTTTCTCTTTTTTTGTTTTCTCAGGTGCAGCCGGGAGCCTTGAAACTGCAGTGATTTTCTGTTCCTCCCACAGAGAAATGACTTTATCATAATCAGTGTCATCGCTTACGATAACATATTTATTTTTTAATCCATGCTTCCCGATAAGATAGCCGAGATAAGAAACAAGACACATGTCCAAAGATTGTTTCCCGGGTTTAGCTTTAATATACTCTATATTTTTTGTTTTTTGCATGCTCAGCACATCAAAACCTATCTTCGGTGTATTGTCGGTATAAAAAATATAAATCAAATCTGTGTCTGCTGCTTTTTCCGTAACCTTCAGGGCTTCATCCTTAAGGTTTTCAAAATCCACCAAATAAAAAGTTTTCATTGTATTCTCCTTTCATTTTGCAATCGTTCTTTAAAAAATCACAGTTCGCTCATCATCAGAAAATCTTTAAGTTTTATATGCTGTATGTTGCTGGTTGAATAATCAATATCATCGTTTGTTATTATTATTTTTCTGTCAATCTGGCTGATATTACGGAAGGCGGCAAATTCACGCTCATAGGCTTTCTCCTCCGCTATGGAATAAGCAACCTGCACATAAAATCTGAGCCCGTCTTTTTCGGCAATAAAATCGATTTCTCTCCCGTTGTTATCATAAACGCTGACGGCATATCCCATATAAACAAGCTCATTATAAACTGCATTCTCAAGATTATGGGTTAAATCAAATCGGTTGTCGCTGCAGCGTATTGAATTAAGAGCCACATCACAGTTATAGAGCTTGCGGCTCTGCTCCAGCTCCTTTTTTGCTTTTTTGGAATAGCGCGGAATCTGGTCTATAATATACGCCTGCTCAAGGTATTCAATCCATTTCTGAACCGTGTTCACGCTGATTGCCGTTCCGTTGGATTTCATATAATCCGCAATGGATTTAGCTGAATATATCCTGGCGTTTGATATGAGAATAAAGTTTGCAAGCTTTTTGAAATCGGCGGTTTTCCGTATTTTGTATCGGTTGATAATATCGTTTGAAACAATGGTTTCATCCAGATCATTTATATACCGTTTCTGCTCGGCAAGATTTGCAAATTCAAGGCGCTTCGGGAACCCGCCCCAGATAAGATAATCGGAAATTGATACTGTTTTCCCAAGCTCAGCGGCATACTCCGACAGTTCCTTATATACAAACGGACGAATACGGAAGGAAACATATCTGCCGGAAAGCTCTTTGGTGAATTCTCTTGAAAGCAATTTTGAATTTGAACCCGTAATAAATACAGAGCAGTTTTCCCGCCTTAAAGAGCGCACCGCAGCCGGCCAGCCTTCAATTTCCTGAATTTCATCAAGAAAAACATAGCAAAGCCCTTCTTTGCGGTTTTTTGAAACATAGTCTGTAATATCGGTCCAGTTCTCTATTGTGCTGGTTACGGCACGGTCATCAAAATCAAGAAAAATAACATTATCTGTTTTTTCGCGTATTTCGCCGACAATCTGCTCAAGTATAACGCTTTTTCCGCACCGCCTTACACCCGTTATTACTTTAACAAGGTCGCTGTCATAGAAGCCCCTGATCTCAGAAATATACTTTTCCCTTGAAATCATATCGGTTCCTCCCAATATTTTCTATTGAGAATATTATCATATTCTTCCGAAATTTTCAATACTATTTAAAATTTTTCCAGATTTTTCCGAAATTTTAAGTAGCATTGAGAATTTATGCTTTTTAAAAAAGCAGAAAAAAAGGCAGGGTAAATCCCTGCTCTGCCATTCTGCCTGAAAATAATACAACGGAAAACCCCCGGGAATCAGGCGATTCCCGGGGGTTGCTTTATCTCTTTTTATACAGCACCAGCTCGGGGTTTTCTCCTCCCCCGGTATAGGTACATATAAGTATAAAATCCATATTTGCCAGCACGCCGAAGCAGCGGTCTCCGCCGAATTCCGGCTCCAGCTGATTGCCGAGGTAGGTGGTGCCGTCATCAAGGAATTTTGCCCTGGCTCCCCCGGGAAGGGGATACTCAAGGTTTACATAGCCGCCTACAAGGGCGTTAAGGCTTTTAAGCTCGGGCATGCCTTCAATATGAAGAGCGTTTATTTCGTCAATAAGCTGTTTTTTGAAGCGGTCGAATTCTCCGTTATCCCCCAGCTCTTTATACCTTTTCCAGTAATCCAGCTCCGGGAGCCTCTGCTTCATATAGGCCCGGGCCTGTTCCTCGGTAAAGCCGTCCTTTGCCATGTGCTTTACACTAACCTCTATAAGGTCATCCATATTGCTGTAGGTATAAGTTCCGTCGGCATAGCACCATTTGCAGTAATCTTCGTTCAGGGTGCCGTCGCCGTTTCTGCTTATTATTTCATCCTCAAGGGGCATGCCGCAGCACTGGCAGAAAAGCTGACGGGGCTGGCCCAGCAGGGTGTTTATGGAAACATTGAAAAGGTTTGAAAGCAGCTTCAGGGTTTCGGTGCCCGGTACGGTTTCTCCCGTTTCCCAGCGGGATACCGCCTGACGGGTTACAAACACTTTCTCCGCCAGTTCATCCTGGGAAAGGCCCATTTTTGTTCTCAGCTCATACAGTATATCTTTGGTGTTCATATAAAGCCCCCTTTGGTAAGATTATAATACATATCCGTTTATTATTCAAGCAACCTGCTGTTGCGCAAAAAAGACCTCTCATCAAAAATGAGAGGTCTTTTTTCATATATATGGGCTTATGTAATCGGGAAGCGAATCCGCAAATACCTGAGCAGGCAGAGTGCAGGCAATGGTAAGGGCCAGCAGAACTGCAAGGATAATCACTGACAGTTTTTTCATAAAAACCTCCGGATTTTATATTACGGCATAATTTTATAAAAGACAGGGTAACAAAAAGGTGACACAGCCGTCGGCGGAGCGGAGCGGCACAGCTTTTTACTGCCGCTTATTGCTTATTATCAAAGGCCTCCAGCACCCCGGCACCCTTTTTTACGAAGGCGGTAAATTCGTGAATATCGCATTTTACTTTATGAAAACCCGGACCGTACTGCTCGCCGGTGTTTGTAAAAATCCATTCCCCTTCCGGGAGGTAAACTTCCTTTTCTCTCTGCCCCCTGCGCACAACGGGAGCAAACAGTATATCGCTGCCGAACATATACTGCTCACCCGTCTCATAGCAGGTTTCATCATCCGGGTATTCAAAAAACATAGGCCGCATAACCGGGTAGCCTTTTTCGGATGCAATTTTCATCTGCTCCTCAATATAGGGCCTGAGCCGCTCCCTGAGGAGAATAAGGTTTTTAAGTATTTCAAAGTTTTCCTCGCCGAAGCTCCATATCTCGTTTGGGTCCCCGGTAGGTTCTTTCACATCCCTCTTCTTTTCGCCGTGGCGGATTCTTGCGCCGTGCAGCCGCATTACCGGGCAAAACACGCCGTACTGGAACCAGCGCACTATAAGCTCGCGGAACTCATCGCTGCGGGTATCCGCACCCCAGAAGCCGCCTATATCCGTATTCCACCAGGGTATGCCGCACATTGACATATTGAGCCCGGCTTTCACCTGCTGCTCAAGGCTCTCAAATGTGGAGGGTATATCTCCGCTCCACACAAGGGCGCCGAATTTCTGGGAGCCGGTATAGGCCGCCCTTATCAGGGTTACCGGGGTAACGCCCATTGCGGCAAAGCCCTCATAAGCCATCTGCGCATAGCGGTAGGGGTAAATGAGCCCTGTTTCATCCCCTCTGCCCTCGTGCAGCAGCAGGTTATCAAAATGCTCGGGGTGAATTTCCGGCTCCGCCTCATCAAACCAGAGGCCGTCAACCCCGTTATCAAGGTAATTTTCTTTAAGTTTTGAAAAAACAAACTTTCTTGTTTCGGGATTTGTGGCATCAATTTCCGCCTGAGGGCCGTAAAAATCAAACACCCTGTCCGAACCCCTGACCGTGCGGATAAGCATATTGTTATCACGCATATATCCGTAATTTTCGGAGCGCTCGTTGATTGTGGGCCATACCGAAACTATCAGCTTTGTGCCCATATCATGGAGCTCCCGGGCCATTGCCCGGGGATCCGGCCAATATTCAGGGTCAAATTTCCAGTCCCCCTGCTCCGTCCAGTGAAAATAATCGCAGATTATTGCGGAAAGGGGGATATTCTCTTCTTTATATCTCCGGGCAACCGCCAGCAGGTCCTCCTGTGTTTCATAGCGCAGGCGGCTCTGCCAGAAGCCCGTTGCCCAGTGAGGCATTACGGGGGCGTGGCCGGTTAAATCCGCAAGGGCCTCGCTGACCTGCTTGGGACTTCCGGAAATCACAACATAATCTATCTTGCGGGTTGCCCCTGCGCTCCAGCGGGTTCTGTTACGGGAAAGCTCCGCATTGCCCACAGCCGGGTTATTCCACAGAAAACCGTAGCCCAGGGATGAGTAAACAAAAGGCACTGTGCTTTTTGCGTTCACATGCCTTAAATCAAAGGAGCCCCCCTTGAGGTTGAAAAGGCCGCTTGCCTCGTGGCCGAGGCCGTAAAATTTTTCGCCCTCTCTGCCCTCAAAGGTAACCCTTGCTTTCCAGCGGTTTCCGTTCTGCTCATAATGGCGGAATCCGCTGTTGAAGGCAAGCTCGGGCTTCTCCTCAAGTATAACCTTACCGTTTTTGTAAAAAGTGACTTTGCCGTTTTCCTCAAGGGTAAGGGATAAATCCCCCGCCCTCATGCTTACGCAGTGCTCCTCTTCCGTAATTTCGCACTGAGCCTCAAGGGGCATAAGGGTAAAATTTTCATCATATTCCCTGCAGCCCGGGAAGGCCTCAAAGCGCAGGGCGTTTTCACGGCAGGGGGTTATCCTTATAAGCTCCCCTGCCCGCGAATGCAGTATTTTGTTCTTTTCAATAACCGTGTTTTTCATATATATCCTTCCTCTGCATATTCTGCTAACGCCTGTTTATTCCGCCTCAAAACGCAGGGCCGCGCCTGCCTGAGGGCTTACCGAAAACACGGCAAATCCGCCGCTTTCACCGGTAAAAGTTACACCCGGCGCTGCGGTAAAACTGCCATTTTGGTAAATAACCGTGCCGTTGAGCTTTACCGACTGCCCTGAGGCGTAAGGCACGCAGATAACCGCCCCTGCATCCGCAGGCAGAGCGGCGTCAAGGGTGAATTTATCATCGGTTTTGGTTTCCGTTACTTTTATATATCCCTTAACCGAGGGAACAACGCATTTCACCGTATCCGGCTGTGAAATGCGGGGCTTTATAATATACTCTTCATACCCTGCTTTAAGGGGCCTTATGCCTGCAAAGTATTTGCTCATTATTACAAGAGGACCGCCGGACCAGGCATGGTTTGATGTGCCGTCGGCCTTTGTCCAGCCCTCCCAGAGGGTGGAGTAATCCTCCTTTATCATAGTGCCGTATCTTTTAAGCATCCTGCTCCTTGCCTCATCATATTTATCCATTCTGCAAAGAGCTTCAAGCACATAAAACTCCATATAGGGGCTTGCGTTAAATGTGCCTGTGAGCACGGAAGTTACGGCCTCGTATTTATCCTTATCCGCAAGGCCCGAAATAACCGCAAGGGCGTTTGCCCTGTCATCCGGGCTTATTGCGCTGCCGCTTTTATAGCCTTTGCCGGTCCAGAATTTTTCATAGCCGGCCTTTATTCTGCTCATTTTTGACTCAATACCGCCGCTGCTCCTGCCAAGCGCCCCCGCCATATCCTTTATGCAGGAAAGGGCGTAGTAATACCAGGCGTTTTCAATGGCGGCAACATCCGCAAAATTGCCCCAGTCAAGCCAGTCCCAGGAGCCGGGGCGGTGCTCCACAAGGTTATTATCTTCAATTTTCCACAGGTTTACATAGTTTACCGCCGCATCATAAACCGAGGCGAGGAACTCCTTATCCCCTGTGTACATATAATAGGTAAGGAAGCCGCAGATGCCCGCGAGCTGCTGCACGGGCAGCTCAAAGAAATTGTCGGTGGAGGGCACAACGGTCTGCAGTATATCCGTGCCGGACTCAATATGCCCCAGCATTGAGGCAACGCCCTTCTGATAAAGCAGGTAAGCGTTGGAATCAAGGGAATACATCATCATTGCCATTTCGTTGGTAACATCGCCCCACCACTGGGCTCTCTCCCTGTCCGGGCAATCCATAAAGTTATCCCTCATGGTTACATAAAGGGTGCGCAGGGATTTCTGCCAGAGGGTGTTAAGCTCTTTGCTGCCGCACTCAAACAGGCCCGAAAACTCCGTATTGTAGCCTGTTTCTCTGTATTTGAGCTCCAGTATCTTTACCCCTGCGGGTATTTCGTAGGTGATATGCTCCCCGTTGAACCAGCCGAGAGCCTCAAATTCCTGCTCGCCATCCTTTGTGATATATGTATCGTTTACCGCCCCAAGCCAGGTATTCTCGGTAAAAATCCTTATCTTTTTGCCTGCTTTGGCCTCCACCTTAAGGTAGGGGGTGCACTGGGCGTTATATGGTATATCAAGGGTAAATGACTTTGGCGCAATTACGGTGAGCCCTTCATACTGCGCAGAATTCTCATAGTTTTTAAGGCCGTAATCCTTAAGCATGGGAATACCCCTGCTGTACAGCTTACCCCAGGGTGTGCAGCCCCCGGTTCCCTTTTCAGAGGCGGCTTCCCACTTGCTGTCATCAAAATCTGCCGAAAGCCAGTTCCCCGGCTCTTTGGCGGCATCATAATAAATATTGTATTCAGGCAGCCTGTAATTTGGCTGTGATGCTCCGTTATCTTTAAGGTATGCGGGGTGGCGGCAGGCCTTCCAGCTGCTGTCGGAGATAATATCCCCTGCCTCAAAGATGAAGCCTGCCCTGCCGCTGTCTGTATTTGAAAAACTTGTATCCTTGCCCCAGTACCATACAAGGGCGCAGATTATATTTTTGCCGGGTTTCAGGTAAGGGGCAATATCCACGCAGTCATAGTAGCCGTCCCCGGGGGCGGGACCTCGTTTGGCGCTGCCCTCAAACACGGCGGTTTGGCCGTTGATATAAAGCCAGTATCTTGAATCGGCGGAAATATATGCCTTAAGCTCTGCGGGCACCTGTGCAATATCGGCGCTTTTCCTCAGGCACATCCACACATTTTCTTCGCTGCCATCGGAGGAATCCCATATAAACTTGGCGTTCCAGTCCGTTTTTGGGGCGGTATCTATGCGGGTGTAGGGCACGGTGCTGCCGGGAATTGTATAATCATTGCTGAAATACGGTTTCATATTGAACCACCCCGAAAAAAGATTTGAAAAAAATGCAATTACCGCCATAAAGAAAGATATTACTTTGGTCATTTAACCTCACCCCGTGAAAACAGTAAACTGCGCTGTGTTATAACGGTTTGCTCGCCTTACGCCGCTTTTTCCGCTTCGCGCATATCAAGCAATAATACAATAAACACTGAAATTATCTTTTTCATTTTTTTCTCCTTGTTAAATCCCGGCAAACCGGCATTTATCTGCCTGACTGTTTCTTTATTTCCTGCTTGACTTTTTCAAGGTCGCTGCAAGTAAGCAGCGGAATAAGATTGTTTATTTCTTTCGTGCTTTTATCCCACCATCTTAATTCAAGCAACAAGTCAATCAGTTCATCATCAAAGCGTTTTCGCAGCACTTTTGCGGGATTGCCCGCAACAATTGTATAAGGTTCAACATTGCTGCCCACAACACTGTTTGCCCCGATGATTGCTCCGTCGCCTATATGAACACCGGGAAGAATAACGGCGTTCTGACCGATCCATACATCGTTGCCTATAACCGTATCGCCTTTAAAGGGTAAATCATCTGCCGCAGGGGCTTCCATATCCCAGCCTTCGAGTGTGTAAAACGGATAAGTTGAAACAGCGTTCATCTGATGATTTGCGCCGTTCATTATAAATTCAACCCCCGAAGCAATCTGGCAGAATTTGCCGATAATCAGTTTGTCGCCGTTCCACTCATAAAAATGGGTAACATGGCTTTCAAATTCAGAATCTGCAATATAGGTAAAATCACCGACAATTATATTGGGGTTGGTAACAGTCGGCTTTACATATATTTCTCTGTCATAGCCTGCAACCGGATGAACAGTATCCGGGTCGGGCATTATTCCGTCTTTCATTTTATTTCCTCCGCAAACTTACAATGACCGGTAAAATTCTACCGCGCCGGCAATATCTTTCTCATTCGGCCGGCCTTTTGAAATGCCGCCGATTTTTTTGAACGGCCCTACGGTATCAAAACCCCGGCATTGATACTTGCCGAGCTCCCGGCAGTTTTTCTTTTTAACAATACTGCGGATGTTTTTAAGAAAACCGCCCACCGGCGCGCCGTGGGTATAGATATAAAACACCTCTTTGTTTTCAGGCAGACGGTTTTGCGCAAAGTTTAAAATCTGCTTTGAAAAAGAGCTTGCATACATCCCCGAGGCAAGGCCTATGCGGTCAAAGGATGATAAATCCGCATCCTTCTCTTTTGTAACATCTATTAAAACAACGGTTTCATCCGATGCCGCAATGGCGTCCAGCAGTTTTTTTGTGTTACCGTGGTGTTCTGAATAATAAACAATGGCGGTTTTCATTGAATTTACCTCGTTAAACCGGAATTTGTTATTCTTATTTTGTTACGATAACTTTTCCTTCGGCATCAAGAAGCGGTGTGATGCCTGCGCCGTAGCCGGCTTTCCAGGTAAGGTAATTCACGCCTGTTTCTTTATCAACGATAATCTGACGGTATCCTTCATCACTGAGCTGGCTGCCGTCTTTAAAAATAACTTCAAATCTGTTTTCCTTTTTTGCCATAACTCTGTTCTCCTTTATAATTTCTGGGTTATCTGTTAATTCATTTCAACCAGGACTGCCTCTTCGGGCTGAAAATAATCATCGGTATTGCTGCTGACGCCCGCAGCTTTATATGCTTCTTCAAAAGGAATCTCCTCAATATTGCTTAAATAAACAAAGGTTGTATCAGCGGCGGCGTTGGGCATTCTGCCTTTTATTTCAAGGCGGTGCTGATAAATAATATCATCGCACATCCAGGTTCCGTCGCTCATTTCGTAATAAGTTTTCATATTGCCGTCCACAGCCGCTGTTGGCTGCGCATTTGTGGTTTCGCTCTCTGCGGAATCGCTGCTGTAATCATCACCACGCTTAAATTCAAGGGTATCTGTTATTTCGGCATTGCCCTGCAGATCCGCATAAACGGTAACAATCACATAACTGCTTTCGGCGCCCGGTACGGCGGGCGTTGACTGACAGATAATGCGGTAATTTGTGCCTGCCACAATCTGAGTTGCAAGAAGGGCAACAGGTGTATATTCGGCGCCTGTAAGGGTTTCGCAGGCTTTTTCAAGGGCCGCTTTCGCCGCATCCGTCATTTCGGGGGGATTGACTTCGGACCAGCCGCCTGTAATCTCGCCCTGAGCGCTCTGAGCATCCGCATCGCTTGAAACAACTTCGGTTATCTCTGCGTTACCTTCCGGATCCTCATAGATATAAACGATTGCATAGGTTGTTTTTGCATCGGGAACAACGGGTGTTGCCTTGCAGAGAACGCAGTGATTTGTGCCCGCCACAACCTGGCTTGCAAGGTAAGCAACGGGAACATAATCAACACCGTCAAGCTCTGCGGCCGCTTTTTCAAAAACTTTTCCGAATTCTTCCGTTACGGCAGGGGAAGCCGCCGCTGCCCAGCCGCCGCTTTCGGTTCCGTTTGTGCCTGTGGCTTCGTTATCATTATTCTGCTTATCGCAGGCTGCAAAAAGCGCAACGCTTACTGCGATTAAAGCAAGACTCAGGATTATTGATAATACTTTTTTCATTTTAAGCACCTCATTCTTTAATATATGGCGGTTGGTCCGTAACTTACGAATCGTAAAAATTCTGCCCCTCATCCGTAACAAGCCTTTCGGTTCTGGGGTATTCGAATATATCATCATTATCCGCATTTGCCTCAAGCCAGGCGGCAAACTCCTTTGCATACCATTTTGCCATCTCAAGGTCGTGCATAAGGTAATGGCCGCAGTTTTCAGGCGCGGTGCCGGGCACTTCCTTTGCATAATCCACGGATTTAAAGGCGGCGAGCATCAGCTCATAAATCTCCCGGGGGGTACGGCTGCCTTTGAGGATAAGATAAAAGCCCGTAAGGCACCCCATAGGTCCCCAGTAAACAACCTCATCCTTCCAGTCCGGGTGGTTGCGAAGGTAAGTTGCGATAAGATGCTCAAGGGAGTGCATTGCCGCAACATCAATAACCGGCTCTTTATTGGGCCTTTTAAGCCTTATATCATAGGTGGTAACCCTGTAATCACCCAGGCAATCCACCCTGCTTGTAAAA
The DNA here is from genome assembly GCA_017430535.1 of Clostridia bacterium. GTDB lineage: Bacteria > Bacillota > Clostridia > Oscillospirales > Acutalibacteraceae > CAG-177. Next base: position 161,470 of record JAFRMR010000009.1, read on the forward strand.
ATGCCGGGCACTATGAGTGTGTGGTCAACCGAAAAGCTCTGTATAAGTTCCATATATAATTCTCCTTGTGGTTTATTATTGCTCAGGTTCTTTGTATTATCTGCCCCGGGACTTTGCCGGCTTACCGCTCCATATCCTTTTTTGTGTATCCGCAAAATCCTGCTGTTTTTCTTTTTCATCCCAGCAGGCGGTAAACCTGCTCCAGTATCATAGAGCAGCCGCACACCTCTGCAACGCTCATAACTTTTTTATCGTAGATTTTGCCGCTGTCATCAAGAAAATCCCATATAGCGGCAACGGCATCTTCCTCCTCTTCCTTCCACCGGGAAAAGGACCTTTCAACCATACGGTACTGACGGTGGGTCAGGGGCCTCATAAGCTCCCCTTTTGTTTCATCATCCGCTTCATCAAAATCACGGGCGGCTCCCGTTTCGTTATACCGCCAGTAATGCTGGCAGGCGGTGAAAATATAACCGAAATTATCAATAAGAAACCTGTGCAGGCGGGCTCTGTCCCCCGCCTCAATTACATCCTTAAGTTTTTCAAACTTACGGATAAACTCATCATCGTAATATATGATATTATCGCTTGCCATAATGCCCTCCCGTCAGCTTTACAGGCCGAGACGGTCCGCAATTTCATCCCCGGATGCGTCTGCGGCAAAGCGGACCCCGTCTTTCCATGCTGCATCAGGCGCAAGGGGATGCAGATTCTCCGCGCTTGCGCCTACAGGGCTTGAAGCCGAAGTGCAGAAAGGCACAATGGTTTTTCCGCTTAAATCAACGCCCTCAATAAAGGTGTATATTATTTTCGGAGCCTCCCCGTGCCAGATAGGATAGCCCAGGTATATTGTGTCATATCCCGCTGTATCGGGCAGGTCGCCTGCGATTGCGGGCCTTGCAGACGGGTCATGCTGTTCCTTGTAAGCTCTTGTATCGCTGTTATACTCTATATCCTCAGCGGTATAGGGATCCTCCGCTTTTATCTCATAAATATCTGCATTAAGCTTTTTTGCAACAAACTCTGCAATCGGCCTTGTAACGCCTGTCTGCGAGAAATAAACAACAAGGGTTTTTGAAGAGGAAGCCGGTTCTGCTTTGCTCTCTGTTTCCGTTAATAATTCCGTCTGCGGCTGTGATTCCGGCGCAGTTGTATTACCCTGCCGTGAGCCTGCTGCGCAGGCGGCAAGGGATAAAATCAGTAAGCTTATCAGAATACAAACAATAACTCTGTTCTTTTTCATATTCTCTCCTTATATCTCCTCTGTACCCGGCTTCCCTGCACAGCCCTTCAGCTTGCCGCCGAAAACGGGGAAGAAGGATGATGCGCCGTTGGCGCGGTCCGGGTGAAAGCGGGAGTTCACCACAACAAGCTCCTTTTGGGTAAGCTTTGAAACATATTTTTTGATATCAAAAATATCAAGGCCCGTATCAAAGAGCACGGCCCTGTCCCTGCCCTCAATGAGAAATTCGTTTACAATGCCGTCGGTAATTCTCGTAACGCCTTTTCTCGGTTTTGCTTTTCCGTACCTTAAAAAATACCGTTCTCCTTTATCAGTCGGGGTATCTTACCTTTCTGCCCGTGAAGGTTTCAACAAAGAATACGCATATATCCGTAAATGTTTTCTGAAAGAAACCACGAAAACGGATTTCGGAAACAAGGCTTTCATCTTCTTTAACGGTCAGGGCTTTCACTTCTGCCGAGTTCACAAAATCATACCAGCGCACAACACGGGTTGTGTATTTATCCGGCGCCTTTTCATCAAGGTCAATTATCCGGTAGCCGTACTGGGTGGAAAAAGTATCTCCATTGTACCTTGTTGAAAGGGAGTTTACTATATCAATCCCCTTGTATTTAACGCCGAAAGCGTTGGTGTGGTCGTGCCCCGTAAATACGGCCAGCACATCCCCCCGCTCTGCCATTGCCGAAAACTGGCCGTGGTTATAGTAACCGGGGCAGGGCATTTCATGGAGCATACCGTAGTTTACGGCATCCTGAGAAAAGCGGTAGTACTCATCTTCCGCATATATCCGCTTATAGGAAAAAGCGGTTTGAATTTCGGTTTTTTCAAGGGCGTCATATATTTCGGGCACAATTATATGCTGAAACGCAAGGGAATAAATCTTCCTGCCGCTCTGCCTTTCGGCTTCAAGGGATTTTTCCTTATACCACTCCACCTGATCTTCCGCCGTGTTGGCATAGTGCCCCTCGTCATCATAATCGCCGGAATCAAATACCCAGAGGTTGAATATAACCTCATCGCCGTCTGCTGAGCACAGGGGCACAAGATAGGTGCCGCAGCCCGTAAGGGCCTCGCCGTCATCTATTGAAACCGAGCAGGAGTAAGCGGTATAAAGAGCCATAACCTCTTCCCTTGTGTATGCGCCGTTTTCCGAATCGTGATTGCCGAAGGTTACGGCCACGGGGATTTTTCTGCTCTCAAACACACTCATCAGCTTATCCGTAAGCTCACGGGTGTGCTCAAAGGTATCCTCGCTTGCAATATCGCCGGTAAGCATAATCAGATCCGGCTTCTCTTTATCGCAGGCAAGGGCAATAAGCCGCAGGCTGTCTGCCACATTATCATCGTGCAGGTGGGTATCTGTTACATGCATTATTCTGAAACGGCCGTCTTTGCCGAAATGAAGAGCCGGAGCCGTAAGAGGGTCTGCAGCCTCTGCCGCAAAGGCAGCCGCCGCGCTCCCTGCGGTTATTGCCCCGCAGAGAATAAGGGAAAGAATAATTCTCAGAACTTTTTTCATAATAATCACTCCGAAATAATATGCCTGCCCCGTTAAGAACACAGGCGAAGCTTTTCATGCTTTTTTTGCCTTTACTTCATCATTATTCCCAGAAAATCAGGCAGGCCAAGAGGCCCGAATATATTCATGATAATGCCGTAAAGGATAATGAAGGGGTACATAAGAGGCATGCCGAAAACCAGTAAAATCTTCCACATAACAAAATCTCCTTTTATTATTTTCGCCGTATTCCAAATCACGGGGCGCAGTGCGCCCCGTGAAATACTTTTAATATCCGAAATATTCCCTGCAGTAACCGAAGAGATAGTAGTAATACTGCATTTCGCTTACCGGGTCAAGGAGCAGGCCGTGGCCCGAAAGGGGGAAGAATACATACTTGTATTCCGAGCCGCTTTCTTTAAACACTTTCTCCATGGACTTACGGTTGCCCTTCTGCACAAGGGGATCGTTGCCGGCATAGCAGAAAAGGGAGGGGATTGTATTTTTATTAACATAAGCAACCGGTGAAACAGAGGCAGCGATTTTATCCGCCTCTCCGCTCTTTATCATTTCATCGGTGATTTCAACACCTGCCAGCATCTGGGCAAGGGAGTAGCTGCCCCATACATCTTTGCTCATATCCGAGGGGCCCACCCTGTTGGCGGTGAAAGCCAGCTCAATGGAGGATTTTTCGGGCATTGAGTAGCTGTAAAGCATGGAGAGATGGCCGCCGGCGGAGTAGCCGGATGTAGCCATTTTGTTAATATTCAGCTTCTTTTCATCGGAGAACTTCTTGATAGCGTCAATGCACTTGTCAATTTCATCAATCATTGTGAAGGCAGTAACTTCGCCGAACTTGTCATCGGAATAAAGGGAATAGCTCATTGTGGCAGTGATGTAGCCCTGCATTGCAACCTTTTTGCAGTGGGGGGCCATATCCTCTTTTTCGCCTCCGGTCCAGGAGCCGCCGTGGATATAGAGCACACAGCCGTTGGATTTGTTCTGATAGGCGCTCTTGGGCACATAGATGGTAACAAGGTCTCTTTCCGCTTTTCCGTACCTGATGTTTTCATATACATCGTACTTCTCCCCGGCAAGGCCGAAGAAGGATGTAAAGGCGAGTATGATTGTTAAGTAGATTGCCAGCATTCTTTGCATGGTTTTTTCCTCTTTCCTTTTTTATTTTATCCGGCTGCTGTTTCGCTTTCAGCCGTGGCTGACTGCGTTTCGGCTGCCGTCGTCTGTGCCTGTTCAATATAATCCGTGCTTACCCAGCCCTGAGCGGAGCCGTAAACCGTATAGGCCCAGCCGGGTACTGTTTTGGTTACGGTTATTTTTGTGCCGTTGGGTATTCTTGCAAGTATGGCTGAATTTGCATCTGCCGTGGCCCTGAGGTTAAGGGTGCTGCCTTTTGTTTTAACCACATAATTGCCGCCGGTTACGGTGCCTGCCGGGACGGAGGTTGTTGCCTGAGTAGTATTCTCTGCGGCAAACTTATCCTCATTTACCGTAAGGATGCCCCACACTCCGTTTTTCTTTGCGATATACTTGCCGTCTTTACCCTGCAGAATATCCTCAAGGTCAAAGGCGGTAACCTCGGAGCCCCTGCGGTTTATAAGCCCGCACCTGCCTTCCTTCTTTACGGGCGCAAGGCCGTTTCTGAAGGTGTAGGCCCCCGCTTTACCTATGCTCTCATAAATGCAGGGTATTACGGTTTTGCCCGCTTCGTCAATATAGCCCCAAAGGCCGTCTTTATTCACCGGGGCAAGACCCTCGCTGAAATCACCTGCCCCATTATAGATAAGGGCAATGTCAAGCTGAAGCCGCTCGTTTATGAAGCCGTATTTTGCGCCGGTGCCCGCGGAATCCGCCACGGGGTAAAGCCCCTCTTCAAGGGCCAGCTCGCCGGGCATAATCTCGCCCGCGTAACCCATGCCGTCGGATTTTGCAAGGTGCTTGCCTTCTTTATTCCACAGCACATCATATTCCGGCTTATCCGGGCCGTGGTACTGCTTGGCGGTGATTTTGCACTCCCGGGGGTCTATAAGAAGCCGGTATTCCGAAAGGGGCCCTTCGCACACATATTTATAGCTTCTCCAGCTGTCGCTGAGCACATAGATTTTATCCTGGGAGGCCTCCTCGGTCACGGTGCCGTCAAGGGCAAGTATTCCCTTTTTGCCGTTGGTATCCGTATAAACGGCAAAGGCCTCGTTGATTATTTCAATATCCGCCGCGCCGCTGATGGACTGTGAATCGAAGGTGTAGCCCTCCTCCGCCTTTATGCGGGCAGCCCGCTTTTTGCCGCCGGCGGCAGCCCCCGCTATGGCGGCAATCAGAAGGATAAGCACCGCGGCAAACAGGATAACCAGCCGTGCGTTTATCTGATATTTACCGATTTTGATTGATTTTTTGCCGGAGCTCAATTCCATTCCTCCGTTTTATTCAGAACTTGATTGTTATCTTGTGCTCGCCCGGGGCGGTCTTTACCGTAAGCCTGTCGCCGTTTACCTTATACTTGCCGTCGCATTCAATCTCTGCCGGCTCGGCATGCAGGTAAAACTCCGTGGAGGCTTTGAACTTTTCTTCCTGAGTATACTCAAGGGTAAAGGTTTTATTCTCCTTATCCCAGCTGTAGCTCTTGATTCTGCCGGTAACGGCAACGGGGTAAGTCCTCCTGAGGCAGGCCATAATGGGGTTTTCAAACAGGCCGTCATAATAGGCCCAGTAGGTCTGGGACCACTGGTTTTCATCAAACTTGTTCAGCAGGTAGTCAATATGGTAAAGCCAGTCCGTGCCTTCGCTCTGGCCGCCCCACTCGCCTACAAGCAGGGGCACATCCAGCCTCTCCTGGCTTCTTTTATGCTCATCAAAGATGCCGCCCACCCTGGTATTGCTGGCGTACTTGTACTCCGGGGTGTCAACCATAATATCATAGGCGTGGGGAGCAAAGCAGAGATTCGGCTCACGCTTGCCCTTAACCACAACGGCGGGCACGGAATAGGGAATGCCCAGGTTTGAATAATAGCAGTTTTCCATCATGATTATTCCGTTATCCGTAACCTCCCTTACTGCGGAGGCAACGCCGTTTATGAAGGGATAATATTTCTGCAGGTCAAACTGCTTTATCAGCTTATCCCCTCCGCTGGTAGCCTTGCGGAACAGGGAAAAATCATTGTAGGGCTCAAGGCACCTTACCGCGTTGCCGCTTGCAAGCTGCTTGAGCATAAAGGGAATTTTTACTCTTCTGTCAGCCACCACGGTTTTGGCAACGCCGGCTATGAGCTTGCGGAACACCTTGCCGCCGGGGGTGCCGGGGAAGGGCTCATTAAGGAAGTCAAAGCCGAAAAGTGCGGGGTGATCCTTGAACCTTTCCGCAATATGCTTCCACATATTCTGAAAATATGTCTGCAGAGGTATGCCGTTTACCTTTTCGTTATTCCAGAAAGCATCAAAAGCCCTGTGGGTGGCTCTGCCCCAGAAGTAGCCCTCTGCCCATACGAATTTAACGGGCTTGAACTCGGCCCCGCCGGTAAGGCAGGCCCACTTGGGCGCGCCGTCGCCCCCCAGGCCCTTTTCGCCGTAATATAAATCCTGGTGCATGTCAAGGTAAAAATAAATGCCGTATTTTTCGCATAAATCCGCAACCTTTTCAACCTTGTCAAGGTATTCTTCACAGTATTTGCCGGGCTCCGGCTCAACCGCATCCCAGGTCATGCCCAGGCGCACTATATTGAAGCCGTTTTTTGCAAGCTCCGCTATGGTATCCTCATAAAACGGGGAGTTATACACCCTGACGGGGCTTTCCGGGGTATCTGTGCCCTTATCGCAGAGATTTACGCCGTTGAAAAGCCGCTGGCGGCCCTGTGAATCCACAAAAATTCTGCCCTGAGTTGAGATTTTTTCCATAGCATTTTTCCTTTCCCTGCCGGTTCGCAGCCCGGGCTAATATTATACAAAATATTTTAGCATATATATTTTATTATTTCAACTTAAAGGGGAGTATAATTTTGATTATTCTTGACAAAGATTTCCCCTTCGTATATAATACCCTCACAAAGCACATAAACGGTCGTTCAGCGCAGTGGCTGTAGAGGTAAAAGGTATAGTCCATATAGATTTACAATTAAATATCCTGGTCGTTTAGCGCAGCTGGAACGCAGAGGTGAGCGCCGCCTGTGGCGGATGCAGCGAACCGGAGCGGTTGGGCGCAATAAGGAGCAATGCGACGCGCTTCAAGCAAGCAGTGCGACATATTACGAGCAGAGCGAGTAACAAGGTTCTGCCGCAGGCAGGTTCTTATATTGCAACCGGAAGCGCAGCGGCTGTGTATGTAAAATAAAGTATCCTGCATAAACTCAAAATATAATACCTGGTCGTTTAGCGCAGCTGGTAGCGCATCCGCTTGACGTGCGGGAGGTCACAGGTTCAAGTCCTGTAACGACCACCAACAAATGAGACAAGCCATTTGGCTTGTCTTTTTTGTTAATAGTACCATTACGGATGCCGAACCTGTGACCTCCGAAATAAACCCGGGGCCCCCGAAAAGGCCAAAAGCCTTTTTGGGGAGAAGAAGGAGCAGCGGAGTGAATGAGAGCCCGTGCATACAAAGGCCGCAAGGCACGGGCGCGAAAGATACGCAGCTTGCGACGACGCGGTTCAAGTCCTGTAACGACCACCAGGAAACAAGGCAGACATTTTTGTCTGCCTTGTTTGTTTTTGTTTTTGACCGGCGCAGAACCTGTGACCTCCGATAATAAAAACGGGGCCCCCGACAAGTTCAGAAACTTGGCGGGGAGAAGGAGGAGCAGCGGAGTGAGTGAGAGCCCGTGCATACAAAGGCCGCAAGGCACGGGCGCGAAAGATACGCAGCTTGCGACGGCGCGGTTCAAGTCCTGTAACGACCACCATATCAAGTCGATTTCGAACCGTCTTGAGAAGCGAGGAGGCAATTACTTCCTCTGCATTGAATTCATGGTTAGATATTGACGAAAAGAACAGGTAGATCTTTTTGGACTACCTGTTTTTCTTTTATGTTTATCAAAAAAGCATTGTATTTATTGGTTTTTGTGATAAAATAGATTTAATAGATATTGATTATGGAGAATGACATTAGTATCAATATTATTACCCCGAGTGTATTCAAACACTCGGGGTAACGCTTTACTTTCTTAAAATAATAGTGCTTAATGCCGATTTTTGCTCTTCGGTCGGCGGATGGAGTTTACCGTTGTGGACAAGTTCGCAAAGGCAATTGGTAATAAATCTTTTATCTCCGAAAACAGTGAATTGCAATTCATACTCACGAAGCTTTCTTAAATGTGCAGGAGTTTCTGAAAGAACAGCATCGGTATAACGCTTTATGTACCCGGAAAACTCAACCTTGTGTTTTTCCTTTATTCTGTCACCAATTGAAACATATTTTTCTTCTGTTTCCGCATTATTTATTAAAATACATCTTAATGCGATTTTATGCAGTTCGTCAGGCTCACCGCAGGTTTTTATCAAGCCGGTCTGCGCAAGCATAGCTGCGTCAACGGGACTTATTGCATCATCGTTTATAATGTTTTCGAGAAGCCGGATATAATCTCTTTCTTTATAAAGGAACTCGCTGTCAATTCTTCGTCCCGACCATTCGGAATCAAACTGAAAATAATTTATTATACTGCTTTCTCTGTAATAAGGTCCGTAGGCGGTATTAATGCTGTTGATGTTTCTGATTTTCTTTGATGCGGTGTTTTCAACTGCGGCGAAACAGATGTTATAGCCGCCGTCCGCTCTGTATGTGGCTACTTCATCAAATGAAACGCCTGAGCCTGCTTCACCGCTTGATGCTGTAATAAACGGAATCAATGCCCATAACAAAAAGTTTTTGTCACGATTGCCCGGATCTGAAAGTGAAACATCTCCGGTAAAACCGCCGAGAATACCGCAGTCATCGAGAATATCGGTTTTTTGAAGTTCGTCAAACAATTCATTTGCAAAAATAACGGATATTTTTTCATACATTTCATTTTGCAAAGCAACTATTTCATCGGTTGGCTCATCAAGAAGAATGTTACATAAATACCTTTCGCTGTGTTTTGTCAGAAAACTATAGTATTCAAGCAATTCGGCTTCGCTTTCAACATAAACAGGCGAAACTCCGAGTTCATCGGCAATTTCGTTTACCGTTTTTGCCGATTTCCATACAGAGTAAATAATGTTTTGCGGCAAAAAAGTTTTGAAGTAAATCTGATTCGTTCCGTTATCACCTATTATTCCGTTTGTTCCGATTTCCAAAAATTTAACAGGATTAAACTTTAATTCGCTGTTTTCCCTCATGGTTTCCATACCTCTTTTCAGTTCTTTTCTGGCTTCAAACAAATGCCATTTGACTGTTCCGACAGAAATACCCATTTCTCCCGCTATCTGGTTTTGCTTTTTGTTTTCATAATAATAACCGATTACTATTTTTCTTTGAATTTCAGAAAGATATGCGATTTCAGTCCGGAGTTTTGCTGTTTCCGTATCAATAATGAATTCGCTTTCAAAATCCGAATTATCGGCTACCATCCCGGATAATTCTTCCGTAGACAATACTTCTGCCGAAATACTGTTGTTGCGGTAGTAGTTAGTGAGGCAATTATGTGCAATCGTCCAAACATATTTTTGCACATCATCAATGTCTTCCCGTTTCAGTAGCGCAGTGAAGATCCTCAGAACAATGTCCTGAGATAAATCCTCCGCGTCCTGAAGACTGCGGCATCTTTTAAGAGCAAAACCATAAACGGGTTTAAGATATTCAGTTGTAATTCTTTCGGCATCCTGTTTGTTCATTTGTAATACCTCGAAAGCAGCTTTCACTTATACAGACACGCGAAAGTGAAAAAGGTTGGAAAAAATCAATCAAATATATTTTATCAATTTTCAATTTGAGATTCAATGAAAAACATTTTTGTGTGTTGAGTGCGTTGAGCGGCACACTTAACTTCACTTTCTGCGAAGCAGAAAACTTAACTGTGCCGAAGGCATAGCTTCTGTGCAAAGCACAAACTTCACTGATTTAACAGCCGGAGCGAAGCCCCCGGCTTAATTTGTTTAATCCTGTAATATTTCTTATCCCGCAACCGGAGATAACAAAAAAATCTGCAAAATGTTATCTTTGATTGGTTGAAAAATACGCAACCGCACTTTACAATAGTAGTATAAATCATACAATTCGGATTTGGAGGGATTATATGAGCATTGCCAAAATAAAAAATCTTACGAAAGAATATCCCGGCTTCAGGCTGGATGATGTGTCTTTTCCGATTGAGCAGGGCAAAATCACCGGCTTTATCGGACGAAACGGCGCGGGCAAAACCACTACCATAAAATCAATCCTCAACCTCGTCCACCCCGACGGCGGCGAAATCAGTTATTTCGGGCTTCCGCTTGCGGGCAACGAGTCGGAAATAAAGAAACGCATAGGCTACTCAACGGGAACTGTCAGCTGGTATCCGAGGAAGAAAATCAGAGACATTGTTGCCGTTGTGAAAAAGTTTTACGAAACATGGGACGAAGCGGCTTACCGCAGGTATCTCGCGCTGTTTGAACTTGATGAAAACAAAACGCCGAAAGAACTTTCGGAGGGTATGAAGGTAAAATTCAACCTGCTGATTGCGCTTTCCCACGGCGCGGAAATCCTTATTCTCGATGAGCCGACAAGCGGGCTTGACCCGTTTTCAAGGGATGAACTGCTGGGTATTTTTACGCAGCTCAAAGAGCAGGGCGTGGCTGTATTCTTTTCAACGCATATCACATCGGATCTTGAAAAATGCGCTGATAACATAATCTATATTTCTCACGGGCGGATTGTATCCTCAATGCCGAAAGACGAGTTTGTCCGTGCGTATTCTCAGAAGGGCGAAAACCTTGAAGATACGATACTGCGTATGGAAAGGAGTGCCAAAAATGCGTAACATTATGCTTAAAGAAATGAAACTCAGCGCATCGCCGATTTCATATCTGTTTATCCTTGCCGGGTTTACGTTTTTCCTGCCCGGGTATCCTGTGCTTTGCGGCGCGTTTTTCACAACGCTCGGTATTTTTCAGGGCTTCCAGTATGCCCGTGAAGCCAATGACATTGAGTTTTCCGTTCTGCTGCCGGTAAGCAAAAAAGACACGGTCAAAGGAAAATATATTTTCGTCTGCTTTGTTGAACTGTGCAGTTTTGCGGTTATGGCAATCTGCACGCTTGTGCGTATGACAGCCCTTTCGGGCGCCGCCGCTTACACCTCAAACGCGCTGATGAACGCCAATCTTTTCGCCCTCGGCACGGCTCTGGTGGTGTTCGGCCTTTTCAACACAATATTTCTAAACGGATTTTTCAAAACGGCATACAAGCAGGGTAAACCCTTTGTGATTTATATTATTGCCGTATTTCTCGCAATTGCGTTATTTGAGGCGCTGCATCACATCCCCGGGCTTGAAGCGGTAAATGCCTTCGGCTTTGAACATGCCGGGCTTCAGCTTGCTCTGCTGTTTGCAGGCGCCGCAGTATTTCTGATTATGACGCTTCTTTCATACAAATCTTCATGCAGAAGGTTTGAACTGATTGACCTTTAAGGGAGGGGTTAAAGTGCTTAAAGATAATCTTTCGGTTCTTCGCAATGTTCACGGCTTTTCGCAGGAACAGATTGCGGAAAAAATCGGTATTTCAAGGCAGGCTTACGCCAAGTGGGAAAGCGGAGCCACCATCCCGGATATTGAAAAATGCAGCCTGCTCGCCGATGTTTACGGTGTTACGGTTGACAGCCTCATAAAAGAAACCAGGGTTGAAGGTATCGGCACGCTGCCTCCTGCGCCTGCGGGCAAAAGCATTTGGGGAACGGTTACGGTAAGCGACAGAGGGCAGATAGTAATACCCAAAAACGCCCGTGACAAATTCGGCATCTGCGGCGGCACACGCCTGATTGTTGCCTCCGACGAGGTGGGCATAGCGCTGCTTCCGGTTGAGACATTTGAGGCAGAGCTTAAAAGGCTTTCGGAACTCGCTCATACAGACGCCCAAGTCCTGTAACGGCCGTCAATAAACAAATATACCCGGAGTATGGGTTCATCCCACACTCCGGGTGTTGTTTTTTATTGACTATTCAGTTCTATAAACCGGAATTTGTCAGTTCTGTTATTTTAATTTAAGTCCGTCGCGGAAAGCTTCGCCCACACGCTCTGTCACTCTGTAATAACCATGAGTATAAGGATCAAATGCTATCGCATCCACAAGAGACATATCTACCTTGCCGTCAACCATAACCCTTTCATCAGCAGTGACGTTAACAACTTTTCCGATAACGCCGCATCCATACTCGTTGTTTTGATACTCAATAAACTCACACTCCAGGCATAAAGGGAATTCATTGATAACCGGTGCATCCACAAACTCCGCTTTACATGCCGTCAAGCCGCTTTTCTTAAGTTTATCGGGAACCTTATTACCGCTTTCCACGCCGAAGTAATCTGCTTCAGCCACATGTGCGGCATCTGCGATACTGACCGTAAAAGCTTTTCTCTTTTTGATGTTTTCAACAGTTTTATGTGTTTCCGTAAGATTTAACGCTACGGTACCTCTCTCCTGCATTGTTCCCCAAGCCGCATTCATAACGTTAACGCTGCCATCTTCGTTGTAAGTTGCAACCATTAAAACAGGCATTGGAAAAATACCTTCAGTAAGATTGATTTTTGTTCTCATTCTATCACCTCCTTACAGATGATATTATATCAAAAAGAGCGGTGTATTTCCAATAAAATTTTACTATTCTTACACTATTTTTCAAGTATCAATCTGTAATTAAAAAAATATTTTTGTACCGGTCAACAAAAGCAGGCACAAACAATACCGCCCACAACAAATGAGCGGCATAGTGAATATTAAATTGTTTTTGCCCTGTAAACCGGAATTTGTCCGGCTATTCCTGACCGTCTGTTTCGTCATCACCGTTATTATCGCTGTTATGACCTATGGCAAAACCGAGAGCCACGCCTATCGAAAGGCCGATTGGCAGCCACAGTCCGATGTTTTTTGTTGCAACTCCGACTGCGGTTCCGATTGCAATTCCTATACACATACCAATCGCAAGACCGGATGTGTTATTGTTTTTCTTATTATTATCATTCATAATATCGCCTCATTAAATCCCGATTTGTATTATTCTTTCTGTTTAATTCATCCCGGCAAAGCGGAGTTTGTCTGACTATTTCTCTTGCAGAGACTTTCCGTAATAATATCTTCCGGTCAAAAATACGCACAGTCCAAAAACAGTGGACAGTACCATAATTGCATATCCTGATTTCGTTATTTTACCTTCTTCAGTTCTTAAATCGTTGTTTTTTCCAAAGAGTTTAATCATAATTCAGTCTCCAAATCCCGGTTTGCATTATTTTTTTTCGCAGCCAATCCGTTAAATCGGTATTTATTTGATTCGCCGAACGATATCTGCGGTTCTGTTTGTTCACAGCACCATAATCAGTGTTCCGGCGCCTATCAGCACGCAGCCGATTACGGATTTAACCGTAAATGATTCGTGAAGAAAGGCAAACGCAAGAATCAGCGTAATAACGACGCTGAGCTTGTCTATCGGTACGACTTTTGAAACATCACCGAGCTGTATAGCTTTATAATAGCAGAGCCAGGATGCTCCCGTGGCAATTCCCGACAGAATAAGAAATTCCCAGCTTTTTCTGCTGATTTGCAAAAGACCGGACTGCGCGTTTGTGATAAACACCATAATCCATGCCATCGCCACCACAACAACGGTACGCACAGCCGTTGCGAGATTGGAGTCAACTCCTTCGATACCGACTTTTGCGAGTATTGAAGTGAGCGCCGCAAAAACTGCGGACAGGATTGCAAATATAAACCACATATTCATTTTTATGCCTCCGCAGATCCCGGTTTTTATTATTCATAATCTATCATTACAGCCAATCAGAAACTTTCTGCTTTGAGTTCTTTGCCTGTGAGCCGACAATCGCAAGCCCGTTATTCCGAACATCGGCCCCGACGCATATTCTTTTTACATCGGAAACCATACCTGCAAGGCCGGAACCTTCGTGCGTACTGATAACGCGGACTGTTTTCCCTGAAAAATCAAGACCTGTCAGAGCCGTTTCCATTTCAGGAGCGTAAGTTCCCCAGTAAACCGGGCTCATAACAAAGATTGTATCATAAGCTGAAATGTCGCCCGGTTTTTCTTTTATCGGAGCGTTGCCCACGCGCAGCTTTGCCTCCTTTATGCATGTATTGTAATCTGCGGCATAAGGAACAGCGGGTTCAACCTTGAACATATCCGCCCCGGTCAGTTCCTGCACAAATCCGGCGACATTTTCGGTGTTGCCTTTGTCAATCCATCCGACAGAATAGTTTTCATCAGCTCTGCTGAAATAGATAATAAGACTTTTACCCATTGTTATCCTCCTTTATAAATCAAGATTTATTGATTTGATTATAATACAATGATTCATCAATAATGCGCCGCGCCGCACTCGCAATACTGTTTGATGCCAAACAATCTGCAGAAGAATTTTGCTATATTCCAGATGAATTTCATGAACCCGTTTTCGGAGTGGCATATATGATTGCATACCGTGCCGGTAACCGCGCCGCATTTGTCGCATTTGCCGTCGCCGTTATTGTCGGCGTGTCCGCTCGCGGGTATTGTTTCACCGCATATCGAGCAGACTGCCGGTGAGGTGCAGTCGGGTTTGTTGACGCTCTGCTCATGGTCGCAGGGCGCAGGCCTTTCGGGAGCGTTTTCATCCGTCAGAGTAAAGTCTTTGATTACGGCGGAAAAATCCGATGTTCCTCTGTTGCCGATCGCAAGATAAATATCCGTCATTCCGGCGATATCCGCTCCGGTGAGATCGAATGTGAATGAAAATGTTTTCCATTCGCCCGTGAGCGACAAGGTTTTTTCAATAAAGCCGTATTCCGCAGGCGCGCACGCAAGAACAGCAAAAGCTTTCTGATTCGTTCCGCCTGCTGTTTTTGCGCTGAATGTAAGTTTATATACGCTGCTTCCGTTTCGCTTTATTTCATCGGTTATAAAGCGTTTCATACCGGCGCGCGAATACTTCGAGGGGACATCCACCCTGTAAACGGTTTTTCCGCTGTCGGTATAAGCGCTGAGGTCCGTTTCGTAGCAGGTCATTTCAGTCCAGCGGCTGAAGAAAGCGGCGTTATCGGCCAGGAGGTTATCGGACCTGTATGCGGGCTTTTCAATATGAATAACACCTGAAGCACTGTCATAGTTCGCCAAAGCACCGTAAGCGCTGAGATTATTCAGATTGATAAATCTTTTGCTGTTAACGGTAACAATGCCTGATTTTTCACCGGTCCCGAGCTTCCGGAGGATTTCCGCGGGCAGAAGAATGCTGCCTTCATAATAGACCGGGCAGTAAGAAAGGAATGTTTCGCTTCCGCCGATAAAAATCTTGTAAGGGAATATATAATTTGCGTTATATCTGACCGGTGCCGGATTGAATCCGCCGCCGTCCGGCACTGTGAAACTCAGCTGAGCGGCTCCTTCGGGAATACTGCAGCCGAGCTGAGCCTGTGAACCGACCGGATTTCCGTCAACAAACAGATTTTCAAAACCGATATTGTATCCCGAGGACGGATACTCCTCGCTCTCGGCGCCGATTATTACCGCGGTGCCGTTTGAGGTTTCGGTTATATAAGGAGTGCCGCGCGGAGCGGTTATCGAGACATTTTTAAAGGTGAATTTTTTTTGAGGCGTTCCCTGATTGTATGAGCATAAAAGCCAGGGCAGGGTTATAACATCGGTGCAGTCAAGTCCGTCGAAAACAATGCCGTCAATCGCCGAGCCGTCACCCGACGCGCCGTACCAGTTATTGACGCAGCCCTCGTCACAGCGGAAAACATAAGAGTCGCGGAAGGTCACCGTGCCCTGAATACTGCTCTGCGGGAAAAACGCCGCGCAGGTGGAACCTATGACATTATTCTCAAATATGCTGCCGCCGCAGTTTCCGCCGAAAACCACTGCGTTATCGCCGGAATATATATAATTTCCCTTTACATTTATATTCCGGCTTTCAAAAACCGATATTCCGTCCGTGCACATAGTCGAGGCGAGAATTTTGACATTTTCAATTACGGTGCGGTCGCACTGCCAGCCGAGCGTCAGGGAATAATTCTGAGAATCAATGAGTTTGACATCTCTGACGCTACAGTCGGGGTATTCAACAAGCACAAAAAAGCCGTCTTCGGCCGAGCGTATATCCGTTTCAAAAATATCGGAATACGGGTCAAGTATAATGCCGTGGCCGTAAATCCTGACTCCGGGAGCGGCCGCCCTGACTCTCGCGTTCAGAACGCAGCCGGGAGCGATATAGACTGAAGTTACGGGATGCTGAGTGTCGCTGACGGGAGTCAGGAGCGTTTTGCCGTTTGCGGTCGATTTGGTAAATGAAGTTTTACCGTCAACGGTCAGGTATTCACCGTTACTCATTTCTGTCAGAGGGGAATCAATCACAAGAACGGAAGCGCCGCTCCCGATATAACCGCTGCCTTCGGGTCTGTCGGCAAAAACGGAAAGAACAGTTGTGTCATTGCCGTCAAGGCGCAGCGTGAAGCATTCATCGGGCTGTGAAACGGTAACGGAGATTACGCCGTTCGCGTATGATACGGGATAGTTCTTTGCGCCCGGTATAACCGAAAAACTGCCGAAATCCCTTTTCACTTTTATTTTCACGGTGACTGCGTCGCCTGAAAAGGCAAACTCACAGAACCGCCTGTGCATATCGGGCCGCAGAGTCCTCGCGCCGAGCAGAGTTGAGGAATTGCTGCGGTCATAGACCGTCAGAGGTATGGTTTTATCTCCCTGAGTTACACTCACTTCATATTCATAATTGCGGGTGATTCTTTCGTCATATCCGGGGTAGGCGAGCAGAATGTTGCCTGCCGACGCCAAGCCCGAAGGGGAAAGTGTCAGCAATAAAACCGCCGATATTATAATGCTTATTATTTGTTTCAATTTGCGCATAATTTGCCTCACTGCTGCGGATATGTATTTCTCTTTATTATCAATCCGTTAATCCGGAATTCATTTTATCTGCCATATAATATAGGATAAGGGAACAAGTTTTATATCTGTCATTTCATCACCTCATCGGCTTTCGTTTCCGTGATTATTATGTCAGTGCTTTCCGGGTCAAACAGACTGCCTGAACCGGTGAGGAACTCCGCTGTGACATTTTTCAGACGGATATTGAGCGGAACTTCCTTCGAACCATGAACCCGGGAGCTTTTTTCCAGCCCTGTGAAGCGAATGTTTTCAAAAGTCAGTTCCTTAAGAAGGTCGCCGGCCTGAAGGTTATCGGAACAGTTTGCGGTATATTCAAGTATATGCCCGGCATTTTCAACAATCATATTTCTGAAAACTATATTTTGCGAATACTCCTTTGCCGGGAAAGTTTCACTTGCGAAAAAGATTATCATTGATACCAGGTTGTGCCTGCCTGCTTCGCGCGGCAGTATATCATTTTCGGATTTAACAACAGTTACACGGTGCGGGTAATAACCGGGACCGTAAATATGGCAGTTTTCTGCAAGAATACCTACGCCGCCAATGCGGAATGCCTGACAGGAAGAGTTGAGCACGCAGTTGTTTATATGCAGATTTCTGATGTTGCTGCCTGCTATGCAGTCATCTCCGGTGCGAAATACGCATCTTTCAATTTCGGTGTTTTCACAGCAGTGAAGATGTATTCCGTCACTGCCGCCGAGACAGGTTACATCTGCCATTGTGATATCGGAACAGGCGTCAAGCTGATGCATAAAATTGCCGCTGTGCTGAATGGTGTATCCTTTAAGAGCTATATTGCGGCAGTTTGAAAGGAAAATCCCGTGTGGACCGCGATATCCTTCTTCGCCTTGCGCATCATAGCAATTCCGGCCGTCAATTACGCTCCCGGGCTCGCCTGTGATTGTTATGTCTTCCTCTCCGTAGGCGGAAAACATTGCTCTGCGGTATTCGTCTCTTTTTTTGAATCCGAAATACTGCGGAATCATTTCAATATCAGTGCGAAGCTGAACATTTTCGGGAACATCAAAAACTTTATAATCTGAGCACGACTTGCTTCCCAGCAGAATCGCGCCGCTTTCGAGATAAACCTCAGTATGCGAGTGAAGAAGCAGTCCTGAAAAAAGATATGTTCCTTTTGGAAAGACAACCGTTCCGCCGCTTTCTTTGCAAAGGTCAAAAACATTTTGTATGGCTTCTGTCTGCAGGTACTCTCTGTCAGGCATAACACCGTAATCGTCAAGTCTGTAGTTCATATTTATTACCTTTTAAACTTTTTGAGATACCGGAATTTGTCATTTTTACAGTCCAATGAATCGCAGAGTTTTTTATCATTGAGTCCGGTGCTCAGACAAGAATATACCCTCTGAATCCGCGCACAGAATAGTAGGAATCCGCGCCGTTGTGAAAAGTGAAAACGGTATCTTACCGCCTTATAAAGACTTCATCGCCGCCGTCTTCGGCTTCGGTGTATCGTTCAACTTTCATATGAAGGTCGTACTTCCCGCGAAGGGCGGCAATTTCGTTCATCATCGGCGACGCGTGATGAATGTCAAGCGCCTCCTGATTTTTCCATGAGTCAATCAAAAGCACGGTTTCGCCGCCGTCAAAGGGGACAAAATAATCATAACGGAGATTGCCTTCCTCCGCTTTAATTTTGTCGGCAATGCCGCTTTGTGTCATTTCATTTGCAAATTTCATTGCGTTTCCGTTTTCGCCCGTGTAATAAATATTGATTGTGATACTCATAATTAACTCCGTTAATCCCGATTTGTTGATTTGATTATATCACATTTTTACAGAGAATTAAATAACCAATTCTATATTATGCACCAAGCCCTCATCGGTTATTCCGGTGCGGGCGTTTTTCGTATATGCGCAAATTTGTTATTACAGAATTTAACTTGTTGATTTCAGAAGGCATAAAAATACCGCCCACAATAAGTGAGCGGAATAATGACTATTGCCCTACAAACCGGAATCTACAGTGCTAATTCCATCAGCCAGCAATCTACTTTTTCTCCCTCAAACATCTCATGTTTTGGAAGTGATTTAATGATTTTAAACCCGGCTTTCTCGTATGCCCTTATAGCCCTTTTATTATCTTGGTGCGGGTC
>JAFRMR010000010.1 GCA_017430535.1 Clostridia bacterium
GTTTCCGGTGGTAGTGATCGTGACATCCGAGATATTGACGGTGGTTCCATCGCCTGTTGCATTTGTTGTGCCATTATTTGCGCCATAGGAAAATACGCCGTTTGCGCCGGCAGCGTCTGTCGTTACGGTGCCGCCGTTTATTGTAAGGCAAGTCCCGTCCTTTGCCATGACTGCGGAATTGATTCCGTAAAAGCTGTAAGCGTCGCTGCTGCTAGTCCCGCCGGTTTTTGAAACAGTAATGTCTGAAAGCTCAACAGCGTCTGAGGTTTCGACCAGAAGCGCGTTCTCGTCTGCGTTTTCAGAGATATAGGTCTTTCCTGAGTCCTGTGTTCCGGAAGTAATCGTGGTTGCGCCGCTCCAGCTCACATCGCTCTGGGATGGCCCGCCGGGACCGCCGCCCATGCCGCCTTCGGGAGGCTCACCCGGAGGATTGCCCATTTCACCGCTGGGCGGCTCCGGCGGTGTCTCTTTCGCAAGCGAGACCATTCCCGGAGCAATAACGCCGGCGGTCAGGGTCAGCGCAGTTGCAAGTGTCATAAATCTCATTAAGCTGTTCTTTTTCATGATAACCTCTTTTCTATTGCAGTTTCCTGCGATGGCTTTGATCGTGATCGGGAAGCTTTTTCCCTGCCTGATGAAGGGAGTTTATCAAGTCATGCTTAAATGAGGTTTAAAAATCGGTTTATTCTTTTTTATCTCATCATATGAGGTGGGATACTGCCTTTTTTGGCTATTCCAAGCTCCAGTTCATAGACAAGCTTATTGTATAGGCTCCGTCTTGGTTTGAATTGTTATCCGAAGCGAAGCGTTCTTCAGATGGAAGCAGGAACACGGTACTTCTTAGCAAATCACAGAGAAGGCATCCGGCTCTGAAGGCGGTGATTGTGTGAGGGGGGCGAATCGTTTTGGAGCGTTATCTTGAAAGCGTTCTGCTCCCGTGCTACTATTAGGGAAATAAAGGGGAGGTTTTTATTATTGAGGAGGCAATGGTATGACCAGTACAATTACCTATTGCATAGATAATCCAATAAAGACGGATTTGGTCGATTGGCTGAATGACCATCTTGGTCGTGTTTCGGTTGGAAAAAAATGTGAGGACTATTATGAAATAATGGCCTACTCGGACCATGAGGCTGATTTTCCGGAGCTGCACAGGCTTGCAAAGAAAAAGCAGGCGAGTTACATAAACAGCGTAATAAGCGAAGGGGTTACTACAATTGATTGAGGTTGACATAATTGCGAATAATGTAGCTTCGGGCTATTTCGTTCAACTTCCAAATTAGAAATGCCATTTCCCCGGGAAGGGGATTGAACTCCTTTGCTCACCTCAAGGTGAGCTTTTTTTATGCCACATCAAATGACAATTCCCGGGGAAGAAATAGCAATTTTCTGTATATCTATGACAAAAATTATTTTTCGCATTTCACTATTATTTTCAGGCAAATGGGATTATATTTTTTATGTAAGTGGTTTTGGGGAGTTTCATTTCAAGAGTCAATGGTCACGCCTTGAACAGGAGGTAAAGATGAAAAAATCAGATTACAGAATTTTTTACGCAGAGGACAATACAGTGAAATTACTGGCTGTTTCCAGAGCCATGAAATCGATGGGATACAATATAGAAAAGTCCGAAAGCAATCTTGAGGATGCGCTGAAAGAGGTGATAAGAGCGAGGGACGAAGGAGAGCCATATGACATTTTGATGACTGATATGAATTATCCTTTGAAGAATGGCGGAACATCTACAAATGAGGCAGGCCCTACGTTCATCAGCAAAGTGAAGGAGCACGGCATATCCGCACCGGTCATAGAGATTTCATCTGAGAATTATGTTGTGCCCGGCGCCTTCAAATGCGTATGGTATGTGGAATCCCGAAACTGGGAAAATGACCTGGAGGAAGCTCTTTTGGAGGCTTCGGCGATATGCCAACGGACAAACGGGTAGGGAAGTTTTTTCCCTACCCGTTTCCTTCAAAAGCTCCGTTCTTTTGTCACATGAAATCTTTTAAAAGCTCAAGCGTCTCACCAAACTCCGGATATATCGAAAGCACGCCTGATGCGCCGCCTTCGTCGGAGGATCTTCTGACTTCAATGAGATACGTTGGAGTGCTGCGCTCATATTCGCTGTAGGTCATATTGCTTTCATCCTTTACGAGGGCGTCAATTA
>JAFRMR010000011.1 GCA_017430535.1 Clostridia bacterium
GGTTCAAATTCAGAAACAAAGGAACCAAACAGAAGCCGGCAGTTGAGGATACAGAGGATTACGGTGACGATGAAGAGGAAGAAACCGTAAACGAGGACGAGGATATGTATGACATCTACAGCAGTTCGGAAGACGGTGATGCCAATGCTTAAACTTGTTATTGCCGAGAAACCTTCGGTAGCTGTGAGTATAGCGAATGTCATCGGTGCGGATAGAAAATACAAAGGATACCGGGAAGGAAACGGATATATCGTTTCCTGGTGTATCGGGCATTTGGCAGAACTCAGTCTGCCCGAAGCGTATGACGAGAAGTATTCCAAATGGAAAACAGAGGATTTACCGATTGTTCCGAAAGCATGGAAATACAGTGTTGATGTCAGAAAGAAAGAACAGTTCAAAATACTGAAAACACTGATGAACCGTTCAGATGTATCGGAAGTTATCAACGCCTGTGACGCAGGCAGAGAAGGAGAAAGAATCTTTCGCACGGTATATGAATTCTCCGGCTGCAAGAAACCGGTAAAAAGATTGTGGATATCTTCACTGGAAGATGAAGCAATCAAAGAAGGCTTCAGGAGTCTGAAACCGGGCGAAGATTACAATAACCTGTATATGGCGGCTGAATGCAGAGCAAAGGCAGACTGGTTGATCGGTATGAATTTCTCGAGGCTGTTTTCCGTTAAATACAGGCAGAGATTCAGCGTGGGCAGAGTGCTGTCTCCCACGCTGTCCTTCATTACCGAAAGACAGGATGAAATTCAGGGATTTAAACCCGAATCATTCTTTACGGCAGAATTGAAAAACGAGAACGGTGTGATTGTGTCCGATAAACTCAAAACAAAAGAAGAAGCACAGGCGGCAAAAGATAAATGTTTATCCGAACCGCCTGTATTTGTTTCATCCGTTTCGGAAGAACACAGAGAAAAAGCTCCGCTCCTTTATGACCTGACTTCTCTGCAAAGGGACGCCAACCGCGTTTACGGTTTTACCGCTCAGCAGACGCTGGATTATCTTCAGTCACTGTATGAACGAAAGCTCTGCACCTATCCGAGAACGGATTCAAGGTTTCTTACGGATGATATGAAAAGCACTGCGGAAAAGCTGATAAATGTCTGTAAGTCCTTTTTCAATGGAAAAGCGAAAGTGAAAGATGTTTCCGTGCTTTGCGACAGCAGAAAGGTATCGGATCATCATGCGGTTATTCCCACACTGAACCTTGAAGGATATGATTTATCCTCTCTTGCAAATGGCGAACGGAAACTATTGCTCCTTATTATCCGGAGAATGATTGAAGCGACTTGTGAGGAATATATCTCCGAAACCGTCACCTATACCTTTTCCTGCGGGGATTATCTGTTCACTGCGAAAGAAACTACGGTAAAACAAATCGGCTGGAAGGTTTTCTCAAAGCAGGATAAAGAAGAAAACAAAGGAAGTTTGTCCGGAATGAAACCGGGCGATACTTTCAGTGTGGCGGAAGGTTCTGTCAAAGAAGGAAAAACGAAGCCGAAGCCGCAGTTTACCGAAGACACTCTGCTTTCCGCTATGGAACAGGCAGGTAAGGAAGATATGCCTGATGACGCGGAGAGACAGGGTATCGGAACACCGGCAACCAGAGCCGAGATTATCGAAAAACTCATAAAAAACGGATATGTAAAGCGAGACGGAAAAAAGCTTGTTCCGAATGAAACGGGAGTCAGTCTTGTTTCCGTTTTACACGAATCCCTGAAATCGGCCGCGCTCACAGCCGAATGGGAACAGAAACTCAAACAGGTCGAAAACGGTAAATTTTCTCCGGATGTTTTTATGAATGAAATCATGCAATATGTTTCGGATGTGATTGAAAAAGTAAAACAGGAGAAAACGGTATGAGGGCGGCCGCATGGATAGCCGCAATCCTTGCGGCTCTGCTTTCTTTGTTTGCCGTAAAGATTTACAGAGACGGCAAAATGCCGCTTGATATTGATGAAAAAACAAGTTATGAATACACAACCAAAAAAGACTTGATCGAATACTTTATGATTACGACCGAGCCTGAAAGGGAAAGCGCTGTCGAAACAGAGATAAGTGAATCTGAAACAGAGCCGGAAAGTATGAAAACGGAGGAAATCTCCACCACACAGGAGCAGACAGGGACAGAAAGGCAGAAAACGACAAAAGCCGCTACAACCGCTTCAACCGAAACAACCGTAAAATCTGCGTCGGGAGAAAAATACCGAATCACGGTATATGTTCCCGATGAGGAATGGGGATACCAAACCTCAACGGGAGTGACTTCAAGGCATCTCCAAACCTGTGCAGTTGATCCCAATGTGATTCCTCTTGGCAGCACGGTTGTTGTTTACGGAGATAACGGACAGGTGCTTGAGCTTTTTGCCTGCGATATCGGCGGCGGTGTCAAAGGAAAACACATTGATGTTTTCTATGACGGAACCGAAGCCGAAGCGTATGACTGGCTGTTCCGGTTCGGCGAGTATCAAGTAGTTGAAATAAAATGAAAAAGACAGGAGGTAAACTATGCCCCAAGAAAAAGAAAAAACTGCGGAA
>JAFRMR010000012.1 GCA_017430535.1 Clostridia bacterium
GGAATATTTGTATTTGTTCTAGATCCTTCCAAAGTAACCATGCGAATGCGTTTGTCTGTTTTTGCAAAATTCAAAACAATATCATAAACTTCCTTTTCTGATCTCATTTTTATCTCCTCCAATTATTGAAATAGGTGTGAAGCCATTTTAGGGCTTTCCCGCCTTGATTACCCTTTAGCAAAGACGGGCGGGACTGTCAACGGCGGCGCATGAAATGCGCCGTTCATCTTGACCGTTGACTGGCTCGGCTGGCTTTGCTATCTTCCTGACAAATGGGAATGTCTAAGATAGTAAAGACGTCCCACATGCAACTCTTTCTTTTATTGCGGAAACCGTATCTTTAATTGTGAATGTAGTTGTGTCTATGACATTTGATTCATATACTCCCAAACCGGAAAATTGCTCCCACATTGTTTCCACTAATTCAATATTTGTTTTTCTATCTAATTTTGAGCGTTCCACAGCTCGCTTCATAGTTTCTTTTTTACTCGCTCTTAATACAATATAGTGTACCTCGTAATCTTCTTGGGCAAGAGCTTTCCATGGCTCCAAAAACCATGGCCCGACAATCCCATCTACAATTACATCATATCCGCCACGAGCATATCGCTTTGCAGCTTCTAAAAAGGCTTCAATGACAACCAGATTTTGCTCGTTGGATTCTGGCAAATGTGGTGGTATTGCGCCTTTGCTTAAGTAATGAAAAAAGTCATCGGTGTGCATATGCACTGATTTATCCATATCTGATTCCTTTGCGACAATTGACGCAGTTGTTGTTTTTCCTGTCCCCGGTGAGCCTGTAATCACAATAATTCTTCCTTGATTCATCTGTATTTTCCCTCACAATTCAAATTTATCACTTTGTTCCTGCCTGCTCAATCATCTTCTTCGCAAACTGCTGGAACATTTCAACAGTTTCTTTATCCATCGGTGTAAGCTGTCCGATCTGTCCAGCTATCATCGCCGTTACATCGTCAATGGAAAGTGGTTTTTGTTTCTGTTCCGCCAGTGCGTCCCGCATGGCTTGGAACATAGCGGCGGTCACAGCTTCTCCCGGCTGTTCCCCGTTGTCAATGTCTTTCTTAATGTCCCGCAGGATAGCCAGGAACACATTTTTGATTTTTTCAATCTCCGCTTCATGTTCCCCTATCTTTTGGGCGTTCAAAAGCTGTAAATCCTGCTTCGCTTCTGCCCGGTGTTCCGGGTGTTCTTTCATCAGGTCGGACAGGGAAGCCGTTGCCATCTCGATAAGCTGGTTTCTTGCTGTTATGCCCTTTGCCGCCGTATCCTGAAAATAAATCCGTATCAAATCTATCAGCTTAGGAAAATTCCTGTGTTCCAACAGGCGGTTGAGGATTTGCACATCAACAGCACCCGTCACAAGCCCCCTCACGGCTCCCTCGGACAAGCCTAATTCAGAAATATCGTAGCTTTTACGAACGCTCACGGTAGACAAGCCCAGTATGTAGTCTGTCGATACCTTAAATTCCTTTGCCACACCTATGAGAATATCACTGCTGACCGTTCTTGTTTCGCCGCTGACAATGCGGCTCAACTGGGAAGCGGAAACGCCTATCTTCTCCGCAAGTTCCTTTTGTGTGATGTGGTTCCCGTTGCATAAATCGGAAATCCGCTGTCCGGGCGTTCCGGGTAAAGCCATAGATACGCACCTCCTCCGCATACTTCCATTATACAGAATGATTGCAAAAATGCAATTTCCAAAGTGTAAACTTCATCAAAATGCAATTCTCGCAATATTCCGGGAATTGCATTTTTTTCGTGTAGACTTAGGGTAGTTCATCGATGGACGGCACCTTGAAAACAGAATGACCGTCCGAAAAGGAATACCCCGGCTGGGGAAGCACCGCAAGGAGTCGGACTTCGGGACAAAATGTCCCGAAGTTGCGAGGAGCGTGCCAACGCCGGAACACGCCGCAGGAATGGGGCAGGAAACCTTTTCGGGGAGAACGGCAACGGAAAGCAAAATGGAGGGAACGCATGAGAGATAACCCCTATAAAGACTTGCCGCCGCTGGAACGCAGGCCGGACGGTTCCCTTTACCGCATGACCCCGGCGCAGAGAAAACAGGCGGCCAGCCTGATACGCCGGGAGTGCTGTTGCTGTGAGGACGGCAACTGCATTGTCCTTGACGATGGGGACACCTGCACCTGTCCGCAGACGATTTCTTTCTCGGTCTGCTGTAAGTGGTTCCGCTGGGCGGTCTTGCCGCTGGACGGGACGCTGGAAGCGGAGATTTTCCGGGATAAGGACTTGAAACGCTGTGAGGTCTGCGGCGGTGTGTTCGTCCCCAAATCCAACCGGGCAAAATACTGCCCCGGCTGTGCCGCCAGAGTTCACAGGCGGCAGAAAACAGAAAGTGAACGGAAAAGGAGGTCTGCTGTGGACAGTTAGGAGCGAAAAAAGCCTTGATTTATCAGGCTTTGCAAGCCCCAAACCGGGGCAGGTGGTATAAAGTATCGCCCGCCCCGGAAAACGGGCTTCTAACCGTCCACAAAACGCACTATGACAAATACCATCTATATCCATCAGCCGGAAAAGGCGTTCAGCTTCACCCGGCTCCCGAATTTCCTCTTTGAAGCCCCCACATTCAAGCCCTTGTCCAACGAGGCAAAGGTTCTGTACGCCTTTATCCTGCGCCGGACAGAGTTATCCCGCAAGAATGGGTGGGCGGATGATTGCGGACGGATTTATCTGTACTATCCCATCTGCGAGGTGGTTGACCTGCTCCACTGTGGGCGGCAGAAAGCGGTAAACACCCTGCGGGAACTGCAATACGCCGGGCTGGTGGAGATCCAGAAGCAGGGCTGTGGAAAACCCAACCGCATTTTCCCAAAATCCTATGAAGCGGTTCCAAACACCGACTTCAAGAAATCCGGTTCTGGTACGCCGGAGGGCTGAAAACCGTACTTATGAAGTGAGGAAATCACTCCCCGGAAGTACGAAAACCGGACGGTATATAGAAATACAAAGATTAAAAAGATTTATTTATATTCTATCCATTCCAATCCTATCCGAGCTAATTTCTGCGGGATTTTCCCTGTGGAAAACCCCGGATAGGAAAGGAATGGGGAAAGGAGCAGAATGGCACAACACGCAATTTTGCGGTTTGAGAAGCACAAGGGCAACCCGGCAAGGCCGCTGGAAGCCCATCACGAAAGACAGAAAGAACAATACGCCAGCAACCCCGACATTGACACAAGCCGGAGCAAGTACAACTTTCATATCGTCAAGCCAGAGGGCAGGTACTATCATTTCATTCAAAACCGCATTGAACAGGCCGGGTGCCGAACCCGCAAGGACAGCACACGGTTTGTCGATACGCTGGTAACTGCCAGCCCGGAGTTTTTCAAGGGGAAATCCCCAAAGGAGATACAGGCGTTTTTCCAGAGGGCGGCGGACTTCCTCATTGGCCGGGTAGGACGGGAAAATATCGTGTCGGCGGTGGTACACATGGACGAGAAAACGCCCCACCTGCATTTGACCTTTGTTCCGCTGACAAAGGACAACCGCCTGTGTGCAAAGGAGATTATCGGCAACCGGGCAAACCTGAC
>JAFRMR010000013.1 GCA_017430535.1 Clostridia bacterium
AAACGCTGTTTGCGTCAATTCATCGAAACGCAGTGCAGATGTTGTTAAAGGGTATTAGGGATGTGCCCTAACAAGGTTGCTTCGGCTGTATGTCGGAGCAACGCATAAAGCCTACTCGGGAGGCGAAATGCACTGCTTGCTAAAATGATGTTGACTTGGTAATGATGCAAGTAAATAAACTATTATATGAATTTAGAATAAAATCTTAAGTCACCTGCTATTCTTAAAGAACAGCTTCATAATACAGCATGCGTCAAAGCTGGTTATAATCATTATTGCATTTTAGATTGACTTTTCTGTCGCATATATTGAATAAATAGATATAAAAAATTATTCTTCTTCTGTAGACAGTCTATCAATAAGTATATCCATAATGTATAAAACCATTTCTTTATCTTCAACGGAAAGCTTTTCCATTTTCTTTTCAATAGTTGAAACCTGTTCGTGAAGAGCAACATTTGATTCTATGCCAAGAAAGAAATCAGTTGGAATATCAAGGGCGTTTGAAAGAGCTATCAGAAACTTGCTCCCAGGTTTCTTTTTTCCAGTTTCAAGTCTACTTATATAATACGGATCTGAATCAACCATTTCTGCAAGTTTTGCTTGTGTTAAATTAAGTTCCTTTCGTTTCTTTCTAATAAGATTTCCTACAACATTGTTTGACATATAAATACCGCCCTAATAAATATGGATTTTGGACGATAATATAGTAATATAAATTATGCCCGGAAATAAAAGCTCTAAAAATCAAACTTGACATATAAAGCAAATTTGGATTATTATAATATTAATTTGAAATGAAAGGTAAAAAATAACATCTATAACAATTATGGAGAATTAATTATGCACAATAAAATTAAAGCGATACGAATTCATTTGGGTTTAACATACACACAAGTATCTTCATTGATTAATATCAGTAGTTATAAATATAAACGTTATGAAAATGGCACGATTGAACTTTCAAGTGATATTCTTATTCTATTGTCACTTATGTATGGTGTATCTTTAGACCATCTGATTTTTTCTAAATTTACAGTTAACGAGATTCTCTCTTCACCGTCAATCAATTGTTTGAAAAAACTGGATTTGTCAAAAAGATTGAATTCAATTGAGAATAATATAATTGCTTATTGTTCTTTTGATTGTTCCAATATCAATTATAGGGTGATTAGAAATATATTGCTTGAATATACAAATTCATTTTGTGAAAATTTATATGATTTAAGAACATGTAGAGCCGTCGAAATTAATGCAATTGCTTCTTATTTAAATATTAGTAAAGAAGACTATTTATTATATGAACAAAGTTCTACTTTACCAAAGCCTCTAATCATCGCAGACATTGCGTCTTTTTTTAGAATTAGTATTGATCAGTTTTTTAATAAGTAAAGTGACATGCAGACTTTTCTTTATCAGATAAAGCCTGCATGTCTTTTTTCATTAGAACTGTTTTTTAAACTTGTTCATTTTTTCCGGGACTATCGGTTGGTGCAAAAAAAGCACACAAGGCGAATTCACGGAATTTGTTCCGACAAAAAGAACTAATGATGCAAGAGCCCCACCTAAAATAGTCACGATTTTTGTCATCATTTTCATATCTGCACCTCCTTTTCTTTAGGATTAGTTTTTATATTTTTTATCCTTCCAAGCAATAAATAAATTGAAACCGAAAATGTTCCAAAAATGAAACTGAAACTTTCAATTTGCAATACTCTAGTTCTAGCAAGTGGAAAATAAGACAATATTAGAATCATTACGTATATTTTGCTTCGTAGTCGGTATCTCTTTCTTTCTTTTAAGCTCAATGGCTTATTACGGTCTTCTACTGGAGCCAAAAAATATATTAAAAATGCAGATATAATAATAAGTATTATATTAATAAGATATACATGTTTAATGGATATTGTTGATACAATAAAAAGAAAAACTAAATAATTTGAAATAGTAGTTATAAAACAGTTTGTGTGATTTTTAGCATGATATCCGCCGCTTGTCTTTCGAGCAAAAATAAATCCAAGCACAAACATCAATGATATTCGTATTCTATTTGTAATCAAAGCAATCATAAATATGACTACAATTATTAAAAATGTAGATATAAAAACTTCAAAACTGTATTCATAGACTTCTTTTTCTTCTTTTTTTATAATACCGTTTTGAATAAAAATCCTCGTAAACCAGTAAGACATTTTTTTATACATATTTAATAATCAACGCCTCAGATAAAAAATATACACATAATGAAAATTCACTATGTGTATAATAACATGGATATATTGAATTCAAAACAGATTAGGCAAAAGTGTTGAATAAAAATGCAATTATGTCAGTTTGAAACATTTTGCATAATAATATTCAAACGAAATTCGTTGCTGTCGCAAGAAGTTTCTAATATTCCATTATATTTTTCTGCAATTGTTTTCATGCTTTTTAATCCAAAACCATGATAAAATTTATCTTTTTTGCTTGATAACAAAGACGTAACTTCTTCTTTAACCGGATTATTAATGTAAACTGTAATTGTCTCATCAACAGATACTATTTGTACAGAAATACACCTTTGATTAACAGGCATATTTTGTTCTGCTTCAATTGCATTATCAATCGCGTTTCCTAACAGCACTCCAAATTCAAGTTCATTTATTCTAATAGGAACCGTTATTTTAATTGAAATATCAAATACAATATTAAAGCTTTCAGCATATGCTTTTTTATATGAAATGATAGAATCAATAACAGGATTTTTAGTGTTTATTATTTTCCCTTGCTCTATATCTAAAAGGTTTAGTTTATTATTAATGATATCTTTGGCACTATTTATGTCCCCAGCCGACAATAAAGATTGGAGAGAAATAAAAAAGTTTTTCGTATCATGACGAAATATTTGAATTTCTTCTTGACTTTTAAATAATTCACGATAATGTTCCATTTGCTGTTTTATACTTTGTTCAGCAAATAATAGTTGTTCTTTTGTGCTTATGTAATCTCCCTGTCTATTAATTATCACAAATACCAGTATATTTGCTGCAATTAACGTGATCGCAGATAATAACGTTAGTATTTGGAAAGAGTTGGAATTGAAGCGATAACAACAGTGATATAAAAGTGATATTACCAGAATTGAGGATATAGGAAGAATCAGAGTTGACACCACAAACCCAAATGTGAACCCGGAATTCATATGATGCTTTTTTTGTGTCAAAAAATAAATAAGAATATATGTTGTAAACTTTGCCAACAAGACACAAATCGCAAACAAATACATATTTTCTTGAATCGTTGGCACATCAACACGTCCGCCTAGAGTTGTTATTAATACTACTATCATTTCAGCTAATGCCATTATAATACATAAAATTACGCTGCCTATGATTCTTAAAGCCCATTTTATACGATACAATAATGATGTTAAGAACAAGACAATAATTGTTACAAGCATCATGTAACTAGTATCTCCGAGCAACAGAGCGTTCACGGTTTGCAATACACAAATGACAATAATACAAATATTATGAATAGTTTTTGTGATATGTTTTGAGCCAAGCCAAGAGAAAAAACAAGTTGCTATATATATTTCGGCAATAGCACTAAATGCATATATTATAGCTTTTGACATTTATTTACCACTTCCATTTTCGAAGATATATATCATAGGCCTTAAGTGCTTCAGTGCGTTTGCGTACACTTATCATTACTTTTTCATTGTTTTTTAGTATTACATCAGTTGAATCAAATCGTTTTATATAGTCCATGTTAACAATGAAACCTTGATGTACGCGAATAAATCCATGTGGCTTAAGTACATCAAGTATATCGGCTAATTTGCCTATAGATTCATATTTGTCTTCATTTGTATATACGGTTATGTGTCGTTTGTATCCTTCCACATAAAGAATATCACTAATTTTAATTATATTTCTTTCACTTTGCCATTTCAAGGTGACAAAAGAATTAAGAGAACGATACCTGCTTATTGCTCTTTGAAAAACCTCCGTAAATTCTTTTTTACTTACCGGTTTTCTTATAAAGTGAAGAGCATCAAAACGAAACACTTCAAAAACATAGTTTTCATGACTGGACACAAAAATAATAATTGTATCCGGATCAATTTTACGAATTATTTCGGCAACTTTTATTCCGTTTACTTGGTCCATTTCCACATCCAAAAATATAATGTCAAAGTATTTTTCAACTGCATAATGCTTTACCAATTCTTCACCTGACAAAAAAGAAGTAATATCAAACTGAGTATCAGTTACCTCAATAGAATGTAATAATGTTTTTATTTCATTATGAATAAAAATATCATCATCACAAATGCATATTCGCATAACATTATCCCTTTTTCAAAAACAAAATTTTCTCAATCTAAGAATATTATTATTCTATCAAAATGTTATTAAAAAGTAAATGATGAAATACAAAACTGTTTATTTTAACGACAGAATTGTTGTGTTAGTAAAAAAACTGTTTGTTTTCTTGTTCCTAATTCGCATTTATGCTGTTGATATATAACTTTATTAAAATGATTTATCAACATTATTGCATAATAAATTAACGAAGTTGAACCATATATTGCGTACTATAATTAAGATTTCTTATAATATCAATTGAAAACCGGAATAGATTTCTTGTGAAAGTATTGGCTTTTGACTTTTTTTACATTTGTTCCACAGAAATAAAATGTTTTTGAGTTGGAAATAAAATATCAAACTATGCTTGAACTCGATTCATTTTTCATAAGTAATTATGTAATCATTTAATGTTCAGTTTAATACGTGGTTTATTAAAATGTATTTTATTAATCTTTCAATCTATAAAACACTTATTTTTACTCTTAAAAAACTCCTCAATATCTAAGTTTATTATTGGAATCAATCGTAGCCGTAATCCCTTAATTTGCGATGATTAATGTTAAAAATCTAGTCAGTCTGAAAATAGTCATGTGGAGCCGACAACATAATATTTAACCATATTTATTATATGTAACTAAAGTTGATTAATTGGAGATTACCATTCATTAAACATTAAATAGTTTACTATTGTTATTCAAAAAGAAGAAAAACCGTAGCATATCTTTTTTTATTTGGAACTTTTTTCTTTTAGTGATTTTTATAAAGATTATACTATTGGCAAGTGTTAAAAACAACTATAATACGCTATTTCGAAAAGCAACTTATATTTAAAACGAAACTATTAATAATTATAAAAGTGTTCTAATATATTCAATTCATGGATTATAAAAATAGAGGAACTATAATGAAAAGGAACATATATTTATTGCCTATAAATAATGATTTTAACATAGTAAAATATAACAATCTTTTAACATTTGTGTCTGAGAAAAAAATCACTCAATTAAATGAATTAAAAAACAATATGGATAAAAAGCTTAGTTTATATGCACACATTGCAGTTAAACTGATTATTCAAAAAGAACTTAGCTTAGATATTAGTAAAATATCTATTGTATATGATGATTTGGGAAAACCATTTGTTGAAGATCTCGAGAATACTTTTTTTAGTATTTCCCACACATATGATATGATTGCCATCGCTTTTTCCAATAGTAAAGTAGGCATTGATATTGAAAAAGAAACTGAAAACAGTGTTGACATAGCAAAATACTTTTTTACTGAAAAAGAAAAAGAGTATATTTCAGTTTCATGTGTTAATCCACAAAAAGCTTTTTTAGAAATATGGACAAAAA
The DNA here is from genome assembly GCA_017430535.1 of Clostridia bacterium. GTDB lineage: Bacteria > Bacillota > Clostridia > Oscillospirales > Acutalibacteraceae > CAG-177. The sequence continues at coordinate 5,714 of JAFRMR010000013.1, forward strand.
AAGAAGCTTTTATTAAGTATTTAGGGTTGGGATTACGAAAAAGGTTGGATGACTTTTGCGTTATAAACGACTTCTTGAAAGATAATTTTTATACCATACAAAGTGACGATTATATTTTAAGTTATTATGATGGCTGTAACAAAGCAGGAATTGAAATAAAAAATATTACTGAAAAAGAAATTGAAGAATTAAGAATTAACAGTTGACATCACTAACTATGATTCGCTTTTGGGTTGCTATAAAAGAAGGATTTTATTAAAATAAAAATTAAAACTGTAATAAAAAATTACACAATTGTGGTTTCAAAACTCATATTTAAAGTTCAAATGACTACTTTAAAAAGTCTGCTTTCAAATGAATTCATTTATTGCATGTTTTTTTGCTTTATTGTAAAAATTATATGAATTATAAGAGATAATTAATAAAAGGAAAAACTGAAAATGCAAAAAAATGCCAATGACAAAGATGCCTATAAAGAACTGATATCTCTTTTTTTAAAACCCAATAAGCATTATGTTGCAATTAAAGACTACTCCAAAACTGTTTTTTACTTTGAATTGCAGTCTTTAATCGAAAAATATACAAGATTGTTAAAAAAACATGATAATCTTTTAGCTGCCGTTTTTAGATTTAAACGTTCAGCAGATACTATTGCTTTTATACTTGCAGCACTCTTTTTAAGAATTCCATTTGTTCCATGCAATATTAATACTAAATATGATAAGATAAAGAGAATTTGTAATGATTTGTTTGTTACCGGTTTTTTTTCATTAGAAAAAGATTCTGTTGTTTTTGTGAATATATATGATAAAGCGATTGTTCCTAGCAAAATAAAAACTCCAATAATTAGGCAAGAAAATGACATTGCATATATAATATTCACTTCTGGTAGTACTGGTGTTCCAAAAGGCGTAAAAATATCGTACAGAGCTTTATTATCTTTCATAAAAAACATAAGAAGTGAATTTGATTTTTCTGTTTTCGAAAGATTCCTATGGGTTTCAAGCATTAATTTTGACATTTCTTTGTTGGAAATATTAATTCCAATTATAAACAATAAAACAATAATAGTCGCAGAAGATATTGACTTACAGATTCCAACACGTTTAATTAACATTATTAATCGTGAAAAAATTGATTTTTTGCAAATAACTCCTTCCCAATATGAATTGTTGAGGATGTATGGATTTGAAGAAAAAATAAATGAATCATTAAAAACTGTGTTCTTCGGTGGTGAGCACATACGAAAAAAACATATTATTGGTTTATTAAAGAAGAATATTCAAATATATAACATGTATGGCCCCACAGAAACAACTATTTGGTGTTCATTTAAACATATCAAAGAAACAAATGATCTTTCGATTGGGTTTGGTTTGGGTGAAAGCCAATTGGCAATAATGCGAAATGGAGTAATACTGTCACCATATGACCAATCAAAGGGCGAGTTAATTGTTTATAGTAATCAGCTTTTTTCGGGATATACCAATTCTTCTACAGAAGACAGCGAACTTTATTTCTATGAAAATGAAAAAAAATACTATAAAACAGGAGATATTGCTAAATATAATAAAGATAAACAAATAATCATTTTGGGGCGTATTGACAATCAAGTAAAGATTAACGGTATTAGAATAGAATTAGAAGATATAGAAAACATAATTGAAATTAAACTTGGAATAAAAACAATAGCATTTAAGCCACAACAGTTAACCGGTTTAATTGTTATTTGTCAAGCAAATGACTATAAAGAGAATTTGTTTTCACAGTTAAATAATATACTCTATGAATATTATCCTAATGGGGTATTTATTGAACAAATAAAAGCGATTAAATCTTTCCCTTTAAATGAGAATTTAAAAATAGATCGTAATGAGGTGGTTAGATGGTTCAAAAAGGAAATCAAACATATGAAAACTGCAGAAAAAGAATAATTGATATAGCTCAAAGGCAGTTAAAAACATCTACTATTTTAAACCCTAATGATACTTTTTTATCACAAGGAATACATTCTATATTATTTGTAAAAATCCTTATTGATGTTGAAAATGAATTTGGATTCAAAATTGATGGCGATGAGTTATTGCTTAATGCGTTCTATTGCCTTGATGATATAGTTTCTTATGTGTTTGGAAGAATTAATTATGATGTTACTCATGAGTGAATTATTAAATGATTTTGTTTCTGTTGAGAAGAATCAATTATTACAAACAAAATATAAGAAAAAAGTATTAAGTAATCATATGTTATTATTCTTTAATAAGGATACAAAAATTATAGAAAACAGCAAATGGTTGATTATCGTCGAGTCAACATATCTATCGAAAAAAGAGATATTAGAATTATTTGACAAAGTATCCAAAAGAGAATGTATTGATGAATCATATTTAAAAGTACTTTTCAAGAAATTTGCCAAGTTTTTTTGCGCAATTATTATTAATTACGAAACAAATGACACTTTTTTAATACGAGATAAAATTGGATATTATTCGTTATACTATTACAAACACAAGCGAGGACTAGTAATTTGTGATGATTTGTCTTTTTTTAATTATTTCCCATTTACAAATAGTATAAATGAAGAATATATCTATCATAGTTTAACATTATTTTTGTCACACCCAACAACAACTTTATACAAGTCTGTGTACGAAGTTCAACCAAGAAATATACTACATATATCTGGAGGAAAAGAAAAACTAATTTCTTATGCTTCTTTTAATGAGATTATTGGCCCAAATAATGAAACAAATGAGGAGCTCATTATAAATAGAATGCATAATCTCATAAGAAATGGATGCAAAAAATATAATCAACAAGTTTTTACATTGCTGAGTGGAGGAATCGATTCGGGAATAATAGCAGCTTCCTTAGTTGAGAATAACAATGACGTTTTAGCTATAACAATTGATTATGAACATAATTCAAAAGAAATTGATATTAAAAACGCAAAAGCAATGGCCAAAAAACTGAATTTACAAAACCATCAAATAATTAATGTTACAAACAACGATATTCTCAATACATTTTATTCCATGGTTAATGATAATTATCCACCTATTTTTACTATAGACATGATTATGATTGAAATAGCAAGCAAAAAAATAAAAGAGATAATGCCTAATAATCCTGTCTGTTTTGCCGGAGACGGAGCTGATGAATTAGGAGGATATCCTTCATATATTGACATACAGAATGAATGGGGAAATCTTTTATATTTTTACTCTTTGCCTATTGAAGCAAAAAAGATATTAGTTCAGCAAACTGATTGTAAAGCATATGAAATTGCAATGAATAATCACCCGATTCCCAGGAAATTTATACAGGCTTTTTATGAATCTGAAAAAAAGATGATTTGGTTAAATGAGTTTCCAACAGTGTCTTCATATGATATTATTGCTAATCAGTTTTATGATGCTGATTTGAATTTTTTTCAAAAAATTCAAAATGTGGAATTTTCATTACGCCTTCCGTCTTTTTATTTTCGCAGACAATGGCGTCAATACAACGAAAAGAATATTAAGGTGATTTATCCTTTCCTTGATGAAAAACTATTAAAATATTGTTTAAGTCTTCCCCGCGAATTACACATGAAAAATAATATCCCCAAATATCTATTTAAAAAGATTTATAAAAGATATTACCCTGATATTAGTATTGATAATAAAAATGGATTTGGAAGTGTTTTATATAATTTTTATTTAGATGTTTTACCAGGTTTAATTCAAACAGAATTAGCAAATATAAAAAGATATAGTTCGTGTCTATTTAATGAAGACTATATTTACTATTTACTTGAACATATTTCAGAAAAAAACAATGGGTTTAAACTATGGACTATATATGCAATAAACCAATGGATTTCTCAACAAAAAAGAAAAACTATGTAAACAGATATGCACATAGCACTTAAGTATTTTATTTTAAACACAAAAATACAAGTTCTTGTTCGGATGATTCTATTCTTTTATAAAATGGAATATTGCTTAGGATGGATAAAACATGGAAATTGATGATATTTTTTGGAAAATTCACTGTCAAAATAGTGATGAAAGAATGGATACTCTTAAAAAAGCAATAGATCAATTAAAAGTTCAAAACAACATGAAACTCTTTTGCACCTATTTTGAAACTATTTCTTTTTATTACGATCAACTATCTAAGACTTATAAGAATATAGTCTTAGATATTTTAGAAGATCTTAAAACTTGTAAAGAATGCCCTGTATGTTGTAAAAAAAATGAATATCTGTTAAATTCAGGAATGAAAATTTCAAGTTTGAGTAGTTTACCTGAATCAATAAAACATTCTCGCAATTATTCAGATAATTCAAAGACAAACAAGGCTGTTCTCATAGTTCCAGATTTTCTGTCAGCTGCATCTTTTTTGCAACCACCAATTGACTTCTTGGTTCCTATATCAATTGCAAAAGAAGAAAATGTTGATATGACTATTATCGATAATAGAGTCATGCACTTTTCTTTTGAAGAATTAAATAATAAAGTTCAAAATATAGAATACATCATAATTACGACTTCTCCTTATGATCATATACAAAATTATTTCATAGACCTAAGATTGAAATTAACCTTTAAATTGATTAAATTTTTAAAAAGGAATAATGAGAATAAAACTATTATAGTCTGCGGTGCACATGGCTCTTTACGACCAGATATTGTTCTTAAAGAAACAGAAGCGGATATAGTTGTTAGAGGAGAATATGATTATTTAATTGTGGACCTATTAAAAAAATTAATGAATAAACAACCTATCGATTCTAATTATGTTTATACACAAAACGATTATTGCAATAATAAATCCTTCTCTCAATATACACATAGTCTTTATCATTATAATAAGTATTCAAATATACTTCCAACTTATGAAAACATAAACCTTCAACGATATTTTGAAAATAGGTATGTCAAAAATCGCGTCGTTAAGAAACCAAACCATGCAACAATTTTAGCTTCTAGAGGATGTTATAGTTGCTGCTCTTTTTGTTTTAATTTTTGGGGCAACAAAGTGAGATATCGAAGTCCTCAAAACATAGTTGATGAAATGGAAATATTGCAAAAAAAACATGGTGTTGAAGAAATCTTTTTTATTGATGCAACATTTACACAAAATTCAAAATGGGTTCTGAGTATCTGTAATGAGATACGCAAAAGAGATTTAAAAATTGTTTGGTCTGCAGAAACGAGATGTGACAGATTAAATCCTGAATTATTAACTGAAATGAAAAAGGCAAACTGTAAGTCATTATGGCTAGGTGTTGAATCTTATTGTAGCTCTGTTCTAAGCAAAAACCAAAAAGCTCCTTCCAATAAATATATTTTAGATGCTGTTCGGCAATGTAAACAATCGAATATAATTCCGCAACAGTTTATATTAATTGGACTACCGGGAGAAACAGATGAATCTTTGAATGAAACGGTTTGTTATTTAAAAAAATATGGCAGACATTATACCAATTCAGTGATGGTAGCAACGCCAAGATTTGGAACACTGTTTTATGATTTAGCCCAAAAACAGTTTCCTTTTTTAGGGAATGATTTTTACTCTTTGGGTAGTGTGAAAGGATTAGTTGGAAACAAATTAACTCCAGAAAAGATAAGAAATGCCGTTTTTGATATTCAAAATATTAAATGATTGGAATGAATTATTGATGTGAAATGATAAAGACTTCATTTCTAAAAAGATTAAAAGAGTTTGTTGCATGGAAGACTATTTGTCAACCGGTTTTTTAAAAACGGATAGTCGTTTATTAATTATACCATCAAGTTTGCAAACAATAATTACAGTTTTGGACACTGTTTTCGATTTAAAATCTGCGTAGTAGAATACTGATATCAAGGGATTGATATTACTATTATCGCAAATTCCTTAAATGGTGTTTAATTCGCACTTCTAATCTGTTCAGCCCATATTCAATTAAAAACAATTTATAGAATTAAACATTTAATTGTTCTTTTTCAACATTTATATGCCTACAAAGGAACAAAACTTGTAAAGATTATGATATTTTCACCGTTATTGAAAGCAGAGATTATCTTACAACTTTTCTGAATTATTTCAGTGTATTTAAAATAAGAGCTGCTATTAACACTTTTCTTAATTATTTGTGTTAATGTTTTGCAGCAGAATGGAGCTTATTATGAATAAATTTGAGTTGATTACTCCTGAAGAAAAAATCAATCGCAAAATACTTCCTTATATGACTTTCCCCATAATAAATACTTGCAACTTACATTGCAAGTATTGCGGAAGTGGAGGTGAAATGACTATAAGCAATTCCAATATTTTTAATGTTGAACCACTTGAAAAATGGGTTAATGCTGCTTGTGAACTTGGCATTCAGAAATTTCGTTTAACTGGTGGTGAAACATTTTTGCATCCTGATTTTAAAAAAATCATTTTTGAAGTGTTTAAACATGCAAAAGAATTATTAGTAAATACAAATGGAACTTTAATCACAGAAAAAAAAGACCTTTGGATTGATTCTCCAAATAATATAAGATACGTTGTCAATTATCATGGTGCAAAAGAATCAACATATGATAAAATCACTGGAACGAAGGGTAAATATAAAATATTAAAAAAGGGAATAGAGTTGTTAGCTAATGAACAATTGCTACATAGATTAAATATAGTTATTTGTAAGGATAACTATGATGAATTGTTTGATGTAATCGATTACTGTAGGACAATTGGAACAGATTTAAAAATCCAGGATGTTGTTGCAGTTCCTTGGCAATTTAATGAGTGGAAATCCATTTACTATGATACTAGCGAAATCGAGAAGGAATTGGAGAAACGTTCAAGTAGAATAACTGATCATCGTTATGCTCGAAGTTTTGGTACTCCAACAAAAATATATACAATAAATGGTGTCAATGTGACATTCAAAAGCATTAGAAACGGCTCACATTATGAAATGAATACAATTTGTAATAATTGTAAATATTATCCATGCCATGAGGGCGTTTATGATTTGTTTGTATTTCCAGAAGGCGTTGCATGTGCTTGTAATTGGACGGATTTGGGGAAAGCCAAGGGCCAAACAGAAAAAGAAAAAATAACTTATTTAATTGAAAAGTTTCAAGACTCCACATATGTTGAGGCGGACTTAGAAACAATAAAAAATGGAATGTGTTTGTAAAAAAATTGAATGAATAGAATATGTCTCATTTATGGCTTTTAAAAATAGTCGAGAAAAAGATTTAAAATAGCATTAATGATATATAACAAATGAGCTGTTCAGTTAATTCAAAAATGTTGAACATCTTCTATATTATTTAATCCAATATAATCAGTTCGAACTGTTAAAAAGATATTTCAATTCTTTCGTTCTTATTTATATAACGAGACTTAAATATTGTGTGTCTTAAACAGTATTGTTATGTTTGGATTTTTTATATATCTCGCAATTCATATTAGTAGTTAGAATAATTCAATTGCATTTGGACTAGATTATCTATATATCGTGTTTAATAGAAAGAGAGAATATATATGATAACAAACTATAGTATTCGATTAAAAATGTTTGAGAAGATTCAATCTGTTTTTTACACACCTAAACATCAAGTGATTAGAATTAAAAAAGAACTGTTTGATTATCCTGAATTGTACCATCAATGGCTTGAAGAATTCTCCGCAAAAAATTTGGAAGGATTTTTCGAGTCTAACCTTTTATTTGTTCATCCATGTCCGCATGACGAATCATCATACAAAGAATTGTCGTTTGCCGGTTGCTTTAAATCATATAAACCATATTCGTGGAAAAACAAAAAAGAAAATATTATTGACGGAATGAAATATGTATATACTAATAGAAACAATAGAATCTCCAATTATTATTATAACGCCCATAATATTAAGAGTAACAAATCATTTGATGTAATTATTTCTGAAGCAGAAGATGCTGACATTTATGGAACTGCATATGTTTTTGATGATATAATTATGTGTAGTTATTATTCTTCTTATGTATCTGTTTATAATCATGATCCACATAGTTTTATTTATAAGGGGGGAAGTAATAATACCCTTAATAAGACTGAACTATTAATATGTGAAACTCTTATTGAAATAAAAAGAATACTAAAATTAAAGATAGATGTTGAGTTTATGGTTAATGGCGAAAAAATAATAATTAGTGAAGTTCGTCCTATTTCCTCTATTCACATTAAAAATTATGAAAAAGTAATTGGGTTTCCCAATACTATTGAAAGAAATTTATTAAACTCAACATATGAAATAGAAGGAAAAATAGTAGATATGGAACAGAACAAATCACGCTTATATGATATGAAAAATAATATTTTTTTAATTGATCATAACAGCAGGATTTTTAGTACTTTAGATTTTCTTGAATGGTGTTCTTCTAATGAAATGCATGAGGTTTCTGTAATAATAAATCACGGAAACAATCGAGATTTTGACCATACACAATATATCGCTTTTGAAGATCCAAGAATTATCAATATAAGTAATGTTTATAGTCGAAAAAAATTTATAGCTGGAGAAACACTAACAATAAAAAGTGATGGCTTTTTTACAAATGGCATTATATAAGATTTTTTAATAGTCTTTTATTCTATTGAAAAATGATATATACAGCTATAATAAATCAGCATTTCTACTCTAAATATGTTTATAAAGGAAAAAATCATGAATGCCCCTTTTTTATGTAATGAAAAAAAACTAACAATCCTTTTGTCGAGAGTTACTCTTTCAAAGGATAATATATCTGAAATAAAAAAAATCGCAGATTTAAATATTAATTGGTTAGATGTTTTATCTTATTTAGTTATTAATAAAACAGTCGGTTTGGCTTTCTATAATTTAACCAAAATAGGAATTCTAAGTAAAATTCATAATTTAACATATCAAATAATGAAAAGCACATATTTGGTAAATAAGTTTAAAAATACTGAATTAATGCAAGAAAAGCATAGGATATTACAAGCATGTAAAAAAGAAAACATTAATATTTATCCAGTAAAAGGTGCTAATATTATAGGTGACATTTATAATGATTATGGTATGAGAATGATGAACGATATTGATTATTTCGTAAATATGGATGATTTTGCTAGAATTAATAGTGTTCTTTTATCACTTTCATACACTCAGGGAGAATATGATAGGGATTCACAAAGAATCAATTACTATTCAAAAGAGAAAATGTTAATTTGGAAAGCAAAAATGAACAATACTATTCCTTATGTTCGAACCAGTAATAATTGCTTTTTAGATGAAATAGCAATAGATCTAAGCGCATATTACAACTTGGACAGAAATAATACACTATCAAAAGATGTTATTCAACGTTCAAAAAACAATGAATTGGAAAAATATGATCATTATTTGTACTTGGTTGCACATCTTTATAAAGAAGCTACTGGTATCATATGGATTGCTCATAGTAGTGATGTAAATCTTATAAAATTTTGTGATGTTAGAGAGTTCTTCTTATCAAAAGAATTATCAATAGAAACTGTGGTTAACCGAGCAATTCAATATAACTTGAGTGATGCTTTATTTTATACGAATTATTTTTTAAAAGAGTTGTTTGAAGATGGTTATGAAGATTTTATTTTAGAATCTTTAAAACAAAAAGCAATACTAAACTCCGACTTAATAAATACTTTTGGAACTGATTGGCAAGAAGGAAAGCTAAAGTGGAAAAAATCATTTTTTGATAGAATTTTTGACTATTCAAATGCAAATGAATTGGATAGTAATATAATGGAAAGGTTTAAAAAATATGAAAAAATGTGATGCATGGAAAGGAGCATTGAAAAATGAATTTAAAATCGGAAAGACGTCCTGCATTTCCTAAAAGAGCGATTATAACAGCAGGCATGCCTTATGGAAACAAAGAACTGCATTTTGGACATATTGGTGGAGTTTTTATACATGCAGATATTTTTGCAAGATTTTTGCGTGATAGAATCGGTGACGAAAATGTTATCTTTTTATCTGGAACTGACTGTTATGGTAATACAATAGAAGTTGGATATCAAAATGCCGTTTCAAAAGGCTTTTCTGGAAGTATTAAAGATTATGTTGAAGAAAAGCACAAGTCGCAAAAAGAAACACTAATTAAATATCAAATATCTCTTAATCTCTTTGCTGCTTCTGCGCTGGGAGACGCAGGTACAATACATGCGGATTTGTCGTCAAAAATATTTAATAGACTATATGAAAAAGAAAAATTGAGATTAGATAAAACACTTCAATTTTATGATGAAGAGAAAGGGATGTTTCTAAATGGCAGACAGGTTATTGGACGTTGCCCAATCCAAGGATGTAAATCTGAAATAGCTTATGCCGATGAGTGTGCCTTAGGACATCAGTATAATCCAACTGACTTAATCAATCCCATAAGTACTATCAGTGGAAAGAGACCGATCCTTCGTGCTGTAAAAAATTGGTTTTTCGATTTACCGAGTTTTTCTGCTATTATTCAAGAACATGTAAACTCCTGGAAAAAAGATCCTCGATATCGCAAATGCCTAATTCAGGGAATGGAAGAGTTTTTTAGAAAACCAGCTTTGTTTGTAAAGAAAGAACTTATACCCGAAATATATAAATTAGATTCATTTCCACACTATACAATAACTGAAGAAGAAAATAAAAACTCATGGCCATTATTTTTTGAAAATTTAAACGAAAGAGATAAGGCAAAGCAGGTTCTTGACAGTAAAAATATTCGATATCGTTCTGGAAAAGCAGTTGTTCCATTTAGAATTTCCGGAAATGTTAATTGGGGAATCCCGGTTCCTGACACTAAACAAACATCAAAACTATCTTTTTGGGTTTGGCCTGAATCATTATGGGCTCCAATTTCTTTTACAAAGTGTTTTCTTGGAGACAAAACAAATGGGACTCAATGGGAAAGATGGTGGAAATCAGATGAAGCTCAAGTTTTTCAGTTTATAGGCGAAGATAATATTTATTTTTATGGATTAGCTGAACTTGGCATACTTATGGCTTTAGAAACCGGGATATGTTTACCAATTATTATTCCAAACCATCATCTTCTATTTGGAAAAGCAAAAGCTTCTAGTAGTGGAGAATTTGTTCCTCCTAAAGCAGATGATCTTTTAAATTATTATACATCAGACCAACTTAGGTTACATTTCATGAATGCAAGTTTAAGTGATCACAGTGTGAGGTTTGAACCTCGAATGGCTCTGGGATTAAATGATAAATTTGATCCTGTTACTATGGAAGGTAATTTGATTACCAATATACTGAATAGAATAGTTAGATCTTGCTTATACACTGTCCAAAAATACTGTGATGGTGTATATCCACAGGGTAATATAGGTTCAAACACAAAGGAAAAAGCGGATCAAATCATTATTGCTTATGAAAAACTAATGGCGGAATTCGCTTTTGATAAAATATTTGAGACTCTAAATGTTTATCTTAGAGAAGTAAACAAGGAATGGTCTTGTAGAAGTAAGAATGCTACTAAAAATGAAATCGAGCAATTATTAAGAGATATGTTCCATATCGTGAGGGTTTCTGTTGTGTTGTTTCATCCAATAGTTCCTGCTGGTTGTGATATGATTAGAGAATATTTAGGAGTTGATAAAAGAATTTGGAACTGGGATTATATTTTTGAACCTTTAGATTTTTTTATTAATTCTAATCATAAATTTAAATTTTTAAAACCTCATGTAGATTTTTTTTGTAAGCATCCTCTTCAGACATCATCAAAATAAATGAATTATGTAGCTATTTGCAAACCATTTTTTAATTTATTAAAGTGATTTATTATTAATTTTGTGATTTGATTATATATCTTATTAAAACAAATTTGATATTTAAGTATTCTAAATCATCAATTTTTTAGTCTTAACCAAAGGTAATAATTAGAAAGGACCGAATCAACTTGAAAAAATACTTGTTCACATCTGAATCAGTGACCTGCGGCCATCCCGATAAAATCTGCGACCAGATTTCAGACGCGGTGCTCGACGCAATTCTTGAACAGGATCCTATGGGCAGAGTCGCCTGCGAAACCTGCTGCACTACCGGCATGGTGCTTGTAACGGGCGAAATATCAACAAAGGCAAACATTGACATTCCCGCCATTGCCCGCAAGGTTATTTGTGACATCGGCTATGACAGTTCCGAAAAAGGTTTTGACGGCAACACCTGCGCAATTATCACCGCCCTTGACAAACAGTCGGGCGATATCGCTATGGGTGTTGACAGACTGGGTGCCGGAGATCAGGGCATGATGTTCGGCTACGCCTGCAATGAAACTCCCGAACTTATGCCTTTGCCGATTTCACTTGCTCACAAGCTTTGCGCAAAACTTACACAGGTGCGTGTTGACGGCGTTCTCCCCTATCTGCGACCTGACGGAAAGAGCCAGGTTACCGTTGAATATGACGAAAGCAACAAGCCCGTGCGCGTTGACACGGTTGTTATTTCGTCACAGCACAGCGCCGATGTTGAACTTGAACAGATACGCAGCGACATTATTGAAAAAGTTATCAAAACAACCATTCCCGCCAACCTTCTTGATGACAGAACCGTATTTCACATAAACCCCACCGGCAGGTTTGTTACGGGCGGTCCCAACGGCGACAGCGGCCTTACAGGCAGAAAAATCATTGTTGACACTTACGGCGGATACTCACGCCACGGCGGCGGTGCGTTCAGCGGAAAAGACCCGACAAAGGTTGACAGAAGCGCCGCTTACGCTGCAAGATATGTTGCCAAAAACATTGTTGCTGCGGGTCTTGCCGACAGATGCGAAATTCAGATTGCATACGCTATTGGAGTTGATTATCCTGTTTCTATTTGTGTTGAAACCTTTGGCACGGGAAAAGCAAATGATGATGAATTAGTTGATGCTGTAAAAAAGACATTTGATTTAAAACCTTGTAGTATTATTGAAAGATTTGATCTACGCAAACCAATTTATCGGAAGACAGCCACACTGGGGCACATGGGAAGAGAGGATTTAAATGTCAAATGGGAAAACATTGATAAGACAAAATTATTAAAAGAACATCTTAAGAGAAGATGATTTTACAAAAGATTTTAGAACTGTAAGGATTTATTACATATGAAAAATGATTCATTAAGAATTTGTGCAGTTGATAGATTTAGAGGGTTTGCTGTATTAGTAATGATAATAATCCAAATATGGAGGGATTTTTACAGTTTGGAATTATTGTCACGGTTAGGGAATCATAAAGCAGGTTTAGGATTAACAATTATTAATGGTTTGCAATTCGCGGATGTTTTTGCACCAATGTTCCTTTTTGCAGTTGCTTTAACTTACAAGCTATCATATGACAATCGAATTAAAGAATTTGGTAAAAAAGAAACTATAAAACACTTTTTAAAAAGATATATTTCCTTGATTGGAATAGGTGGAATAATTAGAGCTATAGAATCTATTCTCTTTTATTTTTCAAAAGGTCGTTTTGAACATACAATAGATCCTTTTTTCTTTTTTGGTTTATTTATTCTATTGTTGATAGTTTTTATTTGGGTTGTTCTGAAATTATTTAAAAAACGAAATAATGAAAATCTGAATAAAATAATCAGTATAACATCAAAAATCATTTTTGGAATGGTTGCTTATATTGCCTTCCTTTGTCTTGTTGCAACAGCAAGAGATTTTTTTATTCAAATCGTATTTCATAAAAAATATAGTGAATTTCAAATATGGGGATACTGGGAGGCTCTTCAAGCTATTGGCGCTGCAGGTTTAGTTACTTTAATGTTTATAAAACTAAAAAATTCTCAAAGGTTTATTGTTGCAACAGTTCTTTTAATTGGATACTCATTATTTCATGAATCTGGAAATAACTCTGACATTATTTCGGTTTACGCTCAACAAGGCGGTTTTATAGGCATAATTGGTCAGAGTTGTATATTGTTGTTTGGAACTGTATTGGCTGAATTGTTTTTTGCAGACCCCAATAGATTGACAAAATATCTTTTAGCAATTCCAGGATTCGGGCTAGCTGCAGTTATAGCTTTGCATTATATTTTACCGACAATGCGAAGTGTGAGTCCAAGTTATATCTTACTAAATGTATTTATTAGCGGATCTGTCTTTTTATTATTTAAACTATACGATTACATAAATCTTAAGTTCGATATATTGGAACTCCTTGGCAAAAATGCGTTACTTATGTACATATTACAATATATACTGGTATACGGCACTAAAGAAATAATTGGATATCAGTATATAAATAATGCTTCTGATTTGTTTGCTATTTCTTTTACATTTATTATGCTCTTTATTATGATATTTATAGCATTTTTGCTAGATAAAAAAAGAATAATTGTTAAATTATAGTGGATGGTTTTATGTTAAATAAAGAAATAATAATAAAAACGGAAAATGCAATCAACAAACTGATAAATGTGTTTAATAATAGAATACCTATGCCACCTCATATTAAACATTTAGCTGATATTGAACAACTAACATCAGGAAAGGGCATTAATTATATATCCGAAACCGACAACTATTGGAAATTAGGGTATAATGAATGCTCAATTAAACCTTTAGACATAGATTCGAAGAGATATTTTGTAGGAGGAAATATATCAGTTCCTCCCAGAAAAATAACACATGTTATAGATGATATAAAAGTAAGAACGATTGCTTTATCTACTGAGCATAGCAAAGTAATTGTGTTATCTGTTATTGATTGTATTGGATTATCAAGTCCTTATGTGAGTGTTATAAGAGAACATTTAGCTGATTTTTGTAAACTGAACTCAATTATTACAATTAATGTTTTTTCTACGCATTGTCATAGTTCAATAGATTCTTTAGGAATTTGGAGCACAGGTGTAAAAGATTTTTTCTTGAATTATATGAGTGCACGTCATGATAAAATCCCCAAGCCTACAATTGACACTTGCTTTATTAATATGGTTCTTAAAAAGGTTGAGGATTCTATAATTGCAGCAGTTAAAAATATGAAATTGGGAAGACTATTTTTACTAGAAATTGGCAATAAATCTTCAAATGAAATAAACGAAATAATAAAAAATAGCATTGACACCTATGATAATGAAAAAGATTGTGTAAAAAAAGAGCGCTGGCAAAATGAGTTTTCTAAATTAGATATCTCAGAAACTGGTTTATATGAATATATTTTTTCTAAACGATATCCATATGACTTTTCTCCAAGGATAACAAGAATCCGGTTTAAACCTATAGACGAATCCGTTCGAGAAACTATAATAATTAGTATATCAGCTCATCCTTATTCTAATGGGTTAAAAATAAGAGGTGAAGGAAAAGGTAACGGCTTATCTGGCGATTTTATTTACTATATGGAGGAAACATTTAACAATAATAATTGCAATATGATTTTTTTTAACGGCGCTATTGGTGGAATATATCCTAAAAGGAAAGCTGTTAAGGATAGTAAAATTGGATTAAAAGAACAAACAAAGATTATAGGAAACGAATTTGCCGGGATAGCATTATCAGCAAATATGACATACAAGGAAATACTTTCCAATAAAACAACCTGTCCTTCTGATAAAAGTTTAGCGTACAAAAATGTTATAAACCATAAAAAAGCTGATCATCCATTAGAGGAAAAAGAGATTAAGGCGGTATTTAAAACCTGCAACAAGAAAGTTAAATTGAAGTGTTCCAATCCTATTGAACAAATAATTGGAAAACTCAATTTAGCCCAATTTAATTTATTCTCTACTCCCACTAAAGATCTATATGTTGGAAGTGAAATAGGTTACATACAACTTGGAAATGAATTTAATATTGTTTTTGTTCCAGGTGAAATGACTAATAGCTTATTCGATGGACATTACGACTATAAAATGTTCAATAATAGCAACAATAATGTAAATTCAATAATTGATATTTTCGGGGAAAAAACTGTTGTTTTCGGCTTAGCTAATGATGCAATTGGTTACATTATTCATCCTGATGATTATTGTATGGTCTATGCTGGGAATGGTTTTTTCTCAAAACTAGTTTTTGGCCAACATTTTACACATTATCAAGAAATATTTTCCTTGGGCAAAGAAACCGCAGGCAAGCTTTTGGTTGAATACACAGAGCTTTTCAATAATTAAAACAATGATAATAATTTGTTTTTGTCATTAATAATTAAATTTATAATAATTTATATTCCGCAAACTCAAAAAAGCCATTGACATAATGAAAGGATTTTAATGTGAAAAAAAGGGTAAAATCATTTTCATTCATCTCAAATTTTAAATTTGTAATAAAAACTACAGAACAATTACAGCCCAAAACTTTCTTTTTGTATTTTTTTAGTGTAATAATTGGGACAATTGTTCCTGTTTTCTCAATTTTCATCCCGACATTTCTGCTTTATATAGTTGAAAAGAATTATTCACCACAAATTGTTGTTGTGTTTGTTTTGCTTATATTAGCAATATCACTTTTGTTAGCATTGCTTGATAAGGTGTTAAACAAAGAATCAAAAACAAGAATTAGTAATACGGCTAAAACTTTTGATTTGTTATTCGCAAAAAAGATGATGTCTTTGGATTATGAATTGATTGAGGGACCTGTTGGAAGGACAAAATATATTAAAGCGAAAAATGCTCTTAACATAAACGGCGTATATGATTATGTGGGAAATTCTCTCAACGTGGTAATACAATTATTTGGATTTGTTTTCTCATGTGGAGTTATCTCTTTTTTAAATCCATTTGTTTTTTTACTAATCATATGTGCACAAATTTTGTTACTTATGGTATCTTACATTGAGCAAATCTATATCAACAGAGGAAAAGATAGAAGAGCCTTAATAGATCGGCATATAATTGAAATATCAAAAACTGCTGGTGATTATGTTGCAGCAAAGGATATTCGCTTTTTCTCTTTAAGTAAACTTTTAAAAAAAACAAGCGAATACTTTATAAATAGAAAAAAAGAAGAATACAACAAAATTTACTCTATTTATTTTATTACTGATATAGCTAGTCAATTGATTTCTGTTTTTATCACCGCAGGTACATATGGATTTTTATTTTATATTTTGTTTAAAAAAGGACTAACTGCCTCAGAATTTAATTTTTATTTAACTTCAATTCTTAGTTTTGATATTTGGATAGGTAAACTTGTTCAATCGCTCGATCTTTTAAAGCATTCTCATTATTGTGTTTCTGATTTAAGAGAATTTTTTGATCTTGAAACTATTAATGAAACAAGAGAGTATAAGACCTTAGAATACTTTAATAAGCCTCAAGATATAGAAATATGCAATTTGAGTTATAAATACACTGGTTCAGATAAAAAAGCATTATCTAATATCAATCTAACCATAAAAGCTGGAGAAAAAATAGCAATTGTTGGTTTAAATGGTGCTGGAAAAACAACCCTAGTGAAGTTATTATGCAATTTATACACATGCTCATGTGGGGAAATAAAGCTAAATGGTATAAATATTAACCAATACAAAAAACAAGATTACTATAAATTATTCTCTGCTGTCTTTCAGGATAGTAGATTCTTGCCAACATCTATTGCTTCTAATATTTCTAACTTGACGTTCGAAGAAACAGACTGTGCTAAAGTGAATGAGGTTATTGATGAGTCGGGACTTTCTGAAAAAATAAAATCTTTAAAAAATGGTTATAAAACGACACTTATTAAAAATATTGATGAGAGTTCAACCGATTTGTCAGGGGGAGAACAGCAAAAGCTTCTTCTTTCCAGAGCGTTATATAAAAATTCTCCGTTTTTGATTTTAGATGAACCGACTGCCAGTTTGGATCCAATATCCGAAAACGAGTTGTATTTAAAGTATAACAATTTAGCAAAAAATAAAACGGTAATATTTATTACGCACAGACTTTCAAGTACAGGTTTTTGTGATAGAATCGTTTTTTTAGATCAGGGAGAAATTATTGAAACTGGAACCCATGATGAATTGATTGCTAAAAATGGAAAATATGCACAACTTTTTAAACTTCAAGCCCAATATTATGAATAAATGGTGAATTATCAAATGATTAAAAAAAGATTAAAAATTGATTCTATAATTAGAGGTATTAAGCTCGTTAATTTATTAATGCCCAAATATATACCAAACATGGTTTTATTTGTTGTTTTTTCTTCAATTCCTATATATACAAACATATTTTTTTCCGCAAAAATAATTGATGAGGTAATTGGCAAATGCAGACTCAAGTATTTATTACTTTACCTTGTTGTAATGGTTATTATTAGTATTTTTTTTACTTTAATCAGCAAATTTGGTTGGAAATATGTAAGAGTAAATCAATTAATATCAGGAGATTGGGAAGACAGTTTTCTTAATCAAAAAAGCTTTACCTTGGATTATGAACAAATTGAAGATAACAAAGTGAGAGAATTACGTCAACAAATTACCGATAATCGTGAATTTGGCGGTCTTAATGTGTTAGTTATTAGAACAACATATTTAATTAAAAGTCTCCTGAATTTGATAATCTCTTTCGCCATGATAGTAAGTATTTTTAAGATTCGTTCAGTTCCATCTTGTCGCGGCTTGCTCGCTTTTGCCAACTCAAGCGCTTGTTCTTTTATCCTTTTTGTTTTAACTATTCTGTTAGCTGTGTTCTTAGGATATAATGCACAAAAAGGAATTCACTTAAAATCAACGAAATCAAAAGAATTATCTACAACTCAAAAGAAAGCACATTTTTTAATTGATGAGTATCTTTCTGACAACAAAACAGGAAAAGATGTTCGTATTTATTCTCAAGAAAAAATCATTATAGAAATAATAAAAGGAATGTTGAATAATTATTCCTTAATTAACAGACAATTTATATCACTGCAATTTAGTGTTGACAATAAAATTACAGTTATCAATTTGATTCTTAATTCTTGTGTTTATATCATAGTTTCTTTAAAAACAATTGCTGGTACTTTTAGCTTAGGTGTAATGTTAAAATATATATCTTTAATCAGCCAGTTTTTACGCAATGTTGTTAATTTGTCAGATTCAATTGTAAGACTGCAAGAAAACAATTTATATCTTAAGAATTTATATGAATACTTAGATTTAGAAACAAAAACGGATAAAAATGGAACATTTCATGCTCTTCCGAGCGACCATTTTTCAACTCTTAAGTTTATAAATGTCAGCTTTAAATATCCACATCATAAGGAATTTGCACTACAAAATATTTCATTTGAGATAAAAAAAGGAGAACGCGTTGCTATTGTAGGAAAGAATGGCTCCGGGAAAACAACATTAATAAAGCTTTTGTGTCGGCTTTACGATCCAACCGAAGGGATTATTACTTTGAATGATGATAATATTAAAAATTATAATTATTCTGATTACTTAAATGCATTTTCCGTTGTTTTTCAAGATTATAGATTGTTTCCTCTAACTATTGGCCAAAACATATCCGCCAGTGACCAGTATGATAAGAATAGAGTAATAAAGTGTTGCAACTTGGTCGGACTAAATAATTTTATATATGGCCTTCCAAACGGTTTAGAAACAAATATTTCAAAAGATTTTGATGAAAATGGCATTATTCTCTCTGGAGGGGAAGCCCAAAAAATTGCAATAGCAAGAGCACTTTATAAAAACAGTTCGATTGTTATCTTAGATGAACCAACCTCTTCCCTTGATCCGTTATCAGAGTCAGAAATATATGCAGACTTTAACAGAATAATTAAAAATAAAACGGCAATATATATATCACATAGATTATCCTCTTGCAGATTTTGTGACAAAATTATAGTGTTAGATAAAGGAAATATAGTTCAAATAGGCAACCACGAATCACTACTGAAAGATAAGGATAATCTATATTATTCCCTATGGAATGCCCAAGCTCAATATTACAATATGTAAATGTTCAAAACAAAAAGGTTAAATTTTTTTATGAATAATAAAACTTATATGCATTCTAAGGTTTTACCTCTTGGTAATGATTCTCCGATAAAAAATGACCTTATGTTATATATTGAAACTGAGGCTTTATTAAGTAACCCAAAGACTATTGATTCTGCTCAAGCTTGGTATATGACGAATTATACTCAGTTTTATTCTTTAAGTTCACGAAAAACAAGCATGCATAAATCCAATTTTTATAAAAGTGTTCAAATACATCAACCGAAAAACCCGTTTATTAAAGAGAAAATAACAACTGTATTGTTTTATAATTCGTCCACAATTCTTAATTATATATTTGATTCTATTAACAAGGGAAGATATGTAAAAATCCTACTTGACCATTTTTATCTTCCAGGATATGGGTACTATAAGAGCAAACATGTTTATCATACGGAATTTATATTTGGTTATGACTTAAACAAAAGAGTTATATATGTAATTGGTAGTAATATATTAAAAATGGGCGGATTTAATCGTTCAGTCATTAGTTTTGACAGTTTTATTGAATCATATTTTTCTTCAAAAAAAGCACACTCTTTTCATACTATAACTGCATTATCTATCAACGAAAGTAAGACATATATTTTTAATATCAAAAAAATGTATAAAGGTATCATTTCGTTCTATAATTCCAAAATGCGACTTTATGATAGGATTCGTTTATCAAATGATATTCATAGCATTTTTAAAGTCTTTGGATTAGCTACATATCAAGTGATTAGCAACGTTTTAAGGGATGAGTTTAAAATGGAAGAAGACACCTACCTTAAATCAATCAAATATTTACAAGCATTTGCGGATTACAGAAAGGTAATGCTTCAAAGAATAAAGTATTTATATGATAACGATTATTTAACAAGCAGCTGCTATGATGTTCTTATTAAGAACTATACAGATTTGATAGAAGGATTTACTATTGTAATTAATCTGTATCTGAAAAACTATTTTTCACCAAATCCTCACAATGAAGATGTTATATTAAATCATTTAGATTGTTTGTATAATTTAGAAAAACAGGCTCTTTTTAAATTGATTACATGTCTTAAAGCATATATTTAAAGGTGACTGAAATGATGAACAATTTCCCTTTTATGAATAGAAAGGAAAGAGTAGCTTTTGCTTTCATATTTATAGTTACTTGCTTTCCTTTTTTTATGTTTTGCATTATAAGATATTTTTTAGCAAAAATAATTGGACTGCTTCCTTCAAACAATAACAATAATGATAGTTAGCAGATATTTCTCCTATAAAAACTATACAATATGCTTTATTAGTTGAGTCATATCAATATTCTTATATCATATAGTCAAATAATATTATTACAGGAGATTTTATTAAATGAAACTTATAAAAGAATACAATCCGGTTATTCTTCCAACTTATCGTTATGCGACTTTTCCTTGCGATATATTTTTTGAAAATATTAACTTTGATAATATATTGAAGGAAATAGGAAAGCACTACTTCCATAATCCAGAAGCTGGATTAAACACTATTTGTTCTCTAATACGGGATGAAATAAATATAAAGTGGAGATTAAATGGGTTTAAAACCCGCGCTCGAATGAAAAGAGTATCAACGAATCAAATAAAAACTATTAGACATTCATTCATCAAAGCAACAAACAATAAAGAAAAATTTATTCGTATTCCATTTGATGCGGTTTCAATACTGTTTTTCATAATAAAAATGTTAAACAGTATTGAAAAAAATAACCCTTCTGTTGAAGCACATATTAAAGCAATGGATAATGAAACCATAGGTGATTATTCATATTCAAAGCATATAGAAATCTTCAATGATAATATTGATAGAAGATTAAATCAGCTTACGGACGCTGAGTTAATTGATAAATATAAATCACTAAGAGCCAATCTCACAGGTCAATATTCAATTATGCTGAAAAATCATTCTGAAGTAAATTGGGAAAACGATGATGAATATAGAATCAAATAATGGAGTGATGTTAAAATGAATATTATAAAAAATATAGAATTACTTAGATTTTATGTAACTGATAAAATTGATCAGATGCATTATTCTGTTCAAGATTCTCTCTCTAATGAAATAGAAGATATACTTTCTTCAATTCTTTCTGCTATTTTTTCTATGTTTTTATCCTCGGAATTGATTAAAACAAACGGTATTGGAGCCACCGCAATTCGAATTGCATTAGTTATTGCTTTATATTTTCTTTTGAAGTATATTTTCAAAAAATGGAGAAGGTATTGTAAATCAAACAAAGAACAAAAAGCAGCAGATGAGAGACGTATTTCTCGAAACGAAGCAAAAGCATTGATTGACAAATTTGATCACATTGCTTGTGACGGGATTCTCTTATCCAGGGATTATTATCAAAAATACTCATCTACTGATGATACCAATTTAAGTGAAAAACTGTTTAATTTGTTTGAAGCATTTTATTATTACAAAAAAGCTTTACAAATCACATATTTAGTAACTGAATATCCGGCAGATTGTTTTAACTGTGTAAATAACATAAGTGGTATTTCAAAGTATCGATTCTGTAACATTGTTAATTCATTGGAGGAAATACAAAAAGAAATATCTTACAGTATTGATAATCAAAAGGGAATTGATTATCGTAAAGAGTTAAAAAACGAAATGTCTTCCACAATTAATATGCTTAATAATATACGCAAATTTGCGGATTCATTTATTGACTGATTATATAGAGAATAGCGAAACTGCCTTATAAGTAGTTTCGCTATTTTTATGGTCTTTAGCAAAGACTCAACCTATCGTTTTTACCAGAGAAAAAAACTTCAGTAACAAAAAAACTCGGCGAGCTTAATGCGAGCCGACTTGAAGTAAAAATATACCTCTTTTAGTATCCTTACTAATGCATTTCTTGTACCTAAGCGTTTTCTATATGTGGTATCTATTCAATAATATATATTATTAATTAACCATATCTACTTTTTTCGTTTTTGCATCCTATTTTAATTTATACTATTAAACATAAAGGGCTATAAAAACTATACTAATTTAATAATATTTGTTACCAATTTATTGTTTTGTTAACAAAATAATATATTCATCATTTCTAAGGCCTTTTGCTTTAACATAAAATATATTGTGTAAATGGATGAATCTACGAGCAGTGTAATTATACCAGCTATTTTTTCCGGTATAACATCTGTCTTTATTAAATGTGCAGTAGATGCTTTGGTTGTTTTTTTATAAAAAGTGCTCTGCAAATAATGTAGAAATAAATCATACGGAGAATCGTCACTATATTGATGATTATTTAAATAAGTAATGTCCATATTTAGTTGACTATAGATTTATTAAGTTGTTGAATTAGTAATACAGAAAAGGGATTTAAAAAAATGCTTGACAAAATAATTAAAATAGCCTATAATTATGTCAAGCGAATTTGTGGAGGTTATATTATGAATCTTAATGATATATCAGAAAATATTGCAAAAGGTGTTGTTGCCTGTATTGAAGATGCTGTTGGTGATAGCATTAGGGCTGATATTATTTCAAATCGATTATCAACTACAAATAGTGTTCCTTCAAGGATATGGGATTTTATTAATCGTAATATGAAGGAATTCGGCTTTGATGATTGTGTTGTTTCAGATACAAATAGAGGACCGTGGCAAATGACGGTTGTCTATGATAACAAAACTCAATGTGTCTTTACTATTATGCGAGAAAAAAGGTTTAACCAATTGAAGAAAGCGCAGAAAAAACGAAATAAAATGCATTATGTTGACATGTTGGCAAAACAGTTTAATAGCAACTTAACCTGTGCTTATCAACAAACTTCTTTTTTTACAGAACACCATTTTGACGATGAAGAACGCTTGTCGAAGTTAGTTCAACAGCTTCTTAGTGATCTTGTCGATGATATAGATTTGGTTAATAACCATATTTTGGTTCTCTTTGAAACGATAGAGCATGAACTGATTAGCGTTAGAGCTGTCATGATAACGCCAAGTTTAGATGTTGCTGATAATGCTGAGTTATCATGGTCACAATATATAAGCAACAATAGTGCTATTGTTGAAAAGGTATCTTCGGTTGATTCCATTAACAATTCTCCCAATAAGGGATTAAAACTTTCAGCTAAAGCTACACAAAGGAAGAAAACTAACTCAAGGATTAAAGATAGCGACATCGAAACATTAAAAAATCAATGATAATACAAACTCAAAAGAATAGAGGTATGTAGATATGAGAAAAGCTTTTAACGGAGATCGGTTAAAAAAAGCTCGTATATATCGAGGTCTTACCGTTTCTGAGTTAGCTGAAAAGGTTTCACAACAAAGACAAACACTATCGATGTATGAAATAAACAAAAGCAATCCACCAGAAACAGTAGCAGCAGAAATTGCATGCGAACTGCATTTTCCGCTGAAGTTTTTTTATCAAGATTCAAACCAGAAGCAAGAAAGTACAGTGTATTTTAGATCATTACTTACTACTAATAAAAAATACAGATCCGAACAGACAATTAAAATGCAATTTTTGTCAGATGTTTATGATATGTTGCAGGATTATATTGAATTTCCGGAATTTGATTTTAATAGTATCCAAAAAGGTCTTTCACCTGAAGAAGCAGCTCGTGACTTAAGAGAAGCCTGGGGCCTTGGTGATGGACCTGTTGATAATTTAGTTTCCGTTGTAGAACAACATGGTATAATTGTAACTTCATATAATACCCGGACAGATGATATTGATGCGTTTAGCGAGCTTTTATTAAACAATTTTAGTTCAACATTTTTGATTGCATATTCAAATAACAAAACATCTGCTGCTCGTATTCATTTTGATATTGCTCATGAATTGGGACATATTTGTTTGCACGAGTGGAGTGATAATATTGAAGATATTTCAAGAGAAGATTTTAAAACACGAGAGCAAGAAGCAAACGATTTTGCTGCATCTTTTTTATTACCCAAAGATTCTTTTATGGCTGATCTTCAAACAATTCCATTAAACTTGCTTGGCTTTAAACATTTAAAGAAAAAATGGAAAGTCTCAATGGCCGCAATGATTCGCCGCTCAAAAGAGTTAGGCTTTATTGATGCGGAAGTGTATCAAAACTTAATTCGTACGATGCAAAGAAGAGGACTGCGAAAAGAAGAGCCACTAGATGATGTCTTACTTACTGCAGAACCATCTTTGCTTAAAACCGCAGTACTATTATTATTACAAGAAGAAGTATTCACTCCAAAAGAATTTATGGATGAATTAGATGTTAATTATAATTTGGCAATAGAACCAGAGGAAGTTGAGTTTTTACTTGATTTGCCTAATAACACATTAGCAAAAAGTAAAATTATTCAATTAAATCCCAAGTTGCAATTAAAATAAGTCAAATTCAGCGATCCACATTTTCTAACAAGGAATGGAATAAACCATGAAAACGATTTATACAATTGGATATTCGGGCTTTTCACTCGAATCATTTAAAAATGTATTGTTAAAAAATAGAATATCTTGTGTAATTGATGTCAGAAGTAATCCTGTTTCAAATTATTTTCAAGATTACAACTCGAATAATCTAGAGCCGTATTTGAAAAAGTATAACATTATTTATAGGAACTATGGACCATTCTTTGGTGCCCGACAAAAAGAAGTAAAGTATTATCCAAACGGTTATTTAGATTTTAACCTATTCTCAAATTCCGAATACTTTAAGGAAGGGTATAAAAGAATCAGTGCCGGCATTGAATTAAACTACACATTTGTCTTGATGTGCGCTGAAAAAGATCCTTTTGATTGTCATAGAGCAATAATGGTTAGTAGGTTTTTTTATGATAATGGTTTTGATGTGAAGCACATCTTAGCCAATGAATCATTCGAAACACAAGATACAATTGAACAAAAACTTGTTGATAGGTTTTTTCCAAATAGGAATCAGTTGTCTTTGTTTTCTAATGAAGAATCAATTCAGGAATTAATAAAAAAAGGTTATGAATTACGAAATCAAGAAATTGGATATAGAATTAAAGAAGAGGATGATTATGAATAAATTATTTACAATTGGTTTTACAAAAAAGACTGCCGAGGAATTCATTAAACTGTTAGATGAAAGTGGAGTTTGTACAGTTATTGATATTCGTCTGAACAATACATCTCAGCTTGCAGGTTTCTCAAAATTTCCAGACATAGAATTTTTTCTTAATTCAATTTGTGGAATTAAATATATATATGAGCCGATGTTTTCCCCTAGTGAAAAAACGTTAAAAAGGTATAAGAAAAAAGAAATAGATTGGAACACTTACAAAAAAGAATTCAATCAAACAATGAACGAAAGAAATATAAGCGCTTTGATTAAAGAAGAGTATCTAAACTTAGACAATGTTTGTTTGTTGTGTAGCGAACCAACACCTGAATACTGTCATCGTTCTTTAATTGCAGAAAGATTTTTCAATTTAGATAACAAAATTGTTGTTAAACATCTTTAAAGGAGGAATTGAATGTATAGTAGAGATATTGTAATAATGGCAAAGAGCAATAAGCACGGCGAATACTGTATCGCAGGAATAGACATTAATACCTTTGAATGGATTCGTCCTGTATCTAATTTAACAGATATTGAAAGAGCTGTCCCGCGAGAACATGTTGTTTACAAAGACGGAGAAGAAATACAATTACTTGATGTTGTTAGAATCAGTTTTATTGAAGCACTTCCAACTGAGGCACAGTCTGAAAACATATTATATGATGATACTATATATTGGGAAAAAATAGATTCTTGGTCTTTAGTGTATTTATTACAATTAATAATGCCTCAAAATTTGGATTACATATTTGTTAATGCACAAAAAGCATTATATGAAAACGAGTTAACTGGAAAATCACTTGCCTTTGTAAAAATTGACAATCCAAGAATACTTGTGAAGAATTTTGATAATAGAAACAAGGCCACGCTATTATTTGAATACAAAGGTAACGAATATAAATTCATTGCAATAAGTGATCCTTGTGTTTTGAAAGAATATATAGACAAACCAGAAGGTGTTTATTATATAGGCGCTTCATCTTATGCGGTTTTTAGCTTAACAAATAAATATCAACAAGACGGAAAGTATTATAAAATGTTAGCAACTCTTTTTATGTAATAGAATAATTATAGTATTATCTTAAACAAGTATATAAGTATTGCAATGTCATAAATTCATGCATAAGAAACTATGCACGTAATCTTATGAATAATTGATAGATGAATAAGGTGATTAGATGTTTGTTATCCCTGTTTCCCTTTTCGATGTTAATAAGTAAATGTGATGTATTAAGCTATGTTTTGCTTCTTAACTTTGCGTAATAAACTTTTTATATAAAAATGTATTTTATTATACCTCGGAAGGGAGTTTTGAGTTCGGTGGTTGCTAACAGGAAACTGAGAATACTCCGGTTACTTGATTTGCTCCGCAGCGAGACCGATGACGAGCATTGCCTGACCACAGTGGAAATCTGCGAGAGACTGACAGCAGAAGGCTATGAGTGCGACAGAAAGACCCTCTATGACGATGTCGAACTGCTCAACGCTTACGGTGTCGCAATTGAAAAGCAAAGATGGGGCAAAGGCAACGGATACTATATCGCCGACCAGCAGTTTGATGTGAGCGAGCTGAAGATAATTGTTGATGCTCTCCATGCTGCTAATTTCATAAACGAAAAGAAAACCGATGCCCTGATTGAAAAGGTTGCAAAGCTCGGTGGAAAACATAAAGAGGGTGCAATCAAGGCGATTGATGTTCATTTCAATAACCGCAAACACAGTAGCACTCACACCTACTATAATGTTGAAACCATCGCCAAAGCCATAAGCGAGAAGAAGAAAATCTCGTTTTATGCCTACAATCTCAATTATAGAGCAACTCCGGTTTACAGACATCATAAGAAGAGATACACAGAGGAGCCTATATCGCTGGTATTTCACAGTGACAACTACTATGTGATTATTTACCGCGAAGACAGAGGCGTATTCACAAGGCGAATCGACCGTCTGTCGGATATAAGCGTATGCGATGAAACCATCAGTGCAGAAGCCGAGGCAAAAATCGCGGAGACTGAGAAATTCAGCACCGATGTTTTCGGAATGTATACAGGCCCGAGAGAGAAGGTCATCCTTGAATTCACTGATGAAACCTTTGAATACATCTTTGATAAATTCGGTGAGAAGCAGAAAATAATCAAAACCGAAGTTGTTGACGGCGTGCAGATTTACAGCACAGAGGTTGATGTTGAGATAAGTCCGCCATTCTGGGGCTGGGTTTGCACATTCGCAGGCAAGCTCAGAATCGCCGGACCGAATTGGGTGAACACCGAATTCAATAAATGGAAGCGAAACGAGAATAAACTGGATTTGCAAAGAAAAGAATAATTCAGATTAGTCTTTCAGGTATTAAAGCTTAATTACCTTGTGTTCGTAAGAAAAATAACCCATCTCAGATTTTCGCCGAAACAGGCGATAATTTGAGATGGGTTTTAAATAGTTTTTTATTGTTTCTTTTTAATGGCTATGTTAATTATCCGCTCTAATTCATCAGCGAGATACAGAGGAACATTAAGCATATTGCCGTCATAAGAAAGGTTTCTGGTTGACAGGCGAACGCAGAGTTTTGTTTGTTTTTTGTATTCTTCAGCGTAATTTTTTATACTGGCCGATTTAATATTTTTACCCGCTTTTGCCTCTAAAGGCACAACATCGTTATCAAGCTGTATGATAAAATCAACTTCATAAGGAATTTCAGACCAGTAATAAATACTGACATCCGGTATATTCTGGATACATTCAAGAACATAGTTCTCGTTCAGAGCGCCTTTGAACTCCTCAAATAAACGGTTTTCTTCGCTGAAAGCGGAACTGGCAAGGTGTGCATGTCTTCTGAGAAGCCCTACATCGACCATATATATTTTAAAAGCCTGAAGATCTTCGTATGCCGAAAGAGGTATTCCGGGCTTGGTTATGCGCGGAACTTTCTTAACAAGATCCGCGTTTTTCAGCCAGTTTAATGCGTTTTCATATTCTCTGGCCCTGGCACCCTTCTTTACGACACTGTAAAGAAACTTTTTGTTTTCACGGGCAAGCTGAGACGGAAGAGAATTCCATATAAGGCGGATTTTGGGAACATCTGTGGATTCTGCGTGTTTGGCAAAATCGTGTTCGTATGCTTCGAGAATCTCGCTTTGGACTCTGTCAACTTCCTTAATATCACGTTCTTCACACCAAACTTTAACCGCTTCCGGCATTCCGCCTATAATATAGTACATCTTGAGTTTCTCAAGAAGCGGACCGTTAAAAATATCCGGAATAGTTTCTATGGAATCGATGCTCTTCATATACTCAACAAGATTATTATCTCCGTTTGCCTTAAGAAACTCTTCAAAAGTCATAGGGGTAAGGCGCATAAAGTCAACCTTGCCTACGGGAAAACCTTTTGCCAGCATCAAGCCGAGAAGAGAACCTGCACTTACAACATAGTATTCAGGCGCATCTTCACAGAAGTATTTCAATGTATTCAAAGCATCTTCGCATTCCTGTATTTCATCAAAGAAAATCAAAGTTTGCTTCGTAATAGGTTGACCGAGAGCAAAAGAAAGATTTTGAATAATACGATTCACATCTTTTGTGGTTTGAAAGAATTGGTGAAGTTCCGGCTGCTTATCAAAATTGACCTTTACATAACCGTCAGGAAAAGATTTACCGAATTCTTCAAGAATCCATGTTTTTCCCACCTGTCTTGCGCCGAGCATAACAAGCGGTTTTCTTCTCTTTGATTCTTTCCATTTGATAAGGTCATTCATTATGTTGCGTTCCATGAGCTTTCACCTTCCTTTGCGGTTATATTATATATTCAAAATGCAGCTCAGTCAAGACGAAATCACATAATTCTGAGTTATCTGGTGAAAATAATCACACAATTTGTAATTACTTCGATTGTGAGTGCTCCGAATCGTCAAAGAGAAATCTTTGATGGTTCGGGATTCCTAATTCCTGCTGTCTACAGTTCTGGACAGCAAACGGCAATTTGAGAAAAGTGTATTGACACGAACATTTGTTTGATGTAGAATACAATCACAACAGGCAACGAACCGTTGCAGGTATAAAGCGAGGTGCTGTTATGCTGAAGAAAAATTCTATTTTGAAAGAACAGATTAGAGACTATATCGGTAAGTTTTACCGCGAGGAACGACGATCACCCTCGTTTCAGGAAATAGGAAACTATTTCAATATCAATAAAACTACCGCCTATAGATATATAGTTGAGATGAATGAAGAGGGCATGGTTAAATATGATGGTAAAAGTATAAAAACGTCAATTACTTCGCTGTGCTCATCTCCTGCGAAAACAAACGCTCCTGTTTGCGGCAGTATTGGATGCGGTGATCCTACAAGTGAAGAAGAAAACATTCTGGAATATGTAAACCTTCCGGAATCCATTTTTGGAACCGGTGAACTGTATATACTCCGTGCCTATGGCGATTCAATGGTTGACTCAGGTATTGAACCAGGTGTGCTTGTAGTTGTCGATAAAAACGCACAGCCACAGAAGAATGATATAGTTGTTGTTCTTGACGGTGATAATCAAAACACATTGAAGCAGTATAAAGGTAAGAAAAACGGCAAGTATATATTCGCATATATGAACGAAGAAAAGTATCCGGGCGAAACGATAGAACTTGATTCGTTTGTCTGTCAGGGAGTTGCAAAACATATGATTAAGTCATTTTGATTATTGTTCAGTTATACCTATCGCAAAAGGATGAATCAATATGCGACAAAAATATGAAAAGATTTATGTAAAAGTCAATTCGGATATTGACTCTACAGGATATATGATGCCGAGAACAATAACATGGTCCGACGGCAGAACATTTAAAATTGATGAGGTTAAGGACTTCAGGCCTTCATCCTTCCTTGGTGCGGGTTATTCTGGTGATTGTTATACCGTCATAATCCACGGAGAAGAAAAACATCTGTTTTTTGAAAAAGCTGGTGAACTGTTTGCTGCCAGATTCGGCAGATGGTTTGTTGAGCGACCTATGGAGAATTAATCAGGAAAGGAGAAACAATATGGAACGCACATATATTGCAATAGATCTTAAAAGCTTCTATGCAAGCGTTGAATGCGTTGAGAGGCATCTTGATCCGCTTACAACAAATCTTGTTGTAGCTGATCCGTCCAGGACAGAAAAAACAATTTGCCTTGCCGTTTCTCCTTCATTAAAAGCTCACGGAATCGGCGGCAGAGCAAGACTGTTTGAGGCTATACAGAGAGTAAGAGAGGTTAATCAAAAAAGACTGGATTATGCAATCAGGCATAAGCTGATTCGTAAAGATGAAAACGGTAAGTATTCGTTTACATCTGCATCCTTTGATGCCGTTGCTCTTGAGTCCGATCCTTCTCTTGAACTGTCATTTATTACAGCTCCTCCGAGAATGAAAATGTACGAGGAATACAGTACAAGGATATATTCGATATATCTCAAGTATATAGCTCCCGAGGATATTCATGTTTATTCTATTGATGAGGTGTTTATTGACGCGACAGCTTATCTCGAGACATATCATATGACTGCTCATGAATTGACTATGGCAATGGTTCGGGAGGTTCTATATACCACAGGTATTACGGCAACAGCCGGTATAGGAACAAATCTGTATCTTGCCAAGGTAGCTATGGATATAGTCGCAAAACACGTTCCGGCAGATAAAGACGGTGTTCGAATCGCCGAACTTAATGAGCAGACATACAGAGAAAAACTCTGGTGTCACACTCCGCTGACTGATTTCTGGCGGGTCGGTCACGGCTACAGCAATAAGCTGGAAAAGATGGGCCTGTATACAATGGGCGATATTGCAAGAGCATCGGTTAATAAGACTGGAGAGGATATGCTATATAAAACATTCGGAATCAATGCCGAGCTGCTCATTGATCACGCCTGGGGCTGGGAGCCTACAACTATAGAATTCATTAAGGCTTTTCGGCCAAGCACAAACTCTCTTTCTTCAGGTCAGGTGTTAAAAGAGCCTTATGATTACAATAATGGCAAATTGATTGTAAGGGAAATGACCGAGCTGCTTGTTTTGGATTTGGTCAAAAAGAATCTCTTTACAAAGCAAATGGTCCTTACAATCGGATATGACAGAGAAAGCCTGAAGGTTATCTACAAAGGCAATGGTATTTCCGATTCAGTTTTTGCAGTTGCAAAAACAGGAGAAGAATATACCGGAAAGGTTTCTCTTGATCCATACGGCAGACCGCATCCCTCTCATGCTCATGGAACCGGCAATCTTGAGAATTATACGGTATCAACCAGGAAGATAATGGATGCCGTTATGGTTATATATTCAAGGGTGGTTGATCCCGATTTGCTGATAAGGAGAATCAACATTGCTGCCTGCGGACTTGTCCGTGAACAGGATATTCCCGAAGAGCCGCCCGAACAGCTCAGTCTGTTTGTGGATTATGATGCCCTTCAAAAGAAACGGGAAAAGGACAAAGCCGAGGAAGAGCGCGAACGGCGAATACAGGAAGCTACTGTTATACTTCAGAAAAAATACGGAAAGAATGCTGTTCTTAAAGGTATGAATTTTGAAGAAGGAGCAACCACTATTGAACGCAACGGTCAGGTCGGCGGTCACAAAGCGGAATGAGGTGGTTGAGATGAATAATAAAGAAGAAAATCCGAGAATCGTTTATGCGGATATAATCGATATGCCTCATCATCAGGCAGGCGACAGAAATCATATGTCACTATATGACAGAGCCGCTCAGTTCGCTCCTTTCGCCGCTCTTGTCGGTTATGATGATATGGTTAAAGAGGAGGCAAGACTGACAGACAGGCAAACGGAAATATCCGAGGATGATTGGATGATTCTTGAAAGAAAGATAGGATATATCTCAGATAAGATATCCGAAAAAAGACATCCGGAAATAACCGTTGAATATTTCGAGCCGGATTCATTGAAATCCGGAGGAAGATATCTTGAGTATTCAGGAACCGTTAAAAAGATAGATTCTGTTGAAGATAAATTTATATTCTTTGCGGATAATGGGATTTTAAGCGGCAAAGAAATACTCATATCAAGAATAAGAGATATTCACGGAGAGCAAATTGATTTTATGGATAATAACTATTTTGATGTAATGAAATGAGGAGCTTTAATTGAAAAAGAAGTATATTACTGTTGAAACATCCCGTGACAGATCGGGTAATGAATTACCTGTCAAAATTTTTTGGAATGACGGCAGAATCTTTCCAATTAAGAAGATAATATATAAATGCAATTCCGTAGATAATGAATATGACGGAATAAGATATACTGTACAGATTGAGAACAACCAGCGAGATATTTATCTTGATGATGATGGGCAGTGGTATGTTGAGGCAAGAAGGAGGTTCTGTGGATGAATTACTACAGTTTTGAGGAGATCGACGAGCTTGGTGAAACTCTCGTCAAAAAGTATATAAAGGACAATAACCTTAAAAATGTGTGGTGTATTGATGCCGAGGGAATTGTCAGCGAATTGCTGGGATGCAATATTGTTTATGCTCAGTTCGCTGAAGAAGATCCGAATAAATCGGGATTTCTTTCGGATGGTGTAACACCGATAAATATATACACTGACGGGAAGACAAAAGCGGTGATATATCCTGCAAATACAATTGTTGTGGATTTACCGTTACGGTTGAAAAGAAATTATGCCCAGGAACGTTTTACAATTATGCACGAGGGCGGGCATAAGATAATGGAAAGTCACTCCCCGGGTTTGGCAAAAGCGTTTTTTGAATCGAAATTCGATGCGGAATACGATTACAAAAAAGATGATTTAAAAAGAGTGTTCAATTCTTGTGAAATCTATGCAAACAGATTTGCGGCAGCCGTTCTTATGCCGAGGTTTCTTCTTGAAAAGGCACTTAAAGCATATAACGGCGGAGAATATATAAGCATATACGGTTCATATCTCATAAAAGAATCAGACAAGGTTATAATTCAGAAGATAGCAAACAGACTTGGAGTATCATATTCCGCGCTTCTGAACAGGTTCAAAAGCCTGAAAATGTTCAATGCAAAAGATGCGGATGAGTTCTTAGGTCAGCTTACAATAGCGGAGGGCAAATAGATGGCTGAGATAATGTATGATTACAGAGGCAACCCTTTACCGACTGTGGTAAGTAATAACATTATTAAGTCAAAAGAGGGCGCCGGAAAATATCCCAAGCGGGAAATCAGATGCCCGTTTTGCGGAATGCACCTTGCAACAGTTTACGGTAAAAGCCCGGAAGTTTTTGTTTCGGTGAAATGCCAGAAATGCAAGACGAATGATGTTCCGCTCAGTATGGCATATTTCAGAACAATGAAAAACAAATAAAAATATCACTACAAACTAAATAATCAATACGACTTTAAATCGCGCGAGCGGAGCAGCTATGCGGATAGTTATTATCCGTAACTGAAAAACTACCAAGCACCGTAAGAAGCCGGATTGAGTTCATAGGTCATACCTATACTCAATTCGATTCTGCGGTGCTTTTTTGTTTGCTCGCTTCGCTTCTTGCGGTGATTGAAGGTCCTTTTTCAGGCTCACGCTTGAGAAAGGGCTTTTATGTTTTTGTGGGTTTGCTACACAGGTAAATATCCGTAGTCTCCGGATTTCAAATCAAACAAAATTTGAAATTCAAGGAGATTACAAAATGAGCTGGAATGACGGCTACGAAAGAAAAAGATTTATTCAAAGAATGAAAGAGCAAGCAGAGGAATATCGCCGATACGGAATGGATGAGGAAGCCATTAAAGAAATGGAAGAATATGATTGGGAACTTTACAGGGATGAGAGAACACATCAAATGCATAACCAACCATTTAGTGACAGTTCACTGGGAGCAGATACAGCAGAAGAAGGAGAAAATGCCCTTTTTTTGAAATACGAAAATCAACTGTCTGTTACTCAGGATATTCTTGCGGAGCATAGTAGGTATTGGTGGATTGAAGAGTTAGATAATCCTGAACTCTGCGCAAAGATAAAACAATTATCGATGTCAGATATTGAATTGATAACCCAATATGTATTTGACGGATTTACTCAGGAAAGAATTGCTGAAAATAATAATATCAATCAGAAGAATATCAGCAAGAAAATATCACGTATTAAAAATTTTTTGAATTTAGGGGTATAAAAAATGGCTTTTCGCTGCCTACCTATTGAGAGGATTTCTCTCACGCACCTTGAAAATTGAATGACCGTGCGATGTAGATATGCCGTCAGGGGAAGCAACGCCACGATATGAGCGTGCCAATGCCGGAAAAAACGACGCGGAGATCCCGGGTTAGGAACGAGCATTGAGGAGAACGGCAAACGGCTGAAAAACAAAAAGAAAAACAAATTATGAAATACAGCCGGTGAAACGGTTGTCCGTAACACCGGCTGTATAAGAAATACGAATGAGGTTTACGATTATGAAAACAAACACAACGGTAGATTTCAAATACAATTTTGTTTATTACAAGTATAAGCAGCATTATTCAAACGGCAGAGTAATCGGTATTGCAAGCAGAGCTGGATTTCTCTTTGATGAGGATTTCAATTTAACCGATGTCAGATATAAAGATTTGCCCGGTAGCTATATCTACGGCATTTACGAAAAAGGCATAGGTTATCTCGACAGTTTCGGAGTCACGGGATTGAAACTTATATCTGGACCGTTCAAAGATTTCCCAGTTGGAGATGTTCTTCTCGTCTCTTACAGCACCGATGAACCGAGTATTCAGGACTATGACTGCTATGTCAAGGGATGGGAAATAATCAGTTTTCTGAAAGGCGTTTATGAAAACTCCGATTATGACATTTATCCGATTTATCTCCAGTTCAACGCTCGCTTTGAGGAATACAGGATGAAACATATAAAGGAATTTAATCCTTCATATAACCTTCATGTCAGCATTTTCGGATTTCCCGCAGGTTACAGAAAAGACAGACGATTCAAGGGAATTGAAAAGATGATGGCATATGAATATGAAACCGAGAAGATGAGAAGAAAAGAACAGTGGGAGAAGGACAAGGAATATCTTGAAAACCACAGGAAATATTGATCAAAGAGAAAGAGGTATATATATGAATCTATATATTGTTTCAGTTACATACAAATCAGTAAAAACGAAAATGATTATCACGGAGGATACCGATATGTCGAAGCTTGAAAAGAGAGGAATTACTGTCAACGAGGATGACAAAAAGGAAGACTACGGCGCATATGTCGCACGAAAAAAACATGAACGAGGTATCAAACGGATTCAGGATAAACGCCATAAGAAAGACAAGGAAAGAAAAACCTCATTTAGCTTTGAGGAATTTGTTATGGATTATTTTGAATGAGCAAGGAGTTACAGTTATGAAGAGAATAAGAACAATTGAGACAGCTTATCAAGAAATAAAGGCTATTGATCCATCGACTGCCATAACTAAAAATGCTATCAGAACCATCGTTAAATCGGAAAGGATACATGTCGTGTATTCCGGGAGAAAAGCGATGTTTGTTTTTGAAGAATTGGTAGAATATTTAGGCGTTGATCCGTTACAAGATTGACTTTGAAATAATATGAATTTAAAATATAGGCGTGCTAAGTAAGTAAAAGATACGCCTGGAAAGGAGAAGAAAATGGCGTATGCACGAGAAAAAAACGGTGGATACGAATTAAGAATGACTTATGGATATACGGAAAGCGGTAAAAGAAAAAGTTATTCAAGGACATGGAATCCACCCAAAGGTATGAACCCAAGGCAGATCCAAAAGGAATTGCAGATTCAGCTTAAAATCTTTGAATCCGACATAAAAAATGAACGCAAGATAAACGCTCTCTCGGAATTTAAAGATATGGCAGTATACTGGATGGAGAATGACGGGAAGGAAAAACTTGCTCCCAAAACTTACATCAGATACAAAGAACTGCTTCAAAGAGTTTACGATTCCAAGATTGGTCACACGAAACTTATTGATATTAATCAAATGGATCTGAATGACTTTTATCGTAGTTTAGCTAAGCCGGGTGTCAATAAATTGACAGGCGGAGCATTATCAAACAAAACGATTAGAGAGCATCACAATGTCATTTCAAAAGTTCTTGAGGTTGCCTGGAAATGGGGACTCATTGACGAGAATGTCGCAAAGCGTGCAGATCCTCCTTCTCCGAGATCAAAAGAAACATCTTGCATGAATGAAGAAGAAGCGATTAATGTTTTATCTCTTTTGAGAGATGAACCTATACAATACAAAACAATGATTTCGCTTCTGATTCTGTTCGGAATAAGACGAGGCGAGCTTTGCGGACTTGAGTGGAAAGATATTGACTTTGATAATCAAACAATATCAATAAGAAGAAACTCGCAGTATGTAAGCGGTGAAATAATCACCAAAGATCCCAAAACTCAAAAGAGTACAAGAGTGTTGTCTATGGATGATTACAGCTTGGCCTTGCTGAATGAGTACAAAACATTTCAGGATGAGAAAAAGAAAAAAGCCGGTCCGCTGTGGACCGACACAGACCGACTTTTTACAAAATATGACGGTACGCCGATTCATCCTGATACCGTCGGCGACTGGTGGGATAAGTTTCAGAAGAGAAACGGTCTTGAACATCACACGCTTCATTCACTCAGACACACAAATGCCTCTTT
Source organism: Clostridia bacterium (assembly GCA_017430535.1). Lineage (GTDB taxonomy): Bacteria > Bacillota > Clostridia > Oscillospirales > Acutalibacteraceae > CAG-177. The sequence continues at coordinate 43,290 of JAFRMR010000013.1, forward strand.
GCTGATTTCTCATGATACAGATGTTGCGACCGTGTCCGGCAGATTGGGTCATTCTAACCCAAATACGACCTTAAAAGTGTATTCTCACATGTTCAGGGCGAGAGACCGCGAAGCGGCGCAAACCCTTGGAAACATTGCGTTTGCGGTCTCCGGAGGCTGAAAAACTGGTGTAGGGATGACTGTAGGGATTTAATTCTTATCTAGAAAATGCCCAAAAAAGGAAAAATCCCGAAAGCCTTGTGGCCTAAGGGATTCTTTGGTTGCGGAGGCAGGATTTGAACCTGCGACCTCCGGGTTATGAGCCCGACGAGCTACCAACTGCTCTACTCCGCGGTATTCAGTATATGTAATTATACACAATTACCGCTGTTTGTCAAGGATTTTAAAATAAAAAGATAAAACCGCTGCCGGCAGGGAAAATCCGTCCCGGTTTTGTTTATACCGGATTATTGAATTATTTTCACGGTTAATCAAAGCAGCATATAACAGGATTGATTAAAAACCGGGCATCCATGTTGCTTTTTGTTGATTATCTGTTTTTATGCTGTAATTTCCCTCAATTTTTCTCTTGAAAAACTCCGCAGATATGTTAATATATTATTGTATGTTTTTATTTTATAATACAGGGAGGCGGATTTATGGCAAAAGAATTCATGGGCAGCGATTTTCTGCTTGAAAACGAGCCGGCAAAGGTAATGTTTGCTGCGGCGGAAAAGATGCCGATTTTTGACTGGCACTGCCACCTTTCTCCCAAAGAGATTTACGAGAATAAGGAGCCGGCGGATATAGCCGAGCTCTGGCTTGCGGGGGATCACTATAAGTGGAGGGCTATGCGTTCCTGCGGCATAGAGGAAAAATACATCACCGGCTGCGAAACTTCCGGCTATGAGAAGTTCAGAGCCTTCGCTTCCTGCATGCCTGCCCTTATCGGCAACCCGATGTACCACTGGTGCCACCTGGAATTGAGGCGTTATTTCGGCATAAATGAGATACTCAGCGAAGAAACTGCGGATATAATCTGGGAAAAAGCCAACGCAAAAGTAAAGGCAGGCGGCTTTACACCCAGGGAACTTATAAGCCGTTCAGATGTTACCCATTTATGCACTACCGATGACCCTGCGGATTCCCTGGAATACCATAAACTGTTGGCAGCGGAAAATCTTGATTTTAAGGTACTTCCCGCTTTCAGGCCGGATAATGCCCTCTCCGTGGAACTGCCCGGGTTTGCACAGTGGCTCCGCCGCATGGAAGAAACCGCCTGTAAAGGCATAAACACTTACAAAGAGCTGAAAAATACGCTGAAAGACAGGATAGAATATTTCGCTTCGCTTGGCTGCAGGGCCAGCGACCACGCCTTTTCCTATGTTCCCTGTGAAGAAGCAGGGGAGCAGGAGCTTGAGGAGATATTCGCCCGGGGCAAAGCCGGGGAAAAAATCGACCGCCTTTCGGCAGATAAATATAAAACGGATCTGCTCCGCTTCCTTGCACGGGAGTATGCCGCAAGGGGCTGGGGCATGGAACTCCATATAGGGCCCATAAGAAACAACAACTCAAAAATGTTTGCCGCCATCGGCCCGGATGCCGGCTTTGATTCCATTGATGATTATGCCATAGCGGCAAAGCTTTCCGCATTCCTTGATTCCCTTGCAAGGGAGGATAAGCTGCCCCGAACGGTGCTTTTCTGCCTTAACCCCAAGGATAATTATGTGCTGGGCTCAATGCTGGGCAACTTCCAGAGCAGCGAGGCGGAAAGCAAAATCCAGTTCGGCTCCGCCTGGTGGTTCAATGATAATATTGACGGCATGCGTGAGCAGATGAAAGCCCTGGGCAATCTGGGAGCTCTGGGCAAATTTGTGGGTATGGTAACGGATTCCCGTTCCTTCCTCTCATACCCGAGGCACGAGTATTTCCGCAGAATCATGTGCAATCTGCTTGGTGAGTTTGCGGAAAAAGGCCTTTATCCTTATGATGAAAAAACCCTTTGCAAAATTGTGGAGGATATTTCATACAACAACGCAATAAAATATTTCGGAGTAAAGTGAGGTCGGATTTATGGCAAAGTACATCATGGCCCTGGACCAGGGAACCACCAGCTCAAGGGCGATAATTTTTGACAAAGCCGGAAACATAATCTGCAAGGCCCAGAATGAGTTTGAGCAGATTTATCCCGAGGCCGGCTGGGTTGAGCACGATCCCCTTTCAATTCTTTACAGCCAGTTTCAGGCTGTTTCCGCCTGCCTTGCAAGCGGCGGCATTTCTCCCTCAGAGATTGCCGGTATAGGTATCACCAACCAGCGCGAAACCACCATACTCTGGGACAGGCAGACGGGCAAGCCCGTTTACAACGCCATAGTATGGCAGTGCCGCAGAACTGCGGATTATTGCGAAAAGCTTAAGGAAGAGGGCCTTGGCGATTATATCAAGGAGCACACCGGTCTTCTTATTGACGCATATTTTTCCGGCACAAAAATCAAATGGATTCTTGATAATGTTCCCGGCGCAAAGAAACTTGCGGACCAGGGCAGGCTGCTTTTCGGCACGGTTGAAACCTGGATTATCTGGAACCTTACCGGCGGCAGCGTGCATGTAACGGATTATTCAAACGCTTCCAGAACAATGCTGTTTGATGTGGATAAGCTCTGCTGGGATGAGTACCTGTGCGAAAAGCTGGATATTCCCGTTTCAATCCTTCCCGAGCCCGTTCCCTCCAGCAAAATTTACGGCAGGGTGGCAAAGGGCATCCTGGGCCTTGAGGCCCTTGAGGGTATCCCCATCAGCGGCGCCATAGGCGACCAGCCCGCGGCTCTGTTCGGTCAGGCCTGCTTTGAGCCGGGTCAGGCAAAGAATACCTACGGCACCGGCTGTTTCCTGCTGATGAATACCGGCGAAAAGAGAGTTCAGTCCAATAATAATCTGCTCACCGGCGTTGCCTGGGGTATAGGTGATAAGGTTGAGTATTCCATAGAGGGTTCCGCTTTCAACGCGGGCTCCGTAATCAAGTGGCTCAGGGATGAGCTCCACCTCATTGACAGCGCCCGCCGCTGCGATGAACTGGCAGAGAGCGTGCCCGATGCAAACGGCATTTATTTTGTGCCTGCATTCACCGGCCTCGGCGCCCCTTACTGGGATATGTATGCCAGGGGAGCCATTGTGGGCCTTACAAGAGGCGTAAACAGAGCCCATGTTGCAAGAAGCGTGCTTGAAGCAATCTGCTACCAGATGACCGACCTGCTTGAAGCCATGAAGGCGGACAGCGGCATTGATTTTACGGAGCTGAGAGTTGACGGCGGAGCGTCGGTCAGCGATATTATGCTCCAGATACAGGCGGATATGATTCAGTGCAGTGTAAACAGGCCCAAAACCGTTGAAACAACGGCCCTCGGCGCCGCTTACCTTGCAGGCCTTGCAGTAGGATTCTGGGAAAGCAAGGAAGAGATTCAGAAAAACCGCCAGGTTGATAAGGTATTTAAGCCCCAGATGCCCGCAGAGAAGAGAAATGAAATCTATGCCGGCTGGAAGAGGGCTGTAGAACGTTCGAAAGGATGGATAAAATAATATGGATTACGCAAAAGAATCATTAAGGCTCCACGAGCAGTGGAAAGGTAAAATCGAAGTAATATCAACGGTTCCCGTTGCCAGCAAAGAGGATCTTTCCCTTGCATACACCCCCGGTGTTGCTCAGCCCTGCCTTGAAATCCAGAAGGATATCGAAAAGAGCTATGAGCTTACCAGAAGGCACAACCTGTGCGCCGTTATCACAGACGGCACCGCAGTTCTGGGCCTGGGCGATATAGGCCCCGAGGCCGGTATGCCCGTTATGGAGGGCAAATGTGTGCTCTTCAAGTCCTTCGGCGATGTTGACGCCTTCCCCCTCTGCATAAAGAGCAAGGATGTTGATGAAATAGTAAACACAATTTACCTTATTTCCGGCTCCTTCGGCGGCATTAACCTTGAGGATATAGCCGCGCCCCGCTGCTTTGAGATTGAGCGTAAGCTCAAGGAAAAGTGCGATATCCCCATTTTCCACGATGACCAGCACGGCACCGCTATTATCACCCTTGCGGGCCTTATGAACGCCCTTAAGGTTGTAGGCAAAAAGAAAGAGAATGTAAAGATTGTTACCTCCGGCGCAGGCGCCGCCGCAATCTCAATTACCAAGCTTCTCCTTTCCGCCGGCTTCAGAAATATTGTTATGACCGACAGAAAAGGTGCTATCTATAAAGGCAGAGACGGCCTTAACTGGATTAAGGAAGAGATGGCTGAGGTTACCAACCTTGCCGGCGAAAAGGGAACCCTTGCCGATGTAATCAAGGGCGCCGATGTATTTATCGGTGTTTCCGCCCCCGGCACCGTTACCGTTGATATGGTTAAGTCCATGAATAAAGACGCCATTGTTTTTGCCTGCGCCAACCCCACCCCCGAAATCTTCCCCGAGGATGCCAAAGCCGGCGGAGCAAGAGTTATTTCAACCGGCAGAAGCGACTACCCCAACCAGATCAACAATGTGCTTGCATTCCCCGGCGTATTCCGCGGCACATTTGATGTAAGAGCCAGCGACATCAATGAAGAGATGAAGATGGCGGCTGCTCAGGCCCTTTCCGGCCTTATTTCCGATGAAGAGCTCTGCGAGGATTATATTATCCCCAAGGCCTTTGACCCCAGAGTAGGCCCCGCAGTTGCAAAGGCAGTTGCAGAAGCTGCCCGCAAGAGCGGCGTTGCAAGAATCTGAGTGTAAATCAGCACAGAGAATCACTTTCCCGGAGAAATTTTTCTCCGGGATTTTCTTTTTTGAAAGTTGCAGTGCTGAAATTTTTTTAAACTCAGCTTGAAAATCAACAGTAAATGTTCACAAATCAAATAATGAAAATTTATATATATTAAATAAAAATTATCGCGTGCGGGCGTTTATTTTATAAAATACTTGCATTATACATTTATTTTATAATATAATTCATCCGTATAAATACCCGTAATTCATTGGCTCTGAATTCGGGCACAAATGCAATTCTCTACTCAAGGAGGAAACAAAATGAAAAGATCCAAAAAACTTCTCAGCCTCTTGCTCTGCTTTGCACTGCTCCTCGGCACAATAGCCACAGGGGTAAGTGTATATGCAGAAGGTGATGAGGTAACATCCACGGTATTGTCATATGCAGAACTTGACGGACAATACGACAATTTCGTGTATCTTGCCACGGAATTCTATAATTCCAAAGGAGAACTGCTGGGCAAAAATGCCACGGTTTCCGAGGGTGAAACTCTGACTTGTAAACTTTATTACAAGACAGATTATACTATGTTCAAAAATAATACTCCTGTAATCGTTTTTGATAACAGGCTGCTTGACTGTCCCTCTCAGGCCCAGTTTACTCTTGTTGAATCGGAATGCCGAGAGATATCGGGCACAAAGAAAACAGTTGATCTTATTACATATGATTTTGATGATGACGGCAACGAAGTTGAACTGTTTAAATATCCCGATCTTATTGATGGCGTAACCGCTGACGAGGCTAAATTCTGGACTGCCCTTCAGCTTACCCTGAATTCTTGGAATGCTGCCGGCACAGATGGCGCAGGTAATGCTTATGCAAAAAATCAGGTTAAGGCCGACCTTACATCAGATGATCCTGTTGCTGTTTTCACGGTTAATGTCAAGGATAATCCTTCTTATAAAGATAGCGACAATAACACTGTTATTGTTAATGAGGGTTTCGCCAAAATAATGCCGGAATTATATACCTGCTATTACACAACAAATAAAGGTCCTGCCCAGATATCAATAGGAGTAAGCGGTACTAACGGATATAAAGCAAAAGCTGACAAATTTATTATTGATGCCGATTATAACTTTACCGTTTCAAGGGATAAAACAGTTACCTTCAAAGACGGCGAAGATGTTATCAGCACAGCTACAGTTGCCAAAGGCGGCAAGCTTACTGCGGATCAGATTCCCGACACTTCCGAAATAGAAGGTTTCTATAAGTGGGCCGATTCAAGCGCAAACTTTGTGGAAAATCTTACTGCAATTACCGTAAACGATAACCTTACCTTCTATGCTGTTAAATCAACCGAAACCGTCGCTTTAACCCTTGACCCGGGTGACGGTTATTTCGGTGAGCTTTCAGAAGAACTTCTCGAGAATGCAGAAGTAGTGACTGATGAGGAAACAGGCAAAATCACATCAATCACACTTCAGGTTCCCGTTACCGGGTTTGATATAAGCCCTTATACCCCCTCCATTGACGGCGGCGCAGAATTTGACGAATGGGTTGATTCCCAGGGCAAAGGCTTTGACGGCACCTTCTCTGCAGCTATAGCCGAGCTCAGCCTTACCGCTCACTACGGCGGCGGGGTTGTTATCAAGTACCTGCCTCTGGATTATGAACTGGAAGAGGTCGAGGTTCTTATCCCCGTTGATGAGGAACCGGTTGAGGAGCCCGGCGAAGGCGGCGAACCTGCGGAACCCGCAGAGCCTGCCGAGCCCGGTGATGACGAATCCGGCGAAGAGGAAAAGAACACCATAACCCGCCCGGTGTGGAAAGAACTTTTCACCTATTACGGCCCTTATGGCGAAGCTCTTTCCAACGCGGATCTTATCAGCATCCAGAAAAAGGTAAATGAAAAGTATGCCGAGATAAATGAAGGCAGCGGTGCGGCAGATTACGGCCTGACTGTTACTTTCACAGACGGCAACAATACCGCAAGCAGGCTTGATGCGAGTGCGGCCAAACCTACATTTTTCAAAGTTAATGAGCCCACTACAGCATTGGCGGCAAAAGATATAAACAGAGGGGTATATGTATTCGGCGAAAGTATTACCGCTTTGTATATCAATATAGCTGTTACCATCAATATTGAGGTTTTCAGACCCACATTTGATGATGAAGGCAATGCCATAAAGGATGAAAACAGCACCTACGGTTTTGCCTGGGAGCAGGTTGAGCTTCAGCCCGCTTACACCACCATAGTTTTCCCCTCCGCCACCACAAATTATAATGAAGATACCGGAGAAGTCACTCTTATTACATATAAGAATATGACTCTCAATATAGCATTGCCTACCAGATCATCCATAGCAAGAAAAGAAGGCAATGAGAACAAGAGCGAGGAAGAAATTGAAAATATAGTAAATGACAGCGCTTTAAGCTTTATTGATATTGCCGATATAGGCCTTGTGTATGATAAGGTTACTTATAAAGCAACTTACAAAGATGAAAACGGCCTTAAGATGACCGCCGGCAAAGATGACAAGGCTACCCGTGTTCTCTGCAAAGTCAAGAACCGTATTGATAAGAACTCTCTGCTTCCCGAGGAGGAGAGACCCGTTGATGACCAGGGTAACCCCGTTGTTGATATGTCCCTTATCAGGGTTTATGCCGTTCTTGAAGACAGAACCTTCCATATCGGCTACAATATTGATGACTATGTCTATGCTTCCGATAAAGAGTTTGTTTTAGGCGACACCGTAGAGATGGAAGATATCAAGCAGGTTGCCCGTGCAGACTTTGTTATTGCAAGCTATGCAAATGAAAACGGAGAAAGAAACGAAGCCGCTTATAAGGATCACATTGTAAATACAACAGACCTTTACCTCTCCGGTACTCCCGTTGACAAGACCGGTTATGAGCTTGTTAATATTTATTACAATAATGCTGACGGCGAGCAGGTCAATATAAATGACGGCGGCACAGCTCTTATTGACAGAGACTTTGTCACAGCCTATTCCAAGTCTCCCAATGCGGATGACTATGATGACCTTTACCTTTCCTTCAACACTCAGTGGATAGGCAAGGACTACACATTCAACCTTTACTACAAGAATTCAAAAGAGGAATGGAAACTTCTTGAAACCAAGGTGTTCTCCGGCTCCGAGCAGGTTACCTACAACGCAATGGTAGGTATGGGCTCCAAGCTTGAAAAGAAGATTCAGGAAGACTGCCCCTCATTCCTTATTCCTTCAAACTCCGGCTTCTCAACAGAGAAGGACGGCTCCGCCAGAACAATCTTTGCTTATGAGGCGGATAACGAAACCAACAGTCTTGATATTTATGTGTGCTATTCCGGCGCCGCCCGCTATGCGTTCCTTGATTACAACAACGCTTATGATGATCAGGGCAACCTGAATGTTGATAAAGTAGGCGAAACCAGAAGGTACAGAAAATATTCTCTTATGTACGGCAGCACGCTTTACGATCCCGCTTATGATCCGGAAAAAGCGGCTGATACCGCCGAGGAACCTGTATTCTACGGAATTATGAACGGCGGCATGAACATTGCGAACTATCCTGTTGCTTACCAGAAGAAGGACGGCGACGGCAACCTGATGTATGAGGCCGTACAGGAAGAGAAAAAAGATGAAGAGGGCAACATTGTTTATAATGAAGACGGCACTCCCGTAATGGTGGATAAGCTTGACGAAGAAGGCAATGTTGTTCCCGATAAAGAAAAACCCATTATGGTTGACCCCAAGGGCAGCACCGTTGAAAGACCTTACCGTAACTGCGAATTCATGGGATTCAAGGTTTACTATGTAGACGGCGTTTACAGCGCATTTGAAGATCTTCCCGATGTTTCCGAATGGAAGGAAGGCTACAATGACCGCAATGAAAAAGGCGCCCAGCACCTTTACACCACCACTATCGTTCAGCTCCAGTGGAAACCGGATTCTGATTTCCTGATCAGAGTTTATGATGATAAGGGCCAGCTTTCATTCGCCCTTGGTAAGGACTGGAAGAGATACTATTGGGATATCAACGGCAACCCCTGCAAGAAGGGTGAAAATGTACTTGTTGAGGATCGCGAAAATAACTTCTGCATCCTTATCACAATCAATAAAGAAGAAGGAAACGGCTATTATCTTCAGGCGGTTTCATTCAGCAAGACCTTCCTGAATATGTCGGTAACCAGCGGTTACCTGCCGGTTATCCTTGAACTCGTAAAGGGACTTATTTAAGCCAACAGCCATCGTACAGATGCTGAAATATAAGGAGGAAATCACAATGGCATACATTATCAATGATGAATGCATTTCCTGCGGCGCTTGTGCGGCAGATTGCCCCGTTGAGGCTATCTCCGAAGGCGACGGAAAGTATGTTATCGATGCTGACGCCTGCATCGAATGCGGCGCTTGTGCAGATAACTGCCCCGTAGGTGCTCCCACAGCCGAATAATTCGACTGGAACGGCGCAGCCGCCGTATACCGGCGGCTGCCCGAAAAAGGCACCTTGATTTTCAGGCAGAATTCAATCCGGTTTTACCGGTAAACTATACAGAAAACTAAAACGGAAAGAGGTCCCGATTATGATAAAAAAGATAATCGCAGTCATAATGGCTCTTGTGCTTGCTCTTTCGCTTGGTATGGCAGCTTTTGCCGCCGATGCCGGCGAGAAGAAGGAAGAGCCCGCTGCTGAGCAGTACGATTACAACCAGGATCCCCTCGTTACCGCTACTGCATCAACAGTAACCGACTACGCCAACGGAGATTTAATTCACGCTCTCAAGGATGTGGTTGATAAAGACGGTATCCCCGTAACCGACAAAGACGGCAATGTAAAGCAGGAAATAGAAAAGGACGAGAAGGGCGAGCCAAAAGTTTACCTCGGTACAAAAACATACGCCATGTACCAGGTTACGGCAAAGAAAATGTTCGCTCTCAACGATGTTCCTTCCTATACATTTACTCAGGAGCTTAAAAACTCCGACGGCACTCCCATTATTGATGAAACAACCGGAGAGCCCAGAACAGAGGAAATCACCTACAAAGTCAAAGAAGGCGGCGACGGTGATTCCGTTAAATATGAAGGCATTCCCGTTTACGCATACTATGCAGTAAAGTGCCCCAAGTGCAAGATGGCAACCGGCGGATATACATATTATGAAATATATTCTGCAAACGCAGGCTGCTGCCCCCACTGCGGCTTTACCTTCCCCTCACCTTCAGATGAGAGCATGGTATTCTACAGGTTCATCGTAGTAAGCCGTATGAGCACAGATAACCCCACCAGCGAAAGCAAGTATTACGATAAGTTCAAGGAATATGATTTCACCAAATATTCGGGTGATGTATTCGGTGACAGCGCCCAGTATTACGGCGAAGGCAAAGACCTTCCCCAGCAGTTCCTTACTTATGAAAATGTATATGATGAAACCATCTATGATGAAGGCAAGCAGGATTTCGGCGCTACCGTTGAAACCCTTACCGGGTTCCAGACCAGCGGCAAAGCCAAAAACAGCACCACATCCACCCTCTACGGTATGCTTTCAAGCATAGAACTCTGGCTTGAGCCCATCACTCAGTTCCTCAGCAATTCCATGTTTGTTCAGATGAGAACAAATATTAAGGAAGGCTGGTATAAGATTATTGATGCCATCCTTACAGCTCCGTTCACATAATACGGACCGGCAGCAACTTTTCACTTAAAAAGCATTAAGGAGAAAGATTTATGAAAAAATCATTCAGAAAGGTTCTTCCGCTGTTGGTTGCCGTTGCAATGATATTCGGTGTTATGACCTTCTCATTGCTTACTGCATCTGCTGCGGATGATACAGGTTCCTGCGGATCTTCGGTTACCTACACCTATGATTCCGCAAAGAAGGCCCTCACCCTGAGCGGTTCCGGTCCGATGTCTGCTTATAAAGAATATACAGAACTTCCCTGGGCTGCTTATGCCGCCGATGTTCAGAGCGTAACCGTCGGTAAGGATGTTACAACAATCGCAAACTTTGCGTTCCAGAAGATGACCTCCCTCAAGAAGGTTTCAATAGCTTCAAGCGTAACAAAAATCGGCACAAGAGCTTTTGCAGGTTGTTCTTCACTTGAAAGCATCGTACTTCCGGATTCCGTGAAGTCTCTCGGACCTATCGTTTTCTCAGATTGTACCGCTCTTAAAACCGTTACCATAGGCAGCGGCATTACCAGCCTTACAACATCTCTGTTCCAGAACTGCGAAAACATCAAATCCATTACAATTCCGTCCTCTGTTGTTAAGGTTGATGATACGGCTTTTGCCGGCTGTACCTCCCTTGAAAGCATCACTGTTCCCGATTCCGTAACAGAACTGGGCCAGGGCGTTTTCTCCGGCTGTACTGCCCTTAAAACCGCTACTTTAAGCCCCAACATTGAGGGTATAAATATGACTGCATTCAGAAACTGCACTTCTCTTGAAGAGATTGCCGTTCCTCTTGCAGCCAAGTCCATAGGCAAAAATGCTTTTGCGGGTTGCACTTCCCTTGAGAAAGTTACAATCCCCGCAACTGTTGAAAATATTGATTCGTCAGCTTTTACGGGCGCACCTGTTACCAAGCTTGCAATTTCAGGCAATTCCGAAATGCCGGATTTCCAGAGCGCCAACAATGTTCCCTGGAGCAACCTTGCCGAAGCTATTGATACCGTTGAAATACTCAGCGGAGTTAAATCCGTAGGCAATAACGCCTTCAAGGGCTTTACCGCTCTCACAGACCTTACTGTTGCCGACACCGTTACCTCAATCGGTGACGAGGCATTCAGCGGCTGTACCGCTCTTGCGGAAATAGAGCTTCCCGATTCAATAGCAAACATAGGCGTAAATGCTTTTGCAGATACCGCTTACTATACCAACGATGAAAAGTGGGAAGACGGCACCCTTTATATCAGCAAGCACCTTATAAAGGGCAATGCCGAAGTAATCAGCGATGACTTCACCGTTAAAGCCGATACCAAGTGTATTGCAGATGAAGCCTGCAAAGAAGCAACCGGAATCACTTCCGTAACCGTTTCCGATGCAACCACTATAGGCGACAGAGCCTTTGCCGGCTGCACCGCTCTTGAAACTGCAACCGTTAAGGCTGTTACAATTGCCGAGTCGGCATTTGAGGGCTGTACCGCTCTCAAAACCGCTACTCTGGGCTCCGGCACAAAGACAATTGCTGCCAACGCATTCAAAGACTGCGCCGCTCTTGAAACCGCTTCAATCCCGGGCTCTGTTTCTTCCATAGCAGGCAGCGCTTTTGCAGGCTGCTCCTCACTCAAGAGTGCGGTTCTCGGCGATGATATAACCGAAATCACAGATTCAATGTTTGAAGGCTGCGAAAACCTTGAAAGCATCAGAATCGGCAATAAGGTTGTAAGCATAGGCGCCGCAGCATTTAAAGATTGTAAGAATCTTAAATCAATAGCTATCCCCGATTCCGTAACTATGGTCGGCAACGAAGCATTTTCCGGCTGCGAATCCCTTGCAACCGCTACAATGGGTAAAGGTGTTACGGTAATCCCCGCCTCAATGTTTGAAGGCTGTTCAAGCCTGAAGAGCTTCACTATAGGTGAGCAGATTGTCAACATAGGCGCCAACGCTTTCAAAGACTGCACATCCCTTGAAAGCATTGTTATCCCCGATGTTAAAGTTCCCGAGGTTGCGGACGGCTCAGAAGCTGAAATCGTAACCCTTGTAGGCAATAATGTGTTTGAAGGCTGTACCGCTCTTAAGAGCGCAACCGTCGGCACAGGCGTTAAAATCCTTCCCGAAGCCGCTTTTCAGGGCTGTACCGCTCTTACAAATGTTACCCTTAAAGAAGGTGTTACAAAGCTGAGTGTAGGTTCATTCAAGGATTGTACCGCTCTTGCAAAGATTGAAATCCCCGCTACCGTTACGGATATTGAGTCCAATGTTTTTGACGGCTGCACCGCCCTCAAGAATGTTTCAATGCCCATAACCGTGCTCTCCGTTGCAGGCGATGCTTTTGGAGAAACAACGGGAGTAACCCTTACAATGACCGGCAGCGGTTCAATGAACCCTGCATATAAACTTAAAACAGATGTTCCCTGGAACGGAATTTATAAGGCAATTTCCGGCGTTGAATTCCAGGACGGCATCACCAGGATTACCAACAGTGTATTCCAGGGCTTTTCCGAAGTTAAAACACTCAAGATACCCTCATCTGTTGAGTATATCGGCGGTAACGCATTCAGCGGTTGCACAAGCCTTGAGTCTGTTGTGGTTCCCGACAGTGTTACTATTCTGAGTAACTTCGCATTCTATAACTGTACTGCTCTTAAATCCGCTACCATAGGTTCAGGCGTTGCAATGATTGAGGCCCATACCTTTGACCTTTGCGAAAGCCTCGAAAAGGTTACCCTTAAATCAGGCCTGGAAACCATTGATACCGACGCCTTCAATGCCTGCACAAGCCTTAAGCAGATCAAGTTCCCCGCAACTCTCAAGACCATAGGCAAAACTGCTTTTGAAAACTGTACCGCTCTTGAAGCAGTTGCCCTTCCCAACAGTATGGAACTGGTTGACGGTTCCGCTTTCGAAGGCTGTACCGCTCTTAAATCTTTCGATTCCGGTAAAGGGCTCAAGACCATAGGCGAAGGCGCATTCAGGAACTGTGCCGCCCTTGACAAGATTACCCTTACCGATAATCTTGAGGAAATCCAGAAGGAAGCCTTTATGGGCACCGCCTATTACCTCAATAACAAGAACTGGAAAGACGGTCTCCTTTATATCGGCAACCATCTTATCGCTTCCGACGGCAGCAAAGCCAAGGGTGAGCTTACCATCAGCGATAACACCAAGGTTATTGCAGACGAAGCATTCGCTCTTAACGATAAGATTACCGGCGTTAAGGTTTCCAACGCCACAACCATAGGCAGCAAGGCATTCTTCCAGTGCACAAAACTCAAGACTGCCGATGTCAAGGCAAACACCATTGCCGCCAACGCTTTTGAAGGCTGCACCGCTCTCGGAACAGTCAAAGCCGACGCAAAGACTATTGCTGAGAGCGCATTCAATGGCTGTACCGCACTTAAGAGTGCCGAAATAGCAAGCGCCGAAAAGATAGGCGCCAGCGCATTTGAAGGCTGCTCATCTCTTGAATCCGTTTCACTGCCCGCAAGCCTTCAGCTTATAGGCAACAAGGCATTCTACGGCTGCACCGCTCTTGAAAATGTTGAATTTGAGGGCTCAAAGACCGATAAGGATAATATGATTATCAGCACCGGTAACGGCTCAATCAAGAGCGCAGAGTGGGATTGCAAAGGCGGAGAAGGAGATAACGGCGATAACTTCTTCCAGAAGATAATCAATGCAATCAAAGGATTCTTCCAGAAGATAATTGATGCTATCAGCAATCTCTTCAAAGGCTGAGAAAACCGGCCTTGGCATTTGAGCGAAAACCAAACAGAAAATGTTTAAAGATATTAAAACTCGCGGGTTAATAAAACCCGCGGGTTTTTATTTAGTAAAAAGCATGAGAAAAGCTGATTTTTATATATTTTCTGTTTTCGGCGTTTTTTCGGCTTTGCCGTGCTGCAGCACTGTCTCCCGCCGAAGAAAACACCGTTTTCATCTCAACTGCTACGGCCTCAGCCTGTGAAATTAAGCGAAAAGCAAACGGACAGCAGTATAATCAAATATACCTTAATAGCCATCTCCGAGAACGGAGAGGGTGGCACGGCGAAAAGGATGTGAGCCGTGACGGGTGTGGCGAATAAAATTCAAAGCCCGCAGGTTTTTGCAACTTGCGGGCTTTATAATATATTACATTATAAGATAAGATTAAATATCCAGGAAATCCTTGCGGTAGTTGAGATTAAATCTTGCGGCAAGGTCAACCAGGTTTTCATCGGTTATTTCATTTGCCTTGGGCAGGTGGGCGGTGAGCATATACATCTTTGCCGCTTTCTCCACGGTTTCAATAAGGCCGAAGGCCTCGTCCATATCTCTGCCGCAGCCGTAAATGCCGTGCAGGGTCCACAGAACTATGCGGTATTCCTTCATCTTTTCGGCGGTGGCTTCGCCTATGGCGTTTGTTCCGCAGACCATCCAGGGCAGCACTCCCACACCTTCGGGGAAAACAACAATGCTCTCTGTCATCTGCTTCCACAGGGTGCGGGTAATTGCTCTTTCATCTGCCGGGTGAACCTGAGTCATGGCAAGGGTGTAATCCGGGTGGCAGTGCATTATTATCCTGTTTTCGGGGTCGATGCTCATGCGGCTTATGTGGCTCATAAGGTGGGCGGGCAGCTCGCTTGTGAATTTGCCTCCGTCTTTGAATCCCCAGAGCAGTTCCGCCGTGGTGCCGTCAGCGGCAATGCGGATAATGCCCAGGTTTGTTTCCGGATCAACTTCAACATTTTTAAAGTATTTTCCCGTACCGGTAACTATAAAGATTTTGCCTTTAAGAGGAGAAGCATCAAAACCCGTGGGTATTGTTCTTATCACATTATCAAGGTCAAGGTATTCGCCTACGGTTTCGGCCGGGAGCATCCAACTGATGTTTCCGCCGTTTCTTTCATCATAACCCAGGCGGTACATATTTGCGGTGGTGCGCATCATTTCAATAAGGAAGGGAGCTTCAAATATATTTTTCATTTTCTTAAACTGAGTATCCTTTCTTCATATTCTTTTATATCATCAATATAGCTGTTTTTAAGGTCTTCTCTTTCAAGGTATTCTTCCCACACATCCCCAAGGGGCAGGGTTTTTACCTCTTCGCTCAGAGCCATAAGGGCGGTGAAATCAGCTTTGTCCTGCAGTTCCGTCATTTTTTTGCTCGGTTCAAGCAGGGCAAAAAGCAGGGCCTTCTGAATATTTCTTACCCCGGTTACCCAGGCGGAAATACGGTTTATGGAAGCGTCAAAATAATCGGTTGCAATGAATATGCGCTCAAGGGCGTTGCCTCTTACAATCTCCTTCATAATTTCTTTTGTTTCATCGTCAAGGAGAACCACATGGTCGCTGTCCCACCTAACGCCTCTTGTAACATGAAGCCCCAGGTGCTCGTGAAATGCCAGCAGGGCGGGGATTTTATCCGAAACCAGCTCCGTGGGGTGATAGTGGCCGTTATCCATAAGGGGAACTATATTGTTTTTGCAGGCGTAGCTCAGGCAGAATTCCGCGCTGCCTACCGTATAGCTTTCAAGGCCTATGCCGAATACCTTTGATTCAAGGGTAACAAAAACCTTGCTCTTATCGTAGGGAATGCTCAGTATTTCATCAAGGGACTTTTTAAACCTCAGGCGAGGAGAGAGCCGGTCTGCCGGCACATCCTTGTAGCCGTCGGGTATCCATATATTCATTACGCAGGGTATGCCTGTTTCATTTGCAAAATATTCCGAAATTTCAAGGCATCTTTTGCCGTGCTCCACCCAGAAGCGGCGCACTTCTTCATCCGGTGAGGAAAGGGTCAGGTTATCCTTAACCATGGGGTGGGAGAAAAATGTGGGGTTAAAATCAAGGCCCATACCTCTCTCTTTTGCAAATTTAACCCAGGGCTCAAACTGTGCAGGGCCTATTTTATCCCGGTCAACCTTTTCGCCCTGCATAATTGCATAGCAGGCGTGCAGGTTAAGTTTCTTTTTGCCGGGCATAAGCGAGAATGCCTTGTCAATATCCGCCATCAGCTCCTGAGGGGTAGAGGCTTTGCCCGGGTAATTGCCCGTGGTCTGAATGCCGCCGGAGAGAGCGTCCGGGTTATCAAACCCGTTTACATCGTCGCCCTGCCAGCAGTGAACCGAGATTGTAACATTTTTAAGGGCGTCAATGGCTTTTTCCGTATCAACGCCGTAGGAAGCGTATATTTCTTTTGCACTGTCGTATCTTTTCATCTGTATCTCCTTTCCGGATGATATATTATCATAAGGTATTATAATGCATTGATATAAAAAACACAAATAAAATATAAAATTTACAGATAAAAATGTAACACTGAACATTGAAATGTTACAGATAAAAATGTATAATACTGTGGTAAGGCAGATTGATGCGGCTTTAAGGCAGCTGCCGCATCAGATTAAACTATACGGAGGTATTATATGAGAAAGGCAGCACCTCTTATTTCCCTTATCATAGTTTTATCTATGATTTTCGGAATTTTCACTGCGGTTTTTGCCGAGGAGCCGGAAGGCGGCGATGTTCAGTCACAGGCAGGTACCGTTACAGTTGAAGGCAGCGGCGAAGAGGCCGGTGCAGATGATGAAGGAAAAACTCCCGAAGGTGAAGAACCGAAAGAGGGAGAGGATGAAGAAGGCGGCGAAGAGGACGGCGAAGAAGCCGAAGGTGAAGACGGCACCGATACCGATGGTGAAAAGGGCGGCGAAGAGGCCAAAGAGCCCGCTGCTGTCGACGGCAAAGATGCAGCAGAGCCCGAGGCCGTTTCAAGCGACAAAGCTGTGACCGATGCCGAAAAGAAGGGTTATTCCACAAAGTCCATTTTCAGCAGAGGTGTTCCCACCCTCAAAACCGATACATTCTATAAGATTTTTGATTTATTCCGGCTTATCAAATATGTGCTTACCGGGCATATTCTTTACAGCGCCCCCAAGGATGTTCCCGTTACCGTTGACGAAAATATCCAGATGATATGCCAAAGCATCTATGATCAGTCCGGCCTTGATATTTACAAAATCCTTACCAATATGCCGGATATCCAGGATCCCGGCCGTATTGCCGTTACCGTATTCCATATTGACACCAAGGAATACCGCGACGAAATGTACGCAATGCGTGATAAATATTACGCCGAGGGCGACAGAGGCAAGGGCAGGCTTTGCTGGATGATGGGCGTATATATGAGCAGTATTGAGAAGGCAGACCTGTGGCTTGACCCTGTAAAGGGTAAGGATTATTCACAGATCGTGCTTGATGTTACTTATGTTGACGGCGAAACAGAGCAGTTCCGCCCCATTATCTACATCAACCCCGAAACCGGCGAATGTTTCGGCTATAACGATAAGGGCATGATGAATGTGGGCTTCAATACCAACGCTTATGAAGGCCTTGTTTATGCTCCCATCAACTGCTGGATGCGGTCCTTCGGTTTCTGCCTTGAGTATGACCTCCTTTGCTACGCTCTGCCCATGTACCGCTACAACACCAGAAGGTTCCATTTTGACTATGCGGGCAAAGAGTGGATGATTCAGGCCTGGAAGGGCAACTACCTTATCACCAACGGCGGTGAGGTAGGCATCTACAACCGCGAAAAGGGCTCCCTGGGCACTTTCTATAATGTTGTAAGCGAAGATGAGCAGATGGATATGAGCTTGCAGATTCTCCACGACGGCGAAGTGCTTGTAAACATTCCCGAGCAGAACCACTGGTGGGTAAACGGCTTCAATATGAGCGAGCGCCTCTATAACCCCCATGGCCTTGTGCTTATAGCAACAATAGTGATGAAGGATGAAGAAATGCTGGAAGCATTTACCCAGTCCATTGAGAGAAATATGTGGCACGATGTAAGCTATTCCGTTGACGGGCTTAAAGTTACAATAGTCTGGGACAGCTGATTTACACAGCGTGAAAACATTACTCGAAAGGATTAAGATAAATGAAAAAAGCAGCCGCTTTTATTCTTGCGCTTATCATTGCGCTGTCTGTATGCACCGTGGCTTTTGCGGATGAGGTAAAGTGGACCTGCCCCTACTGCGGCAATGTGTTTATAAATCTTTCGGACAGAGAGAAGGAAGAGCACAAGTCATACTGCCACAGGAATCCGGGCAGCAATCCGGAGGGAAAAGCTCTTGTTTGCCCCTACTGCAGCAGAGAGTTTACGGATGAATCACAGTACAATGCGCATATAGAAACCTGCTATGAGCAGAAAAACGATACCCTTGTTTTAGGCGGACTTTCAATCTCCGGTATCCTTGATAAACTGGTTGAGCTTGTTGATATCGATGCCGCTCAGTGGAACGGGGTGGAGGATATAGTTATAAGGTTTATGGATATTGCGGAGAATATAATGGTACGGATACTGGCTATATTTGCCGCCCGAGCATCTTAGGACCTGTGAAATTAAGCGAAAAGCAAACGGACAAGATATAGTAAAAAAGAGCCTTCGGGATATAACCCGGAGGCTCTGAGTTTATTTTGGAGTAATAAGGTTGTGTTTTATTTGTCCGTTTTTGCCGCTTTTTCCTCCTCGCCGTACCTTGGTACTGTCTTCGGCTGAAGAAAGCGGCATTTTCATCTTAATTTCTTCGGCCGCCTGGGCATTCAGGCGAAAAACAAACAGACAAGTTAATGTAAAAAAGAGCTTGCAGTAATACAATACTGCAAGCTCTTTTTCATCCCTTCTCAGCCGTACCCAGCACTGCCATAAGTTCATCCCAGTTTTTCGGATAATAGCTGTTGCCTTCGGAGTGCTTCGGTTCCTGATTTCTGAAACGGATATCGATGCTCCAGTGTTCACCGTCAATCAGCATATTTCCGGAAAATTCTTCCGGGTAGTCCATAACTCCGCATTTGCCGAAAAGCGCATTGAAAAAGCCGTTCCACTCTTCTTCTCCGATTGTTTCGTTGCGGATAATATCCCCCGGGTACATCCCCGCTTTGGCGCAGGCCGTCATTTTTCCGTCCTTCTTTTCAAGCGACAGCGAGCGTACATTCCCCATAAAGGTCATGGATTCAAATTCAAATTCCGTCACATTCTCAATAAGTTCTTTTACTGTCATAATATTTTCCTCCTGTGTTTTATGCCCTGATTATAACAATAACGAATCCGCTCCTGGTCGCTTTTAAGGCGACAAAAATCCCCAACCGTATTTTACGGTTGGGGGAAATATTATTCATCACTCATAAAGAGGATATTTTTTGCATATACCTGCAACGGTTTCGTTGAGCATGGCTTTGTTTGCTTCAAAATCGGTAATGCAAAGGTAAATGCAGTTTGCAATCACATCCATATCCTCTGCGTTAAGGCCTCTGGTGGTAACTGCCGCTGTGCCCAGGCGCACGCCGCTTGTAACAAAGGGCTTCTCCGGGTCATTGGGTACTGCGTTTTTATTTGCGGTGATGTGTATTTCATCCATTCTGTGCTCAAGCTCTTTGCCGGTAACTCCGGTGCCTCTAAGGTCAACAAGGCACAGGTGGTTGTCGGTGCCGCCGCTTACAAGGTTAACTCCTCTTGAGGTAAGGCCTTTGGCAAGGGCCGCACAGTTTTCAACAATCTTTGCCTGGTATTCTTTGAACTCGGGCTTAAGGGCTTCGCCGAAGCATACTGCCTTTGCGGCTATTATATGCATAAGGGGGCCGCCCTGGTTGCCGGGGAATATGGCCTTGTTTATTGCGGGCAGCAGCTCCTCTTTGCAGAGGATAAGTCCGCCTCTGGGGCCCCTGAGGGTTTTGTGGGTGGTGGTGGTTACTATATCGGCATAGGGTACCGGTGAGGGGTGAAGGCCTGCGGCTACAAGGCCGGCAATGTGGGCCATATCCACCATAAACAGGGCGCCGCATTTTTTTGCTATGGAGCCCATTTTTTCAAAATCAATAATTCTGGGGTATGCGGAAGCGCCGGCTACAATAAGTTTCGGCTTCTTTTCAAGGGCAAGCTCTTCAAGAGCATCATAATCTATATGGCCTTCATCATTAACGCCGTAGGGGATGAAATTATAGAGCTTGCCGCTGGCATTTACGGGTGAGCCGTGGGTAAGGTGGCCGCCGTGGGCAAGGCTCATGCCCAGCACCGTATCGCCGGGCTGAAGCACTGCCGCATAGGCCGCCATATTTGCCTGTGCACCGGAGTGGGCCTGAACATTGGCCGCTTCTGCGCCGAAAAGCTGCTTTGCTCTTTCAATGGCGATGTTTTCAACTATATCAACATATTCGCAGCCGCCGTAATATCTTTTGCCCGGGTAGCCCTCTGCGTATTTGTTGGTGAGCACGCTGCCCATAGCCGCCATAACTGCGGGGGAAACGATATTTTCGGAGGCGATAAGTTCAAGGTTATTCCTCTGCCTGCCAAGCTCCAGGTTCATGGCGTCGGCAACATCGGGGTCATACTTCTTAACAAATTCAATTGTGTTGAGGTAATCTGAGTACATAGGAAAACACCGTCCTTTATTTATTCTTCTTCGTAATATTCTGTGGTTACATCATTGTAAAAATCTTCTTCGGGTTCTGTGGACCGGGCTTCGGTTGTATATTCCCGTTGATATTCGCTGTATTCCGTCTGCCCGTTGTAATCATTATCTTCGTTTTCGCCCGGCTCATCGTTCCCTGAACCGGGACGTGTGAAAAAATTTCTTATTTTTGATGAGGATTCACCGCGGCTGGGCAGGGTGATATCCGGCCACCGGTTTCTGGTGGTATCCTCATATACATCGTCATCATCGTAGTTGTTATTGTTATAGTTATCGCTGCCGGAATAGTTGTTACGTAGCATATCAACGGCAGATATATGGTCAATGCCTATTTCTATATTAGTTGTGCCGTAAAGGGCAAGCTGAAGCTCTTTTGCAGCTTTTACATAATCCACAATCCACACAAACAGATAGCCGGAGTATGTTCTGAAGCCGTTTACGCCCTCGCGCAGCTCTTCCGCCGGCTCCACCATACCCGTTACGGTGTAGTTGAACCATCCCTCGCTTATGGCCTGGGAGCCCAGGGCAAGAATCTCGGAGGAGCGGTAGTTGGTGGTAACATAAGGCAGGAAGGTTTCAACAACATTGTTAAGGTCGCTTACAGATGAAGCCTTGGCATTTTTAACAACCGAAGAGATAACATTACGCTGGCGGCGGGTTCTTTCAACCTCGCTGTCCAGCTTTCTTATCCTTGAATAGATAAGGGCCCGTCTGCCGTTAAGCAGCACATTATCTCCGCTTTCAAAGCCGCCTACGGTGGTGGTACGGTTCATGTAGTTTGCTTCCGCTTCCGTTATGGGCACCGTAACGCCGCCCAAAAGGTCTATTACCTTCTCAAAGGATTTGAAATCTATGGAAACAAAGTGATCAATCTGGATTTTATAGTTATCCGAAAGCACTTCCATTACCTTGGAAGCGCCGGCCCAGCCGTAGGAGTGGTTTGTTTTATCATAGCGGTCCTGGCCGTTAATTTCCATATATGTGTAGGAATCCCTGAGGAATGAGCACAGGGTTATTGTTTTTGCCTTCCTGTTTACGCTGGCAAGTATCATTGAATCGGAGCGGTGAGAGCCGTCGTCATCATCCTCGCCTATAAGCAGCACATTTATTACATTTTTGCTGTGGAGCTTTTCGCCGCCGTTCTTTGCCCAGGATTTGAGCAGATCCTTGATATCCTCGGCATTTGATATATCGGACATAGTGGCGTAGTTGAGGTTTTCCTCTTCCTCATAAGCAAAGGTTGCATCCGGGTTGCCGAAAATACCGTCGTTGTAATTGATAAGAGACAGCATTTTTCTTATATATGCTCCGCCCATGGCGGCAACAATAAGCACAAGGCAGATTACAACGCTCAGAAATGCCTTCAGGTTTCTCTTCCTGTTTCTGAGAAAGAAGGTTTTTATTTTTCCGCCGAAATGCTTCACCTTTTCCCGGAAACCGGTGGGAACGCTCTGGCTGGAAATATCTTCAAAGTTTTTGGACATGTCAATCCTCCCGACAGAATAAAAGGGGGTTATTTATAAAAAGTTATAATTATCTAAAACAGTACTGCATATTATAGCATATATGCGGCTCAATGTTAATATTATTTTATAATTAAAAGTAAAAAATATTTTTACGGAGTTGTAAAAAATTTTGTGTGAAAGTTACATAAAAATAATTATCCGCCCAAGGGGGGCGGATATTCTTACTGTTTTTTGCCTTTGAGAGCGGAGTTTGCGGAGCGCTTGATCTTTGCGGTGGTGGTCATTATGAATTCTTTATCCCGCACAAAGTAGCTCTTTATCCGCTTGAATCCGGGCACCTCCCGGTTTACCTCGTTCACAACCTGCTTTATAACTGCGTCAATTTCCTCTTTGGAAGGTTCCTTATCAAGATATTCTCTTATCTCCTCTTTATCGGGATAAATCTGGGCGTGAACCTGCAGGTCTCCTTTTGAGTCGTCTTTGCCTTCAACCATAGCGGAAGCTATAAAGTTGCTGCGGCACAGGTGATATTCAAGCTCCTCGGGGTAAATATTCTTGCCGTTGGAGGTTACAATCACATTTTTGCAGCGGCCGGTTATATGGTAGTGGCCTTTTTTATCAACAAATGCAAGGTCTCCGGTGTGGAAGAAGCCGTCATCATCCATTACCTCGGCGGTTGCAGCCGGGTTGTTATAGTAGCCCAGCATAACCATACCGCCCTTTACGCACAGCTCGCCTATGCCGTTTTCATCCTCATCGATTATCTTGGCTTCAACCCCGGGCAGAGGCACGCCGATTGAATCCGTTGAGCGAACTCTGTCATTATTTATTATGGCAAGGGGGGCGCATTCCGTAAGGCCGTAGCCGAATATAACCTGAATTCCGAAAGCGTCAAAATCCTTTATTATTTGCGGGTCAATGGGGGCGCCGCCGCATATAATAAGGCGCATATTGCCGCCGAAGGTATCCTGAATTTCCTTGAATATGGTTTTCTTAAGATCTATGCCCACCATGCTTCCGGCTTTGCATAGGGCTTTGCCCACCTTGAATTTTATTTCGCCGTATTTCTGCTGTGAAACCTTTTTGAGTATGCGCTTATGTACGGTTTCAAGCACCTGGGGCACAGCCACAAATACGCTGGGGTTAAATTCCTTCATATTCCTGAGCACATATTTGAAGCCCTCGCAGAATGTAACCTTGCCGCCGCAGTACGGGGCAAAGAATATCATTATGGAGCTTTCAAAAGTGTGGTGAAGGGGTAGCAGGGATATGCCGCAGTCTTCGGGGTAAATCTTAACAACTCCCATGGCGGATTTGATTTCAAAAATGAAATTATCCTGGCAGAGCATAACGCCCTTTGAAACTCCGGTGGTACCGGAGGTAAAAAGCAGGGTGCAGAGCTTGCGGGTATCCTGCTTTATATCTTTATAAAGGGTTTCGCCTTTTTTATTCAGGTTTATGCCTCTGTTTACAAAGCAGGCAAGAGTTTCAAGGTTTTCAAAACCCTTGGCGGGTTTGGATATGCAGAGAATTCTTATGCCGTTAAATCCGCTTATATCAACACGGCTCAGGAAGTGTTCATCGCATATAAGGATCTTTGAGTGCGAAACATTAAGAATGCCCTTTATATCCTCAGCCATCAGCTCCTTGTCTATGGGCACTATAACATTGCCGGAGCAGATTACCGAAAGGTATGAAAGGCAGTATTCATAGCAGTTATCGGCGCAGACGGCTATGGATGTATCCTTATAGCCCTCTTTTGCAAGGGCAGTGATAAAGCCGTTTATTTCTTCAATATAGCGGGGGAAGCTTATATTAAAATGCTCGTTGTTTCTCTTTATTTCAAAGGCGGGCCTGTCTTTGAACAGCTCGGCGCTCTGGTCAAGCATTTCTTTTAAATCGCTGAATTCTCTTGTTTTGTAAAAGGATTCCAAAATCTGAGTCCTCCGTATCGGTTGTCGTTGATTATCTTTAATTATAAGTATAAATAAAAGAGAAATATGTTGCAAAAGAGCAAAGTATTTTTATATATTTTCGGGGGTTATCTGTCAAACCTGTATTTATCGTAAATCTTTTTGTAGGCAATTATAAGGGCGGGGATGCCGGCAAGGCTCCAGGCTGCCACAACAATTCCGGCGGCCTCCATCCTGAAAAGCCCCATTACAGCCGACAGCCAGAAAACGGATGAAAAGGCAATCCACATAATTCCGTTGGCTCTGTTATATTTCGGTATATCGGTTATTTCATATTCCTCAACCTTGCTGCCTGCCCAGAACCACATGGGCTTTTTACAGCGCAGGGCATATATACCTATGCCGGTAAAAAAAGCGCTGCAAGGCACCATTATGATAAGCCATATTATGTTTTCCATTGCACTTGCCTTCTTTCTGAAAAAACGCGATATTTTATATATTATATCAAAAAATCAAAAAATATTCAACAGAATAAACAGCAAAAATCCCGCCCCGAGGCGGGATTTTTGTATGGAGCAGGGTACGGGAGTCGAACCCGCCGCTGAGGCTTGGGAAGCGTCCGTATTACCGATATACTAACCCTGCAAGTCCGAGATGTATATTAACATATCGGGTTGAAAAAATCAAGTTTTAAAATCAAGCGCGGCTCTGCGTGCGGCGGAATAAAGATCCTGCCTGCAGGTTTTCAGTATTTCATCAAAGGGCTTCGGCTCTTCACAGCAGAAATAAGCATTGCTTACCCCTGCGTCGAACACTTTTTCATATCTTTTGCCTTTGCTGCCGCAGATAAGGGCGACCTTTCTGCCTGCCTTTACGGCTCTTTCCGTAACACCGGAGATAACCTTGCCCTGAAGAGACTGGCTGTCAAGCCTGCCTTCTCCTGTTATCACAAGCCCGGCCTTTGGCAGAAGAGAATCAAAGCCGGATAAATCAAGGATAAGGTTTATGCCTTTTTTAAGCTCTGCGCCGAAAAATACCGAAGCGCCCCCGCCGAATCCTCCGGCAGCTCCTGCGCCTTTCATTGAAACAACGTCTCTGCCGAGGTCCTTTTTTACAACCTCTGCAATATTGCGAAGACCCCTGTCAAGGCGAAGCACCATTTCTTTATCCGCACCCTTCTGTGGGGCAAAAACAAAGGCGGCGCCGTTTTCGCCGTAGAGCGGGTTTTCCACATCGCAGGCTGCGGTTACAGGCAGGGGGAAGGGCTGCGAAGGGGCTTTGATTGATATTATATCGCCGAGGTCTTTTCCTGCAGGATTTTCAATAAGGCCGTTTGCGGCATAAAACTTCCAGCCCAGGGCCGATGCCGCGCCGATGCCGAAATCATTGGTGGCGCTGCCGCCAAGGCCCAGTATTATCTCTTTTGCGCCGTTTTCAAGGGCGTGAAGCATAAGCTCACCAACACCTTTTGTGGTGGCGGTTTCCGGGTTTTCCCTGCCGAGGGCAAGGGGAAGGCCTGCGCAGGAGGCGGTTTCAATCACTGCCGCACCCCTTTGGGCGAGCAGATATTCCGCCGTAAGTTTTTCGCCGAAAACCCCGGTTACCTCCGCCTGTATCATCCTGCCGGGGCAGATGCTTTCAAGGCAGGCGCAAAGGCCCTCGCCGCCGTCTGCCAGGGGCAGCTTTTTAACTGCACAGTCCGGCATAACATCGGTGAAGGCTTTTTCGATTATATCGCACACCTCAAGGGCACTCAGGGTGCCCTTGAAGGAGTCGGGAGCGATAATTATATTCATATTATTCTGCGGAGGCCTGCCTGATGTATCTCTTGAAGAAAGCTACACCGGGGCCTATAGCTTCGCAGGGTATTCTTTCGTTTGTGCCGTGGGTGCAGAGCAGCAGGTCAACCCCGGCCTTGTAGGGAGAGTAGCGGTAAATATTCTCGCATACGGGCTCATAGTTGCAGGCATCCGTGCCGCCCATAACAAGGTACGGGGAAACTATATTATTGCTGTCTTCCTGCATGCAGATTGTTTTAATAATGTTGAAGGCTCTGGAATCCGTGGGTGAGAAGGTGGATGCCTCTTTTGCCTTGAGGATTTTAACCTCAATATTCTTGTTCCTTACAACCTTATGGATATGCTTTATAACATCATCAATGGTAACGCCGGGCATCATCCTGAAATTTACAACTATGCTTGCCTTCTGGGGCAGAACATTTGCGGCAGGGCTGCCCTGGGCCATGGTGATTCCGGTGGTGGTCCTTACCATAGAGGCCGCAGGGGGAATCTGCTTCATAATCTCTTTAACTACGGGCTTCATATAGTTAAGGTTGCAGGCTACAAGGCGTACGGGATAAGTGCAGTTTCTGCCTATCTGGCTGAAAAGCTCGGTGATAAAGGGCATAAGTTCGGCGGAAAACTGGTTGTTTTCAAGGTCTTTTATTACATCCGCCATCTTGCCCAGAGCCGTATGCTTGGGGGGCTGAGATGAGTGGCCGCCGGTGGCGCCCAGGCTTATTTCAACATCGCAGTAGCCTTTTTCGGCAATGCCTATGCCTACAAGCTGTTTATTCTCAATAACGCCCTTAACATTTACGGGCAGTATGGCGCCGCCCTCGTCAACTATTGCGTCAAGGTGAATGCCCCTCTCTTTGAGCAGCAGCATCATGGATTTTGCGCCGCCGCACTCGTTGGCAACAACCTCTTCATCCTGACCGAAAAGCAGGTAAACATCCCTTTTCGGCTGAAAGCCCTCTTCAAGGAGGGTTTCAACGGCTTCCATAACACCCATAAGGTGGTTTTTCATATCAAGTGCGCCTCTGCCCCAGATAAATTCGCCGTCATTGAATCCGCCGAAGGGCTCGTGGGTCCAGTCGCCTTCGGTGCCTTCGGAAATGGGCACAACATCCTGGTGGGCCAGCATTGCAATGGGGTCAAGGTCGCTTCTTGTGCCCTTCCATCTGTACATAAGGCTGGCTTCGCATACAACCTCTTTCTCAAGGGTTTTGTGTATAAGGGGGAAAGCTTCCTCAAGAAAAGCGTGAAATTTTTCAAACTGGGTGAAATCCACCTTCTCCTTTTCAGGGTAGCTGATTGTGGGTATGGAGATTGCCTTGCTCAGGTGCTCCATAGCTCTTTCAACATCAACCTTTTCTTCGGAGGGGGTGCCGTAATCAACTTTTTCGGGCACGAATTTCCGGGCCCTTACGGCATTTACTGCCGAGGCTGCTCCGAGAACGCCAAGAACTGCGGCTGTTTTGATTTGCTTTTTCATTTTTTCACCTTCCTGCAGATAGTTTACCTTAAAATTATAAAATAATGCGGTAAAAAAATCAATAGCATTTTAGGTTGACACCGGGGCAGGGGGATAATATAATCACAGTTAAGATATTTAAGTAAAAAAAGCGGAAGGAGGGTAAAGGTGAACGGCATACTCATAGTTGACAAACCCGAGGGCTTCACATCCTTTGATGTGGTTGCAAAGCTCCGGGGGATTTTAAGAGAAAAAAAGATCGGTCATTGCGGCACCCTTGACCCTTCCGCCACGGGAGTTATGACCCTGCTTCTGGGGGCTGCCACAAGGTTTAACGAAATACTCCCGGACCACAGCAAGGCATATACAGCATCCCTTAAAACAGGCATTGTAACCGATACCCTTGATATAACCGGCAAGGTCATAAGGCAGAGTGATGCGGAGGTCACCTTTGATGAATTCAGGGAAGCTGCCCTGGGTTTCCGGGGAGAGATTACCCAGATACCTCCTATGTATTCCGCCGTTTCCGTTGGAGGCAAGCGGCTTTACGAGCTTGCAAGGCAGGGTATAGAAACCGAAAGGCCGGAGAGGAAAGTTACAGTATATTCTCTTGAGGCGCTTCCCGGCATTGAAAAAGGAGAGTTTTCGCTTAAAGTTGAATGTTCCTCCGGCACTTATATAAGAACCCTTGTTTATGATATCGGCGAAAAGCTGGGCTGCGGCGCTACCCTTACATCCCTTCGCCGCACAATGGCAAACGGCTTTACCCTTGATAACGCCCAAACCCTTGAGCAGATTGAAGCCCTTGCCCGTGAAGGCAGAGCCGGGGAGCTGATTATCCCCCTTGACAAAGCCCTTGCCGCATATAAGGAAATAACGGTTACCGCCCCTCAGGCGGTGAGGTTTTCAAACGGCGGCGAGCTTGACCTTAATCGTATCAGCGGTGCTTCGGAGCCGGGGCTTTACAGGGTTTACGGCCCGGACGGCAGGTTCCTGGGCGCCGGGGAAAACAGCGGCGGTGAGTGCCTTAAAGTCAGAAAGGTTTACACAGGCTGACGGTGCTTGAAAAAGCAGCGGGAAAGTGGTAAAATAACAATAATAAGCTTACATTGGGGGCTTTTATTATGAATGTAATACGCGCAATTCTTTTTTACTTCTGGCAGTTTACTTATGCCATAATCCAGAATATAATCGGCCTTTGTATGTTTATAGTTTACAAGGCAAAGGGCAGCAAAAGCGAGATGTATCATCACGCCGTTATCGCATATATTGAGCGCAAAAATTTCGGCGGAGTTTCACTTGGTATGTTTATTTTCATCAATAAGAATGTCACCGGTGACAGGCTCCACGACATGCAGATTCACGAGTACGGCCACACGGTTCAGTCCCTTATACTGGGCCCTGCCTGGATGCTGATTATAGCGGTGCCCTCCTTTATCTGGTGCGGCCTGCCCGCCCTTGTAAAATGGAGAAAAGAGAAAAATGTATCCTACTACTGGCTTTACTGTGAGGGGTGGTCTAACCTCTGCGGCCTCTATGCAACCAAAGAAAAGTTCCTTACCGAGGATTGCAAGATGAGGGGCAGGTACGGCAAACCCATAAACCCCAACCACAATAAGCGCAAGGATATCAAAGGAAGGAAAAGAAAGAAATAATGTATAACGAAATAAATGCTTTCGGTGAGGGAGTTATTGAGGGCGGCCTCAGGAACACTACACAGATTAAAATTCTCATTGAGCATATTATAGATTCCCTTAAAGATCCCATCACCCCCGAGCTTGCAGTTGAAGCTCTTACCCTTAACGGCATTGCAAATTATTTTGATATTACCCAGGCAATTTCCGAGCTAATTGAAACAGGCAACATAGTCCAGGCCGAGGAAGATGCCCTTCACATTACCTCAAAGGGAATTGAGTCCCTCAGAGAGCTGCTGAGTGATATTCCCGCCTCCGTCAGGGAAAGAGGCCTTGCGGATGCCGCCGCGGTTCAGCTCAGGCACCGCAACGCCGGCTCCAACAGCGCAGTTATTGTAAAATCCGGCGAGGGCTATAATGTAATCTGCACCGTGCTGCACAACGGCCACCCCGTTATGTCCCTTACCCTTTACACTGCGGATTTTGTGCAGGCGGAAAATGTAAAAAATAAATTTATGGAAGACCCCACCAAGGTTTACTCCACGGTTATTTCAACAATATACGGTTAAGGACTGCAACATATATGCTTGAAAAATTAAAAGAAGATGTATACAGGGCAAATTTACGCCTTACTGAATATAATCTTGTGATTCTCACCTGGGGCAATGTTTCCGGCATAGACAGAGACCGGGGCCTTGTGGTTATAAAGCCATCCGGTGTGGATTATGGTAAAATGACGCCCGCCGACATGGTGGTACTTAACCTTGAGGGCGAAAAAGTTGAAGGGGAGCTTAACCCCTCCTCCGATACTCCAACCCATCTTGAGCTTTACCGCAGGTTTCCCGGCATCGGCGGCATAGCCCACACCCACTCCTCCTTTGCCGTTGGTTTTGCTCAGGCGGGTAAGGATATCCGCCCCTACGGCACCACCCACGCAGATTTTGCCTTCGGCCCCGTGCCCTGCACAAGGGACCTTAGCCCGGAGGAGATAAGAACCGATTATGAGCTCAACACCGGCAAGGTTATAGCGGAATGCTTTGAGGAGCGCGGTATGGATTATAACGCCGTGCCCGCCGTACTTGTTCACTCCCACGGCCCCTTTACCTGGGGCGCAGATCCCTTTGCCGCAGCAAAGAATTCGCTTATACTTGAAGAAGTTGCAAAAATGGCTTACCTTACGGAAAGCCTCGGGGCTGAAAAGGAAGCAAGCAAAGCCATACAGAAAAAACACTATATGCGCAAACACGGCCCGGATGCTTACTACGGGCAGAAATAAAATAAAAAGTGCCGAAGGTATTTGCCTTCGGCACTTTTGGATATTGGATTATGGATATTGGATAACAGACCTCAGGTCGCGTTGCTCTGCTTATATAAAATGCGAAGCATCCTCACTTGTTACTTGTGACTTCTTACTTATCCAAAGTGTTTTATTACAAATTCCGCAATGGCGGGGATGCAGGCAAGGGCTGTGGGTACGGCTGCCATTATCAGCAGAAATACAAGGTTTATTTTCCACTCACCGGCCATAAGGCCTATGAATTCGCGCATCTGGGCGTTGGGCCAGAAGTACCACTTTGTTTTTGCCCCTATTCCGTCTG
This sequence comes from Clostridia bacterium, assembly GCA_017430535.1. Lineage (GTDB taxonomy): Bacteria > Bacillota > Clostridia > Oscillospirales > Acutalibacteraceae > CAG-177. The sequence continues at coordinate 73,986 of JAFRMR010000013.1, forward strand.
CTCTGAGCCCTGCTTTGGCGGAGAGAATTCCGCTCCTGAAAACATGGTAATTGGTGGTTGAGAAAAGGATATTTGCGTTTTCCTTGTGCTCATCTGCAATGGCTTTTGAAAACTTCATGTTTTCAAGGGTGGTTGTGGATTTATCCTCGGGGTAGATTATGCTCTCATCAATGCCCTGCCCTGTCAGGTAGTTTTTCATGCTTTCCGCTTCGCTTATAACCTCATCGCTGCCCTGACCACCGGAGGGAATAAAGCAGGGTGCGTTTCCGGTTTCATCAAGCTGTTTGTTATAGAATTCAAGGGCCTTGTCAATTCTGCCGCGCAGAAGGGGAAGGGGAGTGCCGTCTTTTTTGATTTTGCAGCCCAGAATCATAATGAAATCCTGGTTGGTTTTGGGTATGTGCCGGGCGGCATACTGGGTGCATATTTGGGTAGCCAGAAGTATACACTCAAAATAAACAAAGGCGGAGGCAACAAATGCCCTTATTACCGTGCCTTTCACTTCCTCCATTGTAATTCCCGTTGAGTTGGGGTTTTTTATTGCGGTTACAGCGCACATAAGGGAGCCGGCAAAAAGAACCGCACTTATGAAAATACCGAACAGGTTGTTTTTGCGGAAACCCTCGTGCCTTATAAGGGAAAGGTTGCTGAAAGTCAGGAAACCGGCAAAAAGAACCAGCAGCGGAATTGAAAGCAGGAAAATGGCGCTCATTATAAAACCCGCAAGGTTATAGGCCTGCCAGTTGTCCAGCCGGTAGGGAATGATGATAAGACCTGCCGTAATGCCGGCATACATAAGGCTCTGCAGACCGAAGAAAAGCATAAGGGCAAGGTCCATTACGGTTTTGTATGAAAAAAACAGTTTTTTCCTGCGGTATCTGAACTGGAAAAGGCAGAGTATAAAAGTACAGAGGGTCAGGGCAGTGATACCCAGCATCAGGAAAACAAATCCTCCGAAATCATAACCCGTAAGGTAGAGAACGCCCGTGGGCAGCACAGTGAACTCAAAATACATACCGGTGCTGTTCAGGTAATATTCCGCATCGTGTATCACGGTTTCAACAGTGGCTGTTCCTTCTTTCAGAGCTCTGAAAGTCAGTACATTGATATTCTTTATTTTCTTTATGCTCACAAGCTCAACTGTGCCCTGCTCCGAGTATGATATTTCGGTCTTTTCCGTTTTATACGGCGTATTAACATAGGCTTTATAGGTTCTGCCTGAAATGAACACGGCGGCAAGGGTCAGTATTATAATGGCCGCGTAACAGGCGCAGGCAATAAGAGCGGATTTCTTTTTCATCGGTTCCTCCGGAAAATGAGATTCAAAAGAATGAGTATAACATATAAATTATACCATATTATCCCCCTGTGTTCAACACAACCCCGGGCGCTTTGTTGAAGTATGAGCCGCAATGTGGTAAAATACTGGTTGTTAAATCAGCCGGGAGGTGAAAATTTGGATTATAAAATACATATTGCTTACGGATTTCATGTGAACTGCTACCACTCCTACAGGGGCGATACTCCGGATGCTCAGGGCTTCGGCTCCGATATACGCATTATCCGCAAGATTATAGAAACCCTTGATACCCTTAATGCAGAGGGTATTCCCGTTAAAGGCACATGGGACAGCGAAAACTTCTTTTCCCTTGAAAAAATCCTGCCCGAGCATGCCCCGGATATTATTGAGGGCATGAAAAGAAGAGTCAGTGAAAACGGTGATGAAAATATCATAATGGGCTATACCAACGGGGCGCTGGGCGCTATGCAGGAGGATGAGCTTGCCGCCTCGGTGAACCTTGCCCTTACCAATCCTCAGGGCTCGGGGCTTATGGATATATTCGGCAAGTGCGAAAAAATCGTGCGACCCCAGGAGGTAATGTTTACCCCCTCCCAGGTCAGAACCTATAATAAGCTCGGGGTAAAGGCCCTGTGCCTTTATTATTCCTGCGTTCCCTTTGATGCTTTCAGAACTTTTATAAAGCCCCTTGATGATGAGCTTGCCTTTAACCCCCTTACCTTTGAATATAAGGGGGATGGTTTAACGGTAATACCCACCTATTCCAATGCGGATGTCTGCGATGCCGGCTGCCTGAGAGCCTGGGTGAAGGATCTGCGCCAAAAGCAGATAAGCGGAGAGATTAAGCGGGATTTATTCATATTTATCAATATGGATGCGGATGCTGTCTTCTGGGAGAGTATGAACCTGCCGGTGGTCGGCAGCAGGATTGCCAACACAGACGGCATAAACGGCCTTGTTAGGGAGGTTGCGGACCTTGATTATGTGGAGTTTGACACCCCGGGCGGCTACCTTAAAAGCCACGGCCCCGCAGGCAAAGTGAGCTTTACCCAGGATACGGCGGACGGCAACTTTACCGGCTACGCCTCCTGGAGTGAAAAGCCCTATAACCGCAAAATCTGGACCGCAATTGAGAGAAGCCGCACCGCCGGCCGTGTAAGAGAGAATGAAACAGAATTCTTAAACCGTGTAAAGCTGCTTTCCACCACCCATTTCGGCCTTGCTACCCCGGTTCTGAATATTCAGCGCGAAAATGCAGCAAACGCCCTTGCGGTTGGGCTGATTGAAAGCGTTACGGATAAAAACGGAGAGCTTACAGTTCACAACGCCAACGGCAGCCGCCTGCAGTGCCTTCAGCTGGCATACGGCGGCGGCAAAGCCCTTGAGTTTGAGGGCGAAGGCCTTGAAGCATATACCGCCGTACCTTTGGCAAATGGCAGCGTATTTGTTATGCTCCGCTTCGGTGATGTTAAACCCTGCTATAAAGTTACCGCCCGTGAAATACAGGCGGAAAAGCCGGCGGAAATCAGCGCCCTTGAAAGCGGAGATTCAAAGCTTGAATTCGGTGATTCGAGCATTAAAAGCTTTACCTGCGCCGGCAGGGAAATCGGTGGCAGAGATTTTATCTCTTCTTACCTGACCTACGGCAAAAAGCGTTATGATTTTATTCGCGAAAACGCGGCTGCGGTGAGCATAACCGGCGGAGAATGTGTTGAGCTTAAAGGCAAAATCACCCTTCCCGGCTGTAAAAAGCAGGGCTGTTACAGCTTTAAGTTTTTCACTTCCGGAGCTGCAAAGGGAATTTTTGTTATTACGGATGTCAGCTACCCCTACACCCCCGAAAGGGACGCCATTTCAACCGAAAATTCCACCCTGGGCAGATATACGGATATGCAGTGGAGTGAGGCGGTGCCCTTCGGCCTGAACTACAGAAATAAAGGCAAAGTCTCCGTTATTAAGCGGAATTTTGAAGGGGATATTTCCGCCTTCCCCGTTTCATCCTACGGCGAAGCGGACGAAAGGAACAAAACTCTTGATTCCTTTAATAATCAGCTTACAGCCGGGCTTATCGGCCTTGAGGACAGCGAAGGTGGCCTGCTGCTGGGCAGTGCCCGCAATGTTCTATCTTCAATGGCAATGTGCCCCATGCGCCTTTATGAGGACGGCAGTGTCACAATGAACCCCTTCGGCACATTTTACGGCAGGCAGAGGCACCATATAAACCGCTCCGGTGACAGAATCCCCCTTACTTACACCCTCATAGCCCCTCAGGGCAAAAGCCTTGCCCCCTCCTATAACGGCAGCCGTGAGCAGGCGGTAATGTGCCTGCTTCCCTTCGGCGGGGAGATGCCCGCAAAAGAGGAGCTTGACGATTTGCTGGCTTTTGCGGACGGAGCCTTTGCAACGGGCAGCGACGGCGTTGTTTCGCCTTTTGAGGGCGAAAATGTAACCGTGCATCAGGTTGAGGATAAGCTTGAGAACGCAAAAATCCGCTCCCCTCTGCTCAGCGGCATAAAGGGGAACCTGGGCAAATATATTGTAAGAGGCGCAAAGGCCGTAATCTATATCACAGGCCGCCAGAGAAAGGCAAAATAATCTGATATAAAGAAAGCAGGCTGTTTTTACAGCCTGCTGTTTTATTACGCCTGTTTTATTCCCGACAGCATATCATCAATTATCTTCAAGCTTTCATCCGCAAGCTCCTGTCTGTAATAGCAGTGGATGTAATAATAGGTACGCCCGGTTTTAAGCACCAGGGATTTTGCCGCCATTGAAATACCCTGCGCATCATAGCGGTAGTCAAAACCGTCGGCGGTGTATTCCCCGGCTTTCTGCGTGCAGAAGCCCGTAAGGGAATAGCCGTAGTTTTTCATAAGGGTCGAAACCTTCTTCTGCATGCTTTCCGCCGTGCCTTTCTGCCCCGCAAGGGCGGCGGCCAGGGCGCCGTATTTTTTGAAAGCGAAGGAAATGATAATATGGTTTTCCGGGTCCTTCAGGCAGAGCTTCGGTTTTTCGCCGTAATAGTTTGCCTGTGATAATTCCTTCTCATCCATTTCGTGAAAAGAATTGGGATATGCAATTTCAAATTCACTGTTCAGTATTGCTTTCGGCATAATTCCGCCTCCGGTTAAACCGTTTTTAATAATTTTATCTCATATTTCCCCTGCAATCAAGAGAAATAAATATACCGCTTTAATAACGGGAAATAATGTGATATAATATATTAAATTTCCGAAAAGAGGAGAGTAATATGTATAATAAATTGAAAAAGTTTACGGCACTTGTTCTCAGCTTAATCATAGCCCTTTCGATATCATTAACCGGCTTTGCCGGGGGAGATATGTTTGCCGAGGAGGCCTATGCCAATGTGGTAACTTTTTCGGACTGCCAGACCTACGGCCCCGGGGCATACAATTATTTCGGCAAAGTGCTCAGAGTTCTGAGCAATGATAATATGCCTGAGCCGGATTCCCTGCTTTGCGGCGGCGATTATACAAGGGTACTTTATGATTACGCCACCCCGGGCATGATTCAGCTCAGGGAGCAGTATACAAAAGTTTATCCCGAGGGCAACCCGGATGATATAATCTGCATACAGGGCAATCATGACCTTAAGGTTAACGGATTTTACCCCACGGGTATGTACGATATGGGCACCTATCACCTCTATATTCTGAATGAGGATCAGTTCCCCTGGGATCAGGGCGGAACATCCGGCTCCGAGGCAATTGTTAAGAAAACCGCGGCGGATATAAAGAGCTCACTTGACAGAATAATCGGCTCCGGTGACAGAAGGCCCGTGATTATACTTACCCATGTTCCTCTTCATTTCACCAGCCGCAAATCTTACGGCGATAACCTTTATTCATCCTATATTTTCAGCGTCCTCAACGAGGCGGCTCAGACCCTTGACATAATCTTCCTTTTCGGCCACAATCACTCCGGCGATTATGATGATTATATAGGCGGCTCCGTCAATTACATGGCCCCCGGCTCATCAATCCGTATACCGGATTATAAAAACAGGGGAGCAAACGGCTACACGGAAGAAACCCTTAATTTTACTTACACCAACTGCGGCTATGTGGGCTACGCGGAAAACCACAAAACAAGCACCTCAACCAATGTGCTTACTGTAGGCGTAATCAGATTTTTCAGTGACAGATTCGAAATAATTAAGTATTCCGACAAAGGCTTTTTCCGCAGCGATACTGTTCAGCGCATAAACGCCGCCTCAGATGATGAAATGCAGGCGGAAACCGGCTGCGCAAACCTTAAGCGGAATAACGAGAGCGGCTGGGAAACCGAAAAATCAATTTTTGAGCCCTTAGTCAGGCTTTTCTATACGATTCTCGGCATTTTCGGCTGATAGATGAAAAATGAAATCAGGGAGGATTTATAATGAGCGAAATTGAAAAAAGAACCATGCCAAAGGCCTATGCCTGGCTCTGGGGCATAATCACCCTTGCCTATACGGTATGGATGGCCTTCTTTATGAAGGATATAGTGCTTGTGCGCTATGAAACCGCCGCGGAAAGAACCGTTGACGGCTACCTTTATGATGATATAACCGGTATGATAGGCCGCCACTGGCTTTACCCCGTATGGGTTGTTATTTCTGCGGCAACCCTGCTGTTTTTCATCGTATATATCAGCAAAATCCTCTATGCCGAAAAGCCGGGTAATTTTGCAAAGTGGTTCTGCCTTGCAGGGGCGGTTATCGGCTGCATTTATGTTGTGGTTTACGGCTTCCTTGATGCCCCCAACAAGCAGGGCGAAATAGCTGATTTTTCAGATAAACTCAAATATATAACCGCCAGCATGATAGGCCTTATGTGGCCCTGGCTCTTCAGAGGCTGGGGCGTTATTGCCGCCGCCACCGTATTCTCAAACACCATGTACTGCTACCGCAGGTACGGCTTTAACAGCAAGGTGGGTGTAATTCTCGGCTCACTGGGCTCGGCTGCAATTTACCTTACAATCAACTGCCCCTCAATGGGCGACGATGATAAGGATTTTTCCATCCCCCGCTGTTCCGTTCACTGGGCAGGCGCCCTGCTGTTTGCGGTTTTTTGCGCCGCTCCCCTCGTTATCTTCCTTTTCAAAAAAGGCAAAAAGGAAAAGGGCAGGTTCCTTGCGGCTTTCCTCATTTTTGTCGGTTTGCTTCTTGTAATGGCGGTGCTTCTTGTTACCGTTGGCAAGAGCGCAATTATAGAGAATATCCCCATGGTTGCGGCCTATGTGCTGCTCATAACTCTCAACTTTACGGATATCTATGTGCCGAAAGAGGAGAAGTAAAACCTGCCTTTACTCGCTTAGCACGCAATGAAAAAAGAACCTGCCCCGGCAGGTTCTTTTTAATGCGTAATTCTTAATGCGTAATGCGTAAGGCGTAATGCGTAATAAAACCCTGTCATTCTGAGGGAGCGTTGCGACCGAAGAATCTCAAAATGTGCAGAGCATAAAATAGCCCTCTCCACGCCCGGAGAGGGTGGCGGCGTAAGCCGTCGGGTGTGGGCGAACAGAAAGAGTAAGCCGCAATTACACCCCTGTCATTCTGAGGCGTGAAACGACGAAGAATCTCATTATTTCACCTATGATTTGTATCAATCAGGGGGATGGTTTTCAGGTTAAGGTCTTTTCTTCACAGTTATACAGTTCCTCGTTTATCTGAGCTACAGTTTTATTTTCGCTTATTCCCTTTATGATTATGCTGTCCCTTTTTGTTTTGGGATAAAGTGCCGCTAAACCGGCAATTTTTAGTATTGCCTGGGTTTCGTCTAAAGTCATATCCATAGCAACGCAAATACAAATCAATGAGTCGCGAGACGGGAGCCTTGTCCCTGAAAGAATTTGATATCCCATGACCTCGCTGAACTCGGTTTTCTTTATCACTTCGGACTTGACTAAGCCTTTTTTGGCGATTATATTATTTAAATAAGTGGAGAGTTCGTCGCTTACCATATATTGGGAGTTTTCTTTCAAATACTCACCTATATTGTTTGCCTTAAGCAATTCGTTCATCAGCTCGTCGGTTGATTTTTTTATCATAAATACACCTCTTCGGGAGTGATTATTATGCAGTCGGAATTCGATTCGATTATTACAGAGCAGTTTGAATTTGTCAAGTCTTTAAGTAACAAAACAGATAAAACCATTAATGTCATACGACATAAATATACCGGTAACAGACTCGTAGTTATAAAGGGTAAAGGGAATAAGGCGGTTTATGAATATCTTATGAGCATATCTCATCCGAATCTGCCCCGCATTTATTCGGTTGAAGAAGAAAAAGGAAATCTCAGCATTTATGAAGAATACATTGACGGAATAACCGTTGGGGATGTTCTGCAAACGGGGCTTTATAAAGAAAGCGGCGTCAGAGAAGTAATAATCGGAGTGTGCAATGCCCTCGATGTTTTGCACAAAAACAATATTATTCACCGCGACATAAAGCCGGAGAATGTAATAATTGATAAATACGGAAATGTTAAATTAGTGGATTTTGACTCTGCGAGAGTATATAAAACCTATCAGTCTAATGATACCGCTTTTACCGGCACAGCAGGATTTGCCGCTCCCGAACAGTTTGCAATTTCACAGACCGATCCCAGAACAGATATTTTTGCCTTGGGAATAATGATGAATGTTATGCTCACCGGAGAGCATCCGTCAAAAAAGCTTTACAGCGGCAAATACGGCAAAATTATAGAAAAATGTATCTACGTTGACCCGAATGGGCGATTTCAAAATGTTAAAGAGGTCATCCGGTCACTTTAAAATCATACTCAACAAACACAAAACCGAGTGCTTTAAGAACACTCGGTTTTCTTTTATTATGCAGCCTGCATAGGACATTGCTCTGTATTTTTTTTATAATGTATTTGTATTTAGCTTGATTATTCACCCATATGGTTGTCAATCACAAGTTTAATAATTTCTTTTTCTTTTGTGGTAAGTGTTTTATATTTGGATAGAATTGATTTTTCTTCTTTTGACAAAAAGGAAACAGTAAAATCGGGTGAAGGTGTTCTGCCAATAAGATAGTCTACACTGACGGAAAAATAATCTGCAATTTTTATCAGTATTGCAATATCCGGCTCAACATCCTGATTCTCGTATTTGTTTACCGATTGTTGGCTTACTCCAATTGCATCGGCCAATTGCTGCTGACTGATTTTCAACTCATTGCGAAGTGCTTTAAGATTTCTGATCATTCTACTCACCCTTGTATATTTTAACAACAAACAGGGGTAATATAAAAAACTTATTATTAGTAATTGACAACAACTTTTAGTTGTTATATAATACTAAAGGTAAGATTACTTGTTGAAACTAATTGTTCATAAGCAACATGCTTGCTTTGATAATAACATAAATAAAACAATGGAGGTAAAAAATGAGATACTGTGAAAAGTGCGGAAAAGAAATCAACGACAATGCTGTTGTATGCCCGGCCTGCGGAGCGTCAACGGAAGTTAAGGCTTCCCCCAGAGTGACCGGAGCTGAAAGCGAAAGCCCCAAAACAGCTAGAATGGCGCTGGGTTTTGCCTTCCTTATTCCCATACTCGGCGTTATTTTCGGCATTGTGGGCATAAAGAAATACACTGACCCCAAATTAAAGAAGCAGTGTATTATTGCCATACCCGTGGCGGTTGCAGTTATGATTGTATATTACTTCTTATTTGTAAGAGGAGGTTGGTAATAAATGGCTTTCTGTTCAAACTGCGGCAAAGCTATGAGCCCGGGGGCGGCCTTTTGCCCCGGCTGCGGCGCAAAAGCCGGCGACAAATCGCAAAGCGAGAGCAAAGTGATAGTTTACGGCATTACACAGAAATTCCTTATTGGCGGAACCCTGAAAATATATGCCGACGGCGTTTTGCTGGGCGAGGTTAAGAAAAACGAAAAAGCCGAGTTCCCCATAGCCCGCGATTGCGTAATAACAGCCAAATGCGGAGTGAATCCGGTAAAGGAAAAAACGAAGGTCAAAGGCGGGATTATTACGGTTATCAAATACGAATATGACCGTATATCTTCCAGCTTCATTGCCCATGTGTCGGAATATGTTTGATTATGAATTATTGCGGTAACTGCGGCTGCCCGGTAAACGGGAATGCGGACTATTGTTTAAATTGCGGGTGCTTTCTTAATAAAAGCTCTTATTACTGTAGGTTTTGCACCAATTGCGGTAAGCCCGTGAACCCAAATGCCGATGTTTGCGTAAACTGCGGCGTTCAGATAAAAAAGCAAAATTTTACACAAAGCCAAACGACTGACTCCGGGTTTAATGAATTGCTGGATATCGGTCTGATTATTGTCAGCATTCTTTTTCCGCTTATCGGCTTTATTGTGGGCGCGGTTAAAAAAGCGGAAGACCCGGTTAAAGCGGCAAAATATACAAAGGCGGCGTCAATATCTCTGGGTGTGGAGGTAACGGTTTTTCTGCTTTTGTGTCTGTTTATTTTTGTGGTTTCGGAAATGTGAGCTCAGGAGGTAAAAATGAAATATTGTTATAATTGCGGTAAAGAAATAGATGACAGCGCGGATGTCTGCATAGGCTGCGGCTGCTCTGCAAGAAATATAAATACAGCTAATCGCTCAACTGTTTTTTGCACACATTGCGGAAAAGAAATATCCGCCAATGCCGCAGTATGTGTTAATTGCGGGTGCGCGGTTTCCCCGGCTCCTGCTGTTCAAAACGGAATGTCATCAAATGAACTTGTAAGCGAGCTTTCAAAAAGGGTAAAGATAAACGCTATAATCTGGTTTTGCATAGCGGGGCTTCAGATTATAGCGGGAATATATTATAACTGGATTCTTTTGATTCCAGGGGCATTGAATATTATAGGCGCTTGTATGGATTTAAAATACAGCAAAGAAGTATTAACAAATCAAACCGGAATAATAAAAAAGTATGAACCGTTAGTTGCACCTGTTATTACAGCTATTTACAATTTGGTTATTGGCGGCGTTATCGGTGTGGCAGGTTCAATTTACTACCTTGTCGCAATTCGACAGTTCGTTCTTAACAATAGACAAGCTTTTGAATCTCTTGAAATGGACTCAAGACCGGTTTTTGACAAAACAAACCTTTAATAATTTATATTGTTCTTGCTGCTGCATTGTTTTAAAGCTTTGCAGCGGTATTTTTTATTTAAACTTGTAATAATTAGTCCGATTTGATAATATATACTCATCAAATAATGGGAGTGTTTTTATGGTCTGCCGTCAATGCGGAGCTATTTTGCCGGATGAAAGCAGCTTTTGTCCGTATTGTATGGATAAATTCGATAATAAAGCAAAAACAAAAAAGTCAAATAAAACTGCAGTTACAATTATTATAATTTTATCATTACTGGTTTTAACGGCGATAATTATAAAACTGCTCATGCCAGGCGAAAATAATACTGTTCAATCCACATTTTCACAAGCACGTACTTCATTAACAACCGATGACAAGCGAACGACTTCAAACGAAACTGCAACTGCAGAAATAGAGGGAAAATATTATGAACCCGGCACATACTATTGGAATATTAACGGAGAGGGCGAAATAGTTTTAGAGGATTTTGAAAACTATCCGTTTTGAGGATTTGCTATGAAATGTAATAATTGCTCTAAAGAGTTGCCGCCGGGCAGTCAGTTTTGCCCTTACTGTCTGAATAAATTCACTTCGGAAACTGAAATAATTCCCGATGTTATCAAAAAGAAAGAAAACAAAAATTTTCGATTTATAATCATTGCTGTCATCTTTCTGATTGTATTGGTAATCGCCGCGGCGTTATTTCGAAATAAAAATGCCGACGCAGAATCAACAGACTATTCTAATTCAACCGAAAGCACCGCTCCGCAAATATCCGAAACCGAAAAGCCGGAAATAACCGAAGGAGAATATTCTGTAACTGATGAAAACGGTCAGGTTCAATATCCGCCCGCAACTTATGTTGTTGTGGTTGAAGAAGACGGAAGTGTAAAACAGGGCTACATACTGCCGGAATAACAAAGAATTGCCGGCAGCCCAAGATAAATATGAGTTTAAGGAGAAGCTGTTCGCAGGATACAAAAACGCAAGACCGGATACATATCTGAAGATACTTAAGGAGCGATTATAAAACCTTCAACTGTATTTGAAGAAAAGCCAAAACGACGGGGATTCAGGGGTGAACCGTATTTTCGGTTTTGAGAACAGGGTTAAACCGCTGAAGTAATACAGCACTGTTTCAGCCCTCTCCACGCCCGGAGAGAGCCAAAGTTTATGCATATTCTTGCTTCAAAAAGGCAGGTTCTTTTCCTGCTGTCTAAATCCTAATTCCTAAATCCTACATCCTAATGCCTAAAACCTGTTATATTTATTCTCCCATTTTCTCAACGCTTTTTCATCGTATTCCCGGGGCAGGGTTTTGTAAAGCCCCGGGATTTTCATATTCCTTATTCCTATTCTGCACAGCAGGGGTATAACCGACGGGCTTGAGATTATCCCTGCGGCTTTAAGGGCAATATCCTTAAAAGTGTATCTGCCACCGTACATCTCCTTGCCGGTGATTATGCGCTTATCAAACATAGTATCCAGCCGCTTTACCCCTGCCTCCATCATCAGCAGTCTTGTGGCCTCATCTCTGAGCTGGTTTCTCATAAACCTGCGGAAATACTCATATTCGTATTTATACAGATTTTTCTCCGTGTATTCTCCGCCCTCAATTCCGGCAACCGTATCCGCAAGCAGTCTGCCCGCCTCAATGCTCTGCGATATTCCCGAGCCGCTCAGGGGCTCAATCATAGAGGCGCTGTCGCCTATGGCGGCATAGCCGTTCCACACAAATTTTGCAAGGGCTCTCCTTACGGGTATAAGGGCGTAATATCCTCCCCTGAGGAGTTTTTCGCCTATATATTTATGATCCTTTCTGAAATCCTCAAGGGCGCTGTCTCTTATTTCATCGTTGATTTTTTCAAAGGAGGCAACAAGCACATCCGCATGGGTTTCTTCGTCTATAACCCAGTCAAAGCCCCTGTTTCCGTTATGGTAAAAATAGGCACAGTATTGGGGCAGGGATGAGCTTTCGCCGTTTCTTTCATACAGGGCGCGGAAGGTGTGCAGCATATCCTTTTCATCCGGCATTCTGCATATACCCGCTTCACCGGGCAGGTTCATCCTTACGGGTGAAAGAACCCCGGCGGCATCAATAAGCAGCCCGCAGTCATATTCGCCCTTATCTGTCTTTATGCCCGAAACCCGGCCGTTTTTTATAACCGGTCCCTTGACCTCTTCGCCGAAGCGGAAATTTACCCCGGCTTTTTCGCATATCCCGATTAAATGGGCAAGCAGTTCTTTTCTGTCAATATAAACAATCGTGGAGCTGAGGCTTTCGTCTTCGGGTCTCAGCAGCACGGATTTTGAGGGGCTGAAGTAACTGATGGGCCCCATAGGTCTCAGCAGCCGGGCAGGGGGCGGCTCAATGCCTGCAAATTCAAAGCTTGAGAGCACCGTGCAGTCCTCCCAGTCGTGGCCCAGATTTTCTCTTTCTCCCTTTTCAAATACGGTAACATCAAAGCCCTTGCCGGCAAGCAGAGCGGCGGCGGTAAGGCCTCCGTGGCCCGCGCCTGCAACAATAATCTTCCTTTTCATCCTTTCACCCCGTTTCTGTATTCAGTATAGCATAAACGGCAGTCAAAGCAAATATAAGCTCTTAAATTTATTCTTTTATTTTTTCTTTGCCTGTGATAAAATATTCTAAAAGGCAGGTGATTTACGGTGGAGGAAGTAAACAGCACCCTGTGCATAACATCCCTCTGTTCAACTGTATTGAAGCTTTTCGGCTCAGAAGCCTCCGGCGGTATTGAGTGCGAAAATTTGATGATAAACGCCCTTAATGGTGCAAAAAACGGCGGCAGACCCATAGACAGGGCCGTAATCTATAACCCGGATGCCGTGGCCCTCTGGCTTTATATGAAGTACCCTTATTTATTTACCGGGGCGGCTCTTAAATCGGATATTGCCCTGCCCATGCTTTCGGTTATGCCCAGCGTAACCCCCGTGTGCTTTGCCTCAATGTACAGCGGCCTTATGCCGGATATTCACGGCATAAAGCGTTACACAAAGCCGGTGCTTACCGTAAAAACCCTGTTTGATTATCTGCCGGCAACTGGCAGAAAGGCGGCGATTGTTTCTACATCCGGGGACAGTATCTCAATGATTTTTCTTGAGAGAAATATTGACTATTTCATTTACGATACCGTGGATGAGGTCAATAAAAAAGCCCTGGAGCTTATTGAGAAAAACAGCCACGACCTGATTGTAATCTATAACGGCAATTATGACGGCACCATGCACAAAACGGGCCCCGAAAGCCCCGAAGCCCTCAAGGCCCTTAAAGATAATGTGGCTTTCTATTCCCTTATGGTTGATAAAATCAATGAAAGCATGAAGGATAATACAGTATTTTACGGCTTCTGCCCTGACCACGGCTGCCACGAAATTGACGGCGGATGCGGCTCCCACGGGCTGGATATGCCAGAGGATATGAATATTATCCACTTTTACGGCATAAAACCCGCGCAGTAATAAATAAACAACCGAAATTCAAAATCTGATTTTGGAGGAATATTATGGATCAGCAGCCAAGAAGACGCGAAAAAAATGTTACGGGCGAAAGCAAGCCCATTGAAAGAAGAGGCGAAGGCTTGGGTACCGGTCCCGTAGGCAGGGGTGAGGGTTACTCCGGCAGAGGACAGAACGGCCCCTCAAGGGAGGGCTCATCCTTCGGTTCGGAGCCTCAGGGCAGTGCTCCTCAGGGAAACACTCCCCAGAGCGGTCCCTCTTACGGCGGCCCCGTAAGAAGAACGGGCGGCAGCAAAAAAGGCGCCCTGCTTATCATTATTGCCATTATTATTGTTGTTATTCTTCTTTCCAAAAAGGGCCTTGGTGGGGGAGTACCCACAGGCAATAACAACACCAATAATGTAAGCCCGTCACCCATAAGCCTTTTCAGCGGATATTCGGATAATACCGTTTCATCCGGCTGGGTAACCGCAGCCAACACCGGCAAGCTCAATACCGATGTTGACCCTGCCGCAAGGGCAAAGAGAACCCAGGTTCTGGGCGAGGGCAAAGATAAGGTTACAATTATGGCCTATATCTGCGGCACGGACCTTGAGTCAAAAAGCGGTATGGCTTCTTCCGATATCAAAGAAATGCTGGGGGCTACCCTTAACAGCAATGTGAACCTTATAGTGTTCACCGGCGGCTGTACCTCCTGGAAGAATAATACGGTAAGCAATTCCGTAAACCAGATTTACAAGGTTGAAAACGGCCAGTTTATCTGCCTTGAAAAGAACTTCGGCGCGGATGCAATGACCAAGCCCGGCACCCTTACCGGGTTCATCAGGTACTGCGCCTCAAGGTACCCAGCAAACCGCAATATGCTTATCTTCTGGGATCACGGCGGCGGCTCAATTTCCGGCTTCGGTTATGATGAGCGCAACAAGGCAGCCGGCTCCCTTACCCTTAAAGGTATAGACGATGCTCTTAAAGCGGCCGGCGTAACCTTTGATTTTGTGGGCTTTGACGCCTGCCTTATGGGCACCCTTGAAAGCGCCCTTGTGCTTGATAAATACGCCGATTATATGATAGGTTCCGAAGAAACGGAGCCCGGCGTCGGCTGGTATTATACAAACTGGCTTACCGCCCTTGCAAAAGATACTTCAATCTCCACACCGGAGCTCGGCAAAATCATAGTTGATGATTTTGTAAGTTTCTGTGACAGAAGATGCCCCGGCCAGAAGACCACCCTTTCTGTTGTTGACCTTGCGGAGCTTTCCGCTACGGTTCCCTCCGCTTTCAGCGCCTTTGCTGCCGAAACCGCGGCCACAATCAACAGCGATAATTTCAAAACCGTTTCCGATGCAAGAGCCAACACAAGGGAATTCGCGGTTACCAGCAAAACGGACCAGATTGACCTTGTTCACCTTGCCCTCAATATGGGCACTGCCGATGCAAAAGCCCTTGCAGATACCATAATTGAGGCGGTTAAATACAATAAAACTTCCTCTGCAATAACCAACGCCTACGGCCTTGCAATTTACTTCCCCTATAAGAAGACCTCCAAAATTGCAAGCGCGGTAAAGGCCTACGAATCCCTGGGTATGGACAGTAAATATACAGAGTGTGTCCGCTCCTTCGCAAACCTTGAGATTGCGGGCCAGAATGTTGCGGGTTCATCCCCCAACACCTCTCCCTTCCCCTCGCTTACGGGCAGCTACTCCGGCCAGTCTCCCATGGGTTCCGGTGATATAACCGATTTGTTGAGCCTTCTTATGGGTACCTCAGGCCTCAGCGACGGGGCAAACGGCATTGCCTCCCTGTTTGCAGGCAGCATTGACGCAAGAAGCACTGCGGATATTATTGCCGCAAATCAGCTTGATACCTCTGTATTTGACTGGAAAAAATCCGGCAGTAAATATACCATTGCCATTGAGGATGACCAGTGGGCTCAGATTCACTCCCTGCTGCTCAATGTATTCTATGATGACGGCACGGGCTATATAGATATGGGCCTTGATAATGATTACGATATCACCGAGGAAGGGGAGCTTGTAAGCACCTTTGAAGGCACCTGGCTTTCCATAGACGGGCAGGCCGTTCCCTATTACTATATTGATACCTTTGATAACGGCACCGAGTACACCATCACCGGCCGTGTTCCCGTGCTCCTCAACGGCGAAAGAGCAAACCTTATCCTTGTGTTTGATAATGAGAACCCGCAGGGATATATTGCCGGCGCCCGCAGGGATTACAGGGACGGCGAAACCGAAACAGTGGCCAAGGGAATGGAAGCCCTGACCGAAGGCGACAAGATTGAGTTTGTATGCGATTATTACAGCTATGACGGCACTTATCAGGACAGTTACATTCTCGGCGATGCCATCACATATACAGGTGAGCACACTATATCCGATACCAGGATAGATGCGGATAAGTGCTCTGCGGCTTACCTTATCACGGATATATATAATAACGAGTACTGGACTCCTGTAATTCCTTAAGCCTGAGCATTTGAGCGAAAAACAAACAGAAAATGAATTGATGATACTGAAACCCGCAGGTTCAAAAAGCCTGCGGGTTTTTGTTTGCTATAATATTGAGGAAAGTTGATTTTATATATTTTCTGTTTTCGTCACTTTTCCTCCCTCGCCGTACCGTCGTACTGTCTTCGGTCGGAGAAAGTGCCGTTTTCATCTCAACTGCCACGGCTGTCCAGCGGAATACTTGGGCGAAAATCAAACAGACAAGTTAATGTAGAAAAGAGTTTGCAGTATTACAATACTGTAGGTTCTTTTTTACCTTTTTATAAGGAATTTTATTGTTTGTCTGTTTTCGGCGTTTTTTCTGCTTTGCCGTGCTTCAGCACTGTCTCCCGCCGAAGAAAACAACCTTTTCATCCCAATTCTTCTCGCTGAAATCCTGCCTTTCAGGTGCTGGGATATAGGAATTAGGAGTTAGGGAATATCCCGTAGGGGCGGATATCATCCGCCCGCCTTAAGGATATGCGGAGCATTTGTCCCTCTCCGAGAACGGGGTTGAACCGCCGAAACGCCGCCTGTGGCGGATGCAGTGAGGCGGTGAAATGAGCAAACAGGGAGAATTGCGAAGCGAGCCAGCGAGCAAGACGGATTAGGCGTGTTCTCATTTTTCGCTTCAGGGATATGCGTGAGCATAACACACGGAGCTTTGCTCCCCACACTTGTCACTTATTCCTTCTTCCTTCTTACTTTAAAAAAACTCCCTCTTGACAAATGCAATTAAATTGCGTACAATACGATTGTAAAAAACACAGAAAAGGAGACACAATATGCATTACACTTACAAAACATCTATGGTATGTTCCACTGAAATCAACTTTGATATTGACGGCAATGTTATATCAAATATCGTTTTTACCGGGGGCTGCAACGGCAACCTTAAGGCGGTTTCAAAGCTCCTTGAGGGGCAGACTGTTGAATATATTGAGGAAAAGCTCCTGGGCAACACCTGCGGCAGGCGCCCCACTTCCTGCGCAGATCAGCTTGCAAGGGCTGTAAGGCAGGCCTATAACGAAACGAACGGTGTGAGCGAATAAAATGAAAAAGTACGATTCGCTTAAGCTTGAAAATCAGCTTTGTTTCCCTCTTTATGCCGCCGGCAAAGAGATAGTGAGAAAGTATCATCCGGTGCTTGAAAAGCTGAATATAACCTACACCCAGTATATCACCCTGCTGGTCCTCTGGGAGCAGGACGGCCTTTCCGTAAAGGAGCTGGGCAAAAAGCTTTACCTTGATTCCGGCACCCTTACCCCGCTGCTCAAAGCCCTTGAAACAAAAGGGTTTGTTAAGCGCGTGAGAAACAGCCGGGATGAACGGCTTGTTGAGGTATTCCTTACCTCTGAGGGCAGAGCCCTGCGTGAAGAGGCCCTCAGCGTTCCCCTGCAGGTGGGGCAGTGCGTTGCCCTTTCAAAGGATGAGGCAATGCAGCTTTATTCCCTGCTCTATAAGCTCCTCGGCAATCTTACAAACGAAGGTGATAACAGTGAGTGATAACGGTAAAGATGTATCCCTGGTTTTTGAGCAGGCGGCAAACCGCAATAAGGTAATAGTAAAAACCGGGATAATCGGCATTATTGTAAATGTGCTGCTGGCGGGCTTCAAAGCCCTTGTAGGCTCTCTTGCCCATTCAATTTCAATTATACTTGATGCCGTTAATAACCTGACCGATGCAATTTCAAGTGTTGTAACCATAATCGGCGCAAAGTTTTCCGCAAAGCGGCCGGATAAAAAGCATCCCCTGGGTCACGGCAGGGCGGAATACCTGAGCACTATGGTGATTGCAGCCCTTGTGCTTTATGCCGGTATTGCGGCCCTTGTGGAGTCCGTAAAAAAGATAATTCACCCGGAAAAGCCGGATTACACCGCAATCACCCTTGTTGTAATCGGCGTTGCCGTGTTTGTTAAAATCTTTCTGGGGCTTTATTTCAAAAAGAGAGGCAAGGCCGTTGATTCCGGCTCCCTTATCGCCTCCGGTTCGGATGCCCTTTTTGATGCGGTTATTTCCGTTTCGGTGCTTGCCGCGGCGGTGGTTTACCTTACGGCAGGGGTTTCTCTTGAAGCGTATCTCGGCGTTATAATTTCCGCTTTCATCATAAAATCCGGCATAGAAATGATGCTGGAAACCTTTGATGAAATACTGGGCAAGCGCAGTGACCCGGAGCTTACCAAAAAGATAAAGGCGCTGGTAAGCGCACAGCCCGGGGTTCGCGGGGCCTACGACCTTATAATAACCAACTACGGCCCCGGCAAAAACTATGCCAGCCTGCATATTGAGGTACCGGATACCGCCACCGCCAACGAAATTGACCTTATCACCCGGGGAATTTCGGAAAAAGTATATACCGAAATGGGTATTATCTTAACGGCCGTGGGTATCTATTCCTACAACACGGGCAATGACGAAGCCGCCGAAGCAAGGGATAAGATAACAAAAACCGTGCTCGCTCACGAGTGGGCAATTCAGATTCACGGCTTTTTCATCGATTTTGAAAAGAAGGATATCCGCTTTGATGTGGTGCTCAGCTTTGATGTGGAGCACTCCGACGCCCTTGAGGTTATCCATAAAGAAATCGGCGAGCTTTACCCCGGCTTCCGCATAGTAATCGCCCCGGATGTGGATTTATCCGATGTGTAAAAACCTGTGTAGGAATTGTAATAAAAAAGAACAGGGCAGGAATTTTCCTGCCCTGTTTTTCTGTTTTATTTAAAATCCAAGGTATTTTTCCAGTATTTCGCCTATCTGCGCCCAGATGGGGTTCCATACGGGGGCAAAGGTGGTAAGAAGCTGCTGAATGTATTCGGTTTTGATATCTTTTACATCAAAATCGTGAATCCAGCTGAAAAGCGTAATAATCAGTTCCTGAAGTCCGCTGGTATCCATCATATCCCTCCTTGTAGTTTTTTATAATGGGTAATTTATTATTTATCGGCTGCATTTTTACCAGCCGAATATTGAGCAGATTATATTCCAGAGCCCTTCCCAAAAGCCGCCCAGAATAGCCCCGCCCATAATCATTGTAATGGGGTTAAGGCTCAGAAGCACCCCTGCAGGGAACAGCTTGATGGATTCGCCCATCTGCGCAAGGCCTGTGTCCATTTTATCTTTGTTTGCTGTATCGGAATCTGTGATATTAAAGGTAAGTTCATCCTGAATAATATCGTTAAGGTAAACTTTAAACACCTGCTTACCGGGCTCGGTGAATTTTACATCAAACTCCTCTTTGCCGGTTGATATAAGCTTGCCGCCCAGGTAAACCTTGTAATTCTTGCACATGGTGCCGTGAAGTTCAACTCTTATGCTGTCACCCCGGTTAAAGTCCTTGGTGAAATTAACATCATAAAAAACCGGGCCTTCGTGCTTTATAAATGAAAACATATTCTCGGTAATATTGGTGTAGGTGCTGCCGTTTATCGGCGGGTTGATTTCCTCATTACCGTTTCCCTCAGCATCATAAAATGAATTCCCGCCGATGCGGAAGCTGTTATTCCTGACTTCATCCCATACATAGATTGCGAAGTATTCCACATTATCTGTTTTTTCCTTTTTTACAAGGAAATTGCTTTCGGGTATGGCCACATAATCTTCTTTGCCGTTTTCATACCTTTTGGCAAGGACGGTCACCTTATCACCCTGTTTAACATATTTTTTGTTCAGATGGAAAATATAGAATCCGCCGCCTTTGTAGGCGCTGAGGGTATCGTTTCTTATGGCTTCCGTATCAACGGGACAGAGCGCAAAAGAAGCTGGGCAGAAAGCACAGAACGCAAGGCACACCGCAAGCATAAGAGCGATAACTGATTTTGACAGTTTTCTCATTTTCATAAATACAACTCCTCATTTATGTTTTGCCTTTTGTATATAAGTGAGGAAAACCGGCATATTTGTTGCAAATAAAAATCCGGTGCAGGGGTTTCGGTGTGCAGAGTAATCGAATCTGACTATGTGCTGCGTTTTCTGTTTTCTGCAAAACTGATAATTCTTTATGACCGCCCGAAAAAACTCTTGACAAATGCAGATAAATTGTGTACAATCTAATTGCAATAAATCAAAAAGGAGAAGATAAAATGAGTATTTATGATTTTACGGTAAAAGATATGCAGGGCAATGATGTATCCCTTTCACAGTATGAGGGCAAGGTGCTGCTTATTGTCAATACCGCTACGGGCTGCGGCTTTACCCCTCAGTATGACGGCCTCCAGGATCTTTATGAGAAATATCAGGACAAGGGATTTGAAATCCTTGATTTCCCCTGCAATCAGTTTGCAAACCAGGCCCCCGGCAGCGATGAGGAGATTGCAAGCTTCTGCACAGGCAGGTTCGGCATCACCTTCCCCCAGTTTTCAAAAATTGATGTGAACGGCGAAAACGAAGCTCCCCTTTACACCTGGCTCAAAGCTCAGAAAGGCGGGGTGCTGGGCAGCAGAATCAAATGGAATTTCACAAAGTTCCTTGTGGACAGAAACGGCAATGTTATTGAAAGATTTGCCCCCACCGTTACCCCCGAAAAGCTGGACGGCGAAGTTGCAAAGCTTCTCTGATAAATACTGAATAAGCTTAAAAACCGGCAAGCCAAACGCTTGCCGGTTTTATGTATGTTTTATACAAAAACTTATATTATATTTTTTATGGGAAAAGGATGAAAAAGAGCGAAAAATATGGTAAAATATTATCAGTTAAATCCGGGAAAGGAATGAGGCAAATGAAAAAAGGATTTTCCCTCAGGGTTATTATTGCTCTGTCTGTTATGGCTGCTCTGCTTTTATGCGCAGGGCTGGCCGTGTCTGCGGATAATCCGCCGGCCGCTGTTAAAAGCGGATTCTGCGGAGCCCCCGGCAATGAAGAAAATGTTACATATACTGTTTATGAGGACGGCACCTGCGTAATAAGCGGCACGGGAGATATTGCAGATCAGAATTTCAATTATTACGGTTTTTCATATGCTCCCTGGGTAAATGATCTTCCCGATGAGTATGCTGTTACCTCAGTTGTAATTGAAGAGGGCATAACCGGCATAGGTGCATACTCTTTCAGCTACACAACCGCAATAAACCGGATTTCAATACCGTCAACGGTAACCCGTATCGGCGATTCTGCTTTTTACAGCTGCAAAGGTCTTGAAAGCATAAAAATCCCTTCGGGAGTAACCGGGATACCCTCTTCCGCGTTTGAGGGCTGTGATTCTCTTGAAAGAGCCGATATACCCGAATCCGTCACTGCAATCGGCACAAATGCCTTCAGCGGCTGTTCATCACTTAAAAGCATTGACCTTCCATCAGGGTTAACGGAAATAGAAATGGCCGTATTCAATGGATGCTCCGCGCTTAAAAGCGTAACAATTCCTCAGGGAGTAACCTCTGTAGGTTACAAAGCTTTTTACGGCTGTGAAAATCTGGCGGAGATTGAGATTCCCGATACGGTTGTAACTGTCGGAGCGGAAGCTTTTGACAATACCGGCTGGTTAAATAATATGGCCCCTGGGGACGGCCCCGTTTACGCGGGCAAGGTGTTTTATTCCGGCGCCTTTATAGGAGAAGATGATGCCGACCTGATAATAAAGCCCGGCACCACCCAGGTTATGGAGAATTGTTTCCCCAGAGGAAACGCTCAGGCCAAGGCAACGGTTGAATCAATATCAATCCCGGGCTCGGTCAAAAGCCTTACCCAGTATACTTTTTCCGAAATGCCCAACCTTAAAACAGTAAGATTTGAAGAGGGTACAACTTACCTTCATTACGGTGTTTTCAGCGCCTGTCCCACCCTTGAAGAGGTTATTCTGCCCTCGACCATAGGCACAATCAATAATTTCGCTTTTTCCGGCTGCACAGCCCTTAAATCCTTTACAATACCCTATGGAGCGGGCTTGGGCGCAAATGTTCTTGACAGCACGGGAATTACCGAAATAACCTTCCCCGGCACAATGACCGCAATTACTTTCGGCCTTTGCTCCGGCTGCGAAAGCCTTGAAAGGGTCAATATTCCAAAAAGCGTAACAGAAATACAAAACAGTGTATTCTCAAACTGCACCGCGCTTACCGATGTATACTATGAGGGCACAGAAGAGGAATGGGCCGCAATAACAATAGGCACCGGCAATGATGTTCTTCAGTCTGCAACTATTCATTACGGTCAGACACACAGAACCGAAACCGTAAAAGAGAATTATATTGCCCCCACCTGCACCGAAGCCGGCAGTTATGCTCTGATAGAAAAGTGCATATTCTGTAATACTCCTTTCTCAAAAGAAACCGTAACCGTAGAAGCAGCAGGCCATGTTTATCACGATCAGCCCGGCAAGGCGGCTACCTGCGCACAGGCAGGCTGTGAACCCTATGTAATCTGCTCCCGCTGTGATTACACCACTTACTCGGAAATCAGCCCCACCGGCAACCATACCCCCGGCGAGGAATGTATTGAGAATAAAGTTGACAGCACCTGCGCAGCTCCCGGCAGCTATGACAGCGTATATTACTGCACCGTCTGCGGCACCGAAATATCCCGTGAAACCGTTAATACCGGCCTTCTCCGCCATGTAAACGGGAAACCGCAGAAAGAGGATGAGGTTTTACCCACCTGCACAGAAGGCGGCAGCTATAACAGCGTTGTGCGCTGCACCGAATGCGGTGCTTTGCTCAGCAGCGAACCCATAACCGTACCCCCCAAGGGGCATACCCCCGGCAATGCCGTAAGGGAAAATGTTATTGCCTCCACCTGTAAAGATAAAGGCAGCTATGATGAGGTATATTATTGCACCGAATGCACTGCCCCTATAAGCAGGACCACAAAAGAGCTGCCCCTTGCAAAGCACACCCCGAAAGTTATCAATAAAAAAGCTGCAGGCTGCGAAACCAAGGGCTATACCGGCGATACGGTCTGCTCCGTATGCAGCGTGGTAATATCAAAGGGCAAGGAAACCCCGGCAGCAGGCCATAAGTGGGGCGCCGGCAAGGTTACCAAAAACCCCACCTGTGAAAAGGAAGGCACCAAAACCTACACCTGCAAGGTGTGCAAAAAGACCCGCACCGAACCTGTGGAAAAGCTGAAGCACGAGGATAACGGTAAGGGTTACTGCAAATACTGCGGCGCCGATTTAATGGCGGGGCAGAGGTGCAAATACTGCAATCAGGTGCATACCGGCTTTATCGGCGGAATAGTGCAGTTCTTCCACAATATACTTCTGATGTTCAGATAAAATTAAGAAAAACGAGTCTGCAAAGCAGGCTCGTTTTTTACATCCTCAATATCTTATTGTTATATATTATCCGCCTTTACTCCTTTTTCCTTAGCTTCTCCCTGAATTTTTTACCTGTTTTGCATATAAGTTCAAGCCAGGGCAGGATCATATCCTCATCAAATTTTGCCGCGGCGTTGGTCTGGGCAAAGGTTTCAAAGCTCAGGTCGCCCTTGTAGCCAATCTCCTTCAGGGCGGATAGAAACAGGTTCCAGTCTATGGTGCCCGTAAGTGGGGCTCTGTGCTGGTCTGAGGAACCGTTGTTATCGTGAATATGCAGGCATTTTATTCTGATGCCGTAGGCGGGTATAATTAGCCGCATATCGTGGTGCAGCAGGTTTGCGTGGCCCGTATCAAAGCAGAGCCCGAAGGCCTCCCTGCCTGCAATGGCATTCATTTCATCAATAAAGGCGGCGCCTTTTGCCGCATCTGAGCAATTGCCCTGATAGTTTACACCGTTGTGGCCGGAAAATATGTTTTCAAGGCACACCGTAACCGTGCTGTTTTTAAGGGCGGGTATAAGTGATGTATAAAGCTTTCTGTTAAGCTCATAAATACTTTCCGGGGTGTTTACCGTATCGTCAAGGTAATATGAAATGCCGTGAATCACAAGGTTTTTGCAGCCGATATCCCCGCAGAATTCAATGCACCTTATGTAAAGGGGAATCATGCTGTCAAGGGAGCCGGGTATGTTCCTTGCGTAGGCGGGGAAGGGAGCGTGGGCCTGAGTTATTTCAAGGCTATTTTTTCTTATCTCCTCAAGCTCCGCTGCATAGTGCTCCTTAACCTCGCTCAGGGATTTTTCAAATATGCACCCCTTGATTTCACCCTTTTTTATTTTTGAAGAGGGCAGGGCGTGGTCCAGGTTCCAGTCAATGGCGCCGAAACCTGCCTTTTTTATCATTTTATATCCTTTTTCATAGCCGACAAGGTCAATTACATCACCCGTCTGTACGCAGATTTTCATATTTATCCCTCGCAATTCCGGTTAAAATTCAAAGTCACAGGCCACCGAGCCGCTCCTTACCTCGTGCATCCTCTTTTTAACGGGCAGGTGCACCGGGTGGGTCTGATAGGCGGTGAAGGATTCCATGCTGTCAAAAACCGTAATCAGGGCAAGGTCATAGGAGCGCTCGCTGTGCAGCACATCCGCCCCTGCCTCAAGGTCCAGCATGCCTTCTATTTTACCCTTCATGCCGTAGAAGTTTTCCACAAGCTGAGGAATTTCATTTTTATATTCATCTTTGATTTTGAAAAGAACTATATGGCGTATCATTCTGCTTCCTCCTTCATCTCTTCCAGCATATCGTCAAGTATTGCCGCGGCGCCCTCCACAAGCTTAAGGCAGGGGCGGCGTTTATAAAATTCAGGGGTGCGTGCTTCCGGTTCTCCCCCGGGGGTTACGGGCACATCCTTCAGCAGTTCTTTGCACCTGAGGGCACCGTATTTTTCTTCAAACCGCCGGGCAAACTCTCTCACAAGGGCGTAGTGCTCTTTTTTTGCCTCCGGGTTTTCCGGGTTATCATAGCCCTTCAGTATTCCCAGGGCAAGCAGAGCCCCGCTCATGGTGCCGCATACCTCACGCAGGCGGCCCATTCCTCCGCCGAAAGGGGAGGCAAGCCTTGCGGCGCAGTCAAGCTCCAGCCCGGTTAAATCCCTGAATGCGCAGAATACCGCCTGAGAGCAGTTGTATCCTTCATAAAACAGCCGCACTGCTTCCTGTGAATGGTCCATAATTTTTACTCCTTTCCGTCAGGAACGGATATTATTGCAAAAGAGCACGCCTCAGCGTGCTCTTTTGCTGGCGTCCTCGGCGGGATTCGAACCCACGGCCTTCCGCTTAGGAGGCGGACGCTCTATCCAGCTGAGCTACGAAGACATCACGGGTATAATAGCAAAATTGCATTGTAAAGTCAAGATAAAAAAAGTTCTCTTTTTACGGTAACTTCGTTAATTTCGCCCATAAAAATATCCTTGAATTAGATGCAGGCATATAATATAATATTATGGTAAGATTTTTAGAAAGGATTATTTATTTATGAGCTTACTTAACAAAAAAACCGTAGACGATCTTAACGCAAAGGGCAAAAGAGTTCTTGTGCGCTGTGATTTCAATGTTCCCCTTAAAGACGGCGTTATCACCGACGAAAACAGAATCAACGGCGCCCTGCCCACAATTCAGAAACTTATTGATGACGGCGCAAAGGTTATCCTCTGCTCTCACCTGGGCAAGCCCAAAAACGGCCCCGAGGCAAAGTTTTCACTTGCTCCCGTTGCAAAGAGGCTCAGCGAAAAGCTGAATAAAGAGGTTGTTTTTGCCGCCGATGATACCGTTGTAGGCGAAAATGCAAGGGCAGCTGTTGCCGCTATGAAAGACGGCGATGTTGTTCTGCTTGAAAACACCCGTTTCCGCTCCGAAGAAACAAAGAACGGCGAAGCCTTCTCAAAGGACCTTGCTTCTCTTTGCGATATCTATGTAAACGATGCTTTTGGCGCCGCCCACAGAGCACACTGCTCCACCGTTGGCGTTACCGAGTTTGTTGAGGAATCCGCAGTAGGTTACCTTATGGGCAAAGAGCTCAAGTACCTGGGCAACGCAGTTGAAAACCCCGAGAGACCTTTTGTTACCATTCTCGGCGGCGCAAAGGTTGCGGATAAACTCAATGTTATAGATAACCTGCTCAACAAGGCAGATACCCTTATTATCGGCGGCGGTATGGCATATACCTTCATCAAGGCCAAGGGTTACGAAATCGGCATTTCAATCTGCGATGATTCCAAGATTGATTACTGCAAGGATATGCTTAAAAAGGCTCAGGAAAAGGGCGTAAGAATCCTTCTGCCTATCGATACCGTAGTAGGCCCCGGCTTCCCCGACCCCATCGATGCCCCCATTGAAACCAAAATTGTTGATTCAAGAGAGATTCCCGCCGATATGGAAGGCCTTGATATAGGCCCTGTAAGCGCCGAGAACTTCGCCCTTGAAGTTAAGCACGCCAAAACCGTTGTATGGAACGGTCCCATGGGCGTATTTGAAAACCCCGTGCTCAATAAGGGCACCCTTGCAGTTGCCAAAGCCCTTGCCGAAACCGACGCTGTTACCATTATAGGCGGCGGCGATTCCGCAGCGGCAGTCAATTCACTTGGCTTCGGCGATAAGATGACCCACATTTCCACCGGCGGCGGCGCCTCCCTTGAGTTCCTTGAGGGCAAAGCTCTCCCCGGTATTGAAGCAGTAAATGACAAATAATTGATAAAGGAGATATACAAATGGATAAATCACTTCGCAGGCCCGTTATTGCAGGCAACTGGAAAATGAACAACACCCCCGAGCAGACCAAAGCTCTTATTGAAGAAATGAAGCCCCTTGTAGCCGGCGCAGACTGCGACGTAGTTCTCTGCGTACCCTACATTGACCTTTATGCCGCTATGGAAGCCGCAGCCGGCTCCAACATCAGAATCGGCGCTGAAAACTGCCACTGGGCAGAAAAGGGCGCATTCACCGGCGAAGTTTCCGCACAGATGCTTAAGGCAGCAGGCGTTCCCTATGTTATCATAGGCCACTCCGAAAGAAGGCAGTATTTCGGCGAAACCGATGTTACCGTACGCAACCGCGTAAGAGCCGCTCTTGATGCAGGCCTTAAGGTTATCCTTTGCGTAGGCGAAGTTCTTGCCGAAAGAAAGCTTGGCATTACCGAGCAGATCGTATGCGCTCAGACCGAAATCGCCCTTGCAGGTGTTTCCGCTGATGAGCTTAAGAATATCATTATCGCTTATGAGCCCGTATGGGCTATCGGCACCGGCGAAACCGCCACTCCCGAGCAGGCAAACGAAGTTTGCAAAATCATCCGCGACCTTGTTGCCCGCCTTTACAGCAAGGCAGATGCCGATGCTTTTGTTATCCAGTACGGCGGCTCAATGAATGATGCCAACGCAGCTGAGCTCCTTGCCCAGTATGATGTTGACGGCGGTCTTATCGGCGGCGCTTCTCTTGTTGCCGGCAAATTCGCCGCAATAGTTGACGCGGCAAGCAAATAATCCGGCTTTTCCGAAAGGAGAAAGAAATGTCCGAAAAAGTTGTACTTATAGTTATGGACGGCGTAGGTTTTTCAAAAACCGGCCTGGGTGATGCAGTTACCCTTGCCAACACGCCTACCCTCAACAGGCTGCTCAAAGAGTGCCCCAACACCCGCCTCAAAGCCCACGGCGATGCCGTAGGCCTGCCTTCAGATGATGATATGGGCAACAGCGAGGTAGGGCACAATGCGCTGGGCTGCGGCCAGATTTATTCCCAGGGTGCAAAGCTTGTAAATGAATCCATCGAAAGCGGAAAAATCTATGAATCCGATGCCTGGAAAGAGGTTGCGGGCAACTGCCTTGCAAACGGCTCCGCCCTTCACTTCATAGGCCTGCTTTCAGACGGCAATGTTCACTCAAATATTTCTCACCTTTTTGCTATGCTTGAAAGGGCAAAAGCAGAAGGCATAAAGAAGGCCCACGTTCACATCCTGCTGGACGGCAGAGATGTGCCCGCTACCTCCGCCCTTATCTATGTTGACGCCCTTGAAGCAAAAATTGCAGAGCTTAATTGCGATACTTTCTGCGCAGATATCGCCTCCGGCGGCGGCAGAATGAAGATAACAATGGACCGCTATCAGGCGGACTGGGATATGGTTAAGCTCGGCTGGGGTACCCATGTTAAAGGCGAGGGCAGGCAGTTTGCATCTGCAAAAGAAGCCATTGAAACCTACCGCAGCGAAATCCCCGGCGTAATTGACCAGGATCTGCCTCCCTTTGTTATAGGCAAAGAGGGCGCGCCTCTTGGCACCATAGAAAAGGGTGACAGCGTTATCCTTTATAATTTCAGAGGCGACAGAGCCCTTGAAATCTCAATGGCTTTTGATTATGACGAGTTCAATTATTTTGAGAGGGGAGCAAAGCCGGATGTGGTTTACGCCGGTATGCTTCAGTATGACGGAGACCTGAAAATCCCCGTAAGGTACCTCGTTAATCCCCCCGAAATCAAGAATACTCTCTCCGAGCTCCTTGTTTCAAAGGGTATGACTCAGTACGCAGTTTCCGAAACCCAGAAGTACGGCCATGTAACCTATTTCTGGAACGGCAACAGAAGCGGCAAATTCAGCGAAGAGCTGGAAACCTACCTTGAAATCCCCTCGGATGTGGTTTCCTTTGACCAGAGGCCCTGGATGAAGAGCGCAGAAATCACCGATGCCGTTATTGAAGCAATGAAGAGCGGCAAATATGATTTCATCCGCTGCAACTATCCCAACGGCGATATGGTAGGCCACACCGGTTCCCTTGATGCCACAATCACGGCGGTTGAGAGCGTGGACCTTGGCATAGCCAGGGTGCTCAAGGTTGCCGATGAGCTGGGTATAACCGTAATAATCACCGCAGACCACGGCAATGCCGATGAAATGCTTGAGAAAAACAAGAAGGGTGAGCTTCAGGTCAGAACCGCCCATTCCCTTAACCCCGTTCCCTTCATCATTTATTCAAAGAATAAATATGAGCTTAAAGAGGGCAACTTCGGCCTTGCGAATGTGGCGCCTACGGTTTGCTCAATTTTCGGTATAGAACCGTATAGCTGCTGGGAACCGAGCATGATAAAGTAAAAGGCCTAAGCATTCAGGCGAAAAACGAACAGACAAGGTTTAATTAAATACAAGCTCGCAGTAATACAAAACTGCGAGCTTATTCTTTTACAATTTTTTATAAGGAATTATTTATATTGTCTGTTCTCGCCGCCTTTGCTTGTTCGCCGTACCTTGGTACTGTCTTCACTCGCAAAAACGGCGTTTTCATCCTGACTGCTACGGCCTGCCTATGAAATTAAGCGAAAAGCAAACGGACAGGTTAATATGAATTTTAAAGCCCGCAGGTTACAAAAACTTGCGGGCTTGATTTTTACCTTCTTATAAGGTTTGTTTTATTTGTCCGTTTTTGCCGCTTTTTCCTCCTCGCCGTGCCTCAAGCACTGTCTTCGGCGGAAGAAAGCGGCATTTTCATCTTAATTTCTTCGGCCTGCCTGGGCATTCAGGCAAAAAACGAACCGTAGGGGCGGATATCATCCGCCCGCCTCAAGGATATGCATAAGCATAACATAAAGGAGCGAAGCGACCGTTACTTTTTCCTTATTCCTTTTTACTTCTTACTTAACCTGATTGCAAATTAAAAATCCCGCAAGTTTTTATAACTTGCGGGATTTTGACTGTTTATTTTTTAATGCAAATATATTTTCCGCTCTTGAGGCAGGTGAAGTTTCTGCCGTCAAGGGGCTGGTCTGCGCTGAATACATAACCTGCAGGCAGTTTTATATCTCCCGTTGCCTTTGCCGGGGCTTTTACTGCAAGTATAATTTTGTCGCCTTTTCTTTCCCAGCTCACATTGACTTTGCCGCAGGGGGCTTCGTAATCCGCTTTGGCGTAATCAAGGGCATCTATAAAGGCGGGTCTGATTTCAAAGCAGTCGGGGGAGGTATTTTTCGGGTTTACGCACAGGCCTGCGATTTTCTGTATGAACCAGCTGGAAATATCTCCGAAGAAATGGTGATTGAGGGAGTTGGAGTCGTCCAGCTCATCATCCGGCAGAAAGTCCTCTGCAAGCGAGGTCATACCCCGCTTTACAAACATACCGTAGGAGGGGAAATCCGTTCTTGTAATCATCTTATATGCGAGGTCTGAATTGCCGTAATCCGAGAGCACATGGAATATGACCCTCAGGCCCAGCATACCGCAGTTTATCTTATCCCCGTCTTCGTGGATAATCTCTTCCAGCACCTTTGCCGCCGCCTGTTTTTCACAGGGATCAAACACATCGTAATAAAGGCAGAGTGCCTGGGCGCTCTGGCAGCGGGGGAGTACAGTCATTGTGCCATAGTCAATAAGATTATCTCTTATTGAGTGCCTCAGGGAGTCCCGGAGTTTCAGGGCAAATTCCGCCTGCAGTTCTTTGCCTGCCGCTTTGAATAAATCAGCGGTTTTTGAAGCAATATACATTGACATAACCGTACTTGTAAGGTAAACGGGGGCAACCGGGTCACCGGCGCCTCTGCCGGGTTGCAGCCAGTCACCGAGGCCAAAATCAACAAGGCCTTTTTCGTTGCGGATTGAGGTGATAAACGAAAGATATCTGAGCAGTGATTCGCCGCATTCTTTTGCAGGGGTCAGGTCACCTCTCAGGCGGTAAATCTGCCAGCAGAGCTCCGAGAGCACGTTATCCCAGGCGGGGCCGTTGCCCCATTCGTAGCCCCAGCCGCCTGTGGGTATTATGCCCGGCAGCATTCCGTCATCCCTCTGGGCCTTGCATATATTTCTCAGCCACTCTCTGTAGGATTTTTCCGGGGTAAGGGTCAGCAGCATGTGCTCCGCCGAAACCGCGGCGTCTCCCGTCCAGCCGTTCTTTTCACGGTGGGGGCAGTCTGTGGGGAAGTAATAGAAATTTGAGCGGTCGCTGTTTCTCACCATATCCCCGAGGGTGTTCATTATGCTGTCGGAGCATTCAAAACTGCCTCTGTATTTTAAATCCGAGCCCGCTCTCAGGTAGGTAAGTGTATCCTCTTTGATCTGGTAATCCTTAAGGCCGAAAACAACGGCGTACCTGAAACCGTAGTAGCAGAACATCGGCTCAAACACTTCATTCTTTTTGCCCTTGCAAATATAAAGCATACTCTGGCCGTATCCGTCGGGGTAAAATGAGCCCGTGTTTTTGTAAGAGGGCCTGCCGCCGGAGGTCATCAGCTCGCAGAACTGTATATAAATCTTCTGCCCTTTTTCGCCGTCAATTTTAAGGCGGCAGATACCGGCGGAGTTTATGCCGAAATCAAACATAACCCCCTGCTTTCCCAGCTTATTGAATTTAAACTGAGTATCAAGCCGCATATTGCCCCGGTTATCAAATGCCGGGTCAATCCGGGCTTTTTTTATCTCTTTGGCTTTTATCTCTTCAAATACTTTTACCGGGTCGCTTTCGCAGATGCGGTATTCGCCTCTCGGTTTATCCGCCTTCGTTACCGCCTGCCATTTTTTATCATTGAAGCCCGCCTCGTTCCAGCCGGGTTTTTCAAGATTTGCATCGTAAAAGCATCCGCTTCTCAGGTCATCAAAAATTACCGGCGAGGGAGCCCACCTGAACAGGGAGCCGATATCCTGCCGTGTTTCCAATCCATCAGGGGCGGTGCATATAAGAAGGGCGGCAAAGCAGGGGGCACCGCGGAAACGGGCAATATCAAAGTCCCATACCCTTCCGCCGGGGGCGTTTTGCATACCGTTGCCCAGGATCAGGCCTATGCAGTTGTCTTTTCCGGATTTAAGGTAAGGCGTAATATCATACTCATCAAAATACACAATATCATCCGGGCTTGAAATATACGGCGCCAGCAGGCCCTTGGTGATTTTTGCTCCGTTTATGAAAAGCTCGTAAAACCCCAGGCCCGAAACTGTCAGGCCGTAGCGGTAGCCCCTTTTAGCATTGATTTCCGTGCGCAGGTACGGGGCATTCACGTGCTTTTCGTAAGTATTGTATTCTGTTTGGGCTTTGTAGAAAACCGCGTTTAATTCCATATAAATCACCTCAGGATAATTTTAGCAAACAAGTAAAAGCTTGGCAAGTAAAAAAACGCCGGAATCGGTTTGATTCCGGCGCATTTTGCATTTCTATTCGGCTTCTATTTCTTTTATGATAAATTCGTTGCCCTTCAGCAGGTAGGTGTTTTCGCTGCCGCAGTACGGGCAGATTTTGCCGTGCTCCACTGTTGGGTATTCCTTCCGGCAGCCTTCGCAGTAGGTTACCGCCTCAATCTTCCGTATCTCAAGCTCCGCCTGCTGCATAAGTTCCGTGCGCTTTACCGCCCATTTCCAGCAGTCCTCAAGATACTCGGGGATTACGGTGGAAACCTCGCCCAGCTCCAGCACAACCTTATTTATCTTTTCAACATTGTTTTCCGAGCCGATTTTTTCAACCTGTTTTATTACGCTGAATACTACGCCAAGCTCGTGCATAGGCTTTTCCTCAGGATTTCTTTTTGAAAAGAAGCTTGATACCCTGCTTTGCGCCGTTGGGAAGAATGTATTTCAGCTTTTCTTCCGAGGTGCGCATTACTGAGCATTCGGGCCTCTCTCTGAAAATGTGAATTGCGTCAAATTCGCACTTGGTGGTGCATACGGCGCAGCCGATGCACTTGTTTTCATCCACAACCGACGCGCCGCACTCAAGGCATCTGGCGGTTTCCTTTTTAACCTGCTCTTCAGTGAATACCTTGAGAGGATCACGGAAGGAGCGCAGGGCCTCTGCTCCCGTTTCCTTTGCGGGAATCTGGCGCTTTGAGTGATCGTAATCGCCGAAATCCACATCGTTTTTATCAAGCTCAATATAATCGTTGCGGTTTCTGCCGATTGTGAGGGATGAATGGGGCTGTACAAACCTGTGAATTGAAATGGCCGCTTCCTTGCCTGCCGCTATGGCATCAATGGCAAACTTGGGGCCGGTGTAAACATCGCCGCCGGCGAATATATCTGCTTCATCTGTCTGGTAGGTGAGAGAATCCGCAATAACTCCGTTTCCTCTGCCGAGCTTCACTGCGGTATCTTTAATAAGATCGCCCCAGATTATGCTCTGACCTACCGCCATAATAACAGCGGAGCAGGGAACGGTTATTGTATCGTTTTCATCGTAAACGGGGCTGAATTTATGCTCATCGTCATAAACTCTTATGCACTTTTTAAGCACAATGGCGGTAACCTTTCCGTTTTCGGCAACAACTTCCTTGGGACCCCAGCCGCAGCTGATTTCTATGCCGTCTTCATTTGCTTCCGCAACCTCTTCATCGGAGGCGGGCATTTCTTCACGGCTTTCAAGGCAGTACTGCTTAACGCTTGCGGCGCCGCAGCGCACGGCAGAGCGGCTTGCATCTATGGCAACATTGCCGCCGCCTATAACAACCACATCGCCTGAAATGGGGTAGGCTTCTTTTATTGCGGTTTCGTGCAGGAAGTCAACGGCAGTCAGTACGCCTTCGGCATCCTCACCGGGTATTCCGGGCAGCCTGCCGCCCTGGCAGCCGATTGCGATATAAAAGGCCTTGTAGCCCTGCTCGCGAAGCTGAGGTATGGTAACATCCCTGCCTACCTCAACGCCGCATTTGATATCAACGCCGAGCTCTTTGATAATATCAATTTCTGCCTCAATAACCTTTTTCTCAAGCTTGAAGGAGGGTATGCCGTAGGTAAGCATACCGCCGGGCAGCTCGTTCTTTTCAAAAATCGTGGGTCTGTAGCCTTTTTCCGCAAGGTAATATGCACAGGAAAGGCCGGCGGGGCCTGCGCCGATAATCGCAACCTTTTCATCAAACTCACCGTCAACCCTGGGTATTACCTTTTCCGGTATGTAGCGGGTTTCGGCATTAAGATCCTGCATTGCTATAAACTTTTTAACCTCGTCTATGGCTATGGCTTCATCTATGCTGCCTCTTGTGCAGGCATCCTCACAGCGGCGGTTGCAGATATGGCCGCAGATTGCGGGCAGGGGATTGTTTTTCTTGATAAGGGCAAGAGCGTCTCTGTACCTGCCCTGAGAGGCCATTTTAAGGTAGCCCTCAACCGCAATGTGCGCGGGGCAGGCGGTTTTGCATGGTGCGGTGCCTGTGTCATAGCAGTTTTTGCGGTTATTGTCTCTGTAATCCCAATCCCAGTCCTTTTCACTCCAGAAATGGTCCCCGGGAAGAGCGTGTTTGGGGTAGGTCTGGCTGCTGCCGTCCTTTTTGCACAGCTTCTGGCCGAGGCGTACGGCACCGGCAGGGCAGTACTCAACGCATCTGCCGCAGGCAACGCAGTTTTTGGCATCTACCCTTGCAACATAAGCTGAGCGGCTCATATTGGGGGTGTTGAAGAGCTGGGATGTACGCAGAGCATAGCATACATTCACATTACAGTTGCATATTGCGAATATTTTATCTTCGCCGTCGATATTTGTAATCTGATGAACGAATCCGTTCTTTTCGCCTTTTTCAAAAATTTCAAGAGCTTCTTCTTTGGTGATATATACGCCGCCTTTGTTGGTTTCCACAACATAATCGGCCATATCGCCCACGGCAATGCACCAGCCCTCCTCATCATCGGCGCAGCCCTCATCAAAGGTTTTGCGGCTGCGGCGGCAGGAGCAGGGGCTCTTGGCGTATTTGCCTTCATATTTATCAAGCCAGTGTGAAATATGCTCTATATCAATGGATTTATCTTCCATCCTGATGGCTTTTTCAACTGGTATAACGTGCATACCTATGCCCGCGCCGCCGGGAGGCACCATTTTGGTAACCTTTTCGAGAGGAAGGCGGGTCATATAGTTAAAGAACATACCGAGCTCGGGGTGCTGCTTCATAAGGTCCGGATTCATATTGGAAAATTCGCCGCTTCCGGGCACAAACATAGGCACAAGGTACTGCTTTTCGTGCTGAGGGTTTTCCCAGTTATATTCAAGCACGCCTGCCCAGGCGATTCTTTCAAGCTTGGGCTCAAGCTCCTCGGCGGGTATGCCGGTTATTTCAACCATCTGCTTTAAGGTTTTTGGTTTGCGTATGCCGCCGAATTTAAGGCAGATTTCTGCCTCCTCATCGGTAATCATAAGGGCAAGAGCCCAGTATTCAGGGTCCGTGCGCTCAATCTTTTTTATACCCAGCTTCTGGGGTATACGGTCGGTAATCATTTTACCCAGGCGTGCTATGGGCTCACGGAAGGGGCCTTCCATAACCTCTTTCGGGTAAAAGCCGTTGGTGCGTTCTGTTATTTTTTCTTCTGCCATAGCTGTATCTCCCTATATATCGTGGTGTACCGGCGGTTTCATACTGCCGGACTTGAATTCTGCTATCCAGTCTTTAAGGGTATCTGTCCACTCATCAAAGCCTTCGCCTGTTTTTGCGGAAATAAAGATAACCTTGCAGTCGGGGTTTCTGAAATGAATGCGCTGCTCAACTTTTTCACAGTCAAAATCATCAAAAGCGGCAAGCACATCGCATTTATTTATAAGCGCGAGCTGACAGTTTTTGAACATCAGCGGGTATTTGAGGGGCTTGTCATCACCCTCGGGCACGGAGAGGATCATTACATTTCTCATAGCTCCCGTGTCAAACTCGGCGGGGCATACCAGGTTACCTACATTTTCAAGAATAACCAGGTCAAGGTCCTTCGTGCCGAATTCCCTTATACCCTGTCTGGTCATATCCGCGTCCAGGTGGCACATACCGCCGGTGTGAATCTGTATTGCTTTCGCGCCGGCCTGTTCTATGGCGGCGGCGTCAACCTCGCCGTCAATATCCGCCTCCATAACTCCTATTTTCACGCTGCCGGCAAGCTCGGCTATAGTGCGTTTGAGGGTGGTGGTTTTACCCGCTCCGGGGGATGACATAAGGTTTATGAGAAATGTTCCTTCTTCCTTAAGCTCGTTTCTCAGTTTTGCGGCATCCGCGTTATTATCCGCAAATACGCTCTGCTTAACTTCAATTATACGATAGTCGCTCATATTATTCTCCGGTAAAAAAAGACCTGCAAGTCAAGTTATTGTATTGCAGGTCTTTAATGTGTTTTATGCTTTTATTGGTTTATGCCTCTTCGGCCATTTCGCCTTCGGCAAGCCTTGAGCAGGCCTCAATGTAATCTTTCTGATCTGTGAATACATCGTGGGTGTAGGGGTTAACGCCGGCTTTCTTTGCTCTCTTGATAATGAAAGCGAATACAAGCACGTTAACAGAAAGGGAGATAATGGAGATAACGCCCTGTGCAACGGGATTCACGCTTGCAGGTGCGCCTGCCGCCATATCCGCAACAGCGTAAGTTGAGGGGTAAAGGGTGGGCAGTACGTTGAAGGGAGCGGTATCCTGGAACAGGGGGAATACCTGTGCAAACATACACCACAGTGCAAGGGTGTTTGCGCGGTTCTGAATCCAGCCTCCCTTGTTCCAGAGCATATTTGCAAAGGTGGGGGCAAGAAGCAGAGCAAGTCCGCAGTACCAGGCGTGAGTGGGAAGGTTAAGGTAGGTGTACTGGAAGTTCCATACATCATAAGCGATAATGAAGCACCAGGTCATATCGGGCCAGAGCATATCCTGATTTTTCTTGGAGGAGTAAACGCTCCACCAGCCGGTCATGCAGAGGATATTTACAATACCCGCAAGGCCGTTGAGCAGGTTCCACCAGCCGCCGTAAAGCCATACGCCTTCGCTGGAAAGCCACCAGCCGCCGGTCATACCGCCCTTGAAGAAACTCTCAAAGTCGGAAGCAACAGCAATAAGGATGTTGATGGCAACAATAACAAAGGGCCAGGCTTTGAACCAGTGTTTTTTACCGATTCCCCATTTGTATTTAATCATCATAAAGCCTACGCAGCCGATATCGGCAGCATAAAGTTTTGCGTAATGGAACCAGCTGTTCATATGAACATAGGTGGGGTTGTTGAGAGCCCATTCGGCTCCCCTTGCAGCGCCGACATAGATGGCGATGAAATAAGCGGTAAGGCACAGGGGCAGGGCAACAAACAGAAGAATGCCGCCGAACTTTGTGCGTCTGCCTATTTCGTTCATTATGATGAGGCCTGCAAAAACAAGAACCCATCCGAGCAGCTGATAGCCGGCGTGCTCGCCGTAAAGATTAAAAAGCATAATTAATATCGTTCCTCTCATTTTATTTTACTTTTATGCTAACAATTATTATATTAAAAACTTGTTACAATGTCAATGACAGTGTTACATACATTTTGACGGTTTTATCCGATTTCCGGTTGAAAAAACTGATGATTTAATATATAATATCTGCATTATTGCCCGAAAAGAAGTGATTTGATTGAAAAGAATACTGAAATGTCTCAGAGAATATAAAAAGCCCACCCTGCTCACCCTTCTTTTTATAACCCTTGAGGCGCTTATTGAAACCCAGATACCCACAACAACTGCGGACCTTGTGAACAGCATAAAAGGCTTTAACGGCCTTACCGGGGATGCGGCCTCTGCGGCTATGAATTCTGTGCTAAGAACCGGCCTTACCCTTGCGGTTATGGCCGTGCTTTCCCTTATCTGCGGCGGCGTTGCCGGCTACACCTGCTCAAAGGCCGCGGCGGGTTTTGCGAAGAATATAAGGCACGATATTTACGGCAAGGTGCAGGATTTTTCCTTTGAGAATATAGATAAATTCTCATCCTCATCCCTTGTAACAAGGCTCACCACCGATGTTGCCAATGTGCAGTTTGCTTATATGATGCTTATAAGGATGGCGGTGCGCTCGCCCCTTATGGTGGTTTTCTGTATAATTATGGCTCACCGTATGGCGGGTTCCCTTTCCATGACCTTTGTTTTCATAATCCCCGTGCTTGTTATCGGCCTTGCCCTTATAGGCATAGTGGCCCTGCCCGCTTTCCGCCGGGTATTCAAAAAATACGATAAACTCAATGAATCCATTGAGGAAAATGTAAGGGGCATGCGGGTGGTAAAAGGCTTTGCCCGAGAAAAGTATGAAAACGAGAAGTTTGACACCGCCGCAAATAATATAAGAAAAGACTTTACATTTGCGGAGAGGGTTGTTGCCCTTAACAATCCCCTTATGCAGCTCTGCGTCAATTTCAATATGGTGTTTGTAATGTATGTGGGCTCAAAGCTCATTATAGAGAGCAAGGGCGGCTATATTGATGTGGGTCAGCTCAGCGCAATGCTTACCTACGCCTTCCAGATTCTTATGTCCCTTATGTTCCTTTCCATTATATTCGTGGTTATGACCATGAGCGCGGAATCCGTAAAGCGTATAAGCGAGGTGCTGGCGGAAACCCCGTCACTCTCAAACCCCGGTTCTCCGGTTTATGAGGTTAAGGACGGCTCCGTTGATTTTGAAAATGTTGCTTTCAAATATTCAAAGGATGCGGAGCAGTACGCCATAAGCGGGGCGGATATCCACATACCCTCCGGCGCAACGGTGGGCATAATAGGGGGCACCGGCTCAGGCAAATCCACCCTTGTGCAGCTCATACCCCGGCTTTATGATGTAACCGACGGCCGCGTAAAGGTGGGCGGCATAGATGTAAAGGATTACGATATCCCTTCACTCAGGGACAGCGTTGCAATGGTGCTGCAGAAAAATGTTATCTTTTCCGGCACCATAAGTGAAAACCTGCGCTGGGGCAACCCGGAGGCAACGGATGAAGAGATTGCCGAAGCCTGCCGCCTTGCAAGGGCCGATGAATTCATAAACACCTTCCCTGACGGGTATGATACAAAAATTGAGCAGGGGGGCACCAATGTTTCAGGCGGGCAGAAGCAGCGCCTGTGCATTGCCCGCGCCCTGCTGAAAAAGCCCAGAATCCTTATCCTTGACGACTCCACCAGCGCCGTTGATACCAAAACCGACGCTCTCATAAGAGAGGGCTTCCGCAACTATATACCCGATACCACCAAAATCATCATAGCCCAGCGTATTTCCTCGGTGCAGGATGCGGATATGATAATTGTTATGGATAACGGCCTTGTGGCGGATATAGGCACAAATGAAACGCTTATGAAAACCAGCAGCATCTACCGTGAAGTTTACCAGCAGCAGACGGCGGATGTTGCCACGGCCTGAAGGGAGGAGGTTGAAGTATGAAAAACAGCAATCCCTCCGGAAAGCCCGGTATGAATTTCAAAGTTCTCGGCCGTGTGCTCAGATCCCTTGTTCACCACTACCCGGTGCTGTTCCCTGTTGCCCTTTTCTGCATGGCCTTTTCCGCCGTTGCGGCTGCCGTGCCCGCAATATTCATACAGAATATTGTGGCGGTTATTGAGGAATGGTTCCGCACAGGGGACTGGGCAGGCGCAAAGCCCATTATAGTCAGAAAGCTTACCCTGCTTGTCTGTATGTACGCCATGTCAATCACCTCAAACACTCTCTATAACCAGCTTATGGCATATATCACCCAGGGCTTCCTCTACAAGATGAGGGGAGAGATGTTTGAAAAAATGCAGAGCTTCCCCATAAGGTATTTTGACAGAAACAAGCACGGCGATATAATGAGCCGCTACACCAACGATATTGATACCTTAAGGCAGATGGTTTCCCAGTCCATACCCTCCCTTGTGCAGGCGGGCATAATAGTTATTGCAGTGCTTTTCATAATGATTTATTACAGCCTGTGGCTTACTGGTATTGTGCTGCTTGGCGTTGTGTTTATGGTTGCGGTTTCCGGCAGAATCGGCGGGGGCTCCGCAAAGTACTTTGTGCGCCAGCAGAAGTCTCTGGGCGTTACCGAGGGCTTTGTGCAGGAAATGATGAGCGGCCAGAAGGTTATAAAGGTATTCAACCACGAGAATCAAAGCAAAGAGGATTTTGATAAGGTGAATACCGCCCTGTTCCGCGATGCCTTCAAGGCCAACGCCTACGCCAACACCCTTGCCCCGATTATCATGAATATAGGCAATATCCTCTATGTTCTTATTGCCATGGCAGGGGGCCTCTTCCTGCTTTCCGGGGTTAAGAATATAAGCGTTTCAGGCCTTGCCTTCCAGGTGAGCATCATAGTTCCCTTCCTTAATATGACAAAGCAGTTCACCGGCAACGTAAACCAGGTTTCTCAGCAGATAAACGCCATAGTAATGGGTATGGCGGGGGCTCAGAGAATATTTGAGCTTATTGATGAGCCTGCCGAAACAGACGAGGGCTATGTAACCCTTGTAAATGCCCGCATTGCAGATGACGGCACCATAACCGAAACAGATGAGCGCACGGGCAGATGGGCCTGGCGCCACCCCCATAATGACGGCACCCTTACCTATACGGAGCTTAAAGGCGATGTAAGGATGTTCAATGTGGACTTTGCCTATATTGAGGGCAAGGATGTGCTCCACGATATTTCCGTTTACGCCGAGCCGGGCCAGAAGGTGGCCTTTGTAGGCGCCACGGGAGCAGGCAAAACCACAATCACAAACCTTATAAACAGGTTTTATGATATTGCGGACGGCAAAATCCGCTATGACGGCATAAATATAAACAAGATTAAAAAGGCAGACCTCAGAAGGTCCCTCGGCATAGTGCTGCAGGATACCAACCTTTTCACCGGTACCGTAATGGATAATATAAGGTACGGCCGCCTTGACGCAACGGATGATGAGTGCATTGAAGCGGCAAAGCTTGCCGGCGCCCATGATTTCATCACAAGGCTCCCCGGGGGCTATAACTGCGCACTTTCAAATAACGGCGCAAACCTCTCCCAGGGCCAGCGGCAGCTTATTGCCATTGCAAGGGCCGCTGTTGCGGACCCGCCGGTAATGATTCTGGATGAAGCCACCTCCTCCATAGATACCCGCACCGAGGCCATAGTTCAGCGGGGTATGGATAAGCTTATGGAAAACAGAACGGTCTTCGTAATAGCCCACCGGCTCTCCACCGTAAGGAACTCCGATGTTATTATGGTTATGGACCACGGCCGAATTATTGAAAGAGGCAACCACGAGCAGCTCATAGCCGAAAAAGGAACCTATTATAACCTTTATACCGGCGCATTTGAGCTGGAATAAAAACGCAGAAACAGCGGCAGGTTTTTCCTGCCGCTGTTTTTATTACACGAATTATTCCGGGTTATGCAATTATATCCATAGTCCTGTGGTAAATATCCCTGCCAAGGGCCGGCTTTATGTAGTAAACGGTAAGGTCTTTGCGGCCCGAGGGGATTTTGCTCTCATAGGGGATTTTTATTTCTTTGCCCGGGGCGATTATCCTGTTAAGGGGCAGCCTGAATTCAACGCCGTCCATCTTAACGCCTATAATCATTATATTTGTGCTTTCGGAAAGGCTTGAAACCACAAGGTTTCCCTTTTCCGCATTCATATAGCCGGGGGCTGCTCCCTCAAAATCCGCCGCAACGCTGCGGTAGGGGGCTCTTGAATAATTGAACTGAGGGAATTCGGAGTTTGAATAAATATCCAGCTGTTTATCCGCAAAGAGCAGGGCTTTCACAAGGTCAAAGCCGTAGGGGTCCTTGGAGTAGCAGCCGTGGTATTCGTCTTTAATAAACCAGGTCTGCTCAGGCAGGTAACAGCTTGTGGCATCAATCTGCATTGAGGGGGCAAGGTGTTTGTGGCTTCTGTCGGCGCAGACGGTGTAAACGGGCTTGTAGCTGTCCGGGAACCTTTCCTCCGCCTTGGCGCAGGTGGCTCCGCTGGTTCTTTCCGCATCCAGCAGCATATCCGCAAGTTTATCGCCGCCGAAAGCGGTGTAATCCACATAGTTGCAGATTATGCCTATATGTATGCCTCTGTTCATGCAGTAAAGGAAATTCTGGCGATAATTCTTCATTACATCGTGGTGGATAATATCGCTTTTTCTTATGAGCTCCGCATTTTCCTTTTCATCAAGGAACATGGGCTTCAGCTCTTCATAATCTTCCGGAGTGAGCAGATCCCAGAGGCTTCCCCACCAAACGGGTATTTCCCTTATCTCCGTAAGGAAGGCCTCCACAAGGGGCTCAACCTTTTTAAGGTCAAGGTTTGCAAGCAGGGGAGCAACATTTGTTTCTTTGCCTATAAGGCTCTCTGCAAGGGCCACAAGGCTCCTTGTGCAGAATTCCGTTTCACCCATAAAGAACCTTCTTGCAAAGGATGTGCCGCCGAGAGCCGGAACATCGAGTGCGGCGTTGTTTACGGGGGCGGTCTCTTTGAACAGGCTCAGGTAAGTGCCGGTAATGAAGCCGCCGAAGCTTATGCCGAATATATTTACCTTCTTTGAGCCGGTGTAGCTGCAAACATCATTTACATAATCATTCAGCTCACGGGCGGAATCATAGGCGCCCATCCTGAAATCATACTGGAAAAGGAAAACATTATCCTTGCCGGCTTTTCCGGCGCAGTATTCGCATAAATCCGGCTCGTTTATTTCATCGGGGGCGTTTTCAAGAAGATAGCCGTAGCTTGAAATTGCCGGGTCGTTGGGGTAATGGGTTACATTGTATTTTGATGAGCCGTCGGGGTTTGTATACATTTTTTCAAGTATAATCTCCCCGCCTTCCGCAATGGATATGCCCGCAGGCACGCCGTTGCCCAGCAGGAAAAGGGTAAGGCATTTTACAAAGTTGGGAAGGTCCGCGGCAGTCTGCCCCAGTGCGTCGCTTACCCCGAAGGGCCAGACCTGTTCCTGGGTATCCGTGCCGTAATTCTCATAAAGATTGCCGGAGGAATATCCGCTCACAATCACTATGGGCAGATTATCCCGCCCTGCAAAGGCCGGCATAACCGAAAGGCAGATTATAACAAGTGCAAGTATAATACCCGTAAACTTTTTCATAGTTTTCCTCCGTATAATCAAATCAATTAAAAGAAGCTGAGCTGCGTGGTTTTGGGCAGGGATTCAAATGCTCCCCCTTCTTCAAGGGCGTCAATAACGGTCTGTGAAGCTTTTGAGCGCTGGCGGAAATCCTCAATGGAAATGAATTCTTCAATTTCATCGGTAATTTCTTCGGTTACGGAGCCGTCATCCTTAAGCACTTTTTTACGCCTGTATTTTGCGTTTTCAAGCCCTTCCGCCGCGGCGCCGCCGCAGCCGGGTATGGCCGCAAAGGGCAGGCGGATTTTACCGTCCTCAACAATATATTTTGTGCCGGTGGATTTGTAAATATCCACGGGAAGCACCTGTACTCCTCTTGCCATCATCTCGTTTATTACCTGCAGGGAGGTGAAAACATCCGCATCCTTGGCGGATTCCTCCTTGGCCTTGATTTTGGCATTCAGCTCTTCCATCCTCTGCTTGACCCTGGCTCTGCCTGCAAGCACCGTATCCATTTCAAGGTCTCCGCCCCTTACGGTAAGGTAGGTGGCGTAATACTCAATGGGGTAGTAGAGCTTATACCAGGCAAGGCGCATTGCGGCTATAACATAAGCCGCCGCATGGGCCTTGGGGAACATATATTTTATTTTAAGGCAGCTGTCAAGGTACCATTGGGGCACCCCGTTATCAAGCATTGCCTGCTTATGCTCATCCGTAAGTTTTTTGGTTGCCGCGCCTTTTCTTACAATCTCCATTATATTAAAGGCCATGCCTTTATCAAGACCCTTGTGTATAAGGTAAACCATAATGGAGTCACGGGTTCCTATAACATCTGAAATGGTGCAGATGCCCTGTCTGATGAGTTCCTGAGCATTGCCCAGCCACACATCCGTGCCGTGGGAAAGACCTGAAATCTGAAGCATATCCGAAAAATTCTTGGGCTTTGCATCCACCAGCATACCCAGCACAAAGGGCGTGCCCAGCTCCGGCAGCGAAAGGGTGCCCGTGGGGCAGTCAATATCCTCTGCCGTTACGCCCAGGGGCTCCGGTGTGGCAAGGAGCTGATAAAGCTTGGGGTCGCATATATCCGCATCCATTACCGAGGTGCCCGTAAGGTCCTCAAGGTGTTTGTACATTGTGGGAACTTCGTGGCCCAGATTATCAAGCTTCAGGATTGTATCGTGAAGGGAGTGGAAATCAAAATGGGTTGTTCTGTGGATTGAAGTGGGGTCATCCGCCGGATGCTGAATGGGGGTGAAATCCTCCGCATCCTTATCCGCAGGCACAACAACCATTCCGCCGGGGTGCTGGCCGGTGGTTCTCTTTACTCCGGTACAGCCCAGGGTAAGGCGGTCTATTTCCGCCGGGGAGATATTCATAAGATACTCCCGCTTTTTCCTCTCTTCCTCATTAAGGTCCAGGCCCTGCTGCTGCCGCTCCTCTCTCAGGCGGTCAAGGCTGTCAAGGCTTTCTTCAATCCATTTATTTACATACCCGTAAGCGGTTTTGCTGGCAACGGTGCTGATTGTGCCGGCCTTGAAAACATGGGATTTGCCGAAAAGCTCCTCCGTATATCTGTGGGCGTAGAACTGATATTCACTGGAAAAGTTAAGGTCAATATC
The DNA here is from genome assembly GCA_017430535.1 of Clostridia bacterium. Lineage (GTDB taxonomy): Bacteria > Bacillota > Clostridia > Oscillospirales > Acutalibacteraceae > CAG-177. Next base: position 118,489 of record JAFRMR010000013.1, read on the forward strand.
CGGCGATTTGTCACCCTTGAAGCCCAGGAAGGTTTCAAAGGGAATATCGTGGCCGTCCCTTAGCATGGGCTCGCCGCACTCGGGGCAGTTTTTCGGCGGCATATCAAAGCCGGAGCCGTACTCGCCCTTAAGGAAAAACTCGCTGTGGCAGCACTTGGGGCAAAGGTAGTGTGGCGCAAGGGGGTTAACCTCGGAAATACCTGCAGCAAAGGCCGCAAAGGATGAACCCACGGAACCTCTGGAGCCCACATAGTAGCCGTGCTCTTCGGAGTTTTTAACCAGCTTTTGGGCTATCATATAGAGAACGGCATAGCCGTTTTCAATTATGGAGTTCAGCTCTTTGTCAAGGCGCTCCCTTATATATTCCGGCAGGGGGTCGCCGTAGAGCTTTTTCATTCTCTCGTTGCATATACGCCTCAGGTCCGTATCTGAGCCCTCAATGTAGGGGGGATAGTTGCCGTCGGGTATGGGCTTTATTTCTTCGCACATATCTGCGATTTTATTTGTATTCTCAATTACAACTTCCCGGGCTTTCTCTTCGCCCAGCCAGGCAAATTCATTGAGCATGCTTTCTGTTGTGCGGAAGTAGAGCGGGGCCTGTCTGTCGGAATCGGAGAAGCCTTGGGCGTGCATAATAATCTCTCTGTAAATCTCATCCTCCGGGTCAAGGAAATGCACATCGCCGGTTGCAACCACGGGCAATCCGGTTTCATCCGCCAGCTCAATAATCCGGCGGTTCAGGTCGTTCAGATCTTCCTCGCTTTCAAGGGTGCCCTCATTTATCAGGAAGGCGTTGTTGCCGTTGGGCTGAATCTCAAGGTAATCATAAAGCTTTGCGTACCTGAGCAAGGTTTCCCTGGGCTTGCCGGCCAGCACCGCCTGATAAAGCTGACCCGCTTCGCAGGCGGAGCCCACAATAATCCCCTCCCTGTGCTGCATAAGCACGCTCAGGGGTATCTGTGGCTTTTTGTTCCTGGTGTTTCCTCCGTAGTATTTAAGGTTAGAATCGCTTATCATCTGGTAAAGATTCTTAAGGCCCTTGGTATTCTTTGCCAGCAGAATTATATGGTAGCTCTTGAGCTTGCAGGGGTCCGGCTTCACAACGCTGTTTATTTCCTCAACGGAGTTTATGCCCCTGCTTTTCAGCTTATCAATAAGCTTTTTGAAAATCAGGGAAAGAATTCTTGCATCCTCATCCGCCCTGTGGTGGTCAAAATCAGGCAGATGCAGGGCCTTGGCAACGGTGTCAAGGCGGAAATTCTTGATATTCTCAACCAGCTCCTGGGAGAGAATGAGGGTATCTATATGGGTGTATCCGTAAGGGATATCGTTTCTTTCGCATACGGATTTAAGGAAGTCCGTATCAAAGGAAGCGTTGTGGGCCACCAGCACGGCGTCTTTGCCCGCCCAGTCAAAGAAACTGAGCACCGCCTCTTTTTCGCCGGGGGCGCCCCTTACCATATCGTCGTTTATGCCTGTGAGCTTAATGATGTTGCCGGGTATTTTCCTGCCCGGGTCAACAAAGGTCTGATACGATGAAACCTCAACCCCGTCCTCAAACTTTACCGCGCCTATTTCAATAAGGCGGTCAAAGCCGGTGCGAAGGCCCGTGGTTTCCACATCAAATATAACAAATGTGCCGTCAAAGGGCATTTGTGCGCTTCCGGTTACGGCTGTAACGGAATCATCAACAAAATAGCCCTCCATACCGTATATGATTTTTATGCCGGTTTCTTTTGCGGCTGCCGCGGCATCGGGAAATGCCTGTACCACGCCGTGGTCCGTTATGGCAACTGCCTTATGCCCCCAGGCGGCGGCTCTTTTAACAAGGTCTTTGGCGCTTGTTACGCCGTCCATCATGGACATCTTTGTATGAAGGTGCAGTTCCACCCTTTTTTCCGGCGCGTCGTCTGTTGACTCTTCACGGGCAACGGCAATTACGCTTGAAGGATTTATGCAGTATGCCTTGCTGTAATCATCATACACAACCCTGCCATTTATCAGCACAGTTTTGCCGTCCTTCAGGTTTTCGGTAAGGGCTTCAACGCTCTCGTTTTTCTCAATTTTCCTTACGGCGAAGGAATTGGTTTTATCCGTAATATTGAATTTGATTATCTTTTTTGTGCCGTCTTTGGTATCCCTTATATCAAGGCCGAAAACCTCGCCCCATACGGTAACGAAGCCGTCGCCGGCGTTCACATCCTTAATGGGTACGGGCTTTGATTTTACGGGCTTGCCGAAGAGTATTTCGCTGCCGTCAAGGGAAAGGGGTATTTCGGCGTAGGTTCTTTTTACCTTCTTATGCTTTTTTGCATTTTTCTGCGCCAGCAGCGCTTCCGGGTCAAAATCCGGCTTCTGCATTTCGGCGTACTCCGGTGAATCTGCGGTTATTTCCGACACACCGTAAAAGCTAACATCGTATTTCAGAGCGAAGTGCTCCGCTATATATGAGGCAATAAAATCCCCGGCCCCGCAGCCTTCCAGCACGGGAGCCCCGTTTTCAACATTTATAATCAGCCTGCCGTCTTTTATTTCGCATACTGCGCTGTCAAGGAAACCGTTGGCGGCGGGTATGGCTTCTTTAAGAGCGGCAGAGATTGTTTCAAAACAGCTGTCGCCGAATTCTGCGGCAGGGTAGTAACCTTCGATTACAACCTTCCTGATACCAAGGGCATCCTTTACAGCTGAGGAAATGTCAAGAATATCCTGCTTTCTGATATATTTATCAAAATCCGCTTTAATTTCGGCCGTCTGTTTTTCGCTGTCAAATTTTATATCTCTTACCGTTCCCCGGGCAATCTTTTCCTGCAGTTCCGGGGGCAGATAATCGCCTATGAAATAAAGTAAGCTGTTCTTATCCATATCAGTCCATCATTTCAATTTCTTTTATTAGCCGGTCTATAACCTGATCCTCCGGCAGCTTGCAGATTATTTCGCCTTTTTTGAATATAAGGGCGCAGCCGTCTCCGCCGGCAATGCCTATATCCGCTTCTCTTGCTTCACCCGGCCCGTTTACCGCGCAGCCCATAACCGCAACCTTGATATTCTTTTTGCAGCCTTTAAGCCGCTGCTCAACCTGATTTGCAAGGTCAATAAGGTTAATTCTTGTTCTGCCGCAGGTGGGGCAGGAAACAACGGTTACTCCGTTTTGGTTAAGGCCCAGGGCCTTCAGTATTTCAAAGCCGCTTTCAACCTCTTTTACCGGGTCGTCTGTCATAGATACCCTTATGGTATCGCCAATTCCCATATTGAGCAGCGAGCCGATGCCTATGGCAGATTTTACAAGAGCGCTGCGGTAAGTGCCTGCCTCGGTAACCCCCAGGTGAAGGGGGTAGCTGCATTTTTCCGCAGTCATACGGTAGGCATCAATCATTGTTCTTACATCTGAAGATTTTATGGAGATTACAATATCGTCAAAATCAAACTTTTCCAGCAGGGAAACATGGTAAAGCGCGCTTTCCGTAAGGGCTTGCGCTGTAGGCGCGCCGTATTTTGCAAGTATGTTTCTTTCAACGCTTCCGCTGTTTACGCCTATTCTTATGGGTATGCCTTTCTGCCTGCAGGCGTTTGCCACCGATTTTATGCGGCTGTCATCCCCGATATTGCCGGGGTTAATGCGTATTTTATCAACCCCTGCGTCAATGCTTGCAAGGGCCAGGCGATAGTCAAAATGTATATCCGCAACCAGGGGCACGGATATCTCTTTTTTAAGGCATTCAATAAGGGAGACCGCCTCCATATCCGGCACGGCGGCTCTTATTATCTGGCAGCCCGCCTGCTCCAGAGCTTTGGCCTGGCGTATATTGCCCTCAATATCATGGGCGGGCACGCTGAGCATGGACTGCACGGAAACGGGGCTGTCCCCGCCTATGTAGACGCTGCCGGCTTTTACTGTTTTTGTTTTTCTTCTCTCCATACAGGTTATCCTTTAATCAGTTTCCATATATCGCTGAAGCATATAAAGGCCATAAGCCCCAGCAGTAGCACCATGCCGGCGGCGTGAACCCAGCCCTCATACTTCCTTGGCACGGGTTTCCTGAATATAATCTCAATGAGTATAAACAGCAGCCTTCCGCCGTCAAGGGCGGGCAGGGGCAGCAGGTTAAACAGGCCTATGTTTATGGCAATAAGGGCAAGCAGGGTGTAAAGATAGGTATAGTCTGCGGCCTTCACGGAGGATTCTGCAGCATCCGCAATGTAATCTATGGTGCCTATGGGCCCCGAAAGGTCGCTGACCTTGTAGGTGCCTCTTATCAAATCAAACAGGGAAATATACACAAGCCTCGCATAGGAAACGGACTGCCTGAAAGCGGCAGGCACAACGGTGGTTATGCTCTTATCCACGCCCACGATAATAAAATCGTAAACTATGGTAAGCCGCTTAACATCGCCGAAGTCCGTCATTTCCGTTGCAAATTTAACGCCCTTAAGGTCAACCTTTTTGCCGTCTCTTTCAACGGTAAAATCAAATACGCCGTCATCATCCGTGGACATAAAATAGGAAATATCGTAATCCGAATAAACCCTGTGGCCGTTGATTTTTACAAATCTGTCCCCGGCTTTAAGGCCGTACTGAGTGCTCACGGCGTTTTCGGAAAAGGAGTGAATAGTGGTGGAGCCCACGAGGCTGTCAGAGGTGCCTATCATCAGCATAACGATAACAAGGCCCATTATAAGGTTCACAACGCCTCCGGCGGCAACTATGATAAACCGCTTCCAGGCCTTCTGGTTGCAGAAAGCTCTGTCGGTATATTCTTCTCCGTCCTTTACATCTTCGCCCTCCATGCTGCAGTAGCCCCCTATGGGGAAAACGCGCAGGGCGTAGAGGGTTTCGCCTTTCCTGAATTTGAAAATGGCGGGGCCCATACCCAGGGCAAATTCGTTTACCTTAACATGAAACAGCTTTGCAAAGGTGAAGTGGCCCAGCTCATGAAAGAATATAAGAAAGCCGAAAAACACTATGGCCACAAGTATGGGCCATACCTTGCTCCACACAGCTGAAAGAGCTATGAGATTCATTATATTCACAGCCACATCGCCTCCGTTTCTTTTCTGGTTTCTCTGTCGGTTTCCAGTACTTCCTCAAGGGTAAATTCCCCGCCGTTTCGCTTGGCGGAAAGGGCTTTTTCAACAGAGAGGAAGATATCGGTAAACCCTATTCTGCCTGCGCGGAAAAGCTCGTTGGCCTTTTCGTTGGCCGCATTTACCGCCGCAGGATATACACCGCCCTTTTCAAGAGAAAGGCGGCAGTAATTTATGCACTTGAAGGTATCGTAATCCGGCTTTTCAAAGGTAAGGTCTGCGCACTTAGCAAGGTCCAGTTCCTTTACCGGGCTTTCGAATCTGTCCGGATAGGTGAGAGCGTACTGTATGGGTATTCTCATATCCGGCACGCCCAGCTGGGCAATAACCGAATTATCGTTGTACATTACAAGGGAGTGAACTATGCTCTGCCTGTGAACAAGTATGTCAATCTTATCCCCGGGCATATCAAACAGCCGGGCGGCTTCAATCAGCTCCAGCCCTTTGTTCATCATTGTAGCGGAGTCTATGGTAATTTTTGCGCCCATCTCCCAGTTGGGGTGTTTCAGGGCCTGCTCCGGGGTTATATTTTTAAGCTCATCAAGGGCTTTTCCGAAGAAGGGGCCGCCGGAAGCCGTAAGAATCAGCTTCTTTATCTGGCCGTGGGCGGCGCATCCCTGAAGGGACTGAAAAATTGCGGAATGCTCGCTGTCAACGGGCAGTATATCAACCCCCGCCTTCTTTGCGGCGTTTATAACAAGGTCTCCGCCTGCCACAAGGGTTTCCTTGTTGGCAAGGGCAAGCCGGTTGCCGGCGGCAATGGCGCAGAGAGTGGGCTCAAGGCCCGCTATCCCAACAATGCCGTTAAGCACGGTTTCCGCAGAAAGAGCGGCGCATTCCTTTACGCCCTCTTTGCCTGAAAGAACCTTTACCCCGGTATCGGCAACTTTTATTTTAAGGTCACGGGCTGCCTGCTCATCTGCAACGGCGGCAAACCCGGGCCGGAATTTTCTTATCTGATTTTCAAGGATATCCGTTCTTCTGTTGGCGGTCATGGCTGTAATTTTTATGCCGTGCATTTCGGCAACCTCAAGGGCCTGCACGCCTATTGAGCCGGTTGAGCCGAGAACGGTAAGTGTGTTGATCACGGGAAATCCTCCCCTTATAAACCACGGGGCAGCTGCCCCTTAATGAATATTTTATCAGGCACTATTCGTTATGAATAATGCCTGATATGTTCAGTCTTTGGTGAGATTCAAGCAAAAACCTCTGCAAGGAAACGCACAAGAATATAGGTGGCAGGCATGGTGAAAAGGAAGGAATCTATCCTGTCCATTGCTCCGCCGTGCTCCGGCAGCAGTGTGCCGAAATCCTTTACCCCGTAATTTCTCTTTATTACGGAAGCCGCAAGGTCTCCGCACATGCCCAGCACACATATACAGGGCACTGCAATAAGAACCATCCACCACTTGATTGTGTTTATAACTTCGGGCTTGAAATACCAGGTATGGCATATAAAGTAAGTTATAAGGGCCACAGCCGTGGTGCCCACAATGCCGCCGATTGCGCCTTCAACGGATTTTTTGGGGCTGATTCTGGGGGCCATCTTATGCTTGCCGAATGCGCTGCCCACAAAAAGTGCGAAGGTATCGCACAGCCAGGCGCAGTACATTGCCATAAGCAGCACAAATATTATCTGAGCTGTGCTGAAAATATCGCTTCTTGAGGCCATATAGTTATGCAGAAATGTAAGGCAGGAAACGGAAAGAGGCAGGGCAAAGGACATAAACAGACCGATAGCCACATGCTCGAATCTTGTGTTGTCGTACATTTTCAGCATCATAATAAGCACTGCCAGTATGTAAACCACCGCCAGCATAATTGTTATGCCCGGCAGGGCTGCCTCGGCATCATCACGCACCCCGAAGCTGAAATAAAGGGGAACGCAGCCGGCAAAAACCATCATAATATAGGTTATCAGCCTGTTTTTGCAGCCGGAAATTCCCAGCACTTCGTGAATGCACAGGGCGCACACCGCGCTCATTACTATGCCCAGGTACTTGACTTGCCCGTAACCCGTAAGGCAGAGCAGGAATACCGCAAATGCCGCGCAGCCAAGCCCTACGCCTATGCGCACCAGCATTTTTTTGGCGCCGCCCTTTTTCTCTTTGTTAGTTGCTTTTGAATTGTCCATTTTTTACTCACTTTCCTGGGAGCTTTTATACTCCCCCGAAACGCCTGTTTCGTTTGCAGTAGTCAAGTATGGCCCGGTCCAGATCATCGGGGGTAAAATCGGGCCACAGAATATCGGAAAACCAGAATTCCGAGTAAGCCGCCTGCCATATCATGAAATTGGAGAGCCTGTATTCTCCGCTGGGGCGGATAATCAGGTCCGGGTCCGGCTGACCGGCGGTAAAAAGATTTTCCGAAATGCTTGCTTCATCAATATCACCGGGCTTTATTTCGCCCCGTTTTACCTTCTGAGCAAGAGCTTTTGCGGCGTGGACTATTTCATCCCTGCCGCCGTAGTTTATGGCAAGGTTTACGGTCATAACCTTTTTGCCCGCAGATTTTTTCTCAAGGGTTTCAAGGTTTTTGACTATATCCGGGGGAAGGCCTTTCTTTTCACCGGTAAGGTGAAACCTGAGGCCTCTTTTTTCATTTTCCGCTTCCCTGGCGTTTGCCTCGTCAAGGTAATCACGGAAAATTTTCATTATGGCGGATACCTCTTTGGGCGGGCGCTTCCAGTTTTCCGTTGAGAAGGCATAAAAAGTCATATACTCTATGCCAAGATCCGCCCCGTAATCGCAGATGGTGCGGAAGGTGTTTGCCCCGGCCCGGTGGCCCTCGGTGCGCTCAAGGCCTCTTTGCTTTGCCCAGCGCCCGTTGCCGTCCATAATAATACCTATATGCTTAGGCAGTTCAATCTGCTTGAGTATTTCTTCGTTCATACCGTCAGATGGACATAATCTCTTTTTCTTTTTCTTCTGCGGCCTTGTCTATCTCTTTTACATATTTGTCGGTGTAATCCTGGATTTCCTCTTCGGCGTCCTTAAGGTCGTCCTCGGTAATCTCGGAAGCTTTTTCCATCTTCTTCGCCTTTTCAATGGCATCTCTTCTGGTTGAGCGGATTGCAACCCTGGCGCTTTCGGCCATGGTGCGTACATTCTTGCTCAGCTCTTTACGGCTCTCCTCGGTAAGCTGGGGGAATATAAGGCGGATTGTTGTGCCGTCATTCTGAGGATTGATGCCTATATCCGAGGCCTGTATTGCCTTCTCTATTGCCTGCAGGGTGGATTTATCCCAGGGCTGTATGTTGAGGATTCTTGCCTCTGCAACAGAAACCGCCGCCATCTGATTGATTGGGGTGGGGGTGCCGTAATAGTCAACCCTGATTCTGTCAAGCACATTGGCGTTGGCTCTGCCGGCCTTGAGCTGTGAGTATTCTCTCTTGAGAGCGTTAACGGTTTTTTCCATTTTTTCTTTTGTGTTGGCAAATAAAGTTTCCATAATAAACCTCCGTAATGGTATTGTTAATCAGTTGTTTGTTACAAGGGTACCTATTTTTTCGCCGCAGGCGGCGGTTATGATGTTGCCGGTTTCATCCGTGATATTGCCGGCCTCATCTTTGCTCCAGCCGAATTTGAAAACGATAATGTCAATGTTGCTGTCACGGCAGATTGCAAAGGCCGCCGCATCCATAACCTTGATATCGTTTTTCAGCACTTCGCTGTAGGATACCTTTTCGTATTTTACTGCATCGGGATTCTTTCCCGGGTCTTTATCGTATACTCCGTCAACATTTGTTGCCTTGAGTATTACATCCGCTCCTGTTTCGGCGGCTCTCAGGACCGCGCAGGTGTCTGTTGAAAAGAAGGGGCAGCCGGTGCCTGCGCTGAAAATGCAGACTTTGCCTTCCTCAAGGTACTTTACCGCGTTATCCCTTACATAGGGCTCGGCAAACTGCTTCATTTCAACAGCAGTCATAACCTTGGCGGGCACTCCTGCCTGCTCAAGGGAATCCGCAACCGCAAGGCCGTTCATTACGGTGGCCAGCATACCGATATAATCGGCTTTTACTCTGTCCATACTGCCGCCGGTACGCCCGCGCCAGAAATTGCCGCCGCCTATTACAAGGCCCACCTGTATTCCTTTTTCCCTTAGTATTTTAATCTTTTCGCAAACTGCGTTTATTACTTCAAAATCAAAGCCGTGGCCCGCCTTGCCGGCAAGAACCTCGCCGCTGATTTTAAGAAGTATGCGTTTATAACCCATTTCCGGTCACTCCCGTCATATACTTAATCACAGTATATATTATATTATTTTAATTCAACTGTAAAGATAAAACGCGGAAAATGTGCAAAAAATTTACATATTGGGTTATAATAATTGATTGACGGGGATTTTTATTGTATAATCATTTTCTGTAATGAAATATTAAAGGAGAACGGACTTGAAAAATCTTATTCTGAGAAATACTCCGGATATCGCTGATGCCTTTGAAATCAAAGAGATTGAGAAGGAAAACGGCTGCGATGTATATGAGGTTTACTGTGAAAACGGAAAAATCGTAATCTGCGGCAACTGCAAAATCAGCATGGCAATGGGTTATTATGATTACCTCAGAACTTACTGCGGGGTAAATTACTCCCACTGCGGCAATACACAGATTAATGTTACCGAAGCCCCTCTTTTTGACGGGAAGCTGAGAAGGGTTATACCCCAGCAGAAAAGGGCCTATTTCAATTACTGCACCTTCGGCTATTCCACGGCCTTCTGGCAGTGGGACAGGTGGGAAAAAGAAATTGATTTTATGGCAATGAACGGTATAAATATGCCCCTTTCCGTAGTGGGCAGCGAAGCCGTCTGGTACTATACCCTCAGGGATTTCACCTACAGCGAGGTGGGAGCCCTCAGGTATTTAAGCGGCCCCGGCTTCTGGCCCTGGCAGCTTATGACAAATATTGAGTCCTACTTCAGCCTTACGGATGTTAAATATATCGAAAGCCGGGTTGAGCTTGGCAAAAAGATTATAGACAGAGAAACAGAGCTGGGTATGACTCCCATACAGCAGGGGTTTTCCGGCATGGTGCCCGGCAGCTTTTCCAAGCTTTTCAAAAAGCTCCGCCTGATTATGGCAAACAGCTGGTGCAATTTTCCTGTTACCTATCAGCTTGACCCCACAAGCCCGGTTTTCAAGAAATTCGGCACCGCCCTGCTTGAAAAGCAGAAGCAGCTTTTCGGCTCCTACCACTACTACGCCTGCGATCCCTTCCACGAAAATGAGCCCACAATCAAAACCAAGGATTACCTTTGGAAAGTGGGCAGAGCCATAGACGGCATGTATAAGGACTTTGATCCGGATTCCGTCTGGGTAATGCAGAGCTGGTCTTTAAGAGAAAAAATAGTAAAAGCCGTCCCCAAGGGGAGGCTTCTTGTGCTGGATATTGACGGCTCAAAGCACGGCATAACCGAAGAATTCTGGGGCCACGATTTTATTCTGGGCAGAATTCACTCTTTCGGTGACAGAAACACCCTTCACGGCAGCCTTAAAGAGCTGGCGGAGAATAATTACAGCAAAGTCAATGCGGAAAACTGCATCGGCACGGGCCTTTTCCCCGAGGGAATCTATCAGAATCCCCTTTACTATGACCTCGCCTTTGATATGCTCACAAGAGGCGAGAGCGTAAACCTTGACAAATGGCTTGAAAGCTACGCTTTCCGCCGCTACGGCAGCAGAGAGGACTGCCTTGTTCAGGCGGTTAAAATGCTTGAAAAATCCTGCTACAGCGAAAAATGCACCGGCAGGGAAACCGGCTCAATAATCGCCGCAAGGCCGGGCACGGAAGTGCGCCACACCGCCCCCAATGATTTCAGAGAGCTGAGATACAGCAACAAGGATCTGCTTGCGGCTCTCCGCCTTCTTATGCAGGCGGAAAAAGCGGAAACAGACGGCTATGTTTTTGATGTCTGCGATATAACAAGGCAGGTGCTCAGCAACTACTGCTCCCTGCTTTATGACAGAGTTATGGAGGGCTTCAACACAAGGGAACTGAGCACTTTTGAGCGCTCCTGCAACACCTTCCTGAAAATCTGCGAGGAGCTGGATGAGCTTCTTCAGACAAGGCCGGAGCTTACCCTTGCAAAGCACCTGACCGACGCAGGCAATCTTGCCGTCAATGAAAAGGATAAAGAGAATTTCGAGCTCAATCTCCTTACCCAGATTACCATTTGGGGCCCGGTGCTCTATACGGTGAATTACGACTACGCCTGGAAAGAATGGGGCGGAATGATTAAAACCTATTACGCCAAAAGATGGCAGAGCTTCTTTGAAAAGCTTGCCCTTGAATTCCCCCACAGGGGCAAATTCTCCACCACCACCAAAAAACAGCACTGTGAGAGAAACATCTACCGGGGCAATCAGTTCTATAAATCCTATGCGGAGTTTGAAAGAAAATGGCTTTCCACCGCAAACCCCGAGCCCCCAACAGACGGTGACACCCTGGCCATAGCCAAAGCCCTTATCGAAAAATACGGAAAAGCGATTGAGCAATAAAAAAACCGGGATGAAATAAGCATCCCGGTTTTTGCTTTATTTCTGTTTTTTAAGTGCTTCGCTCAGGGAATGGGGGATTCCCCGGGGTCCTCTTACGGCGAAGATGCTGTAGTCATTTTTCAGCTTTTCAAAAGTAAAGGAATCCGGCTTATAGCGCCTGATAAGTTTTATTTTCATCAGGGCGGATATATTCAGATTGGTTACGGCATATCTGAAAGGTATGCCGGTTTCCGTCACCTTGCATTTATACAGAATTGCTGATACTGGAGCGCCCACATACATATAAACCGTATCTCCGGTTTTGATTCCCGCGCCCTGCTTCCAGTTTATTTCGGAAGCGCTGTCAAAAGCGTGCTCAATATCGTAATATTTCGGGTTGGCGGGCACAAGCCACTCCTTGGGCGGCCTGATTTTATTCAGTTCCGTTTTTGAAGCGGTATTTACATAGCTTTCATCAATATGGGCGCAGATGTTCTCAAAGGGAACAGTGCCGTCCAGCAGCACTGTAATCCAGCTGCTTTTGCCCATGTGGTAGCCCCGGGAATAACCATCCTGCCTGCAGAGCAGATCCATAAAAAGAGGGTCGGCAATTTTAAGGTTCAGAGCTTCAACCGGGTCATCCCCGTCAAGGCCCAGCTTTGAGCCGGAAACAATCATATAAAGGGCAAACCATTTTTTATTATCATCATGGCGGAATACGGCGTATTCGGGAAATCTCATCCAGGGATATTCCGCATCGCTTCTGTATTTTTTCTTTATGTAATCAAACACATCGTTTTTTAAAGAAGACATAAATTCTCCCCGCAGATAAGTTTTAACCGATTATAGCTTATCTGCGGGGAGAATACAAGTTTGATTGTTTTACTGTTCCGTAAACAGGGGAGTGGAGTAGTATCTGTCGCCGCTGTCGGGGAGCAGGGCAACAATTACCTTGCCCTTGTTTTCCGGCTTCTTTGCGATTTCTATGGCGGCAAACAAGGCTGCGCCGGAGGAAATGCCCACGGAAATTCCTTCCTTTTTGGCAAGGAGTTTTGCCGCTGCAAAAGCATCCTCATTCTTTGCCCTGAATACCTCATCATATACTCCGGTGTTCAGCACATCCGGCACAAAGCCTGCGCCTATGCCCTGAATCTTGTGGGGGCCTGCCTTACCTTCTGAAAGCACGGGGGAATCGTCCGGCTCAACGGCAATAACTTTTACAGCCGCCTTATGCTCTTTCAGGTATTCGCCTGTGCCTGTTACGGTGCCGCCGGTACCAACGCCCGCGATGAATATATCAACTTTTCCGTCGGTATCCTTCCAGATTTCCGGGCCGGTGGTGGCCTTGTGGATTGCGGGGTTTGCCGGGTTCACAAACTGGCCGGGGATAAAGCCGCCGGGGATTTCCTTTGCCAGCTCTTCCGCTTTTGCTATGGCGCCTTTCATTCCCTTTGCGCCCTCGGTGAGCACAAGCTCTGCGCCGTAGGCCTTAAGGATGTTTCTGCGCTCAACGCTCATGGTTTCCGGCATGGTGAGTATGATTCTGTAGCCCTTTGCGGCGGCTATGGCCGCAAGGCCTATGCCGGTGTTGCCGCTGGTGGGTTCGATTATAACCGAGCCCTCTTTCAGAAGTCCTTTTTCCTCTGCGTCTTCAATCATTGCCTTTGCAATACGGTCTTTTACGCTGCCTGCGGGGTTGAAATATTCCAGCTTTACAAGAAGGGTGGCTTCAAGCCCCAGTTCTTTTTCTATATTGACTGTCTCCACAAGAGGGGTGTTGCCTATAAGGCCGAGAGTTCCTTTATAAATATTTGACATTGTGTTTTCCTCTTTTCTTTATTTAACTGCCACAAAGCCTTTTTCAAGGTCTGCGATAATATCGTCTATATGCTCCGTACCTATGGAGAGCCTGATTGTGTTTTCAAAAATTCCCTGGCTTGCAAGCTCTTCGCCGGAAAGCTGTGAGTGAGTGGTTGATGCGGGGTGAATTACAAGGCTCTTTACATCCGCCACATTTGCAAGCAGTGAGAATATCTCAAGGGCATCGATGAATTTCCATGCCTCTTCTCTGCCGCCTTTGATTTCAAAGGTGAATATTGAGCCGCCGCCCTTGGGGAAATACTTATTGTAAAGTCCGTTATCCGGGTGGCCGGGCAGGGATGGATGGTTAACTTTTTCAACCAGTGGATGATTGCTCAGGTATTCAACAACCTTTTTAGTGTTTTCCACGTGCCTGTCAAGTCGGAGGGAAAGGGTTTCAACTCCCTGCAGAAGCAGGAAAGCGTTGAAGGGTGAAATTGCCGCGCCGGTATCTCTGAGCAAAATGGCTCTGATATAAGTTACAAAAGCGGCGGGGCCAATAGCATCATAGAATGAAACACCGTGGTAGCTGGGGTTGGGGGCGGCAATGTTGGGGTATTTTCCGCTCTTGCTCCAGTCAAATTTACCGCTTTCAATTATAATGCCGCCAAGGGTTGTGCCGTGGCCGCCCAGGAATTTGGTGGCGGAGTGAACAACTATATCCGCGCCGTGCTCAAAGGGCCTGATAAGGTAAGGTGTGCCGAAGGTGTTATCCACAACAACGGGAATTCCGTATTTGTGGGCAATTTCCGCTATGGCATCAATATCCGGGATATCGCTGTTGGGGTTGCCGAGGGTTTCAAGATATATTGCCCTTGTGTTTTCTTTTATTGCGCCCTCAACCTCGGCAAGATTGTGAGCATCAACAAAGGTGGTTTCAATGCCGTACTGGGGCAGGGTGTGGGACAGAAGATTGTAGCTGCCGCCGTAGATGGTTTTCTGAGCCACTATATGGCCGCCGTTTGCGGCAAGGGCCTCAATTGTGTAAGTGATTGCCGCCGCGCCGGAGGCAAGGGCAAGGGCTGCGCTGCCCCCTTCAAGGGCGGCTATTCTCTTTTCAAGCACATCCTGGGTTGTGTTTGTAAGCCTGCCGTAAATATTACCCGGGTCTGCAAGGCCGAAACGGTCGGCTGCGTGTTTGGAATTATGAAATACATAAGATGTTGTCTGATAAATGGGTACTGCTCTTGAATCGGTTGCGGGGTCTGCCTGTTCCTGGCCTACATGTAACTGTAAGGTTTCAAATTTATAATTACTCATTTCTGTTTCTCCTTTTGTTTGAAAATATTATTTGTATGTATCGTTTTTCGGCTAAAAAAAGCCGGGGGCTTAAGGTTAAGCTCCCGGGCAAACGGCATACAATAATGCTGAAAGGTCAACATCGTTCTGTATTGAGGCGCGCAGACATACAGTCGAACGCCCCGGCCGGTTTATATGCCCGGGAGATCAGCATTCGACACCACATCATGTTATCTCTGTTTGTCTTAACGGAAAACTGCATATCAGCGCCTCCTTTCTTATCTGTTGTGGGGATTATATCACCATTAACCTACTATGTCAATAGGTAAATTCAAATTTTTCCGGAATTTTTTTCATTATAGTCTGCAAGAGCGCTTTCAATGGCCTCCTGAGCCAGCACTGAGCAGTGCATTTTGTAATCGGGCAGGCCGTCAAGGGCTTCTGCCACAGCCTGGTTTGTGAGCTTCATGGCTTCCGAAACGGGCTTGCCTTTAATCAGCTCCGTTGCCATTGAGCTGGAAGCGATTGCGCTGGCGCAGCCGAAGGTTTCAAATTTTACATCCGTAATAGTATCATTATCTATTTTAAGATACATTTTCATTATATCTCCGCACTTGGCGTTGCCTACCTCGCCTACGCCGTCCGCATCTTCAATGGTGCCTACATTTCTCGGGTGCAGGAAATGATCCATAACTTTTTCACTGTATAATGCCATAATATCTACTCCTTTACGGTAATATATATTCTCGTTTGCCTTCTGTCAGGTCACGCCAGACCGGGGAAAAGCTTCTCAGGTGCGCCACAATTTCTTTTACGCTCTCTATAATATAATCCGCCTCTTCCACAGTGGCGTTTTCGCCGATGGTAAGGCGCAGGGAACCATGGGCCACATCGTGAATTCTGCCTATAGCCAGCAGCACATGGCTCGGGTCAAGGGCGCCGGAGGTACAGGCGCTGCCAGAGGATGCGCTTATGCCTTTCTGGTCCAGAAGTATCAGCAGCGATTCTCCTTCAATCCCCTCAAAGCTGAAGTTTACATTGCCTGGCAGCCTCATTTTTGCATCCCCGTTAAGGGCGCAGTGTGGTATTTCCGAAAGACCTTTTATCAGATAATCCCTTACGGCGGACATTTTTTCGCTGTTTTTCTCCATTGCGGCGGAGGTTTCCTTCAGAGCCGCAGCCATTGACATAATCCCCGCAAGGTTTTCGGTGCCGGCTCGCTTGCCCCGCTCCTGGGCTCCGCCTTCAATCAAATTGGTCAGGGCAACTCCTTTTCTTGCATAAAGGAAGCCTGTTCCTTTGGGGCCGTGGAATTTATGGGCCGATGCCGATAGCAGGTCAATATTCATTGCCTTAACATCAATGGGTATGTGCCCCACCGCCTGTACTGCGTCGGTATGGAAAAGCACACCGTGATCTCTGCATATTCTGCCGATTTCCGCTATGGGCTGAATTGTGCCTATTTCATTGTTTGCCGCCATAACCGTTACAAGGCAGGTATCTTCCCTAATGGCGGCTTCAAGTTCCTCCGGCCTTACAATGCCGTTTTCGTGCATAGGCAGAAGGGTTACCTCAAAGCCCTGTTTTTCAAGTCGCTTCAGGGAGTGAAGCACGGCGTGATGCTCAAAGGTGGTGGAAATTATATGGGTTTTGCCTTTCTTTTTGCCTATTTCGGCGGCGGAAAGAAGGGCCTGATTATCTGCCTCGCTGCCCCCGGATGTAAAGATTATCTCCCGGGGCTCTGCATTTAAAACGGAGGCGATATCATATCTTGCGTTTTCAAGCTCCTCTTTTGCCTTCTGCCCAATGGTATAAAGGCTTGAAGGGTTACCGTAAACATTAGTCAGGTAATATACCATTGTATCAAGAGCGGCTTTGCTCATTTCGGTTGTTGCTGCATTATCCGCATATATTTTCATTATTAAATCCTCCTTTGCCGGTATAAACGGTCTGTGTCCGTCAACTGATTACCGCAGGTCATAAATCCTTTATCGGTTTACAAAACCGGAACCCGCTGTACGACAGTCAAAAACCATCTTCCCGGTGATTATATACCCAATTACCTACTATGTCAATAGGCAAATAAATTTTTGTGTTGATTTACCTATTCGCCCTGTGGTAAAATAGGCAAAACAGATTGCGATACAAGGAGAATAAAAATGATTTCAACCAAAGGCAGATACGCTCTCAGGGTTATGATGGATCTTGCAAAGCAGGAGCCGGATGCTCATATCCCCCTTAAAGAGATTGCGGAAAGGCAGCAGATTTCAAAAAAATACCTTGAAATAATAGTCAAAGAGCTGGTCACCGGGGGCCTGATTGAAGGGGTCAGCGGAAAAGGCGGCGGTTACCGCCTGTGCCGCAGGCCGGATGAATATACCGTGGGAGAAATCCTTGAGCTTACGGAGGGTTCTCTTGCGGTGGTTGCCTGCCTTGCAAAAGGAGCTCAGGAGTGCCCGAGGGCGGAAAAATGCGAAACCCTCCCTCTCTGGAGCGAGTATAATAAACTGGTTTATGACTTTTTCTACGGAAAAAAACTCAGTGATCTGATTAAAGAATGAAACAGGTATTTTAGAACCGAACACATAAAATGAAACCATAAGAAAAAAATTAACTGTTTATGAACAAAATTCATTGACAACCGCAAATTGTAGTGGTAAAATACATTTGAATATGTACATTTATGTACAAAAATAAGGAAGGTAAAACCAAATGAAAAAGTTTCTTTCAGTTTTCTTTGCAGTTCTTTTTATTCTGTCATCTATGTCTGTAATGGCATTTGCATGGGAAACAGAGTGCCCCTATTGTGGTGAGAAGTTTTCCACCGAGGAAGCATACACAGAGCATATGAAGAAGTACAACTTCTCAGAAGATCATTATCTGACCTGCCCCTACAGCGGCGATGATTATAAAGATGGTGGCTGTGGCCAGAAATTTGCTACCAAAGAAGCTTATGATCTTCATGTTGAGACCTGCCCCCATAATGGTGATTACAGCACCATCGGTTATGTTAAATTCTACGGCGGCAAGCTGGTTGACACTGTTAAAGGCGTAGCCTGGGGCGATATCCTTGGTAGTATTGTAAGCATAGTAAAGGCTCTTTTTGGTGCTATTGATTTCAAAGAGATAATCAACTTCGGTAAAACTATGATTTCTCTTGTTAAAGGTTAATTAAGTTTATATGTATCAAGTCGCATTGCCTTGGCAATGCGACTTTTTTATGTACTTAAATAACCAAGATGATTACGTATTAAACATAATAACAAAAAAAAGCTCACAGACATTGTCCGTGAGCTTTTTCCTTACAAATAAAAGATTTTTCTGTTACGCCGCGGCGTTGGTTTCAATTTCCTGTGCTTCTGTTTCGGAAACTTCTGCTGCCGGGGCATCCGTGATTTCTTCGGCTGCCTGATCATCTGCGGCGCTTTCGCCCTCTTCAGCCTCTGCCGTTAGCTGTTTCCAGTGAATCTTGCAGTAGTTTTTGCCGTCTATGGGAGGATATTTTTCCTCGCCTATTCTCGCTTTGTTGTTGCAGTCATATTCCTCGGAATAAGCGCATTTTATTTCATCGCTTTCGGTCATAAGCTTGCCGAAGGAAATGCCGAGCATCACAACAAGCGCAACGGTTATTATGGCGTAGAAGGGTTTGTAAATCTTCAAGTGGAAAAGGTCCTCAAGGCCCAGCTTATCAAAAATCAGGCACACAAGCTTTGATGCAAAGAATCCCACAATACCTGCGCAGATGCCCACACAGGCGCCCGCAACAACATCGCTGGGGTAGTGAACCATAAGGTAAATTCTGGAGCAGGCAGTGCCCAGAGCCAGCACCGGAGGAATCCAGGCAACCTTACCTTTTTTATCGCTTATAAGGCAAAGGCAAACTGCAATTGCAACCTCAAAGGCGGAGGTGGTGTGACCCGAGGGGAAGGAATAATCGCTCTCCGAAAGGGAGCCCACCGAAGCGTACCATCCGCTGTATTTCGGCCAGAAGTCCGTAAGCTGCAGTGTGTTATAGGGCCTTACTCTGAGCACCATGGGCTTCAGCCACAGGTTTGTGAGTATTGTGCCCACAGCCACGGCGGCAATAACGGCAACGCCGTATTTTCTGGTCTTTTTGAATATGCACAGAAAAGCTGCCAGCGCCACAACGGGAATAATAAAGTTTTCATCGCCCATTGATGTAAAAAGCTTTGCAACAATGGTTAAAAAAGAATTCTGAAGGTTGCCGAAAAAAGTGAATACTGCGGTATCAAAACCGAATAACGAAGTATCGATTTTGTCACCCAGTGTTGCGGCAAGGGTCAGTACAGGGTACATAAATACACCTCTCAATCCATTTTGTATTACTTAAATACTACCACAGGCACGGGTTAAATTCAATGGTTTTTTGCTGTAACTGCCTGTAACCGCAATGATTTTGTCTTGATATTCCGCTCAATAATGATATAATAAATAAGATAAATAAGATGAAAGGTGAGTGCTGCCTTTGAATCTCAAGGTTATAATAGGCATCCTTATCCCCCTGCTGGGCACAACCCTGGGCGCAGGCGTTGTGTTCTTTATGAAGGAGGAGATGTCTTCACAGCTTCGTAAAATTCTTACGGGCTTTGCTGCGGGAGTTATGGTTTCCGCTTCCTTCTGGAGCCTGCTGCGGCCTGCGGTTGAGGAATCCTCCGGCTACGGCAAGCTGTCATTTCTCCCTGCCGCAATCGGTTTTCTTCTGGGTATAGGGTTCCTGCTGCTGCTGGATGTCATTACCCCCCATGTGCATATGAACGACCAGAACGAAGGCCCGCAAAGGCGGGGTATGAGCCACAATACCAAGCTGTTTCTGGCAGTAACAATTCATAATATCCCCGAGGGTATGGCGGCAGGCGTGGTTTTTGCCGGCTGGCTTTCAGGCAAGGCCTCAATCAGCATCACCTCTGCCCTGGCTCTTTCAATAGGCATTGCAATCCAGAACTTTCCCGAGGGCGGCGTTGTTTCCGCACCTCTTCTTGCAAAGGGAATGTCCAAGGGCAAAACCTTCCTTTACGGCTTCCTTTCCGGTGTGGTTGAGCCCATAGCGGCAATCATTACCATAGTTGCAACTGCTCTTGTGGTGCCGGTTCTGCCCTATCTTCTCGCTTTTGCTGCAGGGGCAATGATATATGTTGTGGTTGAGGAGCTTATACCCGAGATGTCACAGGGTCAGCACAGCAATTCAGGCACAATATCCTTTTCCCTTGGTTTTGTTATTATGATGATTCTCGATATTGCTCTGGGGTAAAACACACCCGCACTTGTTAAGATTTTTCTTTTATGCTAAAATAAATTATTACAGATTTTTCCGGAGGTATTTTTATGTACGATTTTGACCTGAGCATAAGGTATAAAGCAGACGGCAGAGAAAAAATCTGCGCCGATGTCAAAAACGAAGACTATGAAATTGAGATAATCAAGAGCGAAGGTGAGCTTAAATACATCCTTCACCCTGCCAAAGAAATGGAGCTTGTATCCTTTTCGGTAAGAACAAAAAGAGCAATGGCCGAAAAAGAAGTTTTCTTTGTAAACGGCTTCCAGTCCTGGTCCACCTCCCTTGAGGTTTACAGAGGGGAAACCCTTAAAGGCGTTAACCCCGTATCGGGTATCAGCTCCTTTACAAAGCACCTTGCCTCCATGTCCGGCGACTGCCAGATTATTGATGATTACGGTAAGGCGGGGCATTTCCATTCCTTTACCTACACTTATTTCAGAAACGCAGGCAGTGTTGAACTGTTCGGCTCAATGAACGAAAGAACGGGCTATACCATTTTTGCCGTCAATAACGATGATGACAGCTTTACAATCATCAAGGATGTTAAGGGTGCTGCGGTAAACGGCGATTACGAGCTGCTCAATGTAAGGATAATCAGCGGCGCTTATGATGAGGTGTTTGATGATTATTTCGGTTCAATGAATCTGCGCAAGCCCGGCATAGAGCACCTTTCCGGTTACACATCCTGGTATAATTATTTCCAGAAGATAGATGAAAAAATCATCCTCAGGGATCTTGACGGCCTTGACAGAGTAAAAGACAGCGTATCAATTTTCCAGATTGACGACGGCTATGAAACCTTTGTAGGCGACTGGCTGGATGTTGACCCCGTAAAATTCCCCCGGGGCATGAAAGTTATTGCGGATAAGGTTCACGAAAAGGGTTATCTTGCAGGCATCTGGGTTGCTCCCTTCTCTGTGCAGAGGGTTTCAAAAACCGCAAAAGAGCATCCCGACTGGCTTATCAAAAACGCAAAAGGCAAGCCCGAGTGGGGCTGTTTCGCCTGGGGCGGAGCCTACACAATAGATATGTATAACCCCGAGGTCAGGGAATATATCAAGCATTTCTTTGATGTTATACTTCACGACTGGGGCTATGATATGGTTAAGCTGGATTTCCTCTATTCCCAGGCCATACATCCCAGAAACGGCAAATCAAGGGGGCAGATTATGTGTGAAGCCCTTGACTTCCTCAGGGAGTGCGTAGGTGAGGATAAGCTGTTCCTCGGCTGCGGCGTGCCTCTGGGCCCCTCCTTCGGCGTGGTTGATGCCTGCCGCATAAGCTGCGATGTGGACCTTGTTTACGGCGGCAAGTTCTATAATAAACTCAGCGTAAACCGTGAGGTTCCTTCGGCACAGAACGCAATCAACAACAGCATGTTCCGCCGCCACCTGAACGGCAGGGTATTCTGCAACGATCCGGATGTTTTCTTCCTGCGCAAGGATAACCTTACCTTCACAATGGAGCAGAAGAAGCTGCTGGGCAAAATCAACAACCTTTTCGGCGATGTTCTTTTCGTTTCGGATAACGCAGGGGATTATGACGATGAAGCCATTGAGCTGGTAAAAGAATTCTTTGCCCCCTCAAAGGCCGAAATCATATCTGTTGACCGCACCGTATCAAGCGATATAACCATTAAATATGTCCTTGACGGTCAGGAAAAAGAGCTTGCCTTCAACCTTGTTACAGGCAAGGTAATCAAACAGTAAATCGGAGAATAATATGCGCATTGTAGTAAAAATAGGCACATCAACCCTGACTCACAGCACAGGGCTTATAAATATAAGGCGCGTTGAGCAGCTCTGCAGGGTGCTCAGCGACCTTAAAAACGCCGGCCATGATATCATTATGGTTTCCTCCGGCGCTATAGGTATGGGTGTAGGCAAGCTGAGCCTTAACGAAAAACCCACGGATATCCCCACAAAGCAGGCCTGCGCCGCTCTGGGGCAGTGCGAGCTTATGTATACCTATGACCAGGAGTTTTCAAAATATAACCATAATGTTGCCCAGATACTCATTACCAGCGCCGACGTTGAGAATGAAAAGTATCACAATAATTTCCGCAATACTCTCTCACGGCTTGTTGAGCTGGGCGTAATACCCATAATCAACGAAAATGACAGCATTTCCACCGAGGAAATATCCATAGGGGATAACGATACCCTGGGCGCCATTGTTGCCGTAAGCGTAAACGCCGATCTTATCATTATCCTTTCGGATATTGACGGCCTCTATGATAAAAACCCACGCACCAATCCGGATGCAAAGCTAATTTCCGAAGTGCGTGAAATAACCCCAGAAATTACGGTTATGGGGGGCAGCGCCGGTTCAGGCCTTGCCACCGGCGGTATGCATACCAAAATAAAAGCCGCCCATATAGTAACGGAAAAGGGTATTGATATGGTTATTGCCAACGGCAGCAATCCGGATTGCCTTTATAAAATAGTTGAAGGCGGCAGTGTGGGTACAAGATTTTACGGCAGGAAGTGATTATATGACAACGGCTGAGATACTTTCAAGGGCCGTAAAAGCAAAAGGTTCCCTTAAAAATCTGGGAACGGAAGAAAAAAACAATGCCATAGAAGCTATGGCAAAATCCATTGAAAAAAGCGCAGCGGATATCCTTGCTGAAAACCGCACAGATGTTGAGCAGGCAAGGGGCACCATCGGCGAGGTTATGCTGGACCGCCTTGCTCTTAACGAAGCGAGAATAGAATCCATAGTAAAGGGTATGCGTGATGTTGCCCTTCTGCCGGACCCAAACGGCAGGGTGCTCACAAGGGTTGAAAGGCCCAACGGCCTTGTAATAGAAAAGGTTGCCGTGCCTATGGGCGTAATCGGCATTATCTATGAGAGCCGCCCCAATGTTACCTCGGATGCGGCTGTGCTCTGCTTCAAGAGCTCAAATGTCTGCGTGCTCAGAGGCGGCAAGGAAGCTTACCGCACCTCAAAGGCCATAGTGAACGCCATGCGCCGTGGGCTGGAAGAGTGCGGCATAAACCCGGACGCAGTTCAGCTTATTGATGATACCACAAGGCAGAGCGCCGGCGAAATGATGACGGCAGTGGGCAGTATTGACCTGCTTATTCCCAGAGGGGGCAAGGGTCTCATAACCGCCTGCACCGAGAATGCAAAGGTTCCCTGCATACAGACCGGTACCGGTATCTGCCATATTTATATTGAAAAAACCGCAGATATTGAAAAAGCGGTAAATATAGTTGATAACGCCAAAACATCAAGGCCCTCGGTGTGCAATGCCTGCGAGGTGTGCCTTGTTGATAAGGAAACAGCCCCTGCATTCCTGCCGAAGCTCAGTGAAAGGCTTACAAAGGGCAGGGAGCATCCCGTAAAGTTTATTGTGGATGAAGAGGCGGCAAAATATATAAAGGGCGAACCCGCCGGAGAAGACAGTTTTGATACAGAGTTTCTTGATTATATCCTTGCCGTAAAGGTTGTGAATAACACGGAAGAAGCCGTGGAGCATATCCTTAAGCACTCCACGGGCCACAGCGAAGCCATAGTTACCGAAGATATGGCAAAAGCTTCGTATTTTGTCAATAATACGGATTCCGCGGCGGTTTATGTAAACGCTTCCACCAGGTTTACGGACGGCGGCGAATTCGGGCTTGGCTGCGAAATGGGTATTTCCACCCAGAAGATGCACGCAAGAGGCCCCATGGGTCTTGAAGAAATGATGACATATCACTATGTTATTAAAGGGGAAGGACAGGTCAGATAATATGTATGATTTCGGCTTTATAGGCGCGGGCAATATGGGCTCCGCCCTTGCAAAGGCGGTATGCGCCAAAACAAAGTCCGTTTTAATCTGCGATGCGGATGAAAACAAAGCCGCTTCCCTTGCCCGTGAGCTGGGCTGCGAAAGCGGTAAAATTGAAGATGTGGCTGAAAAATGCAGTTATATATTCATAGCCGTCAAGCCCCAGGTTCTTGCGGAGATGTTTGCCGGTATTTCCGGAATTCTCAAAGCGAGAAGCGACAGGTTTATTCTTGTTTCAATGGCGGCAGGCACCGCAATTTCAAAAATCGTTGCCCTTGCCGGCACCGATGCCCCCGTAATAAGGATTATGCCCAATGTGGCCTGCGCCGCAGGGGAGGGTATGATTCTCAGCGCAAGGAATGAGAGCGTTACGGATGATGAGTATGACCGGTTTATTGAGGCAATGTCCGAATCCGGCAAAATTGATAAGATAAGCGAAGAAAAAATTGACAGTTACTCAATCGTATCCGGCTGCGGCCCCGCCTATGTTTACCTTATGCTGGAAGCCCTTGCGGATGCTCAGGTAGCAATCGGCGTACCAAGAGATAAAGCTTATCTTTATTCCGCCCAGACTCTGAAGGGCGCCGCTGAGCTTATGCTCAGCACCGGCAGAATCCCCGCCGAGCTTAAAGACTCCGTCTGCAGCCCCGGAGGCACCACCATTGAGGGCGTTAAAGCCCTTGAGCAGGGCAGCTTCAGAGCCGACGTTATAAACGCCGTCTCCGCCTCCTACAAACGCACAAAAGAGCTTGGAAAATAATTACAGAAAATATATAAGACAGTAAAATGCGGCGAGATTTCTCTCGCCGCATTCTTTGTTATTATTGATAAACCACAGGAAGTTTGCCGAAAAGGTTCTGGAAGAAAGCTTTGATAACAAGGATAATATTCTTTCTTATAACAACCTCTTCGGTTTTGCTTTGGGCTGTGGTGCCGTCTTTGCAGTAAATATCCGCTCTGACAGTAAATGTCTTTTTGGCCTGGTGAACCGTAAAGCTGCCGTCAGCTTTGCCTGTGCCCCGGTCATTATTATCAACAAACCATCTTATTTCATACTCATTCGGTGCATCTTCGGTAATTGCCTTAAAGGTTATTGTGGTGCGGTAATCTTCGGTTCTTGATTTTATATAGCCGGAGATTCTTATTTTTGGATTATATATGTAAAGGGCGTTTATTGTAATATCGGAGGCAACTATGGAATATTTGCTCCACTCTCCGCTCTTGCCGTTGGGGCGTATGGGTACATAAGGTTCATCAATGCTTATATCCTCAACGGTAAAGGGAACCTTTGCCACAACCACGCCGTCTGCAACAAAGGTGGCGGTGTAGGTTATGGGGGTGTAAACTGCGTTTACGGTAAGGTCCTCATAGCTCAGCGTATAATCCGCCCAGGCTGCGGTATATCCGGCTTTTGCGGGTATATCCGGCTCTTTAACGGATTTTGCGCCGTATTTGTATTTTACGGCACCCACGGTTTTGCCGTCCGCCTTAAAGATTGCCGTGTAGGTGTTGGGGGTGTAAACAGCATTTACGGTAAGGCCGCCCGGGGTAAAGGTATATGACGGCCAGGAGCCGGTGTAGCCGTTTTCTGCAGGTATTTCCGGCTCGGTTACGGAGATGGTTTCAACAGTATAAACCGCTCTGCCCACAATTTTTTGATTTGCCTTGAATACTATTTCATATTCGTTGAGTGTGCGCTTTGCAAATATTACCGTGCCGCCGGATTTAAGAGTATAGTTTTCCCAGCTGTATGTGTAGCCGGGCTTCTCGGGTACTTCCGGCTCGGCAACGGAATCACTCTCAACGGTATAGGGCACGGCGTCAATAAGCTCGGAATCCGCTATGAATTTGGCGGTGTATTCTTTGGGAATATATACGGCTGTGAGTTCAATATTGTTTGCAGGCATTGCCGCCGGCAATTCATCGCTCCAGCCGGTGAAGAGATAGTCGGGCTTTTCGGGAATTTCGGGCGGGATTATTTTTCCCCCTGCCGGGTACTGCTGCTTAACGGTTCTGCCCGGGAAAATATATGATATCTCAAATTCACCGGGGGTGTAAACTGCACGGCAGAGGTATCCGCCGGTTATTTCTTCATAATTGCCCCAGGATCCGGTGAAACCATCTTTTGCAGGAATGGCGGGTTCTGTTATTTCATCCGAATACGGTATAACCGCAACGGTTTCACTGCCTGCGGCAAAGGTTACGCTGCCGGAAACAACCTCAGCATATCCCGCGGTAAGCGCCGTATCGGAAAGAGAGGTATAAATAGTTTCTTCCGTTACCTCTTCGCCCTGCTCATTGAACCAGCCCAGGAAAACGCTGCCTTCTTTATGAGCTTCGGGAAGGCTGCCCACAGGGGATGAGTAACTAACTTCTTTGGCCGCAGTATCGCAGGCTCCTTCGCCCGGGTCAAATGTCAGGCTGTATCTGTTTCCGCTCCATTTTGCGGTCAGGGTCATATTCTCGCTGACAGCGCTGCCGGAACCGAATAAGGTGTTATCCGGTGTGAACCAGCCGTCAAATGTGAAACCTTCTTTTTGAGGAACCGGGAGTTCACCGGCGGTTCCTCCGCTTTTTACATGAATAAACCGGGTTTCACAGGAGCCGCCGTCTGCATCAAATGTAAGGGTGTAAACATCCTCGGCCCACAGGCCGTAAAGGGTGTGGTTTTCGGCGGTTTTCATTACGGTATCCGGGGTTATGCGTCTGCCGTCGGCAGGGGCGGTGAACCAGCCCGCAAAGATATATCCCCGGCGGGTAGGCTCCGGCATATTGCCGTAAACGCTGTCATAAGCAATCACCTTTTCCGTAACAGAACCGCCGGAAAAACCGGGATTAAAGGTTACGGTAAAGGTCTGCGCTTTCCAGTGAGCGTAAAGAGTGATTGATGTTGTTATTTTTACGGAGTCTGTTGGTTTAACTTCTCTGCCGCCTTCGGCTTCGGTGAACCAGCCTTCAAAATCATACCCCGTGCGGGATATATCGGGCAGGGCGCCGTATGTGGAATCATAGGTAACTCTTATTGAGTCCGCAGTTACCTCAGGCGTGCCTGTATTGAAAAACACAGTGTAGGTATTTGCAGTCCAGCGGGCGTGGAAGGTTGAATTTGAGGTTATTTTTACTTTATCCGAGGCGTTTATCCTTGAGCCGCCTGTGTTGGGGTAATACCAGCCGGCAAAGGAATAGCCGGTTTTTGAAACAGAAGGCAAAGTGCCGTAAGGCGAATCATAAGTAACGGTGATGGGGGAGGGGTTCTCAACCCCGGCGCCTGCATCAAAATATACGGTAAACTGCTTTGCTTCCCATATTGCAAAGAGAGCAAGATCCTCGTTTTTATCGTATATATCCCCGGGGTTATAACTTTCTCCGCTGCCGTCGGCTTTTGTATTCCACTCAATGAAATCATAGCCGGTTCTTACGGGCTTTGAAGTGCTCAGGGTGACGGATGCTGTGGAAAAATGCTTCTTTTCCTGTGCAGCCGGTGCGCCTGTGCCCCCTTGGGGATCATAAGATATGATATATGCCCGCTCTTCCCACTGGGCATAGAGGGTGGCATCGTTTTCCTCCGTGTAAGGGTCACCCGGTTTATATGATGTGCCTGAGCCGTTTGCCGCTGTATTCCATGATGTGCAGACATAGCCGGTTTTTTCGGGCACTTCGGTTGTAAGTATCAGAACGGTATCATACTCTTTTATTTGCGATGCCGGTGCGCCTGTTCCCGAATTTGCATTGAAACTGATTGTGAATTTCAGGGGCTCCCACTTGGCATATAGCACAATATCCGAATTATCGGTATATGTTCCCCCGGGGGCATAGTATCTGCCTGTGCCGTCCGCAGAGGTGTACCAGCCTTCAAATGTATAGCCTGTCCTTCTGGGAATGGTGGAGCTTAAAGTGAGGCTTACATTTTTCTTTTTCTGTTGAGAAACGGGGGCGTTTGTGCCGCCGTTGCCGTTATAGTAAACGGTGAATGTATCTTTTTCAATCCATTTGGCAAAAAGGGAATGGGCGCTTGCGGTCTGAACCACGGTATCTGCCGTAACCTGATTTTTGAGGGATGAATCAAGATACCAGCCGGCGAAATTGTAGTTTGACCTTGTGGGAACAGGCAATTCCCCATAGGGGGAGCCGTAGGTTACTGTAATTGATGTGGGGTTCACCGTGCCGTCATTGGGCTTAAGGGTAACCGTGTATGTATTTGCAACCCACTCTGCATAAAGCACTGCATCCGAGTAGCCGGGGTAAGTTCCGCCGGATTTATATGATGTGCCCGAGCCGTCCGCTTTGGTATTCCAGCCGTTGAAGGTGTAGCCTGTGCGTATGGGTTTCTGTGACCCTATGGTTTTGGTGCTGCCGTATTGCAGGGTGAAGCTCATGGGCAGTGAGCCGGAGCCGCCGTTTGCATCAAATGTTACGCTGTATATGATAATGGACCAGTGAGCGTAAAGGGTGATGCTTGAGGAGCAGATTGAGGATGAAGTTACCTGAGTGCCGCCGTTTGCCGAGGTAAACCAACCGTCAAAGTTATAGCCTGTTCTTGTGGGCACGGGCATATCACCGTAACTGTTGCCCTCATATATTTTAAAGGATGAAGGGCTCACCGAGCCGCCGTTGGCGTTGAAGGTAACTGTGTAAATATCCGGGTCGGAAGGAGTATTACCGCCTGGGGCTTCATAGGGGGCAACTCTCATATAGGTAAATGAGGATTTCAGAGTGCTTTTGGTTATGGTGGCATCCCAGCGTATGCCGCACTGCCTGCCCCAGTTTGCGTCTGTGAAATAAACTGTATTTCCGCTGACGCCCGTAATAAATATTGAGTGGCCGTCATTGCGGTATCTTATTACATCACCGGCTTTTATATTGTCAACTGACGATGAGGATGTGTTTTTTTGCCAGCTTCCATTTGGGTAAGAGCCGAAAATGTCATAGCCGCATTTTACCGCATAGCCCGCGCACTGAATAGCGCCGTTGCAGCTGTTGCAGTAGCTGTTACCGTAGGTGTCATGGTCGCAGGGGGTTGAGGTATAGCCGTTGGCGTTATTGCTGCTCATTCCTCTGTGATTCCAGTATTTGCCTGCCGGGAACTTTGACCTCAGGTTACCTATACCTGTTGCAGTGCTGCTGTTACTGCTCTTTTTGGTGCCGGAGGAGGGAATAACAATATCTTCAAGAGAGGATATGCTGTTTGCTTTTGCGCTCTCATTACCTGTAACGGTATTTACGGTATAGATGTAATTGCCGTCTGTTGTGTAGGAGAGATTGTTTATATCATCAAGCCAGAAATCGGAAATAACCCCGGATAGTCTGAATAATTCCGCTTTTCCGTTTTCATTGAGGGTATATATACTGCCCCGGGAAAGGAAATATGATATTCCTCGTGTAAGGGTGAAGCAGGTGATATAACCTGTATGCTCAAATACCACGGTATCTTTTTTTGAATTAACATCAATGGCGTGGAGCTTTTTGCCCTCGGCAACATAAAGAAGGCCGTCAAAATACGCAAGCTTTGAGGCAGAATATGAAGTGAGATAAGTATTATCGCTTCCTTCCGCCATCATAAGCACACGGCCGGTTTCGCATTCTATGCCGTAAACCGTGCCGTCGGCATAATTTTCGGAGTCGCTGTTTACAAATTTATTATCGCTGTAGGATGAAAAGGCAAAAGGAACAGCACCGGCCACTACAGCCAGTGTAAGCAGGAATATTAAAAGATTGCGTAGATGTTTCATATTGTTCCTTTGCGCACAAAAATCCGTGTATATTTATACCAGTATATAATACAACATATAGCGTTTTCTTGTCAAGTTATATAGAATTATCCACAACTTACTGCCGGGACAGATAATCCCCGATCATTTCTTCAATACCTTTTACAGATGTAAGATTATTTCTGTCTATTCTGGTTGGATGCAGTTCAATTCCGTATTCTTCAAGCTTATAGAATAGCTCAATAAAGGCATAAGAATCCAGCAGACCGCTTTCAACAAGGTCCGTGGAATCATCATATACTCTCTCATCCGAGCATATTTCAAAAAGAATTTCTTTTATATCCGGAATGTTCACAGTTTCATCAGCTTCTTTCTGTCTGTTTTTCCGTTCCGGGTAACGGGCAGGCTGTTTAAAAACACGATTTTTTTCGGAATCATATAACCGGGCAGCAGTTTTTCGAGCCCCGCCTTTATATATTCGGCGGTAACATCTTTTTCCGCCACAACATAAGCGGTCAGAGATTTTGCTTCGCCGCCTTTTCCGCAAACCGGAACAACGCAGCACTGCAGCGCCCCGGGGATTTTGCAGATGTTGTTTTCTATATCGCCGGCCTCAATCCTGAAGCCGTTGAGCTTAATCTGATTATCCCGCCTTCCCGAGCAGAAAAGAAGACCGTTTTCCGTATATCCCAGGTCCCCGGTTCTGAAACAGTTCACGCCGTTTTCGGAAAAGTATCCTCCGGTTTCTTCGCCGAGATAGCCGGAAAATACGCTCTTGCCTCTGAGCACTATTTCTCCGTTTTCAATCCGTATTTCCGTGGCGGCAGAACTTATTTCTCCCACAGGGAGTAGGGGGTATTTGCTTATTATTTCATCTGTGATTTCCACGGAACACACTGCGCAGGCAGCTTCCGTAGGTCCGTAGGCGTTTATTATATGTATTCCGGGGAACCTTTCAAGGAGCTTTTTTGCTGTTACGGCATCCAGCCGTTCCCCGCAGAAAAACACGCAGCCGAGCAGCGGGAAGTATTCACAGCGGAAATCCTTTTCAAGCAGCAGCATTTTCATAAAAGTGGGGGTCATTACCGCCGCATCTGCTTTTGCCAGGGTACCCAGAACATTTTCGTAATCACCGGGCAGAGTGCCTTCGGGAGAAATAAGGGTATGGCCGCCGCAGAGCGAATAGTATAAATCTGCAACGCTCAGGTCAAATGCGAAGCTTGCCTGATTCATTACGGTTATTCCCTCATAGCCGCACAGGGGCTCAAGGGAGCTTATCCAACTTACGAAATTTTCGAGATTTGCCCTTGAAACAGGCACGCCTTTCGGTTTCCCTGTGCTGCCGGAGGTGAAAATAATATATGCAGTATCTCCGGTATATTCGCTTTTTGCCGTTTTTCTGCATCCGGTCAGCTCACCAAGGCTGCAGCAGGTTACCGGACCGGGGAGTTTTTCATCGGATATAATAAGCTCCGCTCCGGACAGCTTTATTGTATCCTCAAGCCGGGCCGGGGTTACCGCAGGGTCAAGGGGCACATAAGGCAGGCCCGAAATAAGGCAGGCGGCAATAGCCGTAACCGTTTCCGGGCTTTTGCTGGCAATTATTATAACGGAGGATGAAGTAATCCTTTTAAGATGCTCTGCATATTTGCAGGCTTCTTCCCAGAGTCTGCCGTATGTTATTGACCTGCCGCCGCAGGAATATGCTGTTCTTTCCGGGTACCGCAGGGCGTTTTGCCTGATTTTTTCCGCTGTCATATCTTTACCTTATCTGATCTTCGGGTATCAGTGAATAGTCATACATTACTTCGGAGTGATTATCCAGTATCAGTTCCCTGGCGACCTGCTCATTTGTCTGCCGGTCTGTCACAATCCTGTAAACCTTGGATATTCTGTAGTATTTATCTCCCTCTTTTGCAAAGTGGTGATTCTCTTCCACCAGCCTGTAACGGCAGGGGTAGGCTTTTTCGCTTCTCAGCTCACCGCACAGATAACCGTCATCAACCCATACAAGTATCTGCACATCGCAATCTGTGGTGTTTTTGAAACGGTAGTCAACATTGTTGTAATAAACCGAGGTGCCGGTACCGAAGGGTACGGTTCTTCTTTCATCGGGGAAAAGGGCATCGGAATGGTGGTGGAGCTCCGTAACCGTCAGCGGGCTGTTGAGAACCAGCCAGTGAATCATATTTGCCATCTGGCAAAGGCCTCCGCCGTAACCGGATATCAGTCTGCCTCTGCTGATAACAAGCCCCTCTTTATATCCCTCTTTTTCCGTGGCTTTGCCTACGGTTTTCCAGTATGAAAATGTTTCTCCCGGATGAATAATTATGCCGTTTACTTTTTTACAGGCAAGTTCAATGTTTGTTACCTTGTTTTCCTGCAGCCTTATATCAACCCCGTTCAGCTTTCTTACAAGCACGGAGCTGTGGCTTTTCACAATATTCGGCAGTTCCTTTTCGGTATGTTCCCGGGCAAACTTTTCAGAGCTCAGCAAATCCTTTAGATTCCGCAGAGCTGTTTCTTTTTTTACCGATATTTTGTATGTCAGGGGGCTTATTTCGCAAAACAGTTTTCGGCTCATATTATCATTCCTTTTTGGGATGAAAAAGCACTGTACATCCGTATGGGGGTACAGTGCTTTGATTTTTACTTTTTATCTACAAAATAGAACTGGAAGTTGGAGCCTTCCTCTTTCATCTTTTTCCTGTTGGCTTTATCTTTCTTGGCTCTTTCTTTTGCAGCTTTGGCTCTGTCTTTTTCTTCCTGGGCAAGTCTCTGCCTTTCTTCCTCAGCGGCTGCGGCTTTTGCCTGGGCTGAAGCTCTGGCTTCTCTTGCGGCTCTGGCTACAGTAGCGGCTCTTGATGCCGCTCTCTCTTTGGCATCTGCCAGGGCTGCGGCTCTTGCCTCTTCCTGTTCTTTTCTCTTTCTTTCTCTCTCTTCTCTTGCAAGTCGCTCTTCTTCTGTTTCTTCTTCAGGCTCTTCTTCCTGCTCGGTTTCGCCGGTTTCTTCTGTCTGTTCGGCTTCCGGTTCTTCTGCAATTTCCGGTTCCGGCTCAGGCTCGGGCTCCGGTTCAGGTTCAGGTTCCGGCTCAGGCTCGGGTTCCGGCTCAGGCTCGGGTTCGGGCTCTGCGGGTGCTTCGGGAGCTTCAGGTTCTTTCTCTTTAGGGGATTTCTTTGAATTTTTGCCCCTGAGGATAAGCAGCAGGATAAGGGCTATAATCAGAACCCCGGGAATTGCCAGAAGGGCTGGGTTGAATTCAAATCCTTCTTTTTCATTTCCGCCATCTGTCGTGGCCTCGGTTTCGGAAGCAGTTTCGCTCTGAGGCTGAGTTTCTGTCTTATCTTCCTTTGTTGTTTCTGCAGCGGAAGAGGATTTTTCGGGAGCAAAATCGGGCACGGCGGTTTTATATGTTACGGGTTTTCCGTCGCCCAGGTCTATTGAAAGAACTGCGTTATCGTTCTTTGCTATGCTTTCATCGGCTTTGAAGTTTATTACAACGGTTTCTTCCGCTTTATCTTTTTTGGCAATCAGTTTATCCGAGGCGTTCTTTACAGAAAAAGATTCTGCTTTTCCGCCGGATTCCTTAAGGATTGCGTTCAGCGCTTCAACATCCGCCTTGGCTGTTACATCCGGGTAAAGGCCGTAAATTGCTACGCCTGAGGATTTAAGTGCCTCAACGGTTTTTTCTCTGTCACCCTTTTTGAGGGTTTCAACGCCGTCTGTATAAATTACGGGCACAACTCTGTCGGCTTTGCTGGCTTTTGCCTTACCGGCAAGGTCGGTAAGGGCGGCATAAAAAGCGGTATCCTGGCCGTTTGCTTTTACCGCGTCAATCTTTTTAACGGCATCCTCTTTGGATTCTTTTCCGCTGAGTATCTGCTTTATTTCGGAATCAAAGGTATAAAGGGAAAGGGTGTCCTTTTCCCCCAGCTTATTGTAAAGCGCCTTTATTGCCGATTTCTCCGCGGCAAAATGCTCTGCAGAAAGTGAAAGAGAAGTATCAAGCATAATTATCCATTCGGAGGATGCGCTCTTTTTCTCTATATCTCCGGTTTTGAGCTCCTTGCCGTCAAGGGTGGCTTTAACCGAATCTCCGCTGAGTTTTTCCGCCGAATCGGCAGGGATTTTAACCTCTGCCGAAATATCGGGCAGGTTTGTTTTAACATTTGATATTGAAGCAGCGTAAGCCGGCACTGCCATGCAGGCCAGCATTACAAAGCATATTAAAAGAGCCGATAATTTCTTCATTTTATGCGCCGGCATACTTCCCGGCTGTCACCTCTCAGATAGATTGTTTAAAGGTATGGAAAAAGCCCCGGTTATTTGAACGGGATAATATATTATAGCATAATTTTTTATAAAATCAATAGCACATTATCAATCGGCGTTTGCAAGCCATTCGTGCTCTTCTTCATAAATTCTGGTTTTATCCCAGGGGTCGCCGTCTATGTGCCTTATCATCCACACATAATACATTGTGTACCCCGGGGCGCAGACCTGCTGGTGAGCGTTGCCCGGCTCAATGCAGAGGAAAGAGCCGTCAGTGCATTTGAACACATCGTTGCCCATAAATGCCGCACCGAAGCCCTGAGGGTAATCAAACTGATAGTAGTAAACCTCCGGCTGGGGGTGGTGATGAGGGGGATAGGAAGACCACTTGCCCGGGTTATGAAAAACCTCGCCGAGCACCATGTTTGAGTAAGGAGCGTTTGAAAGGTCAAACATTGTGGAAACGGTCCTCTGGCCTGTACCTCCCCACTGGGCTTTGCCGAATTCCTGATAAAGGCAGTTTTCCGGGTTGTAGTAAACCGTGTCAAACTCACAGTCGTTATCGGTCTGCTGCACCACTATCTCACTGTCGGCGAGGGCGGTTACGGTAACAGGTGTGTTTTTGCTGAAATGGAGAGCGTAAGGGGTCTTCTGAAACGGGTTTTCCCTGAATCCGGTTTTTTCGCTTCTGCCGTCAAAGCTGAATTCAACCTGTCCTTTCAGCAGCAGAAAAGCCGTTTCATTTTCCGGGTCGTTTACGGTATATTTCTCCCCCTGTGTAAGCCGTTTTATCTTGATATTCATAAGCATATCCGGGTGGAGCTTATTCATTTCGCAAAGGATTTTTTCGTTGTTTTCGTTAAAAGCGGGGTTTTCAAGCATAATAACACCTCGTTTTGTATTTATTATATCCAGTTTATTTTATCACCTTAAAAAAAATATTTCAATATTGTTTTTATGCTATTGAAAAATGCATGTGCTGTGTGGCATAATACAGGCAGTGATAATGCCTGAAAGGAGTGCGGCTATGAACTTTGAAGAAGCCTATAAAAAAGCATCGGAACTTGTGGCAAAGATGACCGCAGAGGAAAAAATGTCACAGCTGCTTTTTGATTCCCCCGCCATAGAGCGCCTCGGGATAAACGAATACAACTGGTGGAATGAAGCCCTGCACGGCGTTGCGAGGGCGGGCACCGCCACGGTGTTTCCTCAGGCCATAGGCCTTGCCGCCACTTTCAATCCGCCTCTGGTCAAAAAAATCGCCTGCGCGATTTCCACAGAGGCCAGGGCAAAATACAATAAGAATACCGAGTACGGCGACAGAGACATATACAAGGGCCTTACCTATTGGTCGCCCAACATCAATATTATGCGCGACCCGAGGTGGGGCAGGGGTCAGGAAACCTACGGCGAGGACCCCTTCCTTACTGCCCGTATTGCTCGCTCCTTTATTGAAGGCATACAGGGTGACGGAGAGTTTATGAAGGCCTGCGCCTGCGCAAAGCATTTTGCAGCCCATTCCGGTCCTGAGGAACTGCGCCACGGCTTCAGCTCCGAGGTTACGGAAAAAGACCTTAACGAAACCTACCTTCCCGCATTTGAAAAGAGCGTTGAAGCAGGGGTTGCCGGGGTAATGGGTGCTTACAGCGCCCTTAACGGCGTGCCCTGCTGCGCCAATGAAGAGCTGATTGAAAACATACTGAGAAAGAAATGGAATTTCAAGGGATATTTTGTTTCCGACTGCGGGGCAATCAACGATATTTATGAGCACCATAAATTTGCCTCAAGCCCCGAAGAAGCCGCGGCGTTTTCCCTTAACGCCGGTTGCGACCTTAACTGCGGCGACTGTTATTCCCATATGCCGGATGCCTATGAAGAGGACCTTGTTACCGATGAGGCTATTACAAAAGCCTGTGAGCGGCTTTTTGCCATAAGATATATGCTGGGAGAGTTTGAGGAAAACAGACCCTATTCCGATATCGGTTTTGAAACAGTTGACTGCGCACTGCACAGGGAGCTTAATATTGAGGCCGCCCGTGAGAGCATAGTTCTTCTTAAAAACGAAAACGGGTTCCTGCCACTTAATGCTTCCGCTGTAAAAAGCATTGCCGTTGTAGGCCCCAACGCCATGTCCGTGGAAGCTCTTGAGGGTAATTACGAGGGCAAGTCTTCCGAATATATAACCGTTGCCGACGGTATAAGAAGAATATTCCCCGGCGCGGATATCCGTGTTGCCGCCGGTTCACAGTATAAGATTTACAAAGAAAACAGCTGGGACGGCCACGAGAATATGATTTCCGACGGTATGGCCGCGGCATCCGTAAGCGATGTTACCGTGCTTTGCCTGGGCCTCAGCCCTTCCATAGAAGGGGAGTGCAGCGATAAAGAGGATATTATGCTGCCTGAGGTTCAGAGGCGCCTTGCGGAAAAAGTCTGCGAGGTATGCGATAATATAATAGTGGTGCTTATGTGCGGCAGCGCAATAGATATAGGCGAAAAGCTGAGAAGTAATGCAAAGGCAATTATCTGGGCCGGATACCCCGGCGCAAGGGGCGGCCTTGCGGCGGCGGAAATAATTTCGGGCGCCGTGTCACCCTGCGGGCGGCTTCCATTCACTTATTATTCCTCTGAAAACAAGCTGCCGGATTTCACCGATTATTCAATGAAAGGCAGAACCTACCGCTACTTTGAGGGCAAGCCTCTTTATCCTTTCGGCTTTGGCCTGGGGTACTCGGATATTAAATATGAGGGCACCCGTAAAGTTTCGGAAAATGGTGACAGCATTTTTATTTCGGTAAAGCTGAAAAACAGCGGCATCAAAGCAAAAGAAAAAATCCAGATTTATGCCGCAATAAAAGATTCCCGCACTGAAACCCCCATAAAGCAGCTTTGCGCCGTTGCCGCTGCGGAACTTGAAAGCGGCGAAAGCGCAGAAGTTACCTGTGAGGTTGAGAAATACTGGCTTCAGGCCGTGCTTGAAGACGGCTCAAGGGTTGATGCCGACGGCGGATATACGCTTTATCTCGGTATCCCCAAGTCAGGGCCTCAGGGCAGTACCATGGAGTTTGTAAAAATCTGAAGGAGAAACAATATGATTTCAGCAGTAGACGTTGAACTTTCCTATTCCGGCAAACCGCTTTTCAAGCATGCGGATATCACTTTCACAAGAGGTAACTGCTACGGGCTTATAGGCGCTAACGGAGCGGGAAAATCCACGTTCCTCAAAATACTTTCCGGCGATCTTGAACCTACCGCAGGCAAAATAAATGTTACCCCCGGTGAAAGAATCTCCGTTTTGCGGCAGGATCACTTCGCTTTTGATGACTGCACCGTAATACGCACTGTACTGCTCGGCAACAAGCACCTGTGCGATATTATGGATGAAAAAGAAGCTATCTATATGAAAGAGGATTTCTCTCAGGAGGACGGCATAAGGGTCAGCGAGCTTGAAGAGGAATTTGCCGAAATGGGCGGCTGGAGCGCCGAGAGCGATGCGGAAATACTTCTGAACGGCCTGGGCGTTACCAATGAATACCATAACCTGCTTATGGCCGAAATATCCAATGACCTTAAGGTTAAAGTTCTGCTTGCCCAGGCTCTTTTCGGCAACCCGGATATACTGCTTATGGACGAGCCCACCAACCACCTGGATATTGAGGCAGTGGCCTGGCTTGAGGAGTTCCTGAACGAGCTTGAAAGCACCGTGATTGTAGTTTCCCACGACCGTCACTTTCTCAATGCCGTTTGCACCCATATTGTTGATATAGATTTCGGCAAAATGGAGCTTTATACAGGCAACTATGATTTCTGGTATGAATATACCCAGATACGCCAGCGCCAGCTCAAGGAGCAAAATAAAAAGAACGAAGCCAAGGCGGAAGAACTGCGCAAATTCATTGAAAGGTTCTCCGCAAACGCCTCAAAGCACAGGCAGGCCACCAGCCGCAAGAAGCTGCTGGATTCCCTTGACCTTGAGGATATGCCGGTTTCCTCCCGCCGGTTCCCATTTGTGGATTTCAAACCGGACAGAGAAGTCGGCAATGATGTGCTTACCGTAACGGGGCTCACCAAAACAATCGGCGGGCGCAAGGTGCTTGATAATGTTTCCTTTACCATAATGCCCAGAGAAAAGGTTGCCTTTATCGGTACCGATGCCGTTGCAAAAACCACTCTTTTCAAAATACTTGTGGGCGAAATGGAGCCGGACGAAGGCACCCTCAAATGGGGCGTAACCACGTCAACCGCCTATTTCCCCTCGGATAATTCAGCTTTCTTTGACGGCGTTGATGATAACCTGATAGACTGGCTCAGGGGTTATTCAAACCTTATTTTTGAAACCGATGTAAGGGGCTGGCTTGGCAGGATGATGTTCTCCGGCGATGACGCGCTCAAGCAGGCAAAGGTTCTTTCCGGCGGCGAAAGAGTGCGCTGCATGCTTTGCAAAATGATGCTCTCCGGCGCCAATGTGCTTATTTTTGATGAGCCTACCAACCACCTGGATCTTGAATCCATCACATCCCTGAATAACGGCCTTATCAAATACCCCGAAACCATTCTCTTCACTTCTCACGATCATCAGTTTGTTGAAACCGTTGCCGACAGAATCATAGACATCACCACCGGCAGCCACTTCGACCGCAAGATGACCTACGATGAATACCTTGAAATGAGAAGGAACAGAGAAATATAAAAACGAACATAACCTCAAACCGCCTGCGGAAATCTCCCGCAGGCGAATTTTTCGGCTTGACATATACCCCACGGGGGTATATAATTATGCTGTAATGAATTGTCCGATAATCGGTATTTTATGAGGTGATTAAATGGCAGAGAAAAAAACAAGCTGCCCGGGTTGCTGCAAAAGGACAAAGGAGCGTTCCGATGAGGAATACAAAGCCCTTATGAACAGGCTCAGCCGCATTGAGGGCCAGGTCAGAGGGCTTAAGAAGATGCTTGAGGAG
Source organism: Clostridia bacterium (assembly GCA_017430535.1). Lineage (GTDB taxonomy): Bacteria > Bacillota > Clostridia > Oscillospirales > Acutalibacteraceae > CAG-177. The sequence continues at coordinate 157,160 of JAFRMR010000013.1, forward strand.
AGCGCCTACTGCACGGATATTATCACACAGGCCGCCGCTGTAAGCGCCGCACTCAATTCCTTTAACCGTGAGCTTCTTTCAAATCACATTAAAACCTGTGTTTCCCGTGATATTAAAGAGGGCAAAACGGAAACGGTTGATGATTTGCTTATAACATTGCAGAAGTTGGTGAAATAATGGAACAGTATAATATTACGGGTATGAGCTGCGCCGCCTGCTCCGCCAGGGTTGAAAAAGCCGTGAGCTCGGTGGAGGGTGTAACCGCCTGCAGCGTAAACCTGCTGACGAATTCCATGGGGGTTGAAGGCAGCGCCCCTGCGGAAGAGATAATAAAAGCCGTAACCGCCGCAGGTTACGGAGCTTCGCTGAAAAACCCGGAGAGCTCTGCAAAAAACAGGGCGGATGAACTGGAAGATAAGGAAACACCCCGGCTTATAAAGCGGCTTATTGTTTCCCTTGTTATTCTTCTGCCCCTTATGTATATTGCCATGCTCCATAATATGCTGCATACACCTCTGCCCTCGTTTTTAAGTGAAAACCCGGTTTATACGGGCCTTGCGCAGATGATACTTGCGGCAGCTGTTATGGTTATAAACAGAAAGTTTTTCATAAACGGTTTCAGGGGTGTGCTGCACGGAGCCCCCAATATGGATACCCTTGTTGCTCTCGGTTCCGGAGTATCTTTTGTTTACAGTGCGGTTCTGCTTTTTCAGATGATTGCCGCAGGCAAAGAGCAGGCTCACGAAATGCTCCACGGCCTCTATTTTGAATCCGCCGCAATGATTCTTACCCTTATCACTCTGGGCAAAACCCTTGAATCCTATTCAAAGGGCCGCACCACCGATGCACTCAAAGGTCTTATTTCACTCGCTCCCGAAACCGCTTCCGTAATAAGAGACGGTAAGGAATACACCGTTCCCGTTGCCGAAGTGCTTAAAGGGGATATTTTCATTGTAAGACCCGGGGAGAGCATACCCGTGGACGGAAAGGTGATTGAGGGCATAAGCTCTGCGGATGAGTCCGCGGTTACAGGGGAAAGTATGCCTGTGGATAAAGCCCCGGGGGACAGTGTCACCTGCGCCACCATAAATAAATCAGGCTACCTTAAATGCGAGGCCCTGCGGGTGGGTGAGGATACAACCCTTGCCCGCATAATCAAAACAGTTTCGGATGCCTCCGCCACAAAAGCCCCCATTGCCAAAACGGCGGATAAAGTTGCCGGGGTATTTGTGCCGGCGGTTATTGCGGTTGCTGTTATTACTTTTATCTGCTGGCTCATTGCCGGGCAGAGTTTCGGCTTTTCCCTCACAAGGGGAATATCCGTGCTGGTTATCAGCTGCCCCTGCGCCCTGGGCCTTGCCACACCTGTTGCGGTTATGGTGGGCAGCGGCAAAGGAGCAAAAAACGGCATTCTTTTCAAAACCGCCGCTTCCCTTGAAGAAGCGGGCAGGGTTCAGATAGTTGCTTTTGATAAAACCGGCACCCTTACCGAAGGTAGGCCCGCCGTTACCGATATTATCCCCGCACCGGGGGTTGACCGGGATGAACTTATAAAATACGCAGCGGCTCTTGAAATGAAAAGCGAACATCCCCTTGCCCTTGCGGTAACCGAATATATTAAAGATACGGAAATTCAGCTTCCCGAGGTTTCGGATTTCACTGCCCTGCCCGGTAACGGGCTTACGGGACTTACAGGGAGCCAAAAGCTCTGCGGCGGCAGTTTCGCTTATATATCTTCTGTTACCGCCGTGACTGCGGAAACAGAAAGCACGGTGAATTCCCTTGCGGAAGCCGGCAAAACCCCGCTGCTGTTTGCCCTTGGCGATAAACTTCTCGGCATAATTGCTGTTGCGGATAAGGTTAAAAAAGAGAGCGCCGGTGCTGTTGCCCGGCTTAAAAATATGGGCATAAAAACAGTTATGCTTACCGGCGATAACAGCCGCACCGCAAAGGCAATTGGAGAAAAAGCCGGGGTGGATAAAGTCTATGCCGGCCTTATGCCCGAGGATAAAGAAAAGATTATCAAAGCCCTTTGCGAGTGCGGTAAAACCGCAATGGTGGGCGACGGCATCAACGATGCCCCCGCCCTCACAAGGGCGGATCTCGGCGTTGCTGTTGAAACAGGCACGGATATTGCCCTTGATGCGGCGGATACGGTGCTGATGAACAGCAATATTATGGATGTGCCTGCTCTTATACGGCTTTCAAGGCGCACCCTGCTTAATATCAAAGAAAACCTGTTCTGGGCGTTCATATATAATATAATCGGCATACCCGTTGCCGCAGGGCTGCTTATACCCTTTACCGGCCTTACCCTCAGCCCTATGTTCGGGGCGGCGGCAATGAGCTTGTCAAGCTTCTGCGTTGTGTCAAATGCCCTCAGGCTTAATTTTATCAATATCTATTCACCCGATAAAGACAGAAAAAGAAAGCCCGTAAGCATTGATTTTACGGGCCTTGAGAATAAGGAGGAAAAAACTATGACAAAGGTATTCAATGTTGAAGGTATGATGTGCCCCCACTGCGAGGCAAGGGTAAAGCAGGCAATCGAGGCCCTTCCCGGGGTTGAGAGCGCCGTTCCCTCCCACGAAGAGGGCAGGGTTACCGTAAACTGTACCGCAGAGGCGGCGGATGAAATAATTGCAAAAGCAATAACCGATGCAGGTTATAAAGTAATATAGTATTGAAGCGTATAATACTGTGTGATATACTCTAAAGGTAAAATACTTTTATCCGGAGTGAATTATGACTGTTTTATCCGAACACTTTCTCAATATGGAAAAATGGGGAGATTTTCCCGAAAGCTCTCTGGAGGAAATCAATAACGCCGCAAAGCTTATTGATGAAAACCCCGATGTAAGCAAGCTGTTTTCAAAGCTTGTCAAGAAGTATATGTCCGCCCATCCCCGCCACCTGGGCAGTATTTACCTGCCGCAGCTCAAGGCGGTTGAAAAGAGCACCGGGCTCCACGAATACACCGTAAATTTTCTTTACATTATGGCCTGCAGTGAAATACTCCACGAAAGGTATAAGGAAAAGGGAATTGACGAGGAGATATTCCGGGGCATTGCAAAGGATTTCCGCTGCAAGCTTATTGAGTGCATAGAGTGCGAGCGGGTTACAGGCACCTTTGTTGCGGACTGGAACGACGGCTTTTTCAGCATGAACCGTTTTCCTCTGGGCAGGTTTCAGTTTGAGTATTCCGATTTTGACCGCAACTATATTACCGAAGGCGGCATAAAAATCAAAAGGGGGCAGAAATGCCTCAATATGCACATACCCTCTCTGGGCACTTCAATTACGGATGATATAAGGCTGGATTCCTATAAAAGGGCCTATGATTTCTTCCCCGGTGTCCGTATGAAAAACGGTCTGCTGCCCGTGCAGTGCAGCTCCTGGCTCCTTTTCCCCGCCCACAGGCAGATGCTCCCCGAAACCTCAAACATCATAAAGTTTATGAATGATTTTGAAATATACGAGAGCAAAACCAGGGATAATTTCAATGATGACTGGAGAATCTGGGGTCACTACTCCGACCTGCCCCTTGAGGAAAGGCCGGCAGATACTTCCCTGCGCAAGGGATATAAAGACTGGATGATGGCAGGCAACAAAACCGGCTACGGCAGGGGAATATTATTCTTTGACGGTGAAAAAATCGTAAAATAAAATCGGAGGGTAGCAAAATGAAGTTCAGCCCGGATATTCTCACATTAAAAGACGGCACACAGGCAGATACTCCTGAAAAATTCGCCCTCAGGCGGGCGGAGATGCTGGATATCCTTGCCCGGGAGGAATACGGGTATATTCCGGAATTCAAAGGTGAAGTATCAGCTCAGGTAATAAAAAGCAGTGATGACAGAATCTGCGCAGGCCACGGCTCTCTTGAAGAAATAACCGTAAGCTTTGATGCGGAGAAGGGAAGGTTCTCCTTCCCCCTTAAGCTTATTATGCCCGTGGGGGTGAAAAATCCCCCCTTGTTTCTGCTAATCAATTTCAGGCAGGAGATTTATGATAAATACATCCCCCTTGAGGAGATAATTGACCGGGGCTTTGCCGTTGCGGTTATTTATTATCAGGATATCACAAGCGATGACGGTGATATGGCAAACGGCCTTGCGGGGCTTTACACAAGGCCCACGGACGGCACCGGTTTCGGCAAAATATCCCTCTGGGCTTTTGCATTGAGCCGGGCGGCGGATTATCTTTTCACAAGGGATGATTTTGATAAAGAAAATGTTGCGGTTATCGGCCACTCCCGCCTCGGCAAAACAGCCCTGTGGTGCGGGGCCAATGACAGCCGCTTTGACTATGTGCTTTCAAACTGCTCCGGCTGCGGCGGCGCCGCTTATGAAAAAGGCAAGCGCCCCGAAGCGGAAACCATTGAGCACATGAATAAAGTTTTCCCCTTCTGGTTCTGCGAAAACAGGCAGAAATATGCCGGTAGGGAGGATGAGATGCCCTTTGACCAGCATTTTTTAATCGGGGCATCCGCAGGGCGCAGGGTTCTGGTTGAATCCGCCACCGAGGATCTCTGGGCGGATCCGCAGGCGGAGGAGCGCTCCTGCATAGGGGCAAAGCCTGCCTTTGATATTGCCGGGGGCGAGGCCGTGCACCATATAAGGCACGGCAAGCATTTCCTTTCCCGCAACGATTGGAATTTTTATATGGATTATATATCCCGCACAATAAATTCAGGGGGAACCGATAATGAAAAACAATATTAACGATTTAACCTTTCAGGGCATGAAAAAGGCCCTTGATATGGTTGAGATTAAATCACCGGGCACCGATGACCCCCTTGTTGTTGACCCGGCAGCGGCCCTCACCTTTGCCGCCTGGGGAGATCCGCAGATTTCTTCTGTTTCTCCTCTCAGGTCCGCAAGGCTTGCCGCCGCCTGTGAGGACTTATCAAATGCGGAAGGTACCCTTGATGCTCTTGTGCTGCTGGGGGATATAACCGAATTCGGCAGGAAGTGCGAATACGATATGGCGGGGGATATTATCGGCGGCGCATCCGAAAAATTCAGAAATTTCCTCTGCGTTTCCGGCAACCACGATGTGCGTATGCGCCCCCATAAAAAGCAGCTTGCAAAGTTTGAAAACTTTGTGCTGGGCGTTCGAGGGGGCAGGGTATCCGGCAGCGGAAAATACTGGTTTTCCTATGATATAAACGGCTATAAGATGATAATGATGGGTACGGATTTTACCGCCTTTGAGGGCACTTTCCTGAGCAAAGCCCAGCTTGAGTGGCTTGATAAGGAGCTGAGCAGCTGTGAAAAAGGCAATCCCGTATTCATCTTTAACCATCAGACTCTTCAAAAAACCAACGGTCTGCCCGTAACCTGGCTCGGCAAGGGGGCCTGGCGCGGCTCCGTTGGCTGGCAGAATGACAAGCTTGCGGATATCCTTTCAAAATATAAAAATGTTTACTATATCACCGGCCACCTTCACTACGGTGTAAGCAGATATAATTTTGAGGACTGCGGCAATTTCAAAGCCCTGTCCGTACCTACGGTGGGGGTTGTGAACCACGGTGATTTCAGCTCCGACAGCCAGGGATATGTGGTTTCTGTTTATGATGATAAAGTTGTTATCAGAGCCCGCCTTTTCGGCGACGGAAAGTGGGTGGACAGCACCCTCCCGGGAGCTTATATAGAAGTGCCTGTAGAAAAATGAAAAAAAGTAATAAAATACCCCCTGCGGTTTATAAAACCGCAGGGGTGTTTTTATGTCAATATATATATATCACTATAATCCGGAGCAAAGCGACCGAGACTTGTTCCTTATTCCTTATCACTTATTACTTATTATATTTCCGCCGCGGCTTTTTCTGCGGCAAGGCCTTTTTTGTAAAGCTCAATATACTTTGCAAAGCCGTCAATATCCTCCTGTGAGGGGGCAACCTCAAAGGATTCCTGATTGCCGAATACCGAGGAGTCAAGGTAGTCTTCAAGGGACTGGCCCGGCTTTTTATTCAGCATGTAATTTGCCAGCACTGCCATACCCCAGGGGCCGCCTTCGCCGGCGGTTTTCATAACCGAAACCGGGGCGCCAAGAGCCGCCGCCATAACGGTCTGGCCGGCAACCGGAGCTTTGAAATATCCGCCGTGGCCAAGGATGCGGTCAATTTTAACATTTTCGCCCTCAAGTATTTCCATGCCGATGCTCAGGGTTGCAACTGCCGAGCAGAGCAGGTTGCGGGCAAAGTTTTCCGGGGTGAAGCGGCTGTCGGTGGTCCTGAAATAAAGGGGCTTGCCTTCATCAAGGTCGGTGATTACTTCGCCTGAAATATAGTTGTAGCCCGCAATTCCTCCGCAGTCCTTTTCGCCGGAGAGGGCAAGCTCAAATATCTTATCAAGGGTTTTGTATATATTTGTATCCGCTCCCAGGGCCTTGCTCATGGAGCAGAACATATTTGCCCAGGCATCAATCTCATTGCTGCAGTTGTTGCCGTGAACCATTGCAACGGGCCTGCCCCCCGGGGTGGTAACCATATCAATCTCCGGGTAAAGCTTTGACAGGGCCTTTTCAAGCACAACCATAAGGAAGATTGAGGTGCCGGCGGAAACATTTCCGGTTCTCTCTGCCACGGAGTTGGTGGCAACCATACCGGTGCCTGCGTCGCCCTCCGGCGGGCAGAAGGGTACGCCTGCCCCGAATTCCCCTGTGGGATCAAGCAGCAGGGCGCCCTCTTCTGTAAGGCAGCCCGCTTTTTCGCCGGCAACAAGAACCTTGGGCAGTATATCCCTTAAACTCCATAGGTAGTCCTTTGTTTTTTCGCCGAAAAGGGCAAGCATTTTTTCATCATAATCATTTTTGGTGCTGTCAATGGGGAACATACCGCTGGCTTCGCCTATGCCTATTACATTTTCGCCGGTAAGGCGGTAATGGATATATGAGGCCAGGGTGTGAAGGGAGGCAATATCCTTAACATGCCCTTCGCCGTTTTGCATTGCCCTGTAAAGGTGGGCTATGCTCCAGCGCTGGGGAATGTTGAAATCAAACAGAGCGCTCAGCTCTTCCGCCGCCTTTGCGGTAATGGTATTTCTCCAGGTGCGGAACTCCGCAAGCTGATTGCCGTCCTTATCAAAGGGCAGGTAGCCGTGCATCATACCGCTTATGCCCATAGCTCCGCAGGAAACCAGCTTAACGCCGTATTTATCTTCGGTATCTGCTTTCAGCTTTGCAAATGCGGCTTTAAGGCCGGTGAAAACCTCCTCAAGGGAGTAGGTCCATATCCCGTTTACATAGCTGTTTTCCCAGTCAAAGGAACCGGAGGCAAGGGGATTTGATTCAAAATCCGTAAGCACCGCTTTAATTCTTGTGGAGCCGAATTCAATGCCTATGCAGGTTTCGCCCCGGGTGATTTTATCTTTTATGTTATCCATAAGCTGTCTCCTTATTCCTCTTTCAGTATTATATCGTATATAAGCCGGGCAACGCCGTCTTCATCATTGGAGGCGGTTATATACCCGCATTGGCTTTTAACGGAATCCCCGGCGTTTGCCATAGCAACCCCGAGACCCGCCGCCCTGAGCATGCTCAGGTCGTTTTCTCCGTCCCCTGCGGCAGCGGTTTCATCAAGGGTTATGCCGTAAAATCCGCAAAGCATTTCAAGGGCCCGGGCTTTGGAAACCTTTTTATTCATCAGCTCAAGAAAGCAGGGGTTTGATGTGCAGTAGGAAAGGGATGCAAATTTTTTCTTATCAAGGTCTTTTATATACTGCTGCACCTTCTCCGGGCTGTCATTCCAGATTATTTTTGTAACTCCCTGAGCTGCAAGGGCTTCGCAGTCTGTGAAAATCGTAGGTTCCATACCTGAGAGCCGGCCGTAATCAAGGCTTCTTTCGTTAATGAAATTTGTGTAGTATCTGTCCCGTGACCAGGCGCATACCGTAATGCCCCGCTCATTTGCTTTTTTAAGCAGCCAAAGGGCGTCGGAGTTTTCAAGGCCTTCATAATAGAGGAGCTTATCCTCTTTGGGGTCGTAAATCGCTGCGCCGTTGTAGGCAATAACCGGGCAGTTCAGTTCCCTGATGAAAGGGAAGCGCATAAGTGAGGGCACTGAACGGCCGGAAACTACTGCAAATCTTACACCCGCGTCCATGGCGTCGTTTATTGCCTGCAGGGTTATGCCGGATATATTGCTGCTGCTGTCAAGCAGGGTGCCGTCCATATCCGCGGCAAGCAGTCTGTACTTTGCCATTACAGCTTCTCCAGTTCATCAAGCCATATTTTTGAGCAAACATCCGAAGGCATAGTGAACCCGCCCGGCGAAAGGTTCACCGAGCCCACAGCGGGGCCGTCAGGCGAGCAGCTCCTCTTGAACTGCTGGCTGAAAAATCTGCGGTAAAATGTCTTTTCCCACTTAAGTATGGTTTCGCCGTCATAGGTTCCCCCGAAGGCTGCCTTTGCAAGGCGGTAAATCTTTGAGGGGGAGGCGCCGTAGTGAATCATATTATAAAGGAAGAAATCGTGCAGCTCATAGGGGCCCACAATATCCTCGGTTTTCTGGGCAATTTCGCCCTCATTTGCAGGCAGGAGCTCCGGCGAAACAGGGGTATCAAGCACATCGTAAAGGGTGGCTTTAAGGCCCTCGTCGCCGCAGGTGTCTGCATAAAATTTCACAAGATACCTTACCAGCGTTTTCGGCACGGAGCCGTTCACATTATACATTGACATATGGTCGCCGTTATAGGTGGCCCAGCCCAGCGCCAGCTCGGACATATCCCCGGTGCCTACGGCAAGGCCGTTCACCTGGTTTGATATATCCATAAGTATCTGGGTGCGCTCTCTCGCCTGGGCGTTTTCATAAGCGGCATCCTTCTTTTCCGGGTCCTGATTTATATCTTTGAAATGCTGAAGCACCGCTTTGGAAATATTTATCTCTCTGAATTCTGCGCCCAGTGATTTTATAAGTTTAACTGCGTTTTCATAGGTTCTGCCCGTGGTGCCGAAGCCGGGCATGGTTACGGCGCAAATATCCTTCCTGCTCTTGCCCATAAGGTCAAAGGCACGGGCTGTAACCAGCAGCGAAAGTGTGGAATCAAGGCCGCCGGAAATGCCCAGCACCGCCTTTTCGCTCTTAGTGTGCTCAAATCTCTTTTTAAGGCCGTAGGCCTGTATGCTGAATATTTCGCTGCAGCGCTCCTCCCTGAGGCTGTCATCATCCGGCACAAAAGGCAGGGAGTCAATCGCCCTTGTAAGGTGGGTTTCTCCTGTCTCAATATTAAAGCCCGCAATAATGTAACCGTCCGCTTCTGCGCTCTGCCTGAAAACGGGGTTTCTGCTCCTTTGGTAGTTTAAGCTGAATACATCGATTTCCGAGTAGGTAACACCCATTGAAAAGCAGGGAGATTCATTGAGAATACTGCCGTTTTCCGCAATAATATTGTGGCCGGGGTAAACACAGGAGGCGGTGGATTCACCCTCACCTGCGCCCGCAAGTATATAGCCGCATATAAGCTGCGCCGAAAGGGCTTTGGCTTTTTCATCTCTTTTGATTTTTCTTCCTGCGGCTTCCGGGGCGGCATAGGGGTTCACAATAATATTTGCGCCCGCTCCCGCGTGAAAAGCTCCCGGGTTGAATACTGCGGTAATATCCGAGCCAACTTCGCAGCCGATGGCAATTTCAGGCATTTCGCAGCACCTGAAGATAATATCCGGGCAAAGGGGTATAAACTCTCCGCCGTCGCTTTCAACAACGCAGTCTGCATCTCCTCCGGCTGAAAAATATCTCTCTTCCCCGGGGGTGAGGAAGGTTTTGGGCACAAAGCCGTATATTTCGCCTTTGCCCACAGCGGCAACGGCGTTATAGATTTTACCGCCGTTTTCTATGGGAAGGCCTATGAAGAAAATGCCGCCAAGGTCTTTGCTGAAATCTTTTATTTCATCAAGCTTGTTACGGACAGCGTCAAGCAGTGTGCGCTGCAAAAACATATCCCCGCAGGAGCGTGAGGTAAGGCAAAGCTCCGGGAATACGGTTATAACAGCCCCCTCGCGGGAGGCCTCTTTCATATATTTTTTGATTTTTTCGCCGTTGTAATCAACATCGGCAACTTTAATTTTGGGCGTAGCGGCCGCTACTTTAACAAAGCCGTCTTTCATATTGTTACCCCCTTTAATATATTGAATTATAACACAGCGTTATTTCAATTACAAGATTTCACTTTAATGGTTGATAAGGGAGTAAAAAACTGGTAAAATGAAGAAAAAACACGGGGAGGAAGAATATGGCAGGCAAAATACCGGGCACCGGCAACGGTCCCCTCAAAATTCAGTTCATTACGGATGTTCATTATTACGCAAGGGAAAACGGCACAGAAGGCCCGGCTTATGAAAAAGAAGAGGCCAAGAGCCAGCAGGTAATAAAGGACAGCGACCTGGTTATTCACAAGGCTTTTGATATGCTGTGCGAGGATACCTCCACAGATATTGTTGTGCTGGCCGGCGATACCACACGGAACGGCGAATATACATCCCACAAGGGTATTATTGATGAGCTTCACTCTTTGCAGGAGCGGGGCAAAAAAGTCTATGTCATAACCGCCACCCATGATTACCGGGGCGACGGCAAGGGCAGGGGATTCAAAGGCGATGAGGTCATAGGAGTTCCCGCCGTGGCCGAAAGGCACGATTTATGGGATATGTACTATGATTTCGGCCCCAAGGATGCCATTGCCGTGCATAAGGAATCCATGTGCTATGTATCTCAGCTTGCCCCGGGGTATCGGTTTTTTGCCCTGAATGATGATACCAACTATAAAGGCGACGGCGAGGGCGGCTCCGGCTACTCCGATTCCTGCCTGCAGTGGATTCTTGAGCAGCTTGAAGATGCAAAGGCCAATAACCAGTTTGTTATTGCCATGACTCACCATCCCATGGTTTCCCCTTCGCCGTTTTACTCAATAATCGGCAGCGGCGATATGCAGAGAAACCACGAAAAAACCCGTGAAATTTTTGCGGATGCCGGCCTCAGCTGTATGCTTACGGGCCACACCCATATCCATAATATCAGCTATGTTACCACCGCAAAGGGCAACAGGTTTTATGATATTTCCTGCAGCGCCCTTATCGGTTGCCCGCCCAATTACAGAAATGTTACCATTGACCCGGATAATGAGCGCATAAAGGTTGATACCGTAACCGTAACCGATGTGCCCGGCGTTGAAACCGGCGGCAAATCCTTTGATAAATATATGGAGGATTTCTTCTTCGGTATGATAGGCCGTGTGGTATGGGCAATGGGTTATGATATAGATAAACTTGCGGAGATGACCCCCGCCTTCTCAATCCCCGGCGAAAAGGTCTATAAACTTAAACATATTATCCGCCCCTTCGGCAAGTTCCTCAACAAGCTCACCTTCAAAAAGGTATGGCGCCTTTGCAAAAAGGAGAGCGGCCTTAAAAAAGCCGATATAGCGGATATTGCAGATAATAAAGTGGTTGATTTCATTATCGGCCTTGTAAAGGACCTTTACTGCGGCGATGCTCCCTATACTCCTGATACAAGGGAATACAAGCTGACCTGCGGGCTTCTGAATATAATTGACAGCTTCCTTAACACAATTCACCTGCCCATAGGCAAGTTCCTTAAAGGGGCAACGAGTGTACGCTCCCTTGTGGAGCCCCTTCTGTGGAAGGACGGCTACTGCGATGCCGAAGCCACCCTTCCCCTTTACCCCCTGTTTGACGAAAACAACCCCGCACCCGCCGAAATGTTTGAAACCAAGAAAATCCCCGATACCGTGAAGGCAAGTAAAAAAGGTCCCCTTATTCTTCTGCTTATCATCCTCGGTGTTCTGCTCCTGCTCGGCATACTTGCCGCAATAATTGCTTTGATTGTGAAACTGATAATTTTCCTTGTGTAAAATAAAACTATAAAAATCCACCCCTGCGGTCTGTTTCCGCAGGGGTGGATTCCGATTATATATTACTGTTCAAGCTCAAACGAAGCGTTGTAATAATAGCTGTCCCAGTCAAATTCCGCTTTCCAGTCCGAAAGCAGGGGGAGCAGGTTCGGCTTGTCGTTTTCATCGGCGCCTGTATAGTAAATGCCGAAGCAGGTGGTTGCTGTTGCCTGTGAATCAGCTTCGCCCTCTTCTCCCTCATATTGTTTTAATTGTGAGATATTAAAACTGTAGGCTGTGGATTCTCCGTCTTTTTCGGCAACGAGCTGACCCTTGCCGTCAAAGGAAAGATTATAGCTGCTTTCTCCGTATGTAAGAACGCCGTTTTCAATGGTAACCTCTCCTTTTTCACAGGACCATTTACCGTTGAGGACATTGATATCAACAGGATTTGCGGATAATGCCGCATCAATTTTACCGTTTTCATCGGCTCTGTAAAAAACAATAAGGGCATTTTGTGAAGAGCTGAAATCCGGGTTTACATTTTCAACGGGAACCATATAAAGGGCATCGTTTTCAATGCTGTAGGCGGTAAAAGTAAGGGCGGTGGTTCCTTCCTCCACATCGCCTATCATCTCTGATTCTTCGCAGATTATTTTGCGGCCGTTTGCTTCAATGCAGGTGTATTTTACTTCGGATGAGCCCCTACTCTCAATTTCGGCGGTTGATGTGCCGTCTTCATTGTATGTATATATGCTGCTTCCGTCGGCAGTGATCCATCTACCGGTTAAATCCGGGTCTGTTTTACCATCTGTAATATCGGCAAAAGCATTGTATTTGCTTGCAATGCCGAGCTCAACATCGGTAGCAGCAAGGGAATTCAGTTTTTCAATAAGGTTTACTCCATTGCCGGCCGGTTCTTCGGCGGCGCCGGTTGTGCTTTGCTCAGTTTCGGGCTTATCGGCTCCGCAGCCGAAAAATACCGCTGCCATAAAAACGCAGAGAAGTATGCATATAAGTTTTTTTGCTGACATTTTTATTTCCTCCCTGAATCGGTTTGTTGTGAAATTCGTTTCACATATTTATTATACATACACTCAGCAGCATAATCAAGGAACAAAACAAAATCGAAGCTCTGTAAGCTACATATAAAAAAACACCCCGCAGGGTGCTTTTTACTTATCTTTTTCGCACAGCGCCTCAACCTCATCGCAGACCGTTTTAAGGCTGCAGGTTTGGCAGTCCATGCGTATATCTTTCATTATATGGTCAAGGGCTGTGGTTATGCTCTCCGATTTTTTCATTATTGCTTCAAGCTTATCATAAGGAAAACCGGGGTCTGTAACAAAAAGAAGTTTCACCGCCTTAACCTGCGGATTCTTTTTGTATTCATCAATAAAAAATCTGCCAATGTGCCCGAAGCTCAGGCCCTTTTTTACAGCATCTTTTCCAACCCTTGCCGCCTCGCGGTGAGTGAATGCGGAAATGCGCATCATATATCCCTCCGGGTGGATATGATACCGGGCATATTCTATTTTTCTGATAGTTTGGTACAGTTTTTCTCCTGTGCCCATTTCATCTTCGTTAACATTCAGCAGTGCAATTCTTGCAAAAGGGGAATCACCTTTTATTTCTCCAAGGTCCTTGCCTATGAGCAGTATTTCATCCCGGGTAACAAAATCTTCCCTGTCCGTAAGCGCAATGCTGCTTAAGGCCGGCAGAGTACCGCCGCCCAGCTCATAAGCGGTATCACTCTGAAAAATTATCTGATTTTTGTCATTGCTTTCCCAGTGTGAATATTTTTGTGCTTCAAAGCTTTTTACGGAGTATTGAGAAAGTATTTCTCCAACACCTTCAAAGCATTCATCATAGAGTTTCATTATTTATACATCCCCGATAAGGTTCAGTTTTTTCAGCGCATGTTTTGCGCCCTGTATCACGGCGGAGCTTCCGGGCAGGCTGTAAATGCTGTCGCCTGCAATATCGTTCATAGCAAGCCCGGGGTCATCGGGTATGAGGGCAAGTATTTCAAGGCCGGCCGTATCAAGCCTGTCTGCAACGGAAATATCCGGCAGGCGGTTTATAATCAGCCCCGCCTTGTCAAACATAACCATTTCCCCGGCAACGGTCAGTATTGTGCGTGTTACCTGCAGGCCTTTTTTGCTGGCGTCCGAAACAAGAATAAGGTGGGTAACCTTTTCCATAACCCTGCGGTTTACCTGCTCAATCCCCGCCTCGCCGTCAATAACAACATAGTCAAAGTTGCCGGCAATCATTGAGATTATCTCTTTAAGATAGGCGTTCACTTTGCAGTAGCAGCCGGCCCCTTCCGGGCGGCCTATGGCAAGGAAGGAAACATTGCCCGTTTCCTTAAGAGCATCAAACATCTGGTATTTTGCTTCGCCCAGCAGCTCAACAGCGGCGCTTGTGTTGCCGCTTTCCGCCGTCTTAACAAAGGATTTTCTTATATCATCAACGGTAAAATCAACATCAACCCCAAGGGCGGTTGCAAGGCCTACTGCCGGGTCTGCATCAATGGCAAGTATTTTTTTGCCCGGGTAAGCTTCCGAAAGCAGGCGCACTGCAGCGGCAGAGAGGGATGTTTTGCCCACTCCGCCTTTTCCGGTGAATGCAAGAACAGTTGTTTTTTTATCCGCCGTATTCATCATTCTGTTTTTAATATCACATAACCGTCTGTAAGGCTTGCCTTGAGTAGGCTGCCGTCAAAGGAAATTCTGCGGCCCATAAGGTCAATCAGCGTTACCTGATTTTCGGAGCACTCAATGAGCATCACATTATTCATAAGCACGGTTTCGTCGGAAATCTCGTTTTTGTATGCGGTAGATAGGCACATAATTACAGCTTCCTGTCTTTTTTCAGATTATCGTAATAGGGCTGAACTTTGTCATAAATCCACCTTACAAGCTTCATATCGCTGTTTGTATAGTAGATTATGAATGTAAGGGCAAAAAGTGCCGCCAGGACTATCAGTATAATAAGCAATACTTTCATTATTCAGCCGCCAGTCCTTTCTGCCGCGCAAACTCAGCTGCGCCCAGGGCGCCCATAAGCTGCGGGTCTGTTTTGAGCTCAACAACCTTTATTTTAAGCACTTTTTCAATGGCCTGTTTAAGTCCGTCGTTTTTTGCGCAGCCCCCGGTCAGTGTTATGCTGTCGGTAGCGCCCGCTTTTTTTGCCATAACAAAGCAGCGTTTTGCAACGGCAAGCTGTATGCCCGCGGCAATTTCATCCATAGGTTTTCCTTCGCCTACAAGGGATATAACCTCGGATTCCGCAAATACCGTGCACTGCGCAGTGATGGGTATGGTATTCTTTGCCTGCAGCGAGAGCTTTGAAAAATCTGAAAGGGACATTTCAAAAGCATTTGCCATTGCCTCATAGAATCTGCCGGTACCTGCAGCGCATTTGTCGTTCATTGCAAAGTTCTTTACAGTGCCGTCCGTATCAATGGCAATGCCCTTTACATCCTGACCGCCTATATCGATTATAGCCCTTACGCTCGGGTCCGTAACATGAACGCCCATAGCGTGGCAGGATATTTCGCTGATATTTTCATCGGCAAAGGGAACTTTATTTCTGCCGTAGCCGGTACCCACAAGGTAGGATAAATCCCTGGCAGAGGCAAGCCCGTCAACCTGGGCAACCGCATCGTTCAGCGCTATTTCCGCAGACTGAACGGGGTTGATTTTGCTCCTGTTTGTTACATTGGCAACCATTTTGCCGTTTTCATCAAGTATTACGCATTTTGTGTAGGTTGAGCCCACATCGCAACCGCCGAAATATTTCATATCTGTATTCTCCTTCGTATTTATTACCAGGCCGCAGTGTCGTCAAAATCCACCAGTGTGGGGTCAACGGGCTCTTCGCGCAGCACCGTGGTCATATATTTGTTTATCTGGTCACGCATATCCCGCCTTGAAATGGTGCGGGGGTCCATAAGATCCTGAGGAACCCAGATAAAGCTTACATTGTGCTCCCTTGCCTGTTCCTCAAAAATTCCGTTAAGCCCGTCCATTCCTTTACAGGAAATCTGGTCATACATAATAACCATATCTGCGTTGAATTCTTCCACAATTCTCCACAGCTCATCCACAACATTGGCGTAGCCGCCTTTGGTATGCTTGCGCATGGTTGTTCTCTGAAGGGTTTTGGCAAATGTTGCAAGAGCCTTCTCTTTATCTTCCGTATCGTACATATAGTAGGAAATCATTGTTTCCATATCCATAATAACATTTACGCCCCAGCAGTTTTCAAGCCAGTTTGCAAGGCTTGTGTAGTAGTTTGCCGGGCAGGACCATACTATGGCTCTGTGGCGCATTTCCTTGGAACACTTTGTCTTTTTGGCATAGGCGTCAAGCATCATCTTATTGACCTTTTTATCAACCTTTAAGAAGCGCTTGTCTATGCCGCCGGAAATATGAAAATAGAAAAGTCTGTAAAGCCAGAAAGTGGCGCCTGTCATCTGTGGATAATCGGTTTTGTTTATCTCCCATTTCTGTATTTCATACTCGGTTTGCTTGTTGTAGGTTTTCATAGCTGAGAAGAAGGCATCCCAGTCCCACTTTTCCCCGGTCTGCTTTTCAACAAACTCAATGGCGTATTTCACCTCATCCACGGCGTATTCCTGAACATCCTCGCCGTTATAGCGCAGGGGTACATTAATGCTCTGTGTAGGAATATTGAAGCGCCTGTCAATATATGATGAATTCATAATCGAGCCGTCGCAGGGCATATTGCAGGTAAGGGAGCAGACACCCACAAGGGGATAGTCATCATTTATTGCAACACCGGCCTCGGCAGAGGGCAGGGGGCATACATCCGCAGGCACGCCGTAGCTTTCGGTAATATCAAGGTAAACCGGCGTAATATTCTGGTCCACCATGGATGTAAGGAAAATGGGGATTGTGGTCACATGGTTATCCTTGAGGTTGGGAAAACCCGCAATAAATTCCGATGAAAAAATCTCATCCACATTTACGGTTTTATCCGCCCACTTCGGATGCTTGTGAAAATGCCTGTCGTTGCTCAGCAGAAAGCGAATCAAATCCGTTGTGGGCTTAACCAGCATATTCATATGAAGGTGAGTGATTCTCAGCTGAGGGCCTCTCAGGCCTTCGGTATGGCGGTCAATCCACGCAGGGGCTGTGAGGTAACTCATCATCCAGCGGTAATTGAATAAACCTTTTACTATGGAAACAGGCGCTTTAAGCGTCATAAGGATTATATCTTTCCAGGTTACAAGCCAGCGGTAGTAATCATACATTGTATCAGAAAGTCCGCGCCACTCCCTGTGCTTGAGCAGGCCCGTTTTATCCTTATGAAGGTCGCCCAGATTATGGGGCTCATTTCGCCAGAAATTCTTTATACTCATTTCGCCTGCTCCTTTGCTTTCTGGATTTTCTTTATTTCAAGGCTTTCAACAAAGGCTTGCACCCTGGTTCTCAGCTGGCCTGATGCGCTTGCCGTATACTGGCGGTCAACGCAGACTGAGGGTATGCCGAAATCGTTTGTAACAACATGTGAGGCCAAGGCTCTTTCATAGCCCCAGTATTCGCAGAATTTAAGCTGCTGGTAAAGAACGCCGTCGGCGTGATATTCCTCAACAAGCTGTTTTACATATTCCCGTCTGCCTTCAACCTTATCCTGGGACATATACCGCGGGCACTGGCTTGTTCTCATATAGTGAAGAATAATCTGCTCAAGCACATCGCCCTCATCGGTGAGCTTTATCTCTTCCCTGCCGGGCAGAGCACCGAAGCAGAAACGGTCAGCAACCACCAGTGCGCCGGATTCTTCAATCAGCTTTGTGAAATCCGGGTCATCCATTTCCGAGCCCACCACAACAATTTTAGCCCTGTAGTTTTTCTTTGTATCGGGAACTCTTGTTTTCAGTTCTTCCGCCGTTTCCCTGAGCTTATCAATAATAAGATACTTGGGGCAGCAGTAGGATATAAGGTTAAGCACATGATATTCGTAGCCGGTGATGCGTGGGTTTTCTTCTTTTCTGTATTCGCCTATTTCCGTAATAAGGCGGCAGACTTCATTGTGCTCTTCAACCGCCTTGCGCAGGGCATCATCGCTTATATCCACGCCGTAAACCTCGTGAAGCTTATCAAGCACCTTTTCCTGCATCTGGCGTTTATAGTGCTTCACGGTGTGGGGAGCGATTTTGAACGGAACATCTGAAATGGTTACAAAGAATTTTTCATTATCTACAAGGTGCAGAATTTCAAAATGCTCATAGGCCCTGTTCATCTGCGAGCAGGTTTCGGAGCCGAAAAGGGCGTCAAGGTGCTGGTAGCCACCTTCAATGCCTCTTTCAACCAGTGCTTTTGAAAAACCGCAGAGGAATGAGCTCATATAATATGTAGAAATATCAAGGGAACCGGTTCTTGGGGCGCGGAGCCTTGTTGAAAAGCAGCCGGGCAGGTTCAGCAGAACCTCGGGAATATGGTAGCAGGTATAGGCAAGGCAGAGCTTGCCGTCTTTTTTTGCCTGCTGAACAAGCTCATTATTCGCCTCCTGCAGCAGGTTTTCAAACTCGTAAAGATACTTTAAATCTTTCATTTTATCTGTCCTTTATTTAAGTGATTCAAGGGCCTGCCTGAGCAGTTCGTTGCCCTGATTGTATTTTTCAAGGGCGGAAAGGGTCTTTTCCCCGGCCTGTTCATTCCCAGTTTTTGTAAGCTGCCGGGCAATCTGAGCAATTTCTTCCGAGTGGGAAATGTTATGGCTCAGCATATACTCAAGCAGCGCCTTCATCTCTTCCGGGTTTTCGCTTACAACCTTATGATGATGGTGATGTTCCTGCATCCTGCTACACTCCCTCTGAAAATATACTTAATAAAAATATTATATCTTAATTAAAACTCAAAATCAAGAAATAAAACAAAAACCGAAGCTCTGTAAGCTGCATATAAAAAAGCACCCCGCAGGGTGCTTTTAGCGTTATCTTAAAACTCAAACCTGAAAACCGATTCAAACAGTTTTCTGAAAAATTCAATGATTCTTTCCCAGAATCCGCCAGTTTTTTCATTTGCCGCCACCGGAGCCTGCGAGGGCAGGTCTGCGTCTCTGTCCGGCAGATCAAAGTCCACGGCAAATTTATCAAGCAGAGGGTAAAGCACCTGCTCCGCAACCTTGTATGAATCCTCTTTGCCCAGGGCAACCGCATTGAAAAGTGGGCTGAGCTCATCTGTGTTTATCTGTGTGCCCAGCACCTGCAGCAGCAGGTTAAGACCGCTTCTGCCGGTTTTTGTCAGTATGTATTCAAGGCCCGTGTTCAGCCCTTTAACCAGTATTTCACCCTCCGGCGAGCTGCCGCTTGGCATATTCTCATCGCCGTAATAGTGCATGGCAACCATAGAGCTTGCAAGCTCAATCAGCGAGCCGTAGTCCGATGCCGGTATGGATACCCCTTTTGATTTTGCAAGCTTTTCTATGCTTACGCCGCTGCCGCTGTCATAAAGGGGCATTGTCAGGGCCTCGGTTATAGTGCTGAAAAGGTTGTCAACGGCAAAGGCCGGGGTATCGCTGCCGATTTTCAGCTTTTTCTTTATGAATTCCGGTGAGGTGTATTTAAGGATTTTCTTCTCAACCGAATATTTGAAAAGCCCGTACGCAAACTGCTCATAGTCACTCTCAAGCAGTTCCTTCTGGCTGTCGGTGTAGCCGTCAATCAGGGCATCCGTATTGCATTTTTCAATTTTTCTCATCCTTATTTCCGCGCCCTCGGAGCTAAGGTTTACCGCCCTGTATTCAAGGGGATAGGATGACAGCGCAGTGGTCAGCACATCATAAACAACCGCGCCGTTTTTGCCGGTATAGCTTGCAATATCATTGCCGTGCTCGTGGCCCGTGAATACATACTGTATTCCCCAACCGGTGAATTTTTCCGCCACCTCTTCGCTGTCTCTGAGCATAAAATCCTTCATCAGCACTTTGCCCATATAAAGGTGCTCAAGCAGGGGATGATGCATCATATAAATAATCTGCCTGCCGTCGGCTTTTGCTTTTTCCGTCTGGGTTTTTATCCATTCCAGCAGGGCAGATGTAAAACCGTCGCCGTCCTCACCGGGGTCGTTTGAGTCAACCGCAATAAGGCGGCAGTTCCCGGCCAGATCAGCCGTATAGGATGCAGTGGAGCTGTCGGCGGCAAGGGCCTGATTATAGCCGAGGTCCGCATAGTATTTTTTGAATTCAGCGGGTTTAGATGAGTAATAATCATGGTTGCCGGGCACCACATAAACCTGTATTCCCGTCTCTTTTTCAAAATCCGAAAGCAGGGATGCCACAAAGCTGTGCTGCTCTTCGTTTCCGTTTCTGGTAAGGTCCCCGGCAATCAGTATGAATTCAGCGCCTTCATCTGCGCTTCTTCTAAGGAATTCCTTTGTAAGTTCCGCCGCCTGATCATAGATATTGCCTGAGCCGGAGGCCTGAAAATACAGTTCGCTTTCCGGGTAGTTCACATCCAGCTCGGTTTTGGTGTTATCAATATGTATATCGGTTGCCATGGTGAATTTCACTCCGCTTTTTTCCGCCGAGGCGCTGAAAAGAGCGCAGGTGCCTGCCAGCATAACAGCCGCAAGCAGTGTGCTTATTATTCTTTTTGCAGCTTTCCTGTTTTTCATTTTCTCTCTCCCTTAAAGATAGATTGTATATCCTTTTTTGTAGTTTTCTCGCAGGTAATAGGTTACGGCTTTTGCCCCCATATCAGATACGGCGGTCCACTCCGTGTTATAATCATTGAGTCCGCCCTGAGCGGCATCTGCCATAATATCCCTCAGCTGTGCGGTATCCGGCTTGCCGTTTTCCTCAAGGGCCTTCATTATATTTTCATACCGTTTCACGCTCTTTTGTGAGCCCACCCCGTATTTGCTGCCGGGGGTGACATAAAAATTGGTGAGCGCCGGGGTTTCGGTAACGTAAATTTTATTGTTTATATATTCCACCGCCGCCGAATATCCCGAAGGGTCGCAGATTGCAAAGTGTATAACATAGCCGAAGGATGCGTGCATATCGTAGCCCTTCAGCAGCTCCACCGCCTGCTTTGCGCTGCCTGCCCGGTCAAGAATCAATCGCACTGCGGTTGTGGTTGTAAGGTCCGGCTTTGAGGTCTGCTGATTTATTGATGCGCCTTTGTCAAAAACCATGTTTACCGAAACGCATACTCCTTTTTCGTTCATGCCGTCCAGCGGGGCGTAAAGGGCGCAGAAGCGCATCACATCATCCGAAAGCTCATATTCAGAGCTGGATGTAATAAAGTCCATGTTGACCGTTGAAACCGATTTATATCCCTTTGAGGGCCTGCACACAAGGGCAAGGCCGCTGCACTTTTTCCAGTCAAAATTCCTGCCGAAATATCCCGTGCCGCTTTTGCCGGGGGTGTAAAGGGTGCTGCAGCCTGCGCCTCTGAATTTAAAAAGAGGCCCCGCCTTTCCGCCTATAACCTGGCGGATAAGGAAGTTTGTCAGCTCCTCATCATCCGATACCCCTTTGCCGGATATAAAATCATCCAGCCCGTCATCCCCGGAAAACGCCACATAGGAAAAGCTTGCCGTAAGGTCTCTTATGCTTTTATCCGGTGTGATTTTCACGGTGTTCAGGGGAGCGGCTTTGCGGGCGGTTTCCGTTTCTGAGGTTGTTTCCGCCTCAGAGGAGGTTTCCGTTTCCGTCTGCGCAGCTGTTGTTTCCGTTTCGGATACAGATGTTACCGCAGAGGTTTCGGTTTGCGCCGCGGTCTGCGTTTCTGTGCCGGTTATTATATTTTCACCTTCGCCGCACCCTGCGCATATAATCAAGGCAACGGGCAGCAGCAGGCAGATAATCCGCTTTTTCATCAGGAACCTCCCGGTGTATTATATTCACACTCTATCATAAATCGGCTCCTCTTGCAAGGATATTGATAAGTATGTATTTTGCTGTTATAATTATTACCGTAATAAATCCGGGAGGAGGCCCGCCGTGAAGAATATTAAATTAAAAAAGTTCGCTTACAGCCCCGGCTATTGCGATATGCGGGGCGCAAGTCACAGCGCCTGCCTTATGAAAAACGAAGACGGCAAGTGGATTATCACCGCCTCCGACCGTGAGCATTACGGCGAACCCCGGGTTATCACAACCTACGCCGTTACCGACGAAGCCGCCGCAGAGTTTGAGGCTTTTATTCTTGATAATAATGTACCCTCCCTTGCCCGCCGCCTTAAAAGCAAAACCTTTGCTACCGATTACAGCCCCTGGAGCTGCAGCATTTATCTTGATACCGGCTCCGGCGGGAGTAAGGATTACGATATCACTCAGTACAGGATTTATTCCCCCCGGGATAAAAAGCTCCTTGATGAGCTTACCCGCCGCTTTGAAGCGCTTAAAACAGATAAAATTTCGGAAACATACGCAGAAAAAGAATAAAATAAATAAAGAACCGCCGCAGGTTTCCCCCTGCGGCGGCTTGCTTTCCCCCAAACAAAAAAACCAGCCCTCTGCATATACAGAGGGCTGTAACCTGTTCGGGTGAAATAATCTCTTTGAAAACTGAGGTGCGCGGCGGGCGCCTTTGAGACCGTATTGCTGCGATCGTTACAGCTGAAACCCCTTGCGGCATAAGGCTTCACAGGCTTCGCCCTTCCGATTGGCCCCTAAGTTGTCCCATACAAATACCCTCAAAATGTGACAAAACAGATCAGAGAACAAAAGAACATCGATCCCGCATCAAAGACAAGGAACCGTCCCCTGTCTTCATTCGTAGGGCGGGCTGTTCAGCCGTCCTGGGGATAACGGACGCCGATCATCTCCCGGATGGTATCGGTCAGAGTGATGATCTTCAGCGTCTGGGCGTGGGGGATCAGGGGGCTTTCCGGGAGGCCTTTCTGGAGGCAGTCGCAGAAATGTTCGATCTGCTCCTCAAAGCCGTTGCCGGCATAAGGCGCGGGGATCACTTCCCGTTTTCCCTCCCGCTCCAGCACGATCTCCTGCGGGGCATAGAACCGTTTGAGATACGCGTACCCCCTGGTGCCGTAGACGTAACCCTCATTGGGCTTGCGCAGCAGCGTGGCGCTGGAAAGGTCGGCGATGGCGCCGCCGCGGTATTTCAGCAGCACGCAGGCGTGGCGGTCGGTGCCCTTGTAGTAATCCGCCTCGGCGCTGATATGCGTGATATCGTCGCCGAGATACCAGCTGGCAAAGTGCAGCCCGTAACAGCCCACGTCCAGCAACGAGCCGCCGCCGTATTCGTTCTTCAGTACGTGGTGGTCCATTTCGTCCTCATCCATGGTATAGCAGAATTTGCCCTCCACGCCGAGGATCTCCCCCAACGCGCCGTTTTGGACCAGCTCCCGCATTTTCCGGGTACCGGGCACCACTCTCGCCCACATGGCCTCCGTCAGCAGTACGTGGTTTTGTTCGGCGCAGGCGAACATCTCCTCCGCTTCGCTCCGGTTGATGGCCATGGGCTTTTCGCACAAAACGTGCTTGCCGTGCGCCATCATCAGCATCGAGCATGCCTTATGCCCCGAGTGAGGCACCGCGATATAGGCCGTGTCGATCACATCGGAGGCGGCCATGGCCTCGTAGCCCGCAAACCGGTGTGCGATGTTGCCTGTGCCCACAATACCGAATCGGATCGTTGCCATGTCGTTTTCTTCCTTTCCGTGAAAGCGCCGCCCTCAGAGCAGCGCCGTATAGACTTCTTCTCCGCCGTTGACGAAGACTTCCGCCACGCGGCCGTCCCGCAGGATCTTCAGATCCCGGACAGGGCCTCGGTATTCCACGGGCTCCCGCCCCGACCGGAGGATCCGGAAACCATCATCCGTACGGATGACGGCAGGATCGCTCTCCGTCAGGAATTGCCGGACCTCCCGGGCGGGATACGCGTGGATCACGCCGTTTTCACAGGTGATCTCCCGGGGGACGGAAAAGCACCCCAGATCCTTCTCCCGGTATCCGGCGTAGTTCCAGCCGGGAATCCAGGAGATCAGCAGCGCACGGTCCTGCGAATCGCGGAAAATCTGCCCGGCGTACTGGTCGGGACCTTTATCCACTTCCCCTTCCGCATCTACGGTAAATCGGGCGTTTTCAAAACGCCCGACCGCCAGCGAGAAGGCGTGTCCCTGCTCCCGGCAGACGGAGGCCGCCAGCAGATACCGGTCCCCGAAGGGCACAAAGGAGGGGCACTCCGCAAACTTCGCGTTTTCCCATTCCCGCAATACGCCACGGTATTGCCAACGAAGCAGGTCGCCGCTTTCATACAGCAGCAGAACGGCGGTGTTCCGCTCCCGGTTGCCGGAGGCCATGACGCACCAGTAACTGCCTTCGGCAAAGCAGACCGCCGGGTCGCGGAAATCCGGGCTTCCCTCCGGCGGGAAGGTAGGGATCACCGGGTTGCCCGCGCATTTTTCAAAGTGAACGCCGTCGGTCGAATACGCCGCGGCCACCGCCTGCGTCCCCTCACGGATGCAGGCGTAGAACAGCCAGAGCACGCCGTCCTTCACCACGGCGGTGCCGGACCAGCAGCCGTCCCTGTCATAATCCCTGTCAGGGGAAAGCGCAACGGGCAATTCCTCAAAGCGGAAAAAATCCTTCGTTATCGCGTGGCCCCAGTGCATGCTTTCATGCCACGGCGTTTCAAAATGAGGCGAATGCTGATAAAAAATATGATAATACCCTTTGAACTGTACAAGGCCGTTCGGGTCGTTGATCCAACCCGCGGCGGGTCTGTAATGATAATCAGCCATTGATTCCTCCTGTGCGGAGCAGATTTTTCTACGCATTCAAAATCCCGGAAAACAAAAATTCACACCAGAATGAAACTGCGGAATCCGCGCACGGAGTAGTACGAATCCGCCCCGTTATGAAACGTAAACACCGCCCCGTACCTTCGTTCACAGAATATGGCGCCGCCTCTTTGCCTGATTTCCTCCGGTGTTTGTACCCATGAAGATGTTTTCAGATCAAATTCGCCGAGGGTCTGCAATCTGCGGTAGAGCTCTTCCGTCAGCAAAGAAGCGCCGATCTCCCGCGCCATCCCCATGGCGCTGCCCGCGGGAGGGTTTTTGGCGCGTTTTTTCAGGGCTTCCTCATCATAGCACAGGCTTCTGCGGCCGGCAGGCGACTCTTTTGCGCAGTCGCAGAATATGAGTTTGCCTGTTCCTGCGTCAAAGCCGATGGTGTCCGGCTCGCCGCCGCTTTCTTCCATCCGCCGCAAAATCTCCAATGCTTCCGGCGCGTCCTGCAAGCGCTTCTCAACAAGCGCCCAGTCTATTCCGGGATGCAGCGCCGCGTTTTCATAAAACCTCGTTCTTAACTTTTCCAATACCATAATTTTCTCTCAAATCCTTATCACTTTTATCAGCACTTCCGCGATATGCATCAATCAAGGGACGGCTCCTTGATTGGCTTTGTTTTTTTACGGGTATTCCGGAACCAATACTACTATACAGAAAGCCGGCAAATAAAGCAAGCAAAAAAAGAAACTTCCGCAAAAAACGGAAGCTTCTGTGAAAACAATAGATAAAGGTCAGCGCTTGCTGAACTGAGGTGCGCGGCGGGCGCCTTTGAGTCCGTACTTCTTTCTTTCCTTCATTCTGGGGTCTCTGGTAAGGAAGCCGGCCTTCTTAAGGGCGGGGCGGAGCTCCTCGTCATACTGAAGCAGTGCGCGGGCGATGCCGTGGCGGATTGCGCCGGCCTGGCCGGTAACGCCGCCGCCTGCAACGCGGCAGATTATATCAAACTTTTCTTCTGTTTCGGTAAGGGTAAGAGGCTGACGAACGATGAGCTTAAGGGTATCAAGGCCGAAATAATCGTCAATTTCTCTCTCGTTAATAATTATTTTGCCTGTGCCGGCATAAACGCGTACTCTTGCAACAGAGCTCTTTCTGCGGCCTGTGCCATAGAAATAAGGATTGGAATCATACATAGTTTACTGCCTCCCTTTCTTAAAACTCATAAACTTCGGGCTTCTGTGCGGCGTGAGGATGCTCAGCGCCTTTGTAGCAGCGAAGTCTGGTAAGAGCCTGGCGGCCGATTACGGTGTCGGGTATCATACCCTTAACAGCCTTGGTAACGGCGAACTCGGGCTTGGTCTTCATAAGAGTGTTGTATTTAACCTCTTTAAGGTGGCCGATATAGCCGGAGTGATGGTAGTAGGTTTTCTGCTCAAGCTTTTTGCCGGTGAGCACAACCTTATCACAGTTGATGATTATTACATGGTCGCCGCAGTCGGCGTTGGGGGTAAAGGTGGGCTTGTTTTTGCCGCGAAGAAGGTTGGCGGCCTCAACAGCTAATTTACCTAATGTTTTACCTTCGGCATCAATCACATACCAGTTGCGGGTGATATCGCCTGCTTTAGGCATATAAGTAGACATAGCATTTCCTCCGAATTAAATTTTATTGCCTGCATATATTATCACAGCCCTTTTACCTTGTCAACCGAAAATTTATCTTTTTTTAATTTATTTTCATCAATCTCGCTTATTCTCGTGTTTTCTCGCTTTTTCTTATGTTTTTCTCACGCGCGATTTTTGCTTTTTGCTGCAGATTTTTGCGTTTTTCTGCATAAAAAACGCCGAAAAATATGCAGAAAGCCCTCTCCGGTAATGAAGAGGGCTTTATCCTTCTCAGCTTTTTTTGCTAATATACAGCACCATATCGGTATCATCCGCCTGCCTCAAGGATATGCGGAGCATACTACAAAGGGGCTCTGCTCCCCTTAACATTTTGCCTTGCAAAATATATCGCATTGCGTCAGCAATATATCGCATCGGCTCTGCCGATATATCGCACCGGCAAAGTCGGTATATCGCTGCCTTCTGGCCCCTGCCCTTGGGCTTAAAAGTATTCATCAAAGGGGTGCCCGAGGTTAGTGTATATCCACATTATATTGCCGCAGATAAAGTCAATTATATCCCTGTAATAGGGCCGCGCCTGCCCCTGCACATCATAAAAGAGGTTGCCGGGCACCCGGGCGGTAAAGTTCCATTCCGTGCTTTCAAGGCCCAGGGCATAAAGTGATATTGCCGCTATATCCCTCAGCTTCACATCATCATCCATTTTGCCGCCGGGTATTACGGTTTTGCCTTTTACCGCTACCGTAGAGTAAGATTCAAGTTTTGAGAATCTGCCGTGGCCGCCGGTCTCTTTGTGGCCGTGGTCGGCGGTAACTATAAAGAGCCCGTCCTCAAGCAGTCCCTTTGCTTCAAGGCAGTCGTATATTTCGCCTATGCGCCTGTCCGCCTCTTTCATGGCGTTTTCATATTCTTTGGATGAGCTGCCGTAGCCGTGGCCTGCCGCGTCCACCTCATCCAGCTGGGTAAAGAACACCGCCGGGGCGTGGCCCTCGTTAAAGTAGTTTACTATTGCCTCAACCGTGGCGTCATCGGGCCCCGCATTTATTTTGGTTGCCCCTATGTCATCCTCAACTATGCCCATGTTTATTGCGCCCCAGTTGCATATTGAGGCAAGCTCCGCTCCGGGCATGGCATCGCGTGTTATTTTGAATATTGTGGGGTACCTTTTGAATACCCGCTCCTGCTCAAGGCATACAACCCCGTTTTCCGCCCCGTGCTTAAAGTAGGAAACCCCGGTGAGTATGCTGGTCCAGTTCGGGCCGCTGTCTGTTTTTGTTTCGGTGCGCGCGCCGTATTTTACAGCCCCGTCGGCAAAAATACGGTGAAAGTTCTGCATATAGTCTTTTTCAAAATAGGTTCCGGCCCCGTCAACGCCTATTATAAAAACATGCTTGTATGCGCCGTATGTTTTTTCATCCGTGGCAGCCCCTGCCGTGAGGCATACTGCCGTAAGCAGAGCCAGAGTCAATAATAATGCGGTAATTTTTTTCATATCGTACATCTCCTTGGGGGGGAATCTTTAATTGTTATATTCTTAAATAAAAGGCGTAATTGCGTTTTTCAGCATAATAACATTATCTATTGCTTTATTCATAAGCTCATTGTAATTATCTTGCTTTTTGAAATTGAGGCCTTTGATATATGTGCAAATTAAAGACGCTTTTTTACTTTCGAGGCGGTCCCAAATAAGTTCCACTCCGGCAGCTTTTTCTATTTCATCTTTATTTTCATAGAGAAAATCGTATAAATCTTTACAATCCGGTATCCATAAACCAACTCTTATTCTTTGCTCTCTGTTAATTAGCTCCACAGAAATATGGCACTTTGAAGAACCTACTGCAACAGAATACCAGTGGTCTGTTGTCGCTTTTCGTTTATTGAACGGATTGCCTCGTGCATCAATAACATCATTAAATTGATTCCAGAAGTTTAATCTCTGTTTTTGACTTTCGTTCAGTTCGCCCTTTTCAGCAAGGGCTTTTGCTGTTTTGCTGAAATTGTTTGGTTGCTCAATAATTCTGAACTGAGGAGCAGGCTCGGAATCACCTATTGTATAGGCGTGAACCTCAACAAGGAAAAATGACAAATCATCGTCTGTGTG
This sequence comes from Clostridia bacterium, assembly GCA_017430535.1. Lineage (GTDB taxonomy): Bacteria > Bacillota > Clostridia > Oscillospirales > Acutalibacteraceae > CAG-177. The sequence continues at coordinate 185,470 of JAFRMR010000013.1, forward strand.
TTTGTTGAGCCATTCTATTGCGCTTGCGTGTTCATCACGGGCTGAAGCAACCACCCAAACAACGACCGCTGCGTCAAGGCCGGAAGCGTATGTTATTATTTTGCCGAGGTGGTCGTGGTTAGTCGGTTCAAGCTGATTTTCAATTAAAACTGTTTTGCCAGTTATTTCATCTTTGCACAATATATCACAACGATAATTACCGACAAATTTTTCGGTTTCAACATCGTTAAGTGATAAATTAAGTGTATCACCAAGCTCGTTTATATTTTCTTGCTTTGCAAGCCAAGCCGAAAAATCATATTGCTCATGAGGAAACACTTTTCTTATGTCTATCTCTTTAAGCTTTCCGAGTTTCATATCGTACATCTCCTTGGGGGGAATATTTCAGAGTCAATGATGAATAGTGTTTTTGCTGTGAAATATTTTTATCTATTATCAGTACATTTTAATTAAATCTTCAAATGTTAATTCAATTCCTGCTTTTTCAAGCTCTTCTTTTCGCTCATTATACAAGTTGAATAGCATAATCTTTTTATCTTTTTCTGTACCATAATGAATACACTTATGACAATTACAGCAAAGAGAAATTATATTAGCCGGCACATCCAGGCTTTTATCAAAAAGGCCTTGTTGTGATATAGGAACAAGATGATGTGGCTCCATATATTTTTTCCCATCGGAACCTTTAATAAAGGTTTCATGCTCGTGATTAAATTCGCATTTAAAACCGGCTCTTTTTAAAGCAAAAGCGCCTATTTTAGGATCCCTGGGATATTTCTCGCCTGCTGAGGTTTTTGATTTTGCCGGTGCACTTTTAGGCTCCGCAATATACTCATCATCAATTGTTATTTCTTCTAAAGCAGTGGATACTTTTTCAACATATTCGGCATCATTTGCAGACTTGTATGGTAAGTGTATTACATTTAGAGGCTTTCTCATCTGCGTTATTTTGCCGGGAGTAGAAGGTTTAACTGTTGAATTGATAATTCTTATTTTTCCTTTTGAAATAATTTCTATCTCTGTTGATATCCGCTTAAACACATTTTTTACATGATTATTTGAGTATTCTGATTTTTCATAATCAGGAACAAATACTCCTCTGAAAACCCACAAGTCTTGGTTCTTTGCTTTTGAAAAAACTACTCTTGTTGTTTTGAAACGATTTGTTTCATAATCATCTTTATGCAGATAATCATTACCGCCAGATTCTGTTATTATTGTTCCATCTCCATTGATTTCATTTATACAACCTGATTGATTCTTATTTTCGTTAGGGCACCATAGAATCCAATTGCCGCATTTTTCTCCGTTAATATCAACGATTGAATACATACCTGTTCCAACTGGGTATGTAGCAACTCTAATCTGTCTTTCTTCAAAATAAACCAAGAACTGTTTTTTGTTTTTGTAGTAAGTTTTATCTTCAACTCTTAAAATGCGACCCATTGTTTGACCTCCAAATCAAAGATATATTATGCTATTACCCCATATAAAAACTATTATATAATACTTGTTAAATAAATTCAATAATAAAACTCCCTTGAATTGATGCAGGGGATGATATATAATTTTTAATCGGAAGAAAACACAGCAGAGGATACGGTATAAGGTTACATTATGAACGATGACGATAAAAAATATGAATTCATAGGCAAAACTGTTTTCAGCATAACTTATCTGCTTTTCGCTCTGCGTATCACGGTTCTCTTTACCGCCGGGGCGCTTATTGTGCTGTTCATCATAAAAAAGCCCCTGTGGCTCGCCCCCATTATCGGCATTGCCTGCTTCCTGATTTACCGCTTTTTCAGGATACTTGTGCTCCGCCTCCTCATCCGCCTGGGCAGATGGGGAAGCGGTGAATAATGCCCCCGGCATTATTCACAGTGATGTACCGCTCCGCGGTGTGAAGTTTTTTCAAAGTGAAGTTCCTTCGGAGTGATGTATTTTGCCTTGCAAAATGTAAATGGTCGCTCCGCTCCGAATTATATAAAATGCGTAAGCATCCGAAATTGCGAATTGCGCATTGCGAATTGCGAATTGAATTCCCTCCCGCTGCGGTGTATAATAGTAATATAGCACCGCATCGGAGGGAATTCTTATGTCTGATATCATTGTTGCAGGCGCAGGCATCGGCGGCCTTACGGCGGCCATGAAGCTTGCCGCGGCAGGGCACAGCGTTACTGTGTATGAAAAGAATAAAAGAGCGGACTGCGGCTATGAGCAGTCCGATTCATTTGATGCCTCCGCCATGGATTACGCAGGCATCCCCATACCCGATGGCTACATTGCCCCGGGCAACGAGATTACCTTTTATTCCATTGATGAAACCGTTGAGCCCATCACCACACCCGTGCCCGCAAACTACAAAAACATAACCGTTGAGCGCAAGGTTCTGTTTGCCTACCTCGCCTCCCTTGCAGAGGAAGCCGGGGTGCGCTTCTGCTGGGAAACGGAGATTAAAACCCCGCTGGTGCTTGGCGGCAGGGTATGCGGCATTGAAACGGAGCAGGGCAAAATCTATGGTGACCTGATTATTGATGCCTGCGGTATGAACTCCCCCCTGCGCAGAAATCTGCCCGATTTTATGCAGATTGATAAAGAGCCGGGGGCAATGAATTACCTGCACGCCTACCGGGGCATTTTTAACCGTGTGGAATCCGCCGAAACCGGGGAAAGGTACAAAATATATGTAAATGATGATTCCGGCTTTACCTGGATAATCACCGAGGATAACTGCGTTGATGTGCTTATAGTCAATTTCAGCGAGATTTCCTACCCCCAGGTTGCGGACCGCCTGCACAAGGTGAGCGCCCTTAACCCGCAGATGGGCAAGGAGCTGCTCAGGAACGGCAGATTTATGCAGATACCCGTGCGCCAGCCCCTGGCGGTTATGGTGGCGGACGGCTATGCCGCCATAGGGGATTCCGCATTTATGACCTACGCCGCAAAGGGCTCCGGCATTGCTTATTCGCTGAAGGCGGGCACAATACTTGCAAGGGCCGTGCTTGCGGATGCCGACGGCATTTACAACGCCGATACCCTGTGGAAATATGAAGAGGATTTCTTTAAGGAAGTGGGCTTTGATGCCTGCAGAATTGCAATGGTAAAAAACCTTATGCCCGCCTTCTCTGCGGATGAGGTTAACGAAATATTCAAGCGGCGGCTTGTTTCCTCCGAGGAGCTTTATCAGCTTATATCCGGCCAGTATCAGAAGAGCAAGCTGCCGGGGATGATAAAGGATAAAATCAAAATCCTCAATGAGCTGCCGGAATTCAAAGCCCAGCTTATTTCCCTTGCCGGGTGGATGGGCAGGTTTGCCGTGATGGAGCCGTTTTTCCCCAATAAGTATTCAAGGAAAGAGGCAGCCCAGTGGAGGGAAAGGTATAATAAATTCTTCGAAGAACAGATAAAAGAGGCCTAGGCATTCAGGCGAAAAGCGAACAGACAGGGTTTAATAAAGTACGGCTTGCAGTAGACAAAACTGCAAGCCGTTTTTCTGTAAGGAATAGTTTTTTATTGTCTGTTCTCGCCGCCTTTGCTCGCTTGCCGTACCTTGGTACTGTCATCACTCGCAAAAACGGCGTTTTCATCCCGACTGCTACGGCCTCGGCCTAGGCATTTGAGCGAAAAACAAACAGAAAATGTTTTATAGAAATTAAAGCCCGCGGGTTCATAAAGCCTGCGGGTTTTTTGTATAGTATGCGGTTGAAGAAAGCGGCATTTTCATCTTAATTTCTTCGGACGCCCGGCCTAAGCATTTAGGGAAAAACCGTAGGGGTGCGGGTCTCCGGTTCGTAGGGGCGGATATCATCCGCCCGCCTCAAGGATATGCGTGAGCATAATACAACGGAGCTTTGCGACCAACACTTGTTACTTATGTCTTCTTCCTTCTTCCTTAAAATGCCTCGGCATCCGAAATTGCGAATTGCGCATTAAAAAAAGAGCTTGCTCAGCGCAAGCTCTTTTTGATTTAATCACATGCAAGTATATCCGCCGTCAACGGCAATATTCTGGCCGTTTACATAGCTGGAGGCGGGGGAGGCAAGGAAAATGGCGGTGCTGTCAAGCTCGCCCTCGTTGCCGTACCTTGCAAGGGGAATCATTGTTTTTGCGTAATTCTGGAAGAATTCGGAGTTGAGGGTTTCCTCGGTAAGCGGGGTATAGAAATAACCCGGGCAGATTGAATTAACATTGATGCCCTTGTCGCCCCATTCTGCTGCGAGGGCTCTGGTAAGGTTAACTACGCCGCCCTTGGCTGCGTGGTAGCAGGCGGTGGGGGCAATCTTGTTGCCCACAAGGCCGTACATTGAGGCGATGTTGATGATTCTGCCGTATTTTGCGGGGATCATTGCCTTCTTGGCAACGGAGCGGGCAACCTTGAAGGTGCCGAAAAGGTCAATATTCATTTCGTTCTCAAAGGTTTCATCGGGCATATCCTCTGCGGGGTGAACTCCGCCTGTGCCTGCGTTGTTGATAAGGATATCGATTCTGCCGAATTCTTTGAGTGCGGCATCAACAGCTGCCTCAACGCTGTCGGTATCCGTGATATCGCAGCGAACGCCGATTGCCTTAACGCCGAATTCCTTCTCGATTTCTGCGGCAACCTCATCAATAAGGTTCTGCCTGCGGGCCATTGCAACAATGTTGCAGCCCTGGTTTGCAAGGGCCTTTGCCATCTGAACTCCGAGGCCGGTGGAAGCCCCTGTAACGATTGCGACCTGACCTGTAAGGTCAAAATAATTTTTTGCCATAGTAATCTCCTTTATGTGATTCATTTTTTTGGTTAAATCAGGTTTGCCCGGCTGAGGGCGGTGAAATGTTAAATCAGCGGTATAAAGAAAAGCCAGAAATCGTTGCCGCCGAAAATCTTGGCGAATAAATCGCTCATTGCCTTGAAAAGCTTGGTAAAGAAGGGGGATACGCTGTATTTTGCAAAGCTGCTGTCGGCATTGTTGCCCAGGAGCTTCGCCTTTTCCATTGCCTTGTAAAATTCCTGCTCAACCTCTTCGGTTTCGCTCTGGGACCATTCCCTTTTTGCCAGCAGCTTTTCGGCCTTTGCGTAGGCCTCATCGCATTTTTCGCGCTTTGCGGGCTTAAGGGCATCCTTATCCGCCTCGTTATACCTGCGCATCAGATCCTCAATGGCGGAAAGGTCGCGGTACTCGTTAAACTGCCTGTAGCCGCCGCTGTTTGCCCTTGCATCCTTGATGGATTTATCGGTAAGTATTGAAACGCAAAGGCCTATAACATCGTTTACGGCGCTCTGCAGCTTAAGGTGGCTCTGGTTCTTAACAAAGAAGGTTTTATCGGGCAGGGCGCAGGTGCCTGCATCCACAAGCCTGCCCGGGTCAAGGTAGCTTGCATCGATTGCCGGGGTGTAGCTGCCGGCGAAGGGCGAGCCAAGGGGAGCGAACTTTGCGCCTGCGGAGGTGGAGGCCGCCTGAATTATGTTATCGGAGCTTATGTTGTAGTGCTCCACCGCGGCGGGGAGCTGAAGGTTGTAGCCGGTGATAACAAAAATATCAACGCCGTTTTTATCAAGCTCCTTAAGGCGAGTTTTTGCGTTCTTTTGTATGTTCCAGTATCTGTCGGTCATTTCCTTCAGCTTTGCGTGCTCGCTGTCGGAAATATATTTTGCCGCCATTGCGGGGTACATCTCGGAGGGAACCAGCGCCCACATGGACTGGCAGTTTCTTATGCACTTGCCCAGCACATCGTCAAGGCCTCTTTCAAGGGCCTCCTGCAAAAAGTCGCTGAATACCTCCTGAGGTATTGCCCTTGCAATTGTGTTGCCCATATAGGCAAGGGCCATGTATTCTTCGTTGGCAATCTCAACTATGCCGGGGATAAGGTCGTTATAGAGGGCGTAGCCGTTATTGAAGGATGTGCGGGCATCCATAAGGTCACCCAACAGGTATGAGCCGTCAAGGGCGGCTGCCGCAAGGATGATTCTGTCAATTTCGCTCTCATCAATGTAATCCGCAAGGTAGGTGTTGGCTATGGTACCGCCCAGGCTTATGAAAACAAGGCTAACCTTATCGTGACCGGTCTGGGCCTTGACCATATCAATATAGTCGTTGAGCCCTGCGGCATCCTCAAGTATGTTGCCGAAGGAGCTGTAGGCGTAATAGTAGGCGTGGTCATAGCCCGCCTTTTCGCAGAACTGCTCAATATTGACCTGCCTGTAAATGAAATCATACTGGTGCTCATATTTGGTGGTGGGCAGGGTGTTGCCTTTATCATCCTTTGAGTAGCCCTTGGCGTAGTTATATGATTTATCCGGCACCTTCTTGCACTCCTCAAGGGAGTAGGGATATTTATCCGTAGCATCCGGGTTTACCCTTGTGCCGTCGGGGTTAAAGTAGTGGTCTGCAAAGCTTTTGTCAAATATATCAATCAGCACATCAAGAAGCTCGCTTCTGTCCCGCTTCAGGATAGCTTTGAGTATATCCGGCATTTTTGCTTTTATTTCATTCTCAACGGCCACCGTATCAAACATAAAGGAAAGGTCCATACCCTCCACAATGGGGAAGCCGTCGCTGGTCATAATATCGTTGCCGTTTTTATCCTGCACATAGGTCTGGGACTGCATAATACCCGGTATGATAATCACGGGGGAATAGCCGCAATCACCGCCGCAGGAGGTTTTGAGCTGCATATCATAGGCGCTTTCCGCGGCAAATGCCGGGGTAAGGCAGAGCAGCCCGATTAAAAGAGCAAGAACCAATGAAAACAGTTTTTTCATGCCGTTACCTCATTTCCAGTCTTTTTCATCTAGACCGTAGGTTGTGTTGTAGCCGTGGTTTGAAGAGGGCCTTAAATCATTGGGGTACATTGTATCTGCGTAAATATCAGTCTGCAGGTTTTTAACCAGCTTGTAAACCTTCTCATAATCCGGTATATCGCAGATTGAAATACCCGTGGACGTTCTTGAGGCAGATGGTGCGGAGCCGGGGGCGGAAAGGGAGCCGTGGCCGCACTCCGAAATAACATCGCCCACGCCCAGCCGCTGGTCAAAAATGCCCCTGTGTATATTTATGTGAGCTATTTCCGCAAAGGGCTTCATTTCACAGGTGAGGGCGAAAACCCCGCCGGAAACATATATGCCCCTGTCGGTTACCGCATAGTTGGTGTTTCTGTATTTCCTAATGCTGAAAAGCACACCGCCAAGGTAAAGCCACACGGGCATAAGGTGCAGCAGAAAGAAGGGGATTATAAACGAGCCCATACCCGATGAAGCGGAGCCCAGCGCCTTGTTGATAAAGCCGAAATCAATAAGGCCCCATATAAGGGCAAAGGGCAGAAGGGGGTTGAAAATGCTCTCAAGCAAAAAGCATTTTTTATCCGGCTTGCCTTCCCAGAGTATTCTTTCGCTGCTGCCTATCATAGTTTTAAGAGGAGAATCCTGCATAATACGCCTCCTTTATTCCATACACAATAACTTTAACACATCGCGCATATAAAAACAACTGTTATTTTATCTTATCAAACAGTATTGAAAAAAATCCCCGCTGTGCTATAATGAAACGGTAGAATTATGCGAAAAGGAGAAAAAATATGCCCGTTACAAAACTTTCAGTTGCCGTTTGCAGATCATATCAGGCGGCCTTCCGCGTGGCGGTAAAATTCCTTGACTGGACAGGGCCGGAGGTAATAAAAGGCGAGGGCTCAATCAAAAAACTGCCCGAAGTAATCAGAAACAACGGCCACAGAAGTATTCTTGTGGTTACCGATAAGGGCCTTATGGGCCTTAACCTGCTGGATGACCTTTTTGCAGGTCTCAAAGAGCAGGGCGTGCTTTACACCGTTTATGACGGCGTTCAGCCCAACCCCACCATTGATAATATTGAAGAAGCACTCAAGCTTTATAAAAATCACATGTGCACCGGCATAGTGGCTTTCGGCGGCGGCTCACCCATGGATTGCGCCAAGGCCTGCGCCGCAAGGGTTGCAAGGCCCCATACCAAGGTTCAGCAGATGAGGGGCACACTTAAGGTTATCAAAAAGCTGCCTATGCTTTACGCCGTGCCCACCACCGCCGGCACCGGCTCGGAAACCACCCTTGCCGCCGTTGTATCTGACCCCTCAACCCACGAAAAATATGCAATCAACGACCCGGTTTTAAGACCCAAATATGCGGTGCTTGACCCTGCCCTTACCCTGGGCCTGCCCCCTCACATTACATCAACCACCGGCATGGATGCCCTTACCCACGCCGTTGAGGCTTTTATAGGGCAAAGCAACACCCCCGAAACCGAGGATGCTGCAAAGAAGGCCACAAAGCTTATCTTTGACAATATCTTTACCGCCTATGAAAACGGCAAGGATATGCAGGCAAGGGAAAATATGCTGGAGGCCTCCTTCCTTGCAGGCGTTGCCTTCACAAGGGCTTATGTGGGCTATGTGCACGCAATTGCCCATAATTTCGGCGGCATTTACGGCACCCCCCACGGCCTTGCCAACGCCGTTATCCTGCCCTATGTGCTTGATTATTACGGCGAGGCCGCCTATGCCCGCCTTGCAATACTGGCAAAGGTTGCAGGCGTTGCGGATGAGGGCGAAACCGATGAGCAGGCCGCCAAGAAGTTTATTGCCGCAATCCGCGAGCTCAATAACAAAATGAATATACCCGAGCATCTTGAGGTAATGGAAAAGGATGTTACCACCATTGCCCAGAGAGCCCTGAGAGAGGGCAATCCTCTTTACCCCGTGCCCAGAATCATGGGCTTTGAAGAGGCTTGCGATATAGTAAGGCAGGTAGGCAACCTGCATTGAAAAGGGTGAGAAAATGAAATATGATGTTGTTATAATCGGAGCGGGGCCCGCAGGTATATTCACGGCCCTTGAAATGATTAACAAAGGCAGCACAAAGAAGATAATTATTGTGGAAAAAGGCAGCGCCGTTGAAAACAGGCACTGCCCCAAAGTCAAAACAGGCAAGTGCATGAACTGCAAGCCCTACTGCCACATCACCACCGGCTTTTCCGGCGCGGGAGCTTTTTCCGACGGCAAGCTTTCCCTCAGCTGTGAGGTGGGCGGCGACCTGCCCTCCCTTATCGGCGAGGATTTCGCTCAGGAGATGATTGATTATACCGATAAAATATACCTCTCCTTCGGCGCGGATGAAAAGGTGGAGGGCGTGGGCAACTCCGATGCGGTTAAGGAAATCCGCAAAAGAGCTATCCAGACCGGGCTCAAGCTTGTGGACTGCCCCATACGCCACCTGGGCACCGAAAAGGCCAGGGATTTATATTACGCCATAGAGCAGCACCTGCTTGATAAAGGCGTTGATATAGTTTTCGGCTATGAGTGCACCGATATCATAATGGAGGGCGACAGGTGCCTCGGGGTCTGCGTTTCAAAGGGCGGAGATACCAGAGTAATACTTGCAGGCAGCACAGTAATAGCCACAGGCCGCAGAGGAGCGGACTGGCTTGAGGCAAAGTGCGCCCAGCACAATATAGCCCACCAGCCCGGCACGGTTGATATAGGCGTAAGGGTTGAGGTGCGCAACGAGATTATGGAAACCGTAAACGAGGCCCTCTATGAATCCAAGCTTATCGGCTACCCTCTGCCTTTCAAAAACAAGGTGCGCACTTTCTGCCAGAACCCCGGCGGCTTTGTAAGCCAGGAAAATTACGATAATCAGCTGGCTGTTGTAAACGGCCACTCATATAAGGAAACCAAAAGCGATAATACCAATGTTTCAATCCTCTGCTCCCATAATTTCAATGAGCCCTTCAACCAGCCCATTTCCTATGCCCAGAAGGTAGGGGAGCTTACCAATATGCTGGGGGCGGGGCACATCCTCGTTCAGCGTTTCAGCGATATACTGGACGGCAAACGCACCTGGCCCAAGGAGCTTTCCCAGTCCAATGTCCGCCCCACGCTCACAGATGCCGTGGCAGGGGATATAACCGCCGCAATGCCTTACAGAGCAATGGTGAATATCATCAATTTCATCAAGGCGGTTGATAATGTTCTGCCCGGTTTCGCCTCAAGAGAAACCCTGCTCTATTCTCCGGAGCTTAAGTTCTACTCCAACCGTATCAAGATGGATAAGGATTTCAATACAAATGTTAAGAACCTTTACTGCCTGGGTGACTCCAGCGGCTGGACCAGAGGGCTGATGATGGCCTCGGTTATGGGCGTGCTTATGGGCAGAAGGCTTGCATAAATAAAAAACAGGGCAGGGATTTATCCCTGCCTTTTTCTTTTAGTGGAACAATCCGAAAAAAGCTTATTCCGGACGGAATATTCCCCGGATTATATCCGAAATCCCTTCTTAAAAAAAGTGTTGACAAATCCCCAACTTCATAATATAATTAACAGGCGCTTTACGAAAGCGAAGCGGTATATGGCGGAATAGCTCAGTGGCTAGAGCACTCGGTTCATACCCGGGGTGTCGGCGGTTCAAATCCACCTTCCGCTACCATAATCCGGCCCGGTGGTCAAGCGGTTAAGACACCGCCCTTTCACGGCGGTAACACGAGTTCGATTCTCGTCCGGGTCACCAAACGAGAAGTATCCGATTGCGGTAGTTTTACAAAAACGTTACTGCATTGGGGTACTTCTTTCTTTGTATAATTCGTGAAAAATCAAGTTAAAATCACTGTAAATATTCAATCCCCGAACGCTTTGAAAACACGGCGTTCGGGGATTTTTGAGTTTATGTCGATACTTTATTCTTCGCTCTCATAGTAATAAGAGTAATCTATGCCTTTGATGAATATTTCACGGTCGTTGATTTTATCGGTCAGTGCTTTTTCAATCAGTCCGAAGATGAGAGAACCATTAACCGGGCTTTTCTCCATAGCGGTCAGATAATCTTTCTTGTCGATTTTGCTCCAGTCAACACAGAGTGAAAGATTCTTTTTCAAAATAAGATCAAGCCAGATTCTTGTGCTTCTTCCGTTGCCTTCCATAAACGGGTGAGCAATATTCATCTCAACATATTTGCTGACAATACTCTTTAAATCTGTTTCCGGCATAGCCTCAATCTTTTTAAGATTATCGGCAAGGTATTGTGCGCTCGCAAAGGCAAATCCGGCTTTGCTGATATTTTTATCTCTTATCTTACCTGCAAAATCATACAGGCCGCCGAAGATATACGCATGAATCTGCTGAAGGCCCTTGACCGTTCCGACCTCGATATCGTTAATCATTCCGCTGTCAAACAAACCATAAGCTTTCGGCTTACTCAGTATTAAAATATCATTTTCACTCAGAATTGCCTTCATACCCATATTTTCAATCAAATCACCAAATGATTATCATAATTCCGATACGATATAATTCACTTAAAAAAGTAAAACGCGGCTGAGTCAGCTATCAATCACCGAACCGTCCCCTGATTGATTGTTATTTCAGCTTTTTCAGTTCTTTTAACGCATCTAGATAATCACGCTCCGCGTCACTTATGGTGCGGGCTTTATACTTTTTATATTCGGTTTCCGCTTTAAGCATAGCTTTATCATGTGAAACCGAACCGCTACCGACAAGCAGTTGTTCCCCGGAAGACGTGAGTATTCCGTCAAGATGCTGAGCCCAGTCTTTCATTGTCATCGGGATTTCTCTTTCCGCTTGTCTTTCGGCAAAATCAAGATATCCCGAAACAAGCTGCCCCATGGCTCTCAGTTCTTTTTCATCAAGATAGTTTTTAGCAGTTTTTGCTTCCGTCAGTGTCGGCTGATTGCCGACAAAAGTCATAAGCCCCATAAAATCTTTTTCGGCATCCGCTCTGTTATAAATAATTTCGGCAGCCGTTTCTCCGCTTACTGCGTAATGAATCTTATTCTGAACTTTTTTGAAAAACTCTATTGATGTGTCGGCTTTCGGATCATAATCAATACTTGTTGCATATATCTCAAGCACCTGGCGGTAAAATACTTTTTCGGATGCGCGGATGTCACGGATTCTTTCAAGAAGTTCTTTGAAATATCCTCCGCCGCCAAGCTTTTTCAGGCGGTTGTCATCCATCGCAAAGCCTTTTTTCATGTATTCTTTAATGATGCTTGCCGCCCAGATTCTGAACTGAATGCCCCGCTGCGATTTCACACGGTAACCGACGGAAATAATCATATCAAGATTGTAAAATGGTACTGATTGCTTGACACCATCAACACGCATTTTTTGCGTGTTGTTCTCTCTTATCAATTCACCATCCTCAAATACATTATTTATGTGTTTACGGATAGTTTTTTCGTCTCTGTCAAATAATAACGCCATTTGGTTTGCTGTAAGCCAGACCGTTTCCTCATTGAACCTGGCATCGACCTGAGTTTTGCCGTCTTCAGTTGTATAAATAATAAGTTCGGATTTATTTTCCATTTTTGGGCTCCTTTATACCTTCTGTCTATTAGGTAGCCAAAGGATTTTTCGTATTGTACCCGAGATAGGACAATTGTTCATTTTTCTTCTACAAATTAAAACTGCATTTTATCAATTAGTTTTATCGGCTTAATGTAGCAACAAAAGTGCTGTATAATACAGACCAAATAATGGTCATGTATCCTCGTTTATATTCAAGGTGAAACCAATTTGTCGTTTGGGTCGATTAGATTCTTTTTTGATAGTTGTTAATAAAAAATTTAACTGATTAATATGTTGTATAAGAGTTGCTTCTCTTTCATTTACAAATCCTTTAAAAACAAGAATAACAGGGTTTTCATATGTGACTTCTGTAACTTGCATTAAAACTGATTGTCCAAAGTTAGTCATTAATATTCCAACTTCGTGTTCGTCATCCAAAGATTGTTCAAATTCTTGTATATAATGTTTTAATATGTGAAATTGTTCATCTGCCCACATATGTTGTAGCGGAGAATCCACTTTAATTGATTCGATTCTTCTTGCTATTTCAGAAGTATCAATAACTGGATTAAAAAAACTATTCATAACAACACCTACTCTTTATTATTTTCATCAATATCTTTTAATAATTTAGACAATCTTGCCTTGATGTTTTCGTATTCAATAGTAAGTTGAGATTTTGCTAATGGTGTTACAATTGATGTATGACCAACAGCATCTCGAATTGGTTTATAAATAACAGCTGATCTACTAAGGCCTGCATCCTTAAGTTTATCTTGAACCTTATCAATAAGATTGGCTAAGTTTTTCATATCTAAATAATACAAATCATTATTTGATATCCTAATATCATATGAAATATTAGCAGCATTTTTATTTTCATTTTCTTTCTTTTTCCATATCTCAACCTCTTTTTGTGCTTCTTGGCTGAGAGGTAACGATATGTGTTTAATATACTCCCTAAGTAGGTTTTCAGAAATAAAGCATTCGGTATAAGACGGTATGTTAAATTGCGCCTCATCACAGAGCTTGTTTGCCCATTCTTCAACTATACCACCTTTTTTGACAAAAGGCGTTTCCGATCCCATATCTCTAAGCGTGGTATTGAACATCTCTTGAGCTTTTCTTGCTTTGGGTGTAATTTTCATATTATCAGGATCACCTGAATTGCCATGCTTTCTTCTAAAATCATCCCACTGATCAATTATTTCTCGGAAAATTCGATCAATTTCTTTGAGGAATAATTCAAATGCTGGGTCATCTGAGATGATGCCTTCTCTACTACTTGTAAAAATATCCTTGTTCCCACCTTGATCCAAATCATCAAAATGAATTTGCCCATAAACATAATTTTCAACGATTCTTGAAGTTGGAATATGTCTTAAAATATCTCGCTCTCTCAACCTACCATTTACAAACAAATCTATTGTAGCTTTTTCTTGAGTTCCTCGAATTTTGAGGAGAGATGGTTTTTCAACTGTTGCTATATAACCACGAATATTTAATTTAGATTCAATATCAACCGCTTCTTGTAGTTTTTTCATAGTTACAATGAACGGATCATTTAATTTATTTATAGTCCACAAAAATTGTGTACTATCTGAAAAATCTGATAACACGCTTTCGTCTATTAAAGTGTCATTAACGAAGATGTTAAAATCTTTATCTAACAATGAAAAGCGGAAATATAGTGCAATTGCTTTTTTTATGTATTCAACTGTATTAAAAATGCCGTTATTTACCTGATCAAATAGAATATAGGTGCCATGGTCTATTTTTGACATTTCAGAATCAAAAGTGCTTTCTAGATCATCAAGTTTATACTCTTGTGAATTTAAATCGTCTGTTATAGCTTTATCAAGCCCCGAATTGTCAATTATACCACCTATAACCTTGGTGTTATCAGTTTTCGAAGCAATGTGAATACGTTGTGCACAAGAAAGAAGAGCAAGCTTACCAATGCCTTTTCTACCAATAAATGGGCGTCCTGTTGCGGATTTATAGTTGTTATTTTTTCTCTTTGTATAACCGATTTTCAGAAATTTGTTTTGAAAATCATTAGGGTCCATTCCGACACCGTCGTCTAAAATGCCCATTGAATTGTGTTCACGATCTATATTTATCCAAACATTTTTTGCATCAGCATCCCAAGAATTAGAAATTGCCTCGCCGATAACGGTAATAACGTTTCTATATAGATTTCGACCCAAATGGTTTAATACACTTAGTGAAATATTGAAATTGAATTTTTCGCTCATTTATATTTCCTCCAACCGTTTAAATATGTTCGTTTAGGTGTTTAATAATGGTTTGACCGATAATTTCGCCAAGTCTGACTGGCACCGCATTTCCAATATGTCTGGCTATATCGCCAAATTTGAACGGTCTATCCGGATCTATAAAATCATAATTATTCGGAAATGTTTGTAACAACGCACCCTCTCGAAGAGATAATGCTCTATCTTGTTCAGGGTGACCATATCTCCCTGTTCCATAACTGTAAAACTGGGTAGTTATAGTGGGTCCGATTTGATCCCATGTCATTCGACCGTAAACCGAACTGTAAGTTTGACCACTGCTTTTTCTGTGGCACTTACATCTTAGATTCTCCGGCCAGTCTCTCCAGGTTCCGCCTGGAATAGAAACCCGTATTCTTTCAAGATTTTTATCTGACAATGCTGCAGATCTATGCAACTGATCGCTTAAACACACTTCTCCGGCATCTATTTGAGGAAGATTGTAAATGTAATCTTTAATGTGAATGCTTTTGGGATCGTGTGTTGGTGGTATTAATTCAATTGGGCCGAAGCGAGAACCTATCAAAACAAAACGTCGTCTGGATTGAGGTATTCCGTAATTCGGGCAATATACTACCTCTTCTGAGTGATAATAACCGTTATTATCAAGAATATCTATAAAAGATTTGAATACATCTGTATTTCTAATTCGAGGAACATTTTCCATTGAAACTATGGCAGGTTTAACTTCTTCAATCAATCTTCCAAATTCCAATAACAAATCATATTTATCATCGGATGCATTAGCTTCCCCAAGTTTAAAGCGCATCTGTGAAAACGGCTGACAGGGAGCACATCCGACCAAAACGGGAGCATTATCATTTCCGAAGAGTTTTTTTATTTGCTCTCCGGATATCTCACGGATATTCTCATTGTGATAAGTGACATTGTTGTTGTGTTCGTATGTGTATTTACAGGTAGGATCTATGTCAAATCCTGCAATAACATTAAGCCCGGCTTTTTTTAAGCCACAGGTCAAGCCGCCAACTCCACAGAATAAATCTATAACTTTTGGCATTATCGTCCCACCTTCCTTAATTGATATGCAATTTCTTTAACAATCGGAACAACAACCGTATTCCCTGCTTGTTTATACTTACTTTTTTCGGGGATATCATCGGGAAAATAAAACTCATTTGGAAATCCCATTAGAGCAAGGCATTCTTCGGGTGTGATCCTTCTTATGCCGCAATCATCACGGATAATTGGCACGCGGTTATACCAAGTCCCCATATTCGCTTTAAGAGTAAATGAAACCCCGTCTTTTCCCGATTGCACACCGAAATCCGAAAAACGATAAATTTGCTCTTTGTCTGTCATTGCTTTCTTGATTTTTTCATAATCACGGCTTCCCGGTTGAAGATAGTATTCTTCGGGTATATCTGCTGATTTGTCAATTATATCGAAAACCGATTTGTCGGTTTCACATTTTTCGGGAAAAGTGAATTTTTCGCTTTTCGCTCTGCTTTTGAATGCAACAATATATGTCCTTGTCCTGTGCTGAGGGAATCCATAATCTACGGCATCTGCAATCAAATACCGAATATAATATCCGCGTTTGGTTAATTCATTGTGTATTACATTAAATGTTCTGCCGTTGTCATGTTCCGTTAAATTGGCAACATTTTCAAGGAATATGAGTTTCGGTTTTTTTGAATCAACAGCACGCATTATCTCAAAGAACAAATTGCCCCTGTCATCCTCAAAGCCTTTTTGTTTACCGCAAACCGAAAATGGCTGGCACGGAAATCCTGCGGTTATGATGTCAACATCCTCTAGCGTATCGAAATCAACTTTGCGGATATCTTCTTCAATCAAATTAACATCCGGGTAATTATGCCGATATGTTTTGCAAGCGTCTTTATCAAATTCATTTGCCCAAACAATCTTGTGTTTTGCTTGGGCAAACGCCAAATCTATTCCGCCGATACCGGCAAATAAACTTCCGACTTTCATTATTTTATAAATCTTATCTGTAAATTCAAATCAAAATAATATTTTCCGTCTTCTTTATATACGGAAGCAAACTGATGTCTTGTTGTTGATGCACGCTCAAATTTAGTGTTGTCGAGCAAATATTGTTCAAAGAAATCTCTGTTGTAAATATGATATGCCAAAACATCGCCGTTTGTTGTTACCACAATATAACCGCCGTTTGCTTCATCTTTTCCATCCCATACTTTGCTCGGCGTCATACCCAAAGCAACGGCACAAAGGAATTTTTTGTACTTATATTCGTAATAACCTTTCTTGGGATATCCTACCGGATTGTTTTCTTCAAGCAATTCAACAGCATCCTTACAGGTGGATGCTTTGCCCGTATAATTCAACAGTAATGATTCTGCAAGTATTTCTTCCATAACGCTGTCAAGCAGCATCAAATTCTCCGAAAAAGTTTTATTCTCGGCTTTTCTGAATTTCAGTTCGCCGTTTTCATATATTTTGTTAACGCGATCCAGTATTTTGTTTTTAGTGTCTATAGCATTTATTTCCGACATTAAAGCATCCGTTATTCCAGTAACTTCAAATCTGAAATTTGTTGTTTTGCCGGCATTCAAAAGTGTAGGTGCGTTGCCGAGTTCGGACTTTATACTGAAACCGCAAATTGGTTTATACCCGGTGTTAATATCAAAAAGCTGTAATGTTATGTCGGATTTATCCGTTGACGGGGCTTTAATCTTTTCACAGTCAAGTTCTTTCATCGCCTTTTCGGCTTCGGGAATTTCAAACGCTCTGTCTCCACCGCTTTTAATGCCTGAATAAAGCTTTTTTGCATAATCGGATATCAAATCTCGGCTAACTGTTTTAACTATGGCATTGTTTACAAAAAGTTCGACTTTCTCGTTATCGGCAATACAATACTCTGACTTTTTATCGGCCTGTTCTTCTCTCAAAACTTTCAAAATAGGGAAAAAGATATCTTCCAACTTTTTGAGATTCTCATCGGCAGCATATAATTTTCCGGACGAAAGAAGTTCGAGAAAAACATACAGTTCGCTCCATTCGCCTTTATTTCCCGTAATTCTCGGCATAATCAATGACCTCCGTAAATCAAAACTTTGCGAATTTCTTTCGCTATGGCTTCAATAACATTTACCGTTACACTGTTGCCGAACTGTTTGTAGAGTGAGGCATCGGCAAGAGTAAGCTTATAATCATCGGGGAAGCCCTGGAGTCTTGCCCATTCTCTGGGAGTCATTTTGCGTATGTTTTCTTTATTGATTTCGCCTTTAATACGAGTGGTGGGAACCATCGAATGTTCACGGCTGTCAATGATGAGGTTTCCTTCTCTTCCCATACCGCCGCATACTATTGTTCCGGCAATTCCGTCAAGATCTCTGATAACATAACCGAAACCGTGACCGGCAGCTTCGTGTCTTGCTCTATGCTCTCTCAATGTATTCATATAAACATCGGAAAGATAGTATTTTGACGGAATCGGTGCATCATCCAAAATATCACGAATGCAAACTGGTTTCTGTGTTCCTTCCGGGAAGAAGAAATCATCGGGTGCAATATCATTTCTGAAACAAACAAGATATATTCTTTCTCTGTTCTGAGGAACACCGAAATCTTTGCTGTTGAGAATCTTATAAAAAACAGTATAACCTATTTCTTCAAAGGCGCCCTTTATAACTTTGAATGTTCTGCCTTTGTCATGAATAGTAAGGCCTTTAACATTTTCACAGAAAATGACTTTCGGCTTATGATATTCGCAAATACGAACAACATCCTGGAATAATGTCCCGCGACATTTCCCTTTGTAATTATCCTCAAACCCACCGTGCTTACCTGCCATTGAAAATGCCTGACAGGGGAAACCGGCAAGGCAGATATCAAAATCGGGGATATCTTTCTCTTTAATCTTTGTGATATCTCCGGCAATTTCAAAATCATCGTGGAAATTTTCGGTATAAGTTTTCTGAGCGGGTAAATCCCACTCGCTTACAAATACGGTTTCTATTGAATCTCCGAAGGCATTATCGAATCCGAGACGAATGCCGCCGATGCCTGCAAACAAATCAATTGATTTATACTTTTTCATTTTCTTTTACCGCCTTTTCCACTATATCGGCACATGCCGTTACATTCTTTTTTATATCTTTGCCCCAAAAACGAATCACTTTCCATCCTTCGCTTTTGAGTTTTTCATTTACTTCAATGTCTCTCTGTATATTACGTTCAATTTTCGGAATCCAGAATTCTTGATGGGACTTAAAATCTGATTTTCGGTTTTCCCAATCGTATCCGTGCCAGAATTCGCTGTCAACAAACACGGCAATCTTTTTACCTTTAAAAGTTAAATCGGGATGACCAAATACGGTTTTATCATTTTTTCGATAATGCAGACCTCTTGCCCATAATTCATTTCGGAGCTTTACTTCTATTTTTGAATCTTTATTTTTAACGGCTTGCATATTTTTGCGTCGTTGTTCTGGTGTGTGATTATCCATAAAAAACCTTATAATTCATTATTCTTATAAAATTGTACATTTTTATAAATGCTTTCTGTTGATGTTTTCGCTTTTTTCACTATGATATTTACCTCAAATTGATGATTTGAAAAATCAATCAAAGTCGACATATGATGAAAGCAAACTATCTATTCTTAATATTTGATTCGCATCATTTTCACGAAAGAACTCCTGTCCAACAGTTACAGACGGTATAGTAGAATAGTCATTAACAAATATAGCATTATATATTTGCTCGAGTTTGTTTTTTATAGCGGTTTCTCTTGTATTATTCTCATTTACAACTATGTTTCTCTCTTCATCCGTAAAAAAATCACTAAATCTTTCTAATGCGATATGATTTGAAAAATCTGTTAAAGCCGAACTATCAGAACCGGAAACGAAAGAACTATATTTATCCCTGTCGGCTATTTTAAGCCCAGTCAAAATTGGTATAATATAAGCAGAAGTAAAGAGTAATATTTTACTATCAAATTGCCTGTTCCGTTTTTTACCATCTTTAGCGATGCTTGATATAGCTATATCAGTCATATTCAAATACTTAGCTATCTCTCTCAATTCAAAACCATATTTCTTTATTATCGCATCACGCATTGTATCAAAATAATATGATGAATTAAACTCAAAATTCATATAAAATCGTTCTAGATTAGGCTTGGGTAAAGTTATTATTAAGTCAAAGAATCTTTCTAAATATCTACATGCATTAAACTGTTCGCCGTATAGCTTTTTAATCGTTGCTTGCAATTCGTATAGATTGGTTGAAAAAACAAATGTAATTCGGTCATCTGTAAAATAATGCTTTATCCTCTCGAGCAACTTTACAGCGAAAGTTGGTTTGCAACGATCAAGCTCATCAATTATTATCACCAATCTGTCGCCGCGTTCTGGTAACAACTCGCCTAAAAACTCCGAAATCATTTTATCAACTTCTTTGTTCTTATTGAGTTCGCTTAACGGGTTATCGCCTTGTAAATTATCAATTATCTCCTGCCAATCTTTTCCGGTGAATAGCTTGAGAATGGATGTTGCTGTTTTTACAACATCAAGATCATTGCCTATTTTTTTTGTGGAATTAGACTCATCTAAAATTGAGTAAACTAAAGAGAGCATAGGATCTTCGTCATTATCGTTTGACCAAGCATCATAGTAAATAGTAACTTGTGGCTTTATTTTTGGCTCGTTTTGTCGGTTATCTCTTTTCCATATAGCTTTAATTTTATCACTAGTTTCTGAATCTGTAATAAGAAATTCGTTGTATGAATCAAGTATCATTTTTACTTGTTTAACGAAAAATGTTTTACCACTTCCCCACTTTGCATCCAAAGCGATAGAACATGATATGTCAATATGATTCAGTATATTGATAAAACTATATATGTCTTTATTTCTTTCAATAGAGTCATCAGCAAAAGTTTTTAACAGATTATCCTGTGTTGGTGCTAAATCATATTTTTTCATTATTAATCTCCTATAAACATTTTTGTTTTCACCTGCCGCCTTTTTTATAAGACCGTTATTTGCATTAAAACGATTATCAATTTAAGATTTAACAATCTCTACTGCAAGTTCTTTTTGAGTTGCCGAGGGCTTAACTTTAATCGCATTCAGCATTGCGGTTTCTTTTAAAGTGCCATTTTGGCACTTTAAAATACAGAAAGCGGCACTTTGGACAAGTAGTATTTGCACTTTAAAGTATTTGTTTCCTAAAGGCACTAATATCCCATAATATGATTATTATATCACACGCGCGCGTAAAATACAATTACAAAGAATGCAATTTCGGCGAGTATGAGTTCAGCCCACACAATTAGTCTAACAGAACCACAGTTCAAAAATACGGACTGACAAATGTGAAGCGTCAAATATGTGCATAAATCCTCAGGTTAATCAAGGGTAAAATGCACGGCGAGCCGCCCTTGACAAACCGTTTGATTTATGCTTTAAGCAAACAAGGCCTCAATGAGCAAATCTGTCATTGAGACCCGGTAAGATTATGCAGTTATTCGTCGCGGAGTATTATAACTCCGTTCGGCAGCGGACCTGAATCATCGTAATTAGTCATAAGGGCGGTAAAGATTCTCGTAATATAATCATTTTTCTGGTCGTTATTGTTTGAATAATTCCCGGTTTCAAAATCAATATAGACTTTGCCGGTGAATACTCCCCGCCGTGTGGCTATCCTGTATTCATATTCGCATTTCGTCGAGGCGTTGTTTTCTTTTGTCAGCTCAAAATATACAGTAATAAAATCTGTGCCTGCCGGATATTTTTCCGCTAATCGGTCATATTCAATTTTTTCAATTACCTTGTCATTCACAATAAACGCAAATTCGGGTATGAGGCGCTTTCTCAGTTGGGAGAGCGCCTCTTTTTCTGTTTTTACGGCTTCGTCAACCGTAATGCCGAAATGCTCCGCTGTATTTTCACGGGTGTGGTAATCGGTGTTGTTCAATCCGTAGCGGTAGGAAATGTATTGTTTCTGCCTGTCGGTCAGTTCTTTCAATGCGGAGTAAAGCAAGGCTTTTTTCAGGTTGATGAAAAACAGCTCTTCCGGCGTTTTGTGATAATCGGTTTCATAAAGAGGTTTCGTGCTGCATTTATCGCTGTCCGCAGGATTGATTTTCAATCTTTCGCCGGATTCATCGTTTTCGATAAAAGCGGTGAGAACAGGAAATTTCTTCTGCGTTTCCGTTTGCTCTTTTTTGAGATAGTTGATAACCCGGTTCCTTATACATTCACCGGCATAAGTCAGAAAGGAATAACCCGATTCGGGTTTGAAGGTATTGACCGCTTGCATAAAACCGACTGCCGCTTCCTGATGTAATTCTTCGCTGTCGATGTTATCCGGACTGCCGCATTCCGCATAAGCGGCATTTGACATTTTTCGTACGAATTTCAGATTCTTTTCATAGAGAATACTAACAGCCGCTCTGTCTCCGTTTTGTGCCTTTACACATAATTCCGTATTCGTTAAAACTTTCTCTTTCAGTTCTCAGCCCTTCTTCTTCGATACATCATTCGCAAACAGCGGTATAAATGCCGCTGTCAGATTATTCCTCATTTCTTCAGTTAAACTGTGTCTTGCCGATATGGCGTCAACAACTCCCGTTGCCAGCCGCTCTGCGTTTATCCTACGTATGGCAAGATTATGCCTGCCGACAGACTGTTCAAGAGAAGCGACTATCTCCTTTGTCATCTTCTCTTCTTTTTTATGTCCGTGACCGATTTCACCTTTTATGTCTTTGAGAATATCCGCAAACATATTATTCAGTCGGTAAATGTCAAATTCATCCGCCGGAGTTTTACGCAGCGATATATCATTTGCGGCTTCATCCGCATTATCGCTTCTCATATCGGCAACGATTCTTGAAAGTTCGTCAAGCACAGTATTATGCACTGCTGCGCCTTTTGCGATTACATCGGAAAAATACAAGGCAACCGCTTTTGAAAACGCGCCGAAATCGGGATGCTCCAAAATCATATTCAGCACATCCGAGTCAATTTCACCGGAATACAGTTTTTGCGCAGATGCAGCGGAAATACCGAGTGATTTAAGATCATAATTCACGGGTGACTTTTCATCGGTCAAGCCGAAAATGTAATCTACGCTGACACCGAAATATTCTGCGAGTTTAACGGCAATATCGCTCATAACAGGATCGCCGTTTTCAATTCTGCTGATTGTGGCTCTGTTGATGCCTACTGCCTCGGCAAGCTCCGATTGTGAGAGCTTTCGCTCTCTTCTCAAATCGCGGATTCTCTCCGCCAATGTTCCTTTCAGCTGTTCAGACAATTAAATCACCTCATTTTTGCCGCATATTTGCACATTTTCGTTTCTTCAAAATCAATTTTGACGCAAATTTGCACCATAGCCGTTTTTTTCTTTGACGATTGTATAATTAACAATGGAAGGAGGGAAAGCACTAATCGGGACACTCTGTCCGAGGGATTAAAGTATATCAAACAAATGTTCGGTTGTCAATAGAAATTATCATATAACATTTTGCGATATTTCAAATTATTCGGAATTATAAACAGAATAACTATTTTAGGAGGTGATAAAATGCTTTTTACAGCCGGTTTTATTTAGCACAATAATCCGAATCGGGCAATAATACAATATGACAAGGAGGTGAGAAATGTGAATTCCAAAATCAAGTCAAAAACCGAAACAATCGAAAAGAACAAACAGAGAATCAAAGACAGCGAGGCTCTTATCAAAAAGCTGAAAGCGGATAATGCAGTTCTTGAAAAAGAAGTCAAGGTTTTACAGGAGAGGGAAATTCTCAACTGGTTCAAAAAATCGGGATTGTCATTTGAAGAGTTCAGCGAAAAATTCATTGAAAACGAAAATGATGTCGGAAACTCTGACGGGGAAGAGCCTGGAACAGATTTATTTGCTAATCTGACGGACACTTCCGATATAACCGAAGCGGATGACGACGGCTGATTATCGGCGAGAATCTGATTTACCCTTAAACCCTTAAGGGCGCACTTCTATGTTAAACCCCGTTTAACATCCGTGCGGTGACTGCTTTTGAAAACCGGCAGTCACAAAGCTCGCCTGCGGCTCATAAAGGGGTGCGCCCCTTTCGCGGTAAACCGCTATCCCGCAAAAACAATACGCAACCTTCAGCCTGCGGATAATCAATTTATATTTTTTGAAAGGAGTTTTATGAAAAACAATTTAACAACAAGAGAAATCAAAGAAATGCTCGCCGATAACGGGTATGAAAACATTGATTCCGAGACGATCCGTGAAATCCGCGAAATTTCGCGGCGGGACAAACTTGCCGAAGCAAAAATACACCGTGCGGCAAGAAAACAAAACAGAGAAATTTCGGAAAGTAAAAAGGAGAGAAACAGACGATTTCAAAAGCTTTGCCGTGTCGGCGGCACGGTGGAAAAGTATTTCCCGGATATACTTGAATTTTATCCGAACGAACTGGACGAGTTCTTTTATTCCCTTTTCTTTTTCAACGATGAGGTCAGGCAATATATTTTTGATTTTATTGCCCGAAGCAATTTCAAACAGAATCAAAGTGTAAAAGGCGGCGGTGCCTCTGGCTGATTATCATTTCAGCGTTAAACATCTGAAACGCAGCGAAGGTCAGTCTGCCGTTGCAAGTGCTGCATATCAGGCATGTGAAAAACTGCACTCGGATTATTACAATGAAATCTCCGATTATTCACACAAAGGCGGTTTGATTATTTCCGAAATACTTCTGCCGCCGCACGTTCCGAAAGAATACGCCGACAGGGAATATCTCTGGAACGAGGTTGAAAAAGCTGAGAACAGAAAGGACGCACAGCTTGCATACAAATTTGATTTTGCCTTAATGAACGAATTTACAATTGAAGAAAATATCGAATTGGCCCGGCGCTTCATTCTCGAAAACTTCGTTTCAAGAGGAATGATATGCGACTGGGCTTTTCATTTTCCCGAGCAAAGCGGTGACAACGCCAATCCTCATATTCATCTGATGTGCCCCATACGGCCGATGAATGAGAACGGAAACTGGGGAGCGAAGCAAAAGAATGTTTTCCTTTTTGATGAAGACGGAAACCCGATACTCAATTCAAAGGGAAAGCAAAAATACAAATCTGTGAAAACAACCGACTGGTCCGATCCCGAAACCTTGATTGCCTGGCGTAAGGCCTGGGAGGAAATCAACAATCAAAAATTCAAAGAAAAAGGGCTTAATATTTCCGTCAGCGCCGATTCCTTTGCCGTGCGCGGTCTTGATCTGATTCCGACAATCCACGAAGGACCCGATGTCAGGGCTATGGAAAAGAAGGGCATTATCACGGAAAAGGGAGAATTTAACCGGCAAGTCAGAAAAATAAATTCGCTCATAACGATTTTGCGAAACTGCCTCAGGGAACTGTATGAATGGATTCAAACTTTGAAAGGTTCTCCGCTCAAAAGCAGAAACATCGGAGCAATGCTTTCCGATTATTATTCAGACAGAAATGCCGGCGCTTACAGCAACAAGGCAAAAATCAACAATCTGAAAGATTTTTCGGATTCAATAGCTTTTGTCAGCGAAAACAACATTTTAACCGTTGAAGATCTCGAAACGCTGCTGTCGGAAAAACAAGCTGCCTTTGACAAATCATCGGCTGAGAGGCAAAGAATCGGCAAGGCGATTTCGGAGCTGAATAAGATGAGAGGCAGAATTTCTGCTTTTCACGCCGTAAAAGCCATCGGTGAAACATATGAGAAAAAAGTGTTCGGCAGAGAAAAATTCAAAGCCGAACACGAAACCGAAATCAAAAAATATTACGGCACAAAAAAGCACATACCGGAAAAATATCTGAATGATCCTGAATGGGAAAAACATCTCGATACAGAGCTGAAAGCTTTACAAAACCACCTTGAAAAGCTCAACACCTCACTTGAACCGGTTGACGCCGAATTGCAGAAACTGAAAAAGCTGAAACACTGTATTGATATTGTAACTGGAAACGTAGATGAAACCGATTCCGAAACACAGGAAAAAGAAGCACCTGAACGCGAATCAGTTCTGGACAGATTGGCAAAAGCGAAACAGGCGGTTAAAGATTCGGAAAAAGCTTTACCTCCCGGCAAAGAGGCCGAGAGGTAAAATGTCAGATCATCCATATCGGAACAATCAATGAGTCTCTGTCAACAGCCGACATCGATTCACGCAGGCAAAGAACCGCTCCGGTTCCGCGCGGAACGGACCCTCTGTCCAGCAGTTTAAAAACATCTGCGAGTTTTGAGCCGGGATTTACGCTTTTTTTGATTTCCATGGGATGCAGTTTTCCGTTACTCTCAATTACAAGGTCGATTTCACGCGAATCTTTGTCTCTGTAGTAGTGAATAATACAGTCCTTTGCGTTGTTTCTGAATGTCTTGATAATCTCAGATACAGCGTAGTTTTCAAGTATCGCGCAGTTGAGAGCCCCGTTCATAAGAATATCCGAGGAAGAATATCTCGTAAGATAAGATACAAGTCCCGTATCAAAGAAGTACATTTTCGGAGTTTTAACCGTGCGCTTCAGAAGATTGTTTGAATATGGTCTGAGAAAGAATACAACCTCGGATTTTTCAAGCACCTGCATCCAGCGCTTGGCTGTATCGTCACTCACGCTTACATCCTGTGCAATATCGTGAAGATTCAGTTGCTGACCGACACGGCATGCCGCGGCACGGACAAAATCGGCATAAGCCAGTTTATCAACTCCCGGAATCATTTCGGTTACATCCCGGTCTATATATGTCTGTATGTATGAGCTGTAAAACAAATCACGATCGGTAAACTTTCCGCTTCGATGTCCCGGCATTGCACCGTTCCATATCCGGGAATACATCTCTGTAGCCGAACAGGCAGAAAGATGTTTTTCACGCTCTTTCAGCTCAGACAGCTCAACGGAAAAAGGAGCGGAAATACCGTCACCGTATAATTCGCTCTGGGAAAGCGAAGACATGTGCAAAACAGCTACTCTGCCCGCCAACGATTCTCTTGCAAGCTCCATTAAACTGAATGATTGTGATCCTGTCAGCCAATATGAACCCGGAGCCGCGCCGTTGTCAACGGCGATTTTGATATACGAAAAAAGCTCGGGCGCATATTGAACCTCATCAATTAAAACCGGTGCAGGGTGAAGCTCAAGAAAAAGGGCAGGATCATTTGAAGCAAGTTTTCGCTCATCCGCATCATCGAGAGTAACTTTTGTGCGGCCGGTATTCAGCATCAGGTGCTCAAGCATTGTTGTCTTCCCGACCTGTCTCGGTCCGGTAAGTAACAGGCAGGCGTATTCTCTGCTTGCCGATATTACTTTTTCTTCAATTGTTCGTTTAATATATGTCATATTGCGACATTCCTTTCGGCTATAATACGATTCAATCGTATTATAGCCGATAAAAAGATAAAAATCAATATTTTTTTGTTCTGACTGTCACGCAATCACAAATCGCGGTTTATATATTCTGCCAAGATAAAAGTAATCCATAAAATAGATTATCCCGCGCCGAGCAGCACGGGATATATGCTTATGATTTCAATTTGTAGGTTCTGTTTCGGTTTGCGCCCTCGGCAACGATAATACCTTCCGCCGTCAGCTTTGAAAGAACAGCTCTTGCCCTGGGATTACTTACTCCGAGAAGGGTTGAAATTTCAGAGGTTGTTGCTGATGGATTGTCTGTTAGGTAGTCTATTATCAGATCTTTCTGAATAACAAATATTGTTTTATGCTCATGATTTATCGCTTGTTTTTTATCGCTTGCAATCGATAATCCAAGCGATAAAGTTGTTCTATCTGGGTTATATTCTTCGGTAATAACCGGTTCTGACCATTTCTGTTCTTTCCATACACGGAAAATGTTCGGAATACCGCTTCCGGCGCGTTCGCCGATATCAATAAAGTTGAACATTTTAAGAATTGTGCTGTTTCTCGGGTCGGATATTCCGCCGCTTTTGGCAGCTTCGATTTCAACTCGGGAATTGCCCGGATTTGAAAGAGTAATTAAATCGGGACGCTTGATTATAACCACTCCGCGTCGTCCGTAATAATCGGCGTTAACCAGGCAGTTTGCAAGTGCTTCACGAAGGGCTTGATGAACGGGAGTGTCATCAACTCGTGTTATGCCGTCAAGCTTGAACGGAGTCTTAATATCCTGCTGGAGCTTGTTGTAAACACGGAAATAGAAATCATAGATGTTTCCGCTCCAGTCGCCTGATGAAGAAATAATTCTGTCCGTCCAGCGGTTGTTCTTATCGTATTGTTCCTGATAATCAAGGAAATAATTGTTGTATTCGCGCACGATGTCATATTCATTGCCGAACATCAACAGACCGGCGGCAGTAGGATGTGTTTTGCCGTCGCTTCCCGTTCCGGTTGCTCCGAGCTTCATAAGGAACTCTTCGTCTTCAAGCGATTCCCAAACATGACCGGGGCGAGAGAGTTTCATGCGCTGACGGTAGCTGCGCAGACTTTCACGATTGATGACGTCAAGCCCCATTTCTTCAAGAACAAGCATATCCTGAGTCTTTATTGAGGCGTCGCGGACCATTGCCTGATATTCCTCTTTAGTGCACTTGTAGTCGCCTTCACCGTCTCTGCGATAAGTGTTCAGAGGATTATTGTCAATGTAAACCGGTTTATAGGTTCTGTCCGCTCTCGGCACCGTTATCACGACAATGCGCTTGCCGTCAATCTCATGAATATATACATCTTTGCTTGTGAGAATATTTATGCTCACTTTGTTAGGGTCGTTTACAAGATCCCAGAATTCTTTGACGAGTTTATCGGGATCGGGTAAATCAACAGGGTGCAGAGATTTGTCTTTAAGTTCTTCAACGCCGAGCAGAATAATACCTCCGAGCGTATTGGCAAAAGATGAGTATGTTTCCCAAAGGCTTGTGGGCAAACCGCCTACAGCCTTCTTGGCTTCGATTCGATTGTTTTCTCTGTATTTACCGATCGTTTCAAAGTCAATCAATATACTCATCTCCTTTCGACTGACATTATATCATAGCGATATGCAAAATAAAAGCACAAAAATTACAACTTACTTTCTCGCTACACATTATACATTCATGTAGCGAGAAAGTCGAGTAATAATAGTATAAACAAAGGAGTTTTTTAAAATGGAAATACAATACATAGAATTATCAAAACTGCATCCCTATGAAGGAAATCCCTTCAGGGTTGCAGATGACGATCAGATGAAAATGCTGATTGACAGCATCAAAGCCACGGGAGTTATTGAGCCTCTTATCGTTCGCCCCAATGGCAGCGGCGAATATGAAATCATCTCAGGACACAGACGATATTACGCTTGCCGAAAGCTGAACTGTGACAGAGTTCCGGTTTACTCTTATGATATGAGCGACAGAGAAGCCGTAATAACGCTGATTGACAGTAATCTTTACCGCGACGGCCTTTTGCCGAGCGAAAAGGCAAGGGCATACAAGATGAAATATGATGTTCTGAAACATCAGGGTCAACGAACCGATTTAACTTCCCGACAAATTGTCGGGAAGTTAAACGGCGAACTGAGCTCATCACAAATACTCAATATACGCGATGATAACGAGAGGACAATTCAACGCTATATCCGTCTCAATTATCTTATCCCGGAACTTCTCAGGTTAGTGGATGAACGAAAAATGGGCGTAACGCCCGCAGTTGAAATTTCATATCTTCCCGAAAAATTACAGAGGGAGTTGCTTGAAACCATTGAGAGTGAACAGGCAACTCCCTCTCTTTCTCAGGCGAAGAAAATGAAAATTGCGTATGAGAACGGCGAACTTGATATGGACAGAATACTTGAAATAATGACTGAAAGCAAGCGTGAGGGTTTTAATACGCTGAAACTGCCGCCGGAAATAATCGGCAAATATTTCAGGCCCGGGACTACTCCGAAGCGAATGCAGGAAGTAATCGAAGTCGCTCTGCAGTTATATATCAGACAGCAGAGAATAAAAAACAGGGATGCCAGATAATCGGCATCCTTGCAAATAACAATCATTTTTATAGAATAGGAGTGAAAAGAAATAACAGAAAACAATTTTATCAACGAAAAACTGTATGAAGCACTTATCAGCGCAACCCGAATTTATTTTCAGCAGCTTATTGAAGAAACACAAAAACGGCGTCTTGAAAACGAAGACACCGAAAAAATATCAAACACAGAAAAGGAGAGTGTCGTATGCAAAACGCAGTAATTTACGCCCGTTACAGCAGTCACAAACAAAAAGAAATCTCGATTGAGGATCAGCTCAGAATCTGCCGTGAGTATGCCGAGAAAAATTCAATGAACATCGTGCAGGAATACACAGATGCGGCAATCAGCGGCAGAAATGCGGACAAGCGCCCCGCTTTTATGCAGATGCTCAGCGATTCAAAAGATCACCTGTTTGAGTATGTTCTGGTTTACAATGAAGACCGTTTCGCCAGAAACGAGTATGATGCCGTAAACTGTGAAGAAATACTCAAGCAAAACGGTGCCGAACTTGTCTCGGTAACACAGCCGCTTCCCGACGGGCCGGAAAGAATTATACTTAAAGCCCTGCGAAGAGGAATGAATGAGTATTACAGTGCAGAATTAGCCATCAAATGCGTGCGCGGAATGGAGAATAACGCCTCAAAAGGCAAATGCACGGGAGGCAGACCTTGTTTCGGATTCGGAGTAACGCCCGATAAGTTTTATGAAGTTAACCCCGAAGAAGCCGTTATAGTCAGAAAAATCTTTCAGCTTTATACCGAGTATAATATGACTGCCACAGGAGTGCTGGAGGAATGCATAAAAAACGGTTGGAAATACTCCGACGGAAAAGATTTCAACAAAGATTCCATAAGGAGAATGCTTTCAAATCGCAGATATATCGGTGATTTTTCATGGAACGGCGTTGAACACTTTGATGAGAATCTCAGAATTGTCGATGACAAAACATTTGAAGCGGCGGCAAAAAAGCTTTTAATAAACAGAAAGACGGGAGCGCGTGTGAGAGCAACGGAAGATTATCTTCTCGGCGGAAAGGTTTTCTGCGGGGAATGCGGTGAAAAATTCGTCGGAGACTCCGGTAAATCGACAAAACACACCAACTATTATTACGCCTGCAAGGGCAGAAAGCAAAAGAAAAACGGATGCAAGAAGAAAAACATTCCGAAAAAACTCCTTGAAGATGCCGTTCTCAAGTTCCTGATAGAAGGCTTTCTCACCGATGAAACAATAGACGCAATCTCACGAATGGCGGCAGACTTGGCAAATAAGGAAGCGGAGGAAAAAAGCATGCTTCAGATGTATGAAAAGGAGCTTGCCGAAGCAGAGAGAAAAATGAAGAGGGCAACGGACTATATCCTCACCCACGACGATTCCGAATGCGTTCATGATACGCTTGTTGAAAGTGAAGCCAGAGTTAAAGAACTACGTGTTCTGATTGAGAAGGAGAGGGATTCATATAAACCCGTTTTTGCCGAAAATATTGCCGAGTGGCTGAAATCTTACCGCAAAGGTGATCTTGAAGATCTGAACTATTGCAAAAATCTTATAGAAATGCTTGTAAATAAGATCGTAATCTATGATGCAGAATCGGAGAGCAATGCCTCAAAAGTCTTGATATACTTGAATACCGACCCTACCGGATACTATGAGGTTACCCCATCGGACATTAAAAACGGGTGTTCACCACTTTAAATTGATGTCGAACACTATTGTAAAATGCAGAGGAAAATTCTTCCTGATATTTGAATTTTGTATTCGGCTTAAATAAATGAGAGGCAGTCAAACGACTGCCTCTTTTATATTTCTACTTGTCTGACATTTATGATTTTATTATTAAAATCCTTTTGAGGATTCTCCTTCATCGATTGAATAATGCGGTTTATTTCTTTCTTTGCTTTTGGCATATCATTACTATTTGAACCATATTTGTCGTGAAGTTCAATCAAAGCCAGCTTAGATAGTTCTTCCATATATACCGGAAACATTTCTTCAACCCAGTCCACGACATTCATCATTCTCATAATTGATGAATTGCTTGAAATCTGCTTAATGTATTCCGGAACAGGCAAATGAATCGTATTTGCCAATTCTTTGACTATTTCTTCAACTTCTGTATTGCCAAAGTATAACCTTGCTTTTGAATCCTGAATATAAGTGCGCAATTCAGCACAGTATAAAATCAGGTCTTTATTCTTTTTGATTTTTACAAACAGTTTTTCTGTCTGTATGATTTCATTTATTTCATTATCAATAATTTGGTTTAGTTCTTTTGGCTTTTGGTAAATGATATAGTCAGCAAAAGCACATCTAAAACTTTTGAAGTGTTTATACAAGTCTTCAAAAGCATCAAGCAACGCAACTATATCGCAAGACTTATCCTCCGCAGTTTTAGCGAAAGAATATAGTTTAGCAATTATCGAGCGACATCTCCGCAGCTTTTTTGAAACACTCTCAAAGTCAAAGATTGCCGATTTTGATAAATCGGAAAGAATGAATTCTGCTTCGTTAATCAGTTTTATATAATCCATATCATCACCCATAATATTTTATCATTTTCAAACGGTAAAATCAAGAATATAAAACACTCGTCCAGATTTTGTCAGGGCGAGTGTTTTGCTCTATTTAGTTCGTTTTTTCAGATGTTTTTTGAATGTGTTATCTCGATAAAGCTTTATCTGGGAGTTAGTCATCGTCTGCTAAACAGGCATTTTCATCGTCACGTAACTCATTTTCCAATTCCTCAATATCATCATAAATGCTGTATCCTTTTTTATCCCATTCTTTATATTCTCCATTAAAGATGCCGCATTTTACAGTATGGCTATACCCCTCTTCACAGTATTCGCAAATACTAAACTCTTTTTCAGGGTTAAGTTGAAGTAAACAGTTTATCATTTCTCCGACATCGCTATTACGCCATTTAATGCTGAAGCATATTTCATTGTCATTGTGATAAACACGAAACGCTTGATATTTCACCCCCTCAACTTCAATGATAGATATGACTTCGCCGACAACCTCGATAAAAACAGGAACTTTGCCTATTCCTTCAGCTTTAACAGTTATGTCATAACGCCACATAATTATCCTTTCTACGGTGGATTAAACCGTTTGCGTTTGTTTGCTCGCCAGCTTTAATTATATTTCAAGAAAACGCATACGAAAACCGCAAGCATCAAAACGCCGATGATTACGGCTGTTGCTTTTTGCAGTTTTTTGTATTTTTCCTTGATTTTGATATTTTCCTCTTCGACAGACCGACATCTATTCCATAATGACTCATACCTATCTTTATCGCCCTCGGCGAGAACTTGAAGTCCGTCGATTGTCTTTTTCATCTCTTCTAATTTGCTCGTCAAGTTTTTGTTCTCCAGCAAAACGGACTGTTTCTGTTCGTTCTGCTGTGTTTCTTTTTCTTTCAAATTCATTTATAAGACCCTCTTTCGTAGCATTTATTCCAAATGTTTTTAACAGGTTCTTGCCTCTGACTTTTTCGCCGGAAGAATTTCTGAAAACGATGTGTTTTCTGTCGTTCCACTCTGTTTCCCATCCCTCGGTTTTCATTGCTTCAATGAAGGATGCTTTTGAAGTTGCCGTTTCAAGCGAGTGAAGAACTGCTATTCCGCAATCGGCAACAAAGCTCCTTTTTTCAGAGGTTAAAAGATGATATTTGTCTTTGTCGAATGAAACAATTTCAACATCCATTGTTTCTCCATTAAATTTTTTCCCCTTTTCCGTGATTGAAAAGCCATAATCACGGCAGAGGTCATCAACCGTTTTTCTCGCTTCAAGCAAGTCGTTTCTCGACTTGTGAAGTTTAGAACCGTCCAGATAATTGGTGCAGTTCGTAATAATATGAGCGTGCGGATTCTCTGAGCCGTTAAAATGAACGACTACTAAAGACTCGTGGTTTTCATAGTATTTTTCCGCAAAAGAGATGGAGAACGTGAGAATATCATCTGCTGATACCCCCTCGTCTTTATGAAATGAAATGACCGAATGGGCGTATTTTCTGGAAGCAGTCTCAAATTGATTCTGCGTTTCGACAAATTGAAGAAAAACGGATTGGGCATCCATAACATCTCCGTCATAGTTTCCGATAACATAGCAGTGCTCGGCATCTGTTTTTTCCGGATTAAGAACATACTGCATTACGGAACGCATAGCGGCGTTAGACTTTAACGCTTTTTTATTATTAACACACTTGAACACAGCCATTTTGCCACCTCCAATAATTTGGAAATTTTTATATTTATCTCATTAAGGTCTTTCAAGTCGTAATAATTACCACTGTTACAGGCACGTGCAATTTGGTTAAGATTCACTCCGATTTTTCGTATCTGTTGCATTAACTGATATGTAACAGACACAAGCTTTTTCATTCCTTCCGTGTATTCTGTTGGAAAAAGCTTTGCCCCTGATACAAGTCTTGTTATCAGGGCGTGTTTCGGTAAGCCGGTTTTTTCCTGCAAGTCATTAAAAGCTTGCAATTCATCATCGGACAGGCGAACCGAAACGGTATTATTGCGTTTACGCATAAAACGCACTCCTTTCTTTGGGTGATACAAGAGGGTCTGAACCCTCTGTCGGGATGCAAGGGCAGAGTCCTTAGCCGTCATTTGTGCTGCCGTAATCCGGCATCACAAAAGGTGGCGTGCCGAGGTTTGAAGGAGCTGGCTCCTCACAAGATTGCAACTTGGCGGCACGCCGAGTGGCGAAGCTTGCGATGAAACCGATGCCGCAAAATAAACGGTGCCGATTGAAAGCACCGATTATTTTGCTTTGCATCGGTTGAGTCCTGTGTGTCTGCCGATACCACTGCCGACATTACTTGAATTAGAGCAGACACACACTGTTTACAGCCGTCAATTATTAAGGCTGTGAACAGCAACAGGTTAAGCGGTTCGGGATTTATGCTTAACCTCACTTCGCTGAATATCGTTTTCAATGTGAAGTTCCTTATTAAGCGAAGTGATTATCTCGTTACTGCATTTCTGTATATCAGACAGTAACGGTCTCAGCGAAGAAATACCGTTTTTCGAATACGCCCCGATATACTCAAAGCTGTATTCACTTGTATCAGCTCCAATTGCTTCAGACACTACGAAAGCCGTGCTTTCGGCTAATATTTCATTTTCTTCTCGGGTGAGGTTATGTAGTATTGAGAGCTCATCTGCTCTTTCGTGTCCGATTTCATGCGCAAGTGTCTTGATTTGAGCCAGTTGCGGGAGAGTTTCTTCAACGACAATTTTCTTATTTACAGCATCATAATAGCCGTAAGCGTTGCCTTCGATTTTCTCGAACGAAACTTCGCAATTTGCCGCTTTTACGAGAGCGGATATTATCTCATCGTAGTTTTCAACCTCTCTGTCGAGAAGCTTCGGCTGTAATAATTCAAGGTCTCTCCCACTGGTCTGGCTTATGTCGAAAACCGTTCCTGTTCTGAAGTTCATATATGACAGTGTTTCTTTGGTATATTGTGGATTCCCATCTGCATCAAGCACTGGATTCCCGTTCTTATCCTTAACTTCTTTGTCAATTTCTTTGTGAAAGGGTGTAGGGCAAATTATAGTTATCCCTTTTTGTCCTCGGTCTGGGTATCGCCCAAGAGATTTCCAACCGGTATATGAATTAACGAGTGTAGCTTTACCTTCTGACTGTATGTATATGAGCAAACAGTTATTTGCGCTGTATTGATGAAATTTTGAAAGTGTCTGCAAGTAGTTCTTATAGTGTTCTGACGAAAACAATTTTTTCATCCCGGATTCGAGATGCTTTGATATTATGTCAATACGCTCTTTCTGGTTTTTGGCTGATGATAAGTCAAGCATTATTTTTCACCTCGATTCTTTAAGTATTCGTCGTTATATTGTCTTATGGCATCCGCCTTTGGCTTAAGGTATTTATCTTTATAATACGGGACTTTATTGAGACAGTAATAACCGGTATTGTGCAATATGATAGCTTTGCCGTCTCGGACAAGGTTCATCAAGTCGCTTTCTTCAACCCTTGCCTTTTCTTCAAAAGATGTTGTTCCCGATTTGTTTTTTCCAGTAGTTTTAGAGCTTCTTACTTGCGTGTATTTTGGTATCATACCAACTATTTCTTTAGCAGTTTCTTGAGAGGAACATTGAAGAATTATTTTTGTTGAACAATTAGCTATCAGTGTTGAGATTTCGGACTTTTTGAAGCCCCCTTCAAGTGCACTGAGAGACTGTGTAACGAGCACCAAGGAAACACCTTTGCTTCTGATTGTAAGTGAAGCTATCGGAAGCATCCCTATCGAGCCGGCAGTTATCAGTCTCGGAAGCTCATCTATTATGAACAGAACCTTTTTAGAACCTTCCGGACGAGCAGATAATTCTATCAGAAACATATTTATTATGAGTGAAAGGACTAAGCTGTAAGCAGTCAATTTTTCTTCCTTCACACGAAGAAAAATCGAAAACCCGTTTTCTATATCTTTGGGCGTGATTTTTCTCGGCGCATCACGCAGAGCGTAAACCAAATTTTTGTCAAAGAAGGTATTAACAGCGAGGTTGATTGAGGAAAAAATTGATGTCAGCGTATCTTCAGCAAGGTCATAGTATGGAACCATCAGTTTTCTCGCTAAGGTTCCTTCATCGAGCGTGTTTATGATTTTCTCAATTTCCTGTTTTATCGGCATCGACATTATTGCAGACACAATGTCAGGCAAGTTGTGAATACCGTTTTGATAATGATAGATAAGAAGTGATGTCAGCATTGACCTTGCTGACAAACTCCAGTATGCTTCTCCATTCTGGTCTATTTTTATCAGAGACTCGGAAACGACTTGCATCGTTTCATATATTTCTTGTTCGGATGAGTCGTCGGCTAACTTCCAAAACGGATTGAAGCCGTAAGAAGCGGAGTCTTGAGGGTCAAATATCTTGATGTGAGGGTCGTCGAGTCGTTTTGACTTGTATGACAATTCTCCCTTGATATCTACCGCTATTAGTGAGCAGTCATCGGAGTCATTCATTAGCAGGTCGTCTATTATATAATTGGCTGATTTTCCGGAGCCGGAACCTCCTAATATCAAGCGGTGTCCGTCATCCAAGACTGAATTTGTTACATATTTCCCGGCTTTTGTTTTGCCGAGCATAAGTTGTCCTTTTTCCGGTTTGCTGTGAAGTAGCGATTTATCAACCAGCGGCGACATTGCTCTTTTCTTTTGCTTTTCAAGATTAGCAATGTATTTTCTATTGCTTTTTTGTTGTCCGATGACAAAAAGAAGGAAAAAGACAACTATTATAAAAACTATTTCATAATTCATATCAGATGAAACCCGTTACAGTCTTTTGCATTACGGATATCGACTTCTATCTGCATTTCTATATAATTGCCAAGAACATCGGTATAGACAATAAGTCCAACGTTTACGCCTTCAGATACAACTATTTTATAAACATCACTTTTATTTTCAGCGTGTCTGGCAGCTTCATCCATTGTTTGATAAGCCGTCAGAATCACGGCTCCTTCTCCCGGCTTTTCAGGCAAATACATTACTTTACCATTAGATAAAGGGAATTTCTTAATTTTTACCTTTTTTGTTTCCACTTTTTGCGCCCCCTTTCTTGGCGGTTTTTTTCTTTTTATTCTTGTGTTTTTTCTTACCTTCGACAAAACTAATATAGTTCTTAACCGCATTTTCAAGTTCAATATCCAAACTGTTGATATATTGTCTTGACCTCCCGTCTGTAGGCTTAAATGTTACAAAGCCTTTATAATAGTAGGCAATTATAAGATTGCCGTTTGCAAGAACCTCAACGGTTCGAGTTCCGTCGCTATTCTTTTTGTAAGAGAGAAATTCGGTAGTCATTTATGAGTCCTTTCCAGCCTTCCGCTATAATCAGTGGAAGGCTCATATCATTTCAAATAGACTTTGAGCGTGCTTTTATTTCGACCGGAACAATACTCTCGTTTCGCCTTATAAAGAATTCCGGATTCTTGAAACGCTCAGTATATGTTTCAAGCTGTTTCTCACTTAAACTGCAAAAATTATCTTCGCTCAAACCGACGACCATAAACCTTCCGGCAATAATGTCATACATCTCACCTTCTTCAGTTTTGAGTGCGCGGTTCAAAGGTAAATTTAGGAGCTTGCCTTCCTCATTGCAGATGATTGCCGCAGTATCTTCCCACGGATAAACACATTCAATGTAGCCGCCGACTTCTTTTTGATAAGATTGAAGAGTATCTTCAATCTGTGCCTTGTAAGGCTCTTTACCGGGTTCTACAACAAGGACTGTTATGAGTTCTTTTTCTCTATAAGGTTCAACCGTATAATTGTTTTCTTCGCAGATTTCAGCAAACTGCGAGATATGATAGATACCGCCGTTTTCCGTTTGGAAATGATAATTATCTATAAAGCGGCAAACTTCTTCTTCCGGAGCAGAACCGTCATTATAATTGATAACGATTTTTCCGCCGTCAGGTATTCTGAACAATTCTTTGTAATTAGTATTGATAAACCGGATTCCTTTTTCCGCTTGCTTGATGTGCTCATCCAGATAACCACCGACATAGGCATAAATGTCAACTTCAGCGGATTCTGCGTTTCCTTTTATCAAATAGGTGTATGCATCCGTTTCAACCATTATCCCGTTCGGATGTTCTGTAAGGTATTCTTTACATTCGGTCTCACTGTTGAGCAGGAAGCCACCTTCGTCTCTGTTTAGTGCAGAAAGAACTTGAGCAAAGTCTTTTCTGAATTCATAGGTGTTATAGCGTTCGTTATAATGCTCAACGCTACTTTCTTTTTTCGCTCCGTCAAGCGTTGTCCTTTGAAAAAGGATTTGCCCGGCATCACCGCCGATTTGGCGTGATTGTTTCTGAGCATATAATTCATATTGTTGAGTAAGTTCTGAAATTACCATATTATTTCCCCCTTATGTTTGTTGTCTGCAAAGACTCAAAAGCGAGCATAAGCAGTGCGGTGATTGCCGCCGACATCTTCAAACCTGTTTTTCGGCTATAGTCAGACAGCTTTTTTAATGTTATGGGTGGCAGTGTAATTTGTATTTTTGTGTTTTTCATAATTATCTCCTTTCGCTTTCCGCAGGAATCTAATCCTGCGGAAAGCACATCTTATAAATTAAGAGTTTGCCTCAGCTAAAGCATTTAGAATTAGCCCTACATTATCGGATATATGCCTTGGCTTTATTGCTGGTATTAGTTTGATATCGTTCCCTATTTTTACAATAGTAGTCGGAATACCATCAACACGAGTTCTGGCGTAATAGTTTTCTCCATCCCGAATGAATTCATCAAACTCAATATTTATCTTGCTTCGAGTATGGTCATTAAACTTTTCATCTTTATATAAATAAAATGGAGTCACCTTATTTGAATTGACCACATTTTCCAAATACTCGGTTATATATTCACGATATTCTTCATAAACCTCCTTGTTTTCTTCGGTTATCTCAACTTTAAATTCACCTCCTTCCAAACGAGGAATTATTCGTTTCCCTTCAACGAGAAGCCAAACACCGCAAACAACGCCCTCGTCATTGATATTTGCAAGTTCAATTTTGACATTTGGAATTTTCATAATGCTTCTTTCTCCCCGATTCCGCTGGGGGCAACGGTATTATTATTTGCCGATTGTCTTTCGGCAAAAACAATATGAGAGAAAAAGTGCAAAACGCACATCAAAAGATGAAAAAATTTGAATTTTTTTCAAAAAAGTTCGTTTTTCGCTCTTTTTTACCCCTCACGCATATAATATGTAAGATTGAAAAGCGGTTTTTAAGAAATAAGATATTTGTAAACAGTATTTCTCGCCACTCCACACTCACGAGCTATAAGAGACACATTTTTTTCGTCGGGATGCTCGGATAGATACGACCTGACAACATCGCTTTTGTCGGGACGACCGCCACCGTCATACCAATGTTTGCCATCGGTATAATTTAAGTCTCGGATTTGACGGCTTTTTTTGAGACGGTCATTCCGAGCGAGAGCCGTCTCCCTTTCTCTGTGCATTTCAAGTCCGGTCATCCTTTGAATC
Source organism: Clostridia bacterium (assembly GCA_017430535.1). GTDB lineage: Bacteria > Bacillota > Clostridia > Oscillospirales > Acutalibacteraceae > CAG-177. Next base: position 225,070 of record JAFRMR010000013.1, read on the forward strand.
CCGGCAACGGACATTTTTGTAAGGTCTTTTTCGTGATACATCCTTATCGCCGCTTCAACATCATCTGTTGTAAAATGGTTTTTTTCGTCTGTCGTCATCGCTTCAAAAATATCAACAAGAGAATAGGCATCCCAGACGAACTCGTCTTCCGGAATATCGCATTTCTGAGCGTATGCACCGAGAACGAGAATGCTTTTCATTCGTATTCCGGGATGAGCTTCTGTTCGGATTTTATTCAGCCACCAGTTGTATAAACATTTATTATTGTGCCAATGCCCGGGCATCTGATTGTCTATTACTCTGCGCTGATACCACTCAGGCCATTTCTCCTTTGCCTCGTCGAGTGTGTATCGGAGCTCATCTTCGGTCAATTCTTCAAGAAGATGCCACGAGAGCTTGTTATCTTTCTTCAGCTTTTTGAGCTTTGCCGATAAATATCCCTGTCCTTTTCTTGTCGGTTTCAGCATTGCAACGCTGTCAAAGTCATCTACAAACCCGATAAGATAATCGAGCGAGACAATTTTGCCGGTCAGATACGCTTTAACCGTATGACCTTTCTTTGTCTTAGTTCCGACGACACGATAACCCTGCACTATACCTTGGTATTGGATATTAGGGTCTTGTGAAGTATATGAGCACCATAACAAACGAGTAAGAACGGCTTTCAGATTGTTGAGCATTTCCAGCTTCTTACCGTAAAGAGGCAGAGGTTTATCGAGGATATAAGTTAAATGAACACCATTTCCGGAAACGGACAAAGCCGTCGGTCTCGGCAATATACCGTCGCTTATCATTTGAAAAAGCTTTTCAAGTTCCGGCACATCAACTTCATCAATATCGAAGATGATTGCGTGGCAGTATCGAGCGTTAGTATTCTTTTTGTTCTTTCCGATATATGAGCATCCGGAAATTACTACAAACTCGTGATTTAAAAAACATCCTTCTCTGTCAATACACTGTTGAATAATGTTTAAGTCATCGTTTATTATGCGGTTACGCATAACGCTTTTTTTATCATTTCTGTTTCTGTATTGAAGCAACCCGTTCGGCTTATAGTCGCCATTGCTTTCGCATTTCTTCTGAAATGAGCCTTCATTAAATATCATTCGATAATACTCAAGCGGAGCTATTCCCGTGAAACGATTATCCAGCCACTCAATTTTTCTTTTGTAAAAGTCAGCCATCTTATCAACTCCTTCATTAGTAGTATGAAAGATAAGAAAATTTTTGATTCAAAAAGGATGAGAAGGGTTCATAAAAGAACCTTCATATTTAATATGTAAGATGGGCTGAACCACTTTCACAAAAAAGAAGTCGGGATTAAAAGAAGGTATAAAACAGAGCTATAAAATATTGACCCTATACTCTGAAGTTCCTTCTTATATAATCCTGTGGAAGCAACTATAACCGAACTAAGCGGTAATCCTCCACCCAAGAGCAGGGCTCAAGGCACGTATATTATAGGGAGATATAGTTTTTGAACAGCAAGACTCCTCTACAAAGCGTTGTAACGTAGAGGAGTCTTATAATTTGCAAATTATTTGTATCATCATATAATTAAGTTAATTATTGAAATTTATATAATATGTATGATATACTGTAATCGCCACGTAACCGAATAAGTCTTTTTAACATTGTAAGTTTGTGTTTTGGTAAAAACGCAAGCTCGATTTTGATATGCTTACAATGTTAGAAGACATCAAAGTTGCGTGGCAGCAATTGGAGCTATGCGTTTTTCGTGCGCAGCTCTCGGGCTGCGCACTTTTTTATTTATATTAAAAGAGGAGTATATATGAGAATAGCGGTTTGCGACGATGAAAGAATTGCAATAGAGAATGTTGTAACTTTACTTGAAGATTATTTTCATGACAAAAAGATTGATATTCCCTATGAAGTATTTGAAAGATATCCGGACCTTGAACCGAGGATTGATGAATTCAACATATTTCTTATGGACTATGAAACTCCCGAGATTGACGGTATGTCATTTGCGCGGATGATCAGAGAAAAATACGGCGAAGAAAAAGCCATAATCTTTATCACTTCATATGAGACCGTTGTTTATGAGGCATATGAAGTGAGAGCGCTCAGATATATTCTCAAGCCGATAAAAAGGGAAAAATTCTACGAGGCTCTCGACGCTTACCTTGCCACGAATGTGGTGACAAAGCGGCTTACAGTAAGGCAGGACGGTCAGGTTGAAGCGATTGAAAGCAAGGATATTGAGTATATTGAAGCAAACGGAAAAGAAATCACCTTCCACCTTGACAGCGGCAATTCAATTACATGCAGGGATACGCTTGATTCAATTGAGCAAAAACTCGACGACTTCGGTTTTTTCAGAGTTCATCGCAAATATCTCGTGAACCTTAAAAAAGTTTCAAGTTATATGAATAATTACGTTGTGTTGAAAAGCGGTGAAAGCGTGGAACTCAGCACAAGAAAATATGCCGATTTCCGTCTTGTGCTGCTGCAAAATGAGGGCTGAATATGAATTTCATTGATTTAAATATCTGCCTTGCTTCTCTTGTCATATACTTTATTACATTTTTCGCCGTGTTCTATTCAATCCCCGGCTACGGGCTTCGAAAAAGCAAGGTTCCGATAACAGTATTCGGAATTGCTTTTATATCTGTTACGGTAATCATTAATCTGTTTCTTGAAAATGATGATCTCTACACCGTATTTGATGCGCTTCTCGTTGTTGTGTCTCTGATTGCTCCTTATCTTGTTTTTGTTCCAAAAAAGAAATGGACTTTTCTGTTTTTCGGCGGCGTAGTTATGATAGCGTTTGACTATGTCAGAAGTTTCATTATTTCACTTTTGCCGGATGAAAAGATCTCCTTTCGCAAAGAAGCGCTGATATCATTGGCTGTCTATTCCCTAACTCTTATATTGCTGTCGGTGTTTCACAGCAAAATATCGGCAAAAATACCGGAAGGATTTGTCGAAGGTATTTCGCCGTTCATTTATGTAATCATATATATTGCTTTCTTTGCATCAAGTTATGAATCGATGCTCGGCAGGACGGATTTATTCGACTCTGCCGTATCCGCCGTTTTGAAACTTATATCTACGGGGCTTATTATTGTTTCCGTGACATATCTTGTTTACAGGTATTTCACTCTTTTTTCAAAGCAAAAAGAATCCGAGATGCAACTTGAAATGGAACTCAGGCATTATGAAGAAGCCATGCAGAAGAACCGTGATATCCGCCGCTTCAGGCACGATTATAAAAATAATCTGATTTCTTTGAAGGCATTTATCGAGAGCGGCAGAAATGACGAAGCCAAAGAATATATTGAAGATTTAACCGGCAGTCTTGAATCCGCAGTGCTTCAATACAATACCGGCAATTATCTTGCCGACGCCATCATTTCAGAGAAAGCCAAATCCGCAGGCACGAAGAATATTGAAATTCGTTTTGACGGGCGCATACCGTCTGAAGGTATTAAGAACAGCGATATCTGCACCATTCTCGGCAATTCAACAGATAATGCTGTCAGGGCGTGTGAAGAACTTGCGCCGTGTGTTATTTCGATAAAATCCGAGGTGAAAAACAGCGGCACGATTATAAAAATAACAAATCCCGTCAAAGAAAAGGTAAATATTAAAAATAATACAATCAAAACCACAAAATCGGATAAAGAGAATCACGGACTCGGAATCGGCAATATAAAAAAAGCCGTATCTAATTACGGCGGCGCTGTCAATCTTTCCTGCACAGATTCGGAGTTTACTCTTGAAATCCTTTTGCCCGTTTAAGCGTTCATACCGCTTTTTGTTGCATTCATACCGTAAAAACAGAAAATCTGTATTTGCGGAGTATAATAAACACAAATCCGAAACGGAGTTGATTCTATGAAAAAAGTATTATCTGTAATTCTTGCTGTCCTGATGCTGTTTTCTGTGTTTTCGACGCTTTCTTTTGCCGGGAATCAGACGCATTCAGCAGTCGGATCTGCCGATATCGGCAAGTATATGCTCGCCGACGGCATCTATTATTTCCCCGACAATGTGAAGGCGCTTGAAAGCGGCGCTTTTGAAGGTGCAGGCGCAAAGGCGGTATGCTTTACAGGCGAAGCGGTCAGTTTACCCGAAAGCACCGGGCTTGACAAAAATGCTGTGATAATCATTAACAACGCAGCCAAAGACAGTAAGGGAAATGATGCGAAATTCGGCGCGGCAAATACCGGGTGCAAATGGTTCGCCTTCGATGTTTTGTCATTTTTCGGCAAAACCGTTCTGGCCTTTTTCTATGAGCCGGTGCTGAACGATGACACGGTTCCCTGCGTCGAAAAACTTATTGAAGAAGCCAAACCCGATTACATCTATTTTGAATCGCTGAACGGCAAAAGTTCGTTTTATGCGAAGGGCAACGCTCCGCTTCAGGATATAATTGACGGTAACGCCGATGCGAATCCCGGATTTATTGTTAATATTCTTATGAATTTCTATACCGGTCTGCTTGAACCGAAAGATAAGTTTTATAAGAATCCGGGATTGAACGCTTTTGCCGCGATTATTATGGGCATTTTCAGAAAGAAAAAATAAACGTCGGTATGTTCAAAGGAGTGATGTTTTTTGATTGAGTTAAAAAAACTTGTTTCTGCCGTTTTGGTAATGTCAATAGCGTTAACCTCACTCTCGCTGTGTGCTGTCAACGGCTCGGCAGTTTCAGTTGAGCCGGGTGACAAAGAAAACGGTCTGGCAATAGAGGTCAATCCGTCAAAATCCGAATACGCCTACGGCGATACCGCCGAGTTAACAGTCAAGGTTACCAACGGCTACGGCTTCAACATTGACAATCTGATGATTTCCGTCTATTCCCCCGACTGCAAACTTCCGAAAGGTGAAAAATGCAAATCGGATATCGTAAAACTCGATTCAGGCAAATCACAAGTTTTTACGGTTAAAGCAAAACTCGGTTCAAGCGCAAAGTTGAATTTTTTTCAGAAGATAGTTTTCTTTTTCAAAAATCTTTTCAGCCGCGACAGCTCATTTGAAAGAATTAGCGAAAACGACAAATCAATTGTTTCTATCCGACGCGAAAACGGTATTTTTGAGGATAAGACGCAAAAGAGTGTTAAATTCGGAACCGCCGACTGTAGTTTTGAAGTAACAGTGATTTATGATTGCGGATTCACAGAGGAAATGCTTAAAAAATGGGAAGAGGATGAACAGATAACCGGCACTCAGTTTGATGAAAGCGAACAAATCTACTGGTATGAGTATGATTTGGACGGCGGCGGCACAGCCATAGGAGGTATTAGCCTGCCGGCTGAAGCAGACGAGGAACCCGAAGAGCTTGCAGATGAGCAGATTGAAGGAAACAATCCCGCCTTCCTTATGTTGGACGGATTTTCATCGGGAGTATCTTTCAATGATGACAGTAATTCATATAAATCTCTGACAGATACTTTTGAAAAGTATTACGGAGCAGGACATATTACGGCAAGGTATGACAATTTCAGAAAAACATCAGGCAGCTCTTTCGTGTGTGTTTCATGCCACGGCGGCGTCTATCTCAAAGATACTGTAAACAAGCCGTACATTCAGCTTTCAAATTATCCGGAAAATGAAGAGGAATTCGTAGGTGATCTTAGAGAAAAGAATGCTGCGGTCCTGACCAGAGTATATAAAGTTCTTAAAGGCGAAACATATGATTATATTGCCAAAACCTATGGAATTCTGTTTCCCGGTTTTTTTGAGAATAAGACATATGATAATACCGTTGTATTTCTCGAAAGCTGCTGCGCTTTCGGGTGCGATTCTCAGAACAACAAGCTCGCAGAGGCTCTGATAAATTCCGGCTGCAAGGCGGTCATCGGTTTCCGGAATGAAGTCCGGTCAGCTTACAGCAAAGAATTTATGACAGACTTTGTTAAGAGATTTGCGATGGGCGACGATATTTTGGCTGCGTTTGAATACTGCACCGGAAAACACGGATTAACCGACGGGGACGAAGCAACTGCCCTGTATTCGGGTGACGGCTCGGCAACAATGCTTGAGTGCGGTCCTGAAGGCGGCAATCAGGCGGGCATACGGCTGAAATTTCATTATGATGATGAAGCGGAAAACGAAGATTCATATCTCTTTCTCGTAAAACCCGGAAAAGAAATCGTTCAAAACGATGTCATATCCCTTGCCGAATCCGTCGGAAATGCGGATTACACTTATACCGTTGATGAAACTTTTGAACAATATGCAGCGGTAAACGGCGAAATCAAAGATATCAATATAGATGTTTCAAAGAACTGATATTTACATTAAAGCGCTTTAGTATAAAGGGAGTCCCTGCAATCAGATCCATTATTCACAGCAATATCAAAACATTTATAACCGCTAAGCTAATTAAACCATATAATGGCACAAAAGTAGGAGGAACAATAATGTATAACAGTTTATTAAAAAAGATTATCGCAACTATGCTTGCCGGGCTTATACTCTTCGGATCAGCCCCAGCGGCGGGACTCGTCGGAATTGAAATACCAGCTTTTGACTTTGCATCAATCAAAGCAAACGCGGCGAGTATTACCAGTGAGGACGGAATGTATGAGTATGATGGCAATACAATAACGAAAGTTCTTAAACCTGATGAACTTCCGGAAGACTATGTGATTCCCTCAATAATAGATGACACACCGATAACTGCTGTTGGTATGAACGCCTTTGAGAATTGCAACTCAATAAAAAAATTAACTGTTCCTGACAGTATTAATTCTCTTTCGGAAAGGGCATTCAAAAAATGTTCGGGAATATCAGAAGTTTATTTCAATGCTTCAAATTGTCAAATGCCGGTAAATGGAAGTGCTTTTGCGTCCGACACACAAAGTGACAACAACTACAGCATAGAAACAATTGTTTTCGGCAATAATGTTTATAATATACCCAATGATGTTTGTCGAGGTATGAATTCACTATCTGTTGTCACCTTTGGAGCAGGTGTTAAGTCAATTGGAGTAGCGGCATTCAAAAATTGTAAAAGCCTTGAAAAAATATCTATTCCGGAAAAAGTATCTGTTATTAATAATCATACTTTTGAAGGTTGCTCAGAGTTGCAGGAGATTAATCTAAATAATATAACAAATATTGGAGAACAAGCCTTTAACGGCTGCTCAAAATTAAATCCTGTATTTTCCGAAAAATTGGAAACTATCGGAAGCCTTTCGTTCTGTGACTGTGATGTAATTAAAGAAGTAACTATTCCTGAAAATGTAACTTCAGTTGGATTATGGGCATTCAAAGGTTGCTCAAATATAACAAAAATATACTTTAATGCTACAGAATGTTCAATTGCAGTTAACGGTGGTATTTTTAGTGAGGCAGGTAGTGCAGTAAAAACTGTGGAGTTTGGCAATAATGTAAATAAAATACCTGCCAATGTATGCTCATATATGAGTTCATTGCAGGAGGTATATTTCAAAAGTGCAACTTTGTCAATCGGTGAAGCAGCATTTTATAAATGCCCAAGTTCATTTGATATATACTATCCAGGCACGGTTCAGCAATGGGAAAATGTTGTAATAGGTTGGAATAACAGCAATATAAACGAAGCCAAAACATATGACACCAACGGTGAATATATTTGGGTTCATTGTGAAGGGGCAGACGAACCGATAAATTACACTCTTACTTATGATGCCAATGGCGGCATTAACGCCCCTATAGCTCTAACCGGCAGCGGAAACATATCTCTGTCTAATGATAAACCCACAAGAGAAGGTTATACCTTCCTCGGCTGGGCAGACAATGATTCGGCAACTGCGGCACAGTATCAGCCCGGTTCATCATTTAACCTTACCGGCGACAAAACCATTTATGCGATCTGGGCTGAAATCATATACACAAATGATAACGGCGGTGTGCTTACAGCCGATAATTCGTATAAGACTCCTGAAAAGAAAACAGTCAACAAGGTCATAGATGTCAGATGTGATAACAGCAGCGTAAACTTCAATCTCAGAAGTCTTACGCCTCAACAAAACACTAATTTTGACGGAATAAATTTCGGATGCCAGTGCAAATTTGACCTTACTCTTACAGACGGAGAACTGATATCTGCCGAGAATCCTGCAGTAATTCGCTTCAAAAAAGATTTTATCGGTTATGATTTGAACAGCATTGTGATATTCCACTATCCTGCGAACGGTAACAGAGAGAGCTTCACGGCAAAAAAGAATGATGCAAACTTCAAAATATATGACGACGGCGAATACTGGAGAATAACCGTTACTTCCCTGAGCCCGTTCGGCATTTATTCTCAACCCAAGCTGAGCATAAAGAGTAACCCCGGTTCCAAGACGATTGACTACGGTCAGGTGCTCCGTCTCGAAGCGGATATTCCCGACGGATACGATGTTCACTGGTTTATAGGTAACAGAGATACAGGCAAGACCGGCACCATATTTGAATATGACAGTAAAAACGGTGACGGTGAAGTCAAAGCTGTGCTGTATAAAGACGGGAAGCAGGTTAAAGCCGATGACAGTGACATCAGCGACACCGAAACCGTAAAAGTAAACGCCGGTTTCTTCAAGCGGCTAATTGCCTTTTTCAAATACACATTATTCAAATCAAATAACATAGTTAAAAACTAAACAGTAATATAGTCCGGACAGCCCCGATTCGTTTGAATCGGGGCTGTTTCTTTGCGTCTATACCGCTTTTTGTCGCACTCATACCAATTGGCGAAAATCTGTGGCTTTTCGGGTTATTATGTGCTTGTAAACAACAACCATGAGGAGGTAACAAAATGGATATTTCAGCAATTATCGCGGCATTCAAAGACATCATCTTTCCGGTGTTCGGAGCAATCGCAGCAATCTCTCTAATCACCTGCATCCCGGACGTAGCAGAAGATGAAGTATTCTATGAAGACGAAGACTGAGTTTCATCACAATCCAAATTAAACCAATCGATTTATAAAAACAATATTAAAGGAGAAATTACCATGAAAAAGTTTATTTCAATTATCATTGCAACAGCAACCGTATTTTCAATAGCCGTTCCCGCATTTGCAAAAGAAGTTATTATCGACGAATATAACGAACCTGCAGGCGTATATGAAACGTATGCAGACACAGCCGAGCAGCCGGATGCCGTTGAAGGCGTCGACAAAGAAACTCCCGATAATATCGACAGCGAAGCTTCAATACCGGATACTGCAGACACAAATGAATTTGACAACGGCACAGACACCGCAGATACAGACAGCGAATTCCTCTTTGACAGAGATCCGGTAGCAATTCTCTATCTCTGTGCTTCCGGCATTCATTCCCACTATGCGTTCGGACACACATGGATCTGCATTAAAAATATCAGCAAAAATGACATTACAATCGGCGGCAAGGTCATTGCTCCCAATGAAATGGCAAGTTTCGGTCTTCATCACGACGGCGGAATGCACTGTAACCGTGAAATCGAACGCTTCAGCGGCGAGACTGTCAAAGCAAAGCAGAAAAAACTCACCCGGTCCGAACTTTTAATTGCGGCAAATGAAATTTCAAATTCAAGATGGGGCTGGTATGAATACTTCGCTCACAACTGCACGAATTTTGCCACTACCGTATGGAATAAAGTAACCGGCGCTCACCTGTTTGCATTTTGCTTCCCGTTTGTAGTTCAGATTGAGATGGCTTTCGGCGGAACAGAGTCTCTGTCAATGAATAGTTACTAAATAAATTATTTGCAAATAAAAGCCGGTTATTTTCCCCTGCAGAGTATCATTCACTGCAGGGGATGATACTCTGATTCCAAACAGAAAAGCAGAACAATAATTCCTCGATTTCTTATAAAAGCACTTGCAATTTTACTGAATTACGATTATAATAATGGCAAGTAAGTAATTCGGAGGGATAAATATATGTTTATCGGCAGACAACAGGAATTTGAAATGCTGAACGATTTATATAATTCAAAAAAATTCGAGTTTCTTGTGCTTTACGGCAGAAGAAGAGTGGGAAAAACCACTCTCATGAGTGAGTTTTCCAAAAACAAAAATGCAATATTCTATTCTGCGCAAGAGAAAAACGCCGTCCTTAATATTGAGGACTTTTCAAAAGCTGTTCAGAAAAGATTTAACAACAGTTATTTCGGCGCGTTTGAAAGCTGGGAATCGGCATTCAAATATATCGGTGATAATGTCGGCAATGAAAAGCAACTGATAATTATAGACGAATTCCCCTTTATTGCACAGGATACGCCTTCAATAAAAAGCACCCTGCAACATATAATCGATCACGATTGGAAAACCAAAAACATATTTTTGATTCTGTGCGGTTCCAGCGTCAGTTTTATGGAGAATGAAGTTCTCGGGTATAAAAGCCCGCTGTACGGTCGTGCAACGGCAACCTATGAACTGCTGCCTTTCGACTATTATGACAGTGCTGAATTCTTTCCCAAATACAGCACGGTTGATAAACTGATATCTTACGGTATTCTCGGCGGGATACCATGTTATCTTGAGAATTTTAGCGATAACATGACCGTAGCAGAAAATATAGAAAAGAAAATTCTGAAAACCGGTTCGTTCCTTAAAGAGGAAACTCAGGTTCTCCTTCGTATGGAACTGAGAGAACCTGCGGTTTATAACAGTATATTTGAAGCCATTTCAAACGGAGCAAGCCGTATGAACGAAATCGCAGGTAAAATACATGAAGACAGCTCAAAATGTTCAAAATATCTCGATACACTGAGGACTATCAAATTAATTGAAAAAAAATCACCGGCAGGGGAAAAAGCCGCATCAAGAAAAACCATTTATTCAATAACCGATCCGTTTTTCAAATTCTGGTTTCACTTCGTTTTCTCAAACCGCAGTTATTATGAAATTATCGGTCCTAAAAAAGCGGCTGAAGATATCATTGATAAAAACAATATCTCCGATTATATGGGCTCAATTTTCGAGATGATTTGCACGGAGTATATGAAGCGAAAAGCCAAAGCAGGCGAGTTACCCTTTTATCCGTCGGTAATCGGCAAATGGTGGGGAAATAATCCCGAAAAGAAACAACAGGATGACATTGATATTCTTTTATTGGATAAAGATGAAAAATCTGCGATTTTCTGCGAATGCAAATTCAGAAATGAATTATTCAACAAAACAGAATTTGAAGATTTAGTATCTGCTTCAAGCGTCTTTCCGGAAAAAGAAAAGTATTATTATCTTTTTTCAAAATCTGGTTTCACAAAATGGATGATTGACGCTGCAAATAGTGCTGATAATATTAAACTTATCAAAGCGGATGATTTGTTTTACGCTTAATTGCCAATCATGACTTTTCTATCCCGATTACATTGTTTCTAAAAAAGACGGCACAAACTGGGTTGTTGAAACAAAGGGCGGCAAATCCTCCGGTCACAGCAACAATATAGATGTTCAAATAGAAAACAAATTCAATGCGTTTAAGAATTACGCACAAGCACACGACCTTAACTGGGGGTTTGTCCGTAACCTTGATGGTGAGCTCTACATTAATAACACCGAGTTTGTTCTGATGAACACGGGGAGCCACTTTATGTTGTCTTTGACAATGCTTCGGCACATCCAAGGCACATTCAAACCACTTTCTTTGACGAGGAATAATATAATCAATAATAGCTGAAACAGAGGTTGTTATATGGAAAAAAAGCTTTCGATTATTTACAACACCGAGCCCGAGGAATTAAAAGGAGAAACAAGAGCCGTTATCTATGCACGCTATTCCTCTGACGCTCAAAGTGAAACCAGTATTGAGCAACAGATAAAAATATGTGAAGCTTATATCAAAAAGTGCAATTATACGCTTATTAAAACATATCAAGACTCTGCTTTAACTGCAACCCAAACAAAAAACCGTCCTCAATTTATGGAAATGATAGAGAACGGTAAACAAGGTAAATTTGATGTGTGCGTTGCATTAACTCTTGACAGGATAACAAGAGAAGGCGACGACGAGTTTAAACACCTGAAAAGAGAACTCAAAAAGGGTGGCGCAAAGTTTGAATTTGCGGCACAAGCAATAACAAATGACCTCGGCGGTCAAATATATGAGGCAATTCTCGCTTCTAAGGCAGAGGAAGATATAACGACTCTCAGAATCCACGTTAATCGCGGTATGGAATACAATGCTGATTTTGGCTATTATAATGGCGGAACACTGCCGCCCGGTTTTGAAAAATACAGCGTCGGTCACGTCGGCGGAAGCAAACGTGAAAAGTTTCGTGTCAGACCTATAGAAAAGGATAAAGAATTTATACGGCAGGCTTTTGAAGACTATGTTATGGGAAAATCTACCCAAGAAGTTGCCGAATATCTTAACAGCAATGGCGTTCGCACATCAAAGGGAACGAAACTTAACCGTGATTCTGTCCTCAGAATGATAGAAAATACACTTTATAAAGGCGTAGGAACCTTTACATTTAAAAATGAAGAAAAACAAGAAACGCATATATTGGAAGGCTTTTGTAAACCGATAGTATCAGAGGAACTATGGGAAAAAGCTCAAGAAGCTAAAGGCGGTCGCCGATATAAAGGAGCCCAGAAAAAAGAAAGAGTTCATTATGCTTTGAAAGGCAAGCTCTATTGTGGTTTATGCGGTTCTGAGATGATTGCCGACAATTCCCGAAGCAAAAACGGATGTAAATACTACTATTATACCTGTAAAAGCAAAAAGCGTGACTCCGCCGAAAACAAATGCAAAAAAGAAAGAGTTGATAAGAATAAACTCGAATTTGCTGTTATGGACTTGATTTCACATTGGGTTTGGCGAGAAGAGGCTATAAACGAATATATTGAAGCCGCAAAAAAAGCCGAAAAACAGAAAAAGGTCAATCCTGAAATAATAAAGCTCCAAGCTGAAATAACCAAACTTAAAACAAAAAAAATAAGCGCAATGGAGCAGTATTTGGAAACGAACGATTCAGACTGGAAAGATATGTATGATGAAATCGTAAAAGACCTTAACACTAAACAAGCAAAACTTGATGCAATCAATCTCATATCAAACAATAACGACTCCCCGGATAATTTTGAAAAAAAGATAAAAAAAGCCGGCGAACTCTGGGCAGAGATGCAGATGACAGCAAAAGGGCGAGAAATGATTGTTAAAGAGTATGTTGATAAGATTACTCTTTATGACCCTTCCCCAGACGACCCAGACAAATTCAGAATCAAGCTTGTGTTTAGACCGGACAAGGACTCGAAGCTCGCCACCGAGATTGAATCTGAAGTCAATCTCGGTGTTCGACAACAACTCGTTGAGGGTCACCAAACGCACATAACTCGAACTTATTTCAAGTCGGAAATACGTTCGGGTTATTTGTTTTTATATCCAGCCGGTTTTCAGAATACACCGGTATTGATATTTGCTTTGAATTATGTTAAAATACAAGGAAAATGAAGGTGAGATTATGGCTCCTGTAACAATAGACAGAGCAATAGAAAATGCGGTTGCTTCCACGAATATGGAAGGCTTTCATCTAGGCAAAGAGCAGAAAGAACTGATTAAGCAAATTGCGCTCGGCAAGGTTACGCTTGAAGAAGTAGTCGAAAAGATAAAGCAGAAGTATAACGGGTGATGTTATAGTATATGTAGTATTTCCCAGCGCATGTGAGGTGATATAAATGGTTGATGATAACCGCTTATATGAGCTTGAAGAATATATAAAGCAAGGCGAACCCGATAAGGTTCAGAAGAGCAGAGCGTGGAAGACTGCTATCGGTCTCCAGGCAGTTGATAATTTAAAAATTTCAAATTACCTGATTGATACAGCAAAAGAGCATATTGAAGGAAAAATCACAATTGCCGATGCTCAGAAAAGAGTAAGCAGTTATTATAAGCAGCGTGATAAGAGAAAAGAAAAAGAATCCGAAACCGAAGAGGGAGACATTGTATCAACCCGAATTACAGCAATTCTCGGTGAAAAAGCATTTAATTTTTCTCCCGCAGAGTTTAAAGAGATTCATCGCCGTTTGTTTACCGGAGTTTTTGATCACGCAGGCAAATACCGTGATTACAACATCACAAAGAATGAATGGGTGCTCGGCGGAGATACCGTAACCTATGCCGCTTATCAGAGCATTATACCTACACTTGAATATGATTTCAAAGCCGAAAAAGAGTTTTCGTATGATAATCTCTCCGCTGCAGATTCAGTTAAACACATTTCACAATTTGCCTCCGGAATCTGGCAGATACATCCTTTCGGCGAGGGCAACACCCGCACTACCGCTGTGTTCGTAATAAAATATCTGAAAACTTTCGGATTTGAGATTTCAAATGACGAATTTGAGAAGAACTCATGGTATTTCAGAAACGCGCTTGCCAGAGCAAATTACAATAATGTAGCAAAAGGTATTACAGCTACAACCGAGTTTCTTGACAGATTCTTTGAGAACCTTTTGCTCGGCGGTAATAATGAACTTAAAAACAGGTATGTTCATATCGATTATGCTAAGACCGCCGAAGCCCAAAGTGCAACTTCTAAGAAATCAAAGTGCAAAAATTGCACTTTGGAAGAAGCTGCAATAATGGATATAATCAAAGAATACCCCGATATAACGCAAAAAGAGTTAGCTGCAAAAATCGGCAAATCAGAGAGAACCATTAAAACAAGAACCGTTGCCATGCAGGAAAAAGGTCTTATTGAAAGAGCCGGCGGCAAGCGAAACGGCAAGTGGTTAATAATTAAATGAGCATTTAGTATTAAGAATCAAAATAAAAACTCGCTCTCAGGAAATTATTTATAAATTCCTGTATTGTAATTTTTCATTTGTTATGATGCAAAAGAAAAGTTACAATAACCTCACGGAATTTTTCAACACGGCAATTGTTTAATATCATAATTCAAAACACTCCCCTTACGGCTTTCCGTAAAGGGAGTGTTTAATTTTTTTAGGTTATGCTTCTGTTTTTTCCTCTTCCGGGGTTTGCTCTTCCGTGTTTTCCGGTTTTTCCGCGGCGCTTTCGCCGTTGAGCTTCATGGTTCTCTTTTCGAGCCTTGGTTCAATTGTTTCCTGATATATTATCACAAATATTGCGGCAAAGGGTATTGCCAGTATAATTCCCAGCATGCCGGCGATTTTGCCGCCAAGGATTATAAGCACAAGGGTCCATACTGCGGGAATACCAAGCGAGTTGCTGAAGAGTCTGGGTTTTATCACCATGCCGTCAATGGACTGAAGTATGCAGGAAAAGATGAAGAACCAGAGTGCCTGCATGGGATTTTCAAGTATAAGGAAGAAAATTCCGATTGCGGAGCCGATCATAGGCCCGAAGGTGGGTATTATGTTTGTAAGCGCCACCACCACTGCAATCAGCGGGGCGTAGGGCATGCCCATTATCAGCATGAATATAAGTGTGGCAACGCCCACAATGCAGGCATCAAGCAGTGTACAGCCCACATAGCGCACAAAAATCTTGTGGCATCTGCCGAAAAGCTGGTTGTTTCTCTCAATGGTTTCGTTTGTGTGCAGGGCACGGCGGATTTTATCAAGGAATTTAAGCAGGGTTTTCTTTGCGCCCAGGAAGCAGAAACCGAATATTATTCCCACGCCGAAGTTTGAAACGCCGCTGCCTATTTCGCCTAAGGTGCTCAGGATTGATTTTGAATTGTTCTTCACAATTTCCATAATCTTTCCGGCTAAATTATCAAGGTATCCCTCAACGGGTGACATATCAATCTTTATATTATGGGCTCCTGCAAAGGCGGCTATTTTGCCTATAATGGCGTGAAGCTTCAGGTTGTACTCATCCCAGTTTGATACAAGCTTTGATATGCTCTTTGCCACCGAGGGGATAAGGGCCACCAGCAGCAGAACAAGGATAAGCACAATGCACACAATGGTAAGTATTACGCCCCAGGTGTGCCTTGCGGATTCGTTTTTCATGTTTTTCAGCAGTTTTCTCTCAAACACATCATCGGCAAGGGGGTCAAAAAGGTATGCAATTGCTATGCCTATGATTATGGGCGAGAGGAAGGCCTTTACGCTCAGCAGGAAGGGCTTCATTGCTTCAAAATGCTCTAAGAATTCGTAAAGAACCACCGCAATACAGGCAGTCAAAGCATAGCCCGCCTGCTTTTTTGTGAATATCGATTTAAGCTTGTTCATCCGTATTCCTCAATTCCGTTTTCAGCTAATATAATCTGCTGACAATTCTGTTACCGGTATATTCTAACATACACGCCTTCTTTTTTCAATAATAGCCGGCTTATCTTTCCTCAAATTATTTCATTTAAGAAAAAATCTTGATTATTCTGTTTTTATAATTTATACTTGAAACCAGAGGCGTTATGTATGAACGCAAAAGATAAGCAGATTGAAAGAATAGAATATTTTGAGTCGGTTTTCGGCAGGGTTTCCGCCGCGGCGGGCCGCCTTTCCCTGGCCCTTGAGGAGTTTGAAAAACTTGAGCCGGAGCTTAACGAGCTTGAGGCCTATTATTCCGGAAAACTATGGAAGAAGGACTTTGCCGATGATGAAGCCGGCAGACTGCCCCCGGAGCTTAAAAGGGGAGTTCTGTCCGAAGACGGAGTTTATAATTTGCTCAGCGAAATTGATGAGATAAGAAAAGCCCTGAATCCACACACCTGAGGGAGGCCTGCGGTATGAACAGAATTATCGGTTTGTTTCTGGCGCTTGTTACAGCCGTCGGCGGGCTTTTCAGTTTTTATGTTCCCCCTGCCGGGGCGGATTTCGGCACAGATTACGGCAAAGAGGAAAGAGATATGGAGAAGTATTGCGGCATATATTCCTGCGTAGGCGATTGCGGCGGAGTGCCTACCCTTTATGTGAACGGGGAGCCATTCCCCGCCGCGGCATATATGACTTACCTTGAGCAGTACAATAATTACGCTCAGTTTGCCGATGCCGGCTACAATCTTTTTTCCGTGCCCGTGCTGTTTTCGGGCAGGTGGATTAACGCCAACGATTTCTGCACGCCCTTTCACGGCGGCATTTTTGATAAAAAAGGGGAGCCGGATTTTTCCTCCCTTGATAATTCCGTCGGTAAAATTCTTGAAGCCTGCCCCGGGGCCTATATCTTCCCCAGGGTCAATGTTTCAATGCCCCTGTGGTGGATTGAGGAAAACCCCGGCTGTACCGACGGCACAGGCAAACGGGAATCCCTTTTTGCCCCGGAATTCCGCAGCACCGCCGCCGATATGCTTAAAACGGTAATTGACCATATAAACAAGAGCGATTACGCTTCCCATATTGTGGGCTACCAGCTTGCAGGGGGCAATACGGAGGAATGGTTCCATTTTGACCTGAACGCAGGTTTATGCAAAAATTCGGAAAAGGCCTTTAACGCTTACCTTGAGGAGTATTACCCCGGCTGCGGTTTTTCCGGCCTGCCTGATCTTTCCCTGCTTCAGGGAAAAGGGCCTTACCATAAGAACCCTCACCTTGCCGCCTACCTTGAGTTTGCAAGCAACGCCGTTGCCGATGATATATGTTACCTGAGCTCCGTTGCCCGCAAGGCAACCGGGGGCAATGTGGTTATCGGCACATTTTACGGCTATTCCCTCGAGGTTACATCATCCCTTTATGGCACCCACGCCCTTAATACCGTGCTTGAATGCGACAGTATCGATTTTATCTGCTCCCCCAATTCATATATCGGCACAAGAGATTTGGGTGTTGACTGGACCGAAATGTACCCGGCGGATTCCGTGCGGCTGCACAATAAAATATGTATGCAGGAGTGCGATATACGCACCCACCTCACAAAGCTTTTAGGCGAATGCGCACCGGAATATGATACGGATAAAAAAATGACCGCCGAAATATGGCATCCGCTTAAAAGCAAAGAGCAAAGCCTTGCCGCAATACGCAAATCCTTCAGCCGTCAGCTTATAAAAGGCAACGGCTTCTGGTGGTTTGATATGTGGGGCGGCTGGTATAATGACCCGGATATTCTCGGGGAAATGAGCAGCATGAGGCAAATCTGCGCCGCCTCCCTTAAGGATAAAAACAGAGCAGGCAAGGCTGAAACCGCGGTTTTTGTTGATGAGAGCGCATATAAATACTATACGGACTGCGCCCTTAAAAACGCCGCCTTCAATCACAGAAAACCCCTTGGCTATCTCGGCGCGCCCTATGATATTTATGATGTTAAGGATTTTGAGGCGGTTTATAAAAACTATAAAGCAATTATCTTTTTATCGGAGCTTAAAACAGCAAATATGAGCGCCGCCCTTGAAATATGCAAAAAAGAGAAAGTGAGCTATATCTCTGTTTCGGCAATCAAAAAAGAGCTTTCCGTAAATGAACTGCGGGCTTACTGCAAATCCCGGGGAGTTCATATTTACTGCGAAAGCAATGATATTATCTATGTAAATGATAACTATATCGCAATTTGTTCCGCCTCGGCAGGGGATAAAACAATCAGGCTCCCCGCCGCCTGCACCTATACAGAGCTTCTCGGCGGCAGCCTGCGGGGCACAGGCGACACCATAACCCTTACAATGAAAGAGAATGAAACACGGCTTTTCAGAACAGATAAACAGTAAAAAAGGGGCAGGAGAATATGGAAAAATTAAAGCTTAACCCGCAGCAAACTTACCAGACATTTGAGAATTTCGGGGTTTCCGGCGCCTGGTGGGCCCAGGTCGTGGGCGGCTGGAGCGAAACCGATGAAAACTCCGGTATGCCCAAAAGGGAGAGAATATCCCAGCTCCTTTTTGATAAGGAAGAGGGTATAGGCATCGGCTGCTACAGGTATAACCTGGGCGGAGGATCCGCTCAGAGCGGCAAGGGCACCTACAGCCCTGAGTGCCGCCGGGCGGAAAGCTTTGATATAAGCGAAACGGAGTATGACTGGAGCCGGGATGCAAACGCCGTGTGGATGATGAATCAGGCGGTCAAAGACGGAGCGGATGAGGTTATATTCTTTGTAAATTCCCCGCCGGAGCGCTGGACCAGAAACGGCAAAGCCCACCTTGATAAAGCTCTGCACACAAACCTTGCAAGCGAAAATTACAAAAAATTCACCGGTTACTGCCTTGACTGCGTTGAGCATTTCAGGGCCCTCGGTGTTCCCGTCAAATATATTTCCCCTGTAAATGAGCCCGTGTGGAAGTGGACCGGCGGGCAGGAGGGCTGCCATTACCGCCCCCTGCAGGTCAAAAAACTGCTCAGGGTTTTTGCGGATGAAATCGACCGCCGCCCGGCGCTTAAGGGCCTGAAAATATCCGGGGCAGAAAACGGAGATATCCGCTGGTTCAATAAAACCTACTGCCGCATTATGTTGGGTGATAAAAAGATAAGGGCTAAGGTTGATGCTGTTGATACCCACTCCTATTTTATCACGCCTCCTATTCCGGTAATATCTTCATTTATCGGCAACAGGGAAGCATTTATGAAACGCTACCGCCGGTATGTGGACAGGCGCTTCCCCGGCTTCGCAATAAAAACCAGCGAGTGGACCCACATGCAGGGGGGCAGGGATTACGGTATGGATTCCGCCCTGGAGCAGACCAAAATTATGATGGAGGATCTGAGCATACTCAATGTTACCTCCTGGCAGCTCTGGATTGCTCTTTCAAATGTGGATTACTGCGACGGGCTTATATATGAAAACGATGATACCCGCACCTTTGAGATGACCAAAAGGTATTACGCCTTCGGCAATTTTTCAAAGTTTATTGAAAAAGGCAGTGTCAGGTTTGATGTTGACCCGGGCCCCGCTCTTAAGGCCGTGGGCTTTGCAAAAGGCGGCAGGCAGGCTGTTGTTGCCGCCAACCCCGGCGAAAGCGAAGTCACTCTTGAGCTGCCGGGAAGCGTAAAAGAGATATATGTTACAAGCGAAGATAAATCGCTTGAAAAAGCAGAACCCGTAAAAGCTTTCACCTTCCCCGCAAAAAGCGTTGTTACACTGATTTTTGAGGAGGGCTCCGCCGGATGATTGAGAAAGTTAAGGGCTTTATAAAGGAAATATTCACCTACTGGCGTGTGCCTGCCGTGGGCAACAGCGTAGCTTACAGAGAGTACCTTATGCTCTCCGTGGGCTGGCTGGGTATGCGCCTTGCCACGGTTTTCGGCATTGCCTTTGCGGTAAACAATCCCTTTACCGCCATGACATTGCACATGACCCACCGCGACCTGCTTATCTTCGGCTATATCTGCACGGCTATCGGCTATGCTCTTGCGCCCCTTAACGCCTATATCATTGATAACCTGCGCTCAAGGGCGGGCAAATACCGTGTGTTTGTAAAGCTGGCAATTCCCTCCGGCATACTTTCCCTTTTCGCTCTGTTTTATCCTTATGAAAAAATGGGATATATCCCTATGGTTGTTTCCCTTTTCCTCATAGGGCAGATTCAGGGCTATGTGCAGGGCTGGTATTCCACCGGTGTCAGCAACCTGGTTTTCGTTATCTCACCCAATTCTCAGGAACGCGTAAGGATTATGACGGTTTCCTCCCTTGTGCATAACTTCGCCCCCAGCTTAACGGGTCTGCTTATCCCGGTGCTCAGCGATGTGTTTGCAGACGGCGACCTTTACAATATAAAAACCTACCGTATGATTTACCCCTTCTTTATCGTAATCGGCGTTGCAATGAGCCTGACCGCCTATTACGGGGTAAGCGAAAGGATTATTGAGCCCAGGTCCCGCGTAACAAAGGTGGGGCTTATCGATGCTCTTAAAGCCGTTTCAAAGAACAAGCTGTTCTGGATAAAATGCTCCGATAACTGGAATAACTTTATGGAGGACAGCAAAAATGTGCTTATGCAGTGGCTGTTCTATTACGGCAAGGTGGGCTCAATGACCACCTACGGCATTATGGATACCCTTTCCTACAACTCCTCAATGTGGGCAATGCTGTTTTCACCCTGGCTCATTGATAAGCTGGGCAAAAAGGGCTTCAAGCTCACAAAGAACATACTGCAGATTTTCATTACCCTGGGTCTCGCCCTTACCTACAAAAAGAGCCTTGCTCTCATATTTATCTTCTATTTTCTCAACAGGTTCTGGGAAACAACGGAGGTTGTGGACCGCGCCATGGAATCGGATATACGCGATTATCAGCAGTATATCAGCGGCGAGCGCATAGACGGCTCCTTCGGTGTGGTTGATACCTATGTGGGCGGTGCCGTAGGCGCTGTTACAAACCTGTTTGTGCCCTGGGTCTATAAGCGCAACGGCTTTGACGGCACCGATTATTCCGTGCTCAATGTCTATAACGAAAACGGCACCTATAACAGCAATAATGTGCTTTATCCGCTCCTTGATAAGCTGCTGCTCATTTCCCTTATCGGCGCCGCCATAGATGTACTGCCCTGGTTCTTCTATGATTTAAGCGAAACGGACCAGAAGGCGGTTATCCGTGTAATCCGCCTTAGGAGCGCCGTGGAGGATAAGCACGCGGATGTGCTGCAGGATGATATTTACTGCGAGGCCTGCGAAGCCCTGCAGAGCATGAAGGAATACCTTGGCTGTGAAAAGCTTGAAAAGGTAAAGAAGGAAGATTACCCCGACAGAGCCGAATACAAGCTCAGGAAGAAGGCTGTAAGAGCCCATAATGAAGAGGTTGATATTGCCGCTTTCCTCAATAAGGAGCTTCAGCGCTACACCACCCCCTTCGGCAAAGAGTTTATTGCCCTGTGCAGGCTCATAGCTGACAGCGAGCGAGGCAATGCCGAAACCGATTTTGAGGCAATAGCCGTTTCCCTTCCTCAGGCGGAAGGCAAGGAAGAAAGAAACCTGCGATCCGAGGCAATTGATATGGCCCGCTCCATAAAACGCAGGGCAAGGGAGATTGAAAAGCATCCCGAGAGAGCCGTTTTTGAATTCTCCGCGGATGATTACGAAGCCCTCTATGATCTGCCCGAGGATACAAAAGAGCAGCTTAAGGATAAGAACCGCAGAATCAAAGAGGCCACCCGCCTTCGCAACCGCTACGGCAAGCTTATGAAGCCCTATATCAGGGCGGAAAGGCACATCCTGCTCAGCGAGGCCTATGAAAATATCGATGATTTCACCTCAGATTACCCTCAGGCAAAAATCCGCTATGATGAAAAACGCCGTGAGGAAGAGGAAAAAGCCGCGGCAATGAAGAGAAAGCCCCCAAAAGCCGCAGAAGCATAATAAACAAAACAGGCTGTCAATTCGACAGCCTGTTTTGTTTTAATTATTGTTTATTTAGTATTCCATTGTCCAGTTATAATTGGGAAGTGTCCCGAAAATTCCCTGGAAAAAGGCAATAAATCGGTCAAAGAATCCGTCCTTCACATTGATTCTTAATGATGCATCCAAGCCAAATGATCCATATTGATTTATAACATTACCATTATTATCAAAAAACTTTACATCAAATGTTCTGGTTGCAGTCAGATTCTTTGCATCATATTTTACTTCTTTGTTGTTGCCTTTTGCTACTGGTTTTGAGTTTTCGTATAAGGCAATTTTATAACCTGAAGGCAGTTTTAGTGATGGAACATTTATTTTAATATGAACGGTAGAGCGATAACTAACGGTTGTTTCTATTGGATCATCGGGATTTTCCGGATTACTTGGGTTATCTTTAGTGCCCGGGTTGTTTTGAGTGCCCGGGTTGTTTTGTGTATCGCTCGGCCGTTTTGAACCATAGTGCCAGTTTGCAATCAGTAAATAATCATTTGATCCGCCGATGCTTATGTCTGATTTATTCTTGCCGCCATAATATACATCGGTTAAACTTGAACAGTCTTTAAAAGCACTGGTATATATTGATTGAACTTTACTTGAGATATAGATTGATTTAAGTGAAGTGCAGTTTTCAAACATACTGGTAGGAATATAGGGGCATGTATCATTTAAAGTCACTTTTTTGAGGCCGGTGCAACCGGAGAAAGTACCACTGCCTATGCTTGTGACACTGTTGGGAATAGTTAAATTTGCAAGGCCGATGCAACCTGAGAAAGCGTAGTCGCCCAAATTTGTGATACTGTTGGGAATGGTTAAACTTGCAAGACTTGTACAACCATAAAATGCTTTATTACCTATGCTTGTTATGTTACCGTGTATGTTAATGTTTGTAAGCGAAGCGCATCCGCTGAATGTACCATCGCTAATACTTGTAACACTGTTGGGTATTGTGAAGCTTGTCAGCCCGGAATTATTAAATGCCGAACTACCAATTGTTTTGATACTTTTGGGGAGTACTAAGTTTTTAAGGCTTGTGCAACCTGAAAATGTACCGCTTTCTATAGCTGTAATGCCATCCGGAATATTAATTTCGGTTAGTCCGGGACAGCCACTGAATGCCGAACTCCCGATAACCCTTACGCTGTTTGGAATAACAATTTTTGTTAACTTATGATTATAGCCAAAAGCATAAGATTTAATTTCAGTAACGGGATATCCATTCAAAGTATCGGGAATTACCAACACACCTGAGGCACCAGAGTCACAGCTTTTAATTATTACTTGCCCGTTATTTATTTCATAATATAACGGATAAGATTCGTTGTCCAAAATTGCACTGACCATTGGGATTAAACAATCAGAAAAACTAGTATTTGAACAAATAATACCGAAAAGCAAAAGCACAGATATAGCAATTGAGATTGTCTTTTTTATCATATTCATAATATATCCTCGCTGTTCATTTTAATAAAAACTGAAAACTGAAAAAAACTGCGGAAAACTATGTTTTTCTTCTTTCATAAAAATCACATCCGGCAGCGCTGTGACATCCTAATAAATACATCGGAGATTGTTTGCATTTGCATTTTCTGCTTTTTCCTTTTCCTTCCGAGAAGATGCAATAAGACGGGTGGCGTCGAGAATCTGTTTTTTTCAGATATTCAATGTGTGCAGGAACCCCCTGCATTTGACTGATCCTTGCCATAAAACCCTCCTTTTTTATGCTTGCACCTATATAGGTGCAAGTTAATTATAAATGATTGCTATATTTATGTCAACAGATATTTGCACTTGCTCAGGTGCAGTTTTTATTTCGCCTGCATTCGCTCGTGAAGACCTGCACTTGTGCATGCAAAGGAGGTTGGCATTATTAACTCCGTATATGATAAGAAAATCGGTCATAATTTAAAAGTTTTGCGCGAAAAGCGTAAAATGACTCAGGAAGAGCTTTCCGCAAAGCTTCAGGTTATGGGATGCGATATTACAAGGAGTGCACTTGCAAAAATTGAAGTTGCCCAAAGGCATATTTATCCGGATGAAATATTAGCTTTTAAGAAGATTTTTAATGTTTCTTTTGAAGAGATATTCAAAGAATAAACAAAACAGGCTGTCGAAACCGACAGCCTGTTGATTTTTTATTTTTCTTTAATCAGTATTGCTTTGCCGGGTTTTACATCCAGCGTGATTTTTCCTCCGGTTATTAAAGCTTCCCCTGCGGGAATTTCACCTTCCGGTGTTATTTCATACAGTTCTGCGTTTTCAAAGCCGGCATCCGGTATGTTCCAGGTGCCGTTTCTGCCTTGCTTTGAGTAAGCGATAAAAACGGTGCACTCCTTATCAAGGGGCAGCAGCACATCATCCCCCTGCTTCAGTATAATCCCGTTTTTGTTTATTGATTTATCCGGGCCGCAGCTCACAATGCCCCCTGAATATCCTACGGTATAGCCCGCCTCTTCCTCTTTAAGGGTCAGGCGCTCATAGCGGTTCAGATAAAAACAGGGCAGCTGCAGGGTGCAGAACTGATATAGGAATTCATCCGCCCAGTCTTTGATTTCGGGCCCGTATTTCATCCATATATCTTCCCCGTGCATTGCGCCGTAAAAAGCATCAAGCTGTTTCGGGTCCGTCAGATGTCCGCTGTAAAGGCTTACGGGTATTTCCATGCACTCCCGGGCTGTTATGTTTGAGGTCCACCAGGTGGCGGGTATTCTGCCCAGGGTGTGCATGGGCACATTCTCCCAGGATATTTCCGGCGCCTCTTCGCCAAGCGAAGCATAGAGCTTGTGTATCGGGTGAGTGGGGCTTTCAGCCCGGAGCTCCGCCTCCCGGTAGGTGTATTCCGAGGTAACATCAATACCCAGGGAATGAATATAATCAAGCATTTTGTTTCTTGCTTCAGCTTCTTCGGCAACATAGGTGCGGGGGTTAAGGTTTTGGGCAATGCAGAAATTATCAAGGTGAACCGTGCCTGCCTCCCTAACGGGTGTGGCTTCGCAGAAGCGGTCCCATATTTTTTTGAAAAGACCGCTCTCCCAGAATCCTTTATATGAAATCTTGTAGGCGTCCCTGCCGTTGAAAACCTCAATAACCGCAGGTTTGCCGTCAATTCCGTTAACCACGGAATTTGTTGCCGCCAGCTCCGGGAAGCAGGGGGTATCGCTGTAAGCATCCGCAAGGTTGCCGTGAAAGCTTACCACAGTATTGTATTTTTTCGCTTCATTGAACAGCCGGTATAAGCTGTCCCTTGCGGTTTCATCACAGTCCCATTTAAGGTATTCGTTTACCTGCTCCATTTCCGGGTAGCAGTCATCGTGTCCCAGCCCCTGCCAGCCCACAAGGTAAATGATTTTCCGAATTCCGTGGGTCATATTGTCAACAGCCCTGATAATATCCAGAGCCTCGGCAAAGGTGATTTTTACATTGGAGCGGTTGTTTTTGAAATCAGGGTCCGCAAGGTACATTTTCATCCACAGGGTCTGTGAATAATCATAGTTCCATTTGTATTTTTCCATTATTATCACTCTTTAAGCTTTTTCTCCGCTTTGCGGGATTCTATAGCCACCATAACAATATCACCGGTCACATTTACAAAGCACTGGGCCATACCCAGAAGCACCTCGGCGTAAATTGCCACCGCCATCATTGAGGGCGCATTCAGGTAATTTACGATTATAAGTACCCCTATAAGTATGGAGCCCGGCTGGTTCGGAGCGCCCAGGGAAAGGAAAATAACCAGCACCGCCAGTATCAGGTAATTCCACCAGGGCAGTACCGTGCCTGTTGATATAAGCATAACCATTGTTATTTCCATTATGATAAAGCAGTTGCCGTCAAGGTTTATCTGGGCAAGCACCGGCAGGGCATCCTCAAGATAGTTTCTGTCAATGCCCAGCAGCTTTGCGCACTGCCTTATGTTGAAGGGAACCGCATCTATGGATGAGTTGATTTTTATATTCTCTTTAAGTATGGGGGTTATGTTTCTGATAAAGTTTATAATTTTTATTCCGCCGAGTTTAAGCCGCAGCGCATAAATCAGCATAAGGAATACAATGCCGATAAGAACGGCAACCCAGCAGAACAGCACGCCTTTAAGGCAGACGAAGCCCCTTTCAAGCAGTATGTGAAGGAAAGCCAGGAAGCTGAAAAACGGCAGGAAAAACATCACAAGGTTCAGCATCCTTGAAAACAGCATATAGCAGGCGTCCACGGCGCTTTTCAGTTTATCAAACTGGCTGCCTGCGGAGCGAAGGGCATATACAATCAGCAATGCAATAATAATCAGCGGGAATGGCGAAATCATATTAAAGGGCTCAAATATACCCGATGGCATAATGGATGAAACCAGCTCCGACAGATCTGCGTCGGTGTAAATATTAAAGCTGTAATGGCCGAACAGGCCGGTAACATAAGGGGAGAAAAGCTTGACCCCAAAGCCCAGAACCACCGCCAGCAGCACAGCCGTGGCCGATGTTATCAGGGTTTTGCCCTGAAGTCTGCGGGCGCTTGAGCTTCTCTCGGAAATAATGTAGGTTTCAAGCAGGTTTTTCAGTATTGAGAAGAAGGTCATGGGCGTGCCTATCATGAGCATTGCGTTGGTAAAGATATTTTCTGCTGGCATAACGGCGCTTCTTAGCAGGTGCTCCCTGCTTTCGGGGCTCACAGTGTGTGAAATCACGGCGTAAACTCCGGCCGCCAGAAGAAAACCCGCCGCACACAGCACCGCCTGGGTGGCGTAATCCCTCTTTACCGTAAGCCGTATTATGTTGTATGAGGCCCGGTAGGTATATTCAAGCTTATCCTCATAGGCCTTTATTATCTTGTATTCAACGGAATCCTCAAGGCTGTCGCCGCCTATGGGTATATATCTTTCCCCGGGGAATTCCAGCTTTATTCCGGGGTTGCCGAAGCTGTTTTTGATGCTGATTTTCACCTGAGTTTCTTCGGGAAATCCCTTCAGGATAATATCGTTGAAAATCGCCTCAAAAACTATCATGTTTTCGCTTATAATCTGCCGGCTTATCCTGCTGCGCTGAAGCTCTTTTTCTATAAAATCAAAGGCTTTGCCGAATTCACCGGCTGCGGCGTGTACGGTTATTTCCTTCAAATCCTTTTCCTCCTTAATCCAGCCACTCAACGCCTGTTACATATATTACCTCGCAGGCGCCGTCACCGGTATCGTTTCTTGAGGTGCTGGAATTCCAGGTGAAGGTGCTTCCTCCGGAGTCCTCGGCGGTAATATTGACAAGGTAGCCGGTTATTGTTATAAGGTCACCCTTTTGTATGCGGCTTATATCCTTGGCTACTTCCTCATCGGCGGCAATCAGGTGATTGTTTGCGGAGTGTGTGTTTACCCCGTCAACTCCGCCTACCGGGGCGATTATTTCATAGCTTTCTGTCTGCCAGAAATACCATCTGCCGCTCTGGCTCCAGTGAAAATCTATTTTATCATTGTTTCTTGCAACATCGCCCCAGGCCATAGCAACATCCTTGGGTGCGAGCCTGTCGCCTATGCTTGTGCCTATGTACCTTTTGGTGCTTACCGCAATTCCGCTGAGCTCGTAATTATAGAGGAAGGTTATTTTTACATCATATTCTCCCTCTTTTTTCTCCGCCTGTCCTGTAGCCGGGGTCTGCACCGGGTCCGCAAAGGATGCAGGCAGCTGGGCGGGAGGGGGAGCGGAAGCTTTTTTGAAGCCCTTGCCCCCGAAAAGGAACAGCACCGCGGCGGCAATTGCCACGGGGATAAGTATATAAAGTATAACCGCAGGGTTCCTGCGGGATTTTTCGGCTTTCAGTTCAACCATAGTTTCCTCCGGAATTTGATATATAATGATTATAAAGCAAAAATCAATGATATGCAACGGAAAATGCCGTTTCTGCATTTAAAATCAACATTTTTGCATTTTACACAAAAACAACTTGACATATTTATGCAATGCTGATATACAATATAAACACCCCGCAGGGGATATATTGAAGAAAGGAAGGCAAAAATAATGAAGTATTATACAGACAGATTCGTTCAGAAACGAAAAAAATACTGCTGCCGGGGTCGCTTTGCGAGATTTATTATGCCTGTCCTTTCTGCGGACTGTTCTGTCAGTCCGTTACGGAAAAAGGGATACGGTATTATTGAGGCATCTCCGCTGCAGCGGGGATGTTTATTTTTTTGAGGAGGAAGGGCAATGAGTCACCTGATTACAATAAGATGGAGAAACAAGAGGAAGATAATAAATGTGGAAAAAATAGTGTATGTTGAAAGCTACAACAGGCACCTGATAATATGTACCGAAACTGAAAAATGCGAAATAGTAGGCAAGCTGGGGGATTTCATATGTCTTTTGCCGGAAGGAATGTTTCTGAGCATACACAAAAACTTTGCCGTTAATATGAAGTATATATCCGAGCTCAGTGCCGAGGGAGCTGTTATGATCGATGGAACCGTGCTTCCCGTCAGCGTAAGGAGAAAAACCCGGGCGCTGGAGACCTTTGACCGCTTTTGCAAGGAGAGAGGGGATGAACAATGTATATTCTGATTGCGGTCCTTTTTCTTTTTGCTTTGATTTTCAGTATGTCAGGCATAATTCTTCGCAGAGTACCGACCCCGGAGGATAATGGAAAAGCGGGAATGGGTCTCTTATTCACAGGCTTTCTTTTTGCTTACGGGGCTTATGTATTGTTCTGTGCTAATAATGATTTTCCAGGCAGGGCAGTTCTTTCGGTTATTATTCTTATCACCGGTCTTATGCTGTCGCTGTATGCCGGTATTTTTTGTGATTACCGCTGATTTTTATTCCGAAATATCAAAAAGAATGTTTAATAAAAATTGTTGCACCCATTTAAAAAACCTGTTATAATATAAAGACACTGAAGCGGCAGTGTTTTTTCTGCCCTTTATTCCGATATTATTATGGAGTTGATGATATGGAATTAAAAATCGTATGCCTCACAGCCTGCGCTTCCGTTCTTGCTCTTCTCTTTGCCCTGTTCACGGCAAAGAAGGTGCTTAAGTTTGACGAAGGCACAGACCTGATGAAGAAAATCTCACAGTCTGTACGCAAAGGCGCCAATGCTTATCTCAGCCGCCAGTACAGGATAGTTATAGTTTTCTTCGCCATTGTTTTTGCGGTACTGGGCGTAATGGCTTTCTTAAAGCTCCTTACCCCCTATGTTCCCTTCGCATTCCTTACAGGCGGTTTCTTCTCCGGCCTGTCCGGATTTATCGGCATGAAAATTGCTACAGCATCCAATGCCCGCACAGCCAACGCCTGCAGAGAGGGGCTCAACAAGGGCCTCCGTGTGGCTTTCTCAGCCGGCTCTGTTATGGGCTTTACCGTTGTTGGCCTGGGTCTTCTTGATATAACAATCTGGTTCTTCCTGCTTAAGTTTGTATTCAAGCTCCCCGATAACGAGGTTACCGGCGCAATGCTTACCTTCGGTATGGGCGCTTCCTCAATGGCTCTGTTTGCCAGAGTGGGCGGCGGTATTTTCACCAAGGCCGCAGATGTGGGCGCTGACCTTGTAGGTAAGGTTGAGGCAGGCATACCCGAGGATGACCCCCGCAACCCCGCCGTTATAGCCGATAATGTAGGCGATAATGTAGGCGATGTTGCCGGAATGGGCGCAGACCTTTATGAATCCTATGTCGGCTCCATTATTTCATCCTGCGCACTGGGCGTTTCCGCGTTCAAATCTTTCGGAGCCATGGCTCTGCCCCTTTGTATTGCGGCAGTGGGCGTGCTTTGCTCAGTAATAGGCACCTTCCTTGTAAGGACCAAAGAGGGAGCCGGCCAGAAGCAGCTGCTCAGCGCTCTTTCAAAGGGCACCAACTTCTCCGCAATCCTTATTGCCGTTGTTTCCTTCCCCCTGGTGTATTTCATCCTGGGCAAGGACTGCTGGCATATCTATTTCGCAATTCTCTCCGGCCTTATTGCCGGTGTTCTTATCGGCAGATCCACGGAGTATTATACATCAGACAGCTACAAGCCCACCCGTAACCTTGCAAAGACCAGCGAAACCGGCACCGCCACCATCATAATCGGCGGCCTTTCCGTAGGTATGCTGTCAACCCTTATTCCTATCATCATTGTTTCCGTTTGCGTGCTTGTTTCCTTCTTCGTTTCCGGCGGCAAAAGCAGCGCCGCAATGGGCCTTTACGGCATAGCTCTTGCAGCTGTGGGCATGCTCTCAACTCTGGGCATCACCCTTGCAACCGATGCTTACGGCCCCGTAGCGGATAACGCAGGCGGCATTGCCGAAATGGCCGGCCTTGAAGAAGAGGTAAGGCAGAGGACCGATGCTCTTGATTCCCTGGGCAATACCACCGCCGCCACCGGCAAAGGCTTTGCAATCGGCTCCGCAGCCCTTACGGCCCTTGCTCTTATGGCATCCTATATTGATAAAATCAAGGTTATCCCCGGAGGCGCGGAAAAAATATCCAACCTCAATATCAACAACCCCACCGTTCTTATCGGTTTGTTTATAGGCGCCTGCCTTCCCTTCGTTTTTGCTGCCCTTACAATGAATTCCGTAGGCCGCGCAGCTCAGAGCGTTGTTAAGGAAGTTCGCCGCCAGTTCAAAGAAATCGTGGGCCTTATGGAGGGCGAAGCCGAAGCGGATTACGCAAAGTGTGTTGACCTTTGCACAAAATCCAGCCTTCACGAAATGGTGCTTCCCACCATCGTTGCCGTTGTTGTTCCCGTTATAGTAGGTATTGTGCTGGGCTGCTCCGGCGTTGTTGGTATGCTGGCCGGCGCCACAGTTGCAGGCTTCCTTATGGCAGTGTTCATGTCCAACTCCGGCGGTGCCTGGGATAATGCCAAAAAGTATATTGAAAGCGGTCAGTTCGGCGGCAAGGGCTCCGATAACCACAAAGCCGCTGTTGTAGGCGATACCGTAGGCGATCCTTTCAAGGATACCTCGGGCCCCTCAATCAATATTCTCATAAAGCTGCTCTCAATGGTTTCCATTGTGTTTGCCGCGCTTGTTGTTAAATTTTCACTTCTTTGATTTTAACCGCCGTACCGGTTTTCCGGTACGGCTGATTTGTTATCTGAATTTTTTTGAAAAAATCTGTCAGAAATTCCGAAAAAATCTGTCATTATAATTGAAGGGTGCAAAAACCCCGGAAGCGGTGATGAAATTGGAAGATGAAAAAATAATAGAGCTCTATTTTGCCAGGGATGAAAAAGCCATAGCCGAAACCTCCTCAAAATACGGCAGCTACTGCCTTAAAATTGCCCTGAATATTCTGGGAATAATGCAGGACAGTGAGGAGTGCGTAAACGATACCTGGCTTAAAACCTGGAATTCAATTCCCCCTCAGCGCCCCCGCATTTTCAGCGCTTTTCTTGCAAAAATCACCAGAAACCTTGCAATAAACAGGTTCAATTATGAAAACGCCAAGAAAAGGAGTGTCCCTGCCTGCGCCGCTCTTGATGAGCTGGATTACTGCATAGGGGAGCAGGGCACCCGTGAGGACTTTGACCGCCGGGAGCTGGAAAGGATTATAAACAGCTTTGTTTCATCTCTTGATGAGAGGGAGCGCAATATCTTTATCCGCCGCTATTTCTTCAGCGAATCCACACCGGAAATCAGCGAAAAATACGGCATAAAAGAAAGCTATGTTCTTACAATTCTTTCACGCACAAGAAAAAAGCTGAAAGCATACCTTGTGAAAGAAGGTGTATTCAATGGATAACAGGGATTTGTTTGAGGCCATAGGCGGTATAGATGAAGACTATATTGCGCAGTCTGAAAACTATCATTTCAAAAATAGGCATAATATCCTGAAATTCGCCCTGCCCATTGCGGCCTGCCTTGTTCTTTTCTTCGGCGGCTTTGCGGTAAGCCGGGTAACCCTCGGCAGCAAAAAAGCGTCAGATACCGTTGATTACAAGGATTATAACGGCAATTACCAAAAGGAAGCCGCAGATGCGGAAAACGCTGTCGAGACCTGCAAAGATGAGCAGGCGGAATCCGCAGAATGCTCCGTAAGAGAGGTAAGCGACAGCGAAGCAAAAGCCTTTTTTGAAAAGAACGCAGATAGTATTATTCAGAAATTCGGGCCTTATGATTCTGCAGGAATAAACCTCAGCGGTTATTATCATGTATCTGTAAATGAAAACGGCACAACTTATTTGAATGTCAGCGAAAGACATTATCTCGTTACAATAAATGAAAAAATTGCCGGCACAGCCGCTCTTTATTACGACGGCGATGAGCTTAAATATGAAATAAACAATGATAAAGATTATGCTTCCGCGCTTAATGAAGCTTTCGGGGAATATCACGACGGCAGCCTGATATTTGCCGATTACCCAGGCGGCAGCGAAGTAATTGTAACATCAGCGAACAATGTTTATACCGTCAAAGGAAACTCTCCGGATAACCCGCCGGATTATGAATCATTGTATGTTGCGGGCGGTGAAGTTCCGGGCAGTATTTACCGTGAAGCAGATTATATACGCTTTTAAAGGAGGAATAACAACATGAAAAAAGGAATAAAAATTGCAGTTTCGGCTCTTGTGGTTGTGGCTTTGGCATTTGCACTGTTCGGCTGCGGCGCGGCCAAAAACGCGGCAAAGGATACCGTTGAGGAAAATTATATCACCGATTCCGGTTACGGCTATTCCTATCAGAATTACGCCGATTACGACAGCCCTGAGGGCGCAGAAGCCGCTTATGAATCAAACAGCAAATCCTCCGAAACAAAACCGGCAGAGAAAACAAAAACCGAAATCCCGGAAACAAACCGCAAGCTTGTAAGGGATGCTCAGCTGGATGTTGAAACCAAAGAGTTTGATTCCTTTATTGCTTCCGTTGAAAAAAAGGCGGCAGGCCTCGGCGGTTACATTGAAAAATCAGAGATTGACGGCAACGGTTATTATTCATCCTATTTCAGGAGCGCAACCATAACCGTGCGCGTGCCCGAGGATAAGTTCGATGATTTTATCGGCGTTATCTCCGAAACCGCCAATATAAGGAGCAAGTCCGTTTCCGTAAGGGATATAACCTCCGATTATATTGATACCGAAAGCCGCATCAGAGCCCTTGAGGCAGAGCAGACCGCTTTGCTGGATATACTGAAAAAGGCAAAAAATGTTACCGAAACCCTTGAAATATATAACAGGCTCAGTGAGGTTAACGCACAGCTGGACCGCTATAAATCAACACTTAAGAGCTATGATAATATGGTATCCTACTCAAAGGTTGTTCTTGATATAAGCGAGGTTGAAAAAATAACCGAAAAAGAGCAGGAAGGCTTCTTTGCCGAAATCAGAAGGCGTCTTTCCGATAACCTTTACAGCATCTCTCAGGGCTTCAGAAGCTTCGGTATCTGGCTTATCAGCTCCCTGCCCTACATAATCATCATTGCAGCCATAGGCGCAGCTGTGGTGCTTGTTATCAAAAAGGCCGTTAAAAAAAGAAGAGCGAAAAAGGCGGCAAAAAAACAGTCTTCAGAAACAGAGCAGTAAATAAAAAAGCGGGACCTTAACGGTCCCGTATTTTTATTGTTTTCTTAAGGATTTAAGATATTCTTCCGCTTTTTTCAGGTATTCCTCCGGCAGGCCCAGGGTTTTCGCCGTATCAAGCACGGGCTTTATTCCGAATCTTTTTAACGGCCCCGCCGCGGCAAATATAAAATCAAATGCAGTACCGAACCTGGAGTGAAACAGCTCCTTAATATCCGCCGAGTCAACTATATCCCCCAGGGTATCTTCCTCATTTATAAACCTGCCCGCAGTTTCCGGCAAAGCTTCATTTGCGGCGGTAAGCTTTCCGGGCATATCGGAGTTTTTAAATCGGCCGTATCTCAGAGAGTCAATGCTTTTGATCAGCGAGTTTATTTCGCTTACAAAAGCGTTTCTTTTTTCTTCATCCGGAAGGTCCGGCACAATATTGCCTCCCACGCACCAGCCCGGTATGCAGGGCCGGTTGTAGTTCTGCTTTATCATTTCCGTAAACTGGGATTTATAACTTTTCTGTTTTTTCACGGTGAGGGAGGGTATAACAGGAATTGAGGCAATAACAAAAATCCCGTTTTCATCGCAGTAATCAAGCAGCTTTTCCGTCAGCTGATAATTCTGAAGCAGCAGGGTGTTTGCGTCGCTTCCTGAAAGGGAGGCGATAAATTCATCTTCAGCACCAGGCTCATATTCCCCGCCGTAAACCTTTATTTCAAATGGCTTGCCGTTTACCGTAAGATTATTGCCCTCTGCCTCAATGGTGTCAAAGCAGGTTTTTATGCTGAGGCAGTCGGATATACTGCCGTGTGTAATTATTATTTCGGCTTTCAGAGTATAAAGGTACGGCTTTCCGTCTTTCCCGTGCTTCGGTTTTCCGCAGTCAATCACCGTAACGCTTTGGGTTGTCGGTACGGTTTCTTCGGCTATGGTTTTGCCCTGTTTGTCAAGCAGGGTGTATTTTATTTCGGATCCTTTTGCCGGGCAGTCAATCAGGGCTTTTATGCCCAGAAAGGCCTTGCCGTCTTTTATGAAAGGGGTTAAATACAATCCGTCGGATGAATAGTCCGTGCAGGAAAATCTTGTAAGCCCGGTAACAATAAGCTTTGCGCCTGCAACCCCACCCATGGGCTTCAGCCCTGCGGCGACGGGGTAAATATCCTCATATCCGGTGTTATCCGCAAACAGGGTAAGGGTACAGCCGCTGCGGATATAATTTGTGATATCATATCTGAAAGCGCCGGCGCCCCCCTTGTGGGCAAAAACCGGAGCCCCGTCAATATACACATTGCACAGGGAGTCCGCTCCCGATATTTCAAGCATAACCTCGCCCTCGGCAACGGGCTCAAGGTCTCTTGAGTAGGTAAAAACTCCCGTTTCCCCGGGTATATGGGGCAGGCTGACTTTACGGGATATTCCTTCACCGGAATATATCCAGTTTTCGTTAATGCTTATTATCTCTCTCATATATTACTTTTTGATTTTTACTTTATCATCAACAAATCTTTTCAGCTTGTTGTTTTCAAGCTTTAAGTAAACGGATTTTACGGGAGGAACTATGCTGAAAAGCACCCCGGAAAGTGAAAACAGGGCGCTGGGGTTAACGGCTTTTGCTCCTCTCTCAAGGCCTGCCACCATCTTTTTGGCAACATGCTCAGGGCTCTGTACCGGGAAGGGTTTTTCAAATACTTTTTCGTTTGCCGCCTTGAAAAATCCGGTATCCGTAGCTATGGGGTAAAGGCAGGTAAGCTTTATGTTTTTCGGCAGCTCAAACCTCAGCCCCTGCTGGAATCCGTGCATTGCAAACTTAGTGGCGGAGTAAAGGGTATAGCCGGGTATTGCCATTTTGCCTATGGCGGAAACGGTTATGGCATAATGGCCGTGCCTGCCACCAAGGTACTCTCTGTATTTTTCATAGGAGTAAATGGGCGAAAAAACATTTGTTTCAAAAATCCTGCGGGTTCTGTCCCAGTCCGCATAATCAACTACCTCATAGTAGGGGTAGCCTGCGTTGGCATAGAATATATCTATAAATCCCATGGCTTTGTCAGCTTCCTCAAAGATTTTGTCAACCGCTTCTTTTGAGGAAACATCTATCTCAAAGGGGATTACATTTTCACCGAACCCGGTAATACGGGTTATGTCCTTATCCACGGCAAATACCGTGTTTGTCCCTTCGCCGGCAAGTAACCTGAGCACCTCAAGGCCTATGCCGCTGCCGGCTCCGGTAAGAACTATCTTTCTGTTTGCAAGCATATCGCAGTCTCCTTCTGAAATATATTTTTACTCAAATAATTATATCAAACTCCCCGTAATATGTAAATAGAAACCCTTCCCATTTTCCGATTGAAAAGAGCAGGGGGTTAGTGTATAATATAATAGTTAAATATTAAACAGTTGAATAAATGAAGGGCAGGTTTGTTCCCAATGGCATACGATAAACTGTTTACCCCCATCAGCATCGGCAAGTGTGAAATAAAAAACAGGATTGTTATGGCTCCCATGCTTATGGGTATGGGTCAGTTTGACGGCACACCCACAGAAAAGCTCATGGATTATTATGAGGAGAGGGCCAAAGGCGGCACCGGGCTTATTATCACCGAAATCACCCGTGTTGATGATGTTACCGGGGCGGCGGCTTTCGCTCAGCTCTCTATGAGTAAAGATAAAAATATTTATGCTTTCAGGCCTTTTGCAGAAAGAATTCACCGCCACGGCGCAAAGCTTTTTGTTCAGCTCCATCACCCGGGCAGGCAGAATCTGGGCCTGCTGGTGGGCACGGTGCCTATGAGCATCGCCCTTGACAGCAAGCTGCCGTTCTATTCCGATCTGCTTTATAAAATCGTTCCGGCGGGCAAAGTGCTCCTCAAGCATCATATCGTGCCCCCGGTTGTTGCCCCCTCAAAGTGTGAGAGAAGCTATTTTGCGGATTCAGTTATGCGTGCTCTTTCAAATAAAGAGGTCAAAAAGCTCCGCGATGAATTCATCGAGGCAGGCGTAAGGGTTCAGCAGGCAGGGGCCGACGGCGTTGAGCTTCACGCCTCCCACGGCTACCTTATCCAGCAGTTTCTTTCACCCAACACAAATCACCGCACGGATGAATACGGCGGTTCCCTTGAAAACAGGATGAGGTTCCTCATTGAGATACTGCAGGGCATAAAAGAAAAATGCGGCAGTGATTTCCCGGTTATAGTCCGCCTTACAGTGGATGAATGCTACTCCTTCATAGGCAAGCCCGGCAAGGGCTATGACCTTAAAGAAGGCGTTGAAATGGCAAAGCGCCTTGAGCAGGCCGGGGCGGATGCAATTGATGTTTCCTCCGCCGCCTACGATACCTTCAATTACTGGCTTGAGCCTATGTCCTTCAAATGCGGATGGCGCGCCTATATGGCGGCGGCAGTCAAGGCGGCTGTCAATATCCCGGTGCTTGCCGCCAACCTGATAAGAAGCCCCGAGCAGGCTGAAAAACAGCTTGAAGAGGGCGTGCAGGATATGGTTTCCCTGGGCAGGCCTCATATTGCGGACCCCCACTGGGCGGAAAAAGCTCAGAGCGGGCATCCCGAGGATATCACAAGATGTATCTGCTGCCTTTACTGTATTCAGAGCATGCAGGATAACGCCTATGTGGGCGGCAGCGGAGGCTGCAGCGTAAATCCATTCACAGGCAGAGAATCCGTTAAGCTTGAGAAAAACGGCAACGGCCGCAAGGTTGTTGTTGTGGGCGCAGGCCCTGCCGGGCTTATGAGCGCGCGGCTTCTTGCTTACAGGGGCTTTGATGTTACTCTGCTTGAAAAAGAAGCAAAAGCCGGCGGCCAGCTTATTCTCGCTGCCGCGGCGCCTGAAAAGGAAAAGATGAACTGGTGCATTGAAGATATGGTTCACCAGGCCCTTAAAGAGGGGGCGGAAATCCTTTATAACACCGAAGCTACCAAAGAGCTTATCGCTTCATATAACCCGTATGCCGTAATCTTCGCCACCGGCGCAAACGCCGTAAGGCCCGGCTCCGTAACCGGCTCCGATTTACCTCATGTTTACACCTCCACTGATATCCTCAGCGGCTCGGTAAATCTTGAGGGCAAAAATGTTGCGGTTATCGGCTCCGGTATGACAGGCCTTGAAACCGCTCAGTTCCTTTGTGAAAATAATATAGTAACAATCATCGAAATGGCAAAGGAAATTGCCCCGGGTACCTGGATGCAGCATATTGATGATATCAAGCCTAAGCTTGAAAGTAACGGCGTAACCTTCCATACCGGGCTTCAGCTTACTGAAATCCGCGAAACCTCAATTGCCGCCCGTGATGTAAAGAGCGGCGCAGGCAAAACCTTTGAGGCGGATGCGGTTGTGTTTGCCGTTGGCGTAAGACCCGAAAAGGCCCTTTATGAAGAGTGCAAAGGCGCTTTTGAGAATACCTTTGCAATCGGCGATGCCGAAAAGAGCGGCAGAATTGCGGATGCCACCCGCAGGGCTCTTGATACTGTGCTTGAAATAAACTGAAAATACGGAGAAGAGAAAATGACACTTGAAGAAAAAAGAGAGTTTTTTAAAAAAGACAGGTTCGCTACATACAAAACCGGAATAATTATTGAGGATGCGGGTGAAAATTATTCCCGCTGTTCCTTTGAGATTACTCCGGATGACTGCGCCGCCCACGGCGGAGTTATGGGCGGAGCCATATTCACTCTTGCGGATTTCGCTTTTGCGGTTGCCACCAACAGCGATGAAAAGCTTACGGTTACCGTGAGCAGCAATATTGAGTTTATGGGTCTTCCCAAGGATAAAAAACTCATTGCCGAGGCAAAATGCCTTAAGGACGGCTCAAGGGCCTGCTTTTTTGAAATAAATATTACCGACGGCCTGGGCAATCCCGTGGCGGCGGTTATGTCAAACGGCATGCATCTCGGGCCCATGCCCGGGGGCAAAAAATAATTATCAAGCAGGAATAACGCTATGAAAGAATATGTTATGGGGAACGGCGCCATAGCCCTGGGCGCCCTTGCCGCAGGCGTAAATGTTGCGGCCGGCTATCCGGGCACGCCCTCCTCAGAAATAATTGAAACCATTGCAAAGCACCCTCACGAGGGCACATATATCGAGTGGTCCGTCAACGAAAAGGCGGCAATGGAGGTTGCAGCAGGCGCCGCCTACAGCGGAGCAAGAGCCCTTGTCACAATGAAGCAGATGGGCCTCAATGTGGCTTCCGATCCCCTTATGTCCCTTGCCTATGTGGGCGTAAAGGGCGGTATGGTGGTTGTTTCCGCCGATGACCCGGGCCCCATTTCATCCCAGACCGAGCAGGATACGAGGCGGTTTGCGGATTTTGCCCGCATCCCCGTATTTGACCCCTCATCCCCGGAAGAGGCCTTTGAGATGATACAGGCGGCCTTTGATTATTCCGAAAAATATAAAACTCCCGTTATTTTAAGGCCCACCACCAGAGTATGCCACGCCTATGCCGGCATTGATGCGCCCGAAAGCTTTGCGGCAAAGCAGTATGACGGCTTTGAAAAGGACCCGGGCAGGTGGGTTATATTCCCGAAGCTTTCCTATAAAAATCACGGCCTGATTGAGCAGAGAAACAAAGATATTGCCGATGATTTTTCCGGCTGCAAGTTCAATTTCACCTGTGGGCCCGCAACAGAAAAAGCGGTTGTTGCTTCCGGCGTAAGCTACGCTTATGTGAAGGAGAGCTTAAAAGCTTTTCCGGATATCAAGCTTATCAAAGCAGGCACTGCTTTTCCCTTCCCCGAAAAGTTTATGCTCGGCGCTCTTGAAGGGGTTAAAGAGGTTATCTGCTTTGAAGAGCTCAGCCCCTATATTGAAGAGCAGATTCTGAAGCTTATAGGCAGGAATCACCTTGGTATAAAAGTCCGCGGCAAGCTGGACGGCACAGTTCCCCACAACGGCGAGCTCAGCGTCAGCATTGTTACGGATATCTTGTCGGATTTCACCGGAATCAGTGCGGATAAACCTGCTGATATTTCCGGCATACCCCCGCTGCCCGTAAGGCCGCCCGTGCTCTGCGCCGGCTGCCCCCACAGGGCTTCCTTCTATGCCGTGAAGCAGGCTATGAAGGGGCGCAAAAGCTTTTTCTGCGGCGATATCGGCTGCTACACTCTGGGCAACGCCGCCCCCCTTGAAATGGTGGATACCTGCCTTTGTATGGGTGCCGGCATCACAATAGCCCAGGGGCTTCACCGGGCAGATAAGGATGCCGTTTGCTTTGCTTTCACCGGCGATTCCACCTTCTTTGCCTCCGGTATGACTGGGGTTGTGAACGCCCTTTATAATGAAGCGGATATGGTGCTGTGCGTGCTGGATAATTCCACCACAGCCATGACCGGCCACCAGCCCCACCCGGGCACCGGCCGCAATATGATGGGCAATATTGTTGATAAAGTTGATATTGCAAAAGTGCTTGAGGGTATGGGAGTCAAAAAGATAGTTACCGTTGATCCTCTTGATTATCCCAAAGCCGTTCAGACTGTAAAAGAGTGTGCTGATTTGCCGGGGGTGAAGGCGATTATCTTTAAATCCCCCTGCATAGCAATTGTGAAATCCGGCAAAAAATGCACCGTCAGCGATAAATGTATCGGCTGCAAAAAATGTATAAGAGAAATCGGCTGTCCGGCTCTGATTTTTGAAAACGGCAAAGTCCGCACAGATAAATCCCTCTGCACCGGCTGCGGCCTGTGCGCCGCGGTCTGCCCCGTAAACGCCATAGGAGGTAACGCCAATGAATAAAGATATTATGGTGTGCGGAGTAGGTGGTCAGGGCACTGTGCTTGCCTCAAAAATAATTGCCGCCGCGGCAATGCGTGAGGGTAATACCGTCCATTCCGCAGAAACAATCGGTATGGCCCAGCGAGGCGGCAGTGTTACCAGCCACATAAGGGTAGGGGAGCAGAGCTATTCTCCTTTGGTTCCCCCCGGCAGCGCAGATATTATCATTGCCTTTGAACCCTCCGAGGCGGTAAGAAATATTGCTTACCTAAAAGCCGGCGGCATTGCCGTTGTCAATACTTCACCCGTAAGGCCTGTAACCGAATCTCTGCACAATACGGGATATGACGGCAGCAAAATGGTTGAGTTTCTTAAAGAAAACTGCAGTTGCATTTTTGTTGATTCTGATGAAATCAACGAAAAGCTCGGCTCGGCAAAGTTTTTCAATGTGTTTCTTCTTGGCGTTCTTGCAGGTTCCGGCAAGTCGGGAATCGGCAAAGACTCCTTAACGGCAGAGATTAAAAAGTTTGTGCCGGAAAAATTCATTGATGTTAATCTTGCGGCTTTTGAGGCCGGATATGAAAAGGGGACAGAATTCAATGCAGATAAGTGAAAAACAGTTAAAACAGGTTGATGCTCAGGTAAAAAGACTGATTGCCTGCGGCAATTATTACGGCAAACTCTACAAAAAGCTGGGCATAACCGGCGTAAACAGCCGCGAGGATTTTGAAAAAATCCCCTTTACCGATAAAGCGGATTTAAGGAACGCCTACCCCCTCGGTATTCAGGCGGTTCCCGATGAGGATGTTGTCAGGATTCACTCCTCCTCCGGAACCACCGGCAAGCCCGTTATCATCCCCTATACCGCCAAGGATGTGGATGACTGGGCCACCATGTTTGCCCGCTGCTATGAAACCGCAGGCATCACAAAGAAGGACCGCATCCATATAACCCCGGGCTACGGCCTGTGGACTGCCGGCATCGGCTTCCAGGCGGGCTGCGAAAAGCTTGGGGCAATGGCAATCCCCATGGGCCCCGGCAATACCGAAAAACAGCTTCAGATGATGATTGACCTCAAGTCAACGGTTATCTGCGCCACCTCATCCTACGCCCTGCTCCTTGCGGAGGAAATCAACAAAAGAGGCATAAAGGATCAGATATGCCTCACCAAGGGCGTAATCGGCTCCGAAAGATGGAGCGAAAAAAAGAGGGAATATATTGCCAGAGAGCTGGGCATTGAGCTCTACGATATATACGGT
This sequence comes from Clostridia bacterium, assembly GCA_017430535.1. GTDB lineage: Bacteria > Bacillota > Clostridia > Oscillospirales > Acutalibacteraceae > CAG-177. Next base: position 266,628 of record JAFRMR010000013.1, read on the forward strand.
CTTACTGAAATTTACGGTCCCGGTATCGGTGTTAACTGCAAGGACCAGACCGGTATGCACTACTGGGATGACTATATTTATGTTGAAATAATCAACCCCGAAACAGGTGAGATTCTGCCGGACGGCGAAGAGGGCGAAATTGTTATAACCACCCTTGTAAAAGAGGGCGCCCCCCTTATCAGGTTCCGCACCCACGATCTTTCCTCAATTATCCCGGGCGAATGCCCCTGCGGCAGAAAATACCCCCGCCTTGATATAATCAAGGGCAGAAGCGACGATATGTTCAAGGTTCACGGCGTAAATATGTTCCCCAACCAGATTGAGGAAATTCTCGGCCTTGTGGACGGCGTTTCCAGCGAGTATAAAGTTGACATTGCCCACGATGAGCTTAAAAACAGGGATATAATAATGCTCACTGTTGAGGCCGAAGGCCGTGTGGATTTTGAAAAGGCCGGCGAAGAGATTAAAAACCTTTTCAAATCCCGTATGAATGTTACCCCCAAGGTGGTTGTAGTGTCCCTTGGCACCCTTCCCCGCTCCGAAAAGAAAACCAAGCGAATCTTTGACCACAGAGATGATTGAATAACACAGCAAAAAGCGGTTCCCCACCGGAGAACCGCTTTTCAGGTATGACACACTTTTTCAGGCGGTGATGAATTACGGACGGTTTTATTTCTTTTATTACAACCCTTTCCCTTGTTTTTACCTATATTTTCGGTCTCGGCACGGTTACCGTATCGGACGGGTATAAGCTTGTCAAAAATCAGAAGCTCAGCCCCGTTGTTTCAATGTTTTCCGGCCAGGGGCTCTGCTGTGACGGCGAGTATTTTTACTCTTCCGGTTCCCTTACCGCCGTCAATTTAACGGGCCTTGCAAAGTTTGACCTTGATATGAACTGCAAAAAGGTGAAAAGCGGCAGCATTCCCAAGGAATTCACCGAAAAATACGGCAGCAACCATATCGGCGGCATAGACTGCGCCGGGGGCTATATCTATGCCCCGGTGGAGGGGGATATTGACGGCAAGGGCTATCTTTATAATTTTATCCTGCTCTATGACTGCGAAACCCTTGAATACACGGGCAGGTATTATGACCTTACAAGCGAATACCTTACTGACGGCATACCCTGGTGCGCCGTGGACAGGGAAAACAGCTTCCTTTATACCTCAATGTTTGACCCCGTTGATGTTATACTGCAGTATGACCTTGCCACCATGGAGCTTCTGCAGGTTATACCTCTTGAAACTCAGCTTCACCGCATTCAGGGCGGCTCCGTTTATGAGGGCATGCTTTACCTTTCTTATGACTGCAAGGATCCCGGCACCCGTGAAACGGTTTACCGGGTAAACCCCGCCACCGGAGAGGTGGTAACGCAGTTTATAAGGGAAGTGCCCAATTATGATAACGAAGCGGAGGATTTATGTGTTTATCCTTTGCCGGACGGCACCCTTTACCACACCCTTGATTATGATAAACTCATCTGCGCAAATGTAATGCACTTTAAATAAACGGCGCATGGTTTTGTCAAAGCACTGAATTGCATTATTGACATATTTCCGTAAAATAATTATAATAAATTCCCCAAGAGCTGTGCAGCGCTCTTGAATTATCCGGAAGGGAGAACGAAAAATGAAAGTTATTATTCTTGCCGGCGGTTTCGCCACCAAGCTTTATCCGCTTACCGAAAATGAGCCCAAATCAATGCTTGAGGTCGGCGGCAAAAGCGTAATTGACCACCTTGTGTCAAACTTTGAGTCCACAAAAAGGATTGACGAGTATATCGTTGTAACCAACCACAGGTTCTATGCCCGCTTCAGCCAGTGGGCCCTTACAAGGCGTGAAAAAATCACCGTGCTGGATGACGGCGCTGCCGATAACAGCGAGGTTTACGGCGCAGTCAAAGATATTAAGCTTGCAGTGGATAAATGCAGCATAGATGAAAACTGCTTCATAATCACATCCGATTTGCTCTTTGATTTCAGCTTTATGTCATTTGTGGATTACTGCATCAGAAAGAATACAGACTGCTGTATGAGATTCTATGAGGAAAATGAGATTAAGCTTTACCGCAACACGGTAGCGGATATGGGCCCCGATGATATAGTTAAGTCCATAGTCTGCAAGCCCAGGGAACCCTTCTCAAACTGGTGTATTCCTCATTTTTACTACCTGCTCAAAGAGGATATAGCCCGCATAGATGAGGCCTTTGCAGCAGGGATTGACCCCAATTCCATAGGTCAGTTTATTGAGTATATTTCAAAAACTTCCGTGTTCCACTCCGTTGAAATGCCCGGCATTCACGCAAGGATAACCAACGAGGCAAGCCTTCGCTCCGTGCGTAAAAACTTCAATCCTTTCTCATAACAGAAGGGGAGGGCTGAAAAATGCAGGCTGTAATTTCGTTTTTTATGACAATAGTGATGTTTCTTGCCCCTATGCTCAATTACCCGAAAACCGAGCCGGCAAAAGATAACTGGAATACGGATTATGCCTATATATTCGTTCACGGTCTTTCCGGCTGGGGTGAGTATGATTTTTACTATGATTTCCTGCCCTACTGGGGTATGTTCGGCGGCGATATGATGAAGTACCTCAACGCCCGGGGCTATACCGCCCGCGCCGCTTCCGTTGACCCTCAGGGCTCCGCGTGGGACAGAGCCTGTGAGCTCTACGCGCAGCTTACCGGCACCCGGGTAGATTACGGCGAGGCCCACTCAAAGCGCTGCAATCACAGCAGATACGGCGATGATTTCACCGGCCGGGCGCTTATCGGGAACTTCTCCGAAAAGCATAAAATCAACCTTCTGGGCCATTCCTTCGGCGGCGCCACAATCCTGCTTTTCACTGAGCTTATGGCAAACGGCAGCCCCGAGGAGCAGAAAGCCGGCGGGGATATTTCCCCCTTCTTTACCGGGGGCAAAGGCAGCTGGATTTATTCAATCACAACCCTTGCATCTCCCCTTAACGGCACCACCGCCTATAATATCGGCAGCGGCAGCGGAAATTCCGGCAGTAAAAGCACGGCGGAAAACGGAAAACCGTTCTATGACAGCGCCGCTTATGATATGTACATTGATAATGCCATAGCCCTTATGGAGAGTATTGAAACCCTGAGCTCCGTTTATTATTTCTCCTTCCCCTGCTGCTGTACAAAGGAGGGGGCGGACGGATATCAGGTTGCAGATGAAAATATATGGATTGAGCCCTATGTAAAAAGCAATGTTGATGTAATCGGCAGTTACCGCGGTGTTACTCCCGGTGGAGTTGTGCTGGATGAAAAATGGTGGCCCAACGACGGCCTTGTGAATACCTACTCGGCCATGGCGCCTTTCAATGCGCCTCAGAAAGCTTTTGATTCCGCCGGCATTGAGCCGGGGATCTGGAATGTTATGCCGGTTTACGCCGGGGACCATCAGGCCTTCAACGGAGACCTGCTTAAGCCCAATAACATAAGGCCGTTTTTTACAAAACATATTGAAATGATAAACGCTCTTTAATAATTCAGTTTCAGGCAGGCGGCAGCGGATAACCCCGGTTTATCCGTCAGCCGCTTTCTTTGTTTTTAAAAACTGCACAAAAAACCGGTGTTTTATTTGTCTATTCTGTTGTAACATACGAAAAATGAAAACGGCCCCCGATATTGTTTGACTTTAATAAAAAAATGGTATAATATTAGCCTGTAAAAAATCCGGAAGCTCCGCTTCCGGCAACATTATATGAAAAGGACGAGGATTATTATGGCAAAGCTTGATTTAACAAAGTACGGCATTACCGGCACCACAGAAATCGTTTACAATCCCTCTTACGAGCAGCTTTTTGCAGAGGAAACAAAGCCCGGGCTTACAGGTTATGATGTAGGCACAGTTACAGAGCTCGGTGCCGTTAATGTTATGACCGGCGTTTACACCGGCCGCTCACCCAAGGATAAATACATCGTTATGGATGAAAACTCCAAAAACACCGTTTGGTGGACTACCGATGAATATAAAAACGATAACCACCCCATGAGCGAAGAAACCTTTGCTTATGTCAAGGGCCTTGCAAAGCAGCAGCTTTCCGGCAAAAGACTTTTTGTTGTTGATGCTTTCTGCGGCGCCAACAAAGATACCAGAATGGCAATCCGCTTCATTATGGAGGTTGCCTGGCAGGCTCACTTCGTAAAGAATATGTTCATCGTTCCCACAGCGGAAGAGCTTGAAGCTTTTGAGCCCGATTTCGTGGTTTATACCGCCTCCAAGGCAAAGGTAGATAACTACAAAGAGCTGGGTCTTAATTCCGATACCTGCGTTGCCTTCAATGTTACCACCCGTGAGCAGGTTATACTCAACACCTGGTACGGCGGCGAAATGAAGAAGGGCCTGTTCTCAATGATGAACTACTACCTTCCCCTCAAGGGCATTGCCGCAATGCACTGCTCCGCAAATACCGATATGGAAGGCAAAAACACAGCCATCTTCTTCGGCCTTTCCGGCACAGGCAAAACCACCCTTTCCACAGACCCCAAGCGCCTTCTTATTGGCGATGATGAGCACGGCTGGGATGATAACGGCGTGTTCAATTTTGAGGGCGGCTGCTACGCAAAGGTTATTAACCTTGATAAAGAATCCGAGCCCGATATCTATAATGCCATCAAGCGCAACGCCCTGCTTGAAAACGTTACCGTTGATGCCGAAGGCAAAATCGATTTCAGCGATAAATCCGTTACCGAAAATACCCGCGTTTCCTATCCCATCACTCATATAGAAAAGATTGTACGCCCCGTTTCAGCAGCTCCTGCGGCAAATAATGTTATCTTCCTTTCCGCAGATGCTTTCGGCGTACTTCCTCCCGTTTCAATCCTCACCCCGGAGCAGACCAAGTATTACTTCCTCTCCGGTTTCACAGCAAAGCTTGCAGGCACCGAGCGCGGTATCACCGAGCCCACCCCCACCTTCTCCGCCTGCTTCGGTCAGGCTTTCCTGGAACTTCATCCCACCAAGTATGCTGAAGAGCTTGTTAAGAGGATGGAAGCCAGCGGCGCAAAGGCCTACCTTGTAAACACCGGCTGGAACGGCAGCGGCAAGCGTATCTCCATCAAGGATACCAGAGGAATTATTGATGCCATCCTTAACGGCGCCATCAATAACGCCCCCACCAAGACTATTCCCTATTTCAATTTTGAAATCCCCACCGTTCTTGAAGGCGTTGATACCGGCATTCTTGATACCAGAGATACCTATGCAGATGCTTCCGAATGGGATGCAAAGGCAAAGGATCTTGCAGGCAGATTCATCAACAACTTCAAAAAGTATGAAGGCAACGAAGCCGGCAAGGCACTTGTTGCGGCAGGCCCTCAGCTTTAATCTTATAAAGTATTTGCAGATGCGTTTTACAGCGCATCTGCTTTTTTATATTGAAAAGATCTTAAAAACAATATATAATCTTCTTTGAAATAAACTCAAAGGAAGAGGAAATATGAAAGTTACGGTAATTGACGGCCAGGGCGGCAAGCTGGGCCGTATGATAGTTGAGGAAATCCTCGGCAGCGGCATAAACTGCGAGCTTACGGTTATCGGCACCAACAGCATAGCCACCGCCTCTATGCTCAAAGGCGGAGCAGTCAGCGGAGCAACCGGCGAAAATCCCGTTGTAACCGCCTGCCGCACAGCGGATGTGATAATCGGGCCCGTAGGCATAATTTCCGCCGATTCCCTGCTTGGTGAGGTTACCCCGGCCATGGCTCTTGCCGTGGGGCAGAGCAGCGCCCTTAAGCTTCTGCTGCCCGTAGGTCACTGCAACAATAAGGTTATCGGCGTTAAGCAGCTCTCTATGGCTGAGCTGGTAAAAGAAACCGTTGAAGCCCTAAAAAATACGGAGGTAATGAAATGAATCCTGCACTTATAATTATTCTTGCAGTTCTTGGTCTGTTTGCCCTTCTGCTTATTATTGCCGCAATCAGGGCAGTTCTTATCAAAGCAAAGCCGGCGGATGAATCCGGGGCAGTTTCCTGCACCCCGGAGGAAGAAAACAAATATGCTGAAACCCTTTCCGCAATGATTCGCGTACCCACCGTTTCCGTTGCCGAGGGAGGGGATAAATCCATATTCTATGAGCTCCATAAAGTGCTCAGGGAGCGTTTCCCTCTCATTTTTGAAAAGCTTGAGGTCAATGATTTAAACGCAAACCTTCTTGTACGCTGGCCGGGTAAGGACAGCTCCAAAGATGCCCTTCTGCTTATGGGCCACCAGGATGTTGTGCCTGCGGCGGAGAATAACTGGGAGCATGAGCCCTTCTCCGGCGATATTGAAGGCGGCAAAATCCACGGCAGGGGAGCAATGGACTGCAAGTGCACCGTATTTGCCGAGTGGCAGGCGGTTGAGGAGCTCCTTGAAGAGGGCTTCACCCCTGAAAGAGATTTATACCTTTCCGCTTCAACCAATGAGGAAATCGGCGGCGGCGGAGTTCAGAAATCCGTTGAGTTCCTTAAAGATAAAGGCATCCGCCTTGCAGTTGCAATGGATGAGGGAGGAGCCATTGTGGATGGTATACTGCCCGGTATGAGCACCTTTGCCGCAGCCGTAGGTCTGGGCGAAAAAGGCACAGCCAATATAAAATTTACCGCAAAAAGCGCCGGGGGCCACTCTTCCACTCCACCCAGGCACACCCCCTTTGCCCGCATTGCGGAGTTTATAAATGATGTTGAAAAGCACGATCCCTTTAAGGCAAAGCTTTCCCCTGCAGTTGAGGCAATGTTCAGTTATATTGCCCCTTACCTTACCTTCCCCTTAAGATTTGTGCTTGGCAATATGTGGCTGTTCAAGCCCCTTGTGTCATTGCTTATGCCCGTGCTTGCTCCCGCTACCAGAGCCCTGGTCAAAACCACTTATGTTTTCACTATGAGCGAGGGCAGCAAAGCCCCAAATGTTATTCCCTCAGAGGCAACTGTTGTTGCAAATATACGCCCCTCATTCCATCAGAACCTTGAAACCTGTTTTGATATTCTTAAGATTATTGCCGCAAAGTATGATATTGAGGCGGAGATTATTACAGGCAAAAGCGCCTCTGCCGTAACAGATTTAAAGAGCGAGGAGCTTGCCTATCTCGGCAAATGCGTAAACGAGTGTTTACCCGGTTGCTGCTTTGCCCCCTATGTGCAGACCGGCGGAACCGACTGCAGGGAAATGCAGCCCGTTACGGATAACTGCTTAAGGTTCACCCCCATCCGTATGGATTCACAGCAGCTTGCCGCCATGCACGCCGCAAATGAGAATATAGGCGTTGCGGATATTGCCAAGGGCGTTAAATTCTATAAATATTGGATTAAGAATCACAATTAAAAACATTTGCGGATAATAAAACAAGGCAGGGTACATTCCCTGCCTTGTTCCGTATTTATTATTATTTTTCCTGTGATTTAAGGTGCTTCTTTATTGCGTTAAAGGTTTTGTCGCTTATGTAGTGCTCAATTTTGCAGGCATCCTCGGTGGCGGTTTTTTCGTCAACGCCTATAAGGGTAAATACCTTTGTAAGTGTGGTGTGGCGGTCATAAATCCGCTTTGCCTTGGCCTTGCCCTCTTTTGTCAGGTTTATGTTTCCGCTGTCATCCACCGTAACCAGCCCCTGCTTTTCAAGCAGACCTATGCCTCTGGTGATTGAGGGCTTTGCATAATCAAGGTGCTTGCTCACATCTATTTTTTTAACTTCCTTGCTTTTCTTTGAGAGCACATATATTGTTTCAAGGTACATCTCTCCCGATTCGGAGTAACTCATTTTCATCACCTCTTCCTCAATTATTCTATCACATAACGCAGTGAATATCAAGAAACAATGAAAATATTAAAGTTTATATATAAAAATACTTGACAAGTTAGCAAAAGCTAACTATAATATAGACGGTTAGAGGCGGCTAACCGTATTATTTTGATTTCACGGTTAGCAAATGCTAATTTATTCTTAAGGAGGGATGTTTGTGATACCTCTCAATATGGCCGATGCAGGCCAGCCGCAGATTATCAAAAGGATCGGCGGCAGCCCCGAGGTTAAGAAGCATCTTGAAAACCTCGGTTTCAATGTAGGCGGCGAAGTGTGCATTGTCAGCACCCTTGCAGGCAACCTTATTGTCAGGGTCAAGGAAAGCCGCGTTGCTGTCAGCGAAGAGCTGGCCCGTAAAATTATGGTATAAATTTATTTACATAGGAGGAATTGCAGTGAAAACTCTTAGAGATGTCGGTATCGGCGAAACAGTCACGGTTGTGAAGCTCCACGGCGAAGGCGCGGTGAAGCGCCGCATTATGGATATGGGTATCACAAAGCGCACCCCCGTTTATGTGCGCAAAGTTGCTCCTCTGGGCGACCCTATTGAGGTTACCGTGCGCAACTATGAGCTTTCAATCCGCAAGGCGGATGCAGAAATGATTGAGGTTGAATAAAACCGCACCCGGGGATAATCCCCGAAATTTTTTCGGCTCACGGTTAGCTTAAACTAACCGCCTGAGACCGCTTTAAGCAGAAAGGAACTACTGATATGAGTATTCGAATTGCACTTGCAGGCAACCCCAACAGCGGTAAAACCACCCTGTTCAATGCCCTTACCGGTTCCAACCAGTTTGTAGGCAACTGGCCGGGCGTAACCGTGGAGAAAAAGGAAGGCAAGCTTAAAAAGCACGATGATGTTACAATCACCGATCTTCCCGGTATCTATTCCCTTTCTCCCTACACCCTTGAGGAGGTTGTGGCAAGGAATTATCTTATAGGCGAACGCCCCGACGCAATCCTCAATATTATAGACGGCACAAACCTTGAGCGTAACCTTTACCTCACCACACAGCTTACGGAGCTTGGTATTCCCGTAGTGCTTGCCATCAATATGATGGATGTTGTCAAAAAGAACGGCGATAAAATTGATACTGCTGTTCTTGCACAGCAGCTGGGCTGCAAAGCGGTGGAAATCTCCGCCCTTAAAGGCGACGGTGTTACCCAGGCCGCCGAAGCCGCCATTGAAGCTGCAAAGAGCTCAAAAACCGTGCCTATGCACACTTTTTCCGGCCCTGTTGAGCACGCCCTTGCCCATATTGAGGAGGCGGTTGTTCACGGCCTGCCGGAGGAGCAGCAGCGCTGGTATGCGGTTAAAATATTTGAGCGCGATGATAAAGTGCTGGAGCAGCTGAATATACCCGATGATACCCTTGCCCATATTGAGGAGGATATCAGCGCGGCAGAAACCGAACTGGATGACGATGCGGAAAGCATCATCACCAACGAGCGTTATATCTATATTGCAGATCTGATTCAGTCCTGCTATAAAAAGAGAAACAAAGGAGCCCTTTCAACCTCCGATAAGATTGATAAGGTTGTTACCAACCGCTGGCTGGGCCTGCCGATTTTTGCTGCCGTAATGTTCCTGGTTTACTGGGTTGCAATGGTTGCGGTAGGCGCCCCCGCTACGGACTGGGCCAATGACGGCCTCTTCGGTGACGGCTACCATCTTTTTGGTATAGGTTCAGGTGCTTATGAAGAAGCGGACGGCGAATACTCCGACGCCCTCAATGCGTTGCAGGCGTTTACCGAAATTGACCCCGAGGCAGAGGATTTTGATGAGGATGCAGCTAAAGCGGAGCTTGCCGCTTTTGTTCCCGCCGAAAAATCCGCTGAGATAGATGTTGAGGATGAAGAAACCCTTGAAACAAACACCCTTACCGCATATTACGATGCAATTCCCGAAGATGCGGATGAGGAGGAAACAGTAGGCACAACCTTTGAGGAAGCAAAGCAGTTCTTTGCCGAGAAGGGCTTTGAAGCTCCCGACCCCGCAGAGTTCGGCGTATGGGTTCCCGGTGTTCCCGCCCTTATAGGCGGCCTGCTTGAAAAGGTGAATGCAGCTGAGTGGGTACAGGGCCTTGTGCTTGACGGTATTGTAGCCGGCGTAGGCGCCGTGCTCGGTTTCGTTCCCCAGATGCTTGTTCTGTTCCTTATGCTTGCCTTCCTTGAGGCCTGCGGCTATATGGCCCGTATCGCTTTCGTGCTTGACCGTATTTTCCGCAAGTTCGGTCTTTCCGGCAAGTCCTTTATCCCCATGCTTATAGGCGTCGGCTGCGGCGTGCCCGGCATTATGGCAAGCCGTACCATTGAGAATGAACGCGACCGGCGTATGACAATTATGACCACCACCTTCATTCCCTGCGGAGCCAAGGTTCCATTTATTGCCATGATTGCAGGCGCAATTTTCGGCGGCTCACCCTGGATTTCAACATCCGCTTACTTTATAGGTATGGCGGCAATAGTCACCTCCGGCATTATGCTTAAAAAGACAAAGATGTTTGCAGGCGATCCCGCCCCCTTTGTTATGGAGCTGCCCGCTTACCATCTGCCAACGGTAAGTAATGTGCTCCGCTCTATGTGGGAGCGCGGCTGGTCCTTCATCAAAAAGGCCGGCACCATCATCCTGCTTTCCACAATTCTTGTATGGTTCACCTCATATTTCGGCTTCACTCCCGACGGCTTCAGAATGCTTGCCGAGGATGAGCTTGATTTATCAATACTTGCCCGCATAGGCAACCTGATTGCCTGGATATTCATTCCTCTCGGCTGGGGCAACTGGCAGGCAGCCGTGGCCTCCATCACAGGCCTTGTTGCCAAAGAGAATATAGTAGGCACAATGGGTATCCTTTACGGCGGCGGAGAGCTTACCGCCTGGCAGGCGCTGCACGCGGCCTTCACAGGTGTTGCAGGTTTCTCATTCCTGGTATTCAACCTTCTGTGCGCTCCCTGCTTTGCCGCAATCGGCGCAATCAAGCGCGAAATGAACAGCGCAAAATGGACCTGGTTTGCAATTGCTTATCAGTGCGGATTTGCTTATGCAATAGCTCTTTGTATTAACCAGATAGGCGGCGCATTCACCGGCAACTTCAATATAGTTGGCTTTATCTGTGCCCTTGCGGTAATAGCCGCCATGGTCTATATGCTGTTCTTCAGAAAATATAAGGAAGCAACCAAGCTTACAAAGAAAATCTGAATTTAATCTACGGATATCTGAAAGAAAGGAAGCGATTATATGTTAACCTGGCTCAGCGCAAATATCGGCACAATTCTGGTTGTAACGGTGCTTGCCTTAATAGTTGCCGCAATTATAATCAAGCTTCGTAAAGATAAAAAGAAAGGCGTTTCCTCCTGCGGCGGAAACTGCGCTCACTGCGCAATGGGCGGAACCTGCCATCAGCCGAAATAGGTCTTTCAGTAAAACCAAGAGGCAAATAATATTCCGTCCGGCGGAAAATGTTTCAGATAAAGTAAGATTCATACGGTGCCGGAGTTCTGCTTCAGCACCGTATGTTTTTTATAAAAATTATGAAAAACTGCGGAAACTCCGCATTTATTTTTACTCACGCGGTTAGCCACTGCTAACTCAATATAAAATTCGGCAAGGAGTATTTTATGTCTGAGGATTTGTTTGTTCACCACTGCGCTCCAACTCTTGCAGGGCTTAAAACAGGCAGCCTTTTTGCCTGCGGATTTGAAAGCGAAAGTGAAATGAAAAATACTGTCAGGGCTGTGAACCGCAGGCTTAAAAGTAAGGGGCTCTGTTTTGTCCCTATGAAATACAGCGGCAAAAAAGCGCTGCTTTATTTATACCGTCCCGATAAGCTCAGGCTGGATTTAAAGTGCAGCGGAGCCAATGCCATTCTGTCCGGCTGCGGTTATTCCACAGAGCATCCGGGCAGGTGTATTTCCTGCCTTCGCCGCAAGCTCTCCCAAAGTGAGGAATTTCCACACGAGATAGGTCTGTTTCTGGGCTACCCGCCGGATGATGTTAAAGGCTTTATTGAGCAGGGTGCAAAAAACTGCAAATGCTCCGGCTGCTGGAAAGTTTACGGCGATGAAAAGCTGGCCCTCTCGCTGTTTGTAAAATATAAAAAATGCAGAGAGATTTACTGCCGCAAGCATGCCGAAGGCTTCTCTCTGGAGAGGCTTGCCGTAGCGGCAAAGCAATAATTCAAAAAAGAGGAAGATTTATGTTAAAAAAATGGAATAAAAAAGAAATAATCAAAGCATTTATTTGCTTTGCAGTTTATTTTGTTTTTATTCTTGCCACCGAACTGCCCGGTTTTTTAAGCCCGCTTTACTGGCTGCTGTTTCCCGTTCTCGCTGCCTTCGTTTCGGCAGGGCCCCTTACCTGTATGATGAATATGAAAAAGGCTTCGGCTCGGCTGCCGCTCTGCCTCTGCTCTGGTTCATTGTAAACAGGCTTATGGGTGAAATCAGCATGCCCGTAATGTGGCTGGGAATAATCCTTCTCATAATTGCCGCGGAACTGATGCGTTATATGTTCGGCTACGACAGCCGTCTGGGCATAAGGTGGTGCGTTCCAGTTCTTGGCCTTGTTCCTTCCTGTGTGCTTCTGCCACTTTATTTTGACAGAGCGGAATATTTCTCAAGGGCAAACGAAGAAATGGCGGCGGATTATGTTTCCGGGCTTGATAAATACGCAACAATATGGATGTTCGCTCTTGTCACCGTACTGTGCCTTGCGGCATCCTTTATCTCGGAGAGAATATCAGAAAAAATACTTAAAATCGAGGGCTGAAAATGAGTTTTTGTAAGCTTGAAAATATAAGAAAAAGCTTTGGCAGCGGAGAAAACCGGGTTGAAGTATTAAAAGGTATTGACCTGAATATTGAAAAAGGAGAAATCTGCGTTCTGCTGGGCCCTTCCGGCTCGGGTAAAAGTACGCTTCTTAATATTATAGGCGGTATTGAAACTGCCGATGAGGGTACCGTTTCGGTAAACGGCGAAAAAATCGCGGACCTCGGTGAAAAAGCGCTGACCGAATACAGGCGGCATCATCTCGGCTATGTGTTCCAGACTTATAACCTTATACCCAATCTCACCGTGCGCGAGAATATTGAAGTAGGCGCGTATCTGAGCAAAAACCCGCTTGACATTGACGAACTTATGGAAACCCTCGGCATCGCCGACCAGAAGAACAAGCTGCCCAATCAGCTTTCCGGCGGTCAGCAGCAGAGAACTTCAATCGGCAGAGCGATTGTCAAAAACCCCGATATTCTGCTGTGCGATGAACCCACGGGCGCGCTTGACTACACAACCTCAAAAGAAATTCTCAAGCTCATTGAGGATGTCAACAAAAAATACGGCAACACCGTTATTATGGTAACACACAACGACGCCATAAAGAATATGGCGGACAGAGTATTCAAACTGCGCGACGGCGTAATAAGAAAATCCTATGTCAATGAAGAGAAGATTCCCGCCTCGGAACTTGACTGGTAACGGGGGCGGCAAGATGAAAAATCCTCTGAACAAAAGATTTGCCCGCGAGCTGAAAAGCGATGCCGGCAAATATATCGCCGTTTTCCTGTTTCTCGTTCTTTTCATCGGTGTGATATCCGGCTTCCTTGTGGCGGATAACAGCGTGTCCGCGGCTTATCACGAGGGCTTTGAAAAATATAATATCGAAGACGGGCATATTACCTTTGCATCGGAGCCTCCCGAAGAAATCCTCGCACAGATTGAAAAAGCGGGAGAACTTGAATTTTACAATCTGTTTTATAAAAACGAGGCTCTTGTGGATTTCGGTGCCGATACGGTAAAAACCGTTCGTATTTATTCCGAAAGGGATACCGTAAACACCATTTGCTTAATGGAGGGCAAAATGCCCGCATCCGAGAATGAAATTGCGATAGACCGTTTGTTTGCCGAAACAAATAAGGTGAATATCGGCGACACCCTGCACTTCTCAAAATGCGAATACAAGGTTTCGGGCTATGTCGCCCTTCCCGATTACAGCTGCCTTTATGAGAACAACTCCGATATGATGTTCAGCGCGGTGAACTTCTGCGTGGCGGTTGTCACACCCGAAGGCTTTGAAAACCTCGGCGATGCACATATGTTTTATAACTACGCCTGGAAATATCTGAAGCCTTACGCCGACGAAGCCGAGCAGAATGACCGCTCCGAGGCGCTTATAAAATCGCTTGAAAACATAATAAAGAAATATGATGAAAAGCTTATTCAGGCGCAGGTTGACGCTGTGTGGAGCGATGCCGTTGCTCTCTCGGGCGGGCTTGAAAAAATGTTCAAAGATGCGGCAGATGAAATTGAAAAGAAGGTTACAAAAGCCGGCGAGGATGCAGTAAAAGAAGCACTTGCAACCTTTTCACAGGATGAAACTTCCGAAATACTGCTAAAAGAATCCGGAATGAGCCGGGAGCAGGTTTATTCCGCAATGATGGAAAAAGCCGACCTCACTTCTGCTCAGAAGCTGAAATTAGCAGCAGATTCAAAGAAGCTCAGCGATGAGGAACTGCTTGAAGAAGCCCTCGAAATGACCGGGCTTACTCAGGATGATCTTGCCGCAATGCTGCTCGAAATAACGGGAATAACCGAGGAAAGAGCGGCCGAAATACTGTTTGATGAATACTGCAAAAAGAATAATACAACCGCCCAGGCACTTGTTGCCGCAAAGCTGGGTACAACGGAGCAGGCGCTCAAAGATATGCAGTCGGCTTTTGAAGACGCCGAAAACCTGACGGGCGACCTTGATATAAGCAGCAAAGAGGCGCCGAAAATCGATTTTGACAAGCTTGAGAAGGACAGCGACATAGAGTCGGGGCTTGATTTCTCATTTGATGATATTTATTCAATAATCGATAAGGTTGATGCCGCGAATGTTTATGATATGGCTGACATACGTGCAACTCTCGGCAAGCTCGAAAAACTGATGGATATACATCCCGACGACAGCGAGCTCATTGATATAAAGGATTATATTCCCCGCTATCAGAATATGGCGATTATGTTCACAGGCAACGATATGAGCTCCGATCACGCAACCGTTGTTCTTATGCTCTACATTATGCTCATCATTCTCGCCTTCGTGTTTGCTATTACCATTTCAAACACAATTTCAAAGGAAGCGGGCTCAATCGGCACTCTGCGGGCATCCGGTTACGGCAGGGGTGAACTTATCAGGCATTATCTTGTTCTGCCTGTTGCCGTCACCGCTTTGGGCGCGGTTGCGGGCAATATCCTGGGCTATACCGTGTTTGAAAGCGTTTTCGTAAAGATTTATTACACAAGTTATTCGCTTGTAAACTATAAAACTCTGATGAACGGCGAAGCGTTCCTTCTCACAACGGTGAGCTCCATAGCGCTTATGCTCATCGTGAATATATTTGTTCTCGTTCGCAAGATGAAGGTCCGTCCGCTGGATTTTCTGCGCGGCGAGGTTTCCTCTCACAAAAGGAAAAAGGCTGTTAAACTCAGCCCGAAACTTCCGTTCCTGCAGAGATTCGGTCTTCGCATCTTTTTCCAGAACGCGGGCTCCTATGTCGTTCTGTTCTTCGGTATACTCTTCGGCGGTATGCTCGCCGTTTTCGGTATGCTTTTCGGCCCGATGTTTGAGGACTACTCCGCGCTCGCAAAAGACACGATGATATGCGATTACCAGTATATTGTCAAAAACGATTCCGTTGAAACGGCAGACAAAGAAGCCGAAAAATTCTGCCTGACAGCCCTTGATACAGATGTAAAGGGCTATGTCAAAGACAGCGTGTCAATTTACGGCATATCGGATAACAGCAGCTACATCAAAGCGGATATTCCCGCCGGAAAGGTGTTTGTTTCCGAAGGCATTATGAAAAAATTCCGCTTTGAGCCCGGCGACAAGCTGACTCTCAAAGAGCCGTATTCAACCAAAACATATACATTCACCATAGCGGGCGATTATCCCTATCTTGCTTCGCTCGCCGTCTTTATGCCCCGTGAGGACTACCTTGAAATGTTTGACAAGAGCGATGAATATTTCACGGGTTATTTCAGCAACAGTGAGCTTAACGACATAAATGAAGACGATATTTACACTACGCTCCGGCTTCAGGACGCCACGAAGATAGTCGACCAGCTTTCATCCCTCATCGGCTTTATGGATATATTTATGTATTTCGGCGTGGTAATGTTCCTTCTGCTTATGTTCCTGCTGACAAAGCAGATTATTGAAAAGAACAGCCAGTCAATAGCGATGACAAAGATTCTCGGCTTCAAAAACGACGAAATCGCGAAGCTCTATCTGCTCGCCACTTCGGCGGCGGTTGTCATTTCACTTCTGCTGTCAATGCCCTTAATACACCTGCTGCTTCAGTGGGCGTTCAGATATTATCTGTATGTCAAGATGTCCGGCTATATTCCCTATATCATTTCAAACACATGCTATGTAAAACTTTTCGTTATGGGTATAGCAAGCTACGCAGTTGTTGCCGCGCTTATGCTCCTGAAAATCAGAAAAGTGCCTATGGGTGAAGCGCTTAAGAATCAGAATATGTAAAACTCAAATTATATTTGAAAAGAGGTATCATTATGAAAAAACATCCCGTTCTTGCAATCATAATCGCCGCGATTGTTTACCTTGCGCTTTACCCGCTCGGCTCCTGTGCAGGCCTGATTCACCCCGCCTGCTACGCCTATGTGGGCACGCTGTTGCCTTTGCTTTTTGCATTCGTATATCTGCCCGCTTCGGCAAACTGGCAGCGCTTCGGTGCGGCGGTAATTCTCAACGGCTTTGTGCTGATATTGGGATTTATCGCAGGCGAGGGCAACCTGCCGTTTGCAGTCGGAATGATTGCTTTGGCTGTTATCGCCGAAATCATAAGAGGAGTCTGCGGTTACAAAACCCTTAAAGGCGTAAAGCTCAGCTTTATCCCTTTCGCTTTCTCGTTCTATACCTATTCAGCCCACTGGTGGTTTGATAAAGCAGGTTCCCTTGCCGCGGCTGTCGAAGAAATGCCTGCCGGCTATGCGGATAAAATGGCGCCTGTCATTGATAATATTCCGCTGCTGATAGTCATGCTTCTGTTCACCGTTCCCGTTGCAATTCTCGGAATGCTTGTTGCCTGTAAGGGTATGAAAAAGCAGGCCGCGCTTCTGAAATGAGGTAGATGATATGGGATTATTGAAATCTTTTTTCAGCCAGACTAAAAAGCCGGAGGGCTTTCTGGGCAGAATAATGGTAAACGGCATGAACGGCGGCGGCCACGCCTCTCTTGCAGAGTGGGGCTTCGGATTTATCGGCATAGAAAAAGTCGCCTGCTCCCTTGACTGCGGCTGCGGCGGCGGAGCAAATGTTAATCGCCTGCTTGAAAGAAGCGATACCGTGTACGGTATTGATTATTCCGATGTCAGTGTTGCAAAGGCAAAGGAATTCAATGCAGATGCCATCCGCAAAAACCGCTGCAGGATTCTGCAGGGGGATGTTTGTTCCCTTCCCTTTGCAGATAACAGCTTTGATATTGTCACTGCCTTTGAAACCGTTTATTTCTGGCAGGATATTGAAAAGGCCTTTTCAGAGGTTTACCGGGTGCTTAAAAGCGGCGGAGTATTCGCAATCACCAATGAGTCAACCGGCACCGATAAAACCTCCGTTAAGTTTTCAAAAATCATAGACGGCATGAATCTTTACACAGGTGAAATGCTGAAAACCCTTCTTGAAGGTGCCGGCTTCACCGGTGTTGAAATACACTCCCATCCGGATAAACCCTGGCTTAATGTAACCGCCGTGAAGGCATAAAAACAAATAATCCCGCAGGGCGTATCCTTACCGGTTATGCGCCTGTGCGGAATTATATATCAGAATTTTTAAAGGAGGAGAAAAATGGATCTCGGTACATTACTTGAAGGCTTTGGCTATATCGGCTCGGGTATGCAGCTTATAGTTGACCTTCTTCAGGTTCACCTTGACGGAGCCGGCTGGATTGCTTCTGCATTTTCCTGGGTTTCCGAAAACCTGCAGGGAATTATTGACCTTGTTGCTAAAATAGCAGGTTAAACCCCACGGCAATACCGCGCGTTTTCAGATGTGCGGTATTGCCTGAATTCTTTTGATTGATAACAGTTTTGTTTTAATATATAATCTGAGGAGAGAAAAGTCTGTTTATGAAACCCGATTACAAAAACTGGATGCCGAAAGGCATGATTTACACTGCTGTTGCAGGCACAGCTTTATTTCTTATTCTTTTTATCATTTTCGGTGTGAGCGGTATTATTAAACCGGGCGCACTGAAAACCGTGCTGTTCATTGTGTTCCTGCTGGGTACTCTTGCCGGCATATGTGTTTCGGCATGGATGATTCTTATGTACCGCGCATTTTCCTATAACGGCAAAAGGCAGATGTCAAAGCAGATAATTGAAGGCATAGCCGGTTATGTTAAACTGCCCGAAGGCGGCAAAGGCCTTGATGTGGGCTGCGGCAGCGGCGCGCTGGCTATTGCCTGCGCAAAAAGAAATCCCAAAGCAGAATTCACAGGTATAGACCGCTGGGGCAAGGAATATGCCTCGTTCAGCAAAACGCTCTGTGAAAATAACGCAAAAGCCGAAGGTGTCTCCAATGTCACATTTAACCGGGGGGATGCGGTGAAGCTTGATTTTGCAGATGAAACCTTTGATGCGGTTGTGAGCAACTATGTATATCACAATATTCCGTCAAACAACAGGCAGGAAATCCTGCTTGAAACCCTGCGCACCCTGAAAAAGGGCGGCACTTTCGCTATTCACGATATTTTTTCAAAGGCGAAGTACGGCGATATGCAGGCATTTATCAGAAGACTTAAAGAAATGGGATATGAAAAAGCGGAGCTCATTGACACAACAAACGGCAAATTCATAACAAAAAGCGAATCAAAATGGATGGAGCTTTCCGGCTCCGCTCTGCTTACAGGCAAAAAATAAAGATGGTGAGATTATGTGGTTCAGTGTATTTGAAGGGCTGATTATTCCCTTTGCCGGCACGGCGCTCGGCTCCGCCTGTGTGTTCTTTATGAAAAAAGAGCTCGGCAGAAATATGCAGAGAGCCCTCACGGGCTTTGCTTCCGGCGTTATGGTTGCTGCTTCAATCTGGAGCCTGATTATTCCGGCTATGGAGCAGTCTGCGGATAAAGGGAGATTATCATTCCTGCCCTGCGTTATCGGATTCTGGCTGGGAATACTGTTCCTGCTTCTGCTGGACAGTGTGATTCCCCATCTGCATCTTTACGCGGATAAAGCGGAGGGCGTAAAAAGCAAGGCGGCAAAAACCACAATGATGGTTCTTGCGGTTACCCTTCACAATATCCCGGAGGGGATGGCGGTGGGTGTGATATATGCAGGTCTTGTTTCCGGTGCCGAAAGAATAACAGCCGGCGGCGCCCTCGCTCTTTCACTGGGCATAGCAATACAAAACTTTCCCGAAGGCGCAATTATCTCAATGCCCCTTCACGCCGAAGGCAAATCAAAAGGCAAAGCATTTCTCGGCGGCGCTCTTTCCGGTGCTGTTGAACCTGTAGCCGCTTCGGTTACCGTTCTTGCCGCAGGGCTGATTGTTCCCGCCATGCCTTACCTGCTCTCTTTTGCCGCAGGGGCAATGGTTTATGTGGTTGTAGAGGAGCTTATTCCCGAAATGTCAGCAGGGGAGCATTCAAATATCGGTGTTCTTATGTTCGCTCTCGGATTTACACTTATGATGGCGCTGGATGTGGCGCTCGGATAAAAGGAGTGTTTCTATGATTAAATATACAGTTAAAATCGACGGTATGATGTGCGGTATGTGCGAGGCACATATAAACGATACAATCCGCAAAGCCTTTCCCGCTGCAAAAAAAGTTTCCGCTTCAAGGAAAAGCGGCGAAGCAGTGTTCCTGACAGAGGATGAAATAAATACCGACACCCTGAAAGCCGCAATTGAGGATACGGGTTATACATTTGTATCCTGCAAATCCGAACCGTATAAAAAGCGGGGACTTTTCGGATAAAAAATAATAAAAATTATCCCCTGCTTACCGTAAAGGTGAGCAGGGGATATTTCTTTATCAGTGATATTCCGGCATAAAATTGCCGTGGGCCTCGATAAGGTCATCCACCATCTTTTTGATGCTGTCTATATCCAGCTCGCTTCCCGTGTGGGGGTCCAGCATAGCGGCCTGGTATATATGCTCTTTCTTCTTTGTGCGGGCGGCCTCTATGGTAAGCAGCTGAACATTTATGTTTGTCATGTTCATTGCAGCGCACTGCACAGGCAGGGGACCTACATGGCAGGGGTTTATTCCGTAGCCGTTCACAAGGCAGGGCACCTCAACGCAGGCCTCGGCGGGCAGGTTTGTAATAATGTGGTCGGTGTTAAGCACATTTCCGCCTATCTGTATGGGCTTAGATTCCGTAATTGCCTCCATTATTCTTGAAGCATATTCGTTGGATCTTTCGTGCTCCTTAACGCCGTTTTCTACCAGTTCCGCATATTCCGTTTTCCATTTTTCAATCTGGTTCACACAGCGGCGGGGGTATTCATCAAGGGGGATATTGTATTTTTCAATAAGCTCCGGATATTTTGACTTGATGTAGAACATATTGTATTCCGAGTTATGCTCGCTGGATTCCGTAACATAGTAGCCGAAGTTTCTGATATATTCAAGGCGCACCTTGTTGCCGCATTCCGGGTCATCCAGCTTGTAATTCATCTTTTCAAGCCTTGCTTTAATTTCGGGGTAAAGGTCATTGCCCTCTTTATCTTTTATTTCAAGCAGCCAGGCCATGTGGTTTATGCCGGCAATCAGTTCTTTTCTGCCCTCCAGCTTATCCTGCATATCAACTTCATTCAGCAGGGATTCCGAGCATACCTGAACCGAGTGGCAGAGCCCCACGGTGTTAATACCCGTGTATCTCTGCATATAGCCCGAGAGCATGGACATGGGGTTGGTGTAATTAAGGAAAAGGGCGTCCGGGCAGACCTCTTCCATATCCCTTGCAAAATCCTCAAGCACGGGTATGGTGCGCAGTGCCCTCATAATGCCGCCTATGCCAAGGGTATCGGCTATGGTCTGGCGAAGGCCGTATTTTTTCGGTACCTCAAAATCAATTATGGTGCAGGGGTCGTAAAGGCCTACCTGAATGGCGTCAACCACAAAGTTTGCTCCTCTCAGGGCCTCTTTCCTGTTTTCAACCCCCAGGTAGCATTCGATTTTTCCGTAGCCGCCTTTTGCTTTGCGCATGGCTTCAAGTATAACCCGGCTCTCTTCAAGGCGCTGGCCGTCAATATCATAAAGGGCAAATACGCTGTCACGCAGTGACTCAACGCACATGCAGTCGCCTATAACATTCCTTGCAAATACGGTGCTGCCTGCCCCCATAAATGTAATTTTCATAAATTCTCCTCCCGTTTATTATATAATCAGGTTGTTGTTAAGGCTTTCGGCATTATTCAGCATAAGCTTATCTGCCCCGAAAAGCATTGCGTGCAGGCTGCCCACAAGGCTGTCAACATCCTCCTGCATACCTTCATCAACCCATTTTGAAATAAACCCTGTTGCAATAAAGGTGAAAGCGCTTGCCACCTTATCTTTCTGAAGGTCGCTTATATTTCTCCCTTCCGAAAGAGAGTTTACATTGTTTCTGAAAACCGAATAAATTATACTGTGTATATGTTTTTCCACAAGATGGTTTTTTCCCGAATTATAGATGTGCAGGAAAATATCCTCATTTTGCTTTATGATTTTGAAAAAACCCGCAACTGCATCGGATGTCGCTGTCCCTTTGGGAAGAGCAGAGTAGAAAGTTTTTACCTCATAATCCAGTGTCTGTTCCATAAGGTCTTCAATATCCGCAAAATAGTAGTAAAAAGTCTTTCTGTTCACATCACAGCCGTCTGTAATATCTTTAATATTGATATCCTCCGGCTTTTTTTTCTGCATAAGCTTCAGAAAGGAATGTATTATCGCTGTTTTTGTATTCCGGGCCATAGGTTCACCTCTTTTGCTGTTGTCGGGTAATTTATTATTTTACATTATAGCATATTTCACCTTGAAAATGTCAACTATCTGTGATATTCTTTTTATCGGTTTTATCACAGGCTGATTTTCCGGGCTGTTCAGTTCCGGATATGCTCGGCTTATAATTCGGAGGGAATCAAAATGCTCTTTAATCTTATACCGGCAAATATACTCGCGCCTGCTGCCGCAATATTCACCCCGTGCCTCTGCGCTCTGCTGCTCAGGCTGTTTTCCGGCAGGCTGCCCAAGGACCACGGCAGGGAGTTTGCCGTGGACGGTGAAAAATCCGCAGGCAAAATCAGAGGCGCCGGTATAGTTTTTGTTATATCTTTCATTATATGCGGCCTTGTTTTTATCCCCATAAGCCTTGAATACGGGCTTTACTATGCTCTCATTTTCCTGGGAATGCTCTCCGGTTATCTTGATGACCGCAGCGAAAAGCCCTGGGGAGAGTATAAAAAAGGCGCCATAGACCTCCTTATTTCCGCAGGCACAGCGGCGGCTTTCGTGTATTTCAACAGAGAGCTTACGGATATAAGCCTTTTCGGTCTTAAACTTCACATACCTACCGTTGTGTTCGGCGTAATCTGCGCCGTGCTTGTGTGGATGCTGATTAACGCCGTAAACTGCACCGACGGCATAGACGGCTTTTCATCCACCCTTGCCTGCGTTTCCTTTGTTTCACTTGCAGCGGTTATAATAATGAGAGGCGGGGATAAATCCGCCGCCTCAATGGTAGCCATTATGGCTCTTTCTCTTATTCCTTATCTTTGGAAAAACGCGGAGCCCAGCACAATGATGATGGGTGATGCCGGCTCAAGGGCTCTGGGTCTGCTTATGGCAATTCTCGTTATGAAAACCGGCAATATTCTCCTTGTTGTTCCCCTTTGCCTTGTTATCTGCCTTGACGGCCTTATGGGTATTGCCAAGGTTTCAATCAGAAGGTTCCTGCGCATCAGAAACTTTATGGAGGGCATCCGCACTCCTCTTCACGACCACGCAAGGAAAAACAAGGGCTGGTCAAACACTCAGGTTATCTACAGGTTCTGCATGCTTCAGATACTTGTTTCTCTTGTAACACTGCTTCTTATGCGGTGAAGCTTCAGCAGCCTTGCGGCGTTGAGCACGCTGATTATCATTGTGCCTACATCTGCGGCCACAGCCAGCCACATAGGGGCGGTTGCCGTAAACCCGGCAATTATCACCGCCGCCTTTACAAGTATTGCAAAAGCTATATTGAATTTAATTAAACCAAGCGTCCTTTTGCTGTGGTTGATTGTATCGTTCAGCCGCATAAGGTCCGGCTGTGTGAGTATAACATCCGCAGCTTCTCCGGCGGCTTCGTTATCAAGGCCTATGGCAACCCCTACATCCGCCGCCGCAAGCACCGGGGCATCATTTATGCCGTCGCCTATGTAAATAATACCGTCAGAGCCGTCTTTGAATGATTCAAGGGCGGCTGTTTTCTGCCCGGGCAGCAGGTTGCTTTCATAGGTATCAATGCCTGCCGCGGCGCAGATTTTTTCCGTTCTTTCCGCTGTATCTCCCGTGAGTACGGCGGTCTTTTTTATGCCGGATTTTTTAAGCAGGGCAACAGCTTCGGCAGTATCCGGCCTCAGGTTATTCACTATGTCAATACATCCTGCGGCTCTGCCGCCTGCCGCCACATAAACAGGGGAGGGGGGCAGCAATGAAATATCGATATTCTCTTTTTCCATAAGCCTTCTGCCGCCGCAGAGGATAACGGTTTCGCCGCTTATTATCCTTGAACCGCCTCCGGGTATTTCGGCAAAATCCCTCGTGCCTGTCATATCCGGTTCCCCGGCCCTTGCAATAATCGCTCTCGCTATGGGGTGGCCGGAATAGTATTCGCATTTTGCCGCAAGGGCAAGTATCTCTTTTTCGCTGAATCCATCAGCCGGGGTTATTGCCCCCGCAACCGGCGTGCTGTCCGTAAGGGTACCGGTTTTGTCAAAGAGCACCGTATCCGCCTGAGCAAGGGATTCAATAAAATTATTGCCCTTGATTATGGTGCCGTTTTTGGCGCAGGCTCCCATAGCGGAAAGGAACGCCAGAGGAACACTGAGCACCACCGAACAGGGGCAGGATGCCACCAGTATCACCAGGGCTCTGTGAAGCCAGAGCGATACATCTCCCGTAATAATTGAGGGAATAATAAAAGCCAGCAGGGCAATACCGATAATAACGGGTGTGTAAATCTTTGAAAACTTTTCGGTTATAAACTGAGCTTTTCCTTTTTTGGAGGCGGCCTCTTCCACAAGTGAAATTATCCTTGCCGCCCCGGACCGCTCCCTTGAGGTTGTTGCCTCATAGATAAGGGTGCCGTCCCCGTTCATACATCCCCCGGTGATTCTGCTGCCTTCTGCGGCCTCAACGGGTATGCTCTCCCCGGTAACCGCAGATGTATCAATTGACGAAAAGCCGGAAATAACCATGCCGTCAACGGGTATTACCTCGTGGGGCAGCAGGGCCAGCTTCATGCCGGGCTCTATCATGGATGAATCAATATCCTCATAAGTTCCGTCCTCTTTCACAAGGTGGCCGGAATCATTGATTATGGCAAAAAGGGATGAAATTCTGCTCTTGCTTTTTTCGCTTGCGTAGTCCTCAAGGGCCTCGCCTATAAGGTATATCAGGGCAACCGCGGCGCCCTCCGCAAAATCCCCGGTGCATATTGCGGCGGTTACCGCAATAACCATAAGCAGGGAGGGGGTAATATTCTTTTTTATCAGCGCCTTAAAAGCGTTGACTGCCGTGGGTATGCCGCAGGCAACGGCGCAAAGTATAAACAGCACGGCAGAAACCGCCGGGTTCAGCTTGGTAAGGTATTTTATTGCAAGGGCGGCAACAAACAGCACAGCTCCGCCGGCAATCAGCACTTTTTCAAGTGCTTCATTTTCGCCGTGTTCTTCACCGCAGCTGCATAAGCTTTCATCTTCGCAATGATCATCACAGCAGCCGTGGGCGTGATTGTGTTCATGTTCATGCTCATGTTCATGCTTATCAGTCATCCTGTTTTCCGCCTCCCGTCTTGTGGATTATATGCTCAAGACCTATTTCAAGTATTTTTTCCACATGCTCATCATCAAGGGAATAATACATCTCTTTGCCTTCACGCCTCGGGCGCACAAGCCCCGCCTGCCTCAGAATCCTCAGCTGGTGCGAAACCGCGCTCTGCCCCATGTTTAGGTGCTCCGAAAGGTGCAGCACGCACCTTTCCCCCGATGAAAGAGCAGTGAGTATCCTGATACGGGTAGAGTCACCGAATACCTTGAATACTTCAGCCAAGTCATACAGCAGGTCAATATCCGGTTCCGGGCATTTATCCGCCGCAGTGCAGATATGTGTATCCGCGCCGCTTGTCTTATTCTCTTTTTTTGCATTTTTTACGCTCTTGCTGTCAGCCATTTATCTCATCCTTATAATTCAGTAATTTGCAACCGGAAAGGTGGTTAAAGCACACCATCAGGTTATCCGACCGAAACTTACAATTGATACACGCAGGTGAAATTTTAAATCAACATATGAATAATTGCTCATATGTTGATTTAAGTATACTCCCGATATTTCCTTTTGTCAACTTTTTTCAGCTGAAAGCCGAAAGTTTTTTAATTAATTATTGCAACAAAAAATGATTTATTATATAATATAAAGTGGCAGATTTTGAGTAGGTGATTTTTGATTATGAAGAAAACGGCGGGTATAATTGCATTTGCGCTGGTTGCCGCGGTTATTGCTTTTTTTGCCTTTACAGGGCAGGAAAAAGAGACAACCTTTACCGCTATGGATACGGTTGTAACCTTAAAGCTCAGAGGTATCGGCGCAGGCAAACAGCTTGATGAAATAAAGGCCTTTGTCAGCGATTACAGCGATAATGTAATCTCAAGGCACAGCAGCAGTTCCCGCATATCTTCTGTAAACAGCAAAGACTCAGGCAGGTTGGATGATGACCTTTCCGCTGATTTTGACCTTCTTTATTCTGTTTACCGTGACAGCGGCGGCGCTTTTGATTTTACCCTGGGCGCTCTCAGCGATTTGTGGGGTATAGGCACGCCCCGGGCGGCTGTGCCCTCTGCCGAAGATATTCAGCAGGTTCTGTCCCGCTGCGGAGCCGGTAAAACCGATTATAAAAACGGCGAAATAAAACTTCCCGAGGGCGCGGTTCTCGATCTCGGAGCCGCAGGCAAGGGAATGGCTCTTGATAAAATATCCGGGCTGCTTTCCGAAAACAGGATAATAAACCGGGGTGTAATTTCCCTCGGCGGCAGTATTCTTCTTTACGGCAAAAAGGGCGAAACATTTACAATAGGTATTCAGGACCCGGCCAAAAAGAATAACTACGCCGTTGTTCTGGAGCTTGGCCCCTGCTTTGTTTCCACCTCGGGCAGTTATGAAAGATATTTTGAAAAAGACGGAAAAAGGTATCACCATATATTCGATCCCGCAACGGGTTACCCTGCAGAGAGCGGACTTCTGAGCGTTACTGTCGTTTCACAGGACAGCGGTCTTTTATCCGATGCCCTTTCCACTGCCTGCTTTGTGCTGGGCTCCGAAAAGGGTATGGAGCTTGCCCGTAAATATAACTGTGAGGCCCTTTTTATAGATGAAAACGGCAATATTACCGTTTCGGATAATCTCAGAGAAAAAATTGAAATTGTTGACCCCGCATTTACTTTGAGGTAAAAAATGAAGCTTTTCGGAAAAACGGATTTTATCATAATTGCGCTGGTGCTTGCCGCCGCCGGGCTGTTTTTTGTGCTGAACGGTTCGGATGACAAGGCTCTTACGGCGGATATAATTGTTGACGGTGAAATTATTGAATCCGTAAATCTCGACGAAATCACGGATAAAACCGAATTCCGGCCTGAGACCGCACCCCGGGTTGTGATATCGGCGGAGAACGGAGAGATTTTTTTTGAAGAAGCCGAGTGCAAAGATAAAATCTGCGTGCATACCGGTAAGCTGAGCCGCAAAGGAGATACGGCGGTCTGCCTGCCTGCAAAGACCGTAGTAAGCATACGGGGCTCGTCGGTTGACGCCGTAACCTATTGATATGAATAAAAACACAAATTACAGAATTGCGCTTACCGCAGTGCTCTGCGCTCAGGCGGTGGCCCTGAGCTTTTTTGAAAATCTTATACCGCCTCTGCCCTTTATGCCCCCCGGCGCAAAGCCCGGATTTTCAAACCTTATCACGATGTTTGCAGCCGGCAGCCTTGGCTTTTCTCAGGCCCTTATAATAACGGCCGTAAAAAGCGGGTTCGCTTTTATCACAAGAGGCGCCACGGCGGCGGCAATGAGCTTTTCCGGCGGTCTGCTTTCAACTATAGCAATGTATTTTCTTATGAAATACGCAAAGAAATACATCGGCATTGTGGGAGTTTCAGTAATAAGCGCTCTTTGCCATAACGCAGGTCAGCTTATTACATCCTGCATAATCACAGGCACCTCAAAAACCCTTTATTACGCTCCCGCTCTTGCGGTTTTCGGTGTGGTTACCGGAATTATCACCGGCGTAATATTCAGAATACTTATCCCGGCACTTGAAAAACAGAAAAAATATTTTTTGAAATCCGATATACAGACAGGAGGAGATGAAAATGGCCAAGGGAACCAAGGGCGTTCTTACCGCGGTTAAAAAGGTCAGGGGCGGCGTTAAAGTTGACCACAGAAAAAACACCGCCGATCTTGAAGTTGTAAGAATACCCACCCCTGCAAAGGTGGTTATACCTATGGCAATGCACATCGGCGCACCCTGTGAGCCGGTTGTGAAGGTCGGAGATACCGTTGCGGTGGGTCAGCTTATTGGTGACAGCGACAAGTTCGTAAGCGCACCCATTCACGCATCCGTTTCCGGCACCGTAACGGCGGTGGGCGATGTTAAGCTGCCCAACGGAATGATGTCAAAAGCCGTCACAATAGAATCCGACGGAGAGATGAGGCTCTGGGAGGGCATAAAGCCCCCGGTGGTTGAAACCCGTGAGGATTTCATCAAAGCCGTGCGTGACAGCGGCCTTGTAGGTCTGGGAGGTGCAGGTTTCCCCACCCACGTAAAGCTGAATTTTGACCCGTCAAAAGGTATTGATACCCTTGTTATCAATGCCGCGGAGTGCGAGCCGTATATCACCGTTGACTACCGTGAATGTATTGATAATTCCTGGGATATCCTTTCAGCTGTTTATACCATAAAGGAAATGCTGGGCTTCAAAAAGGTTGTAATAGCCGCTGAGGATAATAAACCCGAGGCCTTCAGAATTCTCAAAAGAATTGCCGATGACCAGGCGGATACAGATGATGAAGTAAAGCTTATGGTGCTTGAATCCAAGTACCCCCAGGGCGCAGAGAAAATGATGGTTCAGTCCGCTACCGGCAGGAAAGTTCCCCCCGGAAAGCTTCCCGCAGATGTGGGCTGCGTGGTTATGAATGTTGCCTCCGTAGCATTCATTTCAAGATATCTCAAAACCGGCAAGCCCCTTGTAAGCCGTTCCCTTACCGTTGACGGCTCCGCAATCAAGGAGCCCAAAAATGTAAGAGTTCCCATCGGCACAAATATAGGCGATATCATCGAGTTCTGCGGCGGCTTCAGCAAAGAGCCCTACAAGCTCATAACCGGCGGGCCTATGATGGGCCTTGCCATTGTGGGCACGGATCTGCCCATACTCAAGCAGAATAACGCCATCCTCGCTTTTGCCGAGGAGGATGCCCTGCTTAAAACCGAAACAGACTGCATACGCTGCGGCCGCTGCGCCATGGCGTGCCCCCTGAGCCTTACCCCCACAAATATTGTCAGGGCCGCCAAGGCAAGGGATGTTGATACAATGAAGCGCATAGGCGCCAATGTGTGTATGGAATGCGGCAGCTGCGCTTATTCCTGCCCCGCAGGCAAACCCCTGGTGCAGTATATGCGCCTTGCCAAAGCAATACTCAGAGAGGAGAGTGCAAAGAAATGATTGACGGTAAATTACTTCATGTAAGCGCATCTCCTCATTTCAGGTCAAAGGCAACCACAAAGAGCATAATGTTGGATGTTATCATTGCTCTTCTGCCTTCCCTTATAGCTTCCGTGGTTATTTTCGGCCTCAGGGCCCTTCTTGTTACCATAATTTCCGTTGCAACCTGCGTTCTTTCCGAATATGTTTTCAGAAAGCTCCTCAAGCGCAGCAACACAATTACCGATTTAAGCGCCGTGGTCACCGGCCTTCTTCTGGCATTCAATATGCCCTCCGGCATTCCTCTGTGGATGGTTGCCATCGGCGGCGTATTTGCCATTGTTATTGTTAAGCAGTGCTTCGGCGGCATCGGCCAGAATTTTGTCAACCCCGCCATTGCCGGCAGAATCTTTATGCTGCTTTCCTTCGGCAAAATGATGGAGTGGTCGGAGCCTATGGCCGGCATTATGAATATTACCGGCGTTGAGGCCATTTCCGGGGCAACTCCCCTTGCTGTTATGTCTTCCGGCGAAGGCTTGCTTCCCTCACTTATGGATATGTTCCTGGGTATCAGGGGCGGCTGCCTTGGCGAAACTTGTATTGCCGCAATAATCCTGGGCGGAATATATCTTGTGGCAAGGAAAGTTATCAAGCCCGTTATTCCTCTTTCATATATCGGCACGGTTGCCGTAATAATGATAATAGTTAAATTTACAAAAGGCTCAGACTGGAGCTTTGTTGCTTATCAGCTTATGTCCGGCGGTCTGTTCCTCGGCGCCGTATTTATGGCAACGGATTATACCACCAGCCCCATCACCTTTACCGGTAAAATCATTTTCGGCGTCGGCTGCGGCCTGCTGACCTGCCTTATAAGGCTTTTCGGCTCCCTGCCCGAAGGTGTTTCATACTCAATAATCCTTATGAATGTTCTTTGCCCGCTTATTGAGAGATACACCACCCCCAAACCTTTCGGCACACCGAAAAAAGAAAAGAAGGAAGGGGAGGCGAAAGCATGAAAGTAATTAAAGAATTCATAGTTCCCACCGTTATTCTTTTCGCAATCTGTTTTGTTGCCGCTCTGCTCCTCGGCCTTACAAATGATGTAACGGCGCCCAAAATTGCGGAAAACGCCGCAAAAGCTCAGCAGGAAGCCATGGCCTTCGTGCTCCCCGATGCGGCAGAGTTTGATGAAGAAGCCGCCGAAAACGAAAACGGAATTTATTACACCGCTTATGATAAGGACGGCAATGTTATCGGCTATGCCGTAACCGCCACAGGCAAAGGCGGATATGACGGCGATATTACCCTTATGGTAGGCATTACTGCAGATGGTGCGGTAAATGAGCTCCCCGACGGTTCCCCGGCAATCAGCTTCCTTGAAGAGAGCGAAACACCTTCAGTAGGCGGCAAGCTCAAAAAGAAAGCGGATTTCCTTGTGCAGTTTGCGGGCCTTACCGGTTCCGCCGCACTTACCAAAAACGGAGGCACCGTTGATGCCGTTACCGGAGCTACCAAAACATCCACCGGCATTACAGATGCAGTTAATAACGCACTGCTCTGTTATTCAAAGATAAATAAGGAGGTGAGCGCAAATGGCTGAGAAGAAATCCCTGGGCAAAGAATTCTCAAAAGGTATCATTAAAGAGAATCCGGTTCTCCGCCTTGTGCTCGGAACCTGCCCCACTCTGGCAACCTCCGTTTCGGTAACCAACTCAATCGGTATGGGTATTGCCGCAACAATGGTGCTTATATGCTCCAACATAGTAATATCCGCCCTGAGGAAGGTTATACCCTCAAAGATAAGAATACCCGCTTATATAGTTGTTATAGCTTCATTTGTTACAATAGTTCAGATGCTTGTAAAGGCCTTTATCCCCGCTCTTAATGACGCTTTGGGAGTTTACCTTCCCCTTATAGTTGTTAACTGCATTATCCTGGGCAGAGCCGAAGCTTTCGCAGGCAAAAATTCCGTGCCCGCCTCCTTCCTGGACGGCCTCGGAATGGGCATCGGCTTCACCTTCGCCCTTGTGGTAATGGCCACAATCCGCGAGGTGTTCGGCGCCGGCACTTTCCTTGACGGCATAGACAGCCTCACAAAGCTTTTCGGCGCAACTTCCTTTACCGGCTTCACAATTTTCAGCGAGCCCGTAGGTCTGTTGGTTATGGCTCCCGGCGGTTTCCTTGTATTCGGCCTTGTTATGGCGCTTGCCAATAAAGTGGCCGAGGGCAAAGGCAAGCCCAAGGCTGAGCTCAAAGGCTGCGCCGCCTGCCCCATGGCTCACAGCTGTTCCCTTATAGATACACAGGATTCCTGTGATAATACTGCAAAGGAGGAGGCAAAAGAATGATAGCGATTTTCCTTACCGCCATACTTACCGAAAACTACATTCTCTGTCAGTTCCTCGGTATCTGCCCCTTCCTGGGTGTTTCCAAAAAGCTCAATACCGCCGTCGGTATGTCCGTAGCCGTTATATTTGTTATGGCCCTTGCCACAGCGGTAACTTATCCCATCAACCAGTATTTGCTCGTTAAGAATAATCTTGAATATCTTCAGACCATAGTATTTATTCTTGTTATTGCCGCTCTGGTTCAGTTTGTTGAAATAGTGCTCAAGAGATTTATCCCCGCCCTTTATCAGGCTCTCGGAATTTATCTTCCGCTTATCACAACAAACTGCGCCGTTCTCGGTGTTGTACTGCTTAATATCAGCAAGGAATATACCTTTGCGCAGTCCATGATTAACTCCGTTGGCGCAGGCGTGGGTTTCCTTGTGGCTATGGTTATGTTCGCCGGAGTCCGTGAAAGGCTTGAGGGCTGCGATATCCCCAAGGGCCTTCAGGGCCTTCCCATCACCCTTGTTGCTGCCTCCCTTGTTTCCCTCTCATTCCAGGGATTTTCGGGAGTAGTCAGCGGCATATTCGGCTGAGAAAGGCGGTGCTGATATGAACACTCAACTTATTATCACTGCCGTTGTAATCTTAGCGGTTATAGGCGCAATTGCCGCCCTTGTGCTGGCAATAGCCTCAAAGATTTTTGCGGTACCCGTTGATGAAAAAGCCGAAAAAATAAGAGAATGCCTTCCCGGCGCCAACTGCGGCGCCTGCGGTTATTCCGGCTGTGACGGTTATGCTTCCGCACTTTCAAAGGGAGAAACGGATAATACCGCCCTTTGCAACCCCGGCGGCAATGAAGCCGCCAAGGCAATCAGCGAAATCCTCGGGGTTGAGGCCGGCGAGGTCAAACCCATGGCGGCGGTAGTGCTGTGCAGAGGTTTTAAATCCAACGCAGTTGAAAAGCTTATTTATGACGGCTATATGAGCTGCCGTATGGCTGCTCAGGTTTTCGGCGGACCTAAGGAGTGTATTTACGGCTGCCTTGGTTACGGCGACTGCCTCAATGCCTGCGAATACGGCGCAATTTCAATCTGCAACGGTGTTGCCCGCATAAATCCCGCGGCCTGTAAGGCCTGTAAAATGTGCGTAAAAACCTGCCCCAAAAATCTTATTGAGATGATGCCTCTTGAAGAGGTTAAGGCGGCGGTTATATGCAAAAACCACGATAAAGGCGCCACCACCCGCAAAGAATGCACCGCCGGCTGTATCGGCTGCATGAAGTGCGTAAAGGCCTGCCCGGCAGAAGCAATCACTATTGACCGCTTCTGCGCCAAAGTGGATTATGATAAGTGCGCCGGCTGCGGAGAGTGTCACAGCGTATGCCCCGTAGGTGCCATTGACCTTGTAGATATCCGCCGTATGTAATAACCTGATTCCGATAATCGAAATATTGTAGAATTAAAAACAGAGCCTTTGGGAATTACCCACGGGCTCTGTTTTTTCAGTGGCTGTTTTAAATGATGGAAGGTTAATCGCAGTTAAGTTTTTCATTTTAAAATCATTACAGCATTTCTTTCTGTCTGTTATTGTTTTTTGTGCTTTGCAGCCCATAAAGCTGCGAATTTTCGGCATTGAATATCGGATGATATAGTTGAAACAATTTAAGCTTGATATTTTGAACTACTCGTGATATAATGTGGGTGCCACACAAACGAATAAAAGCAAAACCACCTGGGTGTGTATTTTTATCTCAGTAAAAATGCATACTCTGTCTTGGCATACCTAAGTTGGTTTTGCGATCGTTGTGTGGCGCAACCGGAGTTATGCGTTTTTCGTGCGCAGTCTTCGGGCTGCGCACTTTTTGTTTTTTGGGAGGGGTGCTGATGGCATACTATTCATTTAAGAGCACCGGGCAAAGCGGTTTGTGTCAACGGTGTAAAAAAGAGGCTGAAGACCTTATTGAATTCGAGATAACAAACGGGGGCACAGTAAAGCATTTCCGTCTCTGCCGGGATTGCGGCAAGGCTTTCGCTTCGGTTTTAAGGAATAAAGGAGCAGAATATAAGCCGGCCGAAAAATCACCGGATAATCCCGACGAACAAAACCAAGAAATCCCGTATGAAGAGCAAAGCACGGTCAGCACCGGCGGTGTTTCCGTTTTTTCCGCTTTAACGCAGAAAAAAGTCGCTTTAATTATTAGCCTGATTGCCGTCATATTGGTTGTATCGATTGTTGTTCCGGCTGCGGTAAAAAATCAAAAAAAGAGGGCTGAAACCTACGGTGAAAGCAATTACCAAAATGAGGAAATATATGACGGCGGCTCCGATAATGAATACGAACAGGAAACCGAAACGGAAACAACCGTTGCCGGTGTTGACATAGATTTTCAATCTTATACAGTGCAAATTGAAAACAGCGCAGGGTACAAGTTTGAAATAACGCTGAAAATGAGCCCGTGGATTCTTTCTGATAATGAAGAAGTTATCAATTCGGCCTGGGCGGAGGTTGGCTCGGGAAAAACCCTGCCGGGCTTCAACGATTGGAAAATATACGGCGATTCTCCGAATCACTGGGATTGCAATAAAATATTTTATTCCGTAGGTCAGATAAGCGTTAAAAACATTACTCCCGGGTGGGATTTTTCAGAATCAAATCAGGGGGAGCCGGATATTTATATCAACAACGCTTCCGGCGATAATTTTCTTTTGGGCAAAGCATATTACAGCGATGAAACTGTAAGCTTTAATGTTAAAGCCGATCACAGCAATGCGGTAATCAGAATATGCCCTCTGATGAAAAAGAATACGTGGGGGCCTTTAACAATAATACTGGCTGTTCCGGATTTGATTTCGCCTAAATACCCCGACGGCAAGTGGGGGCAAAAATTAGGCGAAGGAGGGGTTTTGATTTCAGCCGCAACTTATGGGGGCGAAAGAATAACAATCCCTCTGTACAAACCTGCTCAGTGACTTTTACGGTTCATCAACTAAGAGCAACCTGAAAGCTGCCTTGCGGTTTTAATCAGTTTATAACGGCAGATAAATTATGTTTCTGCCTTATTTAAACATAATCGGTACCGATTAAATTGCAAAATAATTGAAGGAGGTTATTTATGAAGAAAACACTATCGGTTCTGCTCTGCTTAATCCTTGCTCTCGGAACAGTGTTGACCGGAACGGCAAAAATTGACGGCGTTTTTGGATCGCTTCTTATGAAAGCGGCGGCAGAAACAAGCGGAAAGTGCGGCGAAAACCTGACCTGGAGTCTGTCTGACAGCAGCGTACTGACAATCAGCGGCAAAGGCCAAATGACCGATTTTTCGG
Source organism: Clostridia bacterium (assembly GCA_017430535.1). GTDB lineage: Bacteria > Bacillota > Clostridia > Oscillospirales > Acutalibacteraceae > CAG-177. The sequence continues at coordinate 301,013 of JAFRMR010000013.1, forward strand.
AGGATTTGCCGCCGTGGGATTCATACTCCGGGTCTGTAAAACAGGTAATCATAGAAAACGGAGTAACAAGTGTAGGCGCCAATGCGTTTTTTGCCTATGCAAATCTTGAATCTGTCGCTCTGCCCGATACTCTTGTCTCTGTCGGCAGCTTCGCTTTCTGCGGCTGTTCGCTTAAAAGCGTTGAACTGCCGGGGAGCGTTACCGGATTGGGCGAAGGCGTATTTCAGGGCTGTGGCAAACTGCAAAATGTAAAACTTTCAAATGGTTTAACAAGTATTAACGGTTTTTCATTTTCAGGCTGCCCCAATCTTAAAGAAATAATTATACCGGACAATGTAAAAACAATATGCCGGGAGGCTTTTGCCGAATGCTCCGGGCTGAAAAGCCTTACATTGTCAAAAAACATAAGTGAAATACAAACGGGCGCATTTTACGGCTGTAATTCGCTTAAGGATGTTTATTATGACAATACAAGCAAAGACCGGCAGAATATAACAATCTGCGAGCATAACGAAAAACTGGAAAATGCCGTTTGGCATTATAAAAACCCGAATATCAGAATAAACGTTGCCGGGCCCCGTTCCGTTAATGAAAGAACAAATGTTTTTATCGTCGCTACCGCGGAAAACGTGCCTAAGGGTTCGATGATTTATATGGAAATATACCAAAACGGCTCTATGGTTGATAAATGGTTTACCGAATCAACCGATGAAATAAATGTTTCCGTATTTGATGTGCGATCCGATATCGATTATACAGTCGGGGTTTGTGATAAGGAAAAGACAAATCTGACCGATGAAAACGGAAATGCAATACGGGTAAACGGCGGGAAAATAACCGTTAAATCCGTTGGCTTTTTTCAAAAAATCATTCTCTTCTTTAAAGCCCTGTTTAATAATCTGCCCGGGGTTACGGTAAAGCCCTGAAACAGTGTATAAGAGCGTAAAAAAATAACAGTCAGAATTATGGTTGCATAAATAAACTTAGAAAGGATTTGACCTATGAAAAAAGTACTGTCCGTAATACTTGCGGTTATTATTGCCGTGATGGTCGCCCCGTTTGCCTTTGCGGCAGGAACAATTGACGAGACTGAAAGCAATGATACATTTACAGCCGCAAATATGATCCCCGCCGGTGGAGAAATCAGAGGTAATCTTAGCTCTCAAAATGATATTGATTACTTTAATGTTACACCTACAAAAAACGGAAAACTGGCTTTCACTTTTAAGCATGATTTTTACGACTCATCAAACGGATGGGATATTTCGATTTTCAGAAAGAATACCAATGGTACCTACAATTCGCTGTTTTCATTTAGAGCAAATAGAAACTCCTCTGAATCGCTGACAACTATTCCCATCAGTGTTATAGCGGATACAACCTATGTTGTAAAAATTGCATGCCCATACTCAAGCAGCAATTATTATACATCGAAACTCTATACAGTTTCGTACAGTTTTACAGAAACAGAATACTATGAGCGTGAATATAATAACACATTTACCAATGCTACATTTCTTCCCGAATCTAAAGATATTGAAGGAAATTTGGATACTGTAAATGACGAAGATTACTACTACTGTACCCCCAATAAAAACGGAAAACTTCAATTTGTTTTCAAGCATTCTTTTGTTGATAATGATACAAGAGGTTGGGACATCGCTGTCTATATGAAAAACAAGGGCGGAGATTATTCAGTAGCGCTTACAGATACCATAAGACTGAACAGCGGTGAAACTTGGATCACTTTGGCAATAGGGGCCAAGGCAAACACAACTTACTGCTTTAAAATTGCTTGCCCATACACATCTTCAAATTATCTGACAAATAATCAGTATTCAGTTTCATATTTGTTTGACGCAACAGAATATTATGAGCGTGAATTCAACGATTCATATGCCACGGCGAATACTTTGCCTTCAGGTATTGCAGTAAGTGGAGTTATGATCGGATTAGATAACGACTTCTTTTCTTTTGTATCAGCCAAAACAGGAAAGCTGTCTATAGATTTTATTCATCCATATTATGATGATGATGTTAGGGGCTGGGATGTTTACCTATACGCTAAAAATGGTGACGGCACATATTCGCAGCTCAGCAAAACAACTGTGACATTAAATAAACCGGAAACCGTTTCTATTCCGTTTGATTCTGTTGCCGGTAATACATATTGTGTCAAAATCACAGTGCCATGGAATTCTTACAATTACAGAACCACAGCAACTTACTCTGTAAAATGTGACTACGGCGGCAGCTCCGCTGCAAGCTACTCTCTCAGCTACAATGCCAACGGCGGAAGCGGTGCTCCCTCGGCGCAAAAAGGCACCAGTGTAAAGATATCCGGCACAGCGCCCACCAGAGACGGTTACACCTTCCTCGGATGGTCGCCGGATAAAACAGACACAGCCGCGACCTATCAGCCTGGCGACACAATAATCCTCAGTTCCGATACCATCCTTTACGCAGTATGGGAGCTCGGCTACTCAAATCCGGACGATCCGTCGGATCCCGAAACCCCGGACAACCAGGGAGGCAACAATTCCGACAGCCTCAGCCGCGGAGAAAGAATAAAATCATTTTTCCTGAAATTCCTGAGTATCTTTACAATTTTTATCCGTATTATCAGGTATTTACTCAGTGCATTTGTGTGATTCATTAAGCCGGCGTTATCTCCGCACTGAGCGGTGCAGGTTGGCCGAAAGACCGGCAATCGAATAAAGCTTTAAGTCCGCAGAAAAAACTGCGGACTTTTCCTTTGACTCTTAAGAGCCAATAAAACATCCGCCCGAAGCAGATGCTCCGGGCGGTTTAACTATCCTGTTATTTATGCCTTTTTCTTTGTGGCGCCTTTAACTGCAAGCAGGGTAACAATTGTAAGCGCGCAGCCTATGGGCAGGGCGATTATGGCAAGGCCGCTGCCTGCAAGCAGGCCGGCAATAACATAAGTTACAAAGGATACGCCTGCCACGGTAAGGGCATAGGGAAGCTGGGTTGAAACATGGTTTATGTGGTCGCACTGTGCGCCGGCAGAGGACATGATGGTGGTATCGGAAATAGGTGAGCAGTGGTCACCGCAAACCGCACCGGCCATGCAGGCGGAAATAGCGATAATCTGAAGGTGGTTGTCAGCCGGGAATACGCTGAGAACGATGGGGATAAGGATTCCGAAAGTACCCCAGGATGTTCCTGTTGCAAAGGAAAGGCCCACGGCTACAAGGAAGATGATTGCGGGCAGAAGAATCTTGAAGCCTGCTGCCGAGCCGTTTACAAACTGTGAAATAAATACCTTTGCGCCGAGGGAATCGGTCATTGCCTTCAGGGTCCAGGCGCAGGCAAGGATCAGGATTGCGGGCACCATTGCCTTGAAGCCTTCGGGCAGGGCATCCATAATATCCCTGAACTTCATGGTTCTTCTTATTACGAAGTAGATTACGGATATTACAAGGGCAACTGCAGAGCCCAGAGCAAGGCCTACGGATGCATCGGAATTTGAGAATGCGGTTATAAATGAGCGGTAGCTCTCGCTCTCGCTGTCAAAAATTCCGCCGGAATATATCATACCGATTACGCAGGAAACTATAAGAATAATTACGGGAATTACAAGGTCGATAACACGGCCTTTTTCGTTTGCTTCCATTTCGCTCACAGCCTGCTTTGTGCCGCTGGTGAAAAGGTCGCCGTTTTCGGTGGCGTTCTTTTCGTGAAGCTTCATGGGTCCGTAATCAAACTTGCTTACCGCAAGTATAATCATCATTACAATTGTGAAAAGAGCGTAGAAATTATAGGGGATAGCTCTTATGAAAAGGTGAATGCCGTTGGTTTCGCCGGCGCTCTTTGCAAAGCCGGCTACGGCTGCAGCCCAGGATGAAATGGGGGCAATAATGCAAACGGGAGCCGCTGTTGCGTCAATAAGGTATGCAAGCTTTGCTCTTGAAACCTTGTGGCTGTCGGTTACGGGGCGCATAACGGAGCCCACGGTAAGGCAGTTGAAATAGTCATCAACAAAGATAAGCACGCCGAGAGCAATGGTGGCAAGCTGAGCGCCTACTCTTGATTTAATGTGTCTGGTTGCCCATCTGCCGAAAGCGGCGGAGCCGCCGGCCTTGTTCATCATGCTCACAAGGGCGCCGAGGATAATAAGGAATAAGATAATACCGATGTTGTAGGAATCTGCAACATTTGCAATGAAGCCGTCCTGAATAACATGGTTCAGGGTGCCTTCAAAGTTGCCGCCGGCATAAAGGGCGCCGCCCACAACAATACCGATAATAAGCGAAGAGTAAACTTCCTTGGTGATAAGGGCAAGAACTATTGCGATAATTGCAGGCAGAAGGGAAAGAATTGAAGCATAGCTGCCTATGGATTCTCTTATTTTGGTAAGAGCCGGGCCGATGTGGCTGTCAAAATCCGGGTCCCCTGCAATATTGTCGGCATAGTTGTCAACATATTCAAGGGCTGAGTCGCCGTCGGATAAATCGTAATCAACGGCATCTTCGCCTTCGCCTACGGCAAAGGATTCGTCTGAGGGAGCTTCGGCAATGTCAACATCCTCACCGGCTTCTTCTGCGCCCGGGGCTTCGGCAACATCCGAGGCTGCGGTTTCGTCAGCGGGAGGAAGCAGATCCGCAAAAGCGAAAAATGAAAACAGGGAAAGCATCAGCATTGCGGCCGTCAGAACGGCAAGCAGTTTCCTTCTTCTTGTCATAAAAACCTCCAAAAAGTCAGCCCCGGAGCAATTATCCCGCAGGGCATGTGATTCCGGGCAGAAAAAAACTTCTGCACCTGTGTCATCGTTAAAAAATCTATCACTTTGTAACAGAAAAGTCAAGAGATGTATATAATTGATATTGAGTTAAAGTATAACTGTATGTTATAATCAATATATCATCAGCACGGAGGAATCTTAATGAGAATAATAAAACCCGGTGAAAAGCTCCCCAAAAAAGAGCTCAGGGAATATGCCGAAATCGCAGGCAGAGCTTATGTGAATGACCCGGTGCACACCTACGCCACAAAGAGTCCGGAAAGGCGCAAAAGGTTTGTTTACCACTTTATGATGGAGCGGCTCAACACCTCAAACGGCGAGGATTATATATTCATCGATGATGAAAACAAGGGTATGTGTGTGTGGCGCAAGGCCCATAATGAATACGGTGTTATTGACTTCCTCAAATGCCCGGACTGGCTCTATCTTTACTGGTTCTGGCCCAATACCCTTCGCACCCTTAAGGCCTACAGCAGCCTTGATGTGAAAGTGTTTGACGAAAACACCTATATCATTTCCCCGGTGTTTGTTGCCCCCGAGTGCCAGGGCAGGGGAACCGCCACAAATCTCATAAAGGCCGGTATGGATTACCTTGCCCCTCAGGGCTGCAAATTTGGCCTTGAGGCCCAGGATGAAAAAAATGTGGAGTTTTACAGAAAACTGGGTTTCGAAGTGATTGATACCTGCAAATGCAAAGGGATTGATATAACCCATTACTATATGGTGTATAATCCGGAATAATGTCAATTATTATTCTTTATAATGTTCTGCAAACTAATTGTTGAAAAATAAGTATAAATAAGTATAAATTAGAATATAATACAGAAAATGTATGAACTGCGTTCTGTATTGTATTCTTTTTATTTATATGATAACCTACTACCATTATTGCGCCCTGGCGCAGAAAAGGGGAATTAATATATGGTTACAACCAAATTACTGGCATTTATCCTTTATTTCGCTTTCGTAGTCGGAATCGGAATATACTTCTTCATTAAGTCAAAAAGCGGCGGCGAAAAGGAATACTTCCTCGGCGGCCGTTCCATAGGCCCCTGGGTAGCGGCTATGAGCGCCCAGGCCTCTGATATGAGCGGCTGGCTTCTTATGGGCTTCCCGGGCAGCATTCTTGCCTTCGGTATGGGCAAGGTGTGGATCGGTCTCGGCCTTGCTCTGGGTACTGCAGCCAACTGGATTTTCGTTGCAAAGCGTCTTCGCAATTTTTCCATTGCCGCCAACGATTCCATCACACTGCCTCAGTATCTTTCAAACCGCTTCCTTTCCAAGGGCAAAGCTCTGCAGATAATCTGCGCAATCATTTTCCTTGTATGCTTTACCGTTTATGTTGCCTCCAGCTTCTCGGCAGGTGCAAAAGTTGTTACAAGCGTTCTGCCTCAGGTAAGCACATCAACCGCTCTTATTATCTTTGCGGTAATTATTATTGCTTACACCTTCCTCGGCGGTTTCAAGGCAGTTTGCTGGACTGACTTTTTCCAGGGTCTTATGATGCTTGTTGCAATCCTTGCTGTGCCCTTCATCATCCTCTTTGCAAAAGAGTATGACTGGTCCAAGGTTATCGCCGGCTACACCATGGCAGACGGCACCGTAAGCACCTTCAACGCAAATCCCTTCTCCGCAAGCTGGCAGGATATAGTTTCCGGCCTCGGCTGGGGTCTCGGCTACTTCGGTATGCCCCACATTCTTGTAAGGTTTATGTCCATCAAGGATTCAAAAGTTGTAAAGAAATCCGCAACCATCGGTATTATCTGGGTTGTTCTTTCACTGGGCGCAGCAATTGCCATCGGCATTCTCGGCAGGTCCCTTTATGCCGAAGAGCTTCTTGCAAACGGCGCACAGGAAAAGATATTCATCTTCTGCACAAATCTTTTCCCGCCCTTCATCGGCGGCCTGCTGCTCTCAGCAATTATAGCCGCGGCAATGAGCACTGCGGATTCACAGCTCCTTGTTGCTTCCTCATCCTTCACCAGCGATATTTACAAGCCTGTTATCAGAAAAGAAGCTTCCGATAAAGAAATGCTCTGGGTCGGCAGACTGCTTGTTTTCGTTATTGCCATAGTTGCTTATTTCATCGCCAGCAGCAAATCCGAAGCTGCCAGCGGTATTATGGATATGGTTGAAAACGCCTGGGGCGGTTTCGGCGCCTCCTTCGGCCCAGTTATCATCCTCTCCCTTTTCTGGAAACGGCTCACTTACAAAGGCGCTGTTGCCGGTGTTCTGGGCGGAGCAATAGTTGATATTCTCTGGCTCCTTCTTCTCAGCGGCAAAACCGGTGTTTACGAAATCGTGCCCGGTTTCATCGCAGGCGTAATCTGCGCAGTTGCCGTAAGCCTTATTGATAAAGAGCCCTCGGACGAAGTCAAGGCAATGTTTGATAAAGCCTCATCCGCAGAGTAATAATACACAAGGAGTAATACTATGAAATACGAAATCAAAGGCGGAAATCTCCCCTATGTTGAGCTTACCCTTGAAAACGGCGAGGGTATCAAGTGCCAGAACGGCGCAATGAGCTGGAAAACCCCCAATATGCAGATGAAAACCTCCGGGGGCGGTCTGGGCAAGATTTTCAGCAAAGCCATCACAGGCGAAGCTATGTTTCACAATGAGTATTCCGCAGTGGGCGGTCAGGGCCTCATCGCTTTCTCCTCAAGCTTTCCCGGCAATATAATGGCTGTTGAGGTTACCCCCGGCAAAGAAATAGTTTGTCAGAAGTCCGCATTTCTTGCCGCCACAAGCGGAGTTGAAATCGGTATATTCTTCCATAAGAAACTGGGCGCCGGCTTTTTCGGCGGCGAGGGTTTCATTATGCAGAAGCTTTCCGGAACCGGCCTTGCTTTTCTTGAAATCGACGGCTCGGCAGAGACCAAAGTTCTCGGCCCCGGCGAGCAGCTTATTGTTGATACCGGATATCTTGCAATGATGGATTCCACCTGCTCCATGGATATCACAGCCGTAGGCGGAATCAAAAACAGCCTGCTGGGCGGCGAGGGCTTCTTCAATACCGTGGTAACAGGTCCGGGCAAAATAGTTCTTCAGTCAATGCCCGCCTCAAAGCTGGCAAGCCTTATTTCCATTCCGTCATCAAACTGAAATCAATAAATAAAAATCCGCAGAGGTTTTGCCTCTGCGGATTATCTTTTTGCAATTATTTTGCCACCGGTGTAAAGTTTCTTCCCTCCATCTGGGAAAGGCCGGTGATTTTGCCGTTTTCATCTCTGGCAACGGTGAATTTATAGCTGTAATCGGCTCCGTCATAGGTGAGCTCAATCCTGTCGTTTTCTTCATCATAAGCCCAGGTGCCGGTGAATTTGTTGCCGGAGTAGGTTTCGGTAAAGGTTTTTCCGTCCTTGCTGAATACCAGAGTGTTTGTTTCATCCTCTTCCACAAACTTTGTGCCCTTGAAGGCCTTGCTGTAATCGTCGGTGGGCTTGTACTTTTCAAATTTTTCTGTTTCTTCCTTGGTATCAACCTTGCTGTCAATCTTTGAGCAGGCCGCAAAGCTGAATATCAGCATTAAAGCAAGAAGTATGGATATTGTTTTTTTCATAAGTTTTCCTCCGTATCACAGGGTAAAATTCAGGCCCGAGTTTTTTATGAGAGCGTAAAAGTCAAAATCAAGGGGCCCGTAGCACTCAAGATCTTCGCCGGGGTGTATTATAAAGCTGTAGGGGCAGTATCCTGAACTCTCTCCGATTTCAATGGAGGTTAATTTCAGGTTGCCCAGGGTTTCTTCAAAAACAGCAAGGTCCGCGCACCTTGCGGCAGGCAGCCGGTGCTCACCGAAAGGTGAAACAGCCACAACAGATGCCTTGCTGAAGGCGGATATAAGAGCAAATGCAACTTCGCCGCTGCTAAGATCCTGAAGCGAAAAGGTGACTATCCGTCTGTTTTTGCCTTCCAGGCTTTTGTCACATACCAGTTTCATAAAACATCCCTCTTTGATATTTAACCACAAAACCGTGAATTTATCAAGATGTATTTGCCGGCACTTGAAAAAAACAGTCCCCTGTGATATTATATTATTTGTTACATTTATTAAAATCTGTTCACCGGAGGAGAGAAAATGAAAAAGCTTTTATGTTTATTTATGGCAACAGTTATGCTTCTCGGCTGCTTCGGCATCAATGCCTTTGCCAAGGCGGAGCCGGACTGGATTCTTGAGCTTGCCGAAAAGTTTAAAGACGGTGTCGGCCCCGAAGTCAACGGCATTAAAATTGACTATGTCAGCTATACCCCAGAAAAGCTGAAAAGCGGAGTAAAGTATCCTCTTGTCATCCTTATCCACGGTATGGGCCAGGGCGGCAAAGAGAGGGAACAGATTGTAAATAACAACTTCCCCGCCTTTGCAGGCAAAGAGATGCAGTCCCGCTTCACAAACGGCGGCGCCTATATATTTATCCCCAGGTCCGATGAATCAAAAAACCCCACAGGCACCTGGAGCAACGATGAGGTTGAGCCCCTTTATGAGGCAATTCAGCAGTTCATTTTCGCCAACAGATCCCATATTGATACCACCCGTATCTATATCGGCGGTTATTCAATGGGCGGCAAAATGACAATCAAGATGATATCCACTTATCGCAAAATGTTTGCGGCTGCTTTCCCCATGTGCCCCGCATATATCCCCAGCGATGCCCAGCTTGAAGAGGTTGCGGATATGCCTATCTGGCTCTCCTGCTCAAAGTATGATATTCTTGCGGGCTACTATGTTTACGGCAAGGATATCTGGGAGCAGATATGCCGCATTACAAAGGTTCCCGGCAACTGCAGAATGTCCCTTTTAGGTAAGGTCTGCTTCCCGGACGGCACTAAAACCGACAGCAACCATCATGTTTGGTTTGCTTCTTCAAATGATATGTTCGCTCAGGACGGCGGCGATTACCCCAATATGGTTACCACCGATGCAAAGGGCAATGAGGTTAAGCTTGTTTACCCCAATGGCCTTATTTCCTGGCTTTGCAGTTTCACATCCTCGTACAGTGGCGGAGATGTTGAAAAGACAAATCTTGTTGAAGAAAACGATTCCACCGTACTGGATATGGGCAAAAGAATGATCAAGGCCATTAAGTTTATGCTCAGGGATACCCTTAAGGCCTTCAATGAATCCCATTTCGGCAATATTGATTTAAAAGCCGGCCTTGATTGGAGCAAATAAATGAAACCCATTGTTGTTTATTTTTCCCAGTCCGGCAATACCGAAAGCCTTGCGTGCAGGATTTCGGATGACCTGGGCTGCGAAAGTTATAAAATTGAGGCGGTAAATGATTACGGCAGTTATGTAAAAGCCCTTTTTAAGTTTACCGCCGAAAAAATCACCCGTGCTAAATCTTATTATGCCAATATACTGCCCGATTTAAGCGGATATGATATGATTATTCTCGGATTTCCTCTCTGGGCCTCTGCGCCCCCGCCTTTTGTAACGGAGTTTATAAGAAATTGCGGCGCCGACGGTAAAATGATTATTCCCTTCTCTACATCCGGTTCCTCATCAATAAGCGCCGCGGTGCCCAAACTGAGGAAAGAGCTGGGCAATTCAAAAATACTTTATCCCTTTAATTTCAGCAGAGTGTCAAAGGATGACTATGACAGCTGGATGAGGGTTGTCAGAACAATTATTTCTGAGGAGGAATAGGTTGTTATGAAAAGAACAATCAGTATTTTGCTTGTGATTCTGCTGGCTTTCGGCTCATCGGGCATTATAGCACATGCTCTGGTTAACAGCGGAGATGAAGGCGATTTGAGCGAAGATGCAGGCGTAATTGCCGAAATTCCGGAGGAAAGAACCTTCGCTTACCGCGGCACAAACAGTGATACCGATACCCCGAACCCGGATGATAATCCTGATCCCGATAATCCTGATCCCGATGCCCCGGATCCCGATGACCCGGACCCCGAAGACCCTACAGACCCGGAAAATCCCGAAAACCCCGAAAATCCGGAAGAACCCACAAAACCTGCCGAACCCGAAAAACCAACAGAACCGGAAGAACCCGCAGAGCCCGCGAAACCCGATGATCCGAACAGGTATGCGCAGGTTTACCTTCTGTCCTACTGGAACGGCTTTTCACCTCATATCTGCATTTATGTTGAAAATCTTACAGAGCATGATATAAAAGTCGGCGCGTATACCTGCCCGAAGGGGCAGGGCGTATCAGTCGGTTCTTTAGGCTTCAGTGTGGCAGATGGCGACGGTGCCGGGGTTTATTACAATATAGAAACCTGGCGCTTTGCTCACGGAGGAAAGAAACCTCTGGCTTTAACCATAAGCAGGGTTGCCACAAAAGCCCAGCTTGAAAATCTTACAAAGTTTATTCTCAACAATAACACATGGGAGTTTTTCATGCTGAACTGCGCCTGGTTTGCGGCAATGTGCTGGGACAGAGCCGGAGGATCATTTATTCTTCCTTATGTGATGTTCCCGTCATTGATACGGCTTCAGATGCTGTTCCATCACCCGACAAGTACCCCGAAAACTTATGAGCCCACAAGGGATCAGGTAATGAGGCAGGTTGGTAAAGGCAAAAACGCCACTGTAAGAACAGTTGTGGATAAATCACTTTAAAACTGTAGAACAAACTGTAATAATAATCAAAACCGCCGGACAGAATATGTCCGGCGGTTAATATATTTTTCTGTTTATTATTCAGCTGTTTCCGCTTGAGCCTCGGCTTCTCTCATTGCAGCAAGTTCGCTGTGAACTCCCTCAAGCTTTTTCTTTGAAAGGTTGTAGCCGAAGAAGAGAATCACTGCCATAAGGGCAAGCATAATTGCGGGTACGATTGTTGAAATATCGTAGAGCTTTGCAAGCACATCATTGCTTAAAGCTATGCCGTTCTTTGAAAGCTCGCCGTCGTAGTTTATCCAGGCAAGCAGAGCGTTAAGACCTACGCCCGCAAGGGTCTGCCCCAGTTTTCTTGTGAAGGAGAAAACGGCGTAAGCCATGCCCTCTTCTCTTTTGCCTGTTTTGTATTCGTAGTAATCAATGGTATCCATAACCAGGGCCCATACTTCAAGCACCAGGAAGGTCTGACCAAGGCCGGAGAGGAATGTAAAGGCAAGGAATACATAGGGGTTAAGGGCCAGGGGAGTGCCCCTGAGGGCAAAGAGCACAATATTTGCCACGGCGGCAAAGGCCATACCCACGGCGCAGAGCTCTTTTTTGCCGAATTTCTTTATCAGCTTGTTCATTACGGGTATGAATATTGCCATAGGTCCGTAGGTGCATATTGTTACAAAGGCATACATACCCGGTTTTCCGTAATAATCCGTGAAAAGGTATGTATAGGTTGACTGATAATAAAACTGGAAAGCAATAAGCAGCATTGAGGCGATTGAAAGGGTTACGAAAGCCCTGTTGCCGAAAAGCTCTTTTATTGTGGTAACGGCGCTGTAGTCTTTGTCCTTGAGCTTTTTCTGGGGAGCTATGCGCTCTTTTGTCATCTTGTAGTGCAGGAAGTAAACGAATACGGAAAATACGGAAAGCGCAAGCACACACCAGAAAAGCTTGGTTTCGTCAAGGGCTTTTATATCGGTGCCGTTTTCATATTTACCGGTTACGGTGTAAACAATCATGGGCAGTATAATGGTGCCGGGCAGGCCGCCTACGCCTGCTCCTATGGAGCGCCACATTGAGAGGGAGGAGCGCTCAAGTTCATCATCCGTAACAACTGCGGCAAGAGAGCCGTAGGGAATATTTACAGCCGTATACATCATACCGTAAAGTATGTAAGTGATATATGCGTAAACAAGATATTTTGTTTCGGAAAGGCCGGGGATTTTGAAAAACATCAGGGCCGCCGAAATAGCCAGAGGGATTGAAAATCCGAGAATCCAGGGTCTGAACTGTCCCTTTGGGTTTGGCTTTCTGGACTGAATGAATGCGCCCCAGAGGGGGTCGTTTATTGCGTCCCAGATTCTTGCTATAAGAATAAGCACAACTATTTTTGCGGGGCTTATTCCGAGAGCGTCGGTGTAAAACTTATTCTGGAATGCGCCTATGAGGGAAAAGGTCAGCAGGCCGCCGGCATCGCCAAGAGCATAGCCGACCTTATCTTTGAACTTAATCCCGTGAGTCTGTAAGTTTTCCATACTGTTCTCCTGTCTTATTTTATGATAAGTGATATTCCGCTTATTAGCATAAGTAGGTATGTAAGCTGAAGGAATACATTTCTGCTCATCTTTTTATATATCAGGTTGCCGGTGATAAGGGCCGCTGCAAGCACCGCAACGCTTATCAGCGTAAGCTTTATGGTGGGCGGCGTAAAGTATCCTCCCCTTATATCCGTAAAAGCTATTATGCCGTTAAGCAGAATCCAGCAGGCGGAAAGGGTGCCCCTGAATTCATCCTTATCTTTGAGCTTTGCGTTGGCGTAGGTCACAAGCAGGGGACCGCCGCACACAAACATCCCGTGCACTATGCCGCTTATTACAAGCAGCAGAGCCGAAACGGCGGCAGGCAGCTCCTTATCCTCTTTCTTCCTGTAAAACTTCACGGCGTTCATTACCGCAAATATTATCACGATAATGCCCAGGGTTTTATAAAGCAGAGAGGCGTTGTTTTCAACATAGGTTTTCAGGTAAAAACCCGCCAGCATGCCGGCAATCATAATCAGAACTATCTTTACAAGCTCTTTCAGGTTGATTTTCTTAAAGGCAAATATTACCACCCACACCGAGGCCAGAAGCCCCAGCGCATTCAGTATGGGTTTTGCCACATTGTAGCCCACCAGCATTATGGAGAAGGGCATTGCCAGCACCGTTCCCGCAAAGCCGGTTATGCACTGCACAATGTTGGTCAGGAAAACAACCGCAAGAAACAGCAGCTCTTTCAGCGTCAGAAACTGCATACTTCTATACCCAGCAGATTACCGAGAATCTTTATTTCCTCCGAAATACCGCCCATTGCCACCACAAAATGGGGCTCCCAGCCGTCTTTCACAGCTTTATTGATAATACCGGAGCAGGGGTTAAGGGTTTCAACAACAATGCTGGTGCCGAAAAACTGGCGGGGCTTGTCAAGGGCTTTTCCCTCGGCGCAGAACAGGCGGTAAGTGCCGTCCGGTTTTCTGCCTATTCTGAATATGGTTACTTTCGGTTCCTCTTTGCAGCCGAATTCAAGGGTGGGCCCTATTTTACGGTTGCAGTGAACCCCGGCGCAGGCGCCGGTATCCTCCCTTGCAAGGGAACAGGGGGCCATACCGCAGTGCCAGAAGGTTATTGTGTTTTCGCTTTCGTCAAGGGAAACAGGGTCGCCGAAAAAGGCGCTCTTTTTTGTAAGCTTTGCGGCAATATACATTGAAAGGGCTCCGTAGGCGTCCGCCTCGCAGGCGCATTCAACGCCCAGGTCATTGAGTATGCCCAGAACCGAGCAAACAGGCGTGCCGAAGGCGGTGAAGAAATCCGGCCAGCATCTGCTGGCAAGGGCTTCTATTCCGTTCTGTTCGGTATATTCTTTATACGCCTTATACAGCCTTGCAAAGTCTTCAACATTCTTTTCTTCTATCTTTTCAAGGCCGCAGATTCTTTCTTTTGCATCCTCAAGATAAGGGGCAATTTCATCTGCTGTGTAGGATTTTGCATTTTCAATAAGTTCTCTTGCCTCTATGGAGCTTAAAGTTACGCCGAAAGTTTTCAGCATATCCGCATCAAGCGCTCTGCCGAAACCGAAGCCCTGTGGTGTGTGACCCACCTGAAGTAGCTTCAGTGAGCGCATCTGCTTCATAACCTTAACGCAGGCAAAAACTGCCTTTATCTTTCTCTGTACCTGCTTTTCATCGGGGGAGCCGAAAACATATTCAAATTTTCTGCCGAATTCATTTATGATGTTCCCTGCGGAGAAAGCCCCTGTAAGGGAGTTAAGGCGAAGCCTTGTGCCGTCAATTACGGGCTCTCTCAGGGTCCAGAGAAGTACCGGGCGGTCAAACCGCCTGAGCACCTCGCTCATATATGCCGCATTTGCAAAGGTAAGGTTCTGCACTATAAGCAGATCCGGCTCAATGCCCTCAAGGTAAGCTGAGAGCTTATCGATTGTAAGGAGCATTTCATCGGGAACATAAGTATTCTCGTCAATATTTTTCAGCAGGTTTATGCTTTTTCTGAATTCGGCCTCAGCGCTTTCAAGGTGAAATGTGCCTACGCCTATGGGGATATATGCTGCTCTGAAGTTCATTTGTCAGTCCTCTATGTTGTTTACTATTTTGTAAGTGGCGCGGAAATCGCCCTTGCCCATACCCATTTCCATTCCTTTGTCAAAAACAGCTTTGCAGTTCTGAAGCCCGGGCATTGCAAGGCCGGCTTCTTTTGCAAGGCGCTGGGCTATGCCCAGGTCCTTGTGCTCGTTTTCAAGTGAAAATGCAGTATTCCAGTTGTTGTTTTTCAGGTTTTCCTTCTGGGACTCCAGGTAGAAATTGCCTGCTCCGCCGTAGGAAACGGCAGTCGCAAAATCATCTATGGATATGCCCAGTTTCCTGGCAAGGCCCAGGGTTTCGTTTACGCCGTTCTGTATCTCCGCAACAAGGGTGTTGTGGCATATTTTCATCGTGATGCCCATGCCGTTGTTGCCCATGCGTATAACATTGCAGCCCATATATTTCAGTATGGGCTCTATCACGGGGTAAAGCTCCTCATCGCAGCCCACAAGCACGCCCAGTGTGCCGTCAATGGCGGCGGGCTTTGATTTCACAACCGGAGCATCCGCCCACTGCGCGCCTTTTGCTTTAATCATTTCGGCGCACTCAAGGGATACGGAAGGGTCGATTGTGCTCATATCAATGCAGATTTTTGATGAGTCAATGTAAGGCAGAAGCTCGGTGTAAACACCCTTTACGTGCTCGGATTTCGGCACCATGGTTATAATTACATCCGCGTTCTTTGCCACTTCAATATTGTTTTCGCAGGGAACCGCTCCCAGAGAAGCCAGCTTTTCCACCTGAGATTTGTTAAGGTCGGAAACATAAACCGGCTCATTGTGCTTTTTAACTATGTTGGCGCTCATGGATTCTCCCATGATGCCGAGACCTATAAAACCTATTTTCATAATTCTCACTCCGTTATTGTATTATCCCAGGCGCTCTGGAATTTAGCAAGGCCGAAATCGGTGTAGGGGTGGTAGAAACTGTCTTTGAACACCTGAAGGCCGGCAGTTACTATATCCGCACCGGCTACGGCGCAGTCAACTATCTGCTTGCCGTTTCTTACTGCGGCGCAGATAATCTGTGTTTCTCCCAGGAAACCGTAATTTGCGTAGGATTCAACTATATCGCTTATATACTGCACGCAGTCCTCGCCGCTGTTCTCTTTCCAGCCGATGAAGGGGGAAACAAACAGTGAGCCGTTCTTTGCGGCTATAAGGGCCTGGGAAGCGGAGAAAACAAGGGTAAGGTTAGTTCTTATGCCCTCTTTTTCAAGGCGTCTTGCGGCAGTGATACCGGGAAGAGTGCAGGGGATTTTGATTACAAAGTTTTTGCACATGCCCGCAATTTTGCGTGCCATTTCAACCATTTCATCCGCATCGTCAAGGTGGGGGTTGATTTCAACAGAAATGGGGAAAACACCCCAGCCTTCAATGCCTTTTTCCTTAACAAAATCCGCAAGCTCTGCTATTACGGTGAAGAAGGGCTTGCCGCTGTTCATAATATGGTTGGGGTTTGTAGTGATACCGTCTATGCCGAAAGTATCATAGGCCTCTCTGATTTCATCGATTTTTGCGCTGTCAAGAAAATATTTCATATTCTTTTTACCTCCATGGCTTTTTTGATTATTTCAAGCACCTCCGGTGAGGCGTTTTTTCTGTAAAATACTGCGGGCTGACCGACGGGGGCTGCAACCCTGTGTGTGCCGCCGGCATATTCCTCGCCGGTTGCAAGCCTTACCCATTCATCCTCCGGCAGGTAAACCTCCCGCATAACCGCGCCCGGTCTTATTACCGGGGCTACCAGTATATCCCTGCCCAGCAGATATTCGTAGCATTCCCTGTAGGCTTGTTCCTCATCATAGTAGAAAAACAGCGGCCTTACAACCCCTACGCCTTTTTTTGCATTGTATTTAACCGCATCTTTGATGTAGGGCTTAAGGGCGGTATGTATTCCTGCCATAAGAGTCTGATGGTTCAGCACCTCTTCATTTGCGTCAAACTGAGCATTCAGGTCCGGGTTGTTGCCTTCGTGGCTTCTCATAACGGGAGAAAAGGCCGCAAGCTCGCACCAGCGCATATAGAGCTCCGTATCTCTGCAGAGTTTTCCGAAGGTGGTATAGCCGCCTATATCGGAATGTGAAAGGCCGAAACCGCTGCAGGTAAGTGAAAGCATTGCCGGTATAACCGAGGGCAGGCCGTTATCGTATGAAAAGTCCACATGGTTGTCGCCGTTCCACATCATTGTTGAGTAGAGGGGAGTTTTTGTGTGGCCCGCTCTTGTGAAGAACATTATTTCGCCAAGCTTGCCGCTTTCCTCTATGGCTTCTCTGTTCAGCTTTGCCCAGAGCCCCGGCCAGGTGTTGTGCACCAGCTCAGCGCTTTCTCCGCTGTAAAGCACCGCATCTGTGGGCAGGTATTCGGCAAAGTCCGCCATCCAGCCCGCAAGGCCGAAATCAATCATGTTTTTCTTTATTATTCCCTTGAGCCACTCGTAGGCTTCCGGGTTTGTAAGGTCAACCATAGCGGCGGGGAAGGTGGTAATGGTTACATAGTAATCCTCACCTTTTTTATTCTTTACGCAGTACCCCTTTGCCGTGGCTTCCTTATACAGGGGCTTTTCAATGGCAAGGAAGGGGTTGCAGTAGCCCAGAACCTTTATATCCGCTTCGGCAAGGTCTTTTATCGCTGTGTCAAGGCCGGGGTACAGCTCGCTGTCCCACTCCCAGTTCCACATAAGCTGTTTTCCGAAAGTTGTGATTCTTCTGCCTTCCCAGTCCTGAATCCATATACCGGTAACATCCATACCGTGGTCAAGGCATTTCTGCAGCTTTTCAAACATAATATCCGTGCCGCCCTGAATACCCAGGATTGCGCCGTTATAAACCCAGTCCGGCAGCTCAGGCTGGCGGCCCAGAACCGATGAAAGGTTTTCAAGCACCTCTTCAAAATCGTTTCCGAAGCCCATGGTGAACCCGGCTACGCTGTCAAATTTAAGCGTGTGCCTGTCCGGGGCGGTAAAATCAAATTCGCACCTTGCGTTGCAGTCTGAGTGGAAAAAGTATTTTCTGCTGCTGATAAATGTGGGCTGAGCGTAATAGGTTTCGTAATCCGAGAACTTATCTTTATGGGTGCTGTGCTTCATACCCAGAGTAACCCTTGCAATTTTTTTGGAAATCACCCGGCTGTTCTGGTGCTCCGCAACCCACACATTAACCTTCTGTCCTCTCAGGTCAAATTCAGTAAAGGTTTCCCCGGTGCCGTAAACATGCTCGTTTGAAAGGGCGGGTATGCTGAAAACAAGCCGGTTGTAGTTCTGCAGCCCGGTGAGCTTCACATTAAGCAGGTTCTTTTTTACCTCAATAAGGGCTTTTCCTTCAGTCAGGGTTATTTCGGCTTTGCTCCCGGAGGCTTTTATATCCTTTACGGATATGGCCTTATCCGAAAAAATCTTTTCGCTGATTTTGAAACTGCCCCGGTCCATTTTGAATTTGTTTTCTCCGTAGCCGGTGTGCAGTATTTCATTGCCTTTGATAATACTGAAGATAACTGCATCATCCTTCAGTATCTGCAGTTCT
This sequence comes from Clostridia bacterium, assembly GCA_017430535.1. Classification (GTDB taxonomy): domain Bacteria; phylum Bacillota; class Clostridia; order Oscillospirales; family Acutalibacteraceae; genus CAG-177. Next base: position 319,500 of record JAFRMR010000013.1, read on the forward strand.
GTTCCGTTCAGGTTTAATTTAAGCATGGCCGCCTCCACAGATTATATTAGGTCATCCTTTTAATTATAATATAGACTCCGCTTTTATTCAAGGAGAAAGTTACAATTATAATGCCTTTGCAACAATCCGTCCCTCTTTCACACTGCCCGGTATTGTGATTTCAACAGCTCCGCCGGTGCGCTTTATGTAATCCGCAGGTTTACTGTCAAGTGTAACGCTGAAACCGGCCGCTTCGTTAAGAGCAATGATAACGGTATATTTTTCGCTGTTTCCGAAGTATCTGAATTTAACATCCGCGCAATCCCCGCTGTTTTTCTGCTCATCAATTCTCAGGTCCAGCCCTCCGGTAACCGTGCCCGGTCTGTAATAGGCGTTTGCCCAGATACATATGGGCGCGGAAAGGCCGCCGAAGTTGTGGAACCATCCGCCTCTCATTGTCTTTATGCCGAAGCACTCGTATGTATTGTAGGAAAAATCGGTTTCCGCCTTCCACATATCAAGGGCGCGGTTGGCTATTTCAAAGGCAAAATCGCCCTCGCCGTTATCCAGCATTGTTTTCCACATAAACCACTGGTGGCTCATCCACACATTGCCGTTCCAGTATCCGTCATCAAAGTAGTATGAGGCGGAAATATCCACGGCGCTCAGGCCTGCCGGTGTCCACAATTCATCCGGATTTTTGAGGTGGGATATCAGCTTCTGCTTTCTCTCACCGCTTACGGCGCCGGCCACAAGAGGATACACTCCGTCAAAGCCCTTGTTATAGTTTTCGCCTTCAACGGTCCTCATAATGCCGCATTTCCCGTCTTTGTCATAGACGGTGTACCCGAAGTAGCCGCTTTCCTCATCCCAGGCAAGGCGGTTCAGTGCCTCTTCCGACTGTCTGATATCTTCATCGTAAATCTTTATATCTTCCGCTTTGCCCAGATAGTCCGCCGCCATTTTCATTATTTTTCCGCACCTTATTACCTGGGCGGTGGTAAGGCAGGGGCAGGAATATTCCTGAGCACCCCGCCTGATCATTTCAACCTGAGCAGGGTAATCATCCATGCCGGAGCAGGAGTACCAGTAATCATAGGCCGTAAGCAGGCCGTTGCCGAATTTTGCGAAGGTGGAGCCGTATGCTCTGCCCCTGAGGAATTCATAATACCTGCGCATTTTATCATAGAGCCCGTCAAGGCTGTGCTTATCCGCGCAGCGGTTAAACAGCTCCAGGTATTCATAAAACTGCGTGGGCACAAGGGAGCCGTGAAGCAGGAAGCAAAAGTCCTTGTTATCCTCTTCGCACAGGTATGTTTCAAGGGCATATCTGCAAAGTTCTTTTGAGTATTCCAGCAGTCCCAGGCCTATAAAGCCGCTGTCCCAGGTATAGAAGCTGTCCCACCTCTTGCCCGGGGCGTGGTGCACAATGTTTTCCCCTCTGCGGTAAACAGGGTAAACCGCATTTGTAAGCAGGGTGGATTTAAGCACATTTACGGAGAATTCGTATTTCTTTCCGTCTTTGTTCAGCGGAATTCCCGCAGCTTTTTCTTTGGCCGCCGAGTATATTTTTTCACACTCATCCTGCGAAAGGGGAGCATATGCTTCGCTTGCAACCAGAGCGTACTCAATATGGCTCTGACCGGGCTCAATAAAAATTGATTTTATAATGGGGTTCACATAGAAGCCCGTATCGCTGTGCTTTCTTTCAAAGGAGCGTGAGAATGTTTCGCTCAGGCCATCATAGGTAGGGTCTCCGTTTGAAAGCCGGTTTACAAGGGCATCCTCAAGGCACCCGCTTTCAAGCTTCCTGAGCCGTGTATTTTTATTGAATGTTTCTATGGTGTATTTGCACCCGTTTTTATAGTCAAGGCCGAAAACGAAGCCGCCCTCCTGTTTTTCACGGGAGGTGATTTCGGGTATGTAATCTCTCTGTACGGTTTTAACGTTTATTTTGCTGCCTTTTTCAATCACGGCAATAAAGTCAAGCTCAATGCCCCCTTTGCCGCAGCTTATGAATTCCGGATTATCGCAATAAGGCAGGCGTGTTATGCTGAGTTCAGTGCTTGAGGGGAAGGTTACCTCTCTTCCGTTCATAAGGAAAAGGGCGTCCCCTTCGGTTACTGTTCTGTACCTTACGGCAAGTTCCGGGTCTGCAATACCCGAAGAGGTGAGCTTATATGAAACCCTGTCTCCCTTTTCACAGCCGAAGGGCTTAAGGTTAAGGAAAGGCACATGGGAATTATCGCATCTGTCACCCAGGCCGCAGTCCATATAAAAGCTGCTGTCCCTGAACATTCCCTTATACATTCCGTCCGGGTTTTCCATATCCCAGGGCCTCGGCACGGCGTATTCATAGCATTCGTAATCGTTGGCGTTCAGGATTATCGCATTTTTATCCGCGCATATTTCTGTTTTGCTGAAAAACGGATACTCCAGAGCCCCGAAAAGATTCATCAGGCAGTTCTGCGACAGCTCCGTATTGTTTACAAATTCGCAGCGCATAAGGCTTGCGTTTTCATTGATTTTTGAAAAGGATATATCGGCGTAAACCATATCCTTCCACATCAGCTCATACCTGTAGCGGTAGTATGAGTAATCCGGCGCGCACTCCATAAGGTGGTAAGATGAGGGCACCGTTACATTTGGCACCGGCACGGATGAATTCCATATTGTGGGGTGCACAATAAAATCAAAACGGGCCCCTTCGCCGGAAAGAGCCGGAATAATATGGGAAATACCCATATATTTTTTTGAGTAGGGACCCCAGAGAGGCATTTTCATTTTATTTTCCATAACAGTATCTCCCCGTATACAGTAATATAGATAAAGTATATATTATTTATTTTATTTGTCAATAAATCTTTATTGACTGTAAGCTCCGGGCGCATTATAATCACTGTATAGATATATCCTGCCGTAATCGAACGAAACAGAGAGAATAAAAAGGAAGTGAAACCGTGAAAAATATTGTGCTTATCGGTATGCCGGGCAGCGGCAAAAGCACCTGCGGAGTGCTTGCCGCAAAGGCAATGTGTATGGATTTTACAGATACCGATCTTCTTATACAGTCGGCTGAAAAGTGCACCCTTCAGCAGACCATAAACGAAAAAGGCAACGGCTATTTTGCCGCGGCAGAAGAAGCCGCCCTGCTTGCCTGTAATTATGATAATACCCTTATCGCTACCGGAGGCAGCGCCGTTTACAGCGAAAAAGGTATGCTTCATCTCAAAGAGACGGGCACAGTTATTTATCTTAAAGTCAGCCTTGATGAAATGACCTCCCGTATAAAGAATATCAGAACCAGAGGCATTGTGCTGAAAGAGGGCGAAACCCTTGAGGATATGTTTCACCGCCGTGAAAAGCTCTATGAAAAATATGCGGATTATATAATCGATTGCACGGGAAGCACCGTGGAGCAGACTGTTGAAAAAATCTGCAGCATTAAAACAGAACAGAAAGCGTAAAAAAACAGAGGGCAGAACCCTCTGTTTTTTTCAGCAAATTATTATGCGCTTATCATTGAAATCAGCTTGGGCAGGAACTGCATAAACTTTTCAAACAGTTGCAGCAGCATTGTGAAAAACGATGCCATTGAGGATGAATCCCCCTGAGAGGCATCACCGGTTGAGGCGGAGTCCTCAGATACGGGCTCGGGCCTTGTTTCCGGCTCGGTCTGTGTTACCGTGGTGTCCTGCTCATCGGTTGCATCTTCTCCCGTTTCATCCGGGTTTTCGGCCTCGGGGTCTGTTGTTTCCGGAGCAGCGGGCTCGGTATAGCGCACCGAAACATCCACATTTCCGCTTATTCCGTCCACTGTACCCTTGCTGGTGTACTGCCACATTTCATAATTGCAGGAGTAATCAACATAGGAGTTATACCTTGCAAGCCATATGGGGTATGAAATAAAGCTCTGAAGCAGGTGTGACGAGAGCAGGCTCACATTCACATAAAGCATTGTGTCATATCCTGCGGCCTCAATTTTTGAGCAGAAGTTGTTGCATATTGCGGTCAGGGTTATGCTGCTGAGCCTTGCCTCATAAAGTCTTCCCGTAAATGAGCCGTTTTTGGAGGCATACTCCACATCGTAAGCAACGGGCAGCTCAAAGGTCTTGCCGGCTATAAGCCCCAGAGTGTAGTTTGCCTCTGCGGTTGAGTCGTCCACCGAAACGGGCTGGCCGTAGAAGTAGGCGCCCACCTTAAGGCCTGCGGCTTTTGCTCCCGCATAAAAGGTTTCAAAGCTTGTGTCCTGATTGAATGCGGCGGTTTTGTAGCCTCTGTAGCCTACACGGAGCATAACTCCCTCTATGCCGGCTTCATATACTTTGTTCCAGTCCGTTACGGTGTTGTAACTGGAAACATCGATTATAAAAGTTTTGTCATAGCCGCTCATTTTGTCCTCGTGGTAGTAACCGTCGGAAACAAAAACCTGCGAGTAATCGGCCCTCTCCGCCGAAGCGTCGGGGGACAGCAGGCGGATGCCCACTGTAAATGTAAGGGCAACAGCCAGCAGGCAGGAAACCGCGCTTATGATTTTTCTGTTGGAATTTGTCATTGCATTTCTCCGTTTTTCAGGCATTATAATAATAAGTGTAAATAAGTGATATTTTTGTTGCATTATCTGCCAAAATAATGAGCCACAAGATATTGTGTAAACTTTATTATACCATACTATATATCAATAATCAAGCATTAAAATAAACCGGCACGGTTGGGATACCGTGCCGGCGTTAAGTTTTAAACTATGATATTGCTTTCAGTTCGGCAGTAAGGTTAATGAAATCCTCCATTGTCAGGGCCTCCGCCCTTATGTTGCAGTCAAGGCCGCAGGCAGTAACCGCCCCGGCAATCTTATCCTTCGGTATTCCCAGACCGGAGCTTAAAGAGTTTACCAGTGTTTTCCTCCTCTGGCCGAAGGCGGCTTTCACCGCCGCAAAAAACATCTCTTCGTTTTCCGATTCCACGGGTTTTTTGTCTTTTATATTCAGCCGTATCACACAGCTGTCAACCTTCGGCGAGGGCATAAATGAGCTTCTGGGCACATCAAAAAGCATTTCCGTTTCCGCATAGCAGTTTACGGCTACGGTCACCGCCCCGCCGTCACGGCTGCCCACCTTTGCGCATATCCTCTGGGCCGCCTCCTTCTGCACCATAACCGTAATAGATTTAAGGGGCAGTCCGCTTTCAAGCAGCTTCATAAGGATAGGTGTTGTAATGTAGTAAGGCAGGTTTGCGCAAACGCAGATTTTTTCTCCGGGGAATTCCTGCTCAATTATCTTTTTCAGGTCGCATTTAAGGGCGTCGTCGTTAATGATTTTAACATTGTCAAAATCCCTTAGAGTATCATCCAGCAGGGGGATAAGGCGGCTGTCAAGCTCAATGGAAACCACCTTTTCTGCAACCTTTGCAAGCTCTGCGGTCAGCACCCCTATACCGGGCCCTATTTCAAGTGCTCCGCCTCCTTCGGCTCCGCATTCGTAAGCCATGCGGGGGCAAACCTCCGGGTCAATCAGAAAATTCTGCCCAAGGGATTTTGAAAAGCGGAAATTATCCTTTGCCAGTATTGCTTTTATCACATTTACATCCGTAAGATTATACATATTTTCCTCCGGGATTTATCGGCGCCTTTTTTTGAAAAAATCCTGTCTGCTCCGCCTTGATTTTTCCTTTAATACATAATATAATAAACTGGTAATATTATATCGTAAAGGAGCGTTTTTATGTCAATTCTTGTTACAGGCGGCGCCGGATTCATCGGCTCGCACACCTGCCTTGAGCTTCTCAGCGCAGGCTACGATACCATTATACTCGATAATTTCTGTAACAGCAAGAGAGAAAGTATAAACAGGGTTGAGGAAATCACCGGCAAAAAGGTAAAGGTTTATGACTGCGATATAAGAGACAAAGCCGGCCTTGATAAAGTTTTTGCCGAAAACAGCATTGATGCCGTTATCCATTTTGCGGGCCTCAAAGCCGTGGGCGAAAGCGTTTCCAAGCCCCTTGAGTATTATGATAACAATATCGGCGGCACCGTAAAGCTTTGCGAGGCAATGCGTGACGCCGGCTGCAAAAAGATTGTTTTCAGTTCCTCCGCCACGGTTTACGGGGCAGAGAACCAGTCCCCATTAAGGGAGGATATGCCCGAGGGCAAAACCACAAACCCCTATGGTACCACCAAGCTTTATATTGAGCGGGTGCTTAAGGATACCTTCGCCTCCGATAATGAGTGGAGCATCTGCCTGCTCAGGTATTTCAACCCAATCGGCGCCCACAAGAGCGGCCGCATAGGCGAGGACCCAAAGGGCATCCCCAACAACCTTGTGCCCTATATTGCTCAGGTTGCCGTAGGTAAAAGAGACCACCTGAATATTTACGGCAATGACTATAACACCCCCGACGGCACCGGAGTAAGGGACTATATACATGTTGTCGACCTGGCTCTCGGCCACATCAAGGCCGTTGAAAAAATTATGGGCGAAAAGGGCTGCTTCATTTATAACCTGGGCACCGGTGTGGGATACAGCGTGCTGGATGTTGTAAAGGCCTTTGAAAAAGCCTGCGGCCACAGTATAAAATACGAGTTTGCTCCCCGCAGGGCAGGGGACCTTGACACCTGCTATTCCGACCCCTCCAAAGCTCTCCGTGAGCTCGGCTGGAAGGCGGAAAGAGGCATTGAAGAAATGTGTGAGGACAGCTGGCGCTGGCAGTCCTCCAACCCGGACGGCTATTGCTGATGAAAAATTACATCTGGGATTTTGACGGTATGCTTTTTGACAGCTACCCCCACATCACCGCCGCTTTTCTTAAGATGATGGCGGATTTCGGCAGGCAGGCGGATTATGATAAAGCAAAGGCACTTCTTGAGGTTTCCTTTGCCACCTGCTATGAGTATTACGGGGTAACGGAAGAAATGGGTGAAAGGCACCATTTTTATGAGCGGCAGTTTGATTTTATGCCTCCCGTTGTGCCCTTACCCAATACCTATGAAACCCTTAAAGCCGTTTGCGATAAAGGCGGGCGCAATATCCTTTACACCCACAGGGGCAGAGAAACCTCTCGCTATTACCTTGAAAAATACGGAATGACCGGTTTCTTTTCCTTTTTCACCGATTCCTCCGACGGTTTTCCGTCAAAGCCCGCGCCGGATGCCATTGAGCATATATGCCTTACCTGCGGCCTTGATAAAAGCGAAACCGTAATGACCGGTGACCGTGAGATTGATGTGCTGGCAGGCAGAAACGCCGGCATATACTCCTGCCTTTTCACCCGGGGCGAAGCCCCTAAAACCGCCGCAGATTATGTGATTCACGATATAAAAGAGATTCTGAGTTTTTAAGGAGATACTTATGAGAGCAGTTATAACCGTTATCGGCAAGGATATGGTAGGTATTCTTGCAAAGGTTTCCGGCGAATGCGCCGAGCACAATATCAATGTAATTGAGGTTACCCAGTCCATCCTTCAGGATATGTTCGCAATGATTATGATGGTTGAGATTTCCAAAGCGGATATTCCTTTCACTCAGTTTGCCGAAAAGATAGAAAAAATGGGCTCCGAAATGGGCCTTTCAATCCACGCCATGCACGAAGATATCTTCAACGCAATGCACACAATCTGAGGTGAAAAACTATGCTTAACGCAAAAGATATACTTGAAACCATCACCATGATTCAGGATGAGCACCTGGATGTGCGCACTATCACCATGGGCATTTCCCTTCTGGATTGCTGCCACAGCGATGTTGATGTGATGTGCGCAAAGGTTTACGATAAAATCACCCGTTACGCAAAGGACCTTGTCATAACCGGTGAAAATATAGAAAAAGAGCTGGGTATTCCCATTATCAATAAAAGAATATCCATTACTCCTGCGGCGATGATTCTCGCCTCCTGCGATAATAAAGATGCCGTTAAGCTGGCCCTTACCCTTGACCGGGCGGCAAAAACCTGCGGCGTCAATTTCCTCGGCGGCTTTTCCGCCCTTGTTCACAAGGGCTTCGGCCCCGGTGATAAGGAACTTATAGAGGCAATCCCCCAGGCACTGGCTCAGACTGATTTTGTCTGCTCCTCCGTCAATATCGGCTCCACAAAAACCGGTATCAATATGGATGCAGTGGGCCTTATGGGCAAAGTTGTCAGAAAGAGCGCCGAGCTTACGGCGGATAAGGGCTGCATAGGCCCCGCAAAGCTTGTCGTTTTCTGCAACGCTCCCGAGGATAACCCCTTTATGGCAGGTGCTTTTCACGGCGCCGGCGAGCCCGACTGCGTAATTAACGTGGGCGTTTCCGGCCCCGGTGTAGTAAGGGCCGCTCTTGCCAAGGCAGGGGATAAGCTTGATTTGACTCAGGTTGCTGATCTGGTCAAAAAAACCGCTTTCAAAATCACCCGTATGGGTCAGCTTGTTGCCACCGAGGCCTCCCGCCGGCTGGGTGTTCCCTTCGGTATTGTGGATTTATCCCTTGCCCCCACTCCTGCGGTAGGCGATTCTGTTGCCTATATCCTTGAGGAGATGGGCCTTGAGTGCTGCGGCTGCCACGGCACCACTGCCGCTCTCGCTCTTCTCAATGATGCGGTAAAAAAAGGCGGAGTAATGGCCTCCTCCCATGTAGGCGGCCTTTCCGGCGCTTTTATCCCCGTTACCGAGGATGCGGGCATGATTCACGCCGCCCAGTGCGGAGCCCTTTCAATCACAAAGCTTGAGGCTATGACTGCGGTTTGCTCCGTAGGTCTTGATATGATAAATATTCCCGGAGATACCCCGGCGGATGTAATAGCCGCAATTATTGCGGATGAGGCCGCCATAGGTATGGTCAATTCCAAAACCACGGCGGTCAGGGTTATACCCGCCATCGGCAAAAAGGTAGGGGAGGAGCTTAACTTCGGCGGCCTTCTCGGCTCAGGCCCGGTTATGCCCGTTTCCCTTTACTCTCCTTCAAAATTCATTGCAAGAGGGGGCAGAATCCCCGCCCCCATGCAGTCCCTTAAAAACTGAGGTGGTTCCGTGCCCAAAAAAGATTCTCACAACACAAAAAACAAAATCATCAGCGCCGCCTGGTCTCTGTTTTATAAATACGGCTTTGAGCGCACCACCGTGGAGGATATAATTTTCCTTTCCTCCACCTCCCGTGGCTCGTTCTACCATTACTTCGGCGGCAAGGATGATTTGCTCAATACCCTTTCCGATTTGTTTGACAGCCGCTATGAGCAGCTCAGCGAAAAGCTTACGGATGATATGTCTGCTTTTGAAAAGCTGATGTTCCTCAACCGCGAGCAGTTCGCTATGGTTGAAAACAGCGTGCCCATGGATCTGCTGGCAAGGATGTATTCCTCCCAGCTCACTTCCTCCGGCAGCAGGAATCTGCTGGACCATAACCGGGTTTACTATAAAATGCTCAGGCAGATTGTTATTGAGGGCAAAGAAAAGGGCGAATTTATCCCCGGGGCGTCCGTCAATGAGATTGTCAGGGCCTACGCTATGTGCGAAAGAGCCCTTATCAGCGACTGGTGCCTTTCAAACGGCGAATATTCCCTGTGCAGGGAAGGGGAGGTTATGCTTCCCCGTCTGTTCAGAGGATTCATAAATAAATAGTTTTTCAGGAGGTAATAAAATGAAAAAGAAGATTATTTCTCTCATCCTGTCCTTTGCCCTTGTGCTGGGCGCGGTTTTAATCGGCGTTATGTGCGCATCCGCACAGGATGAAATCCCCCCAGATCGATGAATCGTACAGCGGCGAAATAGAACCCATCACAATAAACGAGGATATCACGATCTTGCTGAGCAATGTAACTATCAGCACTGAAGGTACTACTTACGGCTCGCCCGTAAAAATTACCGGCGGAGCAACAGCCAATATTGTTCTTGAAGGCGAAAATACACTTACTGCCAATTCGAACTCTGTGTCTGCAGGCGTTGAGGTTGAAAGCGGCAGCACAGTTAATATTTATGCAAGAGAAGGCGGCAGCCTTACCGTTACAGGAGGTATGAACAGCGCCGGTATAGGCGGTATCGGGTACGGCAGTGTGAGTGCAACCAATCCCAAAGCAGGCAATGTGAATATTTACAGCGGCACAATAACCGCAATCGGCGGCAGTAAAGGCGCGGCCATAGGCTCCGGTTATCATTCCTCTGCCTCCGAAATAACCATCAAAGGTGGGGATATCACCGCTCTCGGCACAGGAGGCGGAGCGGGTATCGGCTCAGGCTACGGCACCAGCGGCGGCGCTGCGGCTGCGGCAGGTACCGGATTTTATAACGGCGGCAATATCACCATAAGCGGCGGCAGAGTCCGCGCCGCTTCCTGCCATATAGATATGGATAATTTTGATGTTCTTAACAGCGATACCTATTACGGCGAAGGTTATTCCGATTCATTTGCGGCGGGCATAGGCGGCGGTTACGGTGCCTCCTCCGGCAATATAATAATTGAGGGCGATGCGGATGTTACCGCCTTCGGTTCCTGCGGCGGCGCAGGTATAGGCACCGGCAGGGGAACAAGTAAAGCGGCAAATTTTGACAATCAAAATTATGACTGCAACATAATAATCAGAGGCAACGCCAAGGTTGCCGCAGCTGCCGGCGCAGACCGCAGATCAAGTATTGTCGGCGATGACGGCGGTGCAGGCATAGGCCTGGGCAGAGCATGCACCCTGGAGGGCAACCCCAAGGGAACTATATCTATAGAGGGTAATGCTCAGGTTACAGCGGTTGCCGAGGACCACGCAAGCGCTATAGGCGCAGGCTACGCTGTCGGCAAATATACAAAAGATGCAGACGGCAATATTATCCGTCCCTCAAAGGCCTCCGTTAACAGCCTGGATATAGACAGTGGCTGTATTGTGATTGCCGTTAATGACGGCACCTTAGGCGCCCTTGAACCGGCGGACAGCCTTACAAATGTTATTGAGCTGAATTCAGGCGAAGAATTCAAGAGCAAATACCCCGAAGTTTTCAGCGAAACCGAAAATCTTATAAGCTTTAAGGCTTTTGACCGCAAAACCGGCAAAGCACTTTCACCCGAAATCGAAATACTGCTCAGTACAGACCCGGCAGAGGAAATTGTAAGCTGTGTTATTCCCGGTTCCGCCGATACCGTGTATTTCAGTAACGGAGAGTATTGCCTTGGCAACAGCGTTGAGGAAAGGCTTACGGATTTCATAAAGGATGAAAACGGAATTAAAACCTATGACCTTACCTGTCTCTGCTTTACGGCAACTTTTGTATCTTACGATAATTCCGAGGAATATGTTGATTATCCCATTGAAAGCACAGAAATAACTGAGCCCGATGTTAAGCAAAAGGATTATTACACCGGCGTATGGGAAGAATATGAACTCGGTGGCAATATTACCGTAAACGCAGTTTATACACCCATAGAGTATAAAGCCGCCTTCACGGCAGACGGCAAAACAGTGGGCACCGTTCCCTACACCGTAGAAACAAAGAGCATTGAAGCCCCCGCCGTGCCCGCAAAAGAGGGTTACACCGGAGCGTGGGAAAAATATGAGCTTACCCCCGGCGGCATCACCGTAAAAGCGGTTTATACAGAAATTAAAACGGAAGAGCCAGCTGTGGAAATCAAGGGCGATGATACTGTCGCCGTAGGCTATCAGCAGAATAAAACCTTCTCCGTAAACGCAAGCGCCGTGCCTCAGGGCGGCAAAATAGTATGGTATGTTGACGGCAAAAAAGTCGGTGAGGGCAAGACCTTCAAAGTGGAAAACCCCGAAAAGGACTACACCATTCAGGCAAAAATAGTTGATAAGAGCGGCAAAACCGTTGCCGAGAGCGAAACCGTAAAGGTTACCGTGAAAAACGGATTCTTTGATAAACTAAAAGCCTGGCTTATGGATTATATCCTGGGCATCTTCGCCCCCCTGTTCGCAAAATTTGAAAGCGTATGCTGAAAAAAAGAGCCTGCACTGCAGGCTCTTTTTTAGGCCTTAGGAGTTAGGATTTAGGAAATAGGATTCGCCTAGGGGCGGATATCATTCGCCCGCCTCAAGGATATGCGTGAGCATAATACAAAATGCGCAAGCATCCTTCTCATTTTGCAGCGCAAAATATATCGCATTGCGTCGGCAATATATCGCATCGGCTGTGCCGATATATCGCGCCGTAAGGCATATAGTAAAACAAGCTTGCAAAACTGCAAGCTTGTTTTCTTTGTTTATTTTTCGCCCGAATGAGTATTGGGCCGCTGCAGTCGGGATGAAAACGGCGTTTTCTTCGGCGGGAGACAGTACTGAAGTACGGCAGAGCCGAAAAAACGCCGAAAACAGAAAACACAAAAATACCTCCTTAATAAAGCGGTACCAAACAAAAACCCGCAGGTTTTATGAACCTGCGGGCTTAATCATTATATTCATTTTCTGTTTGTTTTTCGCCCGAATGCAGAGGCCGGAAATCAGAGTTTTTCAACTATTTCCTTGGTATCTCTTGCAATCACAAGCTCCTCATTTGTGGGTATCACATACATCTTAACTTTTGAGCCGGGCACGGAAATCTCAATTTCCTTGCCTCTTACATGGTTCTTTTCTTCATCGATATCCGTGCCGAGGAACTTGATTTTATCGGCAACTCTTGTGCGGTACTGGGGGTTGTTTTCACCTATGCCGCCGGTGAATACAACAGCGTCAAGCCCGCCCATTGCCGCGGCAAAGCCGCCTATGTATTTAACGAGCTGGTGGCACAGCATGCTTTCAACAAGCTGAGCTCTTTCATCGCCCTCTTTTGCTCTGTTTTCGATTGTGCGGTTGTCGCTGGTGCCGGCAAGGCCCAGCATACCGCTCTTTTTATTCATAAGTGTATCCATCTCATCGGGGGTAAGGTTGTGCTCTTTCATAATTGTAGGTACAATTGCCGGGTCAATGGAGCCGCAGCGGGTGCCCATAAGTATGCCCTCAAGAGGGGTAAGGCCCATAGTGGTGTCAAGGCACTTGCCGTCCTTAACAGCGGTTATTGAGGAGCCGTTGCCCAGGTGGCAGGTAACAATCTTTGTGCCCTCTGCCTTGCCGCCAAGCAGCTCAATGCATCTGCCGGCAACAAATCTGTGGCTGGTACCGTGGAAGCCATATCTGCGTATGCCGTCCTTTTCATAGTATTCATAGGGCAGGGCATACATATATGCGTAATCAGGCATGCTCTGGTGGAATCCCGTATCAAAAACGGCAACCTGAGGCACGCTCATAATCTTTTCGCAGGCTTCAATGCCCTTGAGGTTTGCGGGGTTATGAAGGGGGCCGAATTTGAAGCACTTTCTTATTGCCGCTTTAACTGCGTCTGTAACAAGCACGGAATCGCTGAATTCCTCGGCTCCGTGAAGAACTCTGTGGCCTACTGCGCCTATTTCATCCATAGATTCAATAACGCCGTTTTCTTTGCTTACAAGGGTGCTGAGCACAAGCTTTATTGCGGCACCGTGGTCTGCCATTTCATAGGGCATATCCTTGATGTTTTTGCTCTCATCCGAGGGAACCTTGTGGGTGAAAGCCGCATTGGTGTCGCCTATCTGCTCGCAGATACCCTTGGCAAGGAGAACCTCGCCCTCCATATCTATAAGCTGGTATTTAAGGGATGAACTGCCGCAGTTGATAACAAGAATTTTCATAACGCACACTCCAGATTTAAAATTTAACTTGAAGAATTTTACTAACTGTTTTATTATATACCTATAGTAAACAATTTTCAAGTACAAAATCACGCGGAAAGGAGGCCCGGTTATGCAGGCAGCAGGTGTGGTTGTGGAATTCAATCCCTTCCATTACGGTCATAAATATCTTACGGATGAGCTGAGAAAATCCGGCATTACCCATATTATGGCGGCAATGAGCGGCAACTTTACCCAGAGAGGGGAGCCCGCTGTTGCGGAAACACCCCTGCGGGTGCGGGCCGCCCTTGAGAGCGGGGTTGATCTTGTGCTCCAGCTTCCGGTTCCTTTTGCCGTTTCCGGCGCCGCCGCCTTTGCAGGTGCGGGGGTAAATCTACTGGGAGCCACCGGTATTGCAAATTATATTGCCTTCGGCAGCGAAAGCGGAGATGTTGATTCCCTTAAAGAAATATCCTCCCTGCTTTTAAGCGGGCAGGCGGATGAAGCAATAAGAAAAGAGCTTGAAACCGGCATAACCTACGCCGCCGCCAGAGAAAACGCCGTCAGGATCTTCCTGGGCGCCAAGGCGGATTTGCTCAGAAACCCCAATGATATACTGGGTGTTGAGTATATAAACGGCATTACCCTTGCGGGCTTATCCGCAAAACCCCTTGCAGTCAGAAGAAGGGGAGCTCCCCACGATTCAGCCGAAAAAAGCGGCAGTATCGCCTCCGCTTCCGAAATCAGAAAAATGATTTTCTCCGGCAGTGATGAGTGGAAAAATTATGTGCCAAATCCGGAGATTTATAATATTAAAGGCCCGGAATTCCTTGTTGATTTAGCTAAATATGAAACCCTTATTTTGTATAAACTGCGCACAATGAGCCCGGCTGAAACAGCCCTTCTTCCGGATATTTCCGAGGGTATCGAAAACCGCATTGCCAAAGCTGCCGCCGGGGCAAAATCCCTTGATGAACTGTGCAGCGGCATCAAAACCAAGCGGTACACTATGGCAAGAATCCGCAGAATTCTGTGCTGCGCTCTGCTGGGTATTACAGCTGAGGATCTGAAAAAGCCTTTGCCGTATATAAGAGTTCTTGGCTTTAACGAAAGAGGGGCGGAGATGCTCGGCGTTATGAAAGAAACCGCCTCCCTTCCCGTCATTTCGCGGCTGGCGGATCTTGAAAAATCCGGAGAAACAGGGGAGGAGCTTTTTGCCAAAGAATGCGCCGCAACGGATGTTTATTCCCTTCTTTGCGGTAATGTGAGCCCCTGCGGCAGAGAAAAAGCCTACAAAACCATTGTGAAAAACGATGAAATTTCGCGGTAGTTTCACGTTTTGTTTGTTCATTTATACAAATATCAAAAAAATCGGTAAACCTTGAAAAATTTATATTGACTTTTAATATTAAGAGCGGTTATAATCTTGTTCCACGTCGTCTTTAGATTATAACCTCTTTTTATTTATATCTAAAAGATGTGTTCCCAGCAAATTATTGAACGGAGGATTATCAGATGCTCAATGTGAAGCCAGTCACAAGAGGAAGCTGTACCCGTATGAGCTTCGGCAAAATCAATGAGGTTATGGATATGCCCAATCTCATTGAAATCCAGAAGTCATCCTACAACTGGTTTATCGAAACCGGTCTCCGGGAAGCTTTTAAGGAGATGTCGGAAATCACCGACTACACCGGCAACCTGGTGCTCAGCTTTATCGATTACCGGTTTGACGAAAAACCGAAGTACACCGTACGGGAGTGCAAAGAGAGGGATGTTACCTACAATGCGCCCCTGCGTGTAACCATACGCCTTCAGAACAAAAACACAGGCACTATCAAGGAGTCGGAAGTGTATATGGGTGACTTCCCCATAATGACCGAAAGCGGCACTTTCGTAATTAACGGCGCAGAGCGTGTTATAGTATCACAGCTCGTGCGTTCCCCCGGCGTTTATTTTGATATGACTCACGATAAAACCGGTAAGGAGCTCTACACCAGCACCGTTAACCCCAACAGAGGCGCCTGGCTTGAGTATGAAACAGACGTAAACGACCTCTTCTATGTCAAGATTGATAAAAATAAAAAGCTCCTCATTTCCACCTTTGTCAGAGCTCTCGGCTTAAGCTCCAATAACGATATCCGCGAGTTCTTCGGCAATGATGAAAAAATGGAAGCCACTCTTGAAAAGGATGAAACCAAAAACACCGAAGAAGCGCTCATGGAAATGTTCAAGAAGATGCGCCCCGGTGAGCCCGTCACCCTTGAAGTGGCTCAGCAAAACATTGATAATCTCTTCTTTGACCCTTATAGATACGATATTTCCCGGGTAGGCCGGTACAAATATAATAAGAAGCTGGCTTTTCTTAACCGTCTTCCCGGCTGCACAGTGGCTCAGCCCGTAGTTAGCGAATCCACCGGCGAAGTGCTTGCAATGCCCGGCGATGTCATCACCAAAGAGATGACTGCCGAGTTTGAGAATAACGGCGTATGGAAGGTAGTTGTTCAGTGCGAGGACGGCACGGAAATCAATGTTGTTTCCAACCGTATGGTAGATCCCCTTGCCCTGCTTCCCTCCTCAATCACCCGCGAAGACCTTGACGCCATCAGAGTCAAGGAAAGGGTAAGGTACGCAGTTCTTACCGAAATCCTTGAAAAGTGCGGTGATGATAAAGACGCCCTCCTTGAGGAAATGAAGCTGCGCTGCGATGAGCTTATCCCCAAGACCATTATCAGAGACGATATTTTCGCTTCCGTCAACTATGTTAACTGCCTCACAAAGCGCATAGGTAATATTGACGATATAGACCACTTGGGCAACAGAAGAATCCGCTCCGTAGGCGAGCTTCTTCAGAACCAGTTCAAAATCGGCCTTTCCAGAATGGAGAGAGTTGTAAGGGAAAGAATGGCTATCCAGAGCCAGGAAGAGGATGAAAAAATCACTCCTCAGACCCTTATCAACATCCGCCCCGTAACCACCGCCATCCGTGAGTTCTTCGGCTCATCGCCCCTCTCACAGTTTATGGATCAGAACAATCCTCTGGCGGAGCTTACCCACAAGCGCCGTATTTCCGCCCTTGGCCCCGGCGGTCTTTCAAGAGACCGCGCAGGCTTCGAAGTGCGTGACGTTCACTACACCCACTACGGCAGAATGTGCCCCATTGAGACCCCCGAAGGTCCCAACATCGGCCTTATTTCCTACCTTGCATCTTTCGCAAGAATTAACGAGTACGGCTTTATCGAGGCCCCTTACAGAAAGATTGATAAAGAAACCGGCGTAGTTCTTGATGAGTTTGAGTATATGACCGCCGATGCGGAGGATGAATTTGTTGTTGCCCAGGCCAACGAGCCCCTTGATGAAAACAACAGATTTGTCAACCCCAAGATCGCCGCAAGGTACAGAGATGTATTCCTTGAGTGCGAACCCTCCAGGGCGGACTATATGGACGTTTCTCCCAAGATGGTTGTTTCCGTTGCCACGGCAATGATTCCCTTCCTTGAGAACGATGACGCCAACCGCGCCCTCATGGGTTCCAACATGCAGAAGCAGGCTGTTCCTCTTCTCAGAACCGAGGCACCTATCGTAGGTACCGGTATGGAATACAAAGCCGCTGTTGACTCAGGCGTTTGCGTAATTGCCGAGAAACCCGGCGTTGTTTCCAAAGTTTCCGCAGATTTCATCGAAGTTCTTGAAGACGGCGGTGAAACCCGTACTTATGAAATAATCAAATTCATGCGTTCCAACCAGGCCTGCTGCAACAACCAGAGACCCATCGTTACCGTAGGCCAGCGCATTGAGGCCGGCGAAGTTATAGCCGACGGCCCCGCCACCGATCACGGCGAAGTTGCCCTTGGCAAAAACGCCCTTATCGGATTTATGACCTGGGAAGGTTATAACTACGAGGACGCCGTTCTTATCAACGAAAAGCTGGTTCGCGATGATGTTTACACATCCATCCATATAAACGAATACGAAACCGAAGCCAGAGATACCAAGCTCGGCCCCGAGGATATCACCAGAGATATCCCCAACACCGGCGAAGACGCACTGGCAAACCTTGATGAAAACGGTATTATCCGCATAGGCGCCGAAGTTCATTCCGGTGATATCCTTGTAGGTAAAGTTACTCCCAAGGGCGAAACCGAAATGACCCCCGAAGAGAGGCTGCTTCACGCCATCTTCGGCGAAAAGGCCAAAGAGGTAAGAGATACCTCCCTCAAGGTTCCCCACGGCGAATACGGCGTTGTTGTCAATGTTGAAGTATTCACCAAAGAAAACAGCGATGAGCTGGCACCCGGCGTAAACAAGGTTGTGCGCTGCTACATCGCCCAGAAGCGTAAGCTTTCCGTAGGCGATAAAATGGCGGGCCGTCACGGTAACAAGGGCGTTGTTTCCAGAATTCTTCCTCAGGAGGATATGCCCTTCCTTCCCGACGGCACACCCCTTGATATAGTTCTTAACCCCCTGGGCGTTCCTTCCCGAATGAATATCGGTCAGGTTCTCGAGGTTCACCTCGGCCTTGCAGCCAAGAGTCTCGGCATCAAGGTTATGACCCCCGTATTTGACGGCGCCCACGAAAATGATATTCAGGATGCTTTTGCCGAAGCCAATAAGGTTATTGAGCAGAGGGCAAAAGAAGAAGCCGCCGCCAAGGGCGTGGAGTATGACGAATCCAAGGTCAACTTCCTGAGCCCCACCGGCAAAACCGTACTTTACGACGGCCGTACCGGCAGAAAGTTCGATAACCCCGTTACCGTAGGCGTAATGTACTACCTCAAGCTTCATCACCTTGTTGATGATAAGATTCACGCCCGTTCCGTAGGTCCCTATTCACTGGTTACCCAGCAGCCCCTGGGCGGTAAAGCTCAGTTCGGCGGCCAGCGTTTCGGTGAAATGGAAGTTTGGGCCCTCGAGGCATACGGCGCGGCATACACCCTTCAGGAGATACTTACAGTCAAATCAGATGACACCGTGGGCAGGGTTGATACCTACGAAGCAATCGTCAAGGGCAACAACATTCCCACCCCCGGCACACCCGAGGCATTCAAAGTTCTTGTCAAGGAGCTCCAGTCCCTTGCTCTTGATGTAAGAGTTCTTGATAAAGACGGCGAAGAGATTGACCTTCGCACCAGCTTTGATAATGATTACGGCACAGTAAGCGAAGAAAACAAAGATACATTCAGCACCGTAAACGATGCCGGCACCAGCGAAGGCTACGGAATCGATCAGGACAGCCTTGAAAACGATATCTGGCAGAATGATGCCGATGCCGACGCCGAGGATGAAGGCGCTTTGTATGAAGCAGTTGACGGTATGATGTTTGATGACGACGGCGATGTTGAAGACTTCGGCTTTGACGCGTCCGGCGAAGATGACTATAACTGATCTCCGCACCGAATAAAATTTACGGAAGGGGCATTGTCTAATGGAAAATTTTGAACATAACGACAATCTCGTATTTGAATCCATAAAAATCGGTCTTGCTTCCCCGGATACCATCAGAGCCTGGTCTTACGGCGAAGTCAAGAAACCCGAAACCATAAACTACAGAACCCTCAAACCCGAAGCAAACGGCCTTTTCTGCGAAAGGATTTTCGGGCCTACCAAGGACTGGGAATGCCACTGCGGAAAGTATAAGAAGGTCAGATACAAGGGTAAGGTCTGCGAGCGCTGCGGCGTTGAAATCACAAGGGCTAAAGTCCGCCGTGAAAGAATGGGCCACATTGAGCTTGCCACACCCGTTTCCCATATCTGGTATTTCAAGGGTATCCCCTCAAGAATGAGCATTATCCTTGATATATCCCCCAAGGATCTTGAGAGAGTTCTCTATTTTGCAAAGCACATAGTTATCGATCCCGGCGATACTCCCCTTGAAAAGGGCCAGACTCTTGATGAAAAAGACTATGACGAGTACCGCCTGAGATATGAGGATGACTTCAAAGCCGGCATGGGCGCAGAAGCCGTAAAAGAGCTTCTTGCCGATATCGACCTTGAAGAGCTTTCCGCCTCTCTTAAGGAAGAGCTTGAAACCGCTTCCTCCCAGAAGAGAATGAAGCTCCTCAAGAGGCTTGAAGTTGTTGAATCCTTCAGGCTTTCCGGCAACAGACCCGAGTGGATGATTCTGGATGTTATTCCCGTAATTCCTCCCGAGCTCAGGCCTATGGTTCAGCTTGAAGGCGGCCGTTTCGCCACCTCAGACCTCAACGACCTTTACAGGCGTGTTATCAACAGAAACAACCGCCTTGCAAAGCTCATTGAGCTTGGTTCCCCCGATATAATTATAAGGAATGAAAAGAGAATGCTTCAGGAAGCCGTTGATGCTCTCATCGATAACGGCAGAAGAGGCAGGCCCGTAACCGGCCCCAGCAACAGGGCCCTGAAATCCCTGTCCGATATGCTTAAAGGTAAGCAGGGCCGTTTCAGGCAGAACCTTCTGGGTAAGCGTGTTGACTACTCAGGCCGTTCCGTTATCGTTGTAGGCCCCGAGCTCAAGCTCTACCAGTGCGGTCTTCCCAAGGAAATGGCCCTTGAGCTCTTCAAGCCCTTCATTATGAAGCGCCTTGTTGAAACCGAGGTAGCCGGCAACGTTAAATCCGCCCGTAAGATGGTTGAAAGATCCAACCCCGCCGTATGGGACGCTCTTGAAATAGTAATCAAAGACCATCCCGTAATGCTCAACCGTGCTCCCACCCTTCACAGGCTCGGCATTCAGGCCTTTGAGCCGGTGCTGGTTGAGGGCAGAGCCATCAAGCTTCATCCCCTTGTATGTACCGCTTTCAATGCGGACTTCGACGGCGACCAGATGGCCGTTCATGTTCCTCTGTCCGCTGAGGCCCAGGCCGAGGCCAGGTTCCTTATGCTTGCCGCCAACAACCTGCTTAAACCCTCAGACGGCAAACCCGTTACCGTTCCCACTCAGGATATGATTCTGGGCTCCTATTACCTTACTATGGTTAATGATAATAATCCTCTTAATTCGGATTATAATCCCGCCAATCCCTGCGAGCCCGGCGCACCCACCGAGGTCAAGGATGAGGACGGCAACGTTCACCTTGTATATAAAACCTTCAGGTCTGTTGAAGAGGCAATGATGGCCTATGACGAGGGCGATATCGGCCTTCATGTTCATATCAACATCCGCCTTACCAAAGAGTGGAACGGCAAGCCCATCACCAGCCTTGTGTGCACCACTCTGGGCAAGATTATCTTCAACGATCCCATTCCTCAGGATCTCGGGTTCATTGACAGAACCGATCCTCAGAATATATTTACCCCCGAAATCAACGAACTTGTTGATAAAAAGATGCTGGGCAAGCTCATTGACCGCTGCATCAAGGTTCACGGCATGTCCCTTTCCGCTCAGGTGCTTGATAAAATCAAGGCTCAGGGTTACAAATACTCCACCTTCAGCGGCCTGACCGTTGCCGTTTGCGATGCCACCATTCCCCCCACAAAGTGGGATATCCTCAAAGAAGCCGATGCTATGGTTGAATCCATCAAGAGGAAGTATGACAGAGGCTTCATCACCGAGGAAGGCCGCTCCAAAGAGGTTATCAAGGCCTGGGAAGATGCCACAAACTGCGTTTCAGATGAACTTATCCCCAACTTCAATGAGTTCAACCCCATCAGAATCATGCTTAAATCCGGCGCCCGCGGCAACCTGTCACAGCTTCGTCAGCTTGCCGGTATGCGCGGACTTATCGCCAACACTTCCGGTAAGGTTATCGAGGTTCCCATCAGAGCCAATTACCGTGAAGGTCTTAATATACTTGAATACTTCATCTCCGCCCGCGGCGCCCGTAAAGGTCTTGCGGATACCGCCCTTCGTACTGCGGACTCCGGTTATCTTACCCGTCGTCTTGTTGACGTTTCCCAGGATGTTATCATCCGTGAGGAAGATTGTCACTGTGAAGAAGGCGCCTATGTTTACGAGATACTGGATGATGAAAAGAAGAAAGATTCAAGAAAGATCGTTACCCTTGAAGAAAGGCTTACCGGCAGATACCTTCTTGAGGATTATTATGATCCCGAAACCGGCGCTCTCATAGCCAGCAAAGATGAGATGATGAGCGACAGCACCGCAAAGAAGGTTGCCGAATCTCTCCAGAAGGAGCATGACAGAAAAGTTGCGGCAGGCGAAATACCCGAAACCGAAAAAGCCAAGATCAAGATCCGCTCCCTTCTGTCCTGTAAATCCAACCACGGCGTATGTATCAAGTGCTACGGCAAAAACCTTGCTACCGGCAGGCCGGTTACCGTAGGTGAGGCAGTAGGTATTATTGCGGCTCAGTCCATAGGTGAGCCCGGTACCCAGCTTACCATGAGAACCTTCCACACCGGCGGCGCCGCCGACCAGTCCGATATTACCACCGGTCTTCCCAGAGTTGAGGAACTCTTTGAGGCCCGCAAGCCCAAGGTTCTCGCCATTATGAGCGAAATCGACGGCGTGGTAAGCATCAGGAAGATTAAGAACGCCGACCATATAGTTGTTACCGCCGATGACGGCACCGAAAAGGCCTATCTTATCCCCTACGGCTTCAAAAAGAAGGTTATGGACGGTGACAGAGTCAAGGTTGGCGAGCAGCTTACCGAAGGTGCGCAGAACCCTCACGATATTCTTGCAATCCTCGGTGTTGAGGCCGTTCACGATTACCTCATCAGAGAGGTTCAGAAAACCTACCGTCTCCAGGGCGTTGATATCAACGATAAGCACATCGAGGTTATCGTTCGCCAGATGATGAGAGAGGTTAAGATTACCAACCCCGGCAGCAGCAGATTCCTGCCCGATGCCATTGTTGAAAAGCTTGAGTTCAATGCCGAAAACGAAAGAATAGCCGCCGAAGCGGCCGAAAAAGGCGTTGAGCCCGTATTTGCCGAAGCAGTACCCACCCTTATGGGTATCACCAAGGCATCCCTTGCCACAGAGTCATTCCTTTCCGCCGCCTCCTTCCAGGAGACCACCAAGGTTCTCACCGAGGCCGCAATCAAAGGAAAGGTGGATCACCTTATCGGTCTTAAAGAAAACGTTATCATCGGTAAACTTCTGCCTTCAGGTACGGGCATGAAGTGCTACAGTAATGTTAAAGTTTATCCCACAGGCCAGTCTGTGATAAATGACGAAAATATCGATTGATTCTTGTTAAAAGTGTTGACAAATCAAGAGATTTTGTGGTAAAATACCAATCCGTAGCGTATCCGGGTTCCGCCTCCCGGCGGAGCCCTGTACAATAAAATTTTCAAAGAAAGGAGAGAAAACATTGCCTACCTTTAATCAGCTTGTTCGTAACGGCAGACAGACACTTGAAAGAAAGCCCAAGGCACCTGCTCTTTTAAAGGGACTGAACTCCAAGAAGAATATTCTTACAGATCAGAATTCCCCTCAGAAGCGCGGCGTTTGCACCGCTGTTAAAACTGCTACCCCCAAAAAGCCCAACTCTGCACTTCGTAAAATCGCCAGAGTTCGTCTTACCAACGGCATTGAGGTATCAGCTTATATCCCCGGTGTAGGCCACAACCTTCAGGAGCACTCCGTTGTTCTTATTCGCGGCGGTCGTGTTAAGGATCTTCCCGGTGTGCGTTACCACATAATCCGCGGTACCCTTGATACTCAGGGTGTTAACGGCAGAATGCAGGCCCGCTCAAAGTACGGTGCAAAGCGTCCCAAAGTTAAGAAGTAATACCGCAGTTCAATCCTGACAAATAATCTTGCAGGCTGAATTTATTCAACCAATGCAGTACATATATAATGTAATGTCTCTGCATTGGCGCCACGAGAATTTGTCACTCGAGTACCTATGATATCATTATTATGAAGGAGGGAAGCGTTGTGCCAAGAAGAGGCAATATAGCCAAACGTGAAGTTCTGGCTGATCCGCTTTACAACTCAATCCTTGTTACCCGTCTTATCAACAACATAATGCTTGACGGTAAGAAGGGCGTAGCTCAGAAGATCGTTTACGATGCTTTTGACATTATCAGAGAAAAAACAGGCAAAGAGCCCCTTGAGGTTTTTGAAGAGGCCATGGAAAATGTAATGCCCGTTCTCGAAGTCAAGGCCCGCCGTGTAGGCGGCGCAACCTACCAGGTTCCCATGGAGGTTCGCCCCGCAAGAAGGCAGACTTTAGGTCTTCGCTGGATTACATCTTATGCCAGAGCCCGTTCCGAAAGAACCATGAAGGAAAGGCTTGCCAACGAAATTATGGACGCCGTTAATCAGACCGGCGGTTCATTCAAGAAGCGTGAAGATACTCACAAGATGGCAGAGTCCAACAAGGCCTTTGCACACTTCAGGTGGTAATTTTCACCCCGTTCACTTTTTACTTTTTATGTGACAGCAGAAATCGGAGGTTGTTATGCCAAGACAGGTTTCACTTGAAATGACAAGAAACATTGGTATTATGGCGCATATAGATGCGGGTAAGACCACTACAACTGAGCGTATTCTGTTCTATACGGGAAAAACTCATAAAATAGGTGAAACTCACGACGGTGCTGCTACCATGGACTTCATGGAGCAGGAGCAGGAGAGGGGAATTACCATCACCTCTGCGGCAACCACCTGTTTCTGGAAGAATCACCGTATAAACATCATCGACACCCCCGGCCACGTGGATTTCACCGTTGAGGTTGAGCGCTCTCTCAGAGTGCTTGACGGTTCGGTTACCGTGCTTTGCGCCAAGGGCGGTGTTGAGCCTCAGAGCGAAACCGTATGGAGGCAGGCCGATAAATATCACGTTCCCAGAATGGTTTATATCAATAAGATGGACATTATGGGCGCCGATTTTTATAAGGTTCTGGATATGATGAAGGACCGGCTCAAATGCAATGCCGTCCCCATCCAGCTCCCCATCGGTTCCGAGGCGGATTTTGAGGGAATAATCGACCTTGTTACAATGAAGGCTTACTACTATCTTGACGATATGGGTAAGGAGATTGAGGTCAGGGATATTCCCGCAGATATGCTCGAGTCCGCCAAAACTTACCGCGAAGAGATGCTTGAGCACGTTGCCGAACAGGATGACGCCCTGCTTGAAAAGTATTTCAACGGCGAAGAGCTTACCATTGAAGAAATAAAGGCCTGCATCAGGAAGTCCACAATAGCAAATGAAATGGTTCCCGTATGCTGCGGTACCTCTTACCGTAACAAGGGCGTTCAGCTCCTGCTTGACGCAGTGGTGGATTACATGCCTTCACCCCTTGATGTTCCCGCCATCACCGGCGTGAACCCCAAGAATGACCGTGAGGAAGTCAGGCATTCGTCCGATTCCGAGCCCTTCTCGGCTCTGGCATTCAAAATCACCACAGACCAGTTTGTGGGCAAGCTTTGTTTCTTCCGTGTTTACTCCGGCACCATCCAGGCCGGCAGCAGCGTATATAACTCAACCAAAGGTGTAAACGAAAGAATCGGCAGAATTCTTCAGATGCACGCCAACCACAGAGAAGATATTGAGTGCTGCTATGCAGGCGATATAGCCGCCTGTGTTGGAGTCAAGCAGACCACCACCGGTGATACCCTGTGCGATTCCAGGCACCCCATTATCCTTGAATCTATGGAATTCCCCGAGCCGGTTATCAGGGTTGCAATAGAGCCCAAAACCAAGGCCGGTCAGGAAAAGATGAGCATTGCCCTTGCAAAGCTCGCTGAGGAAGACCCCACTTTCAAGTGCTACACCGATGAAGAAACAGGCCAGACCATCATCGCAGGTATGGGCGAGCTTCACCTTGAAATAATCGTTGACAGAATGCTCCGCGAATTTCATGTTGAAGCAAACGTGGGCCAGCCCCAGGTTGCCTTCCGCGAAACCATCACAAAGCCGGCGGATTCGGATACCAAGTATTCCCGTCAGTCCGGCGGTAAAGGTCAGTACGGCCATGTTAAAATCAAAATTGAGCCCAACCCGGAAAAGGGTTTCGAGTTTATCAACAATATTGTGGGCGGTGCAATCCCCAAGGATTATTTCAACGCCATCGAGGCCGGTATCAAAGGGGCTATGCTTTCGGGCACCCTGGCCGGTTACAATGTTGTGGATGTAAAGGTCACCCTTTATGACGGCTCTTATCACGAGGTTGACTCTTCCGAAATGGCCTTCAAGATTGCCGCGTCAATGGCTTTCAAGGATGCTATGAAGAAAGCGGCCCCCGTGCTTATGGAGCCCATTATGAAAACCTCCGTTATCGTTCCCGATGAATATATCGGCGATGTTATAGGCGATTTGAATTCACGCCGCGGCATGATTCAGGGCCAGGAGGTAAGGTCCGGAGCCACTCAGATTGATGCTTTTGTTCCTCTTTCAAATATGTTCGGTTACGCTACCGCCCTTCGTTCCAGAACCCAGGGCAGAGGCCAGTATGTTATGGAGCCCAGCCACTACAGCGAGGTACCCAAAAACATAGCCGAAAAGATTGTGAATGAGAAATAAGCAATTAAATTTCAAAAAAAGCTAAAAAAAGCTTGAATTTTAAAGCTTTTACTGTTAAAATGAGAGCATGCTTGTGCATGCGGACAAGATTTTTATTTACTTAAGAATTTATTAAGGGAGGATAATCTCTATGGCAAAAGAAAAATTTAACCGTAGTAAGCCCCATGTAAACATCGGTACCATCGGTCACGTTGACCATGGTAAAACCACTCTTACCGCTGCTATCACCAAGACCCTTGCTATGAAGGGCGGCGCAGCATTCGTTGACTATGCAAACATCGATAAGGCTCCCGAAGAGAGAGAGCGTGGTATCACCATTAACACCGCTCACGTTGAGTATGAGACCGAAGCCCGTCACTATGCTCACGTTGACTGCCCGGGCCATGCCGACTATATCAAAAACATGATTACCGGTGCTGCTCAGATGGACGGTTCCATTCTTGTTATCGCTGCTACCGACGGCCCCATGGCTCAGACCAAGGAGCACCTTCTCCTTGCCCGTCAGGTTGGCGTTCCCAAGATCATCGTTTTCCTTAACAAAGTTGACCAGGTAGACGATCCCGAACTCCTCGAGCTCGTTGAAATGGAAGTCAGAGAAACCCTCGCTGAGTACGGTTTCGATGAGGATGCTCCCATCATCAAGGGTTCCGCTCTTAAGGCTCTTGAATATGATGGCGGCGACGTTAACGCTCCCGAAATCGCTTGCATCTGGGAACTCATGGATGCTGTTGATAACTACATCCCCACTCCCGAGCGTAAAGCTGACCTTCCCTTCCTTATGCCTGTTGAAGACGTATTCACCATCACCGGCCGCGGCACCGTTGCCACCGGCAGAGTTGAGCGTGGACAGCTTAAGACCGGCGAAGAAGTTGAAATCGTTGGCCTTATGGATGAGAAGAAAAAGACCGTTGTTACCGGTATCGAAATGTTCAGAAAGATTCTTGATTACGCAGAAGCAGGCGACAATATCGGCGCTCTTCTTCGTGGTATTCAGAGAACTGAAATTGAACGCGGCCAGGTTCTTTCCAAGCCCGGTTCAATTCATCCCCACACCAAGTTCACCGGCCAGGTTTACGTTCTGACCAAGGAAGAGGGCGGCCGTCATACTCCCTTCTTCAATAACTATCGTCCTCAGTTCTATTTCAGAACCACCGACGTTACCGGTGTTATCACCCTTCCCGAAGGCACTGAAATGTGCATGCCCGGCGATAACGTTGATATGAACGTTGAGCTTATCACCCCCATCGCTATCGAAAAGGGTCTTCGTTTCGCTATCCGTGAAGGCGGCAGAACCGTTGGTTCAGGCGTTGTTATCGATATCGAAGAATAATTAAATTTTACACAAAAAGGCACCCGCTCATCTGAGCGGGTGTTTTTATTATTGTATATGATTATTTCAGGAGTTATAGTATCTTACTATATCGCTGTAAACCGAGGCCTTGTCAAGCTCGTTAATTATTTCGTGCTTCATCCCGGGGTATGTAATGGTCTGCACATGTATATAGCCCACCTTGTTCAGGGCTTTCACCGTGCGGTGCAGCCCTTTGTAAGTCCCCCTGAATACATCCTTTTCGCCGTTTGCGGTAAGTATGCGCAGCTCCTTGTTTTTGCAGCTGAATTTCTTGTATTTTGTCAAGTTCGCTTCCGCCGCCGCTATGGCGTTTATTGCCCCGTTTGTGTAGTTGCAGTTCTGCACCAGCGGGTCGTTATGGTATTCCCTCATGGTGTAGGGGTTGCCGCATACCCAGCTGTCCGGCCCGGAGTTCACCATCCTTGCAATCAGGCCCTTTAAGGTGTTTGTGCCGTGGGTTCTTTTTGCAAGGGCCGTAATGCCCCTTGCTATGCCTGCCGTGTGCATGGGCAGCACCGTGCCCGTCATCACCAGTTTTTCAATTTCATCATCATAATTCTGCAGGTACATTCTGGCAATTATTGAGCCGAAGGAATGGCCGAAAAGGTAAAGCTCCCTGCCCGGGTACATCTGCTTTATATATAAGGATATTTCGTGCTGGTCCTCAACTATCCTTTCGGCGCTCTCAAAATGGCCCAGGAAGTATTTTTCGTTCACGGATTTTCCGTGGCCCCTGTTATCTGAGGTTATTACCGCATAGCCCATTTCCTGCAGAAAACCGCAAAAGTGGTAATACCTGCCCTTGTGCTCCTTTGCCCCGTGAATAACCTGAATAAGCGCCTTGGGGTTCTCGTTTTCAAACAGGGCGCAGGAAAGTTCAAATCCGTCCGACGCTTTAAGGGTAAATTCTTTCATATTCATCCCTCCGCTTGTTATAAAATAATTTTAACACAGGGAGTGTGAAAAATAAAGTAATATTTTTGTCTGAAAAAAAACGGGCCGCGGCCCGTTTCAGGTTTATTTATTCTTTTCTTTTGATTTTTTTGGCTTGCGGGATGTTCTGGCGGAGTTTCTCTTTATCTTGTTGGATGAAGTTTTTTCAAATTCCTCATCCCTTATTTCAACCCTGCTTATCTGCTTGTATACAGGCAGATTCCGGCAGGCTTTCTTAATTGCCTTCATTACCTCTGCGGAGGTCTTAACTTCGTTCAGGTAAACCTCGGCTACCAGTGAATCCTCTTCACCGTATTCGTTGAAGTCGCCGTTTACAACAACCTCGCTTATGTAGTCAATACCCTGTATGTAGCTCTCAATCTCTTCGGGGTAAATATTCTTGCCGTTGTTGAGCACTATTATATTCTTCTTCCTGCCGGATATAACAATCTGGCCCCTCTTGTTCACATAGCCGTAGTCACCGGTGCGGAACCAGCCGTCTTCAAGCACCTTGGCGGTCTCCTCCGGCTGCTTGTAGTAGCCCAGCATAACCACATCGCCTTTAACGCATATTTCGCCTATGCCTTCGCTGTTGGGCTCGTCAATCTTAACCCGCAGGCAGGGCAGGGGGAAGCCCACCGTGGCCGGGTCGTTGAAATAATCCGGGCAGTTTACGCTTACAAGGGGCGAGCACTCCGTAATGCCGTAGCCGTTCAGGCAGGTAATGCCTATGTTGTTAAAAAATTCGCCTATTTCGCTTCTTAAGGGCGCGCCGCCGCATATAATCAGCTTAAGGTTTCCGCCCATCATTTCGTGAATTGCTTTAAAGGCCTCTGCCCTTATATCTATGCCGACTTTCAGCATCTTTTTGCTCTTGTTTATCAGCTTTGCAAGCTCTTCACCCATGCCTTTTTCCTCAAAGGAGCGCATAATTCTGTTATACATAATCTCCATGATTGCGGGCACAACAAATATGTAATCCGGTCTGTAAAGGTGCATGTTGCGCAGCACGGAAGTCATGCTGTCATTTATGCAAAGGGTGGAGTGGTTGTGGAATGCGGCAAATATGCCCGTAACCGCCTCGTAAGTATGGTGCCAGGGCAGCACCGAAAGGCAGCATTCCCCTGTATGTGTAAGCTGAAGGCCGTAATAAACATCGCTTATCAGGTTCTTTTCGCTGAGCATAACGCCCTTTGAGGCTCCAGTGGTTCCGGAGGTGTAAACAATCATCTTAAGGCTGTTTACTCTGTCCGGGTGGTGCAGGTAGTCCGCGGTGCTCATCTTTCTGCCGGCTTCAAGGGCTTTGTCAAAGGAATAAAAAATGCCGTCATCCTTTTCCCTGTCAAAGCAGATAACCGCCTTTATGCCCGGCAACTTTTCAATATTGGCTTTTATTATTTCCTCTTCTTTGCCTGTGCAGAAAACCGCCTGAGCCATGCAGTCATTCAGCAGGTAAATCATATCGTTTTCCGGCAGCTCTTTATCAAGGGGCACAAACACACCCTTGCTTCTGAGCATTGTGAAATAGGTCAGAATCCACTTGAAGCTGTTTTTGCCCACACAGCTCACGGTTTTGTCATCCAGCTCCAGGCTGTTGAGGAAGGCGCCCAATGCCGCAATTTTGCCTGCAAAGGCGGCGTAGGTAACCTCTTCAACTTCACTGCCGTTTTTGTATTTATACGCAATTTTATCGCCGGCTTCGTAAACAGCCAGCTCAATCATTTCCCTTATTGAAGTAATCTTTTCAACATCTGTTCTGAGATATTCTTTGTTTCTTGCCATAATTATCTCCCGTTTTTTAAAGGTCGCCATATTTTATTATATAGCAGCCTCCCGGTCAACACATATTTTATAAAATTCAGTCAGATTTAAAAATTGCATAAAAAATCTGCAGGGCAAAACCCCTGCAGACAGTGATATAACATAATCGGAGCCCTGCGACCCTTAATTGCGCATTGCGAATTGCGCATTGAATTCACCTGTCTTTCACCAGCAGCAGCGAGCCCTCTTTAACGGTAATCTCCGCCCTTTTTCCGGGCAGCACCTCGTTGCTGAAGCCGTACTGGTAGCCGGGCTTTATTTCCCCGTCCGTCAAGGGGAATTTTGCGTTTTCAATGGTTATCCCTCTTGCGGTACCCGCAATATTCACAAGGGAAAAATAGGGGTAGCTGTCATCCACATAAACCTTTTCGCTACCGGCAATTTCCATTTCGGAAAAGTCGTTAATCATCACGGCTTTTTTATTTCTTTCATAGAGGAAATAAAGCAGGTAAATGTTTGCAAGGGTGTGGTCCGCCCTTGCGCCCACGCCGCCTGTGATAAGGAAATATTCAAACCCTCTTCTTATGCCCTCTTTTGCGGCAAAGTAGGTATCCGTATCATCCTTTTCACGGGGCAGGGTAATTGTTTCAATATCCGTTTCCGGCTTTTCGTGTGAGTCAAAATCACCCACAATAAGGTCCGGCGTAATTCCCAGCCCTTCGGCGTGGTCAAGGCCGCAGTCACAGCAGATGTAAAAATCATCTGCCCTTAAATATTCTTTTATTTTTTCATAATCGGCTATGGGAGCGCCGCCTATGATAACGCATCTTTTCATTTTTTCACCTTATGTATTTTTCAAAGAATTCTTCCGCTCTGCCGTAATCCTCAATGTAAAAATCGGCAATGCTTTTAAGCTTATCCTGTTCTTTTTCGGATTCATCGTAAACTGCCGCAACCCTGAAGCCGTCTTTCACGGCGGTTTCTGCGCAGTAAAGGGCATCTTCAAGCACAATAACCTCATCTTTATCAAGCCCCAGCATTTCAAGGGCAGCCCTGTAAATATCCGGCTCGTTTTTTCTTGCCCCTATATCGGCGCAGGAAATAACCTTTATAAAATACTCAAGCAGTCCGCACCGCTCAAGCCCTGCCGAAACAAGGGGAGTATCCGTGCCGGTTGCCACAATCATTTTTATACCCGCATCCCTGAGCTTTTTGAGGAATGCCTCAGCCCCCGGCTTTGCCTGCACTTTATTCCCGTAAAAATCCTTTATTGTTCCCGCCATTTCCGCAAGCATTTCATCGGCGGTTATTTTCAGACCGAGCCGCTTTGCCGTGTAGTCACAGGCCTCGTATGGGCTCATATATTCAATTTCGCCTATAAAATCCGGGGTAAGATTCACGCCGTATTTTTTAAGCGTGTTGCCCATAAGCGACAGCCAGAAGTGCATTGAATCCAGCAGAGTTCCGTCTGCGTCAAATATAATTCCCTTTATCATATTATCACCTGTAAAAATCATATCATATTAAGCCCTTTAATTCAATAATAAAACATTGATAACATCGGCCCGTTGTGTTATAATTTATTAAATATATTCCGGAAGTGATTTTTTGAGAAAAGGAAAATTCCGGCTCTCCTCTGCAAAAATAATCGCATTGGGGTTCGCCGCTCTTATAATAACGGGCACCGTGCTTCTTATGCTCCCCGTTTCCACTGCAGACGGGCAGGGGGCTTCCTTCATTGATGCCCTTTTCACCGCAGTTTCCGCCTCCTGCGTTACGGGCCTTGTGGTGCACGATACCGCCACCTACTGGTCCGTATTCGGCAAGCTGGTAATTATAACCCTTATTCAGATAGGCGGCATGGGCGTTGTAACCTTTGCCCTGGCAATTTTTAAGGCCTCCGGCAAAAAGATAAGCCTTAAGCAGCGCAGCGTTATGCAGGAATCCGTCTCAGGCACAGGGGTTGGTGGCATAGTCCGCCTTACGGGCTTTATTGTTACAGGCACCTTCATTTTTGAGGCGGCAGGCGCAGCCCTCCTTGCCCCGGCTATGATAAAGGAATTCGGCGTGCTCAAAGGCATACTTTACAGCCTGTTTCATTCGGTTTCCGCCTTCTGTAACGCCGGCTTTGACCTTATGGGTGTTAAGGGGCAGTATTCTTCCCTCACCTCATTTGCAGATAATCATTTTGTGAATACCGCGGTTATCCTGCTTATTGTAATCGGCGGCCTCGGGTTTCTTACCTGGGATGATATCCGCACCCATAAATTCCGCGTCAAAAAGTACCGCCTTCAGAGCAAAATTTCCCTGTTTATGGCGGCTGTGCTCATTACAATACCCGCTCTGTTCTTTTTCTTTGCGGAGTTCGGCTCCCTGCCATTTACCGAAAGGCTGCAGGCCTCTGTGTTCCAGTCCGTAACCTGCAGAACAGCCGGCTTCAATACTATGGATCTCGGCGCAATGAGCGAGAGCGGCCAGTTTATTATGATAATGCTTATGCTTACAGGCGGTTCCCCCGGCTCCACTGCCGGCGGTATGAAAACCACCACAATTGCCGTGCTTGCCGCGGCGGCAGTTTCCGTTTTCAGGCGCAGGAGCGATCCCCACTTCTTCGGCAGAAGGGTGGATGATAATGTGGTGCGCAGGGCCGTAAGCCTGATTATGATGTATATCAGTCTGTTTGTTATCGGCGGAATCATAATCAGTATGGCAGAGAATCTGCCGCTGCTTACCTGCCTATTTGAGAGCGCCTCGGCGGTTGCCACCGTGGGCCTTACCCTCGGCATTACCCCTTCACTTTCTCTTGTGTCAAGAATTGTGCTTATTGCACTTATGTATTTCGGCAGGCTGGGCGGCCTTACCGTTGTGCTTGCCGCGGTAAATAATAATAAAACAGCTGTTTCTAAAATGCCCCGCGCAGACCTTAATGTGGGGTGAAAGGAGTTAATATGGCAAAATCGGTTTTACTTATCGGTCTGGGAGAGTTCGGCCTTCACATGGCAAAAAAGCTCAACGAGATGAATATTGAGGTTATGGGCGTGGATTTCAATGAGGAAAAGGTAAATGAAGCCCTTCCCTTTGTAACCGAAGCTCAGATAGGTGACAGCACCAACCCCGAATTCCTTGAAACCCTCGGTGTCAGGAATTATGACTGCTGTGTTGTTACCATAGGCGCAAATTTCCAGAATTCCCTTGAAACCACCTCCCTTCTTTCCGAAATGGGGGCAAAGCGGGTTATATCAAGGGCTAATACCGAAATTCACGAAAAATTCCTCAAGCGCAACGGCGCCGATATGGTTGTTTACCCGGAGAGGCAGATGGCTAACTGGACCGCCATACGCTGCTCCTTTGAGAATATAATCGATTACATCACCGTGGATGAGGATTACTCCATAGTTGAGGTAAATATTCCCGATGACTGGCACGGCAAAACCCTTTCCCAGCTCAATATCCGCAATAAACACGGTATAAATGTGCTGGGTGTCAGGAATGACGGCCGCCTTGATATGGATATCGGCTTTGATACCCTGCTTACAAAAGAAAAAACAATTATGGTGCTCGGCAGCCGCAAAAATATTGCCAAGTGCTTCAGAGTATAATAATATAAACTTAAGCTGAGCTCATAAGGGCTCAGCTTATTATACCGTGAAAGGGGGAAAAGATAATGTATATATCAAGAAGTACGCGTATAAATACTCTTGTGTTTATCTTTTTCCTCATTCTTATACCCGCCGCAAAGCAGCTGCTTGGCAGCTCCGGGGCGGTTTTCAATAACGACAGCTTTGAGTACAGCTGCCTTATTGTTATCTGGATCCTTACCCTGCAGTGGAGGATTACGGATAAGAGAACAAGAAGAATGCTTGTGGGTATCTCCCTGTTTATGCTCCTGTTTATGGCTCTCAGGATGGCAAGGAATGACCTTGTGGCGGATTATGAAGAGCTTGCAAGGCAGATGTGGTATGTTTACTATGTCCCCATGCTTTTCATTTCATATGAATCCTTCCGCCTTACCTTCAATTACGGTATGGGCAGAGGCGAAAGGGCAAAATTTGTTAAGCCCGTTTTCCTTGCGGTTACGGCAATTCTCAGCGTGTTTATTATTACCAATGATTTTCACGGCCTGTTTTTCCGCGTGGGAGCTGATACGGATTCCGTTTACAGCTACGGCATTGTTTATTACCTTGCCGTGGTATGGATGATACTGCTCTTTGCCGGCGTATGCTTTATTATCAAAAGATACTTTTACGATTATTCCTCCGGCGAAGGCATATTCACCGTGGTATTTGCCGCCACTGCTGTTTTTTCCGTAGGCTTAGTTACCCGCCTTCTTTTCCCCTCTCTTTTAATTCTGCAGACCCCTGAGATTTTCTGCTTCACGGTTATGGCTTTCTGGGAGGCGGCGATTCAGAGCGGAATCATCATATCAAACTCCGGCTACGGCGATGTATTCCGCAACTCCGGCTTCAGCGCGGTTATTTATGATTCAAAGGGCAGGGCGGTTTATTCCGCCGGCGGTGCCGAACTGCCTGAGAAGGACCGCATAGTTCACCCGGTTTTTATCCGGGGCGGCTGCCTTGTTTATAACGAGGATATTTCGGAGCTCAACAGGGTAAACGAAGCCCTTGAGGAAACATCCGGCAGCCTTGAAGAGGAGCAGGCGGCCCTTATAGCCTCCAACCGCCTTCGTGAGGAAGAGGAGCAGATAAAAGCCAAAAACCTTATTTATGATGCCATTGCAGGCGCCGTGATTTCCCAGTCCGCTGAAATTGCGGACCTTGCCCGTCAGGCGGAGGAAAACCCGGAGCAGTTCAATAAAAACCTTTCCCTTATCTGTTTTTACGGCTCCTATATAAAAAGAAGGGCAAATCTTGCCCTTTCCGGGCAGGAAAACGGCGAAATTTCATCGGCGGAGATTCTGCTTGCCTTTGATGAAATATTCTATCATCTTTCCCTTTGCGGGGTGCATGTTTCCGTTTCCGGCAGCGCTACGGGCAGTGCGGATGCTGCCGCTGTTATAGCCGCCGTGGATTCTGTTCAGCATATCACGGAATCTGTTGTTGATTCCCTTAAAGGCGTAATCATCAATGTTTTTGAAACCGGGGATAAAATCAGGATAAGGGCGGCTTTTGAGGCGGACGGAAAACCCTCCCTGCCTTCGGAGCCGGGTATAACCGCACGGTCCTTCCGCGAGGATGATGCGGAGTATATCAATATTGAGGTAGAAAAGAGGTGCAGCCTATGACCTCTTACAATATCTCAAATGTTGTGTTCCACAACCTTATCTTTATATGGTATTATGCGGTGCTTCTTTTCCTTTTCTATATCACTGTGCAGTATATAAGGCAGAAGCGTATTGTAAATATCATTATGAGCATACTGTTTGTTGCCGCCAATTATTCGGTATTCCAGATGGCGGTTAACACGGATATAAGCGATAGTTTAATCAGTTTCCTGGGTCTGTCATTGAAGGTCGGTCTTTTAGTGTATATGATTGTTCAGACCCTTGCGGTTATTATCCTTCTTTTCAGCGTAAATAAATGGGAGGGCAGGAATATTTCCCAGATGTCCGTCAAAGAGAGCGTTGATCTGCTTCCCACCGCAATCTGCGTTTATTACCCAAGCGGCAAAATAATCCTTGTTAATGAAAGCATGAATAACCTTTCCCGCCTGCTTACGGGTATGGGCGTTCTCAACGGCAACGAGCTTTACTCCGCCGTGGAGGAGGGACGCCTCCTTCCGGGGTGCGAAACCGCAGGCAGGCACGGCGATGGCTATGTGCTCCGTGTGCCCGGGGGCAAGTACTTCAGCTTTATGCGTAAGGAAAGGCGCCAGGGCGGCAGGCAGCTTTTTGAGATAACCTCAAACGATATTACCGAGATTTACCGCAAAACCGCACAGCTTGATAAAAACAACCGCCTGCTTGAGCAGGCAAACGAAAAAATCAGGGAGTACAGCCGCCGCATTATTGATATAACCAGGCAAAAAGAAATTGTAAAAACCAAAACGGAAATTCACGACGGTATGAACCTTGTGCTGCTCAGGTCCAGAAGAATTATGAAAGGCGGCACCCCGGCTGAAAAGGCGGAGATTCTCTTCCGCTGGAAGGCAAACGCCCTTATGCTCTGCCGTGAGGCGGATACCGCCGGCAGGGGAGTATGGGAAAAGCTCCGGGCCAGAGCCGCCGAAATCGGGATGACCGCAGAAATAAAGGGCAGTATTCCGCCGGGCTGTGAAAAATATGAGGAGCTCATTTATTCAGCCGGCTCCGAAGCCGCCGCAAACGCCAAAAAGCACGCGGACGCTTCCGTCCTTTATGCCGAAATATCATCAGCAGGCGATGAGCTTATAATCAGGTTCAGCGATAACGGCTCACCCAAAAGGCCCTTCAGGGGCGAAGGGGGCGGCCTTAAAGATTTACGAAGCAGGGCAGAAAGCCAGGGTGGCCGTATGGAAACCGAAACCGCGCAGGGCTTTGCCGTAACACTTTATCTTAAAATACCGGGGGAAACAGCCAATGTATAATGTATTGATAGTTGAAGATCAGGAAATGCCCCGCCAGCTTTTTGAGATTTTTGTAAAATCATCCGAGAATTTTCAGCTGGCCGGCTCTGTTTCCGACGCCGCATCCGCGGCCTATTTCTGCAAAAACAACAAGGTTGACCTTGTGCTTATGGATGTAATAACCAACGGGGGCAACAACGGCCTTAACGCCGCCGAGGAGATAAAGAAAACCATGCCGGAAATCAAGGTTATTATCGTTACCTCCATGCCGGAATATTCCTGGATAAAAAGAGCCAAGGAAATCGGCGTTGATTCATTCTGGTATAAGGAATCCTCCGGCGAGCCCATAATTGCACTTATGGACAGAACCATGGCAGGAGAAAATATTTACCCCGATTCCACCCCCGAGGTTACCATAGGCCTATCCACAAACCACGATTTTACCTCAAGAGAAATGGAAATCCTCAGGGAGCTTACCACCGGGGACAGCAATGCGGAAATTGCCGAGCGGCTCAATCTTTCAGCTAAAACCGTAAAGAATCATGTGCAGAATCTGCTTGAAAAAACCGGCTTCCACACCAGGGCAGAACTGGCTGTTGAGGCCGCCCGCACGGGTATTGTAATAAAAAATACCGAAAAATGAGCCGTTTGGCCCTGTTTTTTCGGAGCAAAACCCTTTACAATGTGACCATGCGGTTGAATTATATTCTTCCCCGGAAGGGAAGAAGCA
This sequence comes from Clostridia bacterium, assembly GCA_017430535.1. Lineage (GTDB taxonomy): Bacteria > Bacillota > Clostridia > Oscillospirales > Acutalibacteraceae > CAG-177. The sequence goes on from JAFRMR010000013.1 coordinate 356,754, forward strand.
GTTGATGTGCCGGATACACATCAGCTGTGTCTGAAATCTCGGCGTGACAACAGTCACGCCGATTTTTTTGTTTTCTTCGCACTTATTTAAGCAAAAATTTATTTTTTTCGTTAGATTTGCGGTTTTTGCTGACTACTTATTGAAGGGAAAATTTATCCGCAGAACTCAGTTCCGCGGATAGCTTGAAAATGGTATTTTTATTTGTTATCGGTTAAATAATCTTTCAGCAAGTCTGCAGGGGAAATATGCAGGCTCAGGCAGAAACACAGCAGCTCATAATCAGTAACCTGCCGGGTGTTTTTTTCTATTTTACTTATCATTTGCTGGTCAATATTGCAGCCGAATGTTTGCATACGGGCGGCAAGGGCGTTTTGTGACAGCTTAAGAGTTTGCCTGTAATGTTTTAAAGAATCAGAGATAACGTTTTTTCTGCCGTTAAATATAATCTGCTTCATGATATATCCTCTGTTACGTTATAATGACGTATTGACGATATCACGTTTTTGTAATATAATTACGTTACATTAACGTAAACGGGTGGTACAATCACAGATTAAGAAACAGCACTCAATTTGACTGCTTGTTATAAGGGTGATATACTGATTTTAATAAGGTAAAGAATTCAAGTAATGATTTGTTTATTTATAATGGGGGGTTAATTATGAAAAAGATTATTGCTTTAATACTATGCTTTTTAATGATTCTTTCAGTTTGCTCAATTCCTGCATTTGCCGAAAACGAGGTTGTTCAGCCATCTGATTCATCTGTTTTTTTTGAACAAGCCAAAGATTTTTTCGGAACACCGATTGACTTGAGCTCGGTCAAAAGTATTTTCCGGCCTATAATGAATTTGTTCGTTTGGATAAACCTTCCGTTCCTTTATGTATCGGCTGTGCTTATGGGAGCTATCCTTCCTAAAGATATAGCAGTAAGTTTATTTAATACCTATTTTAATGCAATGTCATTAATATATGACGGGAGGACAATTGTATGAAAAGAATTATCTGCATTATTTCTGCAGTTGCATTACTGCTTGCCTGTTTTAACTTATTCGCTTTTGCCGCGGATGATTCGTATAAACAGGTATATTTCAACAAGCTTGTTGAAATCCGTGAAAGACCGGGCCTTTTCAGAATAATACTGACAGGCAAAGACAATAACGGCTACAGCACAGATACAATATGCTATGCTCTTAATGACTATAATCAGGACGGCACTCCGGAGCTTATTGTTTACGGCACAAATATTGCAAACGAAGCGGGAGAGAATTATAGGGTATTCACCTGCAAAAACGGTTCATTGAAAGAGTTTGATATTATACCGCACAAAGGGCCGGAAGGCGAAAAAGCCGATTATGCAAGCCAGCCCTATTGGCCCTGTTATACTGGATTCTTTGCTCTGCCCGAGGGATATACATCTGCAAATTCCGCCTCTCTGCTCTGGATTATAAAAAATGATCCGCAGAAGGAAAACTTCTGGGCTGAAGCTTCTATGCACGACATAAAAGAAACCGTGCTGGAAGTAAAGTTTGATTTTGATAAAATGACTGCGGAGGTTATTCCCGTTATATATTTTGAAGGTGTTGATGCGGAAAAATATGCGGCTGACCTACAGAGCTGGAAAGAAAACCACACTCTTTCTGTAAGATGCGATGAATACGGCAGAAAGATACCGGAAGATAATGAAGCGCTGTGGAAGCAACTTTCCGGCAGTGAAGCCGATGCCCCGCAGCTCACCTTCGCAAACAGACTACTGATTTTTATAAACAGTATTTTGGGAAGATAAAAAATGAAATCCTTTTGTTTTAAATGAAAACAAATCAGCTCATTTGATTTTAAAAAAATCCCCGGTGGCTTAAAACCACCGGGGTTATTGTTTTATTCGATTAAATACAAACGGAGCTTTGCGACCCGACATCCGATATCAAGTGGCCGAAATCCGAAATCCGGCGTCACATCATTATTTTATACAGCACCCAGCAAACCGTATTCACAATATTTGACGCGCCGTATTTCAGTATTGATACAAAATAGGGCGATTCAAAATCCCATTTTGTTATGGGAATAATCCAGGTGCTCAGTTTCCCTGCATCGGGGAACTCGCGGGGCTTTGTGAAGGCTTTGGTAAACATCTTCATCCTGCAGGTGTTTCTGACGGATTCCCTCAGGGCTTTTCCGAATCCGATGGGGTCTCTGTTGTAGGCATTCCTCAGGGTAATCAGGCAGGATGGCTTTTCAAGCTCCCATATACCGTTCAGTATTGCATCGTTGCCGTTATATACGCCCACAGCCGCACTCATATAGCCGGAGAAGAAGAAATTGGAAGCATAGTCGGAAACAACGAAGCCGTCAAATCCCCACTCTTTTCTGAGCAGTCCTTTAAGCAGTGAGGAGCATCCGCCGCACCAGTAAGGGCCCACTCTGTTGTATGCGGACATAACCCCTTTCGGCTGAGTTTCTTTTATGGCAATTTCAAAAGCTTTCAGGTATATTTCACGCAGGGCCTGTTCATCTGCCCAGGTGGTTATGCCGTTGCGGTTTGTTTCCTGCTCGTTAAGGGCAAAGTGTTTTATAGTGGTAACAAGGCCCACCTTGTTGCATCCCTTTATAACCGCCGAGGCCATTTTGCCGGAAACAAGGGGATCCTCGGAGTAATACTCATAGTTTCTGCCGCCTCTGGGGTTCCTGTGGATATTTACGCCGGGGGCATACCATACATCCGTGCCCATATTCTCCGCCTCTCTGGCGGCGCCTTCGCCCATTTTCTCGGCAAGCTCTGTGTTGAATGTGCAGGCAACGCAGGTTTCGCAGGGGTAGGCCGTGCCGCTGTCTGAGAATACCGTGCCGTTTCTGCCCTTTACGCTGGCAGGGCCGTCGTCATCCATGGTATGGGGCACTCCCAGACGGTCAACGCCGTAAGTCTGGTAGCCTCCGCAGGCAACCATATTGAACATTTCATCAAGGGTGAACTGGTCAAGGAATTTATCCCAGAGCGATTCATCGTTATATACATCCCTGAGGGTTATGGTTTTATCATATTTAACGCTGTGCAGGGGAGCAGTGCCCTCTGTTACGGGCGCCGGCAGTTCATCCGCATTTTTGATTTCGTCGGTAACTTTTCTCTCCCTTGATTTCGGGTAGGTGCCTTTGGGGTCGCTTCTTGAGAGCACCGTATATCCGCTGTAGGCAAAATCAAACAGGTTTTTGATTTTTGTGCCCGTTACGGCGTCTTTATCATAAATAACATCGCTGCCCGTGCTGTAAGTAAAGCTGTCGTATGCTTCTCTTGCGTTTTTGCCGAGTATTATTTTATAATCACCTTTTTCAAGCACATAGGCCTGCCTGTTTTTATAATCATAGGAGGCCATATCCCTTGTGCTGTAAGATATGTTCAGAGTCTGGCTCTGCCCGGGCTCAAGCAGTTTTGTTTTTGCAAATGCACCCAGCACTATTGCGCTTTTTTCTATGCCGCCTTTGTTGTAGGGTGCGCTGTAATAAACCTGCACCGTATCCTTGCCGGCGGTGTCGCCTGTGTTGGTTACCTTAACTTCAAGTGAAATCTTGTCTTTATCTGCAGAGCGGGAAACAATCTGCTGGCTGAAGGTTGTGTAGGAAAGCCCGTAGCCGAAGGGGAACTGCACTTCATCCTTTGCCATGGTTTCAAAATATCTGTAACCTACATAAATACCTTCCTGATATTCAACATAATGGCCGTCAGAACCCTTGAAGGAGTAATCGCCGAAGTTTTCGGATGAGGGGCAGTCCGCTATTTTATAGGGAACGGTATCGTTCAGCCTGCCGGAGGGGTTTACCTTGCCCGTAAGCACATCAACAACTCCCTCAAAGCCGAATTCGCCGGGGATCCAAACCTCCAGCGCGGCCTTTATGCTCCTGTATTCTTCAAGCCAGCCCATTTCCATAATATTGCCGGTGTTGAATATTACAATAACATCTTTGAAAGCGGCGCAGACTTTTTCTGCCATTGCTTTTTCATTATCGCTCAGGGCAAGGGTATCTTCACCCATATCCCCGCCTTCGGTGCCCGTGCGGCCTATTACTATAACTGCGGTGTCCGAGTAAGCCATGGCATTTTTCATAATCTTATCCGTAAGCTTTCTCGGGTTCATTTCGTCAATTGTGTTTTTAAGCAGCGCAAGGTTCACAAGGTTGTTTATTATGGTGTGGTCCACATAGGGCAGGTCGCTTTTGCCGCCGTTTGCCTCATAAAGCTCTCGCAGCTCTTTGTTATACTCAACCCCCGCTTTGTCAAGAGCATCGTAAAGGTAAACCGGGTTATCCGATGTGGTGCAGCCGGAGCCGGTGCCTCCAATGTAGGGGAAGGCGGAGCCCACGCCGAAAATATTCAGCTTTTTGCCCTTTAAGGGCAGTGTACCGTCCTCGTTTTTCAGCAGAACTATGCCTTCTCTTTCAATATCCACTGCCACCCGGGAGGTGTCGGCAATTATGGCAGGGTCAATGTTTCCGCTGGTGGCGTTTGCAATAATACTTACGGTGCCGCAGAGCATAACGGTAGCCATCAGTATTGCCGCGGCGGATTTAAAAAACTTTTTCATTTTCTTTTCCTCTTTTCCCATTATTATCTTATCCGTTTTCCATTATACATTATTATTACAAATAATCAATATTGACTGTAATAAAATAAAAAAATGATGTTGAATATGAAAAATAAAGTGCTATAATCTCAGTGGAAATACGGAAAGAGAAAATGAAAAGAGAAATGAAATGAACGGCAAATACACCATTGATATGACTTCGGGACCCTTCCTGAAGAAAATACTGCGTTTTTCCGTGCCGCTTATGTTCACCGGCCTTCTACAGCTTGCCTATAACACGGCGGATACCGCCATTGTGGGCAGGTTTGTGGGCAAGCAGGCTCTGGCAGCGGTGGGCTCCACCGGTTCTCTTGTGAACCTGTTTGTAAGCCTGTTTACGGGTATGTCCATAGGCGCAGGAATAGTGGCGGCAAGGCATATAGGCGAAAAGGATGCCCGGGCCCAATATGAGTGCGTGCACACCGCAATGCTCCTGAGCATTGTCAGCGGCGTCGGCATAGGCATTATAGGTATGTCTGCCTGCAGCCTTATGCTCAGGCTTATGAACGCCCCGGCGGATGTTATGCCCCTTGCTGTAAGATACCTTCGCATTTATTTCGCCGGTTCTCCCGCAATGATGGTCTATAACTTCGGCGCCTCAATCATAAGGTCCAACGGCGATACCAAAAGGCCCCTTATTATTCTCGGTGTCAGCGGTTTTATAAATGTACTGCTGAATATTCTGTTTGTTATCGGCCTTCACATGGGTGTTGAGGGTGTTGCAATCCCTACCATAATATCCCAGGTTCTCAGCGCCGCGGCGGTTGTAATTTACCTCTGCCGTTTCAAAGGGGACTGCCGCCTTTATATATCAAAGCTCAGATTTTATGCAGCAGAGCTTAAAGAAATACTGCGCCTGGGTGTGCCTGCAGGGCTGCAGAGCGCTCTGTTTTCCGTTTCAAATGTAATAATTCAGAGCAATGTCAATTCCTTCGGCTCTTCGGCTATGGCATCAATTTCCGCCGGCTCCAATTTTGACGGCTATATTTATGTTTGCTGCAATGCGGTTTCCCAGGCAACAATGACCTTTACCTCACAGAATATCGGCGCAAAGAAATATGAGAATATCGGCAGGGTTTACCGGCTGTGCCTCACGGTGGCAATCTGTACCGGAGCGGTGCTCAGCACCGTAGGTTATATTCTTGCCTACCGTATTACAGGCCTCTTCTCAAAGGATCCTCAGGTTATTGAGCTTGCGGTGCAGAGGATGAGATTTATTATGCCTTTCTTCACCTTCTGCCCTCTGCTTGATGTTGCCGCCTGCCAGCTCAGGGGTATGGGCCGCTCCTTTGAGCCCATGTTTGTTTCCCTGCTGGGGGCCTGCGGCATCCGCCTTTTCTGGGTGTTTTTTATCCTGCCCCTTAACCGTACGCTTATGTTCCTTTATATATCCTATCCGCTCTCCTGGGCGGTTACCTTCTTTGTTCAGTTCGCCCTCTACTTTGTGTTCAGACGCAAGCTTATGAGAAAAGCGGAAAATGAACAAACAGCCGAAATATAAAAAATCCCCGCAGGTTCCGCCTGCGGGGATTTTTGTTACTGTTTTTTGCCTGTATACGGAACACAAAAAGAGGCTGCTGCAGTCAGGATGAAAACAGCATTTTCTTCGGCGGGAGACAGTACCAAGGTACGGCAGAGCCGAAAAAATGCCGAAAACATTATTCATTATAAAAAGGCAAAGGGTGAAAAATAAAAGCTCGCAGTTTTGTTTTACCGCGAGCTGATATCTTGTCAAACTTGTCTGTTTGTTTTTCGCCTGAATGCACAGCCTCAGATTTTTTCATCTTTGCCTACGGCATATATTTCTTCCTGGGTTGCTCCCGCTGCCGCAAGCCTCTCTCTTTCCTCAAGCACCTCAATCACCTTTGCGTGCTTTTCATCGGTGTAATCCCAGAAGAAAGCGTAGGGGATTATACACAGCAGGTGGCCCACAAGGTCAAAGGCCATACCTATCATCATACATTTGCTTCTAATATCATCAACAAACAGTATATCATAATCCGCCGTAAAGCCCACTCTGTAGAAAAGAATAGGAATTATCAGGCTGATAATTGCAGAAAAAGGAGCGGTAAACCACCCTATAACTCCCGAGTAGCTTTCAAGCCTTTCGCCGGAAAGGTACATCTGGTAGTCCCTGAGCCTTACGCCCATATCCTGGTCCGCAAGCTCTATGGCACTGTTCAGCATATCGCCAATGCACAGGGCTATGAGCATTATAAGGCCGCTCATAAAGTAATTATCCTTGAAGAAATAGAAGGCGCATATATAGCCGAAGCACTGGCCTGCAAATACAAGTCGCTTGAAAATGATAAGTGTTTTGTACTGGAATCTCTTCCTTATCCAGGGGGCAAGGAAGGCGCCGGGGTTACCCACCATTGAAACCAGGTTCTGCACTATAACATATATTATTCCTCTTTCGCGCCAGGTGTAAATAAGGATAATGTCTTTTACCGCCAGCGAGCCGTTACCGAGGGCGTCAATCAGGCCGGATATTGCGTTTATCCACAGGTATTTATTTTTGATAACGCCGTTTATGCCGTCCCAGAATGGGATATATTTTTTCTTTTCAACCGGGGGCTGAGGGATTCTCTCTTTTATTGAGCCGAGGCCGCCGAACATAAGCAGTGTGCAGAACATCATCATTATGGGTATGATGTAGCGGTAGGTGTTTATGTTTGTGATATCGCCGGTCAGTGTTGATGCCAGCATTGGCAGCACCGAAACAATAACTATTGAGTTAAAAAGGTGGCTCAGCTTTTCCGGGTAGCACCTTACCAGCATTCTTTCGTGGGGGTCCGGGGAAATGGTGCTTGAAATTGCCGATGCTCCGCCTGTGTAAGCAAACATACCGTAAACCGAAAACAGCAGGTAAAGCACCCATATACGCTCGGTCAGGGGCTTTTCGTAAATGGGCAGCCAGCAGATAAGCAGCACCATTATCATGCAGGGTATAACATTGGGGTAGGCAAAAAGCTTGTATCTGCCGAGCTTGGGCAGCCACTTTTTGCGTATGAATATGGCTCTGGCTCCGCCGTAGCCGGTTACAAGCCAGTGAACCGCAAAAATCTTAAGGGTGTTTCTGATATTGATTCCCGGGAATGAGGTCAGGTAATTCACCAGCCTTGCAGGGAAGGGGATAATCTCGGAAAAATCCACCACAAGGAACAGCACCCCGAGAAATGCAAAGAAAAAGTACAGGGCGTAAAACAGCCGTTCCGTCTTTTTGGGCAGGAATCCCAGGTTATCGTTGATTATCATGCCGATAATTCCCCAGAAGTAGCCCTGAATCATAAAGAATGTGCCTATTACCGAGAAGGTGAGCACGGGTATCTCATAATAAAAGATTACAAGGAAACATCCTGTGCCGAAGGAAAGGTAGTTGAGCACCCTCTGCAGGGCGTAATCACCGCCTACCCCCAGAAATACCGAAAGGTATTCTTTATAGGGCACAAATCTGCCGGGCTGAGGAGTGTTCCAGTATTTTCCGAACTGGCCGATGAAGTTTTTAACTTTTGCGGCTTTTTCATTCATCGTTTTCTCCTCCTTCCCCGTTTTCATCTGTTACACCGGGCTGCGCACCGCCGTCTGCAGCCTCAGCTCCGCCTTCAACATACATTCTGTGTATCATTTCCTGCTCTTCTTTTCTCTTTGCCAGCTTTTCTTTGCCTTTTTTAGTCATAAGGAAATCTTCCTTGAACAGTGCCCTTATAACCTGAAGGCCTATGAAGATAAAGCCGGGTATAAAGAAGAATATCATTATAATCTTAACATAGGTGGTGTTTATTTCTCCCGCGGAGGCCGAGGAAGCCGAGGGCTGTGCGTTTGCCTGAGCTTTTTCCGCCTCTATGCGGTCTCTTTCATACAGCTCCTCATTATACTTGTTGCATTCCTCACGGGTTTTGCCCCACAGGGGTTTATCTGCCCTGAAGCTGTTATCGCTTCTTGCCTGCCATCTGCCCCCGAGGTCAATTTCGCTTTCATCTTTGTGCCCCATATAATAGAGCAGATCGTTGCTGCACTTATAAAATGCGTGGTGCCCTATCTTTTTTACGGATTCGGGAATAAACACCGCGTATCTCATATTCTCGCAATAGCTGAAAGCATCGTTGCCTATGGTTTCAAGGCCGTCGGGCAGGGTTAGCAGTGAGGTGCCATAGCATTTGAAAAACGCCATATTGCCGATGCTCTTAACCGTTGAGGGTATGTTTATTTCCACAAGGCGGTCGCACTTGTAAAAAGCCTTTGCGGCTATCTTTTCAATTCCCTCGGGTATTGTGTACTTTTCATCGCAGCTCCAGGCTTTCTCAACTTTCAGGGAGCTGTCCGTTTTTTCTTTGATTATGTAGTATGTGCCGATATAAGGGGCGGTAACGCCCTTTTCAAGCATTTCATCAAACAGTGGGCGGGTGAAGTCATCCCCGTTAGTCTGCCTTATCTGTGAGCGAAGGTCTGCAAAAAGCTCATCGGCGGAGCTTCCCGTTACCTCATATTCCTCTTTCACATCAAGGCCTATGTTTGTTATCTCTCCGCTTTTTTCCATATCCTCATAGATTATATGAGTGCAGCGGCAGATAGGGTAAAGGATAATCTCCTTCATATCCTTTGTGTAGAGTACACCGTCCACATCCGTAAAATAGGGGTTTGCCGCATCCACATAAACTGCCCTGAGCTGTTTGCAGTAAACAAAGGCCTCGTTCTTAATATGTTTTACTGTGGGACCAATATGGATGTATTTCACATACTCATCCGCAACAAAGGTGTAGCTGTCAACAGCAATTACATCCTTGCTCTTATCCTGCACCCATTCTCCGTTCACCTTTTCATACGGGTGGTCAATATAAACATCGGTTATGCTTGTGTTGCCGTTGAAGCCGTCAAAAACATAACCTTTTTCTCCTGTTCCGCCGTAATCCTCTGTGTATTTGAATTCATAAGTGGGCCTTGAAATCATATTGAATGACATATATACCGAGGCGCTTATGAATATGAGCAGAAACAGCACAAAGATAATCTTTTTACCTTTACTCATACAACCCTCCTGAAGGCAGATTTTCTTTCACATCGAATCCAGTATACTATTTTTTTATATCCGTTTCAACAGTATGATTAAGTAAAAAAAATCCGCACCGGTTTTCCGGCGCGGAAATATAAATTCGGGGTATATATTATTCGGCTGCCTTTTTCTTTGAAACCATAAGGTTTACGATTATGCCCAGGATAAGTGCGCAGGCAACCTCGGTAAGGGTAACTTTGCCTATGGAAAGTGTCATGCCGCCTATGCCGCAGATAAGCACAACGGCCACAACAAAGAGGTTCTTGTTATCGCCCAGGTCAACATTCTGAATCATCTTAAGACCGCTTACGGCGATGAAACCGTAAAGAGTGATGCACACGCCGCCCATAACAAATCCGGGTATGGTGGAAAGGAACGTTACAAAGGGGGCGCAGAATGAAGCCAGGATTGCCATAATTGCAGTGGCAAGTATGGTTATTACGGAAGCGTTGCCGGTAATTGCAACACAGCCGATGGATTCGCCGTAAGTGGTGTTGGGGCATCCGCCGAAGAAAGCGCCTACCATTGAGCCGATACCGTCACCAAGAAGGGTTCTGTGAAGGCCGGGATCCTCAAGGAGTTCCTGATTTACAATGGTGGAAAGGTTCTTGTGGTCTGCAATATGCTCTGCAAACACAACGAACGCTACGGGGATGTAAGCCACGGCGATTGTTACTATATAAGAGGGGGTAAGCGCGGAGAAACCGCCGTTGAATGCCTTAAGGAATGTGAAGGAGGGAACCATCTGCATATTTGCAAATGCGGACCAGTCCATAACCTGAAGGTTTTCATTGCCTATGCCTCTGCCTATAAGGGTAAAGGCCGCTGCAACTGCGTAGCCGGCAAGTATGCCGATAACAAAGGGGATAAGCTTTGTCATCTTTTTGCCGTAAACAGAGCAGAGAATAACGGTGAAAAGAGTGATAAGGGCGCAGATGAATCCGATCCAGCCCTTGGTGCTCATAACATAGCCTGCGTCGGTCTTTGCAAGGGCAAGTGCATCGCCAACGGCATTGCCTGCAAGTGAAAGTCCGATAATTGAAACCGTGGGGCCTATAACAACGGCAGGCATAAGCTTGCTGATCCAGGCAACCCCTGCAATTTTAACTATAATTGCAATTACAACATAAACGAGACCTGCGAAAACAGCGCCGAGAATAAGGCCTGCATAGCCTGCAGCGGCGGTAACGGCGCCGGTGAAAGCTACCGTCATGGAGCCGAGAAACGCGAAGGATGAGCCCAGGAAAACGGGGCTTCTGAATTTGGTGAAGAGCAGATAAACAATTGTGCCTACGCCTGCGCCGAAAAGTGCGGCGGACTGGCTCATGGCGTCAGCACCTTCAAGCCCTGCGTTGCCGTTGATAATTACGGGCACAACGATTGTTGCGGCCAGTATCGCCAGCAGCTGCTGGAAGGCGAAAATGATTATCTGCCCGGCCTTGGGTTTGTCTTTGATACCATAGACAAGGTTCATAATACTACCTCCAAAAATAATATGCCTTTTTTGTTTTTGCCTTACCAATTATAATACTCTAACCCACTGCTTTTGTAAAGTGGTTTTTGCCCGAAAACGGGCCCGGAATCAAAATATTTTTCCACCCCGTAAAAAGTTACAATCGGTAACAATAGAGTTACAGAAATTTACGTTTATTGACTTTTTTCCCGTGAATGATATATTATTATTGAGTGGAATTTCAGACAAAATCCGTCATCTATTTATAATCAGCGAGGATGTGTTTTATTTGAAAGGTATTATTCTTGCCGGGGGTTCCGGTACACGGCTTTACCCCCTCACTCTTGTAACCAGTAAACAGCTTCTGCCGGTTTATGATAAACCTATGATATATTATCCCCTGTCAACCCTTATGCTTGCAGGTATCAGAGATATCCTTATTATTTCCACCCCGTCGGATACCCCCAAGTTTTCCCAGCTCCTCGGGGACGGCAGCCAGTTCGGCCTCAACCTCAGTTACGCCGTTCAGGAAAAGCCGGAGGGTCTTGCCCAGGCCTTTATCATAGGCGAAGAGTTTATCGGCGGTGACAGCGTGGCCATGGTTCTGGGTGACAATATCTTCTACGGCAGCGGTCTCGGCCATCTGCTGCGTCAGGCCGCCAAAAACGAAGGCAGGGCCACAATTTTCGGCTACTATGTTGATAATCCCCAGGCCTTCGGTGTTGTGGAATTTGATAAAAACAATGTTCCCGTTTCCATAGTTGAAAAGCCCAAAAAACCGAAATCAAATTATGCGGTTACCGGCCTTTACTTCTATGATAACCGGGTTGTCGAGTACGCCAAATCCCTTAAACCCTCCGAAAGAGGAGAGCTTGAAATAACGGATATCAACCAGATTTATCTCAAGAATAACGAGCTGGATATCCGCCTTCTGGGCAGGGGCTACGCCTGGCTTGATACGGGAACGGTAGATTCCCTGCTTGATGCCACCAATTTCATCAGAACCATTGAACAGCTTCAGGGAATCCAGATTTCCGCCCCGGAAGAAATCGCATACAATATGAGGTGGATAAGCAAAGAGGCGCTTGTTGCATCCGCCCAGAAATACGGCAAATCATCCTACGGCGAGCATCTGCTAGCTGTTGCGGAAGGAAAAATCCTTTATTCCTCCGACAGGCCCGGCGAAAGGCCCTGCTGGGGTGTTGAGGACGGTCTGAATCATGAATCTTACTGAAACCGGCATTAAAGGCGCATATCTTATTGAGCCCGCAGTTTTCGGCGATAACAGGGGCTGGTTCTATGAGAGCTATTCCGCCCTTAAATTTGCGCAGCTGGGCATAGATACCGTATTTGTTCAGGATAACAGGTCCTTTTCCGAAAAGAAGGGCACCGTAAGAGGCCTTCACTGCCAGAAAGCCCCTGCAGCCCAGGCAAAGCTTGTTTCCTGCACCCGGGGCAGAATAATCGATGTTGCGGTTGATATACGCAAAAACTCTCCCACATATCTCAAACATGTGGCTGTTGAGCTTTCCGGGGAGAATAAAAATATGCTCTATATCCCCAAGGGCTGCCTTCACGGCTTTGTTACCCTTACGGATAATGTTGAGCTTTCCTATAAGGTGGATGATTACTATTCGCCCGAAAATGACAGAAGCATCCGTTTTGACGATCCGATTTTCGGAATCGACTGGGGAACCGATAACCCGATTCTCTCCGAAAAAGACAGAAACGCCCCGCTCTTTTCACAGAGCGATGTAGAGTTCTGAACAGGATAAAAAGAAAATCACTCCCGATTGGGCGGATGTTCGTAAATCAGTATTGGTTTTCGCGGAAAACTAAAACCGCAGTACATCGTCAGATTTGTTCACCATACACAAAGTATGCTTCGCAAATCTTCCTTGTTCTGCGGCTTATTTTTCACGAGAAAACTGCTT
>JAFRMR010000014.1 GCA_017430535.1 Clostridia bacterium
AAGCAGTTTTCTCGTGAAAAATAAGCCGCAGAACAAGGAAGATTTGCGAAGCATACTTTGTGTATGGTGAACAAATCTGACGATGTACTGCGGTTTTAGTTTTCCGCGAAAACCAATACTGATTTACGAACATCCGCCCAAGAGCAGGTTCTTTTTTTGCGGGAAGCGGTAAGCACTTAAGCAAACACGCCCTTTCCCCGGGCTTGAATTATTATTCTTATTATGATAATATGCAAACCGTATATTGAATAAAGTGAAAAGGAGAAAATATTATGTCTAAAAAAGCCGGAGTCATTATCTCCGTTTTTCTGGTTATTGCCCTTGCCCTGTCGGCTGTTTCGCTGTATTTCGGCATAAGCGCCCTGAATAGCAAAGAGGAAAACCGGGATGTACAGTATGTTCTTTACCTCGGCACAAACGATAAGGACACCGATAAGCCTGTATTCGCCCCCGATAAGGCAAAAGAGGAGGCGGAAAAAATACTGCTTGAGCATTTCGGCGGCTACACAATCCAGGAAGCCAACGGCGGCTGGGTTGACGGCGAGAAAATCTACCGTGAATACACCCTGGTTATTTACCTGAGCGATACGGATATTGAAAGCGTTCACGCCGCCTGCGATGAAATGATACAGGTATTCAATCAGAGCTCCGTACTTATCCAGGCAAATAAAACCTCCACCGAGTTTTATGCAGGATAAGTAAGAAGGAAAAAGAAAGAAGTGACAAGTAACAAGTAACAAGTGAAGGTCGCTTCGCTCCGATTGCAGGGGCGGATATTATCCGCCCGCCACAAGGATATGCGTAAGCATATTATAAAGGAGCGTCAGCGACCCGGACTTATTCCTTGTTAATTCTGACTTATAACTTAAAAAAAGAACCTGCCGCAGCAGGTTCTTTTTCAATACAATCTTAAACGCCGGTCTTGGTCCACAGAGCGCTTCTGTGCACTACTTCAAGGCCTTCGTCGGTGTGCTTGTAGCACTTATCCGGGTTATTGAGCTTTTCAATGGTGAAATTGGGCCTGTGGCCGCCGTAGAGGAGCATAAAAGCACAGGCAATACGGGGAGAAGCAAGGTAGGGAACGATTCTAAGGTTTGCCTTGTTCCATACGGAGGTGGCGAACCATACGCAGTTGAATACCCAGTTCCAGTAGTTGTGGCTGTTGATGGTGGCGGTGATAAGCTTGAGCTCAAGCTTGTTGACTGTGCCGTGGATAGCGATGGCTCTGCCGTAGGTTTCCTTCTTAACCCAGTATCTTTCAAGGTTGTAGTGTATGCCGGGGCCGTTGCCTCTGTCTTTCCAGGCGCCCATTGAAAGGCTCTCGCCTGCGGGGAGCTTATAGTGGCCGACGGTAAGGGTTTCGTTGGAGGTGTTTACCATATAAATCCACAGGTGGGGAATCTTGGGGTTGGCGGTGGTGAATATAAGGTAAATATCCGCAACTTTGCCCAGGCTGATGCTATCGGAAGCATCGGCTTCTTCGGCGGCCTTAACTTCGCCCTGAGCGTAGCAGAATACGGGGATGGACAGCGCCATAATCAGCGCAAGCGCAAGTGCAAGAAGTCTTTTTACAGTTTTCATTTTGTTTCTCCTTCTATTTGAACTTCAAATTATTTGCAAATTATTCTTCGGGTATGAAGGCGGCGTGGATGGCTGCAACCGCGGCGTCCGCATCCTTCTTATCTATAAGCACGGAAATCTTTATTTCGGAGGTGGAAATCATCTGGATGTTTATATCCTCCTCAAAAAGAGCCCGGAACATAGTGGCGGCAACGCCGGGGTGGGTCTCCATACCCGCGCCTACGGCTGAAACCTTGGCAACATTCTGATCATCGCAGTCTATCTGCAAACCGGAAGTGAAATCCAGCTCCCGGAGAATTCTCATGGTATCTTCGGCGTGGTCGCTTGAAACGGTGAAGGTGATATCCTTGGTATCGTTTCTGCCTACGGACTGGAGGATTATATCAACATTGATATTCTCCGCCGCCAGCTTGCCGAATATTTTGTAGGCGATGCCCGGCACATTGGGAACGCCTATAATTGAAATTCTTGCTACATTGGTATCTTTGGTTACACCTCTGACCAGCATTTTTTCCATCTTTACAGTCTCCTTAACTAATGTGCCCGGCGCCCTTGTAAGGCTTGAGAGCACTTCTACAACAACATTGTATTTTTTTGCCATTTCAACGCTGCGGTTGTTAAGCACCTGAGCGCCCAGGGTGGCGAGCTCCAGCATTTCATCATAGGTTATCTCGCTGAGCTTAACGGCGTTCTTTACTTTGCGGGGGTCCGCGGTGTAAACGCCCTCAACATCGGTAAAAATCTGGCATTTGTCCGCGTGCATTGCCGCGGCAATGGCAACGGCGCTGGTATCGGAGCCGCCCCTGCCCAGAGTGGTGATGTCGTCATATTTATTTATGCCCTGGAACCCGGCAACAACAACTATGCGCTTCTGCGAAAGCTCCTGCCTGATTCTTTCGGGGTTAACTTTCTTTATCCTTGCCGAGGTGTGGCGTGAACTTGTGGAAAAGCCGGCCTGCCAGCCCAGAAGGGAGCATACGGGGTAACCCAGCTTATCTATGGCCATTGCCAACAGAGCTATTGATATCTGCTCGCCGGCGGAGAGGAGCATATCCATCTCTCTCTTTGTGGCTTTTTCGTTAATCTCTTTTGCTTTTTCAATAAGGTCGTCCGTGGTGTCGCCCTGGGCGGAAACCACAACCACCACATCATTGCCCTGAGCATAAGTTTCGGTTACGATGCGGGCAACATTCATAACCCTTTCGGCGTTTGCAACGGAGCTGCCGCCGAACTTCTGAACAATAAGTGCCATATAGTCCTCCGAGGTATCAGTAATCGGTAATTCTTATTACGGAAAGGATTTTGCATCCTGTTTCGCTGAGCTTTGCCTCAAGCTCGCTTACCGGCATGGGCTGTGTGCGGAAAACCAGCTCGCCGGCGCCGGCGCTGATGAACTCTGCGGCGTTACCGAAAACTTTTTCTGTAATTTCTCTGTTCCCTTGGGCCCTTACATAGAAGGGGGCCGTGAAACCGGAATAGGGGGCAACCTGCCCGGGAATTTCATCATCCCAGCCGAAGCGCTTGGTAACGTCGCTGTGAAGGGCGCAGTCTATAATATCCGCCACAACCGCACTGGCGGTGGGCATATCACCGGCGCCTCTGCCGTAGAATACCACATCGCCCACGGCGTTGCCTCTTACGAGCACGGCATTGAAAACTCCGCCGGTGCTTGCCATGGGGCCGCCGTTTTTGATGATTGCGGGGGAAACAAGTATATTGATTTTTCCGCTGCTGTCCTTTGAGGCGGAGGCGATGAGCTTGATTACGGAATCCATCTGCCTTGCGTATTCAACATCCTCGGGCTTTATATTCCTGATGCCCTCGGTGTGAATGCCTCTGGGGTAAACATGATTGCCGAAGCAGAGAGAGGCAAGTATGCAGATTTTGCGCAGGGCGTCAATGCCGTCCACATCCGCAGAGGGGTCCTTCTCCGCATAACCCAGCTTCTGGGCTTCCGCAAGGGCGCTCTCAAAGCTGACATTTTCGGAAAACATTTTGGTAAGTATGAAATTGGTGGTGCCGTTGAGTATGCCGGCAACCTCATAAATCTCGTTGGCGGAAAGGCAGCGGGTGATGGGCCTGATTATGGGGATTCCTCCGCCTACGCTGGCCTCAAACATAAAGTTTACATTATTCTCCGCCGCAACCCTGAGCAGCTCGCAGCCCTTTTCGGCAACCAGCTCTTTATTTGAGGTGGCTACGCTTTTGCCGGCTTTGAGGCAGGCAAGCACAAATTCATAGGCGGGGTGCAGGCCTCCCATTGTTTCAACAACAATGCCGACCTCCGGGTCATTCTCTATTATGCTGAAATCGTGGATTATGAGCTTCTCGTTTTCATCGCCGGGAAATTCTCTTAAATCCAGTATGTACTTTATATCAACGGTTTCGTTTTTTCCTGTGCGGCGGCTGATGATTTCTCTGTTACATTTTAATAAAGCCGCTACCCCGGAGCCCACTACTCCGTAACCCATAATGGCAACGAACACCGACTCATCTCCTTCCGGAATGATTGCTTAATCATAAATTGACAACTTATCATAACACATAATTCCGGAAATATAAAGTAAAAATTTAAATAATTGTAAATTTTTTTCAAAAAACCCGGCTTTTGTTGTATTTTTTCCGCCTTGGGTGTAATATGATTGAGTAAAAATCGAGAGCTTCCGAGGGAGGAGAGAAATTGAATTTAGCGGAAAAACGAAGAAACACCCTGATTTCCCTGGTCTATTTTGCGGTGTTTTCCGTGGCTTATTATCTGTTTGTAAAATTTGCATTCTGGATGGCCGCCCCCTTTATTTTTGCCTTTATTATCGCTATGTTTTTACAGCGGCCCATAAAATACATATCCCGCAAAACCATACTGAACCGCAAGCTTACCTCCGTTATTCTGGTGCTGCTGATAGTGCTTGTGCTGCTTGGCCTTGTGGGCCTTGTGGGCTACCGGATATGGACCGAATTTGTGGATTTCGGCAAGTACATAACGGCGAAATTCGGCAACTACACAGAGGTTGTTTCATCCGTTAAACTCTGGGTTGAAAATGTGCTGAGCCACCTGCCCGCCTCCCTGAGCGACAAGGCAAAAGTTACCATAGACGGCATGACCTCCAGCATACTGAACCTTGCCGAAAAGTCCGAGGGTGCCGCAGCGGCTTCATCCTCCGGCACGGGCATTAACCTTTCATTCCTTGCAACCCCCCTTACCGGCATACTTTCAACCGCAAGGCAGATACCCGCGGTGCTCACCGCATTCCTTATAGGGATAATCGCCTGTTTCTTTATGACATCGGATTATGAAAACTTCACAAACCTTATCAAAAAATCCGTTTCCGAAGAGCACGAGGCAACCCTTGTAAAAGCAAAGCATATTATTGTGGATATACTGGGCAAATGGGTAAGATCCTACGCCCTTATACTGTTCATCACCTTCTGCGAAATTTTCCTTGGCCTTTCAATCCTGAAGGCGGCGGGGCTTTACACCGGCGGCTATATTTTTGTGATTGCGGTATGCACCGCGCTGCTTGATATACTGCCCGTTTTCGGCACCGGCACCGTGCTTATCCCCTGGGCGGTATTCAGCCTGATTACCCATAAAATCGGCCTCGGCATAGGGCTTATCGTAATATACGCACTTATCACCGTAATACGGCAGGTTGTTGAGCCAAAGCTGGTTTCCGCAAATGTTGATATGCACCCGGTTGTAACCCTTATGGCAATGTACCTGGGGCTTCAGATTTTCGGCGTTATCGGCCTTATTATTCTGCCCATTACTCTGGTTGTTATCAAAACCCTCAACGCCGAGGGAATTATCCACCTGTGGAGCAGAAGGGCGGAGGAGCCCCTGACCGAAGGCTCCCCGGCAAAGAAACCGAAAGCCGGAAAGCCGAAGAAATAACCCAAGTTATTGTTTATTTCACATAAAAAAATATAATGTTTATTGTAAGTATTGCCTGCGCTTTGTTTGCGGGCAATATTTTTTTCGGGGAAATATATAAAAAATCATTGAAAAGGATTTTTATATATGATACAATCCTTTTACTATCGTAAATTATCCCCATTTACATACAAGGAGGAACTGTTTTGAAAACCTATAACGCCAAAGACATCAGAAACGTAGCCATTGCCGGCCACAGCGGCAGAGGTAAAACCACCCTCGGTGAAGCAATGCTTTACCTTGCAAAAGCTTCCGACAGACTGGGCAGAGTTGCCGACGGCAACACCGTGCTTGACTTCGACGCGGAAGAAAAGAGAAGAAAGGCCAGTATTTACACCGCCCTTGCCGGTTTTGAGTGGAACAATGCCAAAATCAACATCCTTGACACCCCGGGTCTCTTTGACTTTGCCGGCGGTATGTATGAGGGTGTCCGCGCAGCAGAGAGCGTGCTTATAGTGCTCGCTTCCGGCTCCGGTATTGATGTAGGCGCAGAGAAGGCCTACAAAGCAGCTTCTGCAAGAGGCATAGCAAAAATGTTTGCAGTTACCCGCTGCGATGCCGAGAACGCAAACTTCCAGAAAACCTTTGATGATCTTAAAGCGGAATACGGCGCACCCGTATGCCCCGTAGTGGTTCCCGTTCTCTCCGGAGATAAAGTTACCGGTTATGCCGATTTTGCCACAGGCAAGGCCTACAGCTACGCCGGCGGCAAAGCCACCGAAATCGCCATGCCCGATGACGGCTCCATTGACGATATGAAAGCCATGTTCACCGAAGCTGTTGCTTCTGCGGACGAAGAGCTTATGGAAAAATTCTTTATGGAAGAGCCCCTTACCCCCGACGAAATCGCCAGAGGACTTAAAGCGGGTATCGCTTCCGGAGATATTTACCCCGTATTTGCCTGCTCCGGCTACAATGCCGATGCAGTTGACCTTATCCTTAACACCATCGTTGCCGCCGCCCCCGACGCCACTTATGCCGCCGAAGGCGACTGCAAGGTTGATGAAAACGCTCCCGTTGCGGCCATCTGCTTCAAAACAGTTGACGACCGTTTCGGCAGAATGTCCTTCTTCAAGGTTGTTTCCGGCAAGCTTACCGGCGATATCCCCGCCTACAACAGCAGAACCGAAAGCCAGGAGAGAATGGGCAAAATGCTCTTCGTTAAAGGCGAAAAGCAGGAGGATGCAACAGTTATCCCCGCCGGCGATATCGGCGTAGTTACCAAGCTTGACGGCTTCAAGACCGGTGACACCCTTTGCGCACCCAAAGCCGATATTCAGCTTGCACCCACAAGTTATCCCGCTCCCGCTCTTTCAATGGCCATCAGGTCCAAGAAGAAGGGCGAGGAAGATAAAGTTGCCGCAGGCCTCAACAGAATCGTTACCGAGGATCCCACGGTTTCCTTCACATCCAATGTTGAAACCCACGAGCAGATCGTTTCCGGCCTTGGCGAACAGCACCTTGACGCCATTGTTACCAAGCTTAAGAATAAATTCAATGTTGAGGTTGAGCTCAGCGTTCCCAAAGTAGCTTACAGAGAGACCATCAGCAAAACCGCAGCAGTTCAGGGCCGCCACAAGAAGCAGTCCGGCGGCAGCGGCCAGTTCGGTGATGTTTGGATCCGCTTTGAGCCCATGCAGGGTGAAGGCTTTGAATTTGCAGAAGAAGTTGTTGGCGGTTCCGTTCCCAAGAACTTCATCCCCTCAGTTGAAAAGGGACTTCGCCAGGCTATCCTCAAGGGCCCCCTTGCCGGCTGCCCCGTTGTTGGCCTGAGAGCCGTTCTTTACGACGGTTCATCACACCCCGTTGACTCCAATGATATGGCCTTCCAGACCGCAGCAAAGATTGCTTTCAAAAACGGTATGGCACAGGCAGGCCCCAAACTTCTTGAGCCCTACGGCACCCTCAAGGCCTATATGCCCGGCGACAATCTGGGCGATATAATGGGCGATGTTACCAAGAGACGCGGCCGCGTTCTGGGTATGGGTCCCTGCGAGGACGACCCCAAGATGCAGGAGCTTACCGCTGAGGTTCCCATGGGCGAAATGGGCGACTTCGCAACAGTTCTCCGCTCCGTAACCATCGGCAGAGGATATTTCACATTTGAGTTTGATCATTATGAGAATGCTCCCGATACCGTTGCGCAGAAGGTAATAGAAGAGGCTAAGGCAGAGGCCGACGAAGACTAATTTTAACGGCCCGGGCATTCAGGCGAAAAACGAACAGACAGTGTTTAGTTAAATATGAGCTCACAGTTAAACAAAACTGTGAGCTTATTTTTCACCTTTTTATAAGGAATAGTTTATATTGTCTGTTCTCGCCGCCTTTGCTCGTTCGCCGTACCGTCGTACTGTCTTCAGTCGGAAGGAAGCGGCCTTTTCATTATTCTGTTTTGTTATGCAGGTTTATTCTGTTCAGGCAGACATCGTTGCAGAAAAAAGAAAGGTATCCGTCTTTTATTTCAAAATCAACACAGCCATCGGGGCCGCAACCGGAATCCGAAACATATAGCCGGTTCTTCTCAGATTCATTCAGGATAAGAAGGCCTTCGATTATCGCGGCGTCTTTATCCGCATCCAGGTTTTTGATTCTGTCCGAAATTATAATTTTACCTTTAAGCTTTTTGAAATCCGACACACCGTGAAGGCCGGCGGAGGAGGCTGCAGCCGTTTTGATTTCATCATTGTTAAGTGCACAGAGAGTGACAATTAAATTGTTCAGCATATTGTAAAGGTTTTGGGTTCTGACAGGGAGATTGCCGAATTCCTTTTTTGACATAAAAAGCACCTCCTCATAAGATTATAGCAAGAAAAAAGAGAATATCAAGTTAAGGCTGCTGAGGCTGACCGGAGAAACAAATTCAGTTAATGCGGAAAGGGATGCAACACAACCGGGAACAGACATTTTCGCAGGGCGGATTTAATCTGTTGACCGTATGTAATATTTAGGGTTATAATTATCTTAATAAATCATATTTTCGGAGTTTATGGTTATGAAAAAAAGAGGATGGATTATCGCATTGCTGATCGGCGTTTTGCTGCTTTCCGGGTGCGGCGCCGATGAGTATGATACAACCAAAGCACAGATACGGAGCCTGTACGGCGAAAATGAAATAATAAGCGGCGATTATGATGAATCGCTTGCCGCAACTTGCAATAACGGAGTTTTTGTGGGGCTTGATGACAGGGGCGTTATCTCTTATAAAGGGATTCCCTATGCCGAGCCGCCTGTGGGGAATCTCCGCTGGAAAAACCCCGTTCCCGCTAAGGACAGCGAAACCATTTATCAGGCGTATTATTACGGATATTCGCCTGTTCAGACGGAATGGCCGTCGGAAGAGGGGTCGTATTACCCTCAGAGCGAAGACTGCCTGACTTTAAACGTCTGGTCAAACGCAAACGGACCTGCCGCAGGAAAAACGGTTATGGTATTCTTTCACGGCGGCTCCTACGGCTGGGGCGGTGTGTCGGACCCGATATATGACGGCCATAATCTTATTAAAAAATATCCCGATGTTATCCTTGTGACGGTGGAATACCGGCTCGGAATACTGGGTTTTATTGATTTTTCATCCGTTCCCGGGGGCGAAGAGTACTCCACAAGCGGCAATCTGGGCCTGCTGGATCAGGTCTGCGCCCTGCAATGGATTAAAAAGAATATCTCCGCTTTCGGCGGCAATCCCGATAACATCACGATTTTCGGCGAATCCGCAGGGGCGGGAAGCGTTTCGCTGATTCCGCTTATTAAGGAAGCCGACGGCTTGTATAAAAGGATAATCGCGGAAAGCGGAGCGGTTAACCTTACCTACAGCAAAGAGGAGTGCCAAAACCTTACGAAGTTGCTGCTTGAAAAAAGCGGATGCGCCACAATGGATGAATTGACGGCGCTTTCCGAAGAAGAGCTGATGGCCCTTAACGAAGACCTGAATGATTACAACAACTTCCCTGAAAGGGACGGCGTTGTTCTGCCCGAGGATCTGTACGGAGCCTATGAAAAAGGCGAAGCGGCAAAGGCCGATATGCTGATTGGCACAAACGCCGACGAAGTCCGTTACTGGATTGACGAAATGGGCTACTATGTCAGCGGCATACCCGGTATGTCGCTTTACCGCCACATTTTTCCCGTAATATATGAAAACAACCGCAAGCTCATGACCGGTGAAGAAAAGCAGTGCGCGGATGATTTCCTGGCATTGCAAAGCGGGCAAAAAATATGGAAGCTGACAGAGCTTTATAATGAACTGCTGTTCCGTGTGCCTTCCCTGAAGCAGGCTGAGCTTTACGCGGGGAGCGGTAATACGGTATACAATTATTACTGGACAATGCCCGGCGAAGACGAAACAATCGGCGCCTGCCATGCAATAGAACTTATCTATGTATTCAATAACCCGCAGGTTTCAATTTATAACGGCAGCGTTTATAACCGGGAGCTTGCCGATACCGTGCAGGATATGTGGGTGAATTTTGCAAGGACGGGAAACCCGGGCACGGAAACTATCACCTGGCAGCCGTATAATGCTCAGACACGCATGACAATGGTACTGGGTGAGGATATCCGCATGGAATCCGGCCTGAAGGATGAACAGAGAAAGCTTGTTGAACCTTTGCTGTGGCATTATTTCAACGGCTGTTATTCTCAGCTGGATCTTATGGTGCCCCATACATTCCGCATCGGCGGGCAGATTCTTGCAGCCGTTGCCTTGGTTGCCGCCGCTTCTGTCTGTTTTGTGCTTTTACTGAAAAGAAAAGGCAGGAAAACAAGCAAATAAACAAATTCTTGTTTGCGGGGAAAGAAAAATGGTTATAGAAACAAAGCGTTTGATTATACATACCGCATCTCAGAACGTTTAACACCCTTTAAAATATAAGGAAGGGATATGTATGCAGCAGATTTTGCAAAAAATAACGGCGGCATTTCTTTCGCTGCTTACCGCGCTGGGCCTGTGGGCGGCTCCTCAGCGGCCTGTTACGGACGACCCGGAGCCGGTCAGTATTCCTCAGCCGGATTGCCGGGCAGGCAGGTTTTTGGTAAATACTGATTTGCAGAGGTAATTACAGTGAATGAATTTAACGAATATGTTCGTGAGAGTTTTTCCGCAGCCGGCGATATTGTCATAAAACCAATGATGGGCGGCTTCCTTGTATATTTTAACGGTAAGCTGACAGGCGATATTTGCGGCAATGAACTGTTTTTAAAGAGAACGCCCACATCGGACAGACTGCTTGCAGATTCGGAACTGCGTTATCCTTATGAAGGTTCAAAGACGCTGATGTATGTATTTGACAGATTTGAGGATACGGATTTAATTGCAGAATTGCTTAAAGGCATGTATGCAGAACTGCCGGAAAAGAAAACAAAGAAAGCCAAATAAGACTGACAGATTCTTGTTTATCTGACCGAATAATCAATAAAGCACAACACCCGGAGCGTGGGAGGATTAAAATGAACCAAAATACCATGAAATCGGTAAATATCATGAATTTCGTGCGGCAGTGTGAGCCCCGCAGCGAATCTGTAGATAAAATTCTTTTTGAAACCACAAAAAAACAGCTGGCGCTGGTAAATGAGCTGCAGATTCCTAATACGTTTCTTTTGCAGTATGACGCGCTTTGCGATGACAGATTTGTAAAGCTTTTCAAAGAGGAAGCAGGTCCGCTGACTGAAACCGGGCTGTGGTATGAGATTGTTGAGCCGCTGACCTCCGCCTGCGGGATGAAATATGAGAGCGAGTACGGCTGGAAATGGGACTGGCATATAAAGCCCGGCTTTTCCATGGCATATACGCCGGATGAGCGTGACAGGCTGATTGATGAAGCCATGCGGAAATACAAAGAGATTTTCGGTGATTATCCCGGAACTGTGGGCTCGTGGCTGATAGATACAAGAACGGCTTGCAGACTGGCTGACAGATACGGAGTTAAGTGCCTTTGCATCTGCCGCGATCAGACAAATACGGACGCCTATTCGCTGGTCGGCGGATATTTTAACGGGGCGTATTATCCCTCGAGAAATAATATATTCACTCCCGCGCAGACAGCCGGAAATTCTCTCGGCATTCCTGTTTTCAGGCTCCTCGGCCCCGACCCCATACGCAATTATGACGGCAAAAAATTTCTTTCCGAAAAAGAGGCGGAAGGCAGCCTTATGTGCACCCTTGAACCCGTATGGTTTGCCGGAAGCAACGCCGGATATGAAAGCGCGCTGCTTGATGATTTTTTCGGCGGCGAAACGCTGAATTTTGCCTACGCGCAAATCGGCCAGGAAAACAGCTTCGGCGACAGCGATATTATTTTGCCGCTTAAGCGTCAGATTGAAGCCATCCTGCAAAGAGGCGATGTCAGTTTTGAAAAGATGACGGAAACCGCGGAGAGATTCGGCAAAAGATTTGATTTTTCCACTCCGCCGAGCGTTACCGCGGGGCTTAAAAACCCGGGCGGAGAGGATGTTCAGTCCGTTTATTACCAGTGCAGAAACTATGTTGCCGATATTTTCCGCGACGGCAGCAGGGTGTTCATCCGTGCATTTTATCTTTTTGATGAGAATGTGCCCGAGCATTATATTGAAGATACCTGCGATTCATTTTACGCTCTTTATGAGAATCTGCCCCTTGTTGATACAGTTGTCTGGTCGGAAGGGATAAGAGAGGGCATAGGCCTCACTCTTGACAAATCCGGCTCAGAGTTTTCATATGAGAATCTTCCGGATTCATCCGTAAAAATATCGTGGAAAGACAAGCATGTTATTTTCACGCCGGAGGGCATTGAAACATCGGGCATACCCGAAATGACCTATGACCTGATGAACAGCGAAGCGGATATTGAAGCCGCCGGCCACCGGATTAACTATAAATACAAGGGCTCGCGCTACGGCCTGCTTACAAACGGAGACGTTACTTACGAAAACAATGTGATTACCGTAAAAGGAACCGATATTTATCTGACCCCGGTCAGGCAGTAAAACTCCGCTTTGCCGGGATGAATTAAACAGAAAGAATAATACAAATCGGAGTTTGTAAGAAAGAGAATGCCTTTTCGACGCAAATCAATGAAAGGAGTTCTATTCGGTAATGGAAATCAGGAAACAGAAAAAACGTATGGTAATCATAATCTTAACAGTACTTGTTGCAGTTTTTGCTGTCGGCGGCATCATAACGGCCATACAGTTAGGACAAATGAATAAGCTGAATGCGACAGCCTGCAACACTTCATATGGACAAAACCGTCTCGATGAATTAAAAAGTCAAGGCATTTCTGTTACCCGCACAATTTATTCCGATGATGAAATAAAAACCGACCCGGCAAAAGCGTTGGTGAAGCTTTACTGCTTTCCCAATCCTCAAAAGCAAAAGAGCAGATTTATAATAGTATGCCCCGGAGGAGCATATTCTGAATGCGCATTGAGTGTGGAGGGATATCCGCCTGCGGCTCAGTTGAATGAATTGGGTTATACCGCATTTGTTTTAGAGTATCGTGTCGGTAAAAACGGCGGGGACTTTGCTGCAGTTGACGACCTTGCCGCCGCAATTACATATATTACAGAGAGAGCAGATGAATTCAATGTAGAGCCGGAAAATTATGCTCTGTTGGGCTGTTCTGCAGGCGGAAATCTTGTTGGATTGTTTGGAACAGAGAAAAACGGTTACAGAAAATACGGTGTTCAAAAACCCTCGGTCATTTTTATGGGATACCCGTGGTGCAATCCGAATATCAAAAGTATTAATCCTGCCAAGATAATAATGTATGCAATTCTTAATTTCAGGGGATATAAGGGGTTGATCGGAAAAGGTGCAGCTGCCGCGGAGAAACAGCAGATGCGGATTCCGTGGCAGGTTACGGAAAACTATCCGCCCTGTTATATCATGCATGGCACGAATGACATTATTGTTCCGATCGGAACGCACTCCGATGTGCTGGCAGAGGCGCTTGAAAAGAACGGCGTTTTGTTCTCATATGAAAGAGCCGACGGCGTGAATCACGGCTGCGGGATCGGTACGGGAACAACTGCTGAAAACTGGTTGTCCGGGGCTGTCACTTTCTGGGAGGAAAGAGTGCTGTCCGGCAACCTTTCAAAATAAGATCAATTAATGCTTTGAACTCGATAACTTCCGGTTTATCGAACTGAATAATCAATAAAAACACAACCCCCGAAGCTTTGGAAAATCTCCTTTGCTTCGGGGGTTTTATGCCTGCGTGAAAAATACAAATAATTACATTGCCTGTAATCTGAATGTTTCTTCTATTTGTCTGACAAATCTCTCCGCAATCGGTGTGTGCGTCTGGAACTTATTCCACACAAGATAAAGCTTAGTTTCAAGCATCGGCGACAGCGGCCTGAATACAAGACCGCTTTCCGGAGAAACATCAATCAGTTTATCAAATGTCAGCAGATATCCAAGACCGCTCTTTGCAAAAATCGCGCCGTTATATGAGAGCCTGAACGATCCTTCAAGTCTGAAAGAGGAGAACAGTTCCCCCGCCCATGACGGAATATCGTGTTCCCACGCCTGACCTGAACAGAAAAGCGGAAGACCCGCAAGGTCTTTCGGTCTGAAGCATTTCTTCTTTGCAAGCGGATCGTCCGACGGCATAACAACACCCCATACATCGGCTTCAGGCAGGGAAATGAAATTATATTTCTTCGGGTCCGGTTCCTCTGCCAGCACAACAAAATCAAGAAGTCCCTTTTGCAGTTTATCCGCTACCTGCTCGGTATCGCCGCTTGTGATATGATACCGAAGCTTCGGGCAGCGGTTTTTAAGTGTTCTGATTGCATCGGCAATATATTTTATCTGACAGGATTCCGCCAGCCCGAGAAACAGTTCGCCGCCGGTTATATCGTCAAACGAAACAAATTCCTTTTCAATCTTGTCGGCCATTGTTATCAGGTCTTCCGCGCGGTCGCGCAGCAGCATTCCCTCTTCTGTCAGAGAGATAGAGAAACTGTGCCTGACAAAAAGCTTTTTACCAAGTTCATCTTCAAGCGATTTAAGCGCCTTTGAAAGCGTCGGCTGTGTTACATGAAGCATCTCCGACGCCCTGGTCATATTTTCCTCTCTTGCAACCGCAAGAAAATACCGCAAAGTTCTGATCTCCATATCATTCTCCTGATATTCAGATTTTTCATATCACGATATAAATTATAACCATTAGCAAAAAAGATGTCAAGGCGTTATACTGAAGTTGCAAAGGAAAACAGAGAGGATGTGACAATCAGATGGGCGACTGTGGAACCGCGCTGACCGTCTGTTTGACTGAGGCCGGATTTGACCGGGATACCCTGGACGAGGCAGTCAGGATTTTTGAAAGCGGAAACAAAAGCGATCTGAAACAGTTTCTCAGGTCAAAGCGGTGCGATCTGATTGAGCAGATGCACGAGAGTCAGAAAAGAATAGACCGGGTCGATTATTTAATCCGGCAAATCGGTAAAATTTGAAAGGAATAACGATTATGATGAAAACAGAACCGCTTACACTTACAAACGAATGGGACAAAACCTTCCCGAAAAGCGAAAAGGTCAGCCACTCCAAAGTGACATTTGTAAACAGATACGGCATTACTCTTGCCGCCGATATGTATGTGCCGGAGGATGCATCGGAAAAACTCCCTGCAATCGCAGTGTGCGGACCTTTCGGAGCAGTCAAGGAGCAGTGCTCGGGTTTATATGCTCAGACTATGGCCGAACGCGGATTTCTTACGATTGCCTTTGACCCGTCCTTCACGGGAGAGAGCGGCGGCAGCCCGAGATATATGGCTTCGCCCGATATAAATACCGAGGATTTTATGGCAGCCGTTGATTTTCTGTCGCTTAATGACAGAGCTGATGCCGGCAGAATAGGCATTATCGGTATCTGCGGCTGGGGCGGAATGGCAATTAATGCCGCAGCGCTCGACACAAGAGTCAAAGCAACCGTCGCCACAACGATGTATGATATGACGAGGGTAAACGCAAACGGATACTTTGACTCCGAAGACAGCGAGGAGGCGCGCTATGCCAAGAAAGCCGCAATGTGCGCTCAGCGTGTAAAAGATTATGCTGCGGGCGGATATACCCTCGGCGGCGGTGTTGTTGACCCTCTGCCGGACGATGCTCCGTATTTTGTAAAGGATTATTACGATTACTATAAAACAGACCGCGGTTATCATCCCCGTTCGCTGAACTCAAACGGCGGCTGGAACATTATCGGCTGCGAATCCTTTATGAATCAGCCTATTCTGAAATACTCAAACGAAATAAGGAGCGCTGTTATGATTATGCACGGCGACAGGGCGCATTCCTTCTATTTCGGCAAAGACGCCTATGAAAATATGATTAAAGACAGCAAATACGCAGACAATAAAGAACTGCTTGTAATCGAGGGCGCGTCTCATACCGACCTCTATGACGGCGGAAAAACGGGCGCGATACCGTTTGACAGAATTGAATCTTTTATGAAGGAGAATCTTAAATGAGTAAAGTTCTCGTAATTACAACAAGCCTCAGGGCAAAGAGCAATTCCGACATTCTCGCTTCACGCCTTGCCGAGGGGGCGAAGGATGCGGGACACAGCGTTGAATGTGTCAGCCTCAAGGGCAAAGAAATCAAATACTGCATAGGCTGCCTCACCTGCCAGAAAACGCAGAAATGCGTGATTAAAGATGATGTTCCTGCAATCGCGGAAAAGGTCAAAAATGCAGAAACCGTCGTTTTTGTTACTCCCATTTATTATTACGAGATGAGCGGTCAGATGAAAACCCTGCTCGACAGGCTCAATCCTCTTTACCCGACCGATTATAAATTCCGCAATGTCTATATGCTCTCAACCGCCGCCGAGGACGAAGATTTTGTCCCCGAAAGAGCAGTCAGCGGACTGCAGGGCTGGATTGACTGCTTTGAAAAAGCGGCGCTTGCAGGCACCCTTTTCTGCGGCGGCGTCACTGCCGCGGGCGAGGCATCGGGCAAAGAAAAAGCGCTCAAAGACGCTTATGAATTCGGAAGGAATCTTAAATAATGGCTAAAATAATATCATTTATAATGGCAATATTCACTGCGCTGTATATGTTCGTTTCTTGCGGAAAAATTCCCGGAACGGGCGGCGGAGAAACTTCAACAGCGCCGGAAACAACGGTTACGGAACCCGTCAGAGAAAACGACGACGAAGAAACACCCTCAGACGCTCAGCCGCAGCTGCCGGTCAGCGCTCAGGAAGAAAGCACAACGGAGGAAACGCACGTGAGCAAAACGCTGACTCTTACAATAAACGGCAGGGAAGTGCCTGTCACCTGGGAAAACAACGATTCCGTCACCGCGCTCTCCGAACTGTCATCAGACGGACTGACCGTAAATATGTCAATGTACGGCGGCTTTGAGCAGGTCGGGTCTCTCGGCTCATCAATTCCGCGAAACGATAAACAGACATCAACCTCTTACGGCGATATAGTCCTCTATCAGGGAAATCAGATTGTAATCTTTTACGGCTCAAATTCCTGGTCCTATACCCGGCTGGGGCGCATAAATCTCAGCCGCAGCGAAATGACGGACCTGCTTTCAGACGGTGATGTTACAATCAATCTTAAATATGAGTAAAAAATATACTCTGTAAAGGATCGGATCAATCCGGACAGATTCCGGTTTGTAAGGCAAAAACAATTTGATATTCATTGTGCCGCTCACTAATTGTGGGCGGTATTTTATACCTTCTGAAATCAACATTTAAATTTCCGTAATATCAATTTGTGCATAAGCGAAAAACGCCCGCACCGGAATTACCGGTGCGGGCTTGTTGCATATAATATAGATTTGGTTATTTTATACTCTGTAAAAATGTGATATAATCAAATCAACAAATCGGGATTTGTGGGGACAATAGACATGAAGGTAATCAATTATTTCGAAAGTGAGAGGCAACCGCACTGGCTTAAAGAAATCAAACGGAGCGATTGGGGTGCAGGAGATTTTCTGTTTGAACTTATCAGCAACGGGACATTTTTTGAAGCTGTCGGAGAGGGGTCCAAAGTATTGCTGTTGACAGAGGGAGATGAGTTAATTTCCTTTTGCACATATGCCGAAAAAGATGACATTCAACCGACAGAGCTTACTCCATGGATGGGATTTGTTTATACATTTCCTGAACATAGAGGGCATCGTTATGTTGGGAAGCTATTTGAGGAAATAGAACGTATCGCGAAAGAGGAAGGAACTCTTGCGGTGTACATCTCAACAAACCATATTGGATTGTATGAAAAATATGGGTGTGAGTTTGTGACTCAAATGAACGATATGGATGGCAAGCCTTCAAGAGTATATGTGAAAAAGATTTATTGACAAATTCCGGTTTGTAGGGCAAAAATAATTTAATAGTCATTATTCCGCTCACTTATTGTGGACGGTATTTTTATGCCTTCTGAAATCAACATTATAATTTCCGTAATATCAATTTGTGCATAAACGAAAAACGCCCGCACCGGAATTACCGGTGCGGGCTTGTTGCATATAATATAGATTTGGTTATTTATTACTCTGTAAAAATGTGATATAATCAAATCAACAAATCGGGATTTGTCGGGATTGTATAAATAATCGCCTTCGTTTTGAAGGCGATTATTTTGCATATCTCGCTTTGTATTCCTCTCCCCAAGTCCACAGGCTGTCCAGAATCGGTTTTAAGGTCATTCCAAGTTCGGACAATTCATATTCCACTCTCGGCGGTACTTCTGCATATACCGTACGGATAACTAACCCGTCCGCTTCCATTTCGCGAAGCTGTGCGGTTAATACCTTTTGCGATACTGAGCCGACAGAGCGTTTGAGTTCGCCGAAGCGCTTTTTGCCGTCAATTAAATCCCTTAAAATCAACACTTTCCACTTGCTGCCGATGAGCGTTAAGGTTGTTTCAACAGGGCAAGCAGGGAGAGAATTGATGTCATTTTTTGCGTCCATTTTATTTTCCTCCA
>JAFRMR010000015.1 GCA_017430535.1 Clostridia bacterium
ATACAACTCCAGAATATCGGGCGGGATATTTGAAACAAGCGATTTCAGCTCCTCATATTCCTGTTGCCGTTTCTTCATTTCAAGCTTTTCGGTTACGCTGATTTTGCTTTCTTTCTTGAGATCGGCATTTTCTTTCCTCATCTGCTTCATTGTTTCATCATAAACAGCAAGCTTTGAAAGAAGGTCGGCTCTGTCGGACATATATTTTGAAATCATTTCTTCGGCATCCGCTTTGCCTTGCTTCAAATTCATAATTCCGATGTTTTCTATTGCCGCCGAAATCTTTTCCGCCTGCTTGTTCAGATTTTTTGCCTTTTTGAAAAGCTGAGTGGGAATATATGTCCTGCCCGTAATCTGACTGCTGGTTCCTCTTTCCAGCTCGGGATATTTCTTTGACATCCATGAATGATATGCGTCCTGCCAGAATGTCAGTTTCTGTTTGTTGCCGACTATCTCTTTTGCACTGAGTCTGTGATCCTTTGTAATCGGGACAAAGCACAGATGCATGTGAGGCGTGGTTTCATCCAGATGGACGGCTGCGGAGATAATTGTTCCCGGTGTGAGATTCTTTTCATAAAACGCAAGAGCGTGTTCAAAGAATTCTCTGATTTCCTTTTTACTCTTTTTTCTGAAGAATTCATTGCTTGCGGTTACTACGGTTTCGACTAAAACAACGCTGTCTTTTCTTGTTTTGCATTTGTGAATTGCAATCAGCTTGTTGATAAGCTCTCTGTAACTGCTGTTTCTTTTGATAAGATTGTAATTATCCTTTGTCCGTGACAAATCAATATCGGGATTGCTTTTGTATTCAGTTTTTGTTCTTTCGTTGTGCGCTTCAATACTGCCGACTGCCTGTGCCTTATGTTTTTGAAAACGCATTATTGCATACTTTGCGGGTATCACCCTCCTTTCGAATTTCAGTTTTGTTGTTTTCTGTTTCTTAATTATTTTTGCTAAGTCATTGGAATCACTCCTTTCTTTTGAAAATTTAAAAGCACCGCAAAGAAAAATGAGACAATATGAATCATCTTTCCGAAGCGATGCTTGAATTTATTATTTAATTATTTGGTGCCGAATCCGGCACCAACGATCATTTCCGGTGCCGATAGTGGCACCGTTTTTTGCATTTTCGTTACCATTTAACCGGATATTTTATTTTTCAAAAAAGCTGAAAATATTGAGCTTTTGAAATCAACTTGATTTTAAATCCCTTAAAAATGTAAAAAATATCTGTTCTGCGGAACGGGGATTTATACGCCCTTTGCCTTTGAAAGCCGAAACACTAAATCTTCAAAATCGCTTTCTATCACTTAAACCCGATTTTTCAATTTCGCCGGAAAACAAAAATCTCAATCTTGCTGTAAATGGGCAAAATTGAGATTTTCTTCATTTTATGTCCGTAAAAACACGGTGTTTTTCAACTCTTTCGGGCAAAGGTCTAACACACTAGACTTTGCGGGACGCAAAATCGTGTGCCAAAGGGGAATGACAAATATCCTCAAACGCCCGTTTTCGCATTTTTGCTTTTCCGTTCCCCTTTTGGATTACCCTCGGCTGTCGCTGAAGCCCGGTGCAAACATTCAATTCACAGCGGCACAAAATGTCCAATCCTGCGTTGTTGTCCTTGATGGGCACAAAGCCCATCTGCGTCCTCCGCCTTGTCTTGATCATTTTTTGTTCGCTGTTCGGTTAAATCTTTTCACCGGGTTTCAGCGTGAAATCCTCAAAAACCGCTCTTTCGGATTTCAATCGGAATTGCCGGAGTGTATCATATTATGTCAATTTGGATGGCGGCAATTCTTTGGCTTTCACCGATTTTGTATTGACTTATTACCTGTGTTAAGTTGCAATATCGGCGGTGAGACTATCGAATGCGGTAGGCGGTTATGCCCTTCTTTTCCAAGATGGCGTACTTTCTCCCTCTTGAGATTACATCAAAGGAGGGAGGTTTATGCAGTACGTTACTTATGAAAACTTATTTAGTTTTGTACTTGTAATTACCGGAATTGCAGCGCTGTTTATCACAGCGTTTGAGCATAAAAAGAAATAACTGCCCTTCGTCCAAAAGTTGCGGTTATTTCTAATCCAATCTTGAGGGCGTAACCGTCTATCCGGTAGCCTCATCATTTCACTTATATTTTCGGATATGTCAACACTAAATATTTATGTAATGATATTTCCTGTGTTTCGGAATAATTGAATTATTCAAATCATTTAATAAAACTTCATTTTCACGCAAAGCGCCCGATAAGTTTTTTATCGGGCGCTTTGCACTTAATCTTTTTACGGTTTAATATCTATGTTGGGAAGCAATCTGAATAATCCTCTGAAGAAAGCAATCAGCTTTGCGAAGAAACCGCTGTTGACTTTCACTTCGCAGGTTTTGCTGAGTTCTGCTCCGCTTGAATCTTTCTGAACATTGCCGTTTGCGTCAATCACTTTAACGGTAAATGTTCTGCCGCTCTTCATTTCACCGACTTTATAGCTGACAGACTTATTGTCTCCGCGGGCAAGTTCGGTATTACCGTCAAATATTGCAAGAACATATCCTTCGGGAACACCCGTTGCTGTTGCAGTAATTGTAACAATTGATCTGTAATCAACGGTTGCTGAAGATTTAACATTCAGCTTTGCGCCTGCTGTGGGATTGCTCGGAGCAGGAATCTTTTCATAAACAGCATTGATTGTTATATTGCTTGCTGTAAGAGAATACGCGCTCCATTTTCCGGTATAACCGTCTTTCACAGGAACAGCAGGTTCTGTTATTGAAGTCGTTTCAACCGTAAAAGCAATCTTATCTCCTACCTGCTTACCGTCAGCCATAAAGGTTGCGTAATAAGTTATCGGAGTGTACTTTGGATGAATGTCAAGCTCGCTGCCTGTTATGGTGTATTCCCATTTACCTGTATAACCGGTTTTTTCGGGAACATCAGGCAGATTGTCGATGGTTGTATCGCCGTAGGTAAATGTTACCTCACCGACCTTTTCGCCGTCAACAATAACATCTTTTGTGTAAACCATAGCTTCACCACATTCATCGCATTTTCCGTCATTATCAGAATCAGTGTGTTTACACTGTTCATCATATAACGCATTTACAGTAATATCATTTGCTTCAATGGAGTAGCTTTCCCATCTGCCGTTTTCGTAGCCTTCTTTTGTAGGAACATCGGGTTCGGAAATAGTTTCATCCTCAACTGTAAACGGAACCTTATCACCGACCTGATTTCCATCGGCTACAAATGTAGCGTAATATGTTATGGGTGTGCAAACCAAAAGTGTGTCAAGATCACTTCCTGCAGGAGCTGCTTCCCATGTTGCAGTATAACCCGGCTTGATATATGCTCTGCCTGTTACCTGGTCTATGTATGCCTTATTCTTGTTGCACATAATCAAGAAGTTTGCATCAGAACTGGAGAATGAAGGCGATTGATCTACATTTGCAGCTCTGAACATATAAGGAACTCTTTCATCCGAACCCATGCTCCAGCTGGGAATTTTGGATTCTTGTATGGCAATATTAGTGTCGCTCGATGTTATTGATCCGCTGTTATCAAGGTCGCCGTAGAGTACAACTTTAAACTGTTCAACAAAGTTCCCGTTTTTATCAAAAATCTTGACTATTGAACCCGTTCCGACAAATTCACCTTGAACATTACTTATTACGCAGGAACCCTCTCCGACTTCAATAAGCTCTTTAAGTGCTTCGGGTGTTGTGTATTGTTCAATTCCGTAAATAAACCAAGAATCATATTCAGATGCATCTTCAGCATATTTCGGATATTGGCTGTAATCGGAATCGTTTGCACTAATAGCTTGACTTACACCGTAAGGAAGCTCTTCTGTTCCGTTAATTACTTCCTGTCTTTTTGTTTCAATAATTGAGTTGCCGTTTATGTCACAGCGTTCAATTATCAATGAAGTGCCTTCTTTGGGCATGATTTTGAGTATGCTTTCAGGTTCATTAACAGTCACATTGAATGACGTTGATTTACCCGAATAATTAACAGTAATCTTTTGCGTGCCAACTGTATTGAGTGCTGTCGGTGTACAGTTGAAATTGCTTGTAACAGTTTCCGTTTTACCGCTTGCATAAGTTGCAGTCAGCGTTAAGCCTGTTGTATCAAGCGTATCGCCTTTGTAATACACCAACTTGGTAGGCTTAGTCTTAACGGCAAGCTTTGAGATTGTGTCTTCAACAACCGTAACATTGAAGCTTGCTGATTGCTCCGCATATGTCACCTCAATTTCTTGATTGCCCGCTGTATTAAGGCTTGTCGGTGAACAGGTAAATCCTTCGGTAACAGTTTCTTTCTTACCACTCTCATATGTGGCGGTAAGTGTCAAACCAGCGGAATCGAGCGATTCGCCAACATAGTAGTTCACCTTCGCAGGTTCAGTCGTAACTGCAATAGCAGTGATAACATCTTCTTTAACTGTAACATTAAATGATGTTGATTTGCCTGCGTATTTCACGGTAATCTTCTGCGTACCGACAGTGTTGAGCAATGTCGGTGTGCAAGTAAATCCGCTTGTAACTCTTTCCGTTTTACCGCTTATGTATGTTGCAGTCAGCGTTAAACCTGTTGTATCAAGCGTTTCACCAACATTGTAAATCACCTTGGTCGGTTTAGTCTTAACAGCAATCTTTGAGATTGTGTCTTCAACAACCGTAACATTGAAGGATGTGGCTTGCTCTGCATATGTCACCTCAATTTCCTGATTACCCGCTGTATTAAGGCTTGTCGGTGAACAGGTAAATCCTTTGGTAACTGTTTCCGTCTTGTCGCTCACATATGTAGCAGTAAGCGTCAATCCTGTTGAATCAAGCGTGTCACCAACATAATAAGATTGCTTCGTGGGTAATGTTGATATTTCAATACCCGTGACCGTATCAACCTTGACAGTTACATTAAATGAGGTTGATTTGCCGCCGTACTCAACAGTAATCTTCTGACTGCCAGCAGTAATAAGCACTTGAGGAGTACAGTTAATGCTGCTGCTTATTGTCTTTGTACTGCCGTCACTGTAAGTTGCTGTAAGTGTTAATCCTGTTTGATCAAGATTATCCCCAACAAAATATATAAGTTTGTTCGGCTTTGTTTTAACTGCTATCTTGGTTAAAACTATTTCTTCCCACTGAGCATAAATTGTAGTGGTAGCCGTAGGCTTATACGATTCAGCATTAATTGATGTTCCGTTACCGTTTTCTTCCGTATTCCATTCAACAAATGTGTAATCGGTTCGAGTTGGTTCGGGCAAAGCAATTGTTTTACCCGCCATCATAAAGACTGTATCGGGTGAAACCGTACCACCGTTGCTATTCAAAGTCACCTTATAGAAGGTTTTATTTACCGCTGATGAAACATTGCCGGATGTATCCTTAACAACAAAATAATACTTGCCTGGTGTATTAAGCTCAAACTGTATCGTTTTCGATTTGGGAGCACCGTCAACTGTGATATATGTGTTTTGCAAATAATTTGACTTTGTACCCCAATAGTATCCGGCAACACCGATATTATCGTTTAGCTTCAGCGTGACAGTTTGCTTTGAGTCCAGATTGTTAGTGCTGGATATAGTTCCCGTGGGAATTGTTGTATCTGCCCATTTTGCGAATAGGGTAATATCATCCGTCGGGATAAAGCTGTCACCCGCTTCACCGACAAACGATGTCAACTGAGAATCGGAATACCATCCCGAAAAAGTATACTCTTCTTTTTCAGGTAATGGGAGAATCAAGCTTTCTCCTTTTATTAATGTTGTATTTTCCGGCTCTACAGTTCCTCCGTTTGCATCATAAGTTACAGTTACTTCCTGAATTTTGTTCCATATAATATCTTCGCAGTTAAATTCAACATCTTTCCATTCACTGTTAAAAGTATCATCACTATTGTATTCTATGTTGATTTCAAAAGATTCTGCAGATGTATTTAAAAGATTAAATGTGATATTGAATAAGACTCCGTTATCGGTAACATCATCATTTCCATTCCAGATAACATCAAAAGAACTGACGGAGGATGTCGCAATTGTGTTTTCTATGGAACCTGACGAAAGGACCGCTCCTCTTGAAACCGACACAGGCGCTATTATGTTATCATCATATGAAAATGATAATCTGAAGCCCATAATACCGGGATTCCCGTTGATTTTAACCGGCACGGTAACCGAGCTGCCGTCAACACTTACATCGTCAGAATAAATCTTGGCGGTTCCGTTTAATATACTAACTTCCGGACCAATGCAAATTGTTCCGTCTGTGCTTGAGATTGCTAAGAAAGTCTCTTGCGGTTCAACATATTTAACTTCAAAGCCGATTGTGAAAAGAGCGCCGTCACCGGCAGAAGACAAGAGCTCTCCGATTTGAATTTCAAGCGTTCCGTCCGCTGAAAGCAAGTTTTCACCGACAACATTTGCTATACCGTTGTTAATGACCTTAGGTATAAGTAAGTCCTTGTCATATTCAATAGTGACTGTTGTTTGTTCAATCCCTTTGTTGTTGAAAATATTGACAGGTACATCAACTGTTTCACCGCATCTGACGGAGAAATTACTCATTATTATTGTTGAAACATCACCGCCGGAGCCATACACGCTGATTGAGAAATCTTCACATTCAAGCTTGACATCATCACCGTCTTCATTGAATGTGTCTTCGGGATTATATGATAATCCGACCGAGTACTGACCTAAAGCGTTATTCTTTATATTAAATGTGACAGTAATAATTGTACCGCCGCGAGTAAGGTTTTCTGAACCGCTCCATACAACATCAAAGGACCCCGGCTCGGAAGTATCTATGCTGTTGTCAAACAAACCGGTTAAATCATCTTCAGAAGTAACAGAAACGGGCGTCATAGCATTTTGATCATAATCAAAAGTAAGCCTGAACGCCATTATTCCTTTATTGTTGTCAATCTTAATAGGTACTGACACAGTACTGCCGCTTTGTCCGGAAATGTTTTCGGCATAAATTCTTGTGGCTTGTAAGACAGTAACATAAAACGATGCAGATTTAGTAATGTTATCCTCCGTATATGTTATTATAACTTGTTTTCTGCCGGATGTTCTGAAATCATAGCTGATGTCAAAACCCTCTTCAATATCCTGTGAATATCCGTTTTCATATTCAACATGGAGAGATAATCCGGAGGTGTCCAATTCATCTCCCGGCTCATATTCAATTTTATCCGGTAAAGTCGCGATTGACACACTGCTCAACGGAGCGTGAACTATATCAATGTTATAGTTAACAGTTTTTGAGTCATATGTAATTTTTATCCGCTTATGACCGACTTTATTCAGATTAGGTTCAGTTATTTCAAAACCCGAATTTATGCTTTCCGTTGTTCCGTCGGCAAAAGTGATTATGAGAGTTGCATCTGTAGGGTAAAATGTATCGCCGACATAGTAGACTGTCTTTGTGTTTTCAAGATCAACCTCAATTGATGAAACATCATCATAAACTGTAATGGTTTTGGTTGTTGTATATCCTCTGTAAGAAAAAGTTAAGACCTGCTTTCCGACAGTGTTCGGATCATAACCGGAAACCGTCACGCCGTGTGTAAGCTCGTATCTTACATCAGAGTCGGTTGAATTTGTAAGCACTACACTTAAATCTGATGTGTCAAGAGGCTCACCTTCAATGTAATTAAATTTCTCAAAACCTGAAAAAGAAATAACAGCGTTCTCCGTTTGCAGATTTTGAAGACCTTTAATATATTTTAAGAGTAATGTGTAATCTGCTATATCAACAATGCCGTCCAGATTGACATCTGCAAAACACAATTGCTCCTCGGATAAGTTTTCAATATCCTTCAAATAATCAAGGATATATTCGCAGTCATCTTCATTTACTATGTGATCTCCGTTAACATCTCCCCAGTAAGGAGAAGCTTCATTTCGGCTTTCCTTAACATAAACATCGAAAGTACAGGTTTTACCTTTGTAGTCAACAGTTACTGTCTGATTACCGGGAGTGTAAAAACCTGTTGGAGAACAGGTAAATCCGTCACTGTACCTCTTTGATGTACCGTCCGCATAATTAACAGTAAGAATAAGACTTGAAAAGTCTAATGATTCACCTCTGTAATATAATTCCTTATAGTCTGTCATCTCAATATCTTCTATTGAACTTTGAGATGGGGAATTATCAACCACATTTACAGTTTTGGTAGTCTTGTAATCTCTGAAACTGACAGTTAAGGTTTGAGGCCCGATAACATTTTTGTGATAACCGGTTACCGTTATTTCATCAGTAAATTCATATCTGATATTAGGATTAGTCGAGTTTGTTATTATAACGCTTAATCCTGTTTTATCTAATGATTCACCTTTTATGTATGTCGTTTTTGTAAAGTCTGTAAAGATAAGTGATGTGTTTTCTTTAATATCATCAAAACTGATATCCCCATTTGAATATTTTGTTATTAATTTGCTGTCTTTTTGATTAATAAGCCCATCAAAATTGATATCAGAAAAGCATCTCTGTTCTTCATTAAAAGCAATATTTCCGGCAAAATAGCTGAGCACTAATTGTGCATCTGCATCATCTATCTTTCTATCACCGTTAACGTCTCCCCAATAAGGAGGGTCTTCGTCTTTATCTTCTCTGACATAAACATCGAATGTACACTTCTTGCCTTCATAAGTAACGGTTACGGTTTGCTTTCCGAGGAAATTAAATCTCGTAGGAAAACAAGTAAACCCGGTTTCTGCTTCTTCCTCGGTTCCGTCTGAGTACCTGACAAGAAGCAAAGTTTCTGAAAGTTCTATATCTTCCCCGACATAATAATATTTCTTTGTGTTAGTCGAATCAATCGAAATCGAATCTATACCTTTCCAATGAGCATATAAGGTTTGATTGTCTGTAATTTCAACTCTCGTTGATGAAGTAATTTCGGTTCCGCTTGTTGCCGATGTATACCAGCCTAAAAAAACATATCCGGTTCTTGTCGGCGTAGGCAAAGTACCATAATAACTGTCATAAGTCACATAATTGGTTGTTGTTTTAACAGTACCGCCGTTAGCGTCAAAATTTACTCTGTAACGGTTTGGAGTCCATATTGCCCTGACATTCGTATTCTGCGTGAATCCTGTATTTGAAGTAACTGTTTGTCCGTCACTTGTGGAAATCCATCGGTTAAGGGTATACCCTGTGCGAGTTACGGTAGGAAAGGTAACATAACATTCATTCCATTCTGCGACAAAGGTTGCGTCATCAGCTCTATTATAAATGGAACCATTTGTAAAAGTCTGACCGCCGTGTGTAGTATCAGTCCAGTTTTTAATTGAACATGAGTTGGAAACCGTATAAGTAGAACCGGTTCCGTCATTATAATCAAAATAAATGTTTACTTGCTTGCTGCCTGTGGCATTTATTCTTAAATTTTCTCCGTAAAGAAAAGTTTGTTCAGGAGGTGAACCTGTTCCGCCGTTATAATCATAGGTGATATGATATCTCGCCAAGCGATAGCGATATTCCTGTCCACTGACAAACTGTTGCTGAGAGCCGTTATCATTACAAGGCCATACGGTTATTCTTTTTCCGTTACTTAATGTGTATCTATATCCATCACTGACAGTTTCTGTTAATGGATTATCCAAAGTATAGTCTTCATAATAACTATATTGCTGAGTTTGGTTTTTGCTGCTGTAAGAGCCGCTTGAGTCTATATATCTGTAATAGTGATAAATAGTTTTATAAGAGTATTTATCATGTGTTTGAACCTGTCTGTAATTTGTATTTGTAACCGGCTCATCCTGCCAGTCACTCCAGGGACCCCAGTCAGAGGCGTTTGCAATTGTGCCGGGGATGAAAACCTGACATATTAAAAGAACGCAAACAGCAATCGATAATATTTTTTTAGTCGTTTTCAAGGATAATTTCCTCCTTATAGAATAGGAAAAAGGGGCTGCCGTTTTAAGACAGCCCCAAGCAGTAATTATCAGAATGTTTCTTTTCCGACAAGATACCTTGAAATCATTGAGGCATCGCGGTTATTAACATTTCCATCACCATTAACATCAATGGCGGTCAACTGTGCAAGATTTGCAACCTCTTTATCAACAAGATATCTGATAACCATAGAAGCATCACGGTTATTAATCTTTCCGTCACCGTTCATATCACCGGTTACAACAACGATTTTTTCATCAACAATCTCCGTGCCGCTCATTATTCTGATCTTTGTTCCGGTTCCGACAAAATCATCGTCTTCAAGCTGATAGCCGTTTATGTCGATAAAGACAAGATCTTCGTTAAGGAACATGTTTCTTGCATCGGCAACAGTTGTTTCTTTGGTTATTCCGCGAATCTGGTCTGCTGAGTCTATACCGATACCGTTTCCAGCAACTATAGTGATTTCCGAGTCTGTATCTGCCTCAACATAAACAGTGCACTGAGCTACGCTTCCGGACTCGTCGATCATTACATAAACAGTAGCGGTTCCCGCGCCTACAGCGGTAATAACTCCTGCATCATCTACAACAGCAACGGTCTCATCGCTTGATGCCCACAAAAGGGTGTATGCGTTATTGTTTCCGTTTTTGATTGTTGTTTTAAGAGCGTATGAGGTACCGTTCGGAAGCCTTACCTTGCTCTTATTCAATGAAACAGAAACATATTCAGATTCCCTGATGTATCTTGCAGTTATTTCTCGGTCTCCTGTTACGGTAAAGTCATCGGTGTCATATCCTGCAAAAACATACCCTTCTACTTCGGGTGCTTCGGGAGGAATTGCTTCGCCTAAATATTCAACCGACTGAGTGTCAAGTATTTCATCTTCAAAACCGACAAATGTTACATTGCATTTTTGCGGAACCCAGTAAAGATACAGGTTCACACTATCAGTGACAGTATCATTTTCAATGCTCCAACAAGACATTTCCTCTTGTCCTTCTAATCCAGTATAAGCACCAATAAAATCACATCCATAGCGATAGAAATAATCATCAGTAAAGCCTATTGTATTTCCTTCTTCAACAAAAAATGAGTCATAGTCATTCGTTTCCCTATCTGATATAAAAGTGACAATATGCTTTTCAGTACCTGAACCGTTATTAATAGCAATCAATTCACGAACTGTTTCACTGTCATTTTTCTCAATTGCACTTGCCACAAACTTAAGTTCACTTGATTCGCTGATTGTGAACGGACCGGTATATTCTGTTCCGCTCTCTCTGGGATCATCGCCGTTGAGAGTATAGAAAATTACCGAATCCTCTGTCTCACAAGAAAGTGTAACAGTCTGGGCTGTTGTGTACTCTCCGGTTTCAACACTCGCGACGGGAGTTGCGACAGTATTTTTGAAACGGAAAACAGGAATAACATTCACATTCTCGGTAACATTATCTATGTCTCCGTCGGGAACCCAGGCAAGGACTTCAACATTATCGTTCTCCAACTCAACAGGAGTTTCAACCGATTCTCCGTAATCAACACTTACAGTGTTTAATACTTCGCCGTTTTCATCGTAGAAGTTTACATCATATGTTATCTTATCGTATTTTGCGGTTATAACCATATTCTGGGTAACTGTTGTTGTACCGTCAATAATAGCGTCCCAACCGATTATTTCATTGCCTTCAGCTGAATCAATCTCCGGAGGAACAAGCGGCTGACCATGCTCATAGGTTTGCATGACAAAGTTTTCTTTTGTCCAGTCAATAAATACGACAGTATATGATTTGATTTTGTAAACAGGAGAAACAGTCAAATCATCTTTAACATTTGTTGCCGTATTGTTCCAGCATATGAAGTCATATCCTTCACGCGAGGGATTTGTTTCCGGAGCAACGGCATTTTCTCCTTCGGTAACTTCCTGAGTATTCAGAACTGTTCCGTCCCAGTCGAGATAGGTCACTGTGTAAACAGGTTTGGGAGCAATGATCGGTTCAAGGAACATTGCGGCATTAGTTCCTTCGATTCCGAGAGTAACCGTAAAATCACCGGTTTTTATACTCGGCTCTTCTCTGAGCTTGAACGAGAAACTGTATGAGCCGTCATCAGCTATAGTAGTTTGACCTACGTATTCATTAGTATAATCTGATGCTTCATCTATCTTATAGATAAACAGAATTGCCTGTTCGCCTGCTAATGAAGAATCAACATTTCCTGAAACCGTTCTCAATACGCCATCTGTATTTGCTACAAGATCGGGATTATCTGCTAAATATCTATAGACGGTTCTGGTTTCAACTTCCTTAGTGCTATTTCCCGTCACAGGAGTTGTGCTCCATTCAGACCACTTGCTCCACTGATAATAGTGATAAGTATAAACCAATGAACGATCACGATAACGGTATTGAGTTTTGTATGTAGTACTCGTAACAACCTGGGTGCCGTTATCGGAGCAAGGCCACATAGTATGATAATTAGAACCGTTATGCCACCACTTATAGCCACCGCCCCAGCTTGTTTGAGTTAAAGGAGCGTCAAGATAAATATCTTCATAAATATTACAACTACCATCAATGTAAGAATTACCGGATGAACCGCTACTGTTTTTATACCTATAATAGTGATATTGAGTTTTGTATGTCTGTGAAGCAATAACCTGTTTTGTCTCAACCTGCCTTGAATCGCTTCCGGTTATCTTAGTATC
Source organism: Clostridia bacterium (assembly GCA_017430535.1). Classification (GTDB taxonomy): domain Bacteria; phylum Bacillota; class Clostridia; order Oscillospirales; family Acutalibacteraceae; genus CAG-177. The sequence continues at coordinate 12,609 of JAFRMR010000015.1, forward strand.
AGTCCAACCGCTCCAAGAGCCCCAAGGCCCCCATTCAGATGTGACATTATATTGTTCCCAACCAGGGAGAGTTGATTCAGAACTTGTCGTTGTTGATTTCGTGCGGTAACGATATTCTGTTCTGCTCTCACCTTGATATGCGCCTTCCGGATTAGGCTCTTCACTCCAGTTTGACCATGCTGTTCCCTGATCGATTTCTTTTGACAAGACTGCGGAAATCGGAATAGCAGTTGAAAACTTTTCAACAACATAAATATCGGCTATTGAAGCAGCTTGTTCATAAGGCATAAATACTTCAATGGTTTTTGTAGCATTCTTCTTAAGGTGGAATGCTGCCGATTCAGTGCTTGTAAGCAATTTTCCTTCAGAAGTTTTCAATGCAACTATAACTCTGCCGTCAATTTCATTGTCAGGATTATTCTTAACAACAACATTTACCGTATATCCCGTTTCTTCTCTGATGGCAGTAGTATTATTGGTAGTTGAATTGTTAATAATCACAACCGGCAAATCATCATTACTCCATTTAACAACAGGTCTGATTGTCAAGTCAGACTCTATATAATCAAATTCCTGATCCCAACCAAGGAAATCATATCCTTCAGGAGCTGTATAATTCGGAGCTGTAGCTGCGCTCTCAAATTGAACCTTTTGTTTTTCTCCTATTAATGTGCCGACTTCATCGAGGAATGTAACGGTATAAATATTTCTCTCGTAATACGCATTGACAATTTGATCGGTCGTAACATTGGTATATTTGCCATTCCATGTTTTAAATGTCCATCCGTGGCGTGAAGGATTGGAAGGAACAGTAGCGGATTTGCCGTAAGGTACAGTCTGATTGCTGACTTCTGTTCCGTCCCAGTCAAGAAATCTTACCGTGGACGGATTATGAGCAGTAACTGTTATAGTGTTTGATATATCACTTGTATATTTCGAGTTTTTGGATACAGCAGTTACAGTGAATTTTTCTGCCGAGCCGAGCGTAAATGCAGCAGATCTGCCGGTGTTACCTATTGATTGATCTACAATATTACCCGCGCTGTTTCTCAAATATATATCATAACTGGTTGCGTCAGCCGCAGCGTTCCATGTAATAGTTACGGCTTCTCCGACCGCAGTATTAACCGCACTTGTAAGGCTGAGCGATGGAGCAGCAGGCTTCTTGATTTCAGGCTCCAAGGCTCCCTGCCAAGTCATATAGTCAATACATATCCAACCGGCGGAACATTTGCCCCAATTTCCACTTGTTGATGTAATAGTAACGATCGTACCTTTTTTATATGCAGTATTTTTGGAGTAATTAGTTCCTGGTCCAGATCTGACATTAACTCCGATGTCAGGTTTAACTTTATAATAGCCAGGGCTGTATGATGACTCAGAAGAATATGAATTATCTGTAATTGTTCCGCTGTTACTTGTATCTGAACTTCCTCCAGTTCCGTCATATGTTCCGTAAAGATATAGAGCGGATTCTTTTGCTCTACGAGAAACCAATCCTTGTGATACTTTGCCGTCTGCTTTAACCCAACTTCCAAAAGTATCCTTTACTTGTTGAGATGTATGATCTCCAGTTGACATGTACTTATGTATATTATAACTGGAATCATATGTCCACCCGCTACCGACATTAAATGTAAAACTTACAAGAGCATCAAACTGTTCTTGTGTAAGATACCTATTATATTTTTTTGCAAAAGCATTAACCGCTTTTTCTGCTGATGAAAGATCACTAGAAAGGTATTGGGTGGCCTGAGATTCATTAATTTTCATACCGGAATAAACTTCTTTTCCCGTATGCCCATATCCAATTGTTAATGTGCCACCAACATCTACGTATGCAACATGCATTCCGTTATTGTCAATAACACTCCCCTCAAATCTTTTTACCAAATCAATGCCTTTGGAACTGGTCGTTCTGCTTTCGTATCCTCTGCTCTCAGACTTGTTATGGACAAGAAAATTAAGAACAAAATCAGCTAAGTTTTGACCAATAAGACCCGACCCGCTAATCTTACTGGCAAACTCTTTAATTAAGCTTGTTGAAAATGAAGTTATGCTGGAAATAACTGCAGAATCATTCTTATAAATTTTAGCTAAATTATCTGCACACATTAATCTGTCAACAATTACAACGCCAACATCTGCACCGGTTTCCGAACTTGAAAACTTACTGCTTTTAGCGTTTGATTTTCCTGTAACCGCATACATAAAATTGTTGTATTCTGACCAATCGTTTGCAATACCTATGTTAAAGCAACCAGTAGAACTATAAGTTGATGTGCTTACATTATTCCATCCTCTTGCATGAATGTTTATTCCGTAAGAAGTAGATGAGTAGTATTGTGAATTATTACAACGAATAACACTTACTCCACTGCCACTATCTTGAACGTGTAGTGCTGCATATGAAGAATTATGATTTATTTTAGTAATGTTATGAATACCATCAATAACTGTAGGAACATCGGTTCCATAGTTTCCTGCAATTGAACTATTTACCATTCTCGGATTATCTGGAATAGTTGAAGAATTTTCGTTTTCATATACAATTGTAGGTATACTATTCACTATTTTTACAACTGCACAATAAGCACTTCTATGATTTGAAGAGTAGTCAAAAGACCCGGAAAAAACATTATCACTACATCCATCGAACAAAAAGACAACTGCTTTTCCGACATCTAGGTTAGATTGTTTAACCCTCGTATTGTTTTTTAAATAATACCTCATCACATTATCTACATAAGCAGAAGCAATCTTGTTTGATAGAACTGAATTCTTTATATTTGCCAACTGTGAGTCTGAATAATTAGCCGCGAAAACGCTAAGATTTAAATTTGAGAAAGGAAACATTCCAAGAAAAAAAGAAACGGCAAAAATAGTTGCTAATATTTTTTTAAAATTTTGTTTCATTTGAGACCCTCCTTTGATATTCGATTTTGTTTGCGTTTTTTGTTTCTATAAAGAAAAAAACAGACAACAACTCCAAAAACAATAAAAAAAGCAACTATAATATTCCTCGATCTATAAGAGTCTTTTTTTATTATTGAAGCTTCTTTTTGAACTGCCTTACCACTATTTAAAGTGTCTTCTGCTGAATTATAAAGAGAACTGATATTATCAATTTTTATTCTTTCAACAATATCTTCATCAATTTCAGCTCCTTTTTCATCAAGGAATGAAATAACATCGGCTGTAAAATTGATTTTATCCGTTTCAGCAGATATATCCGATATTTCTTTTGCATTATATTTTTTTAGGGTTTCTTCAATTACATCAATTATATCCTGACTGTCCGTTGAAGAAAGAACAGAATCAATTACTGTTTTTTCTTTTGCTTTTTCATAAAGCTCTCTGTAATCTTCCAGCGAGTCCGGATTCGCATTTATATCCGCACCGTATGATGAAAGAGTGTCCGTAACCTTGTCATTAAAGTCGGAGTATTGATTTTCATCAATATCATTAACAGAATCCGCGTCAAAATCGTCCAGTGCGTTTCTGATAGCGCTCTCCACAAAGCGGCTGTCAACCTTTTCAAGGACTTCATCCGAAAAGGACTTTGAGGAATCGGAAGAAGCGGTATCGGATGTAACTGTTGTTTTTTCTTCACCGACGGTTTTTAAATTCACCTGTTTTGAAATCTCAACATTTATGTTGCTGACATTAAGATGAACACTTTCCAATTTCTCATTAAATGTATCATCCTGACTGTAAGTGCATTTGATATCATACTTACCGTCTGAGGCATTTTCTTTGACCTCAAACTGAAGTATCATTAAAACTCCGTTTTCCGCCGTTTCACTTGAATCACTCCATACCACATCAAAAGAACCGTTTGTTTGAGATGTGATGCTGTCATTCATCATTCCGTTTTTTGTGACGGAACCCTTTTGAACTTTAGGGCTTGAAAGTATTTTTGATGAATATTCAAATGTCAGCTTAAAACCCATCAGACCGGGATTGTTTTCAATTTTAACAGGGATAGAAACCGTTTTACCCGGGACTGCTTGAATCGAATTAGCAAAAACATGGGCAGTGCTTACAGCAAAAGCGGGAAACGCGACCATCCACAGTAAAGATAAAGAAATAATACATGCGAACAGCTTTTTATATTTCAATCAACCGTCACCTCCCGAAAATTTGCAACACGAATACTACAGGCGCAACTAAGATTGACATAACCGTATTCCAAGGCGAACTTAATCCGGCAGCCCAGTTTTTGATTCTTACAGAAAGCTTCAAGTCTTCTTCGGGATCAGGTTTTGTTGAGGGCTCGGACGGATTTGTCGGATTCGTGGAGTCTGTAGGGTTGGTCGGATCGGACGGCTTTGTAGGATCTGTTGGATTATCCGGATTCGAGGGATTATCGGGATTGGACGGATTATCAGGGTTAGAGGGATTGCTCGGATCCGAACCGCTTCCGTCAAAAACGACTTCTATATTTTCGCAATTCAGGATTGCGTCTTTATAACCCTCAGAAAAAGTATCGGCTTGTGAATAAGAAAGATTTACGGAAACCTTGCCTGATGTGTTTTCACTTGTGTTAAATTTAAGTGTAAATAATTCTCCGCTTGATGTGAAATTCTCGGTGCCGGAATAAACGACACGGAAGCTTCCTGCTTCAGCCGTTGCAATACTGTCATCAAACATCCCCGTCAATAAATCTGACTTCATTGCCGAAATGGGCGTTAAAACATTGGAATCATAAGTAACAACAATGGCAAGCCCCATAAAACCGGTGTTGTTTTCAATCATTACAGGGATTTCAACTGTTGAACCTTTTTTTGCGGTAACGGCTTCGGCATAAATCCTATTTTCGGTTGCAGATGCTTTTACGACAAATACTGCTGTAAACAGCAGCATAAATGTCAGGACGATTGAAAGAGTTTTTTTCATACCGTAAGATTGCCTCCTCGTAGTTCACAAAAATTGACCACCTAGAGGATATTTCAAAAGGTAGGCTTTATGGTAAAAGCGCTGACCAAGGAATTGATTTGATTATTTGCTGAAAATCTGTTCAGCTTTTTGTGTAAAATTGTTGACTTTGCTGGTATTTCATAGTAAACTTACCTTATAGATAATTGTTCCAAAAAGCCTACCTTTTGAAACAAAATCAGCCTTTGCTCTGCAACTCATATTCCCTTAATCTGCGATAAAATGTAGTCTTGCTGAGACCGGTTAATTCCATTGCCTCGGCAAGTTTTATTTTTCCCCGGTGAAAGTCTTTTGCAACATCGGCAAAATTTTCCGGCGCCTCAATAACGGGTCTTCCGAACTTAACACCCCGTGCCTTCGCCGCGGCGATGCCTTGCGCCTGACGCTTTTTGATATTGTCGCGCTCGTTTTCGGCAACAAAGGACAGCACGGCAAGGAATAAATCGGAAATAAAGGTTCCGAGCAGGTCCTTATACGGCCTTGTATCAAGAATAGGCATATCAATAACGCAAATATCAACACCGATTTCTTTTGTCAGATAACGCCACTGCCGCTGGATTTCTTCATAGTTGCGTCCGAGCCGGTCGATGCTCAGTATGTAGAGCAGATCACCGGGTTTTATCTTTTTCATCATCTTCTGATACTGCGGCCGCTCGAAATCTTTGCCCGACTGCTTGTCGATAAAGATGTTTTTCTCCGGCACTTCCTTTTCTTGCATTGCTATTAACTGTCGGTCTTCATTCTGATCTGTAGAAGACACTCTCACATATCCGTAAATGTTCATCTTTTGCCCTCCTCTTTTCGAAAGTCATCACTCCTTAATTATAATTTGTTGTTTTGTCATTTTTCCCATTTGATTTCATACCCAAGCACATCGGCAATTTCTAACGCTTCGGCATATTTCAAAGTGCCCGTATGCAGTTTACGGCTGAAATTGGACAGGCTTTCACTCCAGCCGTATTCATCAACAAGCATATCGAGCACCTGTTTCATGGTATAGCCTTCGGCAACAATAACGGATTTGATTTGATTGGCTATGCTTACGCTCATAATTTCACCACCTTCATATTGGATTTAATAAAACATCGTATAGATTATCTCAAAATGAACAATTACCCGTTCCGGAGATTTCTATCCGATGTTTTCTAATCTTTTTCTGTTGCTTTTCGCTGTTATGATAAATGCTTTGCATAATTGAGTATCAATTTCTCTGTAATGCGGTTATCATATCCGGCAAATAATTCGCATATTTGTGTCGGTATTTATCACAGGTGATAAATACACAGTTTCTTTAATGATCACAAGAAAAATCAGCAGTCTTTTTTCTCTGCATCTGCTTCCATAGTTATTATACAATCGTCGCCGAAAAAAACGGCTATGGTGCAAATTTGCGTCAAAATTGATTTTGAAGAAACGAAAATGTGCAAATATGCGGCAATTTTAAATTCTTCAAGTGTATTTTGCCGTTTTAACCCGATGTCTGTTCCTGCCCCGGAATCTCACCGCGGCGTTGCCACGCTCATATCATCGCACAGTCATATCCTCACCGGACGGTCATTCAATTATCAAGGTGCGTGTGAAGGATTTATTTACCTCCACTTCTTTAAGGGGAATTTCAGTGTCCAAATGTAGTCTTGAATTTTAATCATTTACAAAATGTTTACATTTATCTTCAAAACCCCTTCAATAGGTAGGCAGCGAGAAAGTGAAAAAGTCAACCTTCAATAGTTTTTTTCAAATTTCTCTCAATCCCCCCTCCACTTGTAATAGGTAAATTTTTACTGTTTTTAGGGGGTCATCACTTCAATTCTTTACAATTTGTTTTCATTTATCTAAAAGCCCCCTCAATAGATAGGCAGCGAGAAACCGATTTTTATACCCCTGAAGCAAAAAAGCAGAACCGATTCCGATTGGTAAAGGGTGAAATGAACGGCAAGCCGCCCTTGACAAATCGTCCGGTTCTGCGGTGATGCAAATAAGCCCCAATGAGCAAATATGTCATTGAGACCTGAAAACACAGTATAAACAGAAAAAGCCCCGACCGTAGCCAAAGCTACGATCGAGGCTGAAAACATATCTGTCTTTTAAGATAATTATTTATCCAGATAAATCGGATTCTCGTGAACATAATTCCTGAGCTTACCTTCTAACAACAGGTTCACATATTTTATCGGCTCATTATACAGCAAATAATCCAGTGATGAGCGCTGATACATATTATCTGCACATTCATCCTCAACTTCATAAACATCAATCCAATATTGATTTCCGAAAACATCCCCCATTTCAAGTCTGCCGGTGTCTATGTTGTAGGCACACGATTTTACGAAAAGCATTTGTATTTCTCCTATAAATGATATTTGAAAGATTTCAGCACAGGTGGTTCTTTCTTGATATCTTTAACTGAGGGAAACTCCGGTTTCCCACTTGCTGACCGCTTTGCCGCTGACATATATTTTTGCCGCCAGCTCTTCCTGGGTCATTTTCTTGTTCTCCCTGAGCTTGCGTATCATAGTTCCGGTAACGTATCTGTCCATTACTTTCGCCTCCTTGCCTGCAGTTTAACATAAAGCAAGGGAATATGCTACCCACGCTTAGTAGATATTGGATTACAGACGGCAGATTGTGGATGGAGTTAAGGAACAAGTAAGAAGGAAGAAGTAACAAGGAATAAGTTCGGGTCGCTACGCTCCTTTCTGTTATTGAACCCAAAGACATGAAAGCAGGAAGCCGTGAAAGGGCAGTTTTCAGCGAGAAGAATTAGGATGAAAACGCCGTTTTTGCGAGTGAAGACAGTACTGAAGTACGGCGAACGAGCAAAGGCGGCGAGAACAGACAACATAAATAATTCCTTATAAAAAGGCAAAAATCAGCTCGCAGTTTTGTGTTACTGCGAGCCGGTATTTTATTAAACCTGTCCGTTCGTTTTCGCTCAAATGCCCGGGCCCGGCCGAAGAAATTAAGCTGAAAATGCCGTTTTCTTCCGCCGAAGACAGTACAACGGTACGGCGAGGCGGAAAAAGCGGCAAAAACGGACAAACAAAACACAACCTTATAAAAAGTCAAAAATCAAGCCCGCAAGCTTTCGTAACCTGCGGGCTTTGCAATTCATATAATCCTGTCCGTTTGTTTTTCGCTTAATTTCACAGGCCGATTATTATTCGGCTTGTTTGGAATACTTCTTAAGATATATAAATCTCATCAGCAGCGCCTCAATTGGATTGATGGGTTTCGCCGCATCATACACATTTGCCGCAAGCTGGGCAAGGCAGGCCTTGCTCATAATCATACTTACGGCCTCGGCATCGCTTTCAACCCCGCCGCAGCACAGAGCGCCCTTATCCTTGAGGAGAACGGCGTTTTTGCCCTTTATCTTTTTGCCGCAGTCCGCTTCGTTCTTGGCAACCTTTACCTTTGTGCCGCAGAGCTGGCTGAAGTCATCCAGCAGGGGCTTCATAGTTTTGCCCAGGGTGGAAACGGCAAGGGTTTCTTTATCTGAATTGTGGATTATATAGTTGAACTTGGGCTGGGAGAGATAGATTGCCCTGTGGGCGGCGGCAGTGCCGTAAACCTTGGCATCGCAGGCGCCGGTTTCAAGATCAACCCTCATTTCGCTGCCGTCGCTGCAGTTTGTAAGCACGATTGTGCCCTCTTCCCTGTTACACTCGCTGTCATAAAGGGCGGATTTATCAACGGAGATTTCTGCCCTGTTGCCGCTTATCTTGCCCACTATCTGCTCGCAGAAACCGTCAAGGGTATCGGTAACAATGCCGAACTTTTCCTTTGCGCCGGCAAGAATATACTCGGTGCTGGTCTTTTCAAGCATTCTGGCAATTTCAAAGGCCTCATCCGCATCCTTGCCGAAGCAGACTGCGCCGTGGTGAGCCATAACAACCGCCTTGGAGGCGCTTGCGTTAAGGGCGGCTGTAACACCCTTCCTGAGCTTTTTGGTGCCGGGCAGGCCGTACTTTGCAAGGAGGATATTATCCCCTATTACGGATTTTGCCGCGCCGCTCAGGGAATCAATGCCCTTTTTGAGCACGCTTACGGCGGAGGCGGCCTTCTGGTGGGTGTGGATAACAAAGTTTGCTTCGGGGTACTTTTTGTAAACTTCGGCGTGAATACCTTTTTCGCTGGAGGGCTTAACATCTCCGCTCCAGGAAAGGTCGGCTATGGCAACCTCTACTATATCATCAGGGGTAAGGCCTATATAAGGCTTGCCGCTGGGGGTGATAACAAAGGTATTCTCATCAATGCGCATGCTGATATTGCCCCAGGTCCTTGCAATAAGGCCCTCTTCAACCAGCTTTTCGCCGGCGGCAATAACTATGGTTTTGGCGGTTAAAACATCCATTTTACTTCTCCTTTCCTGTAAGGAAATCTCATAAGTCCGTATTTAATTATAAATGGAGCAGGGTTAATTTTCAAGCCCCAATTTTCTGGCCATTTCACTGCTCTTGAGCTCAAGAATCTTTGAAACGCCCTCTTCCTGCATAGTGATGCCGTAAAGCACATCCGCCTCATCCATGGTGCCGCGCCTGTGGGTGATGAGGATAAACTGGGTGCTGCGGGTCATGCTGCGCACATACCTTGCGTATCTTGTAACATTAACATCATCAAGGGCCGCCTCAACCTCATCAAAGATGCAGAAGGGGGCCGGGTTGATTTTGAGGATTGCAAAGAGCAATGCAATTGCCGCAAGGCCCTTTTCGCCGCCGGAGAGCAGGTCAATATTCTGCACGTTCTTGCCCGGGGGCTGTACCTTGATATTGATGTTGCACTCAAGCACATCCGTGGGATCGTCCAGCTCCAGCTCGGCCCGTCCGCCGTCAAACAGTTCTTTGAAGGTTTCGCCGAAGGCGCCGTTGATAAGGCGGAACTGCTCTCTGAATTTTTCCGCCATTTTGCCTGTAAGCTCGGCTATGAGCTTTTCGAGCTCCTGCTTGGATTTTTCCACATCATTGAGCTGGCCGCTGAGGTATTCGTACCTTTCGCTGACCTCTTTATACTCTTCAACAGCCCCTACATTTACGGTGCCAAGGGCTCTGATTTTGCCCTTTATTTCCTGAAGGGTTCTGCTGGCTTTGCCAATATCCTCGGGGATTTCTCCCACTTCCTGAGCCTGACGGTAGGTCAGCTGATACTCGTCAAACAGCTTGTTTTTGGTGTTTTCAAGGTCCGCTTCAAGGGATTCCTTGCGCTCCTCAAGCCTTGCAAGCTCGCCGCCCAGCTTTTCCTTCTCTTCGCTCTTATCTTTCTCTGCGGAGCGAAGGCGGACTGTTTCGCCGTCGTTTACACCTCTGCTTTCGGTAAGCTCCTTGATTTTAAGCTCCGTATCCGCTCCCGAATTCCTAAGGGCTGCAGCTTCTTCGGTAAGCTTTTCAATCTCTGCGGCAAGGTCCTCATTCTGCTTTTCAAAGCCGGCAATTTCCTCAAGAATCTTATCCTCTCTTGAGGTGAGAGCCTGCTTCTGAAGCTCCGCGCTCTCTATAATTGCTTTTGCGGCCTCAATCTCTTTGCCCAGAGCCACAATGGCAATGTTGATTTCGTTGCGGGCCTCTGCGGATTTTTCTTTAAGCTCATCAAGGGACTCTCTTTCGCTGTCAACGCTTTTAAGCTCTTTTTCAAGCTCTTTTGTCCGCTTTTCGATGCTTTCTATCTCTTCATCGGTCTGCTTGCCCGCATCCTCTGCCTGGCTTATGCGCTGAGCGCTGATTTCCTTCTCTTTTTCAAGCTCTTCATTGAATGAGCGGGCCTGGTCATATCTTTCGGTAATGAGTTTCAGGTTGCTTTCCGCACGGATTATTGCTTCATCGGTTTTGATAATCTCCGCCTTTGAGGCCTCAAGCTCCGCCGCGGCTGTATTTATTTCGCCCTCTATGCTTTCAAGAGCTTTCTGCTTCTCTTTCAGGTCTTTTTCAAGGGCCTTCACTTTATCCGAAAGAGCTTCCATTTCGTTCACCCTGCTCAGAAGCCCGGCTCCGGAGCCCCTTGAACCGCCGGTGATGGAGCCCCCGGCATTGAGCACCTGACCGTCAAGGGTAACAATCTTGAAGCGGTAGGAGCAGCTCTTTGCCATGGCGATACCGTTATCAATATTATCAATCACAACGGTTCTGCCGAGAAGGGATTCGATTATATCATCATACTTTTTATCGCGTGTAACAAGCTTTGAAGCTATATCAACATAGCCCTCATACTTCTCAAGCCCCTTTTCGGTAAAGGGCTTGGGTTTTACGGAGGTAAGGGGCAGGAATGTGGCTCTGCCGGCCCGGTTATCCTTAAGATATTTTATGGCCTGCTTTGCTGCGGATTCATCATCCGTAACTATATTCTGCACAGCGGAGCCCAGTGCCGTTTCTATGGCAACGGCGTGCTCCCCTTTGGTGCCGATAAGCTGTGAAACGGTGCCCCTGATTCCTCTCAGGGAGCCTCTGCCCGCTTCCTTCATAACCTTCTGCACGGAGCCGGAGTAACCGTCCAGCTTCTTCTCAAGGTCATCCAGCATATTTATACGGGCATTCTTCTGATAAATATCAAGGCTGAGGTTTTCCGTTTCCTTGCGGAGCTTTTCCGCCTTTTCTTCACGGGATTCAATTATGAGATTATACCCCTCGCAGGCGTTTTCGTTATCTTTCTTCTCTTCCTGCAGGGTTCTGATTTCTTTTTCGGCCGCGGCCTTTTCTTTTTCAAGGCCTTCCATTGCCTTGATTCTTGCCTTTATATCCTCATCAATGGCGGATATTCTTGCACCCAGCTCTTTTGCGGAGGACTCGGAGGAGGATTTGCGCACCTTGAGGTCACTGAGCATAAGGGCATTTTTGGTAAGCTCTCTGTTTATTTCCGCCGCTTTTTCGGAGTTTGCTCCGCTTTTATCCAGAATGGAATTCAGCTTTTCTGTTTCGGCGGCAAGCTCGCTTCTGCGGGCCTCGGTTTCCTTTTCCTTCTCTTCAACAGAAGCAAGGGCTGCGCTTATCTGCCCCTGTGTTTCCTCGGCGCTCTTTTTGCCTGCGCCCATATCGGCTTTAAGGCGGATAACCGTTTCTTTATTGTGCTCTATGGTGTTCTTTTTAACGGCAACGGTGCCTTCAATGACCGCCGCTTTTTCTTCGGATTCGGAAATAGACCTTGTGAGCCGCTCTATTTCAACGGAAATTTCCTGGCTCTTGCTTATGGCCTGCTCAATTTCCTCATTGATTTTTTCAAGCTCTTTTTCGGTTTTTTCATACTGGGCGGAGGCCACGGTGAGCTTTGTTTCCTGCTCCCTGAGGCTCTTGCCCGCTTTCTCAATATTATGAAGCCAAAGGCCTATTTCAAGGGTTTTCTTCTCTTCGGAAAAGGCAAGGAATTTTACCGCCTTTTCACTCTGAATTTTAAGGGGACCTATGCGGCCTTCAATCTCGGCAAGAATATCGCGAAGGCGCACAAGGTTTTCCTCCGCCTGGTCAAGGCGGCGGTTTGCATCCGCCCTTCTGTAGCGGTAGTGTGAAATACCGGCGGCCTCTTCAAGCATATCCCTGCGCTGTGAGGACTTTGCGGAAACAAGGTCCGCAATCTTGCCCTGGCTGACCATGGAATAGCCGTCCCTGCCAAGGCCCGTATCCATAAACATTTCGTGGATATCCCTGAGCCTGCATTCTTCGCCGTTTATCTTGTATTCGCTTTCGCCGGAGCGGTAGTATCTTCTTGTAACGGAAACATCATCGGAATCCTTGTTGAGGGTTCTGTCTGTATTATCAAGGCGCAGCGTAACCTCGGCATAGCCCAGAGCCCTGCGCTTGCCGGTGCCGCCGAATATAACATCCTCCATACGGGAGCCTCTGAGGGCCTTTGTGGACTGCTCGCCCAGAACCCAGCGCACCGCATCGGAAATATTGCTCTTTCCCGAGCCGTTGGGCCCTACCACTCCCGTTATGCCTTTCCCCAGTTCAAAAACTATCTTATCCGGGAAGGATTTGAAGCCCTGCATTTCAATCGATTTGAGTATCATATCTTACCTTACCTTGACCTCATATTTGCCTGTGTTTGCATCCTGAATAATCTTTTTTATCCTGTAGCCGTTTTCCTCAAGTAAAACGATATTTTCTCTTTTCTGCCCCGCCGCTTTTGATACGGCGCCTTGGGAAACAATAAGCTCATACTCCCCTGCCGGGTACTTTTTAAGCTCCTCCAGAGCGGCTCTGCGGTAAATCCTGCTTTCGCAGATTTCCCTGAGAGCGGGGTGATAGGCCCCTCCGGTTTTTTCCTTTTCCACATCTCCGCCGGAGTGGAGCCCTACTCTTATAACCTTGATGCCCGCCTGCTCAAACATAACTATAAGCCGGGCGCAGAGCTCTGCGGTTTCCTCCACGCTCTTGGGGGTGAAGATGCCCGCTTTCATAAGCTCATCAAGTTTTGTGCCCCTGAGCACTACCGTGGGGTAAATACGCACGGTGGCAGGCCTGAGGGCGATTATTTTTTCTGCGGTTTCAATGCTGTCCTCATCCTCAGAGCCGTAAAGGCCGGTCATCATCTGAAGCCCAAGCTCAAAACCGTATGCTTTTATCATTTTGCAGGCATCCTCCACCTGCTTTGCTGTGTGGCCTCTCTCATTAAGCTCCAGCACTCTGTCATCAAGGCTCTGGGCCCCCAGTTCCACCGCCGTAACGCCGTAAGAGCGGAGAATACCGCAGATTTCATCATTTATGCCGTCCGGCCTTGTGGAAATCCTTATGCCTGCGAAAAGCCCTTCTTTTACATAGCCGTAAGCTGCCTCAAGCAGGGAGAGCATATATTCCCTTTCAACCATGGTGAAGCTGCCGCCGAAAAAGGCGATTTCACCACCTGCGGCCTCTTCTTTTTTAAGGGAACCGAGAGCGGTTTCAACAGCGGCGTGAACATCTGCCGGGGTTAAATCGCCGCCGAAGCCCGTAATGCTTCTCTGGTTGCAGAAGGAGCAGGTGTGGGGGCAGCCCCGGTGGGTTACGAAAAGGGCAACATTTATATGCTTCATTTTACCAGCCCCATTAAAGAAAGGGCCTCCTTTGCGGCATTCTGCTCCGCAATTTTTTTGCTCTTGCCCTGACCGCTGCCTATTACATTGCTGTTAAGGTGAACCTCAACGGCAAAGCTCTTCATATGGGCGGGGCCTTCCTCGCCCACAAGCACATATTCGATATGCTCCTCCGGGTTTCTTTGAATAACCTCCTGGAGCATGGTTTTATAATCCTTGCTGTCATCAAGGAAATCGTGCCTTGCCACAAAACGCAGGGCTATTTCCGAGGCGGTTTCAAGGCCGGCGTCAAGGTAAACAGCCGCCAGCACCGCCTCAAAGGCATCCGCCAGCATAGAGGGCTTTTCTCTGCCCCCCATCCTCTCTTCGCCTTTGCCAAGGCGCAGGGCTTCCCCTATTTTAAGCTCCTTGGCAAAAACGCAGAGAGCGGTTTCGCATACCCTGGCCGCTCTGTGCTTTGTAAGCTCCCCTTCGGGGAAGCTGTAGTTTTTGAAAAGATAATTTGCCGAAACAAAGCCCAGCACCGCATCCCCCAAAAACTCCAGCCGCTCGTTGCAGACCGTGTTTTTTTCGTTGGCGTAGGATGAGTGGGTCAGGGCCGTTTCAAGCAGGGATATATCTTTGAATTTATACCCGAGCCTCTCCTGAAGCTCCTGAATTGCGTTATCCATCTTTAATCCTTCCGGCAATCAATAGGCGTCGGAAACCGCCTTTGCCAGGTCTCCTATTGTCCAGTCGTCAGCCGGCTCAATATCCAGCTCAATTTCAAATTCCGATTCAACGGAGCCAATAAGCTCCTGCAGTTCGAATTCGTCGCTTGCAATGTTTTCAAGGGTGGTGCCTTCGTTCACATCGGAAGAGTCAAGCCCGAATTCATCGCAAATCAATGCCAACAGTTTTTCAAGGATCACAAAAATACCTCCAGTTTGTCCTCAGAAAAAATTTCAGCTTTCGTCCAATTGATTTTGCAGCGCCGAAAGCCCTCTTTCGGCAAGGGTTTTATATCTCAGCTTTTTATCCCGTATTCTTTCCTCTGCCGGGGGCAGCAGGCCGAAGGCCGCGCCCATGGGCTGAAAGTTTTTGATGCTCTCATCGGAAATATAACGGGCAAGGCTGCCTGTCATGGTGAAGGGGGAAGGTATGAACGCCTGCCTGCCTTCAATTCTGTTTGCCGCGTTTATGCCTGCAAGTATGCCGGAGGCGGCGGACTCCATATATCCTTCAACCCCGGTTATCTGCCCCGCAAAGAACAGATTGCTTCTCTCTCTCATTGAAAAATCGGCGTTGAGAAGCCGGGGGGAATCTATAAAGGTGTTGCGGTGCATTACGCCGTAGCGCACATATTCCGCATTCTCAAGGGCGGGTATAAGGGAAAACACCCTTTTCTGCTCCGGGAATTTCAGATTAGTCTGAAAACCCACCAGGTTATACATTGTGCCCTCTCTGTTTTCCTTGCGCAGCTGCAGGTTTGCCCAGGGCCTGCGGCCCGTGGCAGGGTCCGTAAGGCCTGCGGGTTTCATGGGGCCGAACCTTATGGTATCTTTGCCCCTTGCAGCCATAACCTCTATGGGCATACAGCCCTCATAAACATCCTTTCTCCGGTCAAAGCTGTGCACCGGGGCGGATTCGGCGTTTATGAGATTCTCGTAAAATACTTCGTATTCTTCTTTGCTTAAGGGGCAGTTTACATAATCATCCGGTTCCCCTCTGTCATACCTTGACTGAAGAAACGCTTTATCAAAATTTATGCTCTTTGCCGTAACCACGGGAGCAGCGGCATCAAAAAAGCTCAGATTGCCGCCGCACAGCTCTTTTATCTTTTCGCTCAGGGCTTCGGAGGCAAGAGGGCCGGCGGCGATTATCACAAAGCCGTCGGGAATCTCCGTTACCTCTTCCCTTATGAGGGTGATGTTTTTCTCCCCCATTATCTTTTCCGTAACCAGGGCGGAAAATCTGTCTCTGTCCACCGCAAGGGCTCCCCCGGCGGGCACCGAGGTCTGCTTTGCGCAGGGGACGCATAAAGAGCCCAGCATCTCCATTTCCGCCTTAAGCATACCTGCGGCGCTTTCGGTGCGCAGGGCCTTGAAGGAATTGGAGCACACCAGCTCCGCAAGCCCTTCGGATGAATGGGCCGGCGAATACTTTACGGGTTTCATCTCGTAAAGCTCAACCTCTATGCCTCTTTTTGCAAGCTGCCAGGCGGCCTCGCAGCCGGCAAAGCCGGCGCCTATTATTTTAACCCTGCTCATTTGCTCTTTCTCTTAGAGGAGTTTGCTTTGGACTCGGAGCAGGCCGGGTTTGCGCAGTAGGGTTTGCCGCCTTTTCTGCGGAACATGGCTTTGCCGCAGGCAGGGCAGGTTTCCCCTGTGGGGGCATCCCAGCTTACAAAATTACATTTGGGGTAAGCCGAGCAGCCGTAGAAAAGGTAGCCCTTCTTTGTGCGCTTCTCTATAATATCCCCTCCGCACTCGGGGCACATGCCCTTGGCAAGGATAAGGGGCTTTACATTTTTGCACTGCGGGTAGTTTGAGCAGCCCAGGAATCTGCCGTATCTGCCGGTTTTGATAATCATTTTGGCGCCGCAGAGCTCACATTCAATATCAGTTACATCCTGCTCAAGGCGGATTTTTTCGCCTCTCATATCCTCGCGGGCCTTATCCACCTGCTTTTTAAGCTCGGGATAAAAATCATCCAGCATCTTTATATAATCAATATCGCCGTTGCCTACTCTGTCAAGGTCCGCCTCCATACCGGCGGTGAACTTGGTATCCACAATCTTGGGGAATTTCTCTTTAAGCAGGGCGATTACAGCAGTGCCGAGCTCTGTGGGCACAAGCTGCTTCTGCTTTCTTTCAACATATTCCTTGCCTGTGATGGTGGAAATAATGGAAGCGTAGGTGGAAGGCCTGCCCACTCCGTTTTCCTCCAGCTCCTTGATAAGGGAGGCCTCGGTGTACCTGGCCGGGGGCTGGGTGAAGTGCTGGGTGGGGGTAACCTCTTTAAGCTTGAGGGCCTCGTTGCTGCCAACCTCAGGCAGCACGTTTTTGTTAAGCTCCTCCTCCGGCAGTTCGTAAACCCTGGTAAAGCCGTCAAACTTGATTGAATAGCCCGTAGCCGTAAGCAGGCAGAACTTTTTATCGCTGCCCTTGAAGGATTTTATCTCGATTTTTGTGGTGCTCTGCACACAGGGAGCCATAAGGCAGGCGATAAACCTTCTCCAGATAAGGGTATAAAGCTTAAGCTGGTCCGGCGTAAGGTCCTTTGCCACGGACTCGGGGGTAATGGAGGGGGTGGAGGGCCTTATTGCCTCGTGGCCGTCCTGGGCGTTTGCCCCGGTTTTATAGAAATTGGGCTTTGCGGGCACATACTCGCTGCCGTAATTATCCTTTATGAACTGAGTGCCGGCATTCCTTGCCTCATCGGAAATTCTCAGGGAGTCGGTTCTCATGTAGGTAATAAGACCGGTTCTGCCGTGGCCGGTAATCTCAACGCCTTCATAAAGCTCCTGGGCTATTCTCATAGTCCTTGATGCCTGGAAGCCCAGCTTCCTTGAAGCATCCTGCTGAAGGGTGGAGGTGGTGAAGGGGGGCGCGGCCTTCCTGGTCTTCTGCCCCTTCTTGATTGACTCAACCGCAAACTCGGAACCCTCTATGCGGTCAACATAGGCCTTTGCCTCTTTTTCATTGGTTATTTTGACCTTGCCTTTTTCGTCGGCCTCAAGGGCGGTTTTGAGCACCCTTCTGGATTCCGTAAGCAGTTTTGCCTCTACGCTCCAGTATTCATCGGGCACAAAGGCGTTTATCTCTTCTTCGCGGTCAACTATGAGCCGCAGGGCAACGCTCTGCACCCTGCCGGCGGAAAGCCTGGGCCTTATCTTCTGCGAAACGAAGGGGCTGAGGGTATAGCCCACAAGGCGGTCAAGGATTCTCCTTGCCTGCTGGGCGTTTACAAGGTCCATATCTATTTTGCGGGGGGCGGCCATGCCGTTCTTTACCCCGGTTTTTGTAATCTCATTGAAGGTGACTCTGTCCGCCTTGTCGGCATCCAGCCCCAGCACTGTTGCCAGGTGCCAGGATATGCCTTCGCCCTCGCGGTCCGGGTCCGTTGCAAGGTAGACCTTTTCGCTCTTTTTGGCCTTGGCTTTAAGCTCCTCAACAAGCTTTTCCTTTTCGGGGATAATCTCGTATTTTGGGGCGTAGTTATTCATAATATCCACGCTGAGCTTTTTATCCGGCAAATCTCTAACATGGCCCTTGGAGGCAACAACCTCGTAACCGCTGCCCAGATACTTTTTGATTGTGTTGGCCTTGGCCGGTGACTCAACAATAATAAGCTTTGACATTTATCTCTCTCCTGAGTATATGAATTAAGAAAGGATGTAACCCTTTCCTTCAGTCTGCTGCGCGTAATCGGAAAGCTCCAGCTCCGTAAGGGCCGCCATAACCTGAAAGGCCTGAAGGCCGCTCTTTACGCAGATTTCATCTGCCCTGACGGGCTCCTTACCCAGCGCCCTGTAAACAGCCAGGGCCTCGGGGCTTAAGCCCTCCGGCTCTCTCAGCCTTACAGGGGCTTCTTTTTGCGGAACCGGCTGTGATAATTTTTCGGGATAAACCTGCCTGTAGGCCTCCAGCATATCCCCGGCGCAGGTAATGACCTTTGCGCCGTCCTTTATAAGCTTGTTGGCTCCTTTATAAGCCGGGTCCAGTATACTGCCGGGCACGGCAAATACATCCCTGCCCTGCTCCGAGGCAAATCCAGCTGTGATAAGGGAACCGCTTTTTTCGCCTGCTTCCACCACAAGCACCCCGTTGCTGAGCCCCGAAATAATACGGTTCCTCAGGGGGAATGTAGTTCTGCCCGCCGGGGCAAAGGGAGGATATTCGGTAACAACCGCGCCTTTTCCGGCAATTTCACTGCGCATGGCCGCGTTGCCCATAAGGTACCTTGTGCCCAGGCCGCAGCCAAGCACGCACACCGTAACTCCTCCGGCGGAAAGGGCGCCCTCGTGGGCTGCGGTATCTATACCCATTGCTCCGCCGCTGACTATCACGGCGCCTTCGCCTGCGGCATCCCGTGAAATGCTTTTTGCTATCTTTATGCTTTCGGAGGAGGGGGTTCTTGTGCCCACAACTCCTATGGCTATTTTATCTTTGATACAGCTTAAATCCCCTTCGCAGAACAGCACCAGGGGCATATCCGTAAGGGTTTTGAGGGAGGCGGGGTAATCCTCGCTCTCCGGCGTGTAAATTTTCCATTGGTTTTTGCCGCAGATTTCGGCGGCTTTTTCCGCTTCGGAAAGTTCAACGGCTTCAAGGCGGTCAAGCTTTGCTTTGGTGAATACTCCGCTCATCATCCTCTGAGCCCTGCTCTGCAGGTAAAGTTGCTCCGGTGAGGGGTAGGCCGCCAGCACCTCGTCTGTGCGCGCCCCGGGGCCGAGAGCCATTGAAAGCCAGATCCAGTATTTTACATCCGTCATCTTTTCAGCTCCCAGGCAAGTATTGCCGCCGCCGCGGATGCGTTGAAGGATTCCGCCCTGCCCCCCATGGGGATTGTAACCCTGATTTTGCAGGCCGCCTGTGTTTCGGGGGTAAGGCCTGCGCCCTCATTGCCTATGCAACAGATTACTCCGCCCTCAAGCCCGGCATCCTTAATGCTTACCGCCCGGGAATCCGGCACGGAAGCAAGGGTGAGAAAACCCTCTTTGCCTGCCTTTGCAAGGAATGCGGGTAAATCACCGGCGGTGATGAAATTCATCCTCAGGGATGAGCCCATAGCCGCCCTCAGGGCCTTGGGGTTATAAATATCGCAGCCCCCGCTGATAATGAGGCCGTCAAGGGCAAGGGCCTCCGCCGTGCGGCAGATTGCCCCCAGATTTGCAGGGTCCTGTATATTCTCAAGGGCAAGGTATCTGCCCCCGGGTGTAAGTTCCTTTTCAGCTGACGGCGGAGCTTTGCATATGCAGAAAACCCCCTGGGCATTTTCAGTTTCGCCCAGCTTTTCCGCCGCCTGCTCGGAGGTTTCGTAGCACTCGGGGCAGACCTTTTTTACGGCCTCAATATATTCCCCGTATTTTTCAAGTGCCGGCGGTGTGAAAAAAGCTCTGGTAATCTGTATTCCGGAAATTGCGGCGTCATAGCAAAGCCGCGCCCCCTCAAGGAAGAATTCCCCGCTCTCTTTTCTGAGGCGGGCCTCCCTGCGCAGACCCACGGCGTATTTGATTTTTTCGTTGTTTCTTGCCGTGATTGTTTCCATTGAATACTTCCGCCCGATTCTTATTTTAATTTATTATATATTATATGCACTTTTATCAAATGTCAACCGAAATTTATTTCCAGCTGAAATTTTCGGCTCCGGCACCCAGCTCAAAGTGGTATTTTACTATGCCTAAATCCATTTTTGTATAAACAAAAGTGCCGGCCTTTGCCGTAACTTTGCTTCCGTTTCTCGTAAAAGAAAACCTCTGCTGGTTTATGGCGGTGGGGGCAAGCAGGGCCGCCTCAAGGCCTTTTTTGTACCACTCCGGGTCGCTTTCGGTATAATCGGAAACCTGAGAAAGAGTTTTGCTCTTGCGCTCGTGACCCTGTGTTTCGCCGTAGCCGAGAGCAATAACTATATGCAGCTTTTCCCCTTTATTTACAACGGGTTCCACGTTTCCTTTCTTGTAGCTCATGGCCGCCCAGCAGGTGTTGAGCCCCAGCTCCTGAGCGTAAAGCACAAGCTTTTCGCCGTAATAGCCGATGGCCTCATCCGCCCCTTTGGGGCCCACAAGGGCAAAATAATTTTTGCAGTCCTTGAATATTCCGTAGCCGGGTTTATTCACATTAAAGCACTTCGGTTCATCAAAAAACAGCTGAATATTAAGGCCGCTCTCTTTATTTACCTCCCCGGTTTTTGCAAGCAGAAGCTCCCGCTTTTCCTGCTCCACGGGTTTGTCAAGATAGCTCCTTACGGAGTGCCTCGCCTTCATAATTTCAAAATTATCCATTTTCTTTTCCCCTTTATATTATTTTTTTCGATTCTATCATATACCGCAATCCGTATATGTTGTGAATTTGTTAATTTTTATGTTTTTTCTTTTCCAATCAAGGGGACGGTTCCTATGATTGACAAAAAACAACCTTTTCAGCTTATTTAAGCTGTCCAGGTTGCTATTATTTTTTATTCAGAAATTCAATCAGGGGGACGGTTCCTATGATTGATTATATTCTCTGTATTGTATAGTAAGATTCACCCGTTAATCGTGATATCTGTCTGATTGAAAGTCCGTTATCTTTAAGCTTTGCAATCAATGCGTTTTTCTTTTTTTGCTCTAAGCTTTGGAACTCTTCTGCAGATTGGCACTTTGTCAGGTTGCGCATTATGCGGGCCGCCTTTTCATCGCTGATTCTTGACCGCTCTTTCTCAATCAACTCAACACCGCTGTCATCATTTTCCTTTTTGTGAAATTTCTCAAATTCTTTTCCCGGCAGCATTCCTTTAACAAGTTCTCCGTTAATAATGCCGCCTCCGTTCAGGTACTCCGAATAACTGCTGTATTGATAGCTTTCGGGCTTTGAGCAAAGCCCGGCTTTCACCGGGTTAAAGTGTATATACCGCAACACGGTTAAAAAATACTCATCATCTTCAACCGGCTCGCTCCTGTATCTGTCCTGAAAAAGGTGTCCCGATCTTGAATATTTTGTGTTGAACCAATAAGCATAACCGCCGGCAAGTCTCTTGATTGTTGTTTCAATCGGTTCTTTACCTTCTTTAATCAGGAGATGAATGTGGTTTGACATAAGACAATAAGCGTAAATCTCTGCACCGCCTTTTTCTTCACAGCCTTTTATCAGATCCAGCATTTTAATATAATCCTGGCGGTCTTCAAATATATTTTGCTTATTGATTCCTCTGTGCATAATGTGATAAATACCCGATTCCGATTTTCTTCTTGCCGTTCTTGGCATGATTATCACCTCGGGTTAAGTATATCACTTCTCGCTTTTACTGTCAATCAGCGGAACCGTCCCCCTGATTGATACTCCGGCGAGAACACTGTCAATTTTTTCTTTCTCTTCGCCGTGAAGTTCTACGGTGCTTGAGTTGCCGAGCAGACCTTTAGACATGTCATAAAAAATCTCATTGGTGACACCGAAAGGGTTTTTCTCAATATAAATAGTATAATCTTTGCCGCCGTAAAACACCACGTCTGCGGTTTCGGGATGGTTTGCGATTATAGATTTTATTATTTCCGACTCTTCATCGTTTAAATATATCATTCTGCCGTTGTGTTCAATAAGAATACGGCCGTTTTTGTTTTGGGGAGCATCTGTAACAGAGCTTGTAAGCGTTGTAATTTCATTGCCTAACTTATTTTTTGCCGATGATAAAACAGGAATAAGCACAACAGCAACCAACAAGACTATTATGACAACAGCGGCAATCAGTTTAATATATTTCATCACAATTCCCTCGCAAACATCGTTAATATCCCCATGTCACCAGTTTCCAGTTGCCGGTTTCTGAGCGGCCGAGCCACCATTGCCAAGCGATGTAATCTTCATCTTCTTCAAAGCTGTTAAAATCAACTAATTGATCCAAATAAGTTCTTTTGGGAGTGTGAAAATCACTTTCAAACATTATACATTGAGTAAAAACTTCCTTGTTGTCATTTGAAGCTTCGATTTCGTTAAGATCGTTAACATTTTGTTCACTGCACTCATCATCCGAAACATAATAAATTTTTTTAAGAGTACATCCTTTCCAGGTGCTGAATTCAGCTTTGATCAATTCTATTGCGGCATCCATATCCTCTTTGGAATAAATTTCCGATTCCCCGTAATCAATTTGAACATTTGCAACGGGATCAACGGGCGAGGAGTTTTTTGAACATCCCGAAAAAAATGAGCAAGATGCCAAAATTAAAGCAACAACGCTAAATACAGAAATCAACTTTCTATTTTCATTACGGTTCATATGCTTCACCTCTGAATTATTTTATAATTGCCGAGAATGAATAGCTTTAATCGGTATTAACCCAAACAAAAACGGAAAAACACGGATGAATAAAACAAGCAAAAAATGATTTAACTGTATTTTTTGCAGTGTTTTCATAAGCATCAAAGGCAATTCGCCTGTTATTATTTCTGCAACACTTGCAACAGAAACAAAAGCCGCTGCCAGACCAAACAGAACTGCAAGCACCGAAAGCAGTATGTTTACGGCGCTGCTTTTTGGGTGTGCCAAAATATCTGATAATAACATTTTACACGCAACGCCGCACAAAAAGCAACCTATAGTGGGCACAATCATGTAATAAACCGAATAATATGCAGTGAAGGTATGGGCCGAGTATGTTTTCAGCTGAGGCGCAGCGAATAATTGAACAAGCAAAATTATAACAACTGACAGCCCGACAATTATATGACGGGGTCTTAAGTTGAATTTCAGATTTTCCATATTATTATTTATAATATCCTTCCATTAATATTCAATCAGAGGAACCGATCAGAGGAACCGCCCCCTGATTGAAGCATCTTAAAACAAGGTTTTAAAAAGCAAAGCAAATGGATATTCAAATGCAATCAACAAAAAATCTAAGGCAGGCAACAGCCACATTGTTACTATTGCGCCGGGAACCATCGCAGACACTGCTCCCCAATCCAAATTGTTTTTTAATGTCTCTGCCTTTGTTCGCACGTATACCTTGGCGGTATCTGTTTTTATTATTTCGCCATTGGCGGAAACTAAATTTGCGGTTATTTCTGCATCTCCGCTTTCAGTGGCAGTAATGTGGGCAATTTCCCCAGTAATAATAATATCTTTATTTGCCACGGCGGCTTCATCCGCGAGAGCTTCATTAGAATCCAGTTTACATGATCCGGTAACTATCCACTCAATATGCAAATTCTTTTCTTCGAAAGCTTCCTTACCAACCACAACTTTGTATGTTAATTTATCGCCTATGGAAGCTTTTCCGTCATCTTTTACAACATCATAATCAATTCTTCTTAAAAAGAAATGATAATTTATTTCTTCATTTTCGGCAAAAGCGGATAAGTTAAAACAGGAAAGCAGTAATGCAACTGCGGAAATAATGCAGATAATTCTTTTCATAATATTGCCTCCTATCAGTATTTCAATCATAGGAACAGTCCCCCCCTGATTAACTACTCTAGTATCTTAACCGCTGAACACGGACAGTCCCATAAGCATCGCAAATAAAGATGTCAAGTATGCAAAAGCAGGAATAACAGAAAATGCAATTTTGATATTATATTTAAGCGCTTCCGAAAAAGAGGTTTTTACCGATATTGTATCTGATACAATTAACTCTCCCATAACATCGCATAGTTCAAGTGTTAATGGGGTTTCTTTTATACTATGTGCATAAACAGTTATCTCTCCCGGCTTTTTCTCCCCTATGCTAACGCTGTCGGCTTTTTCAATTTTAGTCCTTGTAAAATCTATCCTTTTTTCTGCCGAATAGCATTCATATTTAAGAATTGTCGGTTCATTTGCTTTAACCGTAACTTGGTCACCTGCTATAAATTCACAATATGGCTCAGGCTGAGTTCCGTTAAAATAAACCTTAATATGCTTTTCACTTTGAAAATCAGTAGCTTTCTTTACTTTATTCCATTCACTTTCTGAACCAGCATAACTTATAACCGTTTTGTCACAGTCTGGTTTATTACTGCTATAGAACAACTTGCCGATAGACTTCAAGCTCTTTGGCATTTTGATAATGTATACACCATCAGCCTGTGTAAAAGCATAATCACCTATAGAAGTAATTCCCTCTTTTATGGTAATTACACCTATACTGTACTTTAGCCAAGAAGCTTCGTTTTGTTCGCTAAAGTTACTCATTTTACCATTTCCGCTAATTATTAATTCACCGGAATCAAACAAAGTCCAGTTCACATTATCTTTTTCAGTCTCCCCACATTTGCCGGAAGCAACAATATTATTATCGGCAAGTGCAGGAATTGAGCAAACCGAGATAATCATCAAAAAACATAGTATTAAAGGAATTATCTTTTTCATAATACACCTCCTTGACCGGTTGTGATTATATGCTTTTCTTTTGTATATTTTCTTTTATCCTCATAATTATTTCAGAAACTGTATCATATGGTGAAGAAAGAACAGCACCGATAAACCCTGCTGTTACAATGCTGCTTAATAAAAATTCAAAGTATTGGAATGGCATCAGGCTTTTAACTGTTTCAAGAATATTTTCATTCTTAATGCTGATTTGTATTGTATCCTCGGCAATGCTTTTTCCGTTTTCCACTAGTTCAACTTTGAGATTTGCGTTGCCTGCTTTTTTCGGCATTAAAGAAATAAGTTGTGTGTTTTGGTTTGTTTTTATATTTTAATGCCCTCCATGTTATTTATCAGATATTAAACTATGAATAATAAGCGTAAAGCCAGGGCAAAAGGAAATAGCATATATATTGGTATGTGTTCTATGAAATAATCACTTTTTTCATTCAGTGGCATCGGAGTTACCTCCACAGTTACGGAATCTTCAGAAAGAACCGTTCCGTCAGAATCAACGAGAGAAAGATGAATTGTACGTTCGCCGGCTCTTCCGTAACTGCGCCGCCATGAATCTGCACCGTGTTGACCGTATCTGGTCCAGTCACCCTTGTAATCGCCCCATCCAAGCCAGAAAATGCTGAATTCATTTAGCTTATAGCCGAAATCCCATTCGAGCTTTGCGTCATGACAATCACCGAGGCAAAAATCGGCACAACCTTCAAAAAACTCATACTGCCCGATCCGATTGCCGCCCATCAGAACTATTTTGCAATAAGGAACTGCTGTTTTTCCGTTAAAGGTCAGAATATAATTTTCGCTTTGCAGCGCCGCTTTTGTTGATTCCGATATATTTATTTTCCGCCACTCTTCTTCAGTCCCTGAATAGCTGATAACAGTTTTAAACTTAAATGGATCAGTTTTTGCCGCGTTCCAAAACACATTTTCACCGATTTTTTCCAGACTGCGCGGCAATGAAATTTTCGGTATATCACCATGGTTTTTCCAAAAAGCGTAATTGCCGATTGATGTAATACCTTCTTCAACTATTATTTCATTGTAATAATTGTGCCAGGGTGACCATTCTTCAGAATAAGGTTCCGTAAAATCTTTCATATCGCCGCTGCCCTCTATTTTCAGAACACCGTCGTCATACTCTGTCCATTTTACATCAAACTGATTGTCCGCCCCGCAAAAGCCGCTGCTTATTGTATCTGCATTTGCAACCGTAATACAGCCAAGCACCGTAATCAGCGCGAAAATAACCGATAAAAAATTTTTCATTTTTGCTCCCTTCTTTAACTCATATTAAAATAAAAATCCGATATAGCCGAGAGGTATTGTAATCGGCATAAGCAAAACTCCCAACAACGGCAAACCTATTAAATATATTCCTGCTAAACCCGTTGTAGCAAAAGCGTTGGCTAAATAAAGCGGCAGCTGAACAATCCATTCAGGAGAAACTTTAACATTTGCGGTGTCGGTTGCAAGCAGTTCACCGTCAGGCGAATATAAATCGGCAGTAATAGTGCCGCCGATTCCGATTGTAGATTTAATAGCAATACGCGTGTGGTCGGTGTAGGGCAAATACTCTCCGGTACAATTTGAATTTCTGTTTATTTTGATATCTCCGGTTGTTGAGTATTCGATATATGCATCATCATAACCTCCACCGCAATAATCCAAATCGAAGCCTTGATCTAATGCCGGCCAAGCCAATTCGAGGGTTTTGTTCTCGGTTCTGAATTTAATGAACGGCTTCGATGAGCTGGAATGAACAGAAGGAATAACTTCTACTTTTATTGTATCTTTATCAAGAATTGTTCCGTCGGGGTCAACAAGTCCAACAGTGAAAAGCCCTGTTCCGTTTTTTTCTTCGGTAAACAGTGACACTGACTCTTTGTTCGGTTCTGCAGAATCTTCTTCCCTTACCGTTGCAAAAAAGCCTTCAACCGCATATTGGAGTTTGGCATTTTTATGTTCTCCTTTGTCGTACTGAACAAAGATTATGAAAGACTCTTCCGATTTGACTGTCAGCACCTTCCCATCGATATCAATGCGGCAGTAAGGGGCTTTTTCGTTTGCTGCAAACGGTATCAACGTGAAAGTCAGCATAAGAAAAACAGCACTCAACAGAACAGCTGTAATCTTTTTCATAATACTACTCCTTATTTACTGATTTGTATGCTTATTAAATTCATAATCTGCATTCGGTTTCAAATACTCCCGGAATAAACAGATGAACAAAGAACCAGAACAGTTTGTCGAAAAAACCGTTTTTAATCTTTATTTCAAGATGATATTTCCACTGCGTATTGTCTTTTCGTGTTACGATAACATCTACACTATAATTCTCTGTTGCATCTTTAACCTCAAGAGCAGAATCCGTTCCTGCGGGTTTTCCGTTGAGATACCACTGAACTTTCGCGCCTTCGGGAACAGATACTTTGTATTTTACAGTTGTTTTATATTCATATTCATATACGCTTTCCTGATACATATCAAAATAAACAAAATCTTCTGCTGCAGGGCCGTTTACCGTAAGTTCCGGAATAGAAGAAATATCTGTATTGAAATGCCACTTTGCGTTTTCAAGATAACTGTTATAAAACCCGATTTTAATTCTATTCTTTTCAGCTTCAGTTCCGGTAAAATAAACATCTGTGATTTTTGAATCATTTTCAAAAGCCTGATCGTTTATTTCCTCCGGTTTGCCTCTGAATATAACCCGCTCAAGAGAGAAGCAGTAAGCAAAGGCTCCGCTTTTTATTGTCTTTATACCCGCGGAAACGGTAACAGTTCTCAGTTTGTTGCATTGGGCAAATGCATACTCGCCTAAATCCGTTACACTGTCTGGAAGTTCAATTCTGACAAGATTACTCGCTTCGAAAGCCCTGTCTCCTATGTTCGTTACGCTGTCTGGAATATTAATTTTTCTGAGATTTAAGCTGCCCGTAAACGCACCTGTTTCAATTAAGGATACACTTTCGGGAATTGTATATTCGCCACCTTCTCTTGCGGCTGGATAAAGAACAAGTTTTGTGAAGTCTTTATTGTAAAGAACGCCATATTTAAGTGCGAAAGCTTCATTGAATTTCCCGAGTTTTATTTCTTTAAGTAAACTGCAGTAATTAATTGCCCGCGGACACATCCATTGCAGACTACTGGGAATGGAGAGTGTTTTAATATCCCTTCCCCATAAAGCACCGCTCGCTATGATTCTTGTGCCTTCTTTGATTATAAGAACATCAGGCAGACTTTCTTCAACTCCGAGGCGGTCTTCAGCCGTCAGAAGGTAACCATCATGATAAAGGAGTCCGTTTTCCCAGTTTGACTTGTCATCATAAAACGCCGTATGTCTGAAACATTCCGACATTATGAGTTCAACACTTTCGGGCAAAGTTATTTTCCTCAGGTTTTCGCAGTCTGTAAACGCAGAATACAAGTAATTGACACTTTCGGGAATTTCAACTGAAGTAAGCCCTGTACAGCCTGTGAACGCCGATTCTTCAATAGTCTGAAGTCCTTCATTAAGTTCTATTTCGGAAAGACCCGTGCAGCTTCCGAAAGCGCACACGCCTATGCTTATTATGCTGTCGGGAATAGTAACGTTTGTAATGCCTTTGCAGTTGCAAAAAGCATAATCACCTATATTTTTAACTCCGGGTTCAATTACAACGGATGAAAATTCACTGTCGCTCCATGGTGCTTCCCCATCTTTAAAACAATCTTTCATAAACCCGTTGCCGTAAATTGTAAGAGTCCCGTTTTCAACAGACCATTTGACAATATCTCCGTCGGCTCCGAATTCACCTGATACGGCGGCAAAGGCAGTTGAAGGCATATAAACAGCGATCATCAGAACACATAAAATAATCGCAGCTATTTTTTTCATAACAATCCTCCCTGTTTTAATTTGCTTTTTCAAAAACCTTTTTACCGCCTGAAAATACTAATTATTGTTTCAAAAATGATTTTTAAATACTGCAGAGCGGTAATACACAACTCCAGTATTTTCTGAAACGCACCGCTGTCACTCTGCTCCTCAACAATATTAAACAAAATTGTTGTGGTTCCGAAAAAATTCCCGATACCATTTATGGTGACTTTTGCGGTGCCGATATTTACATTTGATGAATAACTTAAGGTATAATCTGTTCCTTCCCGCAAAGATTTACCATTGTATGTCAACCTTGGTTTCGGCGTAATTTCGCTGCCGGTATATGTTTGATCTGAAATCCGGCCAACAGTTGCTTCACAGATACTGCGGGCAAGAATCACAAAGTTTACACTGCTAGTCAGCGCTTTAAACTTATTTATTCCGCTTATTTTTACAGTGGCAGTGCCGGCGTTTGTATTATTGTAGTATTTTACAGTGAAGTCGCTTCTGTTGCTCAGCTCTTTGCCTCCGGCAGTTACGCTTACTTCGGGCTTAATGGCTTTGCCCGTATACCTCTGGTTTGGTATGGGCTCTACCACAAAGGTGCTCACCGGTATGCTGTTGCTCATAGCATAGCTGTAAGCGTAAGAATCCTCAAAACAGTATATGGTAATATTGCAACAGTTATCAAAGGCATCCGCCGCAATCTTTTTTATGCTGTCGGATATTATAACCGCGCCGAGATTTTCACAATCCGCGAAGACTTTGCTGTTTATTGCCGAAATATTGCTTCCGATTGAAACCGTTTCGAGTGATGAACATATTTCAAAAGCACCCGCGCCTATTTTTTCAAGGCACTCCGGCAAATCCAATCTTACAAGATTACGGCAATTATAAAAAGCTTCTTCGCCGATTTCTTTAAGCGTTGCCGGTAATTTGATGCCTGTTGCCGTACAATCACAAAAAACCCCGCTGTCAATCACAGTTACAGGATTACCGTTAATATTTTCCGGAATGGTAATCTCATCTGATTCGCCTGTATATCCGGTAATCATAACAGAACTCTTATCTCCGTCTGATTCCACCGTGTATTCCCAGATGCCGTCCGGATTTTCCAAAAATTCAGAGCCCTGTGCCGATATATATAACAGACCGTTTGCCAAAGCAGCGGCCGATATTGTAATTATTGAAAGAGCAATGCAGATAACCTTTTTCAAATTATTCTTCAACATTGCACCTCCTTAAAATCATTTATGAACCAATCACAGGAACCGTCCCCCTGATTGACGCTTTATTTATTGCTGTTATACATCTCAATCTCATACCGGATATCTTCTTTGATGAAAGAATATAATTCCTTTACTGCGGCAAAGAACCCGGTTTCCTCATCGGAAAACAGGTAGTAAGGCATAAGCAGAATATCGCCCAGCATATTTAAGCCAAATCTCCTCAGAAGGTGCAGGAAATTCTGCACCGATCCCGCCTTTTTCGCCTCGGATTTCAGGTCATAATCTTTCTCACATACCGTGAAAAGCATCCGGCAGTTTTCATCAAAATTAATCCACCCTGTTATTGCCTTGAAGCCGAAATCATTCATATGAGTCAGTTCGCAATAATCAAGTTCCTCCACCGCCGCTTTTTCTGTTTTGCCGTCTGTGTAATGTATAACCACATACGCAGGTCGCGGACCCGTCACCTCGCCCGTATAGGTAATACGGCACATGTTTATGTAATTTTCCGGTAGAGAAACCTCCGAAATATAATCATCAATAAACTTCAGGTTTATCTCAATGCTGAAGGTTTTGCCAAGGAGCTCAACATCAATGCTGTTTTTTCCTCTTTTAAGAGGAGAAAAGGTGTAAATCTCGTAGGCGATGTATTTTGCGGGGCTTTCGGTAAAGCTTATATAAAACTCTGCGTACATTCCGTATTCGCCCGGATTACCCGTCCTGCATATACTGTCGCCCACAAGCAAGTCCTTGTTTTTTTCTTTCAGTTCAACAGCCTTTACTTCGCCCAGGTATGTAATTTTTATGTTGTTTTTTTTCGTAGGAGTTTCGTCCGAGATGTAGTAAAAGATATTTTGCTTTTCCCCCGCTTTGAAGCGGAATCCCTGTGTTTCATCCAGATAAACGCCGGAATCCGCGCCGTACGCTCTGCCGCCCTTGATTTCTTCGGGGATAAACACCCCACTTTCACTTGAAAAGGCATATATTCCGTCCTTTTCAGGGGTGAATATAAAATAGATTCCCTCACCCGGAGAAACATCAATGCTGTTCTCTCCCAGGGTCAGCTCCGCCCCGTAGTGATAAGCCTCGGTGAGTTCTGTATCTTCATCATAGATAACGCTGATTATTTCTCCCTCATTTGCCGCAAAAGCGCAGCTGAAACTGAGCAGGGCAAAAATCAAGGCAAGCAGAATGGATAAAATCTTTTTCATAATAAACCTCCGTTTTCAAGCGGAAAGGTGTCAATCAGAGGAACCGTCCCCCTGATTGACACTCCGGGAATTTTACACTGTAAAGAATCCTGCAAAAAGGTTGCGGAAAGCCGCTATAATCCTCATAAAGAAATTCAGCACGGTGCGGATGAATGAGGTGTTCTCCTCCGGGTTGTTACCGGGTTCATCTGCCGGGTTATCACCTGCCGGGGATTCAACTATATTGAATGTAACCGTATGTGTTCCCGAGTAATTGCCGGTGCCGATTATTGTGGCTTTGGCAGTGCCTGCGGATTCGTTACTCGTATATATTACATTATAGTCTGTGCCTTCGCGCAGGGTTTTACCGTTATAGGTAACTTTTACCTTTGGGGTAACTTCGCCGCCCTTGTAGCTCTGGTCGGCTATACTGCCTATCTCCGCCTCGGAAATATTGCGGCTGATAATGGCAAAATTCACGGTGCTTGTGAACATCTTATAGCCATTTATTCCGCTCACCTTTGCGGTGGCTGTGCCCACATTTACATTATCTGTGTATCTCACCCTGAAATCCTCGTTCCTCGCAAGAGGATTTCCGCTTAACGAAACTTTTACCTCCGGCTCAATGACCCTGCCCGTATATTTCTGGTTTGGAATTGGCTCCACAACAAAAGTGCTCACTTTGATATCATTGCTTGTTGCGTAGTTGTAAGCGTAGGAAGATTCGGAGCAGTAGATTGTAAGCTTGGGGCAGTTTTCAAATGCGTCGGGCGCGATTGTTTCAACGCTGTCGGAGATAATGGCGGTTTCAAGATTTTCGCAGTTTGCAAATGCTTTGGTCTGAACGGTATTTACATTACCACCGAGAGCAACCGTCTGCAGTTCGGGGCAGCTCATAAAGCTCTGTGCTTCAACCACCTGAAGGGCTGCCGCCGCCTCATTCCTCGCTTCACCCAGTGAGGCAACGCCTATTCCGCTGCCCTGAAAGCTGTTTGGGTAAAGCTTTGCTATGCCTGTAAAATCAAATACCGTAAGTGAGGTGCATCCGCTGAATGCCAGCTTGCCTATGAGCTTGCTGTCTGATTCCCAGGTAAATGATGAAAGAGCAGTACAGTTTTCAAAGCATCTTTCGGGTATATATACAACATTTTTTGACATATAAACCGTTTCAAGAGAAGTACAGCCGGAAAAGCTGGTTCTGCCTATATCCATAACACTGTCGGCAATGTATATTTCTCTCAGCTTATCACATCCTCTGAAGGTATTATCGCCTATAAGCATAATATTGCTGTTGATTACTGCAGTTTCAAGCTCTTTGCAGTTTTCAAAACAGCCGTCTCCCATGCTTTCAATGCTGTCCGGCAAAACAATGCTTTTAAGATTTGTGCCTGCAAATGCGTATGCTCCGATATCCGTCACTCCTTCGGGGATACTTATGCTCTCAACGCCGGAGTTTCTGAGCAGATTATCGGGTATATATTTAACACTTGAATCAAAATTAAATTCTTTGAGATTCGGGCAGTTTTCAAACGGATACGCGTCATCATAGGCAATGATACAACTGTTTGCAAAAAAATCTACACTTTCAAGTAGCTCATTATTTGCAAATGCACCTTTCCCCAAATTCGTAACAGAGTTAGGAACGCTGATATGTTTTAACTGCGTATCAGCAAATGCCTTATAACCAATGCTTTTCACCGTTTCAGGCAGATTTATTTCTTCTATATTGGTTTTATAAAATGCATACTTGCCTATAGTTTCTACACCGGGCTGAACAATAATATTTCCTGTAATCCGGTTATGTTGCAAAAATCCATTGGGCAGCTTTCTGACAGTTTCGGTGATTGTCAGATTGTTTATAGACTTGACTGTAATAGATATAGTAGGATCCAGATCTTTGCACCCGTAAATGAAATTATCTATCTGTGCTTCACGAAATGATTTTGAATCTGCTAACTCCAAAGATTCGGGTAAGCTCAGCTCACCTAAAACAGAGTAAGAGAACGCATCATCTTCAATTTCCTTACAACCCTCCGGTACAATTATCCTGCCAATATCTGAACTGTCAAAGCAAAGCGCCGGTATCACACTTATACTCTCGGGCAAATCAATTTCCGGAGCCGTCATTTGATAAAACGCTTCATCTCCAAGCTTTATTACAGTTTCCGGGATAACAAGATTTGTTGTTAAACTACTGTACATAAAACAACCGACGCCTATGTATTCAAGACCTTGAGGTAGTGTAACCGAATTGAACTTATTCCCTATAAATGCGCAATCACTCAGTTTTTTAACACCTTGAGGAATTACCAATTCGCCGCAAACATTTGCGAATTCAAAAGCGGATTCTCCTATGTAGTTCAAAGTTGAAGGTAATGACAATTCAAATTGTCCTGAATCCTCGTCACTGATACTTGTGAGATTAAACGCTCTGTATCCGATTGCTTCAACGCCCTCGCTTATAGTAACTTCATTAAAATAACTGACGGGGGCGCTCTTATTGGCATAGAACATTTTTGAAGAAACCTCTTTTAATGTTCCGGGTATGTAAACTTTTTCGGGCAGGCAATTTTGAAAAGCTTCGGGGCCTACATAAACCACATCAGGCAAAATGACTTCTTTCAAAGAGCAAGCCTTGAAAGCCTGAGACTCAATAATCTTAAGATTATCGGAAAAATCGACATATTTCAGGGCGGAATTGCCCTCAAAAGCAGATTTTGCTATATACTCTACTGTATCGGGAATTATTATCGAATCGGCATTCCCTGTGTTTATAGTATAACCGTCAGCTCCGAGAGCAGTTACGGTATGCCCGTCAACTCCCTGCGGAAAGCTTATTCTATCCGAATCGCCATGATATGCAGTAATCACAGCATTTCCGGAAGCAGTTAAGGCATAATCAAAATCTCCGTAATGGTATTCATCTATCAGATTGTTTTCATTGACTGTCGGGGAATATGTCGTATCGGGTGTTTCGTTCACTGAGTAAGTGGTAATACCTGTATCATAATCATACTTTTTAATGTAACCGAGTTCTTCAAATGATTTTTCAAGTTCCGGAGAGGGAATATGGTGCAGAATGAAATCCGGCTTGCGGATGCCACATTGCACTCCTGTACAGGTCTGATCAGCATCTAAATCAACAGAAATGTTTTTTCCGTCAACATCTCCTTTTATTTCAACAGTATTTAAAGAATCACTGCCGAATACCGCTCTACTGCTCCCAAAACTGTAATCGCCGGCAATTGTCACTTTTTCTACCGGATTAAACTCTAAAGGAAAACCTCCAAAAGTATAATTAGAAGGGATAGAAGGTACTTCCAGTTCTTTGATATATGATCTTTTAAGAAACTGCCTCGAGCCGGAATAATCACAATAATCCGGAATCTTTAAGTATTTCAGCTGTGGCGAGTAACAAAAAGCTTCGGCGCCAAAGCTAATTGTACCTATTCTGGATTCGTCAAATTCTATTCTCTCCAGCGAATCCATATATACAAATGCCCGACTATTGATATACTCAACCGAAGAAGGAATATAAATGCTTTTGATGCTGTCAATGTTTTCAGCGTTATGTGAATTATAACTGTCGTTATTCTGTCCATAAAAGCAGAAACTATCAATATATGCAATCTTATACCCGTCAATTTCTTCGGGAATTACTACATCAATATCATTACCGAGATAGCGATACAGATAAGCATAAGTATCATTGGTAATAGTTTTCAACATCCATTTTCCGTCTTCGCTTGTATAAACCTGCGATGCCGCAACCGTTTTCAGCTCAAGCGCCGGCATTATCCCAATTATCATTACAGCCGAAAGAATCAGGCAGAGTATTTTTCTGTAGGCTTTTTTCATTTCAATACCTCCTGTAAAGCAAACTCACACGAGCACCCTTTATATTCAACTTTAACATCGGCGCGCTTTCTTAAAAGCAGGCCGGTTTCCGTAATAGTTAAAGTATATTCATCCGGCTGCAGCTGTTTTTCTTTACCGTTGCTGTAAACGGCATAGACCTTCATTCCGCTTAAATCCGGCTCATCTTTGTAGGTAAAATCAAAGCCTTCGGGGAATGTGGCATATATAGAATTGAGTATCGGCGTTTTTTCGTTATTCAGAATTCTGACCTTGAAGCTTTCGCTGAAGCCGTAAGCCGTGACCGTAACTGTCTGCTCACCGGCTTTTTCCGCAAAAGGCGAATCAAATTTTACTGTATAATCATCTGTTGTATAGCTACCTTCGATGGTTAAAATAACAACCTCAAGGCCGGTCTTATCAAAACTCTCTCCCACATAGTATTCACGGCGGAAATTATCATTGAACCTGAGCTCAATCCCGTTAATTTTTACCTGCTCCGCTTTGCTTGCTGTTGGTGCGGCGGTTGTGCTCTGCGTGGTATGCTCAGTTACGGGCTCAAGATTATGTAAGCCAAAAAGTTCCCTGAAATATTTTGCGGTATCTCGGGCAATTTCGGTAGGTGTTTCACGGGCGGCTGCGGCGCCTATGCCCAATATAACAGCCGCGGCAGCGGCAACAGCGGCAATTTTAACTGCCGGCGAGCCGTGGGTAATACCGAGTTTCTTCATAAAATCCCGCTTTGAAATAACGGGGAGAATTTCCGCGCCGTTTTCTCTTATACAGTTTATTGCTTCAGCATATTCATCAATAAGGTCAAAATCCGTTTCATCGCCTTTGGCAAGCTCAATATCAATCAGTTCATTCAGATATTTGCAGAGCATACCTGCAAAATCTCCGGTAAAATCCTCACCGATCAATATATCACGGTTAACGGTGATTGCATTCATATTATCCGCCTCCTTTCTCAAAAACTTTCATTTTTACTTTCTCTTTCAGGCGTTTCAGCCTCATTGAAACTGCCGCAGGTGAAATATCCAGCATAGCGGCAATATCATTAACTGCGGCTCTGCGCACAAACCGCAAATCATAAAGCACTTTTTCATCATCTGTCAGGGTGTTTATAAGTTCCTCCGCCAGCAAATCGTAATCTGTTTTATCCACAGCTTTCAAGTAATCGGCACCGGCCGGGGATAAACCTTCGGCGTATTCAAGGGGGACATTTCTCTGCATAGCTTTGGATTTTTCCTCTTTTTTCCGCCTAACAAAGTTATCGGCCGTGCGGTAGAGAAACGCCCTGGGGTTTTCAACCCTCTCTCCGGAATTCAGCTTTTGCTGCAGCACAACAAAGGAATCCTGAACGCAGTCGTCCGCATCTTCCCTTGCACCGTCAAGCCGGGCGAGGCAGTAATTAAACAGCTTTATCCGGTATTCTTCAAAGCATTCGCTCAGAATCCGGTTTGTATTTTTTGTATTCTGTTTGCTCATTTGCCTCACCCCTTTCTTCGGTATTCGGAATATCCCTTCAATAAGTAGTCAGCAAAAACTGCAAATCTAACGGAAATATTTTAAAAATTTTTCAATAGCCCATTCTTTCACAGCTTCATTATATCATAAGGTATTCTTTATATAAAGTGCCCCCTTCAATCAGGGGGACGGTTCCTGTGATTTGTTTTTTCTTTTCCAATCAGGGGGACGGTTCCTATGATTGATTTAAAGAAAAACCCGCAGGAAACTCAGTCTCCTGCGGCTTTTATTCAGGTATTTGTATCTTCTATTTCATCTGCAAGCTTCTCAAAAGATTCGGCGGCTCTTACAGAATAAACATAATCGCTCATTTCGGCGGCGCCCGCATCCTCAAACTGGGATTTTACGGAGTCATAATCATTAAGCGCCTGCATAACAAGTGCATAAACGTTATTTGTGCCGTCATCATCCAGGTAATCATCAATCCTTGCTTTCTCTTCAAGGTCAAGGTCAAACTTGGCTTTTCTCAGAATGCTTTCAAGGTAATCCTCATCCAGCACATAAATGTTATGTACAACCGCGTATTTAAGCACCTCAAAAGCGGCCTCCGCCTTTTTAAGAGAGGCACCGGCGGTGCCGGGGGCATAGGAAGCGACCTTGTGCATCATTTCAGCAAGGTTTTCAGCATTCGCGCCGTAATGCTCCTGAGCATCATCCTGAGCGGATTCGCTCATTGTATTTCCTGTACGGGCGGTCATCTGCTCGGTATTTTCGGGTGTGGTTTCAATACCGGCATACCCGGTCTGCGTAGGTTCATCTGTTTTTGCCCCGCATGCGCAAAGAGCTGTGAGAAGGGCGGCGGCAAGAATAAGTGCAGTAAGCTTTTTCATTTTAATCATTCCTTTCAAAATAAAAAGCCGCCTCTGCTGAGGCGACCCTTATAACGGATTTACGAACACATCCTGAAAACTGAACAAAGAGAAGATAAAGTAAAGGAAAGAGTTGGAAAAGGTCAAGCCCTCGACCTATTAGTATTGCCAAGCTGAACGTGTCACCACGCTTACACATGCAACCTATCAACCTCATAGTCTATGAGGGGTCTTACTGGCTTACGCCATGGGATATCTTATCTTGGAGGCGGCTTCACGCTTAGATGCTTTCAGCGTTTATCCGTTCCGCACATAGCTGCCCGGCTGTGCTATTGGCATAACAACCGGTGCACCAGCGGTGTGTCCATCCCGGTCCTCTCGTACTAAGG
>JAFRMR010000016.1 GCA_017430535.1 Clostridia bacterium
ATACAACTCCAGAATATCGGGCGGGATATTTGAAACAAGCGATTTCAGCTCCTCATATTCCTGTTGCCGTTTCTTCATTTCAAGCTTTTCGGTTACGCTGATTTTGCTTTCTTTCTTGAGATCGGCATTTTCTTTCCTCATTTGCTTCATTGTTTCATCATAAACAGCAAGCTTTGAAAGAAGGTCGGCTCTGTCGGACATATATTTTGAAATCATTTTTTCGGCATCCGCCTTGCTCTGTTTCAAATTCATAATTCCGATATTTTCTATTGCCGCCGAAATCTTCTCCGCCTGCTTGTTCAGATTTTTCGCTTTCTTGTAAAGCTGAGTCGGTATGTAGGTTCTGCCGGTAATCTGACTGCTGGTTCCTCTTTCAAGCTCTGGATATTTCTTTGACATCCATGAATGATATGCGTCCTGCCAGAATGTCAGCTTCTGTTTGTTGCCGACTATCTCTTTTGCGGATAATCTGTGATCCTTTGTAATTGGGACAAAGCACAGATGCATGTGAGGCGTGGTTTCATCCAGATGGACGGCTGCGGAGATTATTGTTCCCGGTGTGAGATTCTTTTCATAAAACGCAAGAGCGTGTTCAACGAATTCTCTGATTTCCTTTTTACTCTTTTTTCTGAAGAATTCATTGCTTGCGGTTACTACGGTTTCGACTAAAACAACGCTGTCTTTTCTTGTTTTGCATTTGTGAATTGCAATCAGCTTGTTTATCAATTCTATGTAGCTGCTTTTTCTTTTGACAAGGTTGTAATTATCCTTTGACCTGCTAAGGTCAATATCGGGATTGCTCTTGTATTCTGTTTTTGTTCTTTCGTTGTGCGCTTCAATTCCGCCGACGTCTTGTGCCTTGTGTTTTTGAAAACGCATGATTGCATAATTTGCGGGTATCACTCTCCTTTCGATTTTTCAGTTTTGTTGTTTTCTGTTTCTTAATTATTTTTGCTAAGTCATTGGAATCACTCCTTTCTTATGAAAATTTAAAAGCACCGCAAAGAAAAATGAGACAATATGAATCATCTTTCCGAAGCGATGCTTTAATTTATTATTTAATTTTTGGTGCCGGATTTGGCACCAGCTACTATTTTCGGTGCCGATAGTGGCACCGCTTTTGCATTTTCGTTACCATTTAATCGGACATATCATTTTTAAAAATCGTTGAAATTATTGCGTTATTTATTCTATCTTGTTTTCAATTTCCTTAAAAATGCAAAAAGTGTTTGTTCTGCGGAACGGGGATTTATACGCCCTTTGCCCTCGAGCCGCAAACTAAAAATACCGGAATCGGCATTTTCAATATATAAGCCGATTTCTAAATCTGCCGGAAATCAAAAATCTCAATCTTGCTGTAAATGGGCAAAATTGAGTTTTTCTTCATTTTTAATGAAAAAGACCTGCGATTTTTCCGTCTCTTTGCGGCAAAGGTCTAACACACTAGACTTTGCAGGGTGCAAAGTCGGTGTGCCAAAGGGGAATGGCAAATATCCTCAAACGCCTGTTTTCGCATTTTTGCCTTTTCCGTTCCCCTTTTGGATTACCCTCGGCTGTCGCTGAAGCCCGGCGCAAACATTCAATTCACAGCGGCACAAAATGTCCAATCCTGCGTTGTTGTCCTTGATGGGCACAAAGCCCATCTGCGTCCTCCGCCTTGTCTTGATCATTTTTGCTCGCTGTTCGGTTAAATCTTTTCACCGGGTTTCAGCGTGAAATCCTCAAAAACCGCTCTTTCGGATTTCAATCGGAATTGCCGGAGTGGGTCAAATTGTATCAGTTTGGGTCTCGGCAATTCTTATGATTCTTCGCTTTAGCGAATTATGTATGACATATTTAAGTAAGAACGTTATATCTCTTGTTAACAAGATTCGTAACTCTCCCTGTTTCTTCACCCCACCGCCTCGCTGCGTCGTCCACCAGACGCGCTTCGGCGATTCGCCCCGTGACGCGCTTTGTCGGAATCGGTTTTCGTATAATTGTTACTGAATAATTTGCAGCTACCATACTCAATTGATTCCGATTAAGGAAATCTTTTCCTTAAAAACCTTTTCCGTAAGAATATCGCTGCGACCTCAGCAACATTTTTACGGTGGCGGATAAAAAACACAGGATATACTTTATCGCCGGATATGAAACCAGCACCCGATGTTTTGATTTCATCGGGTGCTAAATGCAAATAAAGATAATTTGTTTTGTTAACACTTAATATTTGCCCCTGCAAACATATAAAACTACAGGGGCAAATATTCTAATTTGCGCTAACAATTAGTAATGCAAGCAAAAATGCATCATTAATAACTATGCTGAATAATCATTTTTCTCTGTATTGTACATACTTGACTACATTGGAAACATTTGCTTGACCAGTAGGATCGGTCGTTGACTCCTTTGCTATGTCCTTGTAGAATTTATAAGTATATACAGGTTCTTGATAATGGTATAAAGTACGCGTGGAATAATTAGGTCGATCTTCTTCTTTCTTTAACGCCCAAATATTAGCCGGACAACCACCTGGATTGTAATAACCATACATATTCTCTCCGCTTAGATTCGTATATAACGATGGTAGAGCTGATGTTCTTTCAATCTCATGATATGTATTTCCGTGAGCTGTGCATGATGAATTATTACAAACCTGATTGCTTGCGTGATGCTTATGATAGTAAATATAATAGTGCGTATAAGAAGAAATGTATGTTTCAGTTGTTGTCCAAACATTTCTTTCTCCGTTGGATGGATCAGAGTATGAGGTTTTCTCTGTACCCCAGCTTGTTCTGGTTTTGCTGTGATAGGTATAGCCGGACATTGTTGACGAACTGCTCGTTTTCCAGTCTCTATATGTATATGTCCATTTTGTATTTACGATCTGAGCTCCCGAAGGAACAGAGCTAGCTTTGACCCAACCTGACACAGCGTTTTGTGAAGCAGTTGCATAAATGTTGGAAGATGTGACATTTCCGGTTACAGTGATTGATGTTTTACCATTAGATGTGATTGTGTAGTAATCAGCTTTTGTATACGTAATGCTGAGAACATCACCATAATAAACTGTTGCTCCACTGCTGAGGTTGCCGGTTGAAGCACCCTTATTAGGCGAACTTGTTCGCTTAACTGTAATAGTGTATCCTGTTCCGGTATTCCAATTGACGGTGTATGAATTTACTGTCCAGTGTGCATAGAGAATGGTATTTGATTCGAAAGAGGAAACGGTTGTTGCTGTAATCTGCGTTCCTCCCGTTTGTGCTGTAAACCAGCCATCGAATGCAAATCCTGTTCTCGTCGGTGCCGGTAAAGCACCAACCGCTTCTCCGTAATAAACAGTTTTTTCGGTTTCGTTTACTGTTCCTCCGTTTGCATCAAAAGTCAGAGAGTAAACACCGTTCAGATACCTTGAATACTCTTCCTCACTGATTTCAATTATACTTCCGCTGCAGTTAATATACTCAGGATTTGTTATGCTTCCTCTGACCAGAACATTATTATTGACTTCAAGTTCGCTGAAGACACCTTTTTCAACAGCCTCTGCAGTTTTTGAAGCAATCACATTTCTGCAAAGCACAGCATTACCCGTAGAGGAGGTCATTACGCTTTCGCCATACAGCTTCAAAGCGGTATTTTCATTGGTCAAAACCATTGAAAATCCTTCGGAATTTATATTTAACTGACCAAGTACAACCTCGCTCGATGAAGATTTAATCGGAATACCGGTTGTGCATTGTAATGTAATATGATTAATGATTGTTTTTTGGGCATCGGAGTTTACTATAACATTGCTGAGCGTATTACTGAGACCGTTCAAAGCAAAGATCTCTGTATTGGATCCGATCGCAATTTGCATTCCATTCAGGCTGTCAGAAGGTTCGGCGATGTAAGTCAGAATATTTTTGGCGCCTGAGTTTGTCGCAGCATTGATTACATTCTTATTATTTGAATACACGGCGAAGGTATTTATATTTTCGAACGCACTGTCTCCAAGTGCCTCAATACTATTGGAGAGAAAAACAGTATCGAACGCGCAGTCTTTAAATGCAGATGCCCCTATGTTAACAACGCCGGGCATATTTATTAACTCAAGACTGCTGCAACCTTCAAATGCATTTGCAGGTATATCAGTTATGAAATCTGACAGTTGAACACCGGTAATGATGGTATTTCCTTTAAAAGCAGTTGAACTGATTCCGTTTACCTTGATTACGCTCTTTGTTCCATCAAGATTATCAACCACATGATACTCGGGAATTACTACAGTAGCATCAGTGCCATTATATCCGGTAACAACTCCGTTTTTGTTAAATTCCAAGCCTTCTGTTTCGCCGACTTTTGAAAGGACATACTCTTCAACCTCATACGGAACTTCGAATGGGATAACACTGATTTGATTATCATCATACAGGGCTGTGGAATAGGAATAATCTTCAAAATTATGAATCTCATCATCCATAACCGTATATGTCGTCACAAAATATGCTGCTGTTTTGACGTCATAGCCGACAATAGCAAACACATGCGCCGTGCCTGCTTTTATCAGACGGTGATAAC
Source organism: Clostridia bacterium (assembly GCA_017430535.1). Taxonomy (GTDB): domain Bacteria; phylum Bacillota; class Clostridia; order Oscillospirales; family Acutalibacteraceae; genus CAG-177. The sequence goes on from JAFRMR010000016.1 coordinate 4,543, forward strand.
CGGTTTTTGTGTTGCTGGTTGTGTAGGTGATTGTTTCCGTTGAAGATTCTTTGGTGCTGTATGTGACAGATGACGAGTAAGAATTCGTATCAGAAACAGAAACCGATGAGCCCTGCGTATTTGTTTGACCGCCGCTCTGAATATAGGACTTTCCGTAGCCATATTCCGAAGCAATTCTTTCCGATACGGTTTTTGAGATGCTGTCCGTGTTGCTCACTGTTCTGCTTCCGCCATAAGACCTTGAACTGTTCCAACTTGCATTGCTTACTGTATCTGTTCCGGTGTGTTTGACTGAGCCTTTTTGATGTTCAATACCAAGTTCGGATTCATTTCCGATTTTTGCCGCAGTTGATTTTTCTCCAGACCATTCATGTCCCGCTTTTAAACCTAAATCAAAGTCGAATCCCCAATTTGCTCCCAAATCTACCCCTTCATACGGAGCTGATGCACTCAATCCAAGCTCTTCTTTAGCGTTAACATTCATTTCTGCGCTTAGTTTTTCGGAAACAGTGTGTGATTGAGTGCCCTCACTTGTATTTTTTCGATTGCCTGTTCCTGTGATTAAATCATATTCCTGTGCAGAATCATACTTAGTAGTTGTAGTAGAGCCGGAGCTTCCGCTGCTTACAAGCCAATTACTATTGTCTGTGGTGCAAAGAGTTTGGGCATCGGTTTCCGAAAGATTGTTTTCCTGAAGATAATTCTCATTCACAGATACAGAATCCGACCAGCCGTTGGATAATGACCACTGTGCCGTATTGATTGTTGAATTTGCGACAGTCTGCGTATATTGATTCATTAATCCGGTTTCTGTCGTAACATTGTATTCCTTTGAGACCGTTCTTGCAATGCCCTCGGAATTTATGTAGCCGAAATCTTCAATTACATAAAGCGGAACATTTTCAATTCTGCCGATTTCATAAGTAAACAAAATAGAGTTAGTTTCTTCGCTTTCAATAATCATGGGGGCGCTAAGCGTTTTTTTCGTCCAGGCTTTATTGCGTTCACTCATCCAGTTCGCAGAATATGTTAAGTTGTTAATAGTTCCTTTCGGCACAGTTTTTGAAATTTTGCCTTCACCGTCAGACCATCCGACAAAAACATATCCGTCAAGCGACGGAGTCGGCAGAGTTGCTCCCTTGTCAGTGGTATATTTTATTTCGTTGACAGGTATAAGATCAGATTCAAAAGAAACAGTATATTCGATTTTTTCCCAATGAGCATAAAGCTCAATTTCTCCCGTTTCGCCTACTGCAATTTTCTTAACATTGGTTGCGTTTGCGCCGGCAGGCAAATCATACCAGCCGAGGAAGGCGTAGCCCGGCGAACTGACATTCTTTAATGTCAGACCCGTATTGCTATTGTAAGTTGGAGGATTGGGATTTGAAATCGAAAGTGTGGACAAATAAGTATCACCATTAGAAATATGATAAATCACATTATATTGCTGCGGCTGAAGCATCGGAACTACAACCTGTTCTTCAAGAACTGCTCCGCAAACAGAACAATGACATCCTTCTGTTAATCCCGTGGATGTTTCTGTGGCGGGTACGGCCGGATCCACCACCGCAATATGACCTTTGGCCTTAATGATAGTTTCATCATAACTTATTTCATAAATGCCATCTTCGTCACTGAAGTACTTTTCGCACTTTGAGCAATACCAAAAATCGCAGTTACCGTCTTTCTCGCATGTTGCATCTACTGCTTTTGTGGCAATCATTTCATGACTGCATCTTACAGTATGCGGCTTAAGCTCAACTCCGTAGCCACCTGCATTAAAACGACGAAGGAGTGTGACATCCTTTCCGTTTATCATATTATCATCATTTACATCGGCAGCATCCTCATTTATGATAACATCATAGCCACCCGCAATAAAGCGACGAAGAAGTGTGACATCCTTACCGTTAATGGTTTTGTCACCGTTCACATCACCGGGAATATAATCAATAATCGTTACAGAACCGTTTTCAATACTTAAATTTATATTTTCCATTGAACTGTCAAAAACATCACCTTTGCGATAACTGACAGTAACAGGAAGTGATTCATTAGGCACCGCATTTTCAGAAACGCTAAATGTCAATGTCAAGAATTCGCCGTCTTCTGTTGCTACCTCCGCCTCAGAATCATATGTGAAACTACAAGGGCTTTCATATTTTCCGGGCTTTGTAAATCCAAGTTCCGAGAAAACGCCATTGCTTACAGCATCAGTAAGAACAAGCTTTGAATCATACGATATAGTGAATTTAGCACCGGCAATTCCCGGATTGTTTGTTATCTCCAAGTTCACCTGAGCCGTTGAACCCGGAGCAGAATACTTACTGACAACAGAGATAGTAGGTTCATTAATCTCTTCTGCAAAAGCACAAAAGGTTCCAATTGGGATACAGCCTAAAACTAAAAATGCTGCCAGGACCAAAGAGAGAATCTTTTTTTTCATATATATTCCTTTCTACTTAACAACTATTTTGCCTTCTGCCTCACTGATGGCAACATTGTTAAGATTTGTATCGTAAACATCTTCGTCTCTGAATGAACAACGGACTTCAAAACTATCTCCGGTTAAGGGCTTGTCAGGAAGTTTAAAATGCAAAACCAGAACCGCTCCATCTTCATCAGCCACCGCTGATTCAGAATCCCAACTGAAATTACACGGGTTTTGCATTTTACCGGGAGGCATATAGTCCAGATCTGAAAAAGCGTTGCCCGGCTGAGCTGAATCAAGGGTTAATCTGTCATCATAGTAAATTCTTAATAGAGCACCTGCTATTCCGGGATTATTCTGAACAGAAACTATAACAGAAGCTTCTTTGCTGTCAGACGACACAAAAACATCTTTGATGATAAACGACGGCCACGTTATATTTTCTACAGTTTCTACTGTATTACTGTAAACTGAATATTCTTCTGTTTTATCATTATAAGCTCTATCATTGAATAATCCGTTGCATCCTGAGAAAAGCGCCATAATGATTGATACAGTAATGATTATACAAAGAACTCTTTTTTTCATTTAATCACCCTGTACATCTTCATGCTACAGTGATATAGCCGTTCATAATGTCGAGGTTAACATCATCAAGGTTTTCATCATAGATGTCTCCGGCACCATAAGAAATATTCACAGGTAATTGAGCACCGGATGTAGCGCTATCGGAAACCTTGAATGTGAGAATTAAAACTTCTCCGTCATCATTAACCATACCGCTTTCCGAATCCCAACTGAAATTGCAGGGATTAGAGTATGTGCCGGGTCTTGTGTACTGAAGTGAAGAAAAAGCCTCTCCTACTGTGGCATTTGTCAATGTGAGATTTGAATCATATGAGAGTTTGAGAATAGCGCCCGCAATACCGGGATTGTTTTTGATTGATACAATAACATTAACAGTATCGCCTGCATGCGCAGTTGTCTTAGCAACTACAAATGTCGGCTCCGTGGGCTCCGGATCAGTAACTTCCGGATCATCAGGATTTTGCGGATTATCTCCGCTTGTTCCATTAACTGCTCCGGCATCAATAGTTGTTCCGTCAGTCAGTTCAAGAATCAAGTGATTATCAGCATCAATATGAGCGTTCGCAATTCCATTACCGGTCGCTCCAGTTTCGCCGGTGGCACCGGTTTCACCCTTATCGCCCTTATCGCCTTTGTCGCCTTTATCGCCTTTGTCACCCTTTTCACCGACAAGAGAAGCAAGCCAATCCTGAAGGGAACCGGTATATCCGTTATCTACTGCAAGCTCATAGGCTGATTTGCCATTTGCACCGTCATTGCCGTTGTTTCCGTCCTGCCCTGACAGTGAAACTAACCATTCTTGAAGTGTGCCCGTATAGCCGTTTTCAACAGCAAGTTCATAAGCTGATTTGCCGTTTTCACCATTAGCTCCGGTATCACCTTTGTCACCCTTGGGACCCTGCGGCCCGACAAGAGAAGTCAACCAATCGGAAAGCGAACCCTGATATCCGTTATCAACTGCAAGTTCGTAGGCGGATTTACCATTTATACCGGAAACAGGAGCACTTCCCGTTAATGATTCAAGCCATTCATCTTCTGTACCGGTATATCCTTTATCCACTGCCAGTTCATACGCTGACTTTCCGTTATCACCTTTGTCGCCCTTATCGCCTTTTTCACCGACAAGCGAGGCTAGCCATTCTTCTACAGTTCCGGTGTAACCGTTGTCAACCGCAAGTTCATATGCAGATTTACCGGTCCTGCCTGCAAGCGAAGCAAGCCATTCATCTTCTGTGCCGGTATAACCATGGTCGCAAGCTATCTCATATGCAGATTTTCCATCTGCTCCCTGAGCACCGACCAAAGAAGCAAGCCAATCCTGCATCGAACCGGTGTAGCCGTTATCAACAGCAAGTTCATAAGCGGATTTGCCGTTTTCTCCGCCGACACCCGCGATTCCCTGTGCTCCGACAAGGGATGCAAGCCATTCGGTAACACTACCACTGAAACCATTTTCAACTGCTAACTCATAAGCAGACTTACCATTTGCTCCGGCTGCGCCATCAACACCTTTTTCACCTACAAGAGAATCAAGCCACTCTGAAAGTGAGCCGGTATATCCTTCCTGAACTGCAAGTTCATAGGCGGATTTACCATCTGCGCCATATGTGGCATTATCACCCTTCAGTGAATCAAGCCACTCCTGAACTGTGCCTGTATATCCATTTTCAACGGCAAGGTCATAGGCAGACTTTCCATCTGCGCCATCATCACCCTTATCACCTTTGTCTCCCTTTTCACCTTGGAGACCCTGTGCGCCGGTGTCGCCTTTATCGCCTTTATCACCTTTTTCCCCTTGGAAGCCCTGTGCGCCGGTGTCACCTTTATCGCCCTTGTCACCTTTTTCGCCTTGGAGGCCCTGTGCGCCGGTGTCGCCTTTATCGCCCTTGTCACCTTTTTCGCCTACAAGGGATTCAAGCCACTCGTCAAGCGTACCATCAAAACCATTTTGTTTCGCTAATTCGAAAGCGGATTTGCCATCAGCACCGACAACAGCACTGATAGAATTGATCCATTCTTCTTCAGTGCCGACATATCCTTTTTCAACAGCAATTTCATAAGCGGATTTGCCGTTGTTGCCGTTCGCGCCTGCTGCACCTGTCGGACCAATCAACGAAGCAAGCCATTCTTCTTCTGTTCCGTTGAAACCTTTTTCAACTGCAATATCATAAGCAGATTTTCCATTGTTTCCTGATTCTCCGACAAGAGAGGCGAGCCATTCCATTTCAGTTCCGGTATAGCCGTTGTCGCAGGCAATCTCATAAGCCGATTTGCCGTTAGTTCCGGCAAGAGAACGAAGCCATTCTACTTCGGTTCCTTCATATCCGTTATCAACGGCGATTTCATATGCAGACTTTCCACTTGTTCCGTCTTCAATACCAAGCAGATTTTTAAACCACTTCTGCAATGTTGTTCTTACACCCTTTAATGCTTTACAACACTTTGATTCTTCTGACTTATTAAAAGTTGCACTTGCAGTGATCATGAGGAATGAACCAGATGACTTTTTGATTTCATTTTTCCCAATCAATGAAGCAATCCATTCTTCCGGTGAGCCATCAAAGCCGTAATCACAGGCATAAGAATAGACAGATTTCTTTCCGGAATTATCTGTCTCTGCTGCTTTCTTAAGCTTTTTACTGCTGATCTTTGAAAGCCATTTATTGAGAGAATCATTACTTCTTGAGTTTTCAAAAACAGAGACTCTCTCGTCAATTTCTTTGTTGCCTACAAAAATCTTCGCCCAATCACTTGCCGAACCGTCAAAGCCATAGGACACGGCTTCTTCATATGAAGATGTGCCAACTTCAACTGCACCGTCAATGTCTCCGGTCTCTGCAGCTAAAGAGCAAAGCATCTGCATCTCTGTTCCGGTGTAACCGTATTTTACTGCTTTGTCATATGGCGATGATGCAGACACTACTAATACAGCACCGGCAATAATTGCAAGTGTGGTGATTAGTGAGATTACGGCTTTCATTTTACCTTTCATTTGTTAACCTCCTCATAATGCCAAAAAGCAACCTGATGAAAGCTTATTTCAAAAGGTAGAGATTATGAAAAAGGTTTGTTTTTATCATATTCAAAAAAATATTTGTTAAAATAGTTGAATTATCTTCTGAAATTTGTTGACTTTACAGACATTTTTATGTATTATAAATATGTATTTCATTGTTCCAAAAAGTCTACCTTTTGAAACAAAATCAGCCTTTGCTCTGCAACTCATATTCCCTTAATCTGCGATAAAATGTAGTCTTGCTGAGGCCTGTTTTTTCGATTGCCTCGGCAAGTCTTATTTTACCCTGCAAAAAGTCCTTCGCAATCTTTTCAAATCCCGGCGGCGCTTCAATCACAGGTCTCCCGAATTTTATACCCTTTGCTTTTGCCGCAGCTATACCCTGTGCTTGTCGCTTTTTGATGTTGTCGCGCTCGTTTTCGGCAACAAAAGACAGCACGGCGAGAAACAGATCGGAAATAAAAGTTCCGAGCAAGTCTTTATACGGGCGTGTGTCGAGAATCGGCATATCGATAACGCAGATATCAATACCGATTTCTTTTGTCAGATAGCGCCACTGCCACTGTATTTCTTCATAGTTTCGCCCGAGCCGGTCGATGCTCAGTATGTAGAGCAAATCGCCGGCTCTTAACTTTTTCAGCATTTTCTTATACTGCGGCCGCTCGAAATCTTTGCCAGACTGCTTATCAATAAAGATGTTTTTTGCAGGCACATTCTTTCCCTGCATTGCAATTAACTGTCGGTCTTCGTTTTGATCTATACTTGACACCCTCACATATCCGTAAATATTCATCTTTTGCCCTCCTCTTTTCTATAGTCATCACTCCTTAATTTTAATCTGAAATTTCATTTCTTTTGCCATTTGATTTCATATCCGAGCACATCGGCAATTTTCAATGCTTCGGTATATCTCAAAGTGCCCGTATGAAGTTTGCGGCTGAAATTGGATAAGCTTTCGCTCCAACCGTATTCATCAACGAGCATATCGAGCACCTGTTTCATGGTATAGCCTTCGGCAACAATAACGGATTTGATTTGATTGGCTATGCTTACGCTCATAATTTCACCTCCTTCGTAGTGGATTTAAGAAAAAATTGGATAGGTTTTCTCCGAACGACCTATGACCCGTTCCGTAGATTTCTATCCGATGTTTTTCCGTTTTATTCGATTATTTTTCGCTGTTATGATAATTGCTTTGCATAATTGAGTATCAATTTCTCTTAAATGCGATTATCATACTTGAGAATCAATTATCATATTTGAATTAAAAGTTACCATTACCGATAAATCAGCTTTTTCTTTAACTATTTATCGTTTATTCAATAATCCGTTTTTTCACCTCTCATACTCATTATACAATCGTCACCGAAAAAAACGGCTATGGTGCAAATTTGCGTCAAAACCGATTTCAAAGAATCGAAAATGTGCAAATATGCGGCAATTTTTAATTGTTATATGTGGTTTGCCGTTTTAATCCGATGTCTGTTCCTGCCCCGGAATCTCACCGCGACGTTGCTACGCTCATATCATCGCACAGTCATATCCCCATCGGACGGGCATTCAATTGTCAAGGTGCGTGTGAAGGATTTATTTACCTCCACTTCTTTAAGGGGAATTTCAGTGTCCAAATGTAGTTTTGAATTTTAATCATTTACAAAATGTTTAAATTTATTGTAAATGCACCTCCACTTGTAATAGGTAAATTTTTACTGTTTTTAGGGGGTCATCACTTCAATTCTTTACAATTTGTTTTCATTTATCTAAAAGCCCCCTCAATAGATAGGCAGCGAGAAACCGGTTTTTATACCCCTGAAACAAATAAAACAGAACCGAATCCGATTAGTAAAGGGTAAAATGAACGGCAAGCCGCCCTTGACAAATCGTCCGGTTCTGCGGTGAAACAAATAAGCCCCAATGAGCAATTCTGTCATTGAGACCGAAAACACAGTATAATCAGAAAAAGCCCCGACCGCAGCTGTGATCGGGGCTGAAAACATATGTAATATTTTGGTTGAAAATTGTTATTTATCCGCCCTTTGATACTACCGTGCGCTTTCTCGGAAGCGAGAGCAACTCTCTCGTTCGTTCTTCGATATGCTTCTCTATTGCCTGCAGCCGTTCTTCCGGCAGATTGATTGACGGATGCCGCTCGAATTTGAAGCCTATGAGGTGTCTGAGCTGCGCAATCTGTTTTCTGCCCATCACTTCACTGACAACGCTTTCAAACGAAACGCCGTAGGGCGTGGTTCTTGTTTTGGCGTATTCTCCGATATTCTTGAAATCATCCGGCATTGCCATACTGAAAAGAGACAGTCCGTTGTCAAATACGGGCGCAGGACCGACAATTTTACCGGTATGATTATCTCTGAGAACGCCAAAGTTTCCGAAATGGCGGTCTTCGTTGTATATGACCGCGTCAAAAACAAGCATACTGCAAAGGCTTTCATACGCCTCCTGCGAAATTGATTTGTAATAATCAAGGCAGGACCGAAGATTGGAATCCGTGACCTGATACGCGGGGATATATGCCGTGTCGATATCCGTAAACAGTTTACACTTGGAAGCGAGAATCCCTTTCCAGTTTTCAAGGTCATAGGAAACGCAGTCGAGTCCCATAGCTTCGGCAACCTGACAGGCGTAGAATTCGCTGTAGGGCTCTTTGCCCGTGTTGGCGGCGCCGTATGTGCCACCTTTATACAGATAAATTCCGTCGCCCTCAATATATCTCCAGGCTTTCGGCAATGCACCGCCGGTAGTCAGCTCGGGCGAAGTGGTAAAGGCTTTGTCGGAACCGCCTGCGCCTGTGTATGCGACCAGTGCAAGCACTTCGGAAAAGCGGTTTTCATACAGGTTATACTGCCCGAATTTTCCTGTGAATCCCTGAGGCACAACCCAATAGCTGTCGTTCAGCGAAAGCCCTTTACAAACATCAATGATTCCTTTCGTATCATTGATACCCAGACCGAGTGATTTCAGAATCTCGCTGACAAACGCGCGGTTTTTCGGAATCACTCGCCTTCTGAGCCATTTGACAATACCATCGGAATCAAGCTTCAGGTCAACGGGGAATAACGGTTTCAAGCTGTCATCAACAGATAAAACAGAAGCGGTTAAGCCCTCCAGTCCGTCTTCCTTCAGCTCAAAAGTAATCAGGGTCTTATCATATATTCTTAATTCATAAGTATTACTCATTGAATTACTCCTTTCCTCAAGAGTAAAGTCAAAGTCCATATCCAGCGCGTCGCATATTTTTGTCAGCATATCAATGGAAAGATTTTGCGCACCGCTTTCTATCCGTGAAATATTGCTGCGCTGCGTTCCGATCCTCTGAGCGAGCTGTTCCTGCGTAAATCCTTTTTCAAGGCGCGCCGAAATGAGCTTGGATATGAGCTTTTGTCTTGAACTGCCGGTTTCAATCATAGGTTTCACTCTTTCTTTTCATCTACGCTTATGTTATCATATATGATACCCAATGTCAACTGATAAATTGAGCAATTATGCCATTGAGACCGAAAAAACAGTATAAACAGAAAAGCCCCGACTGCAGCCTAAGCTGCAATCGGGGCTGAAAACATATGTCTTGTTTTGTTTGATAATCGTTATTTAAACTGTAATAACGATATACAGACAAAAGCACTTTGACAAATACACTCATTGGGTGTATTATATATCCGAGGTGACAGGTATGACTATACGTGAAATGAGAACTGCGCTGGGCGTTACGCAAAGCGAGTTCGCTACGCGGTATAACATCCCGTTCCGTACAGTTCAGAATTGGGAAACGGGTTTAAGAAAGCCGCCAGAATATATTATGAATCTGCTGGAAAGCCGAATAAGTGAAGATTTAATCAATTGCAAGACTGCAATGCTTCCGAAGTATGATATTCATAAGCCCGATTTGCCTAAGAGAAGTGATTATGTCGGATCGGTATCGTGGCTTCGTGCTGTAAAGGACAGAATCGGCGAAGATATAGTATTTGCACTTGATGAAGCACTGATGTGTCAAGGAAATTTTTCCGGACGCAGCAATGAATATATCGTCTGGCTCTACGGAAATGATACCGCAGCGCGGTTCAACGGAGTTGTTGTTCTCGGAAACAAGGTCAGTAATTACAGTATAAAGGAAAAGAACGGTCTTCGCTTTACTGATTTGAACAGGACTTTGTCCGATGCCATGGCAAACGAATCCATTCTCGATATGCAGGGAATTACAGAAGCTTTAAGTCGGTACTACTATTCAAACAACGAGAGTTTTGACGGCTTATCCGTTGCTCCGGAATTTCAGGACAGATTTGAAAGGCTGGCAGAAGATGCAATAGAATATTATGATAATCGGAGATAATATACATTAAGAATCGCTCCTTTGCATTGTGCATCGGAGCGATTCTTGATATTACTTCAATAGTTTTCAATTTTCCATATAAATCGGATTTTCGTGAACATAATCCCTGAGCTTACCTTCAAGTAACAGGTTCACATATTTCACCGGCTCATTATACAGCAAATAATCCAGTGATGAGCGCTGATACATATTATCTGCACATTCATCCTCAACTTCATAAACATCAATCCAATATTGTTTGCCGAATATGTCTTTCATTTCAAGTCTGCCGGTGTCAATGTTGTAGGCACACGATTTTACGAAAAGCATTTGTATTTCTCCTATAAATGATATTTGAAAGATTTCAGCACAGGTGGTTCTTTCTTGATATCTTTAACTGAGGGAAACTCCCCGCTCCCATTTGCTGACAGCCTGAAACGACACACCCAGAAAGTCGGCCAGATTCTCCTGAGTAAGTTCGCGCTCCTTGCGCAGTCTCCTGATATTTTCGCTGAAGAAAATGTTCATAAAATCACCTCATAAGTTATTTTTGGTTTGCTTCTGCCCTAATATTATCTGAAAACCTTGTTATTCTCAATAACCTGATTCTTGAAAGAAATTCAACTGTAAGTTGAATAATATATTATTAAGAGAATTATTGCAATACTCTGACAGCATTTTAACCTTGTTTATGCGGTCAAAAAGGCAGTTTTTCACGCCCGTATTTTCTTAGCGAATAATTGTTGTATTTATCTTTATACCCTGTTAAAATAGCATCAGAGATATAATTGAAAGGTGGTTTTGTTTATGGCAAAAATAGTAATGACAAAGCCGAGCAACAGCGGAATTGCCCTGGGCGGCATAGGCGCCGGAAGCGTGGAGCTACAGCCGGACGGCGAATTTCACTACTGGCAGATTGCCAACCCGCCCAGAATGACAGAGGTTTGCTGGGAAAACAAGGCCGACGACGGTGAAAGCCACACCGGGGCTCTTTCATTCTGGATACGCACAGAGCAGGCAGGCGGGCCTCCGCTTGTGCGGAAGCTGGGCATGAAAACCGAGCCGGATGATTTTACCTACAGACTGTTCCCCTGGAACAAGCCGGTTGAAAAAATCATTTTTGACGGGCGGTTTCCCCTTTGCGAGCTTCAGTATGAGGACAGTGCCCTGCCCTGCCGTGTAACAGGACGGGCGGCGGCGCCATTTGTGCCCCACCGCAGGGATATTGCCGCTACACCGGGCTTCTATATGGATTTTGAGATTGAAAACACAGGAAGGGATCCCCTGACTGCCAGCCTGCTGGGTACCCTTGTGCCGGAATTCTGCAACGGAGGCGGCTGCGTAAATGCGCTTTCGGAAGATTCCGGGAATATAAGCGTAACAATTGGCCCTGCCCGGCAGGATGACGCGCCGGACTGCGGCGAGGTGTGCCTGGGCATAGGCGGAGACGGCGAAAAAAACTATATAGCCGGAGAATACCGCCGCTTTATTAGAGAATATATTTTTGATGATGACGCTTTCGGCGTAAGCCAGGAATCCGTGCTGTTCGGATTCCGTGATACGGGCTGCCTGCCGAACAGCAAAGCCGTTACTCCCCCGCCGGAAATACCCGAAAAAACAGATGATCTTTCCGATGAAGAGATTACCGAGCTTTTCAATGAATATATAAAGTATCCTTTTGCCGCTTCGGTGCTGCGCCGTATAAGGGATGTGCAGAGCGGTTTCCCTGCAAACCGTGAGGAGCAGACAGCATTCCTTTCGGCTATGCGTGGGCAGGAACGCCTTATCAAAGCAGAAGAATTCGGCTCGGCCGCCCTTTGCGGCAAAGTGCACCTTGACCCGGGCGAAAAAAAGACGGTGCGTTTTATACTTACATGGTATTTCCCCAACCATTTTTCAAAGGACGGACGGCGGCTCGGGCATTACTATGAAAACCTTTTTGCAGGCGCCGCACAGGCAAATAAATTTCTGATGGATAACAGCTCGGAAGTTTTTGAAAAAGCTATAGCTTTTTCAAAGCTGCTGTATAACACCGACCTGCCGGAAGTTTACCCGGACAGCTGGAGCGGCCACCTGAGCACGATTGTAAAATGCTCCTGGTACCTTAAAGACGGCAAGTTCGGCCTTTGGGAAGGTCAGGGCTTCTGCGGTTTCCATACAACGGATATCACCTACCACGCATCATTCGGCCTGCTGGCTCTTTTCCCTGAGCTGCAGCTGGGGCAGATGCGTATGGGCGCCGCTTTTCAGCGTGAAGACGGGCGGGTTCATCACTTCTTTACGCCGGACCTTGACCATGTAGGGGATGGTTTTGAGCGGGTAGATATGAATAACCAGTTTGTGCTTATGGTGTTGCGTGACTACCTTTATACCGGAGATACAGACTACCTTAAGGATATGTGGCCCCATGTTATAAGCGCTGTGAATTCCATAGGCGAACTTGACACAGACGGCGACGGCCTGCCCGACAGCGGAACAAAGCGGAACACCTACGATGCCTGGAATTTTTCCGGCACACCGGTTTATATTTCAATACTTTGGCTTGCCGCGCTGAAAGCCGCAGCCCGCATTGCCGAAGAAATGGGCGACACGGCAAGCAGAGAAGCATGGCTGAGCGTACTCGATAAAGGCCTTGATTCGCTTGATAAGCGGCTGTGGAACGGAGAATACTACAACCTGTGGATTGACGGTAAAGAAAAAGATGAAACCATTATGACCGACCAACTGGACGGAGAGTGGTTTCTGCGCATGTCCGGCATAGGGGGCATCCTTGATGACGGGCGCATCGGGGATGTTATGAAAGTAATCCTGAAACACAACTTCAGCCCGGACGGCGGACTTATAAACGCCTCCTGCCCCGAAGGCCGCCGAACCACAATGTATTCACACAAAAACTGCCAGACTCTGGCCACATGGACAGGCATTGGCTACGCCATGGCTGCGCTGTGCCTGAGCGTGGGTATGCGCAGTGAAGCAGATGCCGTTGTAACAGCCATACGCGATAATCAGGCCCGGTTCGGCGCCCTCTGGGATCACTGGGAATGCGGACACCACTACACCCGCCCTATGTCAAGCTGGACTACACTGAACGCGGCCCTGGGCCTTCAGATTGACAGTACGAGGCGGATTATCCGGCTGAAACCGATTGCGGATAATATAACGCTGCCGCTTTGCTTCCCCGGATTTACCGGCACGGCAGAGGTAAGGAACGGCTCGGTTAATATAATTGCCGCCCAAGGCAGTTTGGACGGCTGGACTGTGCTTATCGGGGAAAATGATAAGTGAATAAATATTTTATAAAAATAAATTTTCTGTTATATGGTAAACCAAAAACAGGCATCCGGTTGGATGCCTGTTTTTCTGTAGCTTTAATTACCCTTTAATTACTCCCCACTCGTCAATCAGCCGGTCAAGGCTGTAAGCTGCATTTGCAGGGCTCGTTGACGGGAGGCAGGTTGCTTTTATCCCCGTTTTACTCTCAAGGTATTTTCCATAAAGCTCATGGGCCTTTCTGCCGTTGGTGAAAATCCGCTCAATACGGCTCTCTTCCATAATGCGGCTTATATCATTGGGTAAGGCATTTTTTATGGCGCTGTCTGCGGAGCCGCTTATTTCACAGGAATGGATTACATCCCACAGAGCGATGCAGTTTCTGAGCAAGAGCTTCTTTTTCTCTTCAATACTTTCTGGTACTTTTTCATCAAAAACAGCTGCAACCACACGCCAGAAACGGTTTTGCCTGTGACCGTAAAAGAAGCCGTATTCCCTTGATTTAACGGACGGGAACGAGCCCAGTATAAGTACCTTTGAGTTTTTATCGTAGACCGGGGGTATGGGGTGAATTACGGTATTGTTTTTCATTTTATACTGATATTTTACAATACGGAAATCCTGCCCTCGGGCAGGATTTTCTGCTGTATAGTACGGTTAATTATTCTTCGGCCCGGGCTGTTTCTTCCATAGCCTTTCTGTTTTCAAGAACGGCCTCGTGGATTTTCTGCTTGCGCTCGCCTGTAAGCTTAAAGAAGAAATAGGGAACGCCTGCAAGGAACATCATAATACCGTGAACAACGGTGTAGAAGAAAAGCATAAGTATTTTGGTTTTAAGGGACTGCTCGGGATTGGGTATAAGATCTGTGGGCTGAATATACTGAATTATTGAGCCGTCGCCGTAGAGAATTCTGGGGGCAAGGGCGGTGGCTATGGTGCCGCTGATGAGTGTACCTATGCCAACAATAAAGGGCAGTGAGGCATCAAGGCGCTTGCCTGTTTTAAGCTCAAGGTCTTCAAGCACATCGGCCTGGAACATATTGGGCAGCAGGTTTGATGCGCCGAACTGGAGGCCGATGAGGAAAAGGAACACTATAAACACTATCTGCAAAACGGATGTACCGCTCTTGAAGTAAGTGTAGCCCACAAGGAATGCAAGGGTATTGATAATCAGCGAGTAAATACCACTGGCTATATAAAGAACCTTGGATGTGAACTTCTTGAGCAGGAAGTTGATAATAAGCATACCAACTGCCGTGCCTATGCCGGTGGGCAGGCCGAAAAGAAGATACTTTGAGGTGGAGCCCAGCAGAGCCGCCGCAAGGAATACGCCCATATAGGTTGAAACTTTTCTGAAATTCTTGAGAAGTTCGCTTATTATGATAACCCAGGCATGGGGATTTTCAAGCACTTCTTTGAAACCGATAAGGGGATTCTCCCTCTTTTTGGTGTAAACAATTCTCTCTTTGGTAAGGCGGATTCCGAAGAGCATGGTAAGTATGCCCACAACTGCGCAAAGGCAGGCGCCGATGATATACTGGGTTGCCTCATCTTTCCAGATAAGGCCGATAACAAGTATGATTACAAGAGGTGCCGAATTACCCACGGCAGAGGAAATGCTACGGAAGGACATAACCGTATCGCGTTCCTTCATATTGGGGGTAAGTACCACAGCAAGGTTATTGATTGTGCCTGCAAAATGGGAGAAAATGCCGAAAAGGATTGCGATTGCCACAAGGTAGGCAATAAGCAGGGCGCCGCCGGCATTTACAATGGGCGCGGGTGTGATGAAGGTGAGCACAAGCAGTATGCCCACAGGCACCGCGCTGGCCAGAATCAGGGGACGGAACTTACCGCCCTTGCCGATTTTGCGGTTATCAATATACATTGCGATTATGAAATTAAGAAAAAAGGGAATAACACTGATGAGGGTATTGAACAGGGAGGTCTGAGAAGATTCAAGCTTGAGAACATTGACAAGATAGGCGCTTCTGTAGGATTCAAGCATACCGGTCATACAGGTATAAAAGAATACCGCTGTAAGATATGCGACAAACTCGGATTTCCTTATCTGCTTCTCTTCCTGCAGGGGAGTTCCGCTTAAAACAATTCCGTCGGGCATTTTATATCCTCACTTTCAAAGATTATAGATTTATTATACTTTACCTGCGGTAATATTTCAATGCAGAAAAAAGATTTTTATTGCAATACAAACAAAAGCACACGAAGGTTGTACTTGCCGGAAAACTGTGATATAGTTTTTATGACCGAAATACAGAAAGAAGGTCTTACTATGGCTGACAGACTTGTTACTGCCCACATAGGGCTCAAATTCGGTATGGCACACATAGAGGGCGCCATTCACAGCGGTGCGGAAATTGCCGCAATATGCGACACTGACCCGAAAAACCTGCGCTTTGCCGGGGAAAGGTATTCAATACCCGAGGGAAAGCGGGTAACAGATTACCGGGAAATAATGCAGAATAAAGATATTCAGGCTGTAACCGTGGCAGTGCCGGACCAGCACCACGCAGAGATAACCTGCAGCCTGTTAAGAGCAGGCAAGCACGTGCTGTGCGAAAAGCCCCTTGCGCTCACAAGAGAAGATGTGCGTAGAATAATAAAGGCGGCGGATGAATCCGGCCGTATTTGTATGGTGGGGCAGATATGCAGGTTTACCCCCGCATTTGAAAAGGCAAAAGAAATAATCGATTCCGGCACAATCGGGGAAATATACTATGCGGAATCGGAATACGCCCACGATTATATGTACCTTGTGGATAACTGGCGCTCCGACCCGAAACGGCACGGAGTTATAGGCGGCGGATGCCACGCCGTTGACCTGCTGCGCTGGCTTGTGGGCGACCCCACAGAAGTTTTTGCCTACGGCACTCATAAGCTTCTGCCCCAGGTTGCTTATGACGACGCAACCATAGCGGTAATGAAATTCGGCAATGATATTATAGGCAAAATCTTTGTTTCAACGGGATGCAAGCGGGATTACACCATGCGCACCCTGATTTACGGAACAAAGGGCACAATTATCTGCGATAACACTTCGCCGGAAATGACACTGTTTGTTGCGGGTGAAGACGGAATGGCCCACGAGCCGCAGATAATACCCGTGCAGGTGAATAACCACAACGCTGCCCGTGAATTCGAGGTATTTGCCGATGCAATACAGGGCGGCAGCCCCCTTGCAACGGATGCAAGAGAAGGAGCAAAAACGGTGGAAGCCTGCCTTGCGATTATTGAATCCTCAAAAACAGGCAAACCGGTAAAGCCGGATTATGATTTCTGAGTGAAGGAAAAATAACAGATACAAAAAAGCACTGCCGCGGCAGTGCTTTTCACTTTAAATTTCTATTTATAACAATCACATCTGCTCAAGTTTCATGTAATCGATTTTGCCGGATTTCATAAGGGGTATTTCATCAACAAAGCAGAAATACTTGGGCATCTGATAATCAAGGAGTTTTTGGGAAATGAAGCTACGGATTGTTTCCTCGGGGTTTTCGTCTGCGGCATTTTCATAAAGCACCGCAAAAACCTTGCCGGCCTGGATTGTTTCATCATCGTGCACGGCAACCGCTGCGCACTGTTTGACTATGGGGCAGTCGGCAACCGCTTTTTCAATTGTTTCGCAGTTCACTTTATCGGTAGCGCCAAGGGGCTGATAAAAGCGCTTTATGCGGCCGTAGAAGGTAACAATTCCGTTCTCGTCAAGGGACATCCTGTCACCGGAGCGGTAATAGGTTTTGCCCCGGTATTTAATAAATGTTTTTCCGGTAAGCTCCGGTTCGCCTACATAACCTTTGCAAAGAGTTTTGGAATACACAAGGGCTTCACCCGTTTCGCCGTACTTAACCTCATTAAGCTCATCATCAACAAGAACCCATTCGGGGCCGTACCAGAATTTGCCCACGGTTCCTTTTACATGAGGCATACCGTCGGTAACCGTGCCTATGCAAAGCCCTTCGCCTATGCCGTAATTATTGCGGATTTCCGCATCCGGAGCGCCGTGGTTTGCGAAAAATTCCTTCGCCTCTTCATAAAGGCTCTCCGGCAGGGAAAAGCCGGAAGCAAAAAATGCTATAAGGCAGCTCAGGTCCGCATCTTCCGGAGTGTTATCGATAAATGCCCTCAGAATTACGGGGGTGCCGTAAATATAGCTGGGCTCGTATTTATAGTAATTGCCGATATCTTCCGGAGTTGCTCCCGGGGCAAGCACAACACAGTTGCCGCCCATAATATTCATAAACAGCAGATTCCAGCCGTAAGGGAGCCTGTAGGGCAGAATGCACATCATTTTTTGAGCCCGTATATAATTTGTCTTTATATCGCTGGAATTTGACGCATACAGCATAGATGCAAATACCGCCTCATTTGTGAAAGGCAGGCCTTTGGGCTTGCCCGCAGAGGAACCGCTGGTCTGCAGGAACAAGGAAACCTTTTTGCTTAAAAGATTCCTCAGTACGGTAAGTTTAACGCCTTTCGAGCTCTTTTCTCCCCTCTCCCTGAAGGCGGAAAAGGTTATACCCTTAAAGGCGCTCTCCGTGCTGCCGCTATCTGCCGCCTGCCGGTTTGCATCCGGCTCATAATCTATAACCATTGTAAACTTTGAAGAAGCAAGAGCATAAATATTCTGCAGGGATTCACGGCTGCGGCCGTAAACAAAAAGCAGATCCGGAGTATATTTATCAACATCGCCTGCAAGCTCCTCATCTGTTGCAAGGGGGTTGAAATACACAAGCTGAATGCCCGATGCATTTGCAGCCAGAGTTATTGCAATCCCCTCATAAAAATTCGGGGTTATTACGGCAAGCCTCTGACCCCGGTTCACACCATACTCTTTAAACGCTTTTATAAGGGTAACGGTATCATCCCGCAGCTCCTGCTTTGAATAAATCCGGTCACCCTGCTGAACAGCCGGTTCGCTGAGCCTTTTTGAATTAAGAAGCATAAATATGCCGTAAAAGGACAGGGGCAATACAGTAGGCTTAAGAAGCTTTTTGCTTACATTTTTAAGGTGGGTTTTATCTTTTGACGGAAAACCCGTGCCGTTATTGCTCATACCTATAACTCCTCTTTTTTAGGTTTAATTTCCGGTTTTTTATTATATCACAGGTTTTTTCTGTTTTCCACTTTAATATGAGGGTATTGACAAATTTTCCGCCTCATGAGATTATTACCTCTGTAATACACAACAACAATCACAGCTGCTTTTCCGGAGGATTTTATGACCGTTTACCCTACCGAAAATATAATAAACTGCCGGGACCTGGGCGGATATGCCTGCCCGGGTGGAGTTACCGCCGGCGGCAGGGTGATACGCTGCGGCATACCGAAAACCCCTTCGCAGGCTGATATACGCATACTTAAAAATGCGGGAGTAAAAGATATAATAGACCTGCGCGGCGTTAAGGAAGCGGAGGATATGCCCTCGTTTTTCAAGGATAATCCGGATTTTTATTACCACCATATTCCGACCCTTGAGGCAAATCCGGCGCTTAACGATATAAACCTGCCTATATGGGAAATGTATGCTATTTCACTCAGGGAATACTCCCGGGGTTACAGGGATGTTTTCCGCCTGCTTATTTCCCTTGACGGGCCTTTTCTTATTCACTGCTTTCTCGGCAAGGACCGCACGGGCATACTTTCGGCCCTGCTGCTGAGCCTTGCGGGGGTAAGCCGGGAGCTGATTGCTCGGGATTACCGCCTGTCCGAAGATTATGTGCTGCCCTTTGCAAAAAGAGAAATTGAGAATAAGACCGGCCTTATCTGGGAGCAGGATGAATCCCGCCTGCGCTCAAAGGAAGAAAACATACTGAAATGCCTTGAGTTCATTGACAGCGCTTACGGCGGGCTGGAAGGATACCTTGAAACCGCAGGACTTGATTCCCGTGAAGTTGAACGAAGTAAAAAAATACTGTTATAACAAAAAACCGTCCGGCAGGACGGTTTTTGCTGTTTTTGCGGTTGTATTTTTCACAATTTGTGATACTATTATTTTACAGGTTGTTGTAATATGCGGCGCAGTCCTCAAGGCGGGTGATGATATCAATTTTCTGGGGGCAGACTTTTTCGCAATTGCCGCATTTTATGCAGTCCGCAGGCCCTGATTTGCCTTCGGTTGCTCTGAGGTAATCATCACGGCTCTCCTCAATTCTGCCGAAAACAAGCTGCTTGTTTCTGGCTGAGAAAACGCCGGGTATATCAATCTGCTTCGGGCAGCCCTCAACACAGTATCTGCAGGCGGTGCAGGGAATATCCTTTGCCTCGTTGAATATTTTCTGAGCCTGCCTTACGGCTTCCATTTCCCGCTCGTTGAGCGGCACGAAGTTTTTCATGAAGTTTACATTATCTTCCATCTGATTCACATTTGACATACCCGAAAGAATTGTGAGTATGCCGTCAAGAGAAGCCACGAACCTTATGGCCCAGGAGGCGTAGGATGCTCCGGGATTCACGGCGTCAAATATGGCTTTCACCGTCTTTGGAGGGTTGGCAAGCTTGCCCCCTTTTACGGGCTCCATTACAACTATGGGTTTGCCGTGGCGCCTTGCGGTTTCATAAACCTCACGGGAGCGGACTTTCGGGTCCTCCCAGTCTGCATAATTGAGCTGAAGCTGTACAAATTCCACATCCGGGTGCTCCGTAAGCAGCTTATCAAGAAGCTCGGGGCCGCCGTGGAAGGAAAAGCCGTAATGCTTTATTCTCCCCTTTTCCTTTTCTTCCTTAACAAAATCCCAAAGATGGTATTTGTCGTATTTTTCGTAATTATTCTCAGACAGAGAATGAAGCAGGTAATAATCAAAATACCCGGCTCCTGTTCTCTTCAGGCTGGTGTCAAGCTCCGCCTTTGCGGCCTTTTCGCCGGGCACCATACCCGCAAAAAGCTTATCCGCAAGGGTGTAGGATTCCCTTGGGTGCCTGTCAATCAGAGCCTTTTTGATTGCCGCTTCTGAGCCAATATAGACAAATGCAGTATCAAAATAGGTGAACCCGTTTTCAAGAAAGATATCCACCATTTCCGAGGTTTCTTTCACATTGATCGCGGGGCCCGTGCGGGGCAGGCGCATAAGGCCGAAGCCCAGCTTGCCGGTTTCCGGTAATTTACCGTTCATTTTATTGCCTCCCTTTCCCTTAAGAATTTACAAATATTATACCACTGTTTTTATTCTGTTTCAACAATTTGAAAGGATGTCATTATGGAATACAGAAAATTCGGCAGCCGTATTGTGCTGCGCCTTGACAAAGGGGACGAAATCGTTTCATCGGTGCTTGAAACTGCCGCAAAAGAGAATATTGCCCTTGCCTCGGTTTACGGTATAGGGGGCACGGATTTTGCGAAGGTCGGGGTTTTCAACACGGAAAAGAAGGCCTATGATGAATTTGAGCTTCACGGTACCCACGAAATAACATCCCTTACCGGCAATATAAACACCATGGCCGGGGAGCCCTACACCCACCTGCACATTACCCTGGCAGGCCCCGGGGGCGATGTTAAAGGCGGCCACCTGCTCAGCTGTGTTATTTCACTTACGGCAGAAATATTCATAACCGTAATTGAGGGCAGAGTTGACCGCAAAAAAGACCCGGAACTTCAGATAAACAAATTTGATTTTGAGGTGAAATAAATGAGTATTCAGATGTTTTTCAAAATGCTTATGGCGCTGGTAACGGTATTTGTTTCCACCCTGAGCGGAACATCCAAGGAGGTTAATATGATTGCTCACAGAGGATACAGCGGAATTTACCCCGACAACACAGAAGTTGCTTTCCTGAAAGCAGCCGAGGCCGGAGCCACCGGCGCGGAAACCGATGTAAGGGTAACCAGCGACGGAGTGTATGTGCTCAGCCACAATGAAACGGCGGAATTCAAAGACGGCACGGAGCTTGAGGTTGCGGCCCACACCTATAAGGAACTTACCGCAAAACCCCTTAAAAGCTCCACCCTTACAAACGAAGTGTACCTTTGCACCTACGAAAGATACCTTGAAATTATGCGGGATAACAATATGGTGTGCTTCATAGAGCTGAAGGGCGATTTTGATGATAATCAGGTTAAAGAAATATTTGACCTTGCCGCAAGAGTTTACAAGCTTGAAAAGTGCATTCTGCAGTCCTTTGAGTTTGACAACCTGCTGAAAGCCAGGGCTCTCTTCCCGGATCTGCCCCTTATGCTCACCTACGGCTCCAAAGATGACAGCTACAAAAAGTGCTTTGATTACGGCATTTCAATTGACGCCGATTATCAGGTGATGACAGAGGAAATGGTAAAGGAATTCCATGACAGAGGCCTGCTTGTTGCCCTCTACACCGCCAATGACCCCCTGAGCCTTGCCTACTGCAAATCCCTGGGCGTTGATTATATAGAATCCGATTTATTTATGAAATGATGTCGGATAATAGATAATGGATGGTAGACCATGGGTCGCGTTGCTCCGATTATATGGTTTAGGAGTAAGGATATAGATTGTAATTTGTATGGGCGGATATAATCCGCCCGCAACAAGGATATGCGTAAGCATATTATAAAGGAGAGTCAGCGACCCGGACTTATTCCTTGTTACTTCTTGCTTGTAACTTAAAAAAAGAACCTGCCGGAAGGCGGATACTCATAAACCAGTAATTTCAAGATTTAATCAAATAATTTGATTGCGGAGCTGTTAAACAGGGTTGGTTACGGTTAAACAGGTTATATCAATTGGTTATTTGAACAAGTTTACTTGCAGAATGGAGCAAGCTATGGTTTATGTGACAAAATGCGAATACAACATTGACACCGGCAGGTTAGAAATAGTGATATTTCGGACAATCAATATTGGATTGATGTTTATGAAGTTGAGGATGAATGTGCAGATAACATATATGAGCGTTCTTCGCTTTATTAACTTATTTATAATAAGCCGATTGAATATGTTAATCTGCTGTTCGCCGGTAACTTAAAAGAATATGTGCAGCAGAGCCCGATTTGCTTTGAATACTGAAAAGAACAATCTAAATAGATTATTATTTGAATGATTTTGCCCTGATCGCAGCATTTCTTACCGCAGTCAGGGCAATTTTGTTTTCAATGGCTCCTGTAATCAATATGTCGATGCGCTTGAACTCGTGAACTTCCACTCATTATTCTTTTTTATGAGGGTAAAATGCAATTGTAAACGCCAGGTGTGCTTGCCGCCTCCGAAAACGGCTGCAGTAACTCTGCTTCTGCCTGTCAGCGTGGCGGTATCGCCGTTTACCGTTATGTCAAGTGCTTCCGTCTTTTCGTCATAGTAATTCAGAGTTCCAGTCATAATGCTGTTGATATAAACAGACTTGCTCTGTTTCATCCCTGTCATATGCAGAAGATAAAAGCTGTCGTCGTGGACGCGCTCCAATTCCGTTCTGTCTTTATTCACCATCGCCCTGTACATATCACGGTACAGGGCTTCAATTTTTTCTTTATCGGATAAAGTTTGTTGCAACTCTGTTTTCCTCCTGCTTTGGCAGCTCAACGCTTGCTTTTTCTCCGGCTTCTTTTAGCTTCAACATCCATGCCATATTGCGTGCAAGGGTGCGCATAATCTGCAAGCCTTCTAAATCCTGTATTACCTCGTCAGGCGTATTGCCGTGCACCATATTCCAATAGCGCGATGTAACAATCGGCATCTGTTGGTGCAGAAAGTATTTGTTCATCTGGTCAAGTGCGGAGGTGGTTCCTGCTCTGCGTGCGGAAACAA
Source organism: Clostridia bacterium (assembly GCA_017430535.1). Classification (GTDB taxonomy): domain Bacteria; phylum Bacillota; class Clostridia; order Oscillospirales; family Acutalibacteraceae; genus CAG-177. The sequence goes on from JAFRMR010000016.1 coordinate 27,900, forward strand.
TTGCCGCCGCAGGCTTAAAGCGAAACGGATGCGGCTCCAGCCTTAATGCGGAAAAGAAAACTCTGTCCATAAAGCTCATAAGGCTTCCGTTCATTCCTGAAAAATACACGGGTGAGCCGAAAATGAAACCGTCAAAGTCCTTTGCTTTTTCAGTGAATTCGTTGACCTTATCATTGAAAACACAATGCTTAAGTTTGGTGCATTTATAGCACGCAATACAGCCTGAAACCGGCTGTTTTCCAAGCTGATAAATCTCGCTTTCAACGCCTTCCTCTTTCAGCGTTTTTGCTATTATGGAAAGCGCCGTATAGGTACAGCCGTTTTTGTTCGGGCTGCCGTTGACTAATAATACCTTCATATCTACTCCTTTGGTTGCAGAGGTCCGTAAAAATATGACGAGGTAGCGCCGCCGTCCATCAGGAAGGTGGAGCCTGTGATAAACGCGCCTTTTTCGCTCATCAGAAGCTCGGCAACATTGGCAACTTCATCGGCTGTGGCAGGTCTGCCTGCAGGGCATTTGGCAAACATATTCTTGTAGAAATCGCCGCGCGGTCCGTTAAATTCATCTATTGCGAGGGGTGTTACGATAATACCCGGTGCAATATCATTCAGCCTTGCGCCGCGCTCGCCCCAACGGATGCACTCATACATCACGCGCTTTTCGTTGCAGCGCTTTGCCATCTGGTAAGCGTGGAGCGTATCTTTGATGTTTTTAGGCTGTAAGATTTCCAAACTGAGCAATTTCTCTGTCGGTGTAGTAGCCAGCAGTCTGTCCTCTTCTGCGGTGAGCTGAGGCATGCGCCAGCCGCTCTGGCTTGAAATTGTAACGCCGCAACCACCCTTTGCAATTACTTTGCCGACTTCTTCAAGCAGTACAGCAGTACCGTAAAGGTCAACCCTCAGTATTGCCTCAATCGGTGCCTGTGACGGAGAAACGCCTGCACCGTTGACCATCATCGTGATTTCGCCATATTCCCGGCATTTGGCAATCATTGCCCTGATAGATTCTCTTGACGACAAATCCATTTCAAACGGCAACACATCATAGCCTGCATCATTCATTATTTTGGCGATTGTATTGGCGTTTTCAATATTCTTATCGCCCAGAACGATCTTCTTCCCATAGCCCATTCTGCGCGCAATCGCCATACTGATCTGACCTGCGCCTGTGACTAACATGACATCCTTCATTATCTTTCAAACTCCTTTGCTACATCGTTCAGTAAACCTCTTATCGGTAAATGCTGCGGACAAACCTTTTCGCATTTGCCGCATTTTATGCAGTCGCCCGCTTTGCCGTTGCCCGAGGTGAGGACGGTATTGTAATAATAATCCTGATTCCAGTTATGAAAAACTGTTTTTGTGTTGTAGCAGGCAAACAGGTCGGGTATCCGTATTTCCTTCGGGCATTTATTCTCTTCAATGCAGTATCTGCAAGCGGTGCAGGGTATCATATTCAGATTTTGAAACACCTTTCGCACTGAGTCTATCGCATTCTTTTCTTCATCCGTCAGATGACGAAAATCCTTCATAAATGAGATATTATCCTCGAGCTGCGCCATATTGCTCATACCCGATAGCACCATTTCTATCCCGTCAAAATCTGCGGCGAATCGGATGGCATAAGAAGCGTTGGTGCCGCCGTTCAGATCTTCAAAAATCTTACCGGCTTCCTCCGGCAGATTCACAAGGCTTCCGCCCTTGACGGGCTCCATTACTATTACGGGCTTGCCGTATTCCCTGCAAAGTTCATAGCATTTTTTGCTCTGCACGGCGGGGTCGTCATAATCCACATAGTTAAACTGTATCTGAACTGCCTCGATCTCGGGATAATCGTCGAGTATCTGTTTGAGCACATCGGGTGTGTCGTGGAATGAGATCCCGAAATGCTTGATCCTGCCCTCGGCTTTCAGCTCCAGGGCGGTTTCATACGCCTTGCACCGTTTGAATTTCGGGTAGTTTTCCGCGCCCTGCGCATGCATTAAATAATAATCGAAGTATTCCACGCCGCAGGCTTCAAGCTGGCTTTCAAAAAACGGGCGGATATCCTCCTGCCTGTTAAAATAGGGCGCGGTCAGCTTGTCGGTCAAGGTATAAGTCTCTCTCGGATAGCGTGAGGTGAGGCATTCTTTGAGTGCTGTCTCGCTCATCCCGTTATGATAGCCGTGAGCGGTGTCAAAATATGTGAAGCCGTTTTCGATGAATCTGTCCACCATCGCCGAAAAAAGAGCGGTGTCGATTTTTCCGCCCTTCATCGGCAGACGCATACAGCCGAATCCGAATTTTTTATCTGCAAGTATCATTGTTTTCTTCCTTTCAAAAGGGTCAAAATGCCGTAGCCGGTGACGGCAAACATTCCGCCTATAAGTATGTATTTGATGAGGAAAAGAGGCAGACCGCCGCGCGTGTCAAGGAATACAAAGCGGTCGATAAGCAGCATGTATCTATAGATTCCCTCGTGTATGAAGAGGAAAAGACCGGCTGCGAAAACCGCGCACAGAGAGGCGATGGCCGCCGTTTTTTTAGATTTTACAGTCTTGTTGAGCATAGCATCAAGGTGAAAACCTATGTGGATATTCATCAGCGCAAAGCTGTAGTAGGCTCCGAGCAGGTGTGCAGTCCTGCCGACGGATGAAAATCTGCTTATTTCGAGGAATGTAAAAAGATGCTTTGAGATCGGCAGAGCGCTTGCCATCATTATAAGCATAATGATGAGCAGCAAAATATCCACCGTGATTTTCGCGGCCTTTTCCGCAGTGCGCTTACCCTTGAAAAGCGCTTTTGTGTAGCTCCTTACAATTATATGATGGCAGATAAACAGCGCAAAGAAGGCGATCCCGGTGATTTCGTGAAGCAGCTCGCCCGCAAGGCTGTATGACATCTGTATCAGCAGTATCGCCGCCATTAAAATATCGACGGCGATCTGCATTTTTCTTTTATCTGCCGATTTCATTCAGCCAATCCTCTGTTTCCGCTCTCGCCCTGTCGCGGTCGTTTTGGGCAGTCGTTCCGGCGATCGCGAGTATGCTGTCGCTGACGGATGCCTGCGGCAGAATTTTTTCAATTTTGCCCGCCGTTCCCGAGTTTCCGCTTCCGGCGTGAGTGCAGAATGCATAAACGGTCTTGCCGCTGAAATCGTTGCTTTCAAGGAATGTGTAAACGATCATCGGGAGATCGCCCCACCAGATGGGGTAGCCGAGATATACGGTGTCATAAGCCGAAAGGTCTGTGCCGCCTTTGTATTCGGGCCTTGCGTTGTCATTCTGCTCCTGCTTGGCGTAATCCGTAAGATCGTTGTATGATAAATCATAGCGGTCATCCGTCGGCTCTATTTCAAAAATATCCGAGCCGGTTTTTTCGGCAATCATCTCGGCGATGATCTCCGTATTGCCCTTTTCTATCGTGCCTACTCCGTATTGCTCGCCCGCGCGTGAGAAATAGATGACTATTGATTTTCCGCCGCTTGAGGGTGTCGGCTCGGATGTGCCCGCCGCAGGGGCAGAGGTATCACGAGCGGATTCCGGAGCCGCCGTATTGCTTTCGCTGCCCGTTTCGCCGCAGGCGGTGAGCGCAAAAATGAGAGATAACATCAGAATTACGGATAATATTTTTTTCATTGCAGATTCTCCTTTGCCCATTTTGCTGCGGTTTTTTCGGATTTTGCGGCGTCGGCGCCGTGGACGGCAAGCCCCGCTCCGACCGAAGCCCCTTTGCAGTATTTTTTGAGTGCGGCGGGTGCACCTGCCAATCCGCTGCCCTCGTGCGTCATTATCGGGAAAACCTTTTTGCCCGTAAAATCAAGCTTTTCAAGCTGAGTAAGGATCGCCATGGGATATGTTCCCCACCAGCACGGCCCAGCAACGACGATATTGTCATAAGCGCTTATATCATCAAGATACTCTTTGAGGTCGGGCCTTGCGTTTTGATTGAGCTCTGCCTTGGCTTCTTCAATGCAGGTCATATACGATTTATCGTATTCCTTGACAGTATCCACCTCAAACAAATCCGCTCCGACGGCGTCACGGATAAATTCCGCAACAATTTCCGTATTGCCCTTCGATATACTTTTGATCGAGCCGTTCACATAGTTTTCGCCTTTTCTTGAATAATAGATGACTAAAGTTTTCATTTTAATTTCGTCCTTTCGTTTTTTTCTGATTTTATTATACGAAAAAAGCGAAGCGCAATCAATCTGCGTTTCGCCTGTTATTCATAAGTTAAACTTATACAAACTGTGCTTTCAGAATATCTGCAAATTCTTCGGTATAGTATCCCGAATTGTCCGCTTTCCAGAAAGCAAAGTATTTTCTTTTAAATCTCTTGCCGTTTCGCATCAGCGGTATCATTTTAACGGAATCGTCAAAGTATTCCCCTTTTTGCGAAAGCTCCGTAGGGATAACGCCCTTACCGGAGGCAACCGCCATTCGCGCTTCCTGCAAATTCTCAGCAAACACAAAGCCGCCTTTAAAACCAAGTGTTTCACGGTAATATGTCGCCTCAATCTCCCGTTGCTCCTTTGCGGCAACAAGAATACAGGGCGTGTTTTTTAAATCGTCAAGCTCTATGCTGTCAAGAGCTGAAAGCTGATTGTGCTTTGCAACCTGAATGTATGTTTCAGTTTCGCAAATCTCGAAATTCACATATTCGTCGGAAAGCGCGCGGCGCTGGTCGTTGAATACCAAATCCGCCTCGCCGTCACGCACAGCGTAAAAGAGTTCCTCGTGGTTACCGGGAAATGCGCTGATATTTACTTTCGGATACTTTTTCGAGAATTCAGATACTGCATTTTGAAATTCATAAATGCCGTAACCTCTGTAATAGCCGACCTTCAGCGCCGCGGCGCCGTTTTTATCCAAACGCTGTGTTTCCGTCATCAACCGCTGAATATCGCTTGTAATTATCAGACTTTTTTCATAAAAATGCTTGCCGGCTTCCGTCATTGAGAAGGAGTGCCCGTGCCGTTCTAACAGTTCCACACTGAGCTCACTTTCCAGCACCTTAATCTGCTGTGACACGGCGGATTGTGAAATATGGCATTCCTCCGCAGCCCTGCTGAAGCTGCCGAGCCTGACTACCGCCTGAAAATATTTTATCTGCGTTAAAAGCATACTATCACCCGATTCATTACTTTTACTTATTTTAGCAGATTATGTTTTATAAGTAAAGGGAATGAAAATACTTCTACAAATCAGAAGTTATCGCTTTGAGAGACGTTTGCCCAGATTATACGCGTTTTGCAAATCAATCGGGAAGTGTTCTTCAAGCTGCTTCTGTTTCATTTCTTCAGGGAACATGTTGATATCGTAACGATTATAATCGCTAAACTGATAGGTATTGTTCACATAAAGGATCTCACAATATCCAAACAACCGTTCCAGTTCATGCTGAACATCTCCCAATAAAACCCTGTAGTTTACCTGGTCCATGAAAAAATCGGGGCAATTCATATCATAGATCACTGCCGTTTTTACTGGTTTGTGAGTTATATTGATGCGTTTCCCATCCTCATCTACCATGTAGGTATCTATAGGGAACATCAGCCTTTCAAGAAATGCCCTCGTACCTGCAGTGGCTCCATTGAAATATACCGGACTTCCAACTACAATTACATCAGCATCAAACGCACTCTCAAGCAAGGGGCGCATATCGTCTCTATATGCACACAATCCGTTGCATTTGCTGTTTTTTATTTTACAGGCAAAGCATGATACACATCCCTTGAATGGTTTATCATAAATATTGACGAGTTCACATTCCGCACCAGACTCCTGCGCTCCCTCCATTGCTTTTTTCAGCAATTTTACAGTGTTCCAGTTTTTTCTTGGACTCCCATTAACAAATAATGCCTTCAAACTATTACCTCCACAAATTCCGATTTGTTGATTTGATTATATCACATTTTTACAGAGAATTAAATAACCAATTCTATATTATATGCATCAAGCCCGCATCGGTAATTCCGGTGCGGGCGTTTTTCGTTTATGCACAAATTGATATTACGGAAATTATAATGTTGATTTCAGAAAGTATATAATACCGCCCACAATAAGTGAGCGGCATAGTGAATATTAAATTGTTTTTGCCCTGCAAACCGGAATTTGTTTTTTTCAATTCTTTTTGAAAATTGCGCCGACAGGACAAACGGATTGACAGTTCCCGCAGTGAAGGCAGTTGCTCCGGTGGATAACAGCGGGAATCGTGCTGAAATCAA
>JAFRMR010000017.1 GCA_017430535.1 Clostridia bacterium
AAGATCCTCATCCTCTTTCGAATTCAATGTGAAATCCTCTTTGCCGTATTGTGTACTTGCAGCAGACGGAACACCGAGCATCATATCGGGCCGGTCTATAAAATATTGATTGATCGAAAAACCGTCCTCGTTCTGACCGAGGAAGACCCACTCCGGGTTTTCAACAAAAGGCTGTTCCTTCTTCTGAAAAAAGAGGATGTCCGACACAACATCCGTGCCGGCGTTTGCTTTGAAAGCATTGTTCGGCAGACGAATTGCGCCGAGCAGTTCCGCGCGTTCCGCCAGATAACGGCGCACTGCCGGTGATTTTGCATCCATTGTATATCGGCTGGTAACAAACGCAATTACGCCGCCCGGGCGCACCTGATCAAGTGCTTTGGCAAAAAAGTAATCATGGATGGAGAAACCGAGTTTGTTGTATTCCCTGTCATTGACTTTGTAGTTACCGAAAGGAACATTGCCGACTGCAACATCAAAGAAATCTTTTCTGTTTGTGGTTTCAAAACCTGCAACGGTAATATCCGCTTCGGGATAAAGCAGTTTTGCTATTCTGCCCGTAATGCTGTCAAGTTCCACACCGTAAAGCTTACTGCTTTTCATTTCATCCGGCAGCATTCCGAAGAAATTGCCGACGCCCATGGACGGCTCCAGAATGTTACCGCTCTGAAAGCCGAGATTTGCGAGAGTATCATAAATGGACTTTATGACAGTGGGGCTTGTGTAGTGCGCGTTGAGCGTGGAAGCCCGCGCCGCCTCATATTCTTCGGGCGTCAATGCGGCATAGAGTTCAAGGTATTCATCTTTCCAGTTCTCTTTTGTTTCATCAAAAGCATCGGATAAGCCGCCCCATCCGACATAACGGGATAGTGTTTCCTGTTCTTCGGGCGTGGCGCTTCTGCCGTCAAATTCAATTTGTTTCAGAGTATTTATGGCGTCCATATTTGCTCTGAATTTAGCTTTCGGTCCACCTTCACCGAGATTGAAATCCGTAATTCTGAAATTTTCAGGCTTCGGATCGGGATCGTTGAATTTGATTGTTTCAACAGCAATGTCATACGGAAGTTTGTTTTCTTCTGCAGGGTAAAATGCAACAGGTTCGGTGCGGTATTCACGCTGAGGATACTGCTCAATCAGTTTTGCGAACCGTTCTTTGCTTTCGGCTCTGGTAACGGGATATGTAACCGATGGATCTCTGAGATGGACATCGAACCGTCCGATTTCTTCTATAACAAAAGGCTGACCGTCCTCAAGATAAACAGTATCACCGACTTCATATGGAAAAAACTCCCCGTCCACGGTTTCAAAGACCTGCGGCGCCGATTCTCTTTCTTCCGCTTCCATATATTCTCTGACAACGGAAATCGGTTCTGTATGAAACAGCCATTCGTCAAGTTCCTCATTGAAATCAATGTTCTGATAATTGACTGTTCCTGTTTCATAGTTTACCCGGTCAATCAGGTATTCCTTGCCGTTATGAGTGAATGTGGTTTCATTCGGAATCATATGTTCACGGGCAAAGGATATATCATCAATCGCCAAATCATTTTCGGGTTTGAGTTTTGACAGAGTATATGTTCTTCTTTCCGTGTCACCTTCGGCAACACCGTTGATTGTCACATCGTAATTTTCTCTGAGTTTGTCGGTATATTGTTCGAGCAAAAATGACGGGAATCCGCACATTTCAACTTTCCCTGTTCCCGCAATTCTTCTTGATGTCATTACCAAATCAAGTTCATCGGCGGCAGTTACCGCGTCCTCTCCGAACAGTTCAAAGAAATCACCAACCTGAAACAGCACCAAATCATCGGGATGCTGTTCCTTGATTTGGTTATACAGATCGGCACTGAACCCGGTAACCGGCTGTTCCCGTTCAGGTTCGGGCGCTTTCGGTTCTTCCTGCATCTTTTCAATATATCTGCCTTGCTTTATGAGAGAATCAATCCTTTTGACAACCGACACCCAGGAGAGTTCCACATCCTGACAGTCTCTTTTCCGGAGTTTGATTCCTTTTCCGCTGTGATCTTCATAGCTTCCCGGGGATTGAGACACCGCATGAGATCGCCCGCCGATACCATATTCGTTTTTCAGAAAGTTCGCTCTGTCTGATGTGTTTCTGTTTTGTTCAAAGAAATCAGCAATTCTTTGTTTTCCTTCACTGAAACCGCTTCCGTGTGAAAGTGCTTCTCTTATCTCATCCTCCGTAATGAAAGACCGGATTTCGGGTAAT
>JAFRMR010000018.1 GCA_017430535.1 Clostridia bacterium
AAGATCCTCATCCTCTTTCGAATTCAATGTGAAATCCTCTTTGCCGTATTGTGTACTTGCAGCAGACGGAACACCGAGCATCATATCGGGCCGGTCTATAAAATATTGATTGATCGAAAAACCGTCCTCGTTCTGACCGAGAAAGACCCACTCCGGGTTTTCAACAAAAGGCTGTTCCTTCTTCTGAAAAAAGAGGATGTCCGACACAACATCCGTGCCGGCATTTGCTTTGAAAGCATTGTTCGGCAGACGGATTGCACCGAGCAGTTCGGCTCTTTCGGCGAGATACCGGCGCACTTCCGGAGACTTGGAGTCCATTGTATATCTGCTCGTTACAAAGGCGATAACGCCTCCCGGTCTTATCTGATCGAGTGCTTTGGCAAAGAAGTAGTCGTGAATTGAAAATCCGAGTTTGTTGTATTCCCTGTCATTGACTTTGTAGTTACCGAAAGGAACATTGCCGACTGCAACATCATAGAAATCTTTTCTGTTTGTGGTTTCAAAACCTGCAACGGTAATATCCGCTTCGGGATAAAGCAGTTTTGCTATTCTGCCCGTAATGCTGTCAAGTTCCACGCCGTAAAGCTTACTGCTTTTCATTTCATCCGGCAGCATTCCGAAGAAATTGCCGACGCCCATGGACGGCTCCAGAATGTTACCGCTCTGAAAGCCGAGATTTGCGAGAGTGTCATAAATGGACTTTATGACAGTGGGACTTGTGTAGTGCGCGTTGAGCGTGGAAGCCCGCGCCGCCTCATATTCTTCGGGCGTCAATGCGGCATAGAGTTCAAGGTATTCATCTTTCCAGTTCTCTTTTGTTTCATCAAAAGCGTCGGATAAGCCGCCCCATCCGACATAACGGGATAGTGTTTCCTGTTCTTCCGGTGTAGCTACTCTGCCGTCAAACTCAATTTGTTTAAGCGTGTTGATAGCATCCATATTTGCTCTGAATTTAGCTTTCGGACCGCCTTCGCCGAGATTGAAATCCGTAATCCTGAAGTTCTCCGGTTTCGGTTCGGGATCATCAAACTTTATTGTTTCCAAAACGATGTCATACGGCAGCCGGTTTTCTTCCGCGGGATAAACTGCGACCTGTTCTGTTGTGTATTCTTTTTCTTCTGTTTCTTCATTGCCGGAGAATACTCTTGTGCCGTCCGCGCCGTATTCTGCTTCATGTCTGTCAATATCTCTTTCGGCTTCGTGATTAACAGACAAAAGCGTGTATGTTTTTCTTTCGCTTTCACCTTCGGCAATACCGTTAATCGCAATATCGTGCTTATCCCTCAGTTTTTCTGCATATTTTTCGAGATTAAATGACGGAAAGCCGCACATATCCACTTTCCCGATATTATCAATGGTTCTGGATGTCAGCACCAAATCAAGTTCATCCGCGGCTGTTCTTGCATCTTCCCCGAAAAGTTCAAAGAAATCCCCGACCTGAAACAGAACCATATTATCCGGATACTGTTCTTTGATTCGATTATACAGATTTGGATCAAAACCGGTTACGGGTTGCGCAATCTCATTTCCGGGTTCTTCATTTGCTTCGGCTATTTCCGGTTCATCCTGCTTTTGCTCAATATATCTGCCTTGCTTTATGAGAGAATCAATCCTTTTGACAACCGATACCCAGGAGAGTTCCACATCCTGACAGTCTTTCTTTCTGAGCTTTATTCCTTTTGAGCTGTGTTCCTCAAAACTGCCTCCTGACTGAGACACCGCATGAGAGCGCCCGCCGATACCATATTCGTTTTTTAGAAAGTTCGCTCTGTCTGATGTGTTTCTGTTTTGTTCAAAGAAATCAGCAATTCTTTGTTTTCCTTCACTGAAACCGCTTCCGTGTGAAAGTGCTTCTCTTATCTCATCCTCCGTAATGAAAGACCGGATTTCGGGTAAT
>JAFRMR010000019.1 GCA_017430535.1 Clostridia bacterium
TTCTTCCAAAAAATGTGCAGACAAAGTATCCATCGTAAACCTGACGTCACGACCTTCGTAATACTCCAGCACTCTCTTATCTGTCAACCATTTAAACATGAGTGGAAGATCTGTTTCCGTAAAATCTCGGATTGTTATTTCGTCCTTTTCTATTTTCACGTGATCATCCCCACAAATCCCGATTTGTATTATTCTTTATTCGCAGTCATTCCGCAAAGCAGGAATTTGTCAGTTAATAATTACTGCGGAAAACGATTTGAACAGTAATGTCAGTTTATACCGTAAATCGCGCAGCAACCATCGGAACCACTGTAAGGCATTCCCCGAGGGTTTTTCCTGAGTGATTGAATTTGTGGTAATTGCATTGACACCGAGTTCATAAAACCTCTCGCAGTTTTCCATATCGTCGATTGTCCACACAAAAACATCAAGTCCCGACTCGACAACAGCTTTCACGTAATCATCCGGATGATATACATGGATATCCATGCCGTCAAGGTGATTGCTGACTGCGAAATCTATGTTTTCCTTCGAAACGTCTTCATAGCTGACAATTAAATACACACGCAGAGACGGCATAAGTTCTTTCATTTTAAGGCATATTTCACGACCGAATGAAATGACATGAAACTTATCCTTTTCATCACGCGCGGAAAGAATACCGGCTACTTCAAAAAGATAACCGGGATCTGCTTTTTCCTTAATCTCAATCACGGGGTGCAGGCCGTATTCTTTGCAAACATCAAGGTATTCCTCAAGTCTTGCGACCTTGAGACCGGGGTAGTTTTCAATATTGTTACCGCTGTCAACATTGAATTTTGTAATCTCGGCATAAGTCAGCTCGGAGATTTCTCCTGTTCCGTCTGTCATGGCGTCAACTGTGTCATTGTGCATAAGAATCCACACGCCGTCTTTTGTGCGCTGAATGTCACACTCGGCTCCCCAGAAATCCGATTTGCCTGCCGCTTCATAGGCGGGTAGAGTGTTGCCGGGAGCAACAGCAGAATATCCCTGATGCGCTATCATACGCATTGATCCGGAAGGGATATTATACGACGAATAGACCGACATTGTTTCTCCTGCCGCAAATGCATAAACGGCACAGCTTAACAATATTGCGAAAGCGAGTAAAGCAGAAAGTGCCTTTTTCATTTAATTCACCCCGTTAAATCCCGATTTGTTGATTTGATTATATCACATTTTTACGGAGAATTAAATAACCAATTCTATATTATATGCATCAAGCCCGCATCGGTTATTCCGGTGCGGGCGTTTTTCATTTATGCACAAATTGATATTACGGAAATTATAATGTTGATTTCAGAAGGTATAAAATACCGCCCACAATAAGTAAGCGGAATAATGACTATTAAATTGTTTTGGCCTTACAAACCGGAATTTGTGCAGATGATAAAATCTCAGAACAGCGCGGTTATTTTACTTATCGTCGATACAATCCATGACCATACGGAAGAGAAGAAAGCGATAATTTTTTGGAACAAGCTTTCATTATCCTGATTGCTGTTATCGTCTGATCCCGATTCCTGACCGGGTTTTTCTCCGGGCTGACCCGGCTGACCCGGTTGTCCGGACTGTCCGCCGGATGAAGAGTTTGTCGCGCTGGCGGTAGCAACCTGAGAGCCGTTTGAATAAAGGGTATAAGTTGTTCCGCTTGTCAGAGTGGCGCTTGCGAATACGATATAGCTTGCGTCTCTTACGGCTGTCGCGGTATAGAGCGTATTGCCGGAGGAATCTTTTATTTTGATCGTGCTTCCGGATTTCACAAGTGTTGTTGCGCTGTTGCCGCCGAATGCATCGGAAGAATTATCACTCTGCATGCTGTTTCTGCCGGGTCCGCCGGGAAAACCGCCCGAAGATGAGCCGAATGTGACATAAGGTGTTTTTGCTGTGTAGGACTGCATCATTGCGTTATGGCCGACAGCAAGCACCGTGGCTCCGCCGAAGGTGCAGCCGTATTCAGTGTCGATGGGATCACCGTCGCCCTGACTGGGGGAGTAAACCTCCAGCGTGCCGCCGGACAGAGAAGCGCTGCCGTTGGAATCAATTCCGTCGCCATTAGTGACATTCACATACACATAGCCGCCGAACTGGTTATAGCTGAAATCCGCGCTTCGATCGGCGATATCGCCGTTGGCGGCATTGATTCCGTCATCGGAAGCCGTCACATACACGTTGCCGCTGTACACGTTGACCACAGCACCTTCAATGCCTTCGGCTGCCTTTGTTACTTTGATTGTCGGCCCTGCTGTGCCTTGTGCGCCGATATTCAGGGTGTAATCGCATTTGATACCGTCATCATTTGCGGCTGCCGTGATATTGCCTGAAAGAATGTTAAGCTCCTTATCCGACTTGATGGCATCGCCGTCGTAGGAATTCGCGTCATCGGGATCTTTATAGCTGTGCTTGATATTGACGTTGAGCGTTACATCTTTAATTGTAAGAGAAGCGGTGGAGAGCAATGTATCGGTCGCGTTGCCGTCATCATCCTCTTCATAGAGGTCGCAGCCGCCTTTTATGCCGTTTTTGCCGTATGCGTTTACATTGATTGTGCCTGTTCCGGATATAACGACATTTGAGCCGTCTTTGCATTTGATAACCGCGTTCTCAATATCGGGGTATGTTGTTTCATCGGTATAGACATCATCGTTATTGTATTGGTCATCCGCAAGAGTATTCACGGAACCTGCGGCGGCAACAATATTCACTTCCGTGCCCTTGTTGCAGGTAATGGGAGCCGTTGCGGATGCAGAAAGCGTGAGGTTGTCAAGAATCAGTGTTACACCCGTGACACTTTTTTTAACCACGATGGAACCGTTCGAGCAGGAACCTTTGAACCTGTAAGTGCCCGATGCGTTTACTTTTACATTTGTTCCTTTTACGGTAAGCCCGTCTGACGTACCGCTGACCGAAGCACCGCTGTCGGAAAATGTTATGATTGTTTCGTCAGTGTCTTGCGCAAATGCGGCAGGCGCAAAAATCGAAAGAATAAGAGCCAGCGAAATCAGCAGCGCTGCAGGTTTTAATATAGCTTTTTTCATCTGTGTTTCTCCTTTCACGTTAAGTTTAGTCTTTCTCTTATAGTTATATATTTTTCTTTTTCTTCTTTGCGATTACAGCAATTACTATCGCCGCCGCAGCAACAGCCGTGATACCCGCTGCAACATACAGCACGGTGCCGTTATTGCTTTCTACTGCTTGCGCAACTGCATCCGCAGAGGTTTCTTCCCGGGTGTCATTGAGGTTTTCCTCTTTATCGGATGTTCCCTCAAGCGCCGTTCCGTTTATATAAAGAGTATAGCCGTTACTGATTACGTTCGCGGCGCTGCCGCTGAATTTGGTTATATATGTATCGGCTGTCAGAACCCATTTGCTTGTATCGTCAAGTGAAACATTTACGGTTCCGGTTTCAGAGGAAACGGTTTCGCCCTTTGCGTTGGTTATTTCTCCGCTGAAAGAGCCTGTAAAGGAAGATGAATCCGTAAGGTTCAGAGTCAGGTTTGAATTATCACCGACAAGAACGGTGCCGCTGAGAACCTGACCGGATGCGTTGACAGTCGCAATATTGTCTGCTCCGTTCCAGCCATCGTCACATACGGAAAGCAGAACTCCATTGCTGTCTTCGTTTACGATATTTACATCCGAAAGGTTAATGACGGCGTTGGTATTTGTCACATGGAAAACATGGCCGCTCTTACTTGTAAGGGTTCCACCGTTCATTGTGAATGAGGAAGTGCCGCTGTCGGCATCGCCCGACATTGACTGATAAATCATTATCGAATCAAGAAAAGTTGCATTGCCGTTCATCTGAGTGTTATTTGCAGTTAAATCACTGTTACTTATTGTAACGCTGTTTTTGCCTTCAATGCAGACACCCTCTGAAAGATTTGAAACAAGTTCAGCATCAGACACGGTTATATCAGCAGTTGAATAGACTGCCGGAGAGCCCAGTCCGCTTGTGGTATAGCTGCCTTCGTCTACCGTTACCGTTCCGCCGCCTCTGTCTGTTCTTATTGCGGCCGATGAACGCCCCGATGTGGTTACAGTCAGATTTTCCGCTTTTGTAATACCGCCGCCTGTTGTCATTATACCGCCGCCGTTATCACCTGTAGTATTTATTACTGTATCCTTGATAATAACGGTTGTGCCGTCGCCTTCCGCGCCGTTCTGACCGCCGTTGCCGCCGTATGAAAATACTCCGTTGGCTCCGGTTGCAGTTGCTTCAACTGTGCCGCCGGTAATGCTTGTTGTTCCGCCGCCCATTACCATTATGCCGGAATTGATGCCGTAGAAGTTGCAACTGTCTCCGCCGTCGGAATCGCCGGATTTTGATACCGAAGGATTTGTTATCGTTACATTTTCAGAGGTATCAACTAGAAGCGCGTTTTCATCCGCGTTTGCTGACGAATAGGTTTTATCTGACTGAGATTCACCCGAATTGATTGTTGTCGCACCGCTGTAATTGACCGATTTTGCTGAGCCGCCGGGAGCACCGCCGGGAGGGTTTCCGTCGGGAGGATTGCCGGGAAAAGAACCACCACTTGGAGGATCGCCGGGAGGTGTGCCTTCGGGTGCAGAGCCACCGGGCGGTGAGCCGCTTGGCGGGCTGCCCGCCTGTTCGGTTTGCGCAAATGCCGTAACCGCAAAAGATAATACAATCGTAAAGGCGAGTAAAATCGCCGTAATTTTCTTTTTCATAATTCTTCTCCTTATTTGTGTTGTTTATTCTGTTTGACCTGATTATATCTGCCGAACCTTAAATTAACCTAAAGACGAATAATTATTATTTTTCGGCTTTCGAGATTCATGGGAAATCATCCTTTCATGCTTTCTGAGTTTGATTATACACGAGATTCTTAAATCAACCTTAAAAACGGAAATAATTTCAGTCAATTCGACAACCTGTTAAATAAAATGTATTAATTAAATATATAGAAATAACAAATACCGCCCACAATTGGGCGGATGTTCGTAAATCAGTATTGGTTTTCGCGGAAAACTAAAACCGCAGTACATCGTCAGATTTGTTCACCATACACAAAGTATGCTTCGCAAATCTTCCTTGTTCTGCGGCTTATTTTTTACGAGAAAACTGCTTTGCACCTCAAAAAGATGAGATTTGTGCATATTTGCAGGTCTTGACGACGAGGAATACTTGGCTGTATTCCGAGGAGGAATGCCTGCACAAGATGCGCAAAGATTGCTTTTTGAGGCATTACTGTTTTATGAGCATCCGCCCTTAGTGAGCGGCACTATAATTATCAAATTGTTTTTGCCCTGCAAACCGGAATTTGTTTTTTTCAATTCTTTTTGAAAATTGCGCCGACAGGACAAACGGATTGACAGTTCCCGCAGTGAAGGCAGTTGCTCCGGTGGATAACAGCGGGAATCGTGCTGAAATCAA
>JAFRMR010000020.1 GCA_017430535.1 Clostridia bacterium
GCGGTTACGACTTCAAGAGTCTTGCTGTCACCGATGTAGTATTCCGCAGAATCTGTAGGCGCAGTTACGCCGGCAGGGGCTTCACCTGTGAATGTGTAGGTAAGAGTATAGGGGATACCGCTCTGGGTTGCCTTTGCAGTTACATTACCCGCAGGCATCTTGCCGGTGGTAATCTCATTATCATCAGCATCGTAATATACCCAGTCGGTTATGGTGTAGCCGTCCTTGGTTGCTGCTGCAACTGAGGGGATATCATCGCCCTCTTCAAGCTGTACCGGTGCAGGTGCCGCAAGCTTATCTGCATCCTTTACATTTTCATAGGTATATTCATAAGTAAGAGTATAATCCCAGATTGCAGTAAAGGTGATGCCGCCTGAGGGAACCGTTAAATTTCCGATATCGGCTGAGTTGTAGGTGTTGGTGCCGTCAGTCCAGCCGAGGAAATTATGGCCTGTCCATACAGGGTCGGAAGGAGCTGTAATAGGATCGCCTACATTGGCAGGAGTGGAGTTGTCGGGTGTGCCGTTGTTATAAACATACTTTACAAAAGAACCCTGTGTATAAACCGCATAAAGGGTATCGGGGCTCTCTGCTTTAAGAGTGGCAGCAGTCACATCGGGTGTGGTGGCGTTCTGTGTGGTTGCCCAGCCAAGGAATGTAGTGCCGGCGGCAGTGGTAACAACGGGAAGGGAAGCGGCAGTGTTAGCCTGGCCAACTTCTTCATATACACCGTTGCCCTTATTGGTAATACCATCGGCTGCGGCAATAGTACCGGTAACGCCGAGAGTAGTATTGTTGGTATTATAAGTTACAGTACCGCCGATAGCGAGATTCTCGGAGTAACTGTTGACATCAAGGTAATAATATGATGAATCCAACGGGCCAATTTCATCTGCGGAACTTACCCATGTCATATATAACTCGGGATTGTCATAATCATCTTTTGTACATACAGAACCGCCTTCAACTCCGAAAATAGATTCCTGAGTAAGATCTGTAATATCATTTTTGACAGTAAAATACCAGGTGATTAAATCTTTGCCGGTGCCGTCGCGGGTAAGTACATAACCGCCGTATTCTTCATTGTCAGTGAGAAACTCGGTGTTTGCAATCACATATGACTTGCCGGAATCGTATATACCTAACATATTCGCTTTGGTTTCACCGGGGATAGAACAAATCTGCCCGATTGATGAGCCCGAATCAAAATACTTGCCGCCCGAAACCGGAGCGCAGGAAGATTCAAGTGCAAGCAGGTTTTTATTGAAAGAAAGAAGCATTGAAAACTGATACACATTGAATACCGAATCGGGATCCGAGCCATCAGCCATCAGAGATTCAAAGCTCATTACCGCTTTGATTCTGTCGCCTTTTTTAACATAAAGCGTACCGTCGCAGGTATCTGTGCCGGAATAGGAAACATCGGAGATTTCATCCTCAAGAGGATCTCCGTTTGAGTCAACACGATAAAACTTGGTATAGACATTGAATATGCCGTGCTCATCCTCTGTTAAGGCAAATACTGCAACAGACATGCTGCCTGCAATAAGTGCCAAGGCAAGAAGCAGCGCCATGGGTTTTCTAAAGAGCTTCCTCATTAGAACAGTCCTCCTTAAAAATGCGTTCAGTGAACTCAGGCAGCGTGTTTACACAGCTGCAATCTCAGCCCACTTTGCCGTTATAAACAAATAGTGTCAACACAAAAAATCGTATTTGCACTTTCTGCTTCATAATGGCATATATGGGTATTTAACCGTTTTTAAACACCCGTATATGCCATTTGAAACATTAAGGGTGTTATCCCTGCCCCGGTTTCCCGGGGCAGGTAATTTATAATCAGGACCTTATTCAGCTTTGCCGGTAGTCTGATTGATAACATAAGCTCCTTCATGAACTTTGTTGATAGTAGTTACATCCGCTCCGGTGAAGCTGGAATCTGTTGTCAGATTGGCAGCTCTGAACATATAAGGACTTGTCCATCCGGGAGTCTCAAGTTCCTTATTCATTGCTGTTGTATCTGAGCCGGTAACATTACCGTCACAGTTTACATCACCGAAGATTACGATGTAGAACATCTCTACAAGTACATCATCGGTTTCATCATCAACGGTGCCGTTTCTGTCATAAACCGATACTGTTGTGCCGGTTACTACTCTGTTTCTCTTAAGCCCATCAAGTACAATTCTGCCGTCACCATATACTTCAATGTAATCTAAAATGGTTGTTGCAGTCAAACCGGTGGTAATGCCGTAAACATACCAGTCAGTTGCACCGGGTGTGTATGTATAACCGTATGTATCGGTATAGGCCTGTTCAACACTGGTTACTCCATAGGGTGCGTACTTCGCCCTGACTCTTGCGCTTGTGGATGAATTGAAACCGGTTATGGTTGCTGCATTATAGGTTTCAACTTTTCCGCCACGCTCTATCATTGTGTTAGTATTGCCGGTTTTGGGAACCAGTTTAACGGGAACGCGATTCCACTGCGCATAAAGGGTGATATCGCTCTCTATTACAGAGTCAACTGCATAAGGTGTTCCGTTTGAGTCAGCCCAGCCTGCGAAGGTAAAGTACTGCTTTGCGGGATCTGCCGGGAAATCAGCGGCAGTAAGGGCGGTGCCTGCTATAACATCTGCTGTGTCAACCTGTACGCCGTCAACCACAAAGGTTACTGTGAACACGCTTCTTACCCATTCGCCGGCAACAGCAATGTCGCCTGCGCCGAAGGTTACTTCGGTTACAACTGCATCATTCAGTTTCCAGCCGGAGAATGCGTAGCCTGAAACCTCATTAACAGTTGCAAGTGATACTGTATCGCCGATGTAATAATTATTGGAATCGGTGGGAGCAGTTACGCCGTCGGGAATTTCACCGGAAATTGTATAGGTAAGATGATAGGCAATACCGCTCTGGGTTGCCTTTGCGGTTACATTACCCGCAGGCATCTTGCCGTCGGTAATTACATTATCATTTGCATCGTAATATACCCAGTCTGTTACGGTATAGCCGGTCTTGGTTGCTGCTGCAACTGTGGGAAGGTCGGCCTGATATGCCTTTGTTACAGGTGCAGGTGCTTCAAGCTTATCTGCATCCTTAACGTTTACATAGGTATATTCATAGGTGATGGTGTAATCGTTTCTTGTCCACTCACCGGCAACCGCAATATCGCCTGCGCCGAAGGTTACTTCGGTTACAACGGCATCATTCAGTTTCCAGCCGGAGAAGGTGTAGCCCTCAGGTGCGGTTACAACTTCAAGAGTTTTGCTGTCGCCGATATAGTATGTGCCGTTATCTGTGGGTGCTGTTACGCCGGCGGGAATATCGCCGCTGATTGAGTAAGACAGAGTATAAGGAATACCGCTCTGGGTTGCCTTTGCAGTTACATTGCCTGCAGGCATCTTGCCGGTGGTAATCTCATTATCATCTGCATCATAATATACCCAGTCTGTTACGGTGTAGCCGTCCTTGCTTGCTGCTGCAATTGTGGGAAGATCAGCCTGATATACCTTTGATAACTGTGCAGGTGCTGCAAGTTTATCTGCATCCTTAACATTCACATAGGTATATTCGAAAGTGATGGTGTAGGTTTCAACATCCCAGATTGCGCTGATTACTTTATTTTCAGCAGGCATTGTGGTAATGGCCTCGCTCCAGCTCTGGAATGTATGACCGGTCCAGGTGGGATCTGCGGGAACGGATACGCTTTCGCCCGATGCATACCAATCGACCTGATCGGGATCGCCGTTGCCGAACTGCCAGGTAATGCTGTATTCCCATACTGCCGTGAAGGTAAGGTTGCCTTCAGGCATTGTCATCTCACCGATCTGAGCGGATGTGTAGTTGTTGGTGCCGTCAGTCCAGATTCTGAACTGATGATCTGCCCATACGGGATCTGCGGGAGCAGCAATGGTATCCTCATAATACTTGGGAGATACAACGATATTATCTTCGCCGTTGCCCAGTACATAAGTGATGGAATATTCATTATGAGTCCACAGAGCATAGAAATCGGTGGTATCGGCAGTGGGGATTGCAAGAGCGGCAACCTGAGCTGATGTGTAGGTGTTGGTGCCGTCGGTCCAGCCTGCGAAGGTCCAGCCGGCCTTTGAGGGCTCAGCTGCAACATTGCTGCCGATTGTACCCTGAGGATCATAGGTTAACTGATAAGCGCTGCCTATAAGCTGACCGGTTGTTGCCGGGTCATCATCATAATAGCTTATGGTTATTGTATTTGCAGAATAAGTACCCTGAACGGTAACATCATCATCAGGCATGGTTGCGGGTATTGAAGACCAGCCGCTGAAGGTGTAGCCGGGGATATCGGGTGCATCTGCAAGAAGGGTTAATTCGGTGCCGTAAGCAACAGATGAAACAGTTGTGTATTCTGCGCCCTCTGTGCCGTAGTTTGCACCGTAAACCATATAAATAATGTTGTGCTTATGAACATCCCACTGAGCGGTGTAAGTTACATCGCCTGCAGGCATTGTAAGGGCTTCGATTTCGGCCTTCTGAAGAAGGGTAACGCCGTTATCTGCAGACCAGCCGAGGAAGTCATAACCTGCACGGGTGGGATCGGCGGGAACATAGCCGGCAAGGCTTGTGCCGAAGGGCACGCCGTTATCCGGAGCCTGATATACAACATCCTGTGTTACATCATCCGCATACTTAAAGGTAAGGGTGTAAGGATTGGCTGTATAAGTACCGGTGATTGTTACTGCCTCATTGGGCATGGTATCGGGAATCTGAGACCAGCCGCTGAAGGTATAGCCGGTGATGGCTGCGGGCTCTGCAACGATATAACCGTTGGCCGCATCATCCTTGGCAGTGCCGAAGGGAACATTCTCAAACTTTGCATACTCGTAGTCTGTGCCGTAAGTTGCACCGGAAACAAGATAGGTTACGGTGAACTTGTTAATTGACCACTGAGCGGTATAGGTAACATCATTAGCCGGCATTGTAAGAGCTTCGATTTCGGCCTTCTGAAGAAGGGTAACGCCGTTATCTGTGGACCAGCCGAGGAAGGTGCGGCCCTCCCAGGCGGGGTCTGCAGGAACGTATGTTGCCAGTGATTCTTCATAAGGAACGCCGTTATCCGGAACTGCATAAACAACATCCGCGGTGTTACCGTCATTGGCCATTATGAATGAAAGGGTGTATGAGTTCTTAGTCCACTGGGCTGTGAATGTTACATCCTCTGCAGGCATTACATAAGCGCCTATCTGAGCTGAGGTGTAAACCTGATTATCCTTGGAGCAAAGCCAGTCTGCAAAGGTATAACCGGTCCTTACGGGATCGGACGGAGCGCTCTCAAGAGTTTCACCGTAGGTAACCTTAGTTACGGACGGCTCATCTCCGTTACCGAATACAAGGGTAAGGTCATATTTATTTACATCCCATGTAGCGTTAATGGTAAGGTTCTGTGCGGGCATGGTGGAAGGTGTTGCGGCATCCCAGCCCTTGAAGGTGTGACCTGTCCAGGTGGGGTCTGCGGGAGGCGCGCCTTCGGTGGAGGCCTCGAATGCGAAGGTATCCACTATATCCGCTTCGCCGTTACCCAGTACATAGGTGATGGTGTAGTTATTTCTCTGCCACTGAGCGGTGAAGGTAAGATCCTTGGCAGGCATACCGTCGGTATAATCTGCAGGAGCTTTATTATCACCATCAAGCCAGCCGGTGAAGGTGAAACCGGTCTTTGAAGGATTGGCAGGAACTTTATCGGTAAAGGATGCGCCGAATGCAATACCGTTACCATCATCTTTATCATAAACAGTATTTACCTCACCGTTATCCGGTGCGAAGGTAAGGGTGTAGCTGTTAAGAGTCCACTGAGCGATGAAATTGACATCATCGGCAGGAAGTGTAAGGGCAGCTACCTGAGCTGAGGTGTAGGTGTTGGCGCCGTCGGACCAGCCGGCGAAGGTGTGACCTTCTTTGGTGGGCTCTGCGGCAACATTTGCTGCGCCGATTGTGCCGCCGTAGGTTACCTCATATGCACTGATAAGGGTATCATTGGATGCCGGAGCATCACTGTAATAGGAAACAGTGTAGTCTCTGGCAGTCCACTGAGCTGTGAAGGTAAGATCCTCTGCGGGCATACCTGCATCAGCATTGTATGCGGTAAGGGTGATGTTATTATCTTCATCCAGCCAGCCGGCAAAATTGTAACCGCTCTTGGTGGGCTCGGTTGCAGGTACGGGAATCTGTGAGCCGAATGCTACCTGATTTGCATCAACATACTGCTCATAAACTGCGCCGTCAACCATAAAGATAACATCAAACTTATCGGGTACCCACTGAGCAACCGCAGTAAGATTCTCTGCGGGCATTGTGTAATCCTCGGCATCGCCTGAGAACTCATCGCCGGAGGTTACGCCGGTGAATGCCCAGCCGTCAAATACATAGCCGGTCTTGGTGGGCTCAGCAGGAGCATCAATAGTTTCACCGTAGCCGACGGAGAGGCTCTCAATAAGAGTGCCTGCGCCTGCGGGCTCATCGGAGTAATAGGAAACTGTATACTCATTCTGAATCCAGGTTGCGGTATATACGGCGTTTTCATCGCCCATTGTATCAACCTCGGGCTCCCAGCCGCCGAAGGTGTAGCCTTCCTTGGTGGGGTCTGCGGGAGGTGTAATGGTATCGCCGTCTTTAAGGTTTGTGACTGTAGCATAGGTTTCGCCGTCAACCATAAAGGTGGCAACAAGGTTTGCGGCCTGGGTTGTTTCCGTATAGGATGCGGCAAGCTTAATGCCTGCGGGATCGTTTACGGTATAGCTCTGACCTGCTGTGTAGGCGTTGCCGTTTGCATCAAACCAGGTGTTGACGGTAAGTGAACCTATGGTAAGAGCGGGAGGCGTGAATGTGCCGTTATAAACAGCTGTATCTCTGTCTGCAAGGTTGCCTTCTTCGGCAAGAATGCCGGCAATTACAGCGGTATCGGCAGTGCCGCCGGCCTGAATCTCTTCTGTGGAATCAAAGTAATATTTAACAGAAACAGTTACGGCTCTCCACTCTGCTGTGTAAGTGGTGTTTACATTGGGGTAAGTGGCGGGAATGGTGGTAACAAGGTTGTTATCCTGATCGCGCCAGCCCATGAAGGTATAGCCGGTTCTTGAGAATTCGCCTGCTGCGGCGCTCTCTGCATTGTAGCTTGCGTTTCTGTTGTATTTGGGTGTTGCGGAGCTGTCAGTCCAGGTGTTACCTGCATAGACATCATTGCCGGAAATAACCACATTTGAGGTTGTGCCGTCATTGAAATCATAAGTTACGGTAACAAGCTTTTCCCAATGAGCGGTGTACTCAAAGGTGTTGGTATCCTGAGTGGCATAGGGGAACTGTGCGGGAAGCGCTCCCACACCGTTTATGCCTTCGCCTGACCAGCCCATGAATCTGTATGTATAGCCGTCTACGGTCTTAGTGGGATCAGCCGGGGGATTATCCCAGGTCTGGCCGCCGTAAACGTAGGGTTCACTCTGACCAATGGGGCTGATTGCAGTACCGCCGTCGGTATTGAAGGTGATAACTACATTCTGCTGCCACTGAGCGGTGAATACTACGCCGCCGGCTTCGGGCATCTCAAAGGTGCTGTCTGATACCGCAGGTGCGGTAACATCGGCATTGTTTGAGGTCCATCCCATAAAGGTATAGCCGCTTCTTGTTTTGATATTTGCGGGGATTGTAAGGGTATCATCCCCTACAACGCCGGTAACATCGGCATAAACTGCATCATCATAACCGGATGCAAATCTTACGCTGTTGCCTACGGTGATTTCGGGAGCATTTGTGAAGGAGGCAGTGAGGTTACAGCCGTAGCCGTAAGCAACCGTCTGCCTGGTATCGCCGGATTCACCGTAATCAAACTCAATATAACCGGTGGCATTATCGTTAAGAAGAGTTGCCAGGTCATTGGTGTCAACGCTTACTGTTCCCAGAGTGTCGCCATCAGCGGCATCATCCGCAACCTTAAGGTTGATGTAGAACAGAGGTTCATTGATATTGAGCTGATAAACCGAGGGGCTTGCGCCTCTCATTATAACTCTGAGGGTGCCTGCGCCTACACTGTCAGGTGCCACATAGGCGGAAAGCACAGAGGTATAAGCCGTGCCGACTTCAATCTGAGTTGAAGTTCTCAGGGGATAAGCCTGATAATCCACGGCAAAGAAATCTGTATCATAGTAGAGGAGCATTTCGCCGTCCACGGTATAAAAACTCGTGCCGACATATACAGCTACTCTTACATTATCACCGGGTGCAACATGGGAATTATCTCCGGTTGCAACAATCCAGTTATTCTGACTGTCTTTCTTCTGTAATTCGGTTCTTACTGTGACGGTGCCTGTGGGAGGATTATCCTCATCATAGTCATATGCAGCGCCCATCACAGACATGGAGCCGAAAATCATAAGCAGAGCAATCAATAATGCAACGACTTTTTTACTTGCAGTCATTTGCGTTTTGTCCCTCCTTAGATATATTTACGGTACATCTGTTCCCTGCGGGCGGGGCTGCCGCCCGCAGGACTGTTTGATTGTTATGTGTTACGCAGTTAAAATCTGGTAATGGCCCTTCTTGGTTTCACTGTTATAGTCAAACTCATAAGCCGGGAAATAACCCATTACATAACCTTCAGTGTAGTTGGCGTCAAGCTCATCAACATCATTGTCGCCGTCTACATCTGCTGCTCTGTTATAGCAAGCGCAGCGAATCTTTTCAGCATTGGAAAGCATGCTTGCGCTCTGCTGAAGTTCCCAGGTTCTGTCAGCTTCATTGTACTCTATGGCCTCATAGATAAGGGCTACGTCGGAAGAGTTGCAGTGTGCGCTGCCGTCCACATCGCCGAATACTATGATGTAATAGGTTTCAATGGGCTCGGCATTGCTGGGAGCATCATCGCGGTTCGAATACAGTTCAATCTTTGCGCCTGTACCGTAAACATTCATCTTGCTGGGAGTGTAGGTGATATATCCGTCACCTTCAACCTCAAGCTGATTCTGAAGCTTAGCCTTGGTCTGCTTCTCGCCTACATTGTAGATGTAGCCGGTAACTGCTTCGGGTTCGCCTGCTTCTTTATCAACTTTGGCTGCATCGGAAGTGGTCTGAATCTCAAGAGAAACTTCCACTCTGTAATAAACTGCTGTGAAGTAAACTACTGTATCGTTTGCAAGATCGGGCATCACAAAGTTTGCAAAGGTCTGAGCATTCTGAGTTACGCCGTCTGCATCAACATAGGTGCCGTCTGCAGTGTAGATTGCGTTATCCGCGCTGCACTGCCAGTACATGAACCTGTAGTTTGTAAGCTCGGGAACATCGGTGGGATATGCGGGCAGGCCCTGGCCGCGGGTTACTTCAACATCATTCCAGATTGTGCCGTTGCCGCTTTCAAACGGATTGTGGTCGTTATAGGTGAGCTCACCGTGGTAAGTGGGTGACAGGCAAGCATCATCGGGCTGAACGAATACAACCTGATTATCGTCATAAACGTGGTCGGTCCACTGAGCGGTAAGAGCTATATTGCGGGCGGGCATTGTGGTCCATGCCGTGAAGGCGGTGCCGTTTTCATACCAGCCGGCAAAGTCATAGCCGTCCTTGGTGGGATCTGCGGGCCTGGTGATCTCTTCGCCGTAGGTCTTGGTCATGGTTGCTACCGTGCTGCCTCCGACGGTATCGAAGGTAATCTGGTAGGTGTTCTGAGTCCAGCCGGCGTAGAGGTTAAGTGCAGTGTTATCTGCGCTCTGTGCGGGCACTGCCCAGGTGCTGCTGGAAATGTAATTGTCATTTGCGGCTTCGGCATCTGCCTGAGTGGTGTACCAGCCCTTGAAGTTCCAACCGGTCTTATAGAAAGCGCCGTAGTTGTTGTGATCGGGAAGGGTAACTGTTACGCCCTCGGTGTAGGTAACATTTGTACTTGCGGGGGCGGAAACATTAACTGCGCCCTGGCCGTAGTTGAAGGTTACCACATAGTGGTGGCTGCTCCACTGAGCGGTTGCAACAAGATTCTGTGCGGGCATGGTTGCGGGGATTGTGATATCCCAATCGGTGAAGTTATAACCGTCTTTTGCAGGGTTGGCTGCGGCGGTTACTTCTGCGCCGTAGTTATAGGTCTGAACAACATTTTCTTCGCCGTTACCAAGTACATAAGTAATGGTGTACTCATTGATTCTCCACTGAGCTGTAACAGTTACATCATCTGCGGGCATGGTTGCGGGAACATTATCCCAACCGGTGAATGTGTAACCTGTTCTTGAAGGATCTGCGGGAGCGGTTACGGTATCCTGATAATGATAGGTCTGGGTAATATCCGCCTGGCCGTTATTCAGAACATAAGTTACGGTGTAGTCAATGGCAGTCCACTGAGCGGTGAAGGTGATATTGTCTGCAGGCATTGTCATTGCGGAAACCTGTGCTGCTGTGTAGGTATCGGTTCCATCTGACCAGCCGCCGAAGGTGTAGCCTGTCTTTTCAGGAGAAGCGGGTGCGGTAATAGTATCCTGATAATGATAGGTCTGGGTAATATCAGCCTGACCGTTGTTCAGTACATAAGTTACGGTGTAGTCATTTTCGGTCCAATCCGCTATAACGGTAACATCCATTGCGGGCATGGTGGCGGGGATGCCGAGCCAGCCTTCGAAGTTGAAACCGGTTTTGGTGGGATTGGTTGCGGGTGTGGGAATATCTGCTGCCGCTGTGCCGTAAGCAACATTGGTTATGGTTTCATACGGCTCGGCATCGTCAGAGTTTATCTTATATATTACATTATATGTATTAACAGTGAATGTACCTGTAATGATTACATCCTCTGCAGGCATGGTTGCAGGAACATTCTGCCAGCCGCTGAATGTGTAACCGGTGCGGGTAGGCTCTGCGGGAGCGGTTACAACATCCTGATAATGATAGGTCTGAACAATATCCTGCTCGCCTTCTGCGCGGTAAGTAATGGTGTAATTGTTCTGTGTAAATGTTGCGTTGAACTCAAGGTCATTATCGGGCATTGTTGCGGGAGCGTCGGGAGTCCAGCCGGTGAAGGTCCAACCGGTCTTGGTGGGATCGGTTGCAGGTACGGGAATTGCCGCACCGTAATCTACCTGATTTGCGCCGGTGTACTGCTCGTAAACAACGCCGTCTACCTTGTAAACAACATCGTGCTTATTCACGGTCCAGTTTGCTGTTACGGTGATATCCTCATCGGGCATGGATGCGGGGATGCCGTTCCAGCTCTGGAAGGTGTAACCTGTTTTGGTGGGATTGGTTGCGGGTGTGGGTATGGTGGTTGCTCCAACGGGAACATTGGAGATAACCTCATAGGGCTCTGTATCCGCAGCATCCAGCTTATAGGTTACGGTGTGAAGGTTGGGTGCCCATACTGCGTAGAGGGTTGTGGTATGGTCGCCTACGGTAGTAAGGGTGGGAAGATTCTCAAGCGGCTCGGTTGCAGTTGCCGATGTTGCCCAGCCGGCCAAAGTGTGCCCTGCCTTGGTGGGAGCAGTATCGGGAGCGGTAATGGTCTGTTCGTACTTAACATCTACATCTTTCGTTGTTGAGCTGTCTGCCCAGGCGCCGCCGTTTGCATCAAAGTCTACTTTGTAGGTATTTGCCTCGTAAACTGCATAGTAGTTAATCGGATCTTCGGTATTAACCGGTACAACAGTGTTATCAACATCATAGTTAGTGCCGGTAAGATCGTTGATATCTTTGTACCAAAGCGGATCGCCGTTAATATTCTTAACGGTATATCCGGTAATTTCAGGTATGGTAAGGCGTCCGGTCTGGGCGTCATTACCCACTCTGTAGGTACTGTTGTAAATACCGATTGCAGAACCTATCTGAGTTACGGCACTGCCGTCTTCTTTAACGGTATAATAAGTAATATTTATTGTTTTGGGAGTAAAATAGGGAACCATATACAGCTTAAGAACGCCGTCTTCCTCAACATAGTAGGAAGAATTAATGCTTGCAATATAAACGTTTGTGTTGGTCTGGCCGTAAATTGTGTTATCGGCAGGAACATAAACGCCGTTCTGAAGCACGCCGGCTGCCCAGCCCTGGTAGTCATAGCCTACCTTGTCATCTCTTCTCTGGCTGTTTCCGTAGTAATTGAAGTTGGTTCTGCTGAAATAGCCGTTATCGTAGTTCTTATTTATGGGGTTCCTCTGAGTGGAGCTGTTGCCGCCTACGATAGGAGTGATTCCGTCGGTATTGATGAAGGTAACGGTTACGCTCCTTGCAGTATACATTGCGTTATACTCGCTGCCGCGGAATACGCCGCGGTAAGCGGCTGCGGGGCCGTCCCAGCCTGCGGCCTCAAAGCCGAAGGGGGCAACAACACCGGCGGTTGCGGCATCAAAATCATAGGTTGAGCCGTATCTGCCCTCAACATACCACTCGATGGTCTGAACATCCTGCATTTCAAGGTCGCCGTCCTCCATCTGAATGGTGGCGGTGTGGTAGGTGATATCACCGGTATAGGTTGCAGGCCTGAATTCATAGGCGCTGCCGGTATTTACAAATGCACCGGTAGCTCTGAATATTTCTCTTACAATTGCGCCCTGATACTCAACATAGATTATATTGGTATTGAGGGCGGGGTTAGCGGAGTTGGACTCATTAACCTCCCAGTAAAGGGTGCGGGTGGTATCAGCCAGCTCATACTTGCCTGCAGCATTACCAAGACCTGCAGCGGGTGTGACGGTGGAGCCGTCCGCAACAGAGGTATAGGGGTTGCCCTGCATCAGGTCATCAATCTGTGAATAGGTGATATAGGTGATGTTGGGCTCGGGATTTGCGGGGATCGCATCAACGATATTGATGTTATCGCCGTATCTGATTTCAAGGCCGAAGGTTTCCTGAGCAGCCTGATCAAGGGTGTAGGTACCAACCTCAATCTTTGCATTGCTGTCTTCGGGGTCGGGAATATAGGCCTTGACTATAATACTCTTCTGGGTGGGTTTAACCCAGGGGTAGAAGGAAGCGTCGCCGGTAACATGGTAGGTTGTGAAATCAACTATGTTACTCTCGGTGCACTCCTGGCCCATGGGAATCCAGCCGATGAATTCCTCGGTGTTACCGCTTCTGTAAGTGATAACGCCGTCTGTTACGCCTACCTGGTCATATTCAACGGTAACATTGCCCCTGAGAGTGGTCTTATCCTTCTCATAGAAGGTAAGGGTCTGCTCATTGGGAGCCCACTTTGCATAGTAGGTGCCGCCGTCCTGGCTGTAGGTGGCATAGAAGCCGGGGATCCATTCATCGGTTTCATCATATACTGTTTCGCCGTTCTGTACGGTGCCGGCATACCAGCCGGAAACATGATAGCCCTCTTTTACTGCTTCGGGTACGCCGAAGGAGCTTACGCCGCCGGCAGTTGTGTAGGTTTCAAGTATCTCTGCGCCCTCTCTGCCGGTATAAGTAATTGAGGTCTTCTTGGTGGAATCATTGATATCAAATTCGCCCTGAACGGTGCCGCCCTTGGTGGGCATTGCCGCCGTAAGAGTATAATCATCATATTCAAGAAGAGGATCAACTGTTACGGAGGAGCACATTACATTGGTATCAAAGGCAACGCGGTAGGTTTCAACGGATGTGAGAGGGCCCTGGGCGTTGTTCCAGGAAATGAACATGGGGCCTGCCATATTATTCGCCTGCCTGAGGGCTTCGGTAGCCACCCAGACTGAGCCGGTACCGGTTGCGGTATCTTTAATTCTGAGGTGAAGCACAAGAAGGTATTCCATGTGGTCCATAGACGCGGTGTTGTAATTGCCGGTGGTATAAACATCCGGATCAATGGTAATCTCAACATACCTTGCATTTACGGTTTCACCGGTATAAGGATCTATATTGGTAAACCTTGCCTGAGTCTGAGGATTGAACTGAGTTACAGTATTAACCTCAGCGGCAATCTCTGAAATGAAGGGGTTATCTTCATTTACATCAAAGAGGCTGACGCCGGAAATTTCCTCATAGAAATCCTGGTTATAGCCGAATACATAGGCCTGTGAACCGGAGAAGAACTTGCCGCTGACCGTGAATTTAACGGAAACAACATCTCCTCTGGCGGCGTCAATTTCGGCGCTGTCACCTGCATGCTGCTCATCAACTATGTAATCGGTACCTGCCTGCCTTACATAGGTGGTGATATCCGCATAAGCAACGTCATCAACAGGCTCCCAATCGGCAGTAAGCTCAAAATCATCAAGAGGATACTTATTTCTGCCGAAGGTGAAGGTTCTGCCGTCGTAAATCCAGTATTTGAACAGGTAGCCGTACCTTCTGGGAGTTGCGGGGGCATCATCCGCACTGGACATCTGATCTGCCCTTACGGTAAAGGGAGGATACTTGCTTGCCTTACTGTTATAGGGGCTGACTTCAGTGCTGCTTATCCTCAGACGGTAAGTACCGGTAATCTCCTTGGGCTCCCACTTTGCATAGCAGTTGAAACCGACTGTTGTGCTCATGGTGATGGTGCCGTTCTCCACGGGGTAGAAGGAGCCATCGGCATAGCCGGTCCATGCGCCGGTGAAGGAACCGGTGATGTAGCTGTCATTGATGGGGTTGGCGTTATCGCCTGTGCCGTCAAACCAGCCCAGGAAGTTATAGCCTTCTCTTACGGGTACAAGGTAGCTTACGGGTGTGCCGGTGGTGAAGGTAATCTGCTTGGAGCTTACTTCATTGCCGTTATCATCCAGCTTACCGCCCATGGCGTAGAAGGTGATTTTATTGTTGTTATTTGCAAACTGAGTATAAACCTCAATGGTATTATAGGCAGTGCCCGAGCCTGTTTCGTTGATGGTGTAGGTATATTCCTCACCCTCGCCGTACTCATACTTTGCAGTGATGGGCCACTCTACCGGGTTTTCACAGGCGGCATCTGAATAAAATGCCTGGCCCCAGTCATAGCCTGCGGGGGCGACGGGAGTTGAAAGAGAACCATCGGCAAATGAAACCTCTTCATCAAGAGACTGCATTACATACTCGCTGCTGTAATCTGTGCCGCCGCTGAGGGTAACGGGATTGCCGCTTTCATCAATGGCGTTTACATGAATCTTGATGGGCTTGGGATTCCACTTAACAAAGAGATTGGCAGTGCTGTTGGGCATTGTCCAGGCGCCGGTGCCGCTCTCTGTAACAGCTGAACCGGTGAAGGCCGCATCCTCATACATGCCGACATAGGTGCAGTGAAGCTTGCCGCCGATAGCGGTTTTGATTGCCGCAAAATCGGGAACCGCGCCGGTGAGAACTGTGGTGGTGTAAAGGCCTTCATACTCATTATTGGGGTGAATAATGAGGTTCTGGGCAGCGGGCTTATAGTAGAAAGCATATTCGCTGCCGAGGCTGTTGCCGGCTGCGTCATAAAGAGCGGTTACACCGTAAGTGGTGCCGTTGCCGCTGAACATGGCATAGCCCGCTGTGCCGCCGGTGGTGGTGCACTCATAACCCCTTAAGGAATTCAGGGGGAAGAGAGTGAAGGAAACACCGGGGATAAAGTATTCGCTTACCTGGCTCTCTACCTTGGTGGGATTGCCGTTTGAATCAAAACCGTAGTAGGTTTCATCGGGAACAACCTTCACGGGGTTGCCGCCCTCAAGAACGGGGTTGCCGTTATTATCCGCAAGATAGTGGTGAACGGTAATTTTACCTTTATCCTGATAACCAAGGCCGTTATAAGCGTTGATAAGCGTTGTAACAGCATTATCAATGGCGCTCTGCTCAAGGCCGTTGGCAAGGGTGGTAACACCATTATAAGAATGGTTGGTCTGGTTAAGGTCAAAGGCCGCTATATACTGCCTTGCAGTATTATATGCGCTTACAAAGGTGCTCCAGCCGGAGTAGAATGTGAACGCCTGAGGGTTGGCACCCTTGTTTTTGGTAAGGGACTTAGAGGTTGCGCTTACCGAGCTGCCGTAGGTACCGCCGTAAGAGAAGGAGGCGCCGTCTGAGAAATTACCGGTATCAATGGCATTAATAACCGAGCGGAGAACAGAGGTGTCGTAAACGCGGAAACGAACGCTCATATTAAAGTCCGTAGTAGCACGGTTTGAGTTGGATGTAAGGTCTCTGTTTTCAAACTGACCGTAACCGGTACAGTTGAGAGACCAGCAGTCGTTGGCGTTTGTCTGTGAAGCGGTGGGGCCTATGCCGCCGAGGGCGATCTGAAGGTAACCGTAGTTAACCTTGGTATCGCGGTCAAGCAGATATCCGCCCCGGCCGAAGCCTACGCCCGCGGCAACATTTTCGTTCGCCGCCAAAGTGGCGTTATTGGAAATACCCTTACTCTTAAGGGTTGCTCTGTTATTGGCATTGAAGCTCGCGGATTTACCGCTCTCAGCAACCCACTGATTTGTGTTGATGGTAAGGGCATCGGCCTGAGTGAAAGTACCGGATGGTGTGCCATTGGATTTATCACCTGTATAACCGTAACCTTCAGAGTTGCTGTTACGAAGCTGGAAGCAGTAAATACAGCCGATATAGAAGTTTTTGTTTTCGGCAAACATAAACAGGAAGCGCATATTGAGGTTATTGGGCTTGCTGTAGGTGTTGCCGTTGCCGTCACCGAGAACATCGGTAGCTTTATCTACCCAGACAGTGGTAAGGGTTCTGTTACCGTCTGTAGCGCTGGTACTGAAAGTACGGCTGATACCGAAAGCACTGCTGTAGTTCCTGTAACTGTTTCTGATATAGTAAAGAGTTGAGTGGTTGTTATCGGTGC
Organism: Clostridia bacterium; assembly: GCA_017430535.1. Lineage (GTDB taxonomy): Bacteria > Bacillota > Clostridia > Oscillospirales > Acutalibacteraceae > CAG-177. Next base: position 16,697 of record JAFRMR010000020.1, read on the forward strand.
CGGAACTCTTTTTAAGGATGAGACCGTCGGAACTGACGGGACCTTCGGAGCCGAGACCCGGAACGGAATCCGCACTGCTTGAGCCCTGCTGACCGTTCATATAACCTCTCTGATTAGAGGTTGAGGATGAAGCATAACCGGGCTTCATATTCGCGCCCACAATTGCGCCGAAAGCAGAAATACGGCCATTAGTGGATGTGATATTTTTGGTGATAAGGTAGTAGTTAACTCCGTTGGGGTGAAGAATATACTCGGTGTGGGAATAAGCATACTGAGTATAAGTCTTGTTGTTGAAAGTAAAGGTAATAACATGCCTTACATTTACATCGGGGCCGGTAGCCGTGGCAACATAGGGGTTGGTAAGAGTCCAGGTGAAGTCAACATAATCGACGGTTTCACCGCCTATTGTGGTTGAACCCCTTACGCTCTGAGGAGTACCCCACTGGGCGTTGCTGAGGTTTTCGGATGTGATGCTGAGACCTGTAAGCCTGTTGGCGTTATCAATACCGTAAACTCTCATCTTAACAACGGGGGCGTACGGAGTTTCGCCGCCGAGGAAGAACGGAGAGTAGTTGCCGTTTACTTCGGGCATACCCGAAGTGGTGGCCTTAACTACTGTGTTGCCGTACTCACAGGTGGCGGCGCCGTTGCTGACGGCACCAATCCTGATGATTTCGGTGGTACCTAAAGTATCCACCCAGATGGTTGAGCCTGTTGGGTTGGCAAATACATCCGTGCCGTAGGCATAGTCTCCGTTTGCTTCGCTGTATTCAGTACCGTCGGGGTTCTGAAGATAAGCGAGACCGGAAACCGGGAGCACGGACATAAGCATTGCCGCCGCAAGCAGGAGGCAAATCGCCTTTTTAACCTTGCTCAAAAAAATCCCTCCTAAATAAGAAAAATTTGAACATGTAGATAGATGGGCACTATTACACACTGACATTATATAAAATAAAAACGCAAGCGTCAATGATATTTAATATAATATTATGCAAAAAAACAGACAAAATTTTCTCAAAAATTTTTACTTATATAAAATATACAAAAAATAGGGTTTTGAACTGGTAACTTTTACCTGCATTTCTCAGGTTTTTCGGCACAGAAAAATTCACCTGAATTCACATTTTTTCTCACTTTTTTATGATTTCCGGGTATTTTTTAAGGTAATTTTTCCGCCGTTTTTCGGAAAAAAATCAGAGAATAACAAGATATTGAGCAGAGAAAGAAAACAGCCCACAAGAAGTGGGAAAAGAAGGAATAAGTAACAAGTTACAAGTGACAAATGAAGGTCGCTGCGCTCCGATATTGTGTTATGCCGGTACATTTTTTGTTATGCTCACGCATATCCTGATAGAATGATTTGACCTGCGGCCATGAATTGGCCTCCGCTGTGAAATGCCCAAAGGGCATGATTTAAATTGCGGCACAATTCCTTAAGGATGCTGACGCATTTTATATTAAGCTCATATCCTTGAAGCGGGCGGATAATATCCGCCCCTAGGCCTGAGCGCACTGATTTTTATTCTCCCTCGGTACAGGCAACCGGAGCGGTACGACCGTCAGCATTTTGCAGTAAAAAACACATCACTTTGCCTGAGCAAAACATCACTGAATGAATATCACTCCGCAAGGCGGAGCTTCACTGCCAATCAAGGGAACCGTCCCCTTGATTGGCACAAACTTTTCCCCGTTAAACAAAACCCCGCCCCGGATTGCTCCGGAGCGGGATCTGTTGATTTATAAGGATTTTGCGGTTTTTACTCAGCCGATAACAACATTGAATGTTACGGGATCTCCCCATACTGAGCCGCGGGCATTTACGGTGTATTCCGTGCTGCCTGAACCCTTGAACTTATAGTTGATAGTCCAGGTTCTCAGGCCGCCCTCGTCGGTGTAGGAAGTATTGGCACTGGTGGTCTGGTAAGTTGCGAACTTGCCGCCTGTGCCGATACGAACCTTGGTGCAGTCATCGGTGGTAACGATGGTTACGGGTGTGTAAACACCTGCGGTAACGTTTGCACTCTGTACGGATGCATTAACGAGGCTGTACTTGGGCAGAGCGGAGGCGCTCTGTGCAAGGGCATCGGCATCCTTACCTACGGTAACATTGACCGGTGAGCCGGCGTTAACTTTGAAATAAGTGGTGCCGGAGCCAACCTTGTAGCTGATAGTCCAGGCCTCAAGAATTGACAGGTCATCGGTACTGTAGGTGAATCTCATCCTTACGGACCAGGTTGCAGTACCGTTTGAAACGGTGCGTGTTACATTGGAGCTGGTGGTATCATACTTGTAGATGGTGGTCAGTTTCTTCTGAGCGCCTTCTGCAGGAGTATAAACGCCGTCAAGCTTAATCCAGGTAACATCTTCACTGGTAACGAAGGTCCAGGTGAGGTACTGGCCGCGATAGGTAGTGGTATCGCTTATAGCATAGCTGATAAACTCATCCTCTACAGCTGAACCGGGCTTCTGGGCATAAGCAACATCAAAGATAAGGGCATTATCCTGATCGCTCAGGCCGTCTGTGGTGGTGCAGTATACTCTGTAGGTATCGGAAGCTTCTGCAAGCACAAGGCCTACAGTCCATACTTCTTTACCGCCTACAATCTCAATGTTTTCAACGCCGCTGTCAGCGCCCAGCTTCACATAGGAAGCTTTGCTGAAGGCGATGGTCTTGGTGCCGTCATTTACATAAATATCCTCAGCGAAAATGTTATCTTTGAGGGTAATATTGTAAAGAGCATAGCCTTTGGCGTAATAGGTTGAGGGCGAAGCAAGACCTGCGGAGTAGATGTAGCTTGCGGAGGTATCCTGCTCCCAAACACCTACATAGGTGCGGCCTTCGCCGTCCATTACGAAGGTGGTGGTTACGGCAGAGGTGCCGGCAAGCTTCCAGCCCACGAACTCATAAGCGGGTCTGGTAGGATCGGTGGCGGGAGGTGCGAAGCTGTCACCGAAGGTAACACCTGTTACGGTGGCATAAGGCTCTGCATCGCCGTCTACCGCATAGAATACAGCATCATAACTGTTGGCAGTCCAGGTGGCGTTGAATGTGATATCTGCAGCGCCCATAGTAAGAGCAGCAACTTCTGCAGGTGTGTATTCATTAGTGCCGTCTGACCACTTGGCGAAGGTGTAGCCGACCTTGGTGGGGCTTGCGGGAACATCAATCTGAGCGCCGTAAGCGGTCCTTCTGGTGGCAATTACTCTGTCGCCGTCTCTGAAATATGCAGTGTAGTAATTAACTGTGAATGTTGCGTTTACGGTAAGGTTACCTGCGGGCATTGTGGCGGGAACAGAGGGGTTCCACGCGGTGAATGTATAGCCTTCCTTGGTGGGAGCGGCGGGCATTCTGCCGGAGATATCATCACCGTAATCTGCGCTGATACGGTAATATTCAACACCGTCTACCATAAAGATAACAGCATAGGCCTCAACTGAGAAGGAGCCGTTAACAATGGTATCTGCAGCGGGCATTGTGGCGGGAACATTATCCCATCCGCTGAAGGTGAAGCCGTCCCTTTCGGGTGCCGGTTCGGGTGTGATGTTTGCGCCGTACTGATAGGTTACGGTCTTGTAAACTTCACCGTCTACCTTATAGATAAGGTTATAACTGTTAATAGTGTAAGAGGCATTACCGTTGATATTGTATGCAGGCATTGTTGCCGGCAGAGTGTTGTTAGGCAGGGTAGTGCCGTTGTCTCTGGTCCAGGTCCAGCCGGCGAAGGTATGACCTTCTTTAGCGGCGGCTGTGGGTACAGTCAGAGGCGTGGTGTATTTAACAGTTGACGGATGTGTACCGGAATTATCGGTATAAATAAAGTTATATTCGTGAAGATTGAATCTGGCAACAAGCTGGGTGGTACCGTTACCGTTAATGGTGCCGGATGTTACTGAATGATCTGCATCAAAATCATAACCGGTTCTCTGCATCTGGCTGGGTGAAAGCGCAACGGGATCGTCTGTGGTGCCGGAGAAGGTTTCTATGATTTCGTCAACAGTGCCGTCATACTTCTCAAGAATGGTCTTGATGGTGTAATTTGCCGAACCGGCAGCACTTCTGTAATTGAAGACCATATTTTCGGCCTTCTGTACGGTATCGGTGGGGAACCAGTAAGCGCCGGTGTAGCCCTCATAAGTGGGCAGAGCAATCGTAGGAATCTGCTCATCATAATAAACATCGCGCTCAGCTATAATCTCGCCGTCTTTACCATACCAGATATCGTGGTAAAGATTCTTTGTACCTGTGGAGTAAACATCAATACTCTCTGCAGGCATGGTGGCGGGAAGTGACTGACCGGCGGAAGTGAGCCAGGGTGAATAGGTCCAGCCGGTTGCTGTCTTGACAGGCCTTGCGTTAATCTGCGCACCGAAAGCATAGCTGTCACTGCCGTAAACGGTGTAGGTGCCCTGATCGGTATCTCTTACATAGTAAGTAACAGTGTAGGCGCCTTCGGTCCACTGAGCGGTAACAGTCAGGTCTTCTGCAGGCATAGTACCGGGAAGTGCGGGTGACCAACCGGAGAAGGAGTTACCCTGCTTGGAGGGGTTGGCGGGGGGAACGATGGTATCGCCGTAGGAATAATCCTGAACTATGTTGGGTTCGCCGTTATCAAGAACATAAGTTACATGATAGGTTACGGCATTCCACAGTGCGGTGATTGTAAGGTCGCTTGCAGGCATGGTTGCGGGGATAGTAGTATCCCAACCTGCGAAGGTTGAACCCGTCTTGGAGGGGTTTGCAGGAGCGGTTACGGCAGCGCCGTAAGCATAACTCTGAACAATATTTGCCTGACCGTTAGCTAAAACATAGGTAATACGGTAGGTATTTATATTATAGGTAGCATCATAGGTAACATCATTATCGGGCATTACGGAATCAACTGACCATCCGCTGAAGGTGTAACCCTCACGGGCGGGAACGTCGGTGGGAGGATAAATCCTTGCGCCGGCGGCCACGGTCTGCTGGGCGTAATAAACGCCGTCAATGGTGTAGGTTACGGTATGGCTGTTGCCTACATATCTGGCAGTCCATACAGTATTTGCGGCGGGAACGGTTGCAGTGCCGATATCGGCAAGATTAACAACGGTACCGTCGGCAGCTTCCCAGTAAGCGAAGGTCTTGCCTTCAACTGCGGGAGCGGGAGGACAAACAAGGACATCACCGTAGGTCTGAGAACCGGAAGAAATAGTGGTGCCGATGTTTGAAAGGAAGGTCATGGTGTAGGAATTGGCGGTAAAGGTACCGGTAATAACTACATCATTATCGGGCATTGTGGCAGGTACATTCTGCCAGCCGCTGAAGGTATGTCCGGTCCTTGAAGGTGCCTGAGCAGGCGCAGGAATGGACGAACCGTAAGCGACATTGGGAATTACTTCATAATTTTCACCGTCAATCTGATAGGTTACGGTGTGGGTGTTGACGGTAAAGTCAGCAGCAACGGATATATCCTGCGCGGGCATGGTTGAGGGGATTCCCGTCCAGCCGTTGAAGGTATAACCGGTCTTTGAAGGATTGGCGGGAGGAACGATGGTCTCCCCTTCTTCATACTGCTGGGTTGTATATGTGCTGCCGTCAACAGTATAAGTGATTGTGTATTTATCGGCTACAATCTCGGCCCACTGTGCGGTAACCGTAAGGTCATTGCCGGGCATTACGGGAGGAATCGGAGGATTCCAGCCGTTGAAGGTGTAGCCTTCTTTTGTGGGATCGGCGGGAGGCGTAATTGCCGCGCCTTCCACATAGCTGGTCGTGGTATTGGGCTGGCCGTTATCGTAAACAATTGTAAGGATGTAACTCCAGGTGGCGGTTACGGTAACATCCGCATTGCCCATAGTCTGCGGAAGTCCGCTCCAGCCTGCGAAGGTAGCACCCTGCTTTGTGGGATCGGCAATAGGCGTGATTGCCGCGCCCTCGGCGTAAACCTGAGTGCCCAGAACAGTCTGACCGTCAACATAAGTTACGGTATGGCCCCAGACAGCAGTAAAGGTTACATCATCGGTTACGGTATAGGTAGCGCCGGGCTGAAGCACGGTGGCTCCGTTGTCGGCAGTCCAGCCTACAAGAACATAGCCCTGCTTAGTGTAATTGGGCAATGTAATGGTATCGCCATCATCAATTTCGTCCTGAGTAAGAGCGGTAATGGTGTTGGCGCCGTCCATAAAGGTTGCAGTATAGGTCTGAGCTGCAGGAGCTTCGCCAAGCATAAAGACATGGTCGCAACCTGTCATATCAACAACAACACCCAGGTTGTAGGAGTTGTCTTCATCAGCTGCATCTGTTAAATCATCAAGAACGCAGTTGAATGCCTGTGCGCGCTGACCATTTGTAACATTGGAACAGCTGTTTATATCAATACCGAGGTCGCCGATAAGGTAATCATTAACTCCGTCGCTGTCGGTATCAAAGGGGTTGACTGTGGAATAGTTGGTTGCATTTGCTTTTGCCTTATGATAGGGCTCTGCTTCTGTTCTTACGGTAATAATCCAGTCAAACAGCCATTCATTTGTCTGAGAATAAAGACCTTCAAAACGGCCGATATTGCCGATACTTACTGTAGCAAGATAATAATCCAGCGAATTCAGAAGGGCAGCATCAAGGCCGGTTTTGTTTACAGTCATACCTGAATGCTGTGAGATGGTCTTCGGGCTGATTTCAATCGTGGTTTCGGGATCATCGCCGCCGGTTACATCGTCGGTAATCATGGGGTTAAGGCTGTTTATCGCATCGGGAGCCTTCATAGCCATTGCGGTATAACCTGTGTTGTTAAGACCGTCACCCTGCTTATCAAGGTTTGAAACCCAGTAGCCTTTGTTTGTGTAGGTGGGACCGTTAAAGTCAAAGAACCTTCTGGAGCCCATAATTACGGCATTGAAGCCGGTAATATAAACATTGGATTTGCAATAGGCTCTGAGTGTAAGCTCATCGCCGGGCTCTACATAGTGGTCGGTAAGTTCGCCATCGCTTTCATATACTTCAATACCGTAGTAAATGAAAGGCTCGTTCTGATACTCAGTGCAGAGATCAGAATAAGACTTGATGCCAAACGGGTGGGTAGTGCTGTTATAGTTCTGATATGTTCTGTTATAAGAATTGAATGTCTGAGGCGTTACAGCCTGCCAGTCGCTGCTGCCATTACGGTAAGCCCTGTAGAAAACATCGGTAACACCGTTTTTATTTCTGAACGAGAGCTCTTCAACCTGCGGGGGGTTAATATCTGCGTTTGCCACAACCGAACCAAGGCAGGTCAGCATTCCGAAAGCCATAACAAAAGCCATAACGGCGCTCAGAAAGCGCTTGAAATTAGACATGTATACCTTCTCCTCCTTATAGAATGAGGATTATATCCCCGGCGGAGGGTTGCTCCGCCGAGAACAATCGCTTAAAAGTTAATATTATACATACTTGCCTGTGGTCTGGCTGATGTATCTTACCTGGTTAAATACATACTTTGCAATGGTAAGGTCGTTAAGGCCGAATCCGCCGTCGCCGTTAACATCTGCACCGCCTGCAAATTTTCTTTCAGCAAAGGAAGCTTCGGAATTACAATACTGATATCCGTCAACCTGAGCATTTGTTCTCTTAAGGTTGTTGATATCTTTACCGTCAATTGAGCAGTCGCCGTTAACATCACCGCGGTATGCAACTATATAGAATGCAAGGGGAGCATCAGTTGATTCATCTCTGATGATTATGTATGAACCTGTGCCGTATTCTTCTCTGGCTGCGTTAACGGGAACAACATCAACATAGCAGCCTTCTACTGTGAACATTTCCTCAAGAGTCTCTCCGGTTGCGTTTTCAGGCACACCGTAAAGAACACCGTCAACAGTATAAACAACATCATTGCCGTTTTCTGTTATGGTTACAGTTTCGAGGCCGTAACCGTCTACAAAGATTGCATCATCATCCATAACAATAGCTGTGTATTCTGCACCGCTGCCTTCATAGACACTTGATGTATCAAGCTCAAATGTGGCTGAGGATGAGCCGAAGGGAACAAGGGCTTCCTGTGCAGCGGTGATTGCTGCTGCGGCTTTGTCGATTACATCCTGATCGGACTTGGCAAGACCCTTGCCGTTGGTGTAGTTGCTCAGAAGAATGTCGCCGGCCTTGATTGCTCCGAGGAATGCAATGTAGCTTTCGGGAGTGTAGACAGACTGCTCTGAAGCTTCTTCTTCAACAACAGCACCTGTTGTAGTATTGAGACCGTAACCTTCGACATTGTTGTTGATAAAGTCTTTTGCAGAAGTAACAATGCCGGAAAGCTGAGTGTAGTTTGCGCCTTCTGCAAGATTCTTCCAGGCTTCAATAAGCTTGGTAAGAGCACAGTTGACCATTTCGGCTGTTGCATTTTCGTTACCGGCAACAGCATTTGCAAATGTCAAGGCATGGCTGTAAGCTGCCCATGAACCGGTTGACCAGGATTTTTCCTGCTCGGTTCTGTCAGCAAATCCGGGGCCGCCCTCAGCCTTTGGAGTCAGAGCCCAGTTGAGCTTGGACTTGTTGGCATCAATGGGAATAAGTCTGCCGGCAGTAAGTGACAGCCTGTGAAGAGCGTATGCGGATTCAACTGCCTTGATGGCCGTTGTATTCTCGGTAACATCCGTCTTGTAGTTGTCAACCGTGGTGGCATATTCTTCCTTCTGAGCAACAGTCATATTGTTGTAGTCTTCCTCAGAAGTCCATACCCACTTATATTCTCTGTCGATAAGGCCGTTTGCATAGCTTACGGCATCCTTCATATTCCTGTAGGTGTGACCTACATAGTTTCTCATACCGACGAAGCCGTAGCCGGATTCGTAGTATTCTTTATAATCCTGATAGTAAACGGTGTAATCGCCTTCAGAACCTTCTGCATCATAGCTGGCTCTGGTGTAATTATAAGGAAGTACATTGTTAACTGCATTCCAGAGAGCTAAAGCGCCTTCACTCTTTTCCCACTGCTTTATGGTTTCAATCTGAGTATAAAGAGTTCTGTAAAGGGTGAGGTAAGTGTTGCTTTCATTTATTGTGCCAACATTGGATGCATTAATATGACCTGCAAAACCACCATTTTGAGTATCACCGCCGTAGATATTGGGCTGGTAAACGAATGCTGCTGCACTCTTAAGAGCGTTGTAATAAGGAGTCCAGTAAGATGAACCGCCGCTCTTGAGGCCTGCAAGTGAACGGTTTGCGTTAACCGCATTCCTTACCAGTGAGGGAAGACCGAAGTCATCATAAATATGAATCCTGGTAGTGATTGTGCCGCTTACGCCGCCGACACTGATGGTGGTTGTGGCGGTGTATTCGCCGTCGGGAATCCAGGTGACACCGTCGGGTGCCTCTTTGATTGCGGTCTTGATTCTCATGCCCCAATCATCTTCAACATAAGCTTCGCTGCCGTCTTCTTTCTGATACTCAAACTCGGTTCTCTTGAAGGATTCGGTATCAACTGAGAAGGGCATGAATGCGTAGGTACCGCCCTGGTGAGTAAGGCTCTGAGAAGTCGCCTCTTCTTCAGAGTTCTTGCTGACCCATGCTCTGTTTGCACCGGCGGAAATGCCTGCAGCAGTAACATTTACTGCAGTAAATGTATTCGGGTTAGGATTTTGAACACCCTGATTGGTTTTGGTATCCTCTATACGGAAGGAATATCCTTCAAGTTTTGAAAGGGAATCACCTGAGCTCAGATAAATATCAGTGGGGTACTGAATTGTAGCACCGTTGATAATGGTTGAATGAAGAGCTTCATCGTCGCCTTTATCGGATGCACTTACATAGCAGTAAGATGTGGAGGTAAGGGCTGTGCCGTTATTAAGGAAGTTGCCGTTTTCATCGGAAACTTTGTAAGAGAATGTAACCTCAAGCATCTGATTGTTGGAAAGGCCGCTGATATTACAGGGAACGCTGTCACCGGCCATAATCACGGTGGAGTTGGGAGTAACACCGGTAATATCAAGGGTATTGCCCATGCCGGTACCGTCAATTATGGTACAGGTTGCGCCGGTAATTGTGTAAGAATACAGGCGGTCAATCTTGCGCTTGTAGTTATCGTTCTTATCTCTGAAGGAGGTGTTAACACCGCTGGAACCATTGTAAATGGAGAAGTCAATACCTTCGCTTGTGGCAGCTGCTACTGAGGGAAGGTGATTTTCCAGCTCTTTGAATTCCTGTTTGTCGGAAAGGTGGAGAACCATACAAACAATAGGAAGTGCTACGCCGGCAATAATCTTGCCTCTGCCTGTAAGGGTGTGGCCGTTGGCTTCGCCGGTAAATGTGTTGTTTGCCCCGAGAGTTCTTATAAGGTCACTTGCCATACCGGCGAGCAGGCCGTTATTAAGGAATGTATCAATGCTTACTACTTCGTGATCGAATACATCGGGGAAGAGTACATCAAATATCCTGTGAACGGTATCAACAAGAACGGTCTGGATATTGTCATAAGCAAAAGCACCGGAATCGTTCTTTGTAAGAAGAGTCTGAATGGGAAGAATGTTGAGGCCGAGAACGGGATATACAATGTAATTAAACAAAATATTATATACAACGGAGCCTGCATAAGATGCTATTTCATTGCTTATCCAGGGACGGTTGTCGGGGCCGGATGTGCCGGTATTATCGGCATCGATGGGGATAAGGGAGTTAACAAGAAGATCAAGATCGCCCCATACATCATTTGCGGTAAGGTTGGTTGTTTTGCCTTTATAGTCATCGCTCTTGAAATCAAGGGCAAGCAGGCACTGAGCAACATTGTTTATTTCGGTTGAAGCCCAGGTATAAACAGCCCACGCAGCAATGGTAACGGCTGTGGTGGTGTAGGAACCGCTGTCACCGAGATAGCCGAGAAGACCGGTCCTGTTAGTCGTACCGTTGTTGGTAACATTGTAGTTGGCGTCGGTTGCGGTAGCATTAAGGTTGGTATCAAGTACGGAGTTGAGGTTATAAGCCGCAACATCCATAAGAATGGCAAGAGCTTTGTTGACTACCGCCTCATAATAAGCCTGATCACTGTTGAAGTCGGAACGAACGGGAGCGGTATAGGTGAACTGAGGAATATCCTGATATGCAAGCTGGATGCAGGCCTGAAGTGCTACGCCGGCCAGATCATTGGTTGTGTTTCCTTCCGGGATATAGATATAGGAAACATTTGCATTCATTACCGATCTGAGAACATAGGCAAGCAGGGCCTGGTTACCCATAGCATTAACCTCGGCGGGAGTCTTGACCTCGCCTCTTTCAATGGCGCCTTCATCGAAGAAATCATCCTCGGTTACGCACATAAGGAACTTGAGGGCGCTGCAGAGGTTGTTTACAAGATAGCTGTTGTCGCCGTCGGTCCAGGTGAAGCTATAGCCCTCGTCTTCGGGGTTAAGCTTCCAGGTATAGGTTGTGGCTGCACCGGAGGTGGATTTGCTGCTGTATTTAATGATACTGTCTATGAACAGACCCAGGTTGTGGTTGAGAGCCAGAACGAAGGAGGTGTAACCGGTCATATCATAGTAAGGAACTGACATGGTTTCAGGATCGAAAATACGGAAGATCTTATCGCCTGAAACTTCTTCGGGAGCGTCGCCCAGATACAGGTAATCGTAAGTGGGGTTGATGAGGGGCTCGCCGTTGGCATCGGTCTTTACGCTGCCGTCTTCGTTAAGCTGGAATTCCTCTGTCTTGGCCTTATCGAAGGTGTAGCCCATCTTTTCGCGAACCCATCTCTTGGTGATTCTGTTGAGAACGGGAACAAGAATGCCGTTGTAGGCCTGAAGGAACAGATCCTCAACAAAGGGATAAACCTCTTTGAGGTTGCTCAGGTTGATTCTGGAATAGCACTTGGAAGCATCCGGCTTTGCGGCGCCCTGGGAAACACGAACGAAATCGCCGAGGCCTACGGTTACCCAGTTATCATCATGAACCCAGCCGTAATAGTCGTAAGCGTTGGTGTTGAGATCGCCTGTGACTATATTGCCTACGCCGCCCGAAGCTGTGTAGGAACGGAACTGGATTTCCTGGAATGCGATATGGGATGTGGTGTTCTGTGCAGAATAGAACAGGGAGTCAAGCTGCTTGAACTCGCCGAGGACATACTTGTTGAGGATATCCTGAGCAAGAATCATGGCATCTACGGTTGTGCCGTCGTTATTGAGGTATTTTGCGGGAATTCTTCTGTCCTCAAAATATTCCCAATCTTCACCGAATCCTTCAATATCATCTGCAAGGCCGGTAAGCTGAATGAGCATACCGAAAGCAAGCTCTCTGACATCGAAAACATAATTTTTAATAAATGAATCAAGAATACCGAGGCTTACAGTGCCGTTAACATACTTTTTGACAATGGGAGCCAGGGCTGAGATGAAGTCCAGCAAATCATAGATAACGGTCATATCGCCGTTGGATCTTTTGGTGTTGCTGATGTAGGGCATTGCATTACCCAGCAGGGAAGCATCGCCCAGAAGGTTGGACTCAAGAAGAGTACCTACATTGCTGTAAAGGGTTCTTACGCTGCCGATGGTGTGATCAACATCGCTGATTTCAAGGGTACCGACATAAATATCAAGCACCATCTTGTTTTCATCGAGCAAGCGGTCAAGAGCGTCAAGAGCCATTTCAGCGTACTGCTCGAGGGTGAAGACCGGCTGGTCAACATCATCATAAACAACGCTGTTCTTGACGGTTGCGGGGTCGCCCTTGTAGTTTGACTGGTATGCCGATGCGGCAACGGACAAGCTGCCGAGAAGCATAACCACTGCAAGAACAAGGGAAAGGATGCGAAGTGATTTTTTCATATGCTACCTCCTGAAAAATATGACGTACGGACAATTGATTTACCGGAATCCTGCCGCCGGACAGCCTGGGAAGCCTGCCGACAGGCTTGCTGCGACCGGCCGTTCTGTCAAAAAGCTTCGTCAACGCAACCGCACTTTAACAGCCGGCCTGCATTGCCGATAAACATTGCCCATTTGCGGTTGCAAGGAAGCCGTCGGATTTGCCTTTTGGGGGCACTACTCCCTTGAGCCGACTATTTGGTCACTTATAATATAACTAAATTTAAAAGAAAAGTCAATAAACCGCGGGAGCGAAAAAAAATTTTGGAATTTTTTACAAAACAGGTTTTTCAGTTTTGTAAAAAATAACACCTGCCCGGGGCAAAAGGCTGTCCCCGAGGCAGGTGTAAAGTGTTTTTACTTTCGTTTATTTGCTGAGAATTTCAATGCTGTGTTTGTGCAATTTTACGGCATTTCTTTTCGTAAAGTTTCAGCACTTTACGATGAAAATGTCATCTCAGAGAGCCCTGAGGTATATTTTGAAGGAGTCGCCGTCCTCCATACCGAACCTGTTGAGGCAGAGGCCTGCGTTCATAAGCAGGGCGCCGGAATAAACCTCGCCGCTCTCGTCATCAACATAGTACTTTCCGGAATCAAGGCCCCTGAGCTTCAGGTAAAAACTGCGGTCCTCCGGTTTTCTCATCACCACACAGGTGAGCAGTGCTTCGCTTTTATCCGGCGAAACAAACATCCAGGCGGCTCTCCAGTGGTTCTCGTGGGGAGAAATAAGACGGTAAAGGTCGCCTTTATGGATAATATCGTAATACTTATGATATTCGCCCACCTGATGCTTCACAATCTCTCTGTCTTCATCGGTGAACTTATTGGGATCCAGCTCATAGCCGAAGGTTCCCCAGAGGGCAACATTGCCTTTTGTTTCATAGCCCGCCCGTTTGCTGGCGGAAACATGGGCGCCCATGGTGGAGGCAGGATAGCAAAGGGATGTGCCGAACTGAATGCTCAGGCGCTCAATGGGGTCCGTATTGTCGCTGGTCCAGATCTGGGGAGAATAGTACAGCATGCCCGGGTCAAATCTTCCGCCGCCGCTGGAGCAGTTTTCAAGCAGCAGGCCCGGGAAATCTGAAGTGAGCCTGTCCATAATCTCATAAACTCCCAGCACATAGCGGTGAAATACCTCTCTCTGGTTCTCAGCCGGAAGGGCTGCGGACCCCACCTCGCTGAGATTCCTGTTGAAATCCCATTTGACATAGGCAATATTATTCTCAGAGAGAATGCCGTACATAAGGGAATAGATATAATCACGCACCTCTTTGCGGCTGTAATCCAGCACATACTGGTACCTGGCAATGCTCTTTTCCCTGCCGGGAACATGAATGCACCAGTCGGGATGCAGGCGGTAAAGGTCGCTGTCTCTTGATACCATTTCAGGCTCAAACCATATACCGAATTTTATGCCTAAATCGTTGATTCGCTTTATGAAATCATTAAGGGGGCCGCCCAGCTTTTCCTCATTTACAAACCAGTCGCCCAGGGAGGATTTATCATCATCTCTTCTGCCGAACCAGCCGTCATCCATAACAAGCATATCAATGCCCAGCTCTTTGGCTCTTTCGGCAAAGGTAACCAGCTTATCACCGGTGAAATCCATACCTGTAGCTTCCCAGTTGTTTATAAGCAGCGGGCGTTTCACATCCGCCCAGGCGCCCCTGATAAGGTGCTTTGAGTAAAGCCGGTGGAAGGTGCGGCTCATAGCGCCTATGCCATCGCCGGAGTAGACCATAACAACCTCGGGCGCAGTAAACTCCTCACCGGGTTTAAGGCGCCAGCCGAAGCCCTCGGGGTTGATGCCCATAATAACTCTGGCTCCGCCGTAGGGGTCGGGATCCGCGCTGAAAAGGAAGTTGCCGCTGTAAACAAAATTGAAGCCGTAGGCGTTTCCGTGCTCCTCACCTGCGTCCCTGTCAACGATTGCGGCAAAAGGATTCTGATGGTGGCTTGAGCTGCCTCTTTTGCTTGAAACACTCTGCCTTGTGTGGGTGATGGGAGATCTGTTTACGCTCCTCTCCTTGCCCCATTTGCCGTAAAGGGTAATCAGGTCAAAATCCCTTGTGTTGAAATCAACGCAGGCGCTCATAATCCGTTCAATTTCAACCTCATTGCCGGATGGGTTAATTACCTTTACGCTCCTTGTCATTGCGCTGAATTCTTCAAAAACGGTGTAATAAAGCACGGCCTGAATTCCCGTAACTTTATCACAGGTGAGCACCTCGAGGGTCTGAGCCTGACTGTCATCCGAAATATGCAGGGAAGGGAGGCCTTTGAGGGCAGGTTTGCCGTCATAAATTCTGTGGGAAACATAGCGGAAATCCGTTGAATTGTTGCCGTCGGCATTGCCTATAGCTATGGCGGATTCCCTGAAATCACCGGTACCTTCCCCGGGGAATTCAAATGTGTTTACATCCGGCGAAAAATCCGGGTCGTCAATATTGATATTCACCGGTGCGGGAGAACAGAACCAGCCCTTGTATTTGTGCAGGGAAAGGTTTATATCGGGTATTTTTGCGCCATAGTAGAGATGAACCAGATACCCTTCATCGTAAATCTGAAAAACATAGCTTGAGCCGGCGGTATCCAGCTTAAAAATCCTTTGGTCACTGTCAAATGAAACAGGCATATCAAATCCTCCGTAATGTCATTTAATCCGACACTTAAATAATAGCCTAAACGGAATGTTAATGCAAGGATATTTTGTTATAAAATAACATAAAGTTTTTGTTTACAAATAAAAAAAGCTGTGATATAATGAGCCGTATTATTTCGATATTTATTACGGAACAAGCACCGAAAGGGTGATAAGATGAACTATATCAGCACAAGAGACGACAAAGTAAAAGTTTCCTCCTGCGAAGCAATAGCCGAAGGCATCTCCGCCGACGGCGGGCTTTTTGTGCCGGAGAGCATTCCGGAAATCAGCCTTGAGGAAATATCCGCCCTTGCTGAAAAAACCTATGCCGAAAGAGCGGAATACATACTGGGGCTCTTCCTTACGGATTTTACGGAAGACGAGCTTAAGGCCTGCGTAAAAGGCGCCTACAGCACAGGATTTTCCGATGAAAAAATCGCCCCGGTGGTAAATCTGCCCGGGGGCAGAAATATACTTGAGCTTTTCAAGGGCCCGACCTGCGCATTCAAGGATATGGCCCTGCAGATACTCCCCCACCTGCTTACGGTGGCAGGCAGAAAAGCCGCCCCCGGCACGGAGATAGTGATTCTTGTTGCCACCTCCGGGGATACGGGCAAAGCCGCCCTTGAAGGCTTCAGGGATGTGCCCGGCACAAAAATACTTGTATTTTACCCCAGTGAGGGTGTAAGCCCCATGCAGAAGCTTCAGATGTGTACCCAGGAGGGTAACAATGTTGCAGTATGCGCCATCAGAGGCAATTTTGATGATGCCCAGACCGGAGTAAAGAGGATATTCACCGATAAAGCCATAGGCGAAAAGCTCCGCCTTGCGGGCAAGGCCTTTTCCTCAGCCAACTCCATAAACTGGGGCAGGCTTGCGCCTCAGATTGTTTACTATTTTTCCGCTTACTGCGATCTTATCGGGCAGGGCAACATAAAGCCCGGTGATAAAGTGAATATAGTGGTGCCCACAGGCAACTTCGGCAATATTCTTGCAGCTTACTATGCCGGAGAAATGGGGCTGCCGGTTGCAAAGTTCATCTGCGCTTCCAATAGGAATTCCGTGCTCACTGAATTCCTCACCACCGGCGTTTATGACCGCAACAGGGAATTTTACACCACCATCTCCCCTTCTATGGATATACTCATTTCCTCAAACCTTGAGCGCCTGCTTTATACCCTTGCGGGCAGTGAAAAGGTTAAGGAATGGATGGGCCTGCTGGCAAAAGAGGGCAGATATGAAGTTGACCCGGAAACACTGGGTAAAATAAAAGAAAAGTTTGCCGCCGGCTGCTGTGACGATGAAGCAACCAAGGCAACAATAGCAAAGGTATTTAAGGAAGACGGTTACCTGTGCGACACCCACACAGCAGTTGCCGTAACCGTATATGAAGAATACAGAAAATCAACGGGCGACCTTACCCCGGCAATTATCGCCTCCACCGCAAGCCCCTTCAA
The DNA here is from genome assembly GCA_017430535.1 of Clostridia bacterium. GTDB lineage: Bacteria > Bacillota > Clostridia > Oscillospirales > Acutalibacteraceae > CAG-177. The sequence goes on from JAFRMR010000020.1 coordinate 33,599, forward strand.
ATTCAGCGCCAGCGTGCTTGAAGCCGTTACAGGCGAAAAGAGCGGCCTTGATGAATTTGAGATGGTAAACGAACTTTCCCGTGTAACGGGCAAAGCCTGCCCGCCTCAGCTTGCAGGGCTTAAGGAAAAGGCGGTAAGATTTGACAGGTGCTGTGAAAAAGCCGAAATGGATGCCGTTGTATTTGAGATGCTGAATATCTGATATGTCACTTTTTGTAATAGGAGATACTCACCTTTCCCTTTCCACCGGAAAATCCATGGATATTTTCGGCGGCTGGCAGGATTATGAGCAGCGGCTTGAAAACAACTGGCGGCGGCTTGTTGCCCCTGAGGATACCGTGGTGATACCCGGGGATATATCCTGGTGCATGACCCTTGAGGAAGGGCTGGAGGATTTCAGATTCCTCAACAGCCTGCCCGGGCGTAAAATCCTGATGAAAGGCAACCATGATTACTGGTGGTGCACAAAAAAGAAGGCGGATGAGTTCTTTGCACGTAACGGCTTTGACACCCTGAATATCCTTCATAACAACGCCTATACCTGCGGCGGCATTGCAATATGCGGCACCAGGGGCTGGTTTTTTGATGCGGAGAAGGATGAGGATAAAAAGATTGTGCTCAGGGAGGCCGGAAGACTGCGGGCAAGCATAGCTGCCGCAAAAGAAACGGGCCTTGAGCCGGTGGTATTTCTCCACTACCCTCCCCTGACTCTTGCAGGCAAATGCCCGGAGATATATGATGTGCTTGTTGATGAAGGGATAAAGCGGTGCTACTACGGCCACCTTCACTCATTTTCACACGCCCAGGCCTACAACGGCACAAATGAAGACGGCATAAAATTCACTCTCGTTTCGGGAGATTATATAAATTTCTGCCCCGTTTATGTGGCGGAAAACAATAAGTAAATAAACCCATTGGAGGAAAACATAATGAGCTTAGTATCAGCAAACAAAACAGAAACCAACACCTACAGCATTGAGATTGCCGTATCTGCAGAAGATTTCAAAAACGCAGTTCAGCAGGCATACCTCAAAAACAGGAAGAACATCACAATCCCCGGCTTCCGCAAGGGCAAGGCCCCAAAAGCCATGATTGAAAAGCTTTACGGCGACAGCTTCTTCTATGAGGATGCTCTTGAGGATCTGTTCCCCGGCGAAATCGAAGCCGCTTATAAAGAGGCGGATATAAAGCCCGTGGACCAGCCCAGAGACCTTGACATCAAAACAATGAACGTTACCGAAGGCCTTAACTTCACCGTTAATGTTACCGTTAAGCCCGAAATCACCCTCAAAGCCTACAAAGAGCTTGAGGCGGAGAAAGAGGATGCTTCCGTTTCGGCAGAAGAAATTGACAGAGAAATCGGCTTTATGCTTGACAGAGGCTCAAGGCTTGTGGATATAGATGACAGAGCCGCCGAAAAGGGCGATATTACCGTAATAGATTTTGAAGGCTTTGTTGACGGCGTTGCTTTTGACGGCGGAAAAGCCGAAAAATACAACCTCACCCTGGGCGAAGGCCAGTTTATCCCCGGTTTTGAGGATCAGATTATAGGTCACAGCATAGGCGATGAATTTGATATCAATGTTAAATTCCCCGATGACTACGCCCCCGAGCTTGCCTCCAAGGACGCTGTTTTCAAAATCAAGCTTCACGAAATCAAGGTTAAGGAAGTTCCCGAGCTTGACGATGAATTCGCAAAGGATCAGGGCGACTATGAAACCGTTGACGAGTTGAAGAAAGGCGTTGAAGAGGATCTGCTTGCCCACAAGCAGGAGCACGCCCAGCACGCTTTTGAGGACAGAGTTGTAAACGCTCTGTGCGAAAATGTTGAAGGCGAAATCCCCGACTGCATGTATGAAAACAAGGCAAATGAAAATATCAACAACTTTGCCCAGAGAGTACAGCAGCAGGGCATAAACCTTGAAACCTACCTTTCCTATATGGGTATGGACCTTGATACCTTCAAAAAGGATATGAAGGAAAGAGCCGTAAACGATGTTAAATATGATCTTGCGGTTGAAAAGATAATTGAGCTTGAAGGCATTACCGCCGACGAAGCCGCCATTGAAGAGGAATACGACAAGATGGCTGAGCAGTACGGCCTTGATGTTGAAAAAATCAAAGAGCTTGTTCCCTCCGAGATGGTTGCGGATGAGCTTAACAAGAGGGCCGCAATAAAGGCGGTTATAGATTCCGCAAAGGCCGTTCCCCCCGCCCCCATGGCAAAAGCTGAGGAAAAGAAGGAAGAGGCAGCCGAATAATAAAGATTGCTGCGTAATTTGACAGAAAAGAGGTTAAAACCATGGCACTTGTACCTTATGTTATTGAACAGACCAACAGAGGCGAGCGTTCCTATGATATTTTTTCCCGCCTGCTTAATGACAGAATAATCGTTCTTTCGGACGAGGTGAACGATGCCACTGCCAGCGTGATTGTGGCACAGCTCCTTTACCTTGAAAGCCAGGATCCGGATAAGGATATCAGCCTCTATATCAACAGCCCCGGCGGTTCCGTAACCGCAGGTATGGCTATATACGATACCATGCAGTATGTTAAATGCGATGTATCCACAATCTGCATGGGTATGGCGGCATCCATGGGCGCTTTTCTCCTTTCATCGGGAGCAAAAGGCAAAAGATACGCTCTGCCCAACAGCGAGATTATGATTCACCAGCCCCTTGGCGGAATGCAGGGCCAGGCCAGCGATATGCAGATTGCCGCCGCCCACATTCAGAGGACCAAGGATAAGCTGAACCGCATCTTTGCCGAGAATACAGGCAAAAAGATTGAAGAAATTGCCAAGGATACAGACAGAGACAACTGGCTCACTGCCGAGCAGGCAATGGACTACGGCCTTGTTGACAAGGTTATAGACCACAGATAAATCCACCGGAACAGGAGATACATAATGGCCAACGACGATAAGCGCTACGGCAACCATATACCGAGCTGTTCTTTCTGCCACAAAAAGCAGAATCAGGTTACAAAGCTGATTGAGGGCGACGGGGTTTATATATGCAATGAGTGCGTGGAGCTCTGCATGTCCATACTGGGCGAGGATTCCCGCTACCAAAGCTCAGACAGCGGCAAAATCAAGGATTTTGATTCCCTGCCCAAGCCCCACCAGATAAAGGAACTGCTAGATCAGTATGTAATAGGCCAGGAAAAGGCAAAAATAACCCTGAGCGTTGCTGTTTACAATCATTACAAGAGAATATCCGCCGTAAGGGATACCGATGTGGAAATCCAGAAGTCAAATATACTTATGCTGGGCCCCACCGGTGTAGGCAAAACCATGCTTGCCCAGACCCTTGCGGGAATACTTGATGTGCCCTTTGCCATTGCGGATGCCACCACCCTTACGGAGGCCGGCTATGTGGGCGAAGATGTGGAAAACATCCTGCTCCGTCTTATTCAGGCGGCGGATTACGATATAGAGAGAGCCGAAAGAGGCATAATCTATGTGGATGAAATTGACAAAATCGCCCGCAAGAGCGAAAATCCCTCCATCACAAGGGATGTAAGCGGAGAAGGCGTTCAGCAGGCGCTGCTCAAGATAATTGAGGGCACCGTTGCCAATGTTCCCCCTCAGGGCGGCAGAAAGCACCCCCAGCAGGAGTTCATTCAGGTTGATACCTCCAAAATTCTCTTTATATGCGGCGGCGCATTCGACGGCATAGAAAAGATTATTGAAAAGAGAGTTTCCGGCTCTGCCGTGGGATTCGGTGCAGATGTTAAAAGCAAGTCCGAATTCAGCAGGGAAAACCTTATTTCAAAAACCGTACAGCAGGATCTTGTGAAATTCGGCCTTATCCCCGAGCTTGTGGGCAGACTTCCCGTTATCACAACCCTTGAGGATCTTGATAAGGACGCCCTTGTAAGGATTCTTACCGAGCCCAAAAACGCCATTGCAAAGCAGTACAGAGAGCTGTTTAACCTTGACGGCGTTGAGCTGGATTTTGAAACTGCGGCTCTTGAAGCTATAGCGGAGAAAACCATTGAGAAGAAAACCGGCGCCAGAGGCCTTCGCTCCATAGTGGAGGAATGCCTTATGAAGGCAATGTATGATGTGCCTTCCGACAGCTCCATTTCAAAGGTCTGCGTTACCGAGGCCTGTGTAAATGAAGGGGCGGAGCCCTATATTGAGCACAGAAAACCCGATGCAAAAAAGGCCTGAAAAATATAACAGCATAAATTTAAGCCCGCGGTTTACAAACCGCGGGCCTTTATTATTTATTATTCCTTTTATCAATACTCAAATTCAAATGACTCTATCAAAGAAATTACCTTCTGCTCTGTTTCTCTGAAAATCCTTGTGCCCAGAGCCGTGAGGTAGGGGTCATCATCCTTATCGCAAAGCATGGCGAAATTTTTGCCTATCTCTTCCTCTATATTATCGTTTTTGCGCACGGTGAGGTAGTAAAAACTGAAGGAGGAGCCGTCGGATATATTGGCAAAAAAGCCGGGGCTTGTCTGCTCAAGCTTTGAGTACATTGCGTTTACGGCCTGGGTGGAAAGGATGGTATGGGGCAGATACTTATGCAGTGAAATCTGGGCGGTGAAAACCATAAGGGACCTGAGCTGCAACAGCTCGTTATTCATAAGCTTTGCCGCATCTTCGGGGCACATTTCCTCGGGGGTAAGGTCCCCAAGCCGCTCGCCCAGGATACCGGCCTTGGCGCTGTTGCCGTTGGCCCGGTGCTTATCCATTATGCCTGCAAGGCTTGTTAAATCCGAGCCCGCAACCTCTTTCTTTTTGGGCCTGAAAATTTTTATATCATCATCATTATGCATATCAATACCGCCTGTTAAATAACATCGTTGAATTCCACTACCTTGTTGGTTTTGCCGGATTCGAATACCGCCTCCACCAGCTTCATGAGCCTTCTCTGCTGGTCATGGGTAACAATGGGTTCTTTGCCGTTAAGGATAACATCAAATATATTCTTGTAGTACTCTCCCCAGTCCGCCTTCTGCACGGGCAGGGGGTATCTTTTGATTGTATCGTCGGTTCTGGGGGCCATGGTCTTGGTGATGCCGGCCCCTGCCACGATGGGCACGGCCTCTCTGTTTTCCCAATCGGAAACCATTACGATTTCGCCGTCGCAATCCCAGTTATTGATAACTGCGGAGCCGTTTTCGCCCAGCATATACCAAAGTGGCAGCTCAATGAAGTTGCTGGTGGTAACCTCCACATAGAAGGAAAGGCCGTCATCAAAAATCAAGGTTGTTCTGAAACCGTCATCGCAGTTTTCATTGGTAACATTTGTAAGCTCGGCGTAAACGGTTTTAAGCTTGCGGGGCAGGGTCATCATAAGGGCCTGATCCAGCAGATGAATTCCCCAGTCCAGCACCATACCGCCGCCGTGCTGGGGCTGATTGCGCCAGTCACCCGGCACGCCTCTTGACCCCTGCACCCTTGACTCTATGCGGAAAACATTGCCCAGGGTATTATCATCAAGGATTTTTTTCATGGTGAGGTAATCTTCATCCCACCGTCTGTTCTGGTGAACGGTAAAGAGCCTGCCGCATCTTTTTGAGGCGGCTATCATTTCCTCAAGCTCGCCGCTGTTCATGGCCACGGGTTTTTCGCTTATAACATTTTTGCCCGCTTCCATAGCGGCTATGGCAATTTCCTTATGAAAATCGTTGGGGGTTGCCACGGTAACAAGGTCTATCCTATCATCCGCAAGCAGTTCCTCACGGGTGGAGTAAGAGTGTATGCCGTTTTCTTCTGCAACCTTGCCCCGCTCCGGGTCTATATCATAAATGCCCAGCAGCACGGCGTAATCGCCCATTTCATCCTTTATTTTTCTTGTATGCCAGCCGCCCATTCCGCCGTAGCCGATAACTGCGCAGCCGACTTTACCGTTAACCATATCAATAACCTCTTTTCGTGAATATCAGAACCACCAGGCGGCGCCGGTGGGCTCGGTAACGAGCACCTCTTTGAGCATACTTACTGCCTTTGAAAGGCCTTCGTTCTGGCTCATAAGTGAATCCTCGTGCTCAATGCTTATGGCATAGTCATAACCAACTGTGCGAAGGGCTGAAATCATATCCTTCCAGTAGGAATAATCATTGCCGTAGCCCACGGAGCGGAACACCCAGGAGCGGTTGAGCACATCGCCGTAAGATTTTGTATCCAGCACGCCGTTTACGGCGGTGTTGTATTTATCAATTTTGGTATCCTTTGCGTGGAAGTGGAAAATGGCATCCCCCATTTTCTTTATGCAGGCAACGGGATCCATACCCTGCCAGATAAGATGGCTGGGGTCAAAGTTTGCGCCGATTTCAGGGCCTACCCTGTCACGGAGCTTAAGCAGGGATTCCGTATTGTAAACGCAGAAACCCGGGTGAAGCTCAAGAGCGATTTTATTAACGCCGTGAGCCTTTGCAAACTCCACAAGTCCTTTCCAGTAAGGCACAAGCACCTGATCCCACTGCCAGTTGAGTATTTCGGTAAAATCATCGGGCCAGGGGCATACAACCCAGTTGGGGTATTTTGCGTTTTCGCTGTCCCCGGGGCAGCCGGAGAAGGTGTTTATCTGGTGAAGGCCCAGCTTCTCCGCCAGCAGTATGGCGTTGCGGATTGTTTTATCCGCTTCGGCGGCGATTTCTTTATTGGGGTGTACCGGGTTGCTGTGGCAGGAAAGTGCGCTTATCTCCATACCGTATTTTGCTATAAGGGCTTTAAAATCATTGAGCTTGCCTTCATCGGCAAGGAGCTCCTCTGCGTTGGCGTGGGCATTGCCCGGGTAGCCGCCGCAGCCGATTTCAACCATCTCTATACCCAGAGATTTGAAGTATTTAAGTGCTTCCTCAAGGGGCACATCTGAAAGTAAAGTAGTAAAAACACCGAGCTTCATATTATTCCTCCGTCAGATTATGGATTTAAGGTATTTGAGGCTTCTTGCTATATCATCAAAGCCGTTGGGAACGGGATCGTCGTTTTCAACAATAAGCCATTCAAGCTCCATTGCCTTGGCGGCTTTTACAACCTGCTTTATATCGCAGTCCCCTTCGCCCAGGGCTTTGGGGTTGCCGCCTATGCCGTCCTTTACATGAAGATGGATTATCTTATCCCTGTGAGACATAAGGAATTTGTAATTATCCACTCCCGCGTGGTGGCTCCAGTAGGTATCAATCTCAAGGTCGCAGTAACTGCCTATTACATCAATGGGGAGCCGCTTGTTGCGCAGGGGCTTGAACTCCTCGCTGTGGTTATGGTAATAGGTGGTGATACCGTATTTTTCCATACCGTATTCCTTGGCCCTGCCCAGCACCTTGCCCGTGCGTACACACTGCTCCATGGTGCTGTGGGGGGCGCCGCCCACGCCTATGGCTTTAACGCCGAGGGTATTCTGAAACTCAAAGGTTTTTTCGAGCTTGCCTTTTTTGAAATCATCAAGGCCGATGTGGCCCCCTACGCAGACAAGGCCGAGCTCATCCAGCTTTGCTTTTATAACCTTTGCATCCGTATCAAAATAGCCGGCAAACTCAACGCCGTCATAGCCGATTTCTTTGATTTTTTCAAGGGCTTTGAGGAATGTTTTGCTGTTTTTAATACCGTCCCTTACGGAATAGACCTGAACTGCAATTTTCATAATTTCACCTTAATCCTCGTTAAAATAGTAGGGCTTGCCGCTTTCGGCGGATTTGTAGATTCCCTCAAGAATCTGGGTAACAACCATTGCCTGCTCCGGCTTTGTGGATAAAGGAGTACCGTTGATTATTGACTCATAGAAGGCCAGGTTTTCCAAGTCTTCGGGATTTGTACCCGCACCCTCAAAGAAGGCAACACCGCCCACATCAAAATCGGGCTTCTCTATAACCTGGCGGTTGTTTTTAACATAGTTGAGGCGAAGGCCGTCCAGCATATCCGCCCCGCCTTTATCGCCGCAGATAAGGGTGATGGCTTCTCTCGGGTCCGCAATATTGAGGGCCCAGGAGGCCTCCACGCTTACGGTGGCTCCGTTTTCCATCACAACAAAACCGAAGGCGGAATCCTCAACGGTGAACTGCTCGGGATCCCAGTCGCCCCAGGCGTTGGCGGTGCCGTTGGCATCCCCAAGTTTCTTATAAGTATTGCCCACGCACATTTTGGGCTTGTAGTTATCCATCATCCAAAGGGTAAGGTCAAGGGCGTGGGTACCTATATCAATAAGGGGGCCGCCGCCCTGCTCATATTCATTGAGGAAAACGCCCCAGGTGGGCACTGCACGGCGGCGCAGGGCTATGGCTCTGCCATAATAAATATCGCCCAGCTGGCCGTCCTCACAGCATTTTTTAAGGTAAAGGGCATCCCCTCTCCAGCGGCTCTGGTAACCGATGGTGAGCAGCTTGCCGGTTCTGAGTGAGGCCTCATACATTGCCTTTGCCTCGGCATAGGTTTTGGCCATGGGCTTTTCGCACATAACATGCTTGCCCGCTTCAAGGGAATCTATGGTAATAAAAGAGTGGGAGCGGTTGGGGGTACATACGTGAACCGCAGTGATATCCTTCTCCTTTTCAAGCAATTCTTTATAGTCGGCATAAACTCTTGCGCCCTCGGCGCCGAATTTTTTTGCAGACTCCTCGGCGCGGCTTTCAATAATATCGCAGAATGCCACAACCTCAACATAAGGGTTCTTTTTAAGCGCAGGCAGGTGCTTGTTGTTTGCAATGCCTCCGCAGCCTATAATGCCGACCTTAAGCTTTTTCATAACCATTGCTCCTTTTTCTGTTTTGGTATTCAAAATAGCCCAGTTTTATTATACAATTTACTATTTTTATTGCAAGAAAAAAGAGAAGCTGTGAGTATAAATTTTAAAGGTATTTTTTTGTTTATGTTGACGAAACGCGGAACTGTAAAGTATAATAAACAATCGGAGATGAAACTATGAAACAAATAAAAAAATACATGCTGTCCCTTGTGATGCTTGCTGTTTTTGAGGCTGTGGCAGTTGCCCTTTGGCTTACCAAAAGCAACATTTTTTATCTTTTCAATTTCACATATATCGGCATTTCCGTTTCTCTCGGCGTTTTTCTGATAAGCGGAAAATACAGGCACGCAAGGCGGGTGGTTCAGCTGCTGGTAGGGCTTTATATGCTGGTATATCTTGGCCTTATAAGAAGAGAGAACATGCAGATTGAAGGCTTCTGGTATTACCTTTTTACCGGAGTGTTTGAGGCGGCGGTAATTCACTATGCCGTGGCAAAAATATTCGGGCCCCTTATTTTCGGGCGGGGCTGGTGCGGCTATGCCTGCTGGACTGCGATGGTGCTGGATTCTCTTCCCTATAAAACTCCTGCAGGTCCCCGAAAAAAGCTGGGATGGATAAGATACGTAACCTTCACCGCATCCCTGATTTTTGTTGCGGCCCTGTTTCTTGCCAAGGCCGGAAATATTGAAAAAATTATGTTTTGGGCTTTCGTTGCCGGAAATGCAATATACTATGCCGCCGGTATTATTATGGCCTTTGCTTTCAAAGATAACCGGGCATTCTGCAAATATATCTGCCCTGTTACGGTATTCCTTAAACCCATGAGCTATTTTGCCCTTTTCAGGGTAAAATGCAATAAAGAAAAATGCGTAAACTGCGGCAAATGCAAAACCGTATGCCCGATGGAAGTTGATATGACGGATAATTCCCGTAAACGAAAAAACGGCACAGAGTGCATTCTTTGCCTTGAATGCGTAAAAAGCTGCCCCAAGAACGCACTTTAATACAGTTTTCCGGAGTAACTATGTCAGAAAAATCAAACCTTAAAACAAACCCCGGCGCCTGCCCTCTTGCAAAAAAATGCGGGGGCTGCCAGTTGCAGAATATGACCTATGAACGCCAGCTCAGATGGAAGCAGGCGCGCTGTGAGATTCTGCTGAAAAAATACGGGAAAGTCCGCAGGATAATCGGTATGGATAATCCGTTTCACTACCGCAACAAAGTTCAGGCAGCTTTCGGCAGAACCAAAAGCGGCAAAACCGTAAGCGGAGTTTACCAGAGCGGAAGCCACCGGATAGTAAATGTGGACGACTGTATGATTCAGGATGAAAAAGCGAATAAGATAATTGAAGATATACGCAATCTGCTGCCGAAATTCCGCATAACCGTTTATGATGAATACAGGCGCAGCGGATTTCTGCGCCATGTGCTTGTGAAAAGAGGATTTTCAAGCGGAGAAATAATGGTTGTGATTGTGGGCTCCGACAGTTACTTCCCCATGAAAAAGAAATTCACAAAAGCCCTTCTGGAGCTTCACCCGGATATAACCACGGTTATACTCAGCATAAACCCGAAGGAAACAACCCTTGTGCTGGGCGACAGAGAAGAAATCCTTTACGGCAGCGGCCATATTACGGATACCCTGTGCGGGCTTGAATTTTCCATATCCGCAAAATCATTTTATCAGATAAACCCCGTACAGACCGAAAAGCTTTATTCCCTTGCGGTGGAATATGCCGGGCTCAATGAAAAAATGACCGTGCTGGACGCATACTGCGGCATAGGCACAATAGGTATGGTTGCGGCAAAAACCGCCGGCATCGTTACCGGGGTAGAGCTTAACCCGGAGGCGGTAAAAGACGCAATAGCCAACGCTAAAATGAACGGGATGAAAAATATTCATTTTTACTGCGCCGATGCAGGCGATTTTATGGAGGAGGCCGCAAAAGAAGGGGCAAAACCGGATGTGGTGTTTATGGATCCTCCCCGCTCGGGCAGCAGCAGAAAATTTATAAAATCACTGCTCACCGCTGCACCCAAAAAGATAATTTACATATCCTGCAACCCGGAAACCCTTGCCCGGGACCTGGAGCTTATATGCGCCGGGGGATACAAGGCGGAAAAGATAACCCCGGTGGATATGTTTCCGCATACTAATCATATTGAAACTGTTGTTTCTATGGTCAGGGTGTAATATGGCAAATCTTATCACCATAGTCCGGATTATCTGCAGCATAGCTTTGCTGTTCTTCCCCGTGTTTTCGCCGGGGTTCTATGCCTTTTATATCACTGCGGGAATCAGCGATATGGCAGACGGGGCGGTTGCGCGGAAAACGGGCACTGTAAGCAAGTTCGGATCGAAGCTGGATACAGCGGCGGATTTTGTATTGGTTATTGTATGCCTTATAAAACTTATACCGGCTATTCACGCGCCAACATGGCTTATCATCTGGATTATCGTGATTGCCGCAATCAAAGCAGTCAATCTGATTTCCGGATATATAATGCGAAAAGAAATTGTTGCCTTACATACGGTAATGAACAAGGTGACGGGTATACTGCTGTTTGCGCTTCCGCTGACAATTACGTTTATTGATCTGAAATACAGCGGAGCATTTGTCTGCGCTGCGGCAACATTCGCGGCAATACAGGAAGGGCACATTATCAGAACAGGAGCGGAAAATAACAATCCGTCTGACTGCTGACTTGTTCAGTAGGCATCCGTCTTTAATATATTTCCGCTCACCGATGTCATAAATAAGGAGAATCACTATGGATTTTAAATGGGAAGACGGGTTCAGCATAAAGGTTACTGCCGAAAACAGCTGCGCGGTTATTTCCGCAAACAGGGAGGGGCTGATTTCCCTTGCGAATCACCTGCTCACCCTTTCGCAGGAGCCTGCGGGCGGCCACATTCACCTTGACAGCTGCAACTCCCTTGAGGACGGCTCGGCAGAGCTGATTATTGAAAAAATCTGAAACCGGGCAGAAGGAAAACTTATGAAAATTACGGCTCTTACCGAAAATACATCTCACAGCCCCGATATAGGATGCGAGCACGGGCTCTCGCTTTATATTGAAACAGGCGGTATCAGGATTCTTTTTGACGCCGGACAGACTGATTTGTTTGCCCGAAACGCGGAAAAGCTGGGCATTGACCTTGGGGCGGTTGATATTTTTGTGCTGTCCCACGGGCATTACGACCACGGAGGCGGGCTGGCAAAATTCCTTGAAATAAACAAAACCGCGCCGGTTTATATGAGCAGATACGCTTTTGAACCCCACTTCAACGGTGAAAAATACATCGGGCTGGGCCCTGCACTGCAAAACAATAAAAGAATTATTTTTACCGAGGGTACACGGGAGATATACCCGGGCATCACTCTCTTTTCACCCGAGGGCAGAGATAAAAAGTATGACCTCGGCTCTTTCGGCCTCACAGCGGTAAAAGAGGGCCAAACCGTTGCCGATGATTTCAGGCACGAACTGTTTGCGGAGATAACCGAAAACGGCAGAAAAATCCTTTTCAGCGGCTGCTCCCACAGCGGAATAATGGATATTGCCCGGTGGTTTAACCCGGATGTGCTGGCAGGCGGTTTCCATTTTTCAAAACTTGATATGGATGAAACCCTTGCAGGTTATGCAAAAATCCTTGACAGCACGGGAATAAAATTTATTACCTGCCACTGCACCGGCACCGACAGATATGAATATATGAAGCCGTATATGAAAAACCTGGGATATATTTCCGCAGGAGAAACGGTTGAAATAATATAAACAATTCTGCAGCAAACTGCAGATAAATAAACACTGATAACCGGGAGAGATATTATGATTAAAATAGGAATTGCGGGCACAAGAGGGCTTTCAACGCTTATGGGGCTTAAAGCCATTGAGGATGTTGAAATAGCCGCCATGTGCGACCTTGATGAAAAGCACCTTGAAGAGTCGGCGGAGAAAATCGGCGGAAACATAAAAAAATTCAGGGTTTTCGACGATATGCTGGAAACGGATATTGACGCCGTTATTATAGCTACGCCCATGCAGTGCCACGTGCCTCAGGCCATAGCGGCCCTGGAGGCAGGCAAGCATGTTATGAGCGAGGTTACCGCCGGGGTTACCATGGATGAGCTGTGGTGGCTGTGTGAAAGCGTTGAAAAATACGGCAAAATATATATGTACGGCGAAAACTATATTTACGATGCGCGTGTACAGCAGATAAAAAATATGGTAGCTGCCGGCCTTTTCGGCGAAACCTATTATGCTGAGGGAATGTACCTGCACAATATAGGCGACCTGTTTGTTTACCCCGGGGGGAAAACCTCCTGGCGCTCCTACTGGCAGTGCGGCATAAGAGGCAATTTTTACCCCACACACAGCATCGGACCCGTTATGCAGTGGTTTCCCGGTGACAGAATAACCGAGATTTCCACCTTTTCACCGGGCATAAGAAACAGCCTTGGCCTTAAGCAGGACAGCGGCACCACCACCATGTGCCGCACAGCAAAGGGCAACCTGCTTAATATCAGGGTGGACTGCACATCTCCCCGCCCACACAATATGAGCTTTTACCATCTGCAGGGCACAGGCGGCGCTTTCTTCTCAAAGGCCCACGATGAGGATATTGACAGAGTTTCCTTCGTAAGCGATGAAAACCCCGCCCATAATATGAAATGGCAGAAGCTGGAGGAGTATGAAAAATACATACCTGAAAGGTACAGGAACGCCACGGATGAGCAGAAAAAAGCCGGCCATAACGGCGGTGATTTCTTTATCGTTGAGGATTTCATAAACGCCGTGAGGACAGGAACCCAGCCGGAGCTGGATGTTTACAAGGCCTGCCAGTGGACTGCCGCAGGGCTGCTCTCCGGGTTATCCGTAACCAACGGGGGCAAAACAATGGCGGTGCCCGATTTCAGAAAAGGGGTACCCAATGAGGAAAAAATAATAAAACTTTAAATTTATTAAGAGGATTTTTATTTTACCGTGCGTATAATAATTTGAAGGGGTGAGAAAATGAGCTCTGTAAGAGAGAGACTTCTGGAAGCGGAAAAGCTGACTCTTTCCGGTAAAGCGACCCTGTCCTGCAACACAAAGGGCAGAGCGGTGCCGGAGGAAGAGAGCCCGGTAAGGACCGAATTTCAGCGTGACAGAGACCGTATTATCCACAGCAGTTCTTTCAGGCGGCTTAAGCATAAAACCCAGGTTTTTCTTTCCCCCGAAGGGGATTACTACCGCACCAGGCTTACCCACACACTTGAGGTTTCACAGATTGCCCGCACAATTGCTGCGGCCCTGGGGCTCAACGAAACCCTTACGGAGGCTATAGCCCTGGGCCACGACCTGGGCCACACGCCCTTCGGCCACGCCGGGGAAAGAGCCCTTGACGAGGTATGCCCCGGGGGCTTCAGGCACTATGAGCAGAGCCTCAGAGTGGTAGATAAGCTTGAAAAGGACGGCAAAGGCCTTAACCTTACCTATGAGGTGCGCAACGGAATTGAAAGGCACACCTGCGGGGAGGCTGCCTGCACCCTTGAGGGCAGAGCCGTGCGCCTTGCGGACCGTATTGCCTACATTAACCACGATATAGACGATGCCTGCACGGCAGGTATTATGTGCGAAGAGGATATACCCATTGAGATAAGGGATATTCTGGGGCACAGAAAGAGCCTGAGGATAGATACCCTTGTTACGGACTGTATTGAGAACAGCGCCGATGATATCTGCCTTTCGCCGGATATACAGACCGCCTTTGATATGCTGCACAGCTTTATGTTCAAAATGGTATATACCAACCCGGTGTGCAAAAGCGAAGAGGCAAAGGCGGATGCTATGCTAAAAGCACTTTACAATCATTTTGTAAGTTTTCCGGAAAAAATGCCGGAGCAGTTTATAAAAATCGCAAGAACAGAATCCCCGGAAATTGCCGCCTGCGACTATATTGCCGGCATGACCGACAGATACGCGGTAAAGGTTTTCGGTGATTTATACATTCCCAAGGGCTGGAATTTCAGCGATACCTGAGGTGAATTTATGAAACGAGAAAGAAAAATAATAATCGCATTCCTTGTTGTGCTTTCAATCCTTACGGCAACCTGTATTTCGGGTTATGCCGCAAGAACCACTACAAAAGCCACCGAAAGAAACACTACGCTGGTTGATTCTTCCGAATCATCTTCCGATACTTCTTCCTCTGCCGAGGGCGAGTCATCCGAAGATACAGGCACAACAGCATCAACGGAACCTACTGAAACAACAAAGAAACCGTCCTTTGAGCCCCATAACGGCAAAACGGACCCCAGCAGAAACCGTACCACCACCAAAAAGGGCGAAACCGGCACCGATGCTTCTTCCTCCTCATCCTCTGCCGACAGCTCAAACACTTCGGAAACCATCAGAGGCACTACCGGGGACGGCAGCCAGACAACAAGGGGCAATATAACCACCGCCACGGGAGTTATTGTGGACTACAACAGAACCACTTACAGAAACGACCCTGTTGTAATTACCCAGGCGCCTACCTACACCACAACGCCCACGGTTATAGCAGAGGATGCTTCGGATAACTCCGAAAGCTCTTCGGCGGAAGATACCACCAACGGCCTTGAGATATACACAATTTACGGCGAATCCACACAGGTAAATTCGGTTGTGGAGATTACAACCGGTGAAACGGAACCGGAGAAAAAGGAATTCCACTTCAATTTCAAGATTCTCATTGCTCTGCTTATAGTGCTGCTTATAGGTATTATCACCGCCGCCGTGTTCCTTTTCAAGAAAAACAAGGAATTCAGAAGCAGCCTTTATTTCCAGTTTAAAAAATAACGGTAACTTCGGAGAAAGAAGGTGAGGAAAACGGCTATACCACCGGAATTTATACAGACACTGCATGATAAACTGTCAATTGAAGATGTTGTTTCCTCACATGTGGAGCTCAAGCACTCCGGAAGAACTTTAAAAGGGCTGTGCCCCTTTCATAATGAAAAAACCCCGTCTTTTACGGTTTACCCGGATACGGAATCATTCTACTGCTTCGGCTGCGGAGCCGCAGGCGATGTTATCGCCTTCATAATGCGCATAGATAACCTTGACTATGTGGAGGCGGTGAAATCCGCCGCGGATATGGCAGGGGTTGCCATGCCGGAGGACGGCTATGACGATTCCATTATGAAGCTTAAGCGCCGGCTTCTCAGCGCAAACCGGGAGGCGGCAAAATTCTATAACTCAATGCTCTATACCGATAAAGGCAGGGCCGGGCTTGAGTATTTCATAAACAGAGGCCTGCCCCAAAACACCATAACCCACTTCGGCCTGGGCTACGCCCCGGATGAATGGGATGCTCTTTATAAGCACCTTAGAGGGCTGGGTTACTCCGAATATGAGCTCATAACCGCAAACCTTGCAAGGCGCTCGGCAAAAAACAACAGCGTTTACGATAATTTCCGCAACCGCGTAATGTTCCCCATAATCGATTTAAGGGGAAATGTGATTGCCTTCAGCGGAAGAAGAGTAAACGAAAATGATGAAAGAAAATATGTGAACACCGCCGATACCCCGGTATTCAAAAAAGGTGACGGTGTATTTGCCCTGAATTTTGCGAAAAATTCCGGCAGCAAGCAGATAATACTTGCGGAGGGGCAGATGGATGCAATAGCCATGCACGAATTCGGCTTCACAAACGCCGTGGCAACCCTGGGCACCGCCCTTACAAGGGAGCAGGCAAACCTGATTGCCCGCTATGCCGAGGAAATAGTTATCTGCTACGATAATGATGAGGCGGGCAGAAAGGCCACGGAAAAAGCCGTGGGGATTTTTGAAAAGACCGGAGTAAAAATAAAGGTGGTTACCCTTGACGGTGGAAAAGACGCGGATGAAATACTGCGGACCTACGGCAAGGAAAAGTTTGAAAGAATACTGAACTCTTCAAATAATGAAACGGAATACCGCCTCGAGCAGGAAAGGAACAAATACAGCATTGCAACAGAGGACGGCAAAGTTAAATACCTGAAAGCCGCCGCCGAGGTGCTGGCCTCCTGCTCCCCTGTTGAAAAAGATATATACAGCGCAAAAATTGCCGAGGAGCTAGGCGTAAATAAAAACGCCCTGCGAGAACAGATTGAAATGGCCGCCTCAAGGCTGAAAAAGCAGAAAAGGGCCGAGGAAAGCAAAGCTGTTGAAAAAATGCTGTTCAGCTCCTTTGAGGATAAAAACAACCCCCAGCGGCAGCAAAAGCTGAGGGCAGCACGGGCAGAGGAGACCCTTATCGCCTCCTTTATGAAAAACCCGGATTTCTATAAAAAGCTCAAGGACACTTTCAGCCCCGATGATTTCACAACGGAATTCAACAAAAGAATAATAAAGCACCTCATAGGGCTGATTGAGGACGGCTACTCAACGGATTTATCGATGTTCAACTCGGAATTTGATGTTGAGGAAATGAATACGGTGGCAAAAATCGCAATATCCGCCGGCTCCCTGAGCAATACACTCAGGGAATGCGAGGACTGCATTGCGGTAATCAAAGCCGAGAGCTCAAAACCGGGCACCGACGCAAAAAATATGAGCGATGAGGAATACCTCAGCGCTTTCAGAAAGAATAACAACGGAGGATAAATATGGAAAAAGAAAAAAAGAATCCCTTTAAAGCATTGATCGAAAAGGGCAAACTTACCGGAAAACTCACAACCCAGGAGATTGACACCGCCATACTGGAAACAAACATAGAGGTTGAGGCCCTTGACAAGCTCTATGAAACTCTTGAGGCGGAAAATATCGAAGTGGTTGACGATATGTCCTCCGGCGATCTGAAGGATTTTGATATTGATATACCCAAAACCGCGGATATGGCGGTTATTGATGAGAAGAACGCCAATATCGATGACCCCGTAAAAGTATATCTAAAGGAAATAGGCAAGGTTGCCCTGCTTACTCCCGAAGAGGAAATTGAACTTGCAATAAGAATTGCGGATGATGACGAGAGCGCAAAGAAGCGCCTGGCTGAAGCAAACCTGCGCCTTGTGGTAAGCATTGCCAAAAGGTATGTGGGCAGGGGCATGCAGTTCCTTGATCTTATTCAGGAGGGCAATCTGGGCCTGATAAAAGCCGTTGACAAGTTTGATTACACCAAGGGTTTCAAATTCTCAACCTATGCCACCTGGTGGATAAGGCAGGCCATAACAAGAGCCATTGCGGACCAGGCGAGAACCATACGCATACCCGTACATATGGTTGAAACAATAAATAAGGTTAAAAAGACCAGCAGCCAGCTTCTGCACAAAAACGGCAGAGACCCCACCGCAGAGGAAATTGCCCAGGAGCTGGATATGCCTGTTGAAAAGGTCAGGGATATTATGAGAGTGGCT
This sequence comes from Clostridia bacterium, assembly GCA_017430535.1. Lineage (GTDB taxonomy): Bacteria > Bacillota > Clostridia > Oscillospirales > Acutalibacteraceae > CAG-177. The sequence goes on from JAFRMR010000020.1 coordinate 51,666, forward strand.
CAGGAGCCGGTTTCTCTTGAAACCCCCATAGGTGAGGAAGAAGACAGCCACCTGGGTGATTTCATCCCCGATGACGAAGCCCCCGCCCCGGCAGACGCCGCCTCAATGGTTCTGCTCAAGGAACAGCTTGAGGATGTGCTCAAAACCCTGCAGCCCAGAGAGGCTCAGGTTCTCAAACTCCGCTTCGGCCTCGAAGGCGGCCACCCCCACACCCTTGAAGAGGTGGGCGCCGAATTCAATGTTACAAGAGAAAGAATCAGGCAGATTGAGGCAAAGGCCCTGCGCAAGCTCAGGCACCCCAGCCGCAGCAAAAAGCTGAAAGACTACCTTGAATAAGGATTATTATATAGGGCTTTATATAATAAAATAGCATTTGTATTCACAGCCGGAATAAGTCAATTTATTACATATTTCCGCTGAAAAAGTTACAATTTGTAATTTTTTTGTAATTTTTTTGATAAAAACTCTTGACAAACCCGGATTAGGGTGTTATAGTAGTGCCACAACGATACAGAAAAAACAGAAAGGAACCAATAATTATGAAAAAGATTCTTGCTATCGTACTTTCAATCGTTATGATTTTCTCAATGTCAGCCGTTGCTTTTGCTGAAGATGCTCCTGCAGCTGATAACGCTCCCGCTATTGATGTTGCAAACCTTGACCTTTCCTCAGTAGTATCCAACGTTAAAGGCATCTTCGATCAGGTTATTTCCGCTATCCAGACTCAGGGCGTAGCAAGCGAAATCCTCAAGTCCGTTCAGGATCTTGTAAACAAGATTCTTGCTGCTATCGGTGTTAACACCCAGTCCTCAGTTCTCGGCGCTGTTTCCGACCTCGAAGCTAAGATCGGCGATCTCGGCATCATCGGTGACATCTTTGAGTACATTCACAACCTCATCAACAAGATTAAGCAGAAGATTAAGAACTTCTATGCAGGTTTCAAAGAGACTACCTGCGAAGCTACCGCTGCTGAAGCTCCCGCAGAGACCGGTTCAACTTCTCTTGGCATCGTAGCTTTCGCTGCTGTTTCCGTAGCTGCTGCTGCTGCTTATGTTTGCACCAGAAAAAAGGAAGACTAATTTAGTTTAATCAACTTCAGACTCCGTACCCTCGCGGTACGGAGTTTTTCTTCCCTGTATCGTTGTTAATCCGGATGGCTGTATCAGAGAGCTTACGCTCGCAGGTACAGCTTTTTTATTTTGAGCAATATTTGACTAAACCTGCATTTAGCGTTATAATTCCCCATAGCAATCCAAAGGGAGGATTATTATGAATATTTTTAAGAAGATTATCTCCTTTGCGCTGATACTCACGCTGGTTCTCACCTTCGGCGCCTGCGGCAAAAAAGGCGGCGGCGAAACAACGGAAGCGGAATCTGAAACGGAAACCACCAGCGATGAAAGAGAAGTAAAAACCCGCATTTCCGCTCTGAAAGATGCGGGCGGGCTGGGCCTTATAAAACTGGGCCTTGACCGGGCATACGGCTATGACCTTAAATTTGAGGAAAAAGAAGAGGATATAGTTGGGCTGCTTGTTACAGGCAAAACAGATATTGCCTCCCTCTCCTTAACCACCGCAATCAACCTGTATAATGAGTCAAATGCGGATATACAGATCCTTACCGTAAACTCCCTCTACAATTACGGAGTAACAGCAAAGGATGAAAAAATAGAGGATATTGCCGGGCTTAAAGGCAGAGAAATATATGTTTACGGTCAGGGCGATACCGGCTTTGACTTTACAAAAAAACTGCTTGATGACGCTGGCATTGATACCTCCGCCCTTAAAAAGGTAAACTCCGCCGATGAAGCCGCCGGGCTTTCGAAGGAAAACCCGGAGAGAGTGTTTATTCTGCCAGAACCGATAATCACAAGATTTGCGGAGCTCAATACGGATTACAAGAAATTTGATGTAATAAACAAGGCCCTTACGGATTCCAAAACCGAGGCCCCTGCCCTTATGTGCACCGTGGCACGCAGGGAATATATCGAAAACAACCCGGTAATAATTGATGAATTCATGCTGTTTTACGAGGTTTCCGTAAACTATATGAATACGGATGAATTTGTTGTTCCCGTTATTATGGCGGAGCAGGGATTCCTTGGGAATAAGGAGACCGGGTATTCGCTTAACCCCTACTTCAAGCTTGTATTTATTGAAGGGGATGAAATGAAGACCCTGGTAAAATCAAGCCTTGACCTGATTTACGGCGAAGGCAAGGTTCAGACCGATGACGGTATGTTCAGCTGAGAAGCGTAAAAAATTTTTTCAGCCCTTGCATTTATAAATAAAATATACTATAATTTCTATGAATACGGCCAAAGCCGAAAATATTTATGCAAATAATCAGGAGGAAAGATTATGGCTAAAAAAATTCTTGCTATTTTAATGGCACTCTCTTTTGTTGTTGCTTTCGCAGCCTGCGGCGCAAAAGACAATAACACAACCACCACTGAGCCCGATACCGAAATTACAGATGAAAGCTTACCTGCTGATGAGAGCACCGATGCAACTGAGGCAACAGACGCAGCTGACGATACCACAGCCGCTCCTGCAGATGAATCAGCATCCGCAACAGAGAACGCAAGCGAAACTTCCGCTGAAGATGCTTCCGAAGAAGAGAGCACCGAAGCCCCCAAGGCTCCCGAAACCAAAGCCGAAATCATCGCTTACTTCAACGAAGCTTCAAATAAGGTTAAGACCGATGCGAAATCCGTTACCCGCAATTACTCCAAGATTTCCCTTAACGGAAGCACCACTCTCCCCTCTTCACTCAACACCATCCTTAAGCTCCTCGGCGGCGCAGATTCCTTCCTTGCCGATCAGCTCGCAAAGAACAGCAAGACTGAGCCCGAGACCTTCACCGGCAGCCAGATAAAGTCCACTTACCCTGTTGAGGGCGAATCCTGGTCCTCCAAGCTTACTGAGGCCGATGTTCAGAGCGCTACCTGCGAAGAGAAGGACGGCAAATATGTAATCACCATCACCACCGTTGCCGACGGCAAGAGCGATTCCATCAAGCACGGTCAGGGCCACGCTCCCAAGGCTTTCAACGTAGTTCTTCCCGGCGTTGTTAACGATAATATCCCCGGCGTTGCAACCAGCATTGTAGGCACCGCCACCATGAACTATCCCTCAAGCACAGTTAAAGTAGTTGTTGACCCCGCTACCGGTCATGTAATCTCCGCAAACTATGACCTTTACTGGACCATCAACTTTGATAAGGCAGGAGCAATCCTTCCCTTCCACACCTCAGATTCCTACACCATTAAATACTGATTAACAAGGAGCGATAACACATTATGAAAAAAGAGGTCCTTGTTGAAACATCAGCCAGGCACGTTCACGTTACAAGAGAAGCTCTTGACATCCTTTTCGGCAAAGGCTATGAGCTGACCAAAAAGAAGGATCTTTCTCAGCCCGGCCAGTTCGCCAGCAATGAGAGAGTTGCCGTTATAGGCACCAAAGGTCAGTTCCCCGCGGTTTCAATCCTCGGCCCCATCCGCCCGGAATGTCAGGTTGAGCTTTCACTTACGGATGCCCGCTCAATCGGCGTTGACGCTCCCATAAGAGAGAGCGGCGATGTAAAAGGCAGCGGCCCCTGCAAGCTTGTAGGCCCTGCAGGCGAGGTTGAGCTTGAGTACGGCGTTATTGCCGCCCAGAGGCACATCCACGCCACCCCCGAGGATGCCGAAAAATACGGACTTGCAGATAAGCAGATTGTTGCCGTAAAAATAGAATCCGAAGGCCGTTCACTTATCTTTGACGATGTTATAGTCAGGGTAAGCCCCAAATACGCGCTTGCTATGCATATTGATACAGATGAATCAAATGCCGCCTGTGCAAAGCCCGGCCTTATGGGTGAAATATTATAATTTGAATCAAGGGCTGTCGCATAAAGTGGCAGCCCATTTTTTCAAAAAAGAGGTACATTTATGTTTTCCATAACAAATATAGGCAGAACACTGCTGGCCAAAATCGTAGCTTTCCTCTATGTTATTACATCTGTTATTTTTGCAGGTTTTCCCTTCGGTGCAGGTGAGGACCCTGCCGCCCCTAAGGATTTTACCCCGGTAATCCGTTTTGCGGTGTGCAGCGATATACACCTTAACGGCGAAGAAGACCAGCCCGAAGCCGCGCGGCTTAAAAAGCTGATTGATTTTATGTACGGCTACTGCGCGGACCAGAGCTACACCGGCTTTGATGCCCTTGTATGCGTGGGGGATGTGGCAACAACGGGCTATGAAAAGGAATACGCTCTTTTCAACAGCATTATTGCCGAGAAGCTCAAAGAAGAAACTCAGCTTATGATATGCACCGGCAACCACGAATATATAGCCACCAGAGATTATGATGCCTCCGAAAGCGCACGGCTCTTTGAAAAAATGGAGGGTCCCCTTGATAACCACTACACACTCAATGGCTACCATTTTATACTTGCCTCTTATGATGACAACGGCAAAACCTTCTCAGGCAAGCTGGACTGGCTTGAGGAGCAGATAAGCTCGGCTGAAAAAGATTCCGGCAGCAAGCCTGTTTTTGTTTTTCAGCATCCCGGCCCCTTTGCCACAGTTTACGGCAGCATAAACTGGGGAGATTTTGATATTACCAAAGTGCTTTCAAAGCATCCCCGGGTTGTGGATTTTTCCGGCCACTCACACTACCCCATAAACGACCCCCGCACAATATGGCAGGGCGGTTATACGGCCCTTGGCTGCGGCACCCTGAGCTATTTTGAAACAGAGCTTGACGCAATAGCGGGCAACTTCCCCTATGAAACGGAAAATGCCGCACAGTTTTATATTGTCGAAGGGGATAAGGACGGCAACCTGCGCATAAAATCCTACGACCTTATTACAGACGCTTTCTTTGATAACGAATATTACCTTACGGGCCTTGCGGATAAAAACTTTGACTATACCTACCTCAAAAGAAAAAACAGGGATTCCGCCCCGGTATGGCCCGCAGGCACAAAGGCAGAAACATACAAGAACGATAAGGGCGAAACAATCCTGAAGTTTACCGGCGCCGAGGATAAGTATGTTGTTGAGAGCTACAAGCTCAGCGTTACGGAAAACGGCATACCCTTCTTTTCCGATAATTTTTCGGGCAAATATATGTATCTTTACGAAGAAAATCAGTATGAGGTAAACCTTGGTACTCTTACTCAGGGCAAAAAATACTCGGTGCAGATTGTTGCCCTGAACGCCTATGCCGAAACTTCATCCCCATTCTCTTACAGCTTTACTGCATAAAAGAGGTAAATGAAATATGGATATTAAAGAAATTCTGTCAAAATGCGACCATACACTGCTTTCGCAGTCCGCCACTCTCGCTCAGATTAAAGAGATATGCGATGACGGCAAAAAATACGGCACAGCCAGCGTATGTATTCCCCCCTGCTATGTAAAAGCGGCTAAGGAGTACACAGGAGATAAGCCGGCAATATGCACCGTTATCGGCTTCCCCAACGGCTATTCCTCCACCCCGGTAAAATGCTTTGAGGCCTCTCAGGCAGTGGATGACGGGGCGGATGAAATTGATATGGTAATAAACATAGGCAAGGTAAAAGACGGGGATTATGATTTCATACTCAATGAGATAAACGCCGTTAAGGATGCCTGCAAAGGCAGACTGCTTAAGGTTATTATTGAAACCTGCCTGCTTACGGAAGAGGAAAAAATAAAAATGTGTGAGGTTGTTTCGGAATCCCGTGCGGATTATATAAAGACCTCCACCGGCTTTTCCACAGGCGGGGCAACCTTTGAGGATATTGCCCTTTTCAAGGAGCATGTTTCTCCCCGGCTTAAAATAAAGGCCGCAGGAGGAATATCATCCATTGAGGACGCTGAAAAATTCATCTCGCTGGGGGCAGACAGACTGGGCACCAGCAGAATTGTAAAGATAATGAAATCAAGGGAGGAAAAGTAATGGCCGAAAACACCCCTCATATCAACCTGCTCAGCGATATCGGCTTCGGCAAAACCGTGCTTATGCCCGGCGACCCATTAAGGTCTGCGTTCATTGCCGAAAACTTCCTTGAAAACCCTGTTGCCGTAAACAAGGTAAGAGGCGTAAACGGATTTACCGGCTACTATAAAGGCGTTAAAGTTTCCGTAATGGCCAGCGGTATGGGTATGCCCTCCATCGGCATTTACAGCTATGAGCTGTATAATAGTTTCGGGGTTGAGAATATTATAAGAATCGGCTCCGCCGGCTCCCTTACCCCGGATTGCGGCCTTATGGATATTGTAGCGGGTATGGGCGCCTGCACCAATTCAGGGTTTGCCTCCCAATACGGCCTTGACGGCACAATCGCCCCGGTATGCGATTACAGCCTGCTTTCCGCCTGCAAAGAAGCGGCGGACGCTGCCGGCTCGGCCCTTAAAATCGGCCTGCTCTATTCCTCCGATACTTTCTATGATGATACAAGGGTAACAACCGATTGGGCAAAAATGGGCTGCCTTGCAGTTGAAATGGAAGCCGCCGCTCTTTACCTTACGGCAATGAGGTATAAAAAGAGGGCGCTCGCAATATGTACAGTATCCGATTTATGTTTTGAGCCCTTCACGGCTCTGGGCGCAGAAGAGAGGCAGAAGAGCTTTACGGAAATGATAACCCTGGCCCTTGAAACTGCCGTAAAAGCGGAAAATCTGCCGAAGGTGTAATATGGATAATAAAAAACTTATATGCAAAGCCATTGAGGCAATGAAATACTCCTATTCCCCCTACTCCGGCTTTGCCGTTGGCGCCGCGCTGCTGGCAAAAAGCGGCAAGGTCTATACAGGCTGCAATATTGAGAATGCCGCCTTCGGCCCCACGGTATGCGCAGAAAGAACCGCATTTTTCAAGGCCGTAAGCGAGGGTGAAAGAGAGTTTGAAAAAATTGCAGTTGCCGGAGGGAAAAACGGAAAAGTTACGGATTATGCCTTTCCCTGCGGAGTATGCAGGCAGGTTATGGCGGAATTCTGCAAAAAGGATTTTGAAATAATCACGGCAAAATCCGGGAAAGATTATATTATACGCACTCTCGGCGACCTGCTGCCCGAAAACTTCGGGAAGAATAATCTGGAATAAATAAAAAAAACAAATATTGTTTCATAAAAATATAAATGCAGAAAGAGCCCGCAGTTTTATTAATCTGCGGGCTCCTGTTCTTATCTGTTTTTTAATCTGACGCTTCTTTATTTCTTCTCTCTTCTTTAACCTTTTTCCAGATTTCGTCATACTGCTTCAGCATTTCCTGGCACTTGTTTTCCATAAGATAATAATGTTTTATATACGGTACCAGCAACACCATAAACAGGAAAATTGCGGCAAGCAGTGGGTAAAACTCCGTTACCAGCTCCGTGATAATGGTGGCAACAGTCATAATTGCAAAGGTGAGCATAACAAACATGTGCACAATCCTTTCATGCTGAAACCACTCAAGCTGATGTATATGCTCCTCAAGAAGCTCCTCCCAGTTTTCCACCGGGGTTTCGCCGCTTATGCAGCTGTCTATTCTTTTTGTGTAGGCAATAATTCTCTGTTTCAAAACTATTCCTCCTGCGGTTATTTTGTTATTTTTACAATATTTTTCAAAAATGTTGATTTATTAACATTGTAACTGTATTATAACATTATAGGAAATAAATGCAACCTTGAAAGAGAAGGTAATAATATGGATAACATTCACGAAAAGCTGGACCTTGTAAAAACCGAAGTGCAGAAAGCGATAATAGGCAAGGATGAAATAATAGATGCCGTGCTTATGACCGTGCTTGCGGGGGGACATATTCTGCTGGAGGATATACCCGGGGTGGGCAAAACCACTCTGGCGGTGGCTTTCTCAAAAGCCCTGTCCCTTAAATACCGCCGCATGCAGTTTACCCCGGATACCCTGCCCTCGGATGTTACGGGATTCTCAATGTATGATAAAAACACAGGTGAATTCAGCTACAGGGAAGGGGCGGTTATGTGCAACCTTTTTCTGGGGGATGAAATAAACCGCACCTCGCCCAAAACCCAGTCCGCCCTGCTGGAGGTAATGGAGGAGGGCAAGGTTACCGTTGACGGCGTAACCCATCCCCTGCCTTCGCCTTTCTTTGTAATTGCCACCCAGAATCCTCTGGGCTCCGCAGGCACACAGAAGCTGCCGGAATCCCAGCTGGACCGCTTTATGGTGCGGCTTTCCATCGGCTATCCGGACCCTGCAAGCGAAGCCCGTATGCTTAAAAGCCAGGGCTATGAAAACAATGCGGAAATAAACCCGGTGCTCTCCCTTGATGAAATAATTGAAGCGCAGAGAACCGTGGCCGCCCTTCATACGGAGGACTGCATTTTTGACTATATATCCGCCATTACTCTTAAATCCAGAAACAGCGAGCTGCTCAAAAGCGGCATAAGCCCCAGGGGCGCAAAGGCAATACTGCGCATGGCAAAATCCCGGGCATATATCAAAAACAGAGACTATGTGGTGCCCGAGGATATTATTGATGTAATGGGTATTACATCAAGCCACAGAATAACCCTGAGCACCAAAGCGAAGGCCGCCGCTCTTACGGAGGAGCAGGTTATTACGGGCATTGCAAAAGAGGTGGAAATGCCCTCTTTCTGAAATAACGGCAAATAAAATGAAGGGAGTGTAAAATAATGTTTAAAAACAGAGTAGAATATACCCTGGTTTTCATTTACACTCTCCTTTATTTTTTGTTCTTTCACAACTTTTTCTTCTTTTATCTTTTCCTTATAGTTGTTGCTCTGCCTTTTATCAGCTTTTTTGTTTCAAGAAATATCTGGAAAAAGAGCGGAGCTGGAATTTCCGCCCCGCTTACCGTAATATACGGCAGCGGGGATATGGGCGTGGATTTTGTTACGGAAAACACTTCACGCCTGCCAATACCCGGCATTTTTCTCAGGTTCATTGCGGAAAACGCCTATTACCCCAATGAAGAGATACAGGAAATGAAGCTCCCCTTAAAAACAGGCAGAAACAGCTACCGCTGGAATATTCAGTCTGTCTATTCAGGGCGGATAGTAATAAAAGGCATTGAGGTTTCAATGCCGGATTACCTGGGCCTTTTTGTTTTTAAAAAAGAGTGGCCAGCACAGGCGGCTGTATCCGTGATTCCCCCTAAAGACGATATAGTTATGGATATTATCGAAAACTCCTTTATTCAGGGTGAGGAGCAGGAGGCAAACAGCACCAACAGCACCGAGGATGTTACCCGTATAAAGCAGTTCCGCGAATATGTGCCCGGGGACCGTATGCAGAGGGTAAACTGGAAGATAAGCGCAAAGCACGATACCCTTTATGTTAAGGAATACGAGCGGCTGTTTAACCGCACCCTGACATTGCTTGTGGAGCTGCGCCGTGACAGCGACAGCATAGGATTCCTTGATGAGCTGATAACCGCATTTTACTCCGCAGGCGAAAAACTGCTGGAGATGGAGATGCCCTTCAGGGTATGCTGGTACGATTGCGAAACAAACAGATTCATAACCGAAAATGTTGACGATAACGAGAGCTTTATTGAGGTGCTGGAGCAGATGTACCTTATGCAAAGCTACACGGAATACTATGCCTACGAAAAATACAATGAAGCCGGCATCGGTGTAAACGACCGGGCTGTTTATTTCACCTCCCCCTCTTTTGAAGGGGCGGATAAGCACACTCTGCTTGGTGCTTATAAGGAAAGCGTGGTGCTGATATGCCTTTGAGTATCGGCCAGCGGATTGACAGATGGAGAGAGAAGAAAAACCGCAATTACAGAGAAGCTCTCTCCGAAAAAACCGGCATTCTCTATTCATCTGACCTGACTGCGGAAAAGGAGGGCTTCCCCTTCCTCAAGTATGCGGTCAATGCCCTTGCGCTTTTCTGCGGCACTTTCGGCTCACTTTACTGCCTGATTTCATCCTTTGAGCTGGATCTCAGCCTTGTGCCACTGTTTTTCACCTGCGTTGTTTCCGCCCTGGCGCTCTCATTTATGTATGTGAGCTTCAGAACAAAAATAATCAATTACCTTATTATTCTTGCGGCAGCTATAACCGTTTCAACCCGCTTTTTTGCGGTGGTAAACAGCGGAATGAGCGCAATATGGAATAATATACTGAAATATATTGATGATAAAATCGACCTGCCCTACCTGCGGGAATTCACGCTGATTTATAAGGATGAATATACCGCTATGACCATAGCTGTATGCGTACTGGCTGTGGGCATTATGATAATGCAGAATATAAATGTTTCCGAAAAAATGAGCCTGAGGGGATTTTTCCTTTTCTCCTCACCTATTGTAATGTTCGGAATGTATTTTAACTTCAATGCCGCAAAAGCCGGTATGATTATGGTTGTTATCGGCTGGGTGCTGGTTATGGGCACGGGCTTTACCAACAGCTATGACGGCCTGAATGACAGCCAGAGCGCCCGCTCCTACATAAAAAAGCACCTGCACAGATATACCTTTGCCACAGGCGCAAAAAATACCGCCCGCATTGCGGTTATATGGCTTGTATTCATACTGGTTGTTACGGGCCTTGTGTTTGCGGTTGTGCCTTCGGAAACCTTTGAAATAAACCTGCCCACAAATCTTGTTAAAGACAGCACGGTGCGGCCTGTAAAGAACTTCCTTTCCTACGGTTTCAGATCCCTTTATTCCCGTGACAGGCAGGCATCGGAGCCGGGCCAGCTTTCAAATGTATCCTCGGTAACCTTTGACGGTATGACGGATATTGAGGTTGAGCTTGTAAACTACAGGGTTAACAGAATTTACCTGCGCAATTACTGCGGCTATGATTTTGACTCCTCCGCTCTTAAATGGAAACCGGGCAAAACAGAGGACCCGGAAGGAAAACTCTTTAACTTCACCGCAAATCTGCTGGAAAAAGACTTCAATTCGGAAAAATCAGTTACCCAGAGCAGCCACCGCATAGCCCTGCGCACCGTTGACCCCGCTCTGTTTGACCAGCCCGTAAGCGTGCCTTATTACGCCGCCCTTGACGGGGAAAAATTCAGCTTTGAAAGCCCCGGGCAGGCGAACCTGAAATCGGAAACGGCTGAAGAAAAATCGGCTTTCATTTATTACACCGCATATACAAGAGATAATTATGAACCGGGAGCAAATCCCCTTGAAGCCCTTACCGGTGAGGAAAAAGAGCAGTATGAATCCCTGCTTGATGAAATACGGGCCGACGCTTACGATAACGCCCTGACCGTTCCCCCGGGGAGCGCCGATGCGGTGGCAAAATTCTGCGAAGAGTACGGCATTTCTCAGGATGACACTCAGGATGTTAAAATAGAAAAGGTTACATCCGCCCTTGAAAATAATTTTGAATATACCCTGCGCCCGGGCAAAGTTCCTTACGGCGAGGATTATATAAACTACTTCCTGCTGGCCTCTCAGAAAGGTTACTGCCAGCACTTTGCCACTGCCGCAACCGTAATATTCAGGTACCTGGGCATTCCCGCAAGGTATGCTCAGGGCTACGCCGTGGACAGGGAGGATTTCTATAACTCCGAGGATGTTGACGGCGAGGATTATACACAGTGGATTTCAACAATGTATTCATCGGACCGTACCGTAAGCAAGATTTCCGTGCCGGATTCTCACGGCCACGCCTGGGTTGAGGTTTTTGAGGAAGGCATCGGCTGGGTGCCCGTAGAGGCCACCACCGCTCAGTCCGCCGATGAATTCTCACCCATAATAAGCACGCTTTTCGGCGGCGGACGGTTTAACGGCGCTGCGGATACTCTCGGCGATATGGTAAAAAATATAAATGCGAACCGCACCAAAAACCGGATTGCCCTGCTGGCGGGCATAATAGCCGCCTTTATTGTGCTGAGGTACCTTGTAAAAACCGCGGTTACCGTTATTAAGCGGCACAGGAGCTTCTCCCGCAAAAACCGCAAAGCTTCCCTGAGGAACCGCTTTGCCTACCTTGATGAACTTTGGAAATTTGCAAAGGGCGACAATACCGAAACCCATTCCTTCGGGGATTTCCCCGCCCTGATGCAAAGCGAAGGCTCAAATCCGCAGGAGGCGGAAGACTATATACGGGAGCTTGAATATTTCCTTTTCAGCGGTGATGAGCCGGGTGATGAGGCGTTTGATTCCCTGACCGGAAAAACAAAGCGTTATATAAAATTCATTAAAGGAAATATGAAGCCCGGTAAAAAATTTAAGATGTATTTCATTAAGAGGCTCTGGTAAAGGAGTCTCTTATTTTTCTTGCAAAAAACAACAGAAAGTGCTATAATTTCAGCCGAAATCTCAGGATTTCAAAAATAAAGACCCGAGCGGCAGTCATTGACGCGGTATCGGGCAAGGAGAAATGAATATGGCAAACAACACAACCTTTAAAAAGAACCTGTACCTGGCGCAGATTGCAATTTTCAGCGCGCTGATAATTGTTATGACCTTTGTGCCCTATTTAGGTTACATCAACTACGGTTTTCTGAGCATCACCCTGATACATATCCCCGTTATTGTGGGCGCCTGCCTTATGGGCGTGCGCACAGGGGCCGCCCTTGGCGGAGTATGGGGCGTAAGCTGCATTATCAAAGCCGTTCTGGCGCCTCCCTCACCCCTTGAAGGCATCATTTTCAGAAATCCGCTTATTGCGCTTATACCCAGAGTGCTTATGGGTATGGCGGCAGGTTTTGTAATGTACCTGCTTAAAAACAAGAGCAAAACCCTGGGTTCGGTTCTTGCAAGCATTGCCGGGTGCCTTACAAACACCGCGCTGGTTATGGGCGGCATTTACCTCATTTACGGTGAAAAATACGGCGAGCAGCTCAATATTTCAAGCATCAGCTTCGGCGGGCTTACAAATTACATACTTGCCGCCTTCGGAATTAACGCCGTTATTGAAATTGCCGTTGCAATTATAATAACCATACCCGTTGTGAAAGCATTGAACAAAAAGATGCTGGATAAATAGCTTTCAGCCGAGGAGGCAGTATATGATACTTGCTCTTGATATAGGCAACACAAATATCGTTGCCGGATGTATTGATGACAGCGGAATACTTTTTTCCGAAAGAATAAAAACAGATACCTCAAAAACAGACCTTGAATATGTGGTGCTTTTTGATGCGCTGCTTGATCTGCACAATATTGACCGTAATTCCATTGAGGGCGTGGCGGTTTCCTCCGTTGTGCCTCCGGTAAATACGGTTATAACTGCGGCCTGCGAAAAAATGCTGGGCAAATCCCCCCTGTTTGTGGGCCCCGGTGTAAAAACAGGCATAAATATTGTGATTGACAACCCTTCCTCCGCAGGCTCCGACCTTATTGTTGATGCTGTTGCGGGTCTTAAGGAATACGGCGCACCCCTTATTATTATTGATATGGGCACCGCCACCACAGTAACCATACTTGATGAAAACAAAAACTTTATAGGCGGCGCAATTATGCCCGGCATAGGCGCAACCATGGATTCCCTTGTAAACCGCACCTCTCAGCTGCCCAGAATAGCCCTTGAAGCCCCTAAAAGAACAATAGGAGCCAATACCGTGGACTGTATGAAAAGCGGTATAATCATAGGCCAGGCGGCGGCAATTGACGGTATGATTGACAGAATGTGGGAAGAGCTGGGCTACGAAACAAAGATAGTTGCCACCGGCGGCCTTGTTCCCTGCATAATACCCAACTGCAGGCACGATATAATCACAGACAGCGACCTTATACTTAAAGGCCTTAAAATCATTTATGATAAAAACAGCTCCGAAACGAGGTAATAATATGAAAATCACAAAGAAAATAATCGCGCTTGTTGCAGTTGTTGCAATGCTTGCAGGCCTTTGCCTTATAAACGCAGAGGCAAAATCCGTAAACTACCTGCTCCTGGGCGATTCCATCGCCTTCGGTCAGGGTATAAGAAACAGCAGCGAGGCCTGCTACGGCAGAATAGTTGCGGATACCAACGGTTACGCATATATGAATGATGCAGTAAGCGGCTCAAGCAGCAAAGCCCTGCTTAAGCTTCTTGATGATGACCTTGTTGCAGCGGATATCAGGAATGCTGATATAATCCAGATTTCCATAGGCGGCAATGATTTCCTTACAAAGAACTGGCTGGGTATGGGCCTGCTTGGCAGAATAACCGGCAATTACAGCAGTTTTGACTCAATAGCCGAAGGTTTTGAAGAGAACATCGGCAAAATAATAAGCAATATAAGAAGCAAAAACTCTCACGCAGTTATCATTTTCCAGACCGTTTACAACCCCAACAACGGCCGCTGGCAAGATACCTTTGAAGAAGGCGTCAGCCGCCTTAACGGCGCAATCAGGGGCTACCTTAAAAAGCACCCCGGCGCTTACAGAATCGCCGATGTGGGCTCCGTTATAAGCGGCCACGATGAATATATTGCCGCAGATACCATTCACCCCAACGCCGCCGGCAATATTGCCATAGCAAGATACATGCTGGGTTACCTTAAAAGCGCAGGCCTGGGCTCAAGAACCACACCGGTTATCAACACACAGCCCATAGATAACACCGGCTGGGGCATATCATACTGGTTTGATAATTTCTTCTACGCCCTGCGCCTTGTGGACAGAATAACGGGTCTTTTCTCATAAGGAGCAATTATGTCACTTTACCGTAAGCTTCTTGAAAACGAAAGCTCCGGTATGTTACCCCTGCATATGCCCGGGCACAAAAGAAACGCCCTTTTCGGCGGCAAGCTCCCCCTGGGGCTGGATATAACCGAAATTGAGGGCTTTGACGACCTGCACTGCCCTGCGGGCATACTTAAAGAACTTTGTGAAAAAATGGCGGCTCTGCGCAATGCGGAAACCGCCATTCCTTCTGTAGGGGGCTCAACAGCCGGCATACTTGCCTCGGTTACGGCACTGACCGCACCCGGGGACAGGGTTGTGCTGTCCGCCGCCTGCCACAAATCCGTTTACCACGCCCTGCTGGTAAATGATTTGCGCCCTTATTACATTTACCCCGAAACTGATGAAAAAAACGGTTTCCCGCTTTCTGTTTCCCCGGCCGCTGTTGAATCGGCCCTTGATGAAAGCGGAGCAAAGCTTGTGATAATAACCTCCCCCACCTATGAGGGGGTAACAAGCGATATAAAAGCCATTGCCGAAGCCGCCCACAGGCACGGGGCAAAGCTGCTGACGGATGCCGCCCACGGTGCGCACCTCGGCTTCAGCCCGGCTTTTCCGCCATCTGCCATTTCTCAGGGCGCGGATGTTTCGGTGGAATCCCTGCACAAAACCCTGCCGGCTCTTACACAGTGCGCAGCGGTTTATCTTAATAAAGGCATTGACCCTGCGCCTTTCAGGCAGGCAATGGGTATATTTGAAACCTCGTCTCCTTCATATATCCTGCTCTCTTCAATGGATCAGTGCGCGGATATTCTTTCGGAAAAGAAGGCAGAACTATTCGGGACTTATGAAGAAAATCTTGCAGCTTTCAAAAAGAAAACAGCAGGCTTGAAGCGCCTTACCCTGCCGGGGTGTGCCTCGCCCGTCAGATCCTTCGGCTTTGACACCTGCAAAATAATTATATCAACAGCCGGCACGGATATTACGGGGCCCGCTCTTGCGGAAAAACTGAGGAAAGATTATAAAATTGAGCCGGAAATGGTGAGCCTTAACTATGTGCTCTGCCTTATGTCAATATGCGATACCGCTGAAAGCTTTGAGAGACTTGCCCTTGCTCTTACGGAAATTGACGGCACCCTCGGCCCGGGCGATACCCCGGCCGTAAGCTGTGTACCCGCCCCCTTCAGGTCTGTTATAAGCCCCCGCAAAGCTCTTTCAATGCCTTGTGAATATGTGCCCCTTGAGGAAGCGGCAGGCAGAATTTCACTGACATATATCTGGGCCTACCCGCCCGGTATTCCCATGATTATACCCGGGGCCGAAATATCCCCCGCCCTGACCGGCACCCTTGTTAAGCTCAGAGAAAACGGCATAAACATACTGCAGGAGGGCGAAAACGGCACAGACCGGCTGAAGGTTGCTGTGCGTGATGATTGACATTATTATTTAACTGTGATAAAATTGATTAAAATAAAAAGGTTAATTCTTAAGGAGAAAAGATATGAAAGAGACAAAGAGAATTAAGACCATAGAGACCCGCAACCTGAGCAAGAGCGCCGTTAAAGGCGGCTGCGGCGAATGCCAGACCTCCTGCCAGTCCGCCTGCAAAACTTCCTGCGGCGTAGCAAACCAGAAGTGCGAAAATAAAAACAAGTAATTCCTGCGGGAAACTCCCGTCAGCCGTTTTCCTGCGGCGGACGGGTTTTGTTGTTTATAATACTCTTACGGAGAATAATATGGTACATCAGTATAAACTGAACGGTTATAATATTGTGATTGACACCGCTTCCGGCTCGGTGCACTGCGTGGATGACGCCGCCTATGACGCCATAGACCTGTATGAAACCGAAACACCGGAAAAGATAACCGAAACTCTCATAAATAAATACGGCCAAAGCGAAAGCTTTACGGCGGATGATGCCGCCGCCCTGCTGGATGATATAAAAACCCTTAAGGATGATGGGAAGCTTTTTTCAAAGGATCCTTTTGCGTCCCTTGCCTCCGGCATAAAAAACCGCTCCAAGGATATAAAGGCGCTGTGCCTTCATGTATCTCACGCCTGCAACCTTAACTGCGAATACTGCTTTGCCGCCCAGGGCAAATATCACGGCCAAAGCGCGCTTATGAGCTTTGAGGTTGGCAAACGGGCCCTTGATTTTCTTATTGAAAACTCCGGCACAAGGCACAACCTTGAGGTGGACTTTTTCGGCGGCGAGCCCCTTATGAACTTTCAGGTGGTCAAGGATTTAACCGCCTACGCCCGCTCTGTTGAAAAAGAAAAAGGCAAAAACTTCCGTTTCACCCTTACCACCAACGGTATGCTTATTGACGATGATGTGATAGATTTCTGCAACAGGGAATGCCACAATGTGGTGCTTTCCCTTGACGGCAGAAAAGAAATACACGATGCAAAAAGGCCCACACCCTCCGGGGGCAGTTCCTATGATGTTATACTGCCAAAGTTCCGAAAACTGGTTGAGGCGAGGCAGGGCAAGGGCTACTATATGAGGGGCACCTTTACCCACGCCAACACGGATTTCACAAAGGATATTTTCCACATGGCAGACCTGGGCTTTACGGAGCTTTCAATGGAGCCCGTGGTGTGCAAGCCCTCGGAGCCCTACGCGCTGACGGATGAAGACCTGCCCGTACTCAAAGAACAGTATGAAATTCTTGCAAAAGAGATGATACGCCGCAGGGATGAGGGCAGAGGCTTCACATTTTACCACTACATGATTGACCTTAAATCCGGCCCCTGCATATATAAGCGCATATCCGGCTGCGGCTCCGGCACGGAATATATGGCGGTTACCCCCACGGGTGACCTTTACCCCTGCCACCAGTTTGTGGGTGACACCAAATACCTTATGGGCAATGTTTTTACAGGCATCACCAACGAAAAGGTGCGGGATGAATTCGCCGGCTGCAACGCCTACTCAAGGCAGGAGTGCAGAAATTGCTGGGCTCAGCTCTACTGCTCCGGCGGATGCGCCGCCAACGCATACCACGCAACCGGCAGCGTAAGTGGTATTTACGAATACGGCTGCGAGCTTTTCCGCAAGCGTATGGAATGCGCAATAATGATGGAAGTTGACAAATCAATAAAAGAAAGCGAAGGAGAATAAAGATGGATAACAAGGCACTTTTCAAGCTCCCCTACGGAGTATTCCTGCTGGCAACAAAGGCCGACGGAAAGGCCAACGCCTGCATCACAAACACCTGCATTCAGGTTGCTTCAAACCCCGTCAGGATTGCAATTTCCTCAATCAGCACAAACTACACCTGCGAGCTTCTGAGAAAGTCCGGCAAGTTCACCATAAGCCTTCTTGACACAAACTGCAGCTTTGATACTATCAAATATTTCGGTATGCAGAGCGGCAGGGATGTGGATAAGCTTGCGGATATCCCCTTGCCAGAGGATGAAAACGGCATACCCTATATGGGCTGGAACGCCTGCTGCGTGCTTAGCGCAGAGGTGGTTGACTCAATTGACCTGGGCAGCCATTTTCTTTTCATCGCCGAGGTTAAGGATGCAAAGATACTCGGCGACGGCGAACCCATGACCTATACATACTATCAGGAAAATGTAAAACCCAAGCCCGCCGTTCCCGCTGCAGAAAAGAAAATAACCGGCTGGCGCTGCAAGATATGCGGCCATATTTACAAGGGCGAAACCCTCCCGGCAGACTATATCTGCCCCCTGTGCGGCCACGGCGCCGATGACTTTGAACCTGTTTATGATTAATAATACTGTACTGGAGTCCTTTTAATGAATCTTTTAGCGCAAAAAATCCTTTCGCTTCTGCTGTCACTGATTATGGTACCCTCTGTTTTTTCGGTTTCAGACAAACCCCTTATCGGCCCGAAAAAATTTGATGTGACCGTTGATGCAAAAACCACCGAACTCTGCGAAATTGTCAGGGAAAACTCTTACCTTGATATAGTAAATACGGTAACAAACCTCAAGGATGTATCTGCTCCGGTAAAACTGCTGAACAAAGCCCTTCCTTTTGACTGCAGTGCTTTTTCTGAGATAATGTATAAACTGCGGGACAAATGCTACGAAGATGATAAAATTACACTGGGCAAAGCATTTTATCTTATCGGCGCATATTTCAGGGGCTTTGAAAGCTGTGATATAAAGCTTTCGCCCTGCGGCGACGGAACTTACGAATTCCTGATGTATGTCACTTACAGCGACGGCGAAACGGATGTGCTGCACTCAGGCGCATATTATAACCCGGAAACAGGCCTTTTTTACGGCAAAGACGAAAAAGGAATGTTTGATATCGGCTATAATTTTGATATAAACGATATGGTTATCTATGCCACGCTTAACTGCTGGATGCGGGATTTCGGGTTCTGCTTTGAATATGATATTTTAAGCTATATTACACCGCTCTATTATTACCACACACGCCGCTTTAAGTTTTACTATGAGGGCAAAGAGTGGATGATTCAGGCATGGAAGGGTATGTATGTAGCCGCAAATGGCGCGGAAATAGGCGTATATAACCGCCTGCCCTCCCCCGGCACATTTTATAACTGCGTTTCGGATGAAGATATGCTGAATATGAGCTTCTCCCTTTATCACGGCGATGAGCTGCTCTTTACCCGTGAAAAGCAGAAAAGCTGGTG
The DNA here is from genome assembly GCA_017430535.1 of Clostridia bacterium. Taxonomy (GTDB): domain Bacteria; phylum Bacillota; class Clostridia; order Oscillospirales; family Acutalibacteraceae; genus CAG-177. Next base: position 70,847 of record JAFRMR010000020.1, read on the forward strand.
GACAAACGGATTTCAGCTTTCAAAGGAGCTTTACTCCGCAAATGAACTCACCCTGAAATTCACCATAGAAATGAAGGATAAAAAAATGCTTAAGGCCTTCTGCAAAGCGGTGGACCTCAACCTGCACAGAGATGTTACTTATAAGGCTGACGGTCTCACGGTTTCGCTGGAATGGTAATTGAATTATAGATATATAAGCAAAGCCCGCAGGTTACAAGAACCTGCGGGCTTTTTAATTCATATTAACTCAGCTGTTTATTTTTCGCTCAAATACTTATGCTATTTATAATTATTTTTCGGCGAGAGTTGTGGCGGTAGCCGGATCTGTCCAATCCAGTGAATACCTGACATTGCTTCTGTAATTGAATATTACCGGCAGGGTGCCTATGCTCTCAAGGTTGCCTTTGCCTGTAACGGTGGTTTTTACATCCGCCGTTTTTTCATACTCAATGGCGGTTATCTCGTCGGTTTCAACATCCGCGGTGATTATAATTCGGCAGTCTTTATAGGTAAGCTCCGGTTTTTCAACGCTCATATAGCCGTTGGCCTTTTCGAATTCCTTCAATATCTCATCAAGGTTTTCCATATCGTAGGCCTTCTCAATAACCTGAGGCTGAGCGGGGCTTTTGAGGGTGAGGGTTATAACGCGGCGGGTGCCGTCTTCGGCGCAGGTGGCGCTTTCAATATCATCAAGGGTAAGCCTGCTTACATAGTTTTCGCCTTTGACGGGAAGAAACTCCTGAAGGCTGTCGCCGTATTCTATTGAATCGCCGCTTGTGTTGAGCATGTAGCTGTCAAGGGTGGTGATTGCGGCGTTTACATAGCTGTTTTCGCTGATGGGGATTGCATCACCGTTTTCATCCACAGCCTTACCTATGCTCTTGCTGCGGCTCATGGAAACAGCGGCTTTGCCCTGCTTTATCTCATTGATGTGGAGATTGAAATACTCAAATATTGTTTTGGTATTGGCCGCAAGAGCTTCAGGTGAATACTGGGTATCGGTTACAATGCGGCTCTCTTCGTCATAGGATGAGGTTATATCCGTAGGCAGAGGAGTTCTGACATTGATTTTTGAAGTGGTTTCCTCTTCATTGCCGCCGGTTAAGCTACAGGCGGAGAAAGAGAACAGAAGAGCAAAAACAACCAGAATGCTTACGGGAGCAAGGAACTTTCTTTTCATAATAATTTTCCTTTCTCGGTTATATTTTACAGGTCAAGGCCTTTTTCGTCATAAAGGAAAGCTGTTTCAAGGCAGATGCCCACGCCGGCTTCAATGGTTTTAAGGTCCATATTATCGGCAGTATCAAGCCTTGTGTGGTAGTAGCGGGCGGGAGCGGGATCCATAGCGGCAAAGCAGGTGGCTTTTATTCCGCCCTGAGTAATTGCGGCGGCATCGGATGAGCCGAAGAACACGGTGGCATAGGGGATATCGTAGCCCGCAAGCTCCGCGCCTTTTTTTAGCAGAAGGGAAACCTCAGGATTATTCTTTACAGTGCCGGTCATATCTTTATTGTAAACGCTCATAAACTCGTAATCTCTTACGGTATCAAGGCCCACAAATACGGTTTCAATGCCTTTTTCAGCATCGGCCTTAATCTCTGCCCCGTGGGCTTTGGCAAAGGCCTTTGCGCCCCTGAGGCCTGCTTCTTCGGAACCGGTGAGGATTACCATAACCTCGGTGTTTTCAAAGCGGAAATCGTGGTCTGCCATATATCTGGGCACTGCCATTGAGCAAAGGCAGCCCGTAAGGTTATCATTGGCGCCCTCAACAGGCCTCTTGGGGTTGTAGAAAAACAGGCACCAGAGAAAGAAAGGAACAAAGCACAGGGCGATTATTCCGATAATGCCCATAAGCTTATCCCCGTAAAGCTGAGCGCCGCCCAGAGCTTTAACAAGGCCGAATACGGAGAAAGCGGTAACAACTACCAGGCCGCCGAGGCCCATAATGATTGAGAAAAGTAGCAGCTTGGGGCCGCCCATATAGGTAAATCTCCATTCGGGGGCGGAATCGGAATGGCCGGAGAAGATAATTCTTCTCTTGACCTCGCCCGAGGGCTTCCTTACGGCAATAACATTGTGGCTTTCTTTTTTGGGAAGAAACACATCAAGGGCTTCTTTATAGAAAAGGAATTCAAGCACAACAAATATTACTGCAATTATATTCAGCGCCGCAGCGGCGGCAGTAAAAATCATACCCTGGCCTTCAAAGAAATTCCAGCGGGTAAGGAAAAGCAGAGCGGCAGAGGCAACCCCGCAGAAAACCGCCAACTGAACCCAGCCCATAAACGCCACAGGGGCAAGTCTGAAGGATTCGGTTTTAACCTCATCACAGGAGGTTTCAAGATCCCGGGCCATCCACTGCTGGGCCTCAAGCTCTTTATCGGAGCCGGAAGGTCTGGGGCCTACCTCTTTGCAAAGCTTTTTAATATTCCGTGCAACATAGTTCGCATACATTCTGCGGTCCGAAACATAGTTTTTGGAACAAACATCAGGTCTCATTTATTCTCTCCTTCCCTTATTTAACGCCCAGGTATTCTTCAAGGCAGAGCCCGGATGCGTTTATTTTTTTTGCGTTTTCAACGCCCACATATCTCCAGTGCCAGGGCTCGTAAATAATTTCGGTAATATCTTGCTTATCCTTTGGGTACCTTAGGATAAAGCCGAACCTTTCCGCATTTTTCATAAGCCATCTGAACTCTTTTGTATTTTCAAAACTCTGCTCAAGGGAGCATATATCCATTGCAAGGCCGGCATTGTGCTCGCTGGTGCCCGGAGGCAGAATTATCTTTGCCGCCATACGGGTGGCCTCGGCTCTGCCGTAACCCTGGTTTTCATATTTTGCAATCTTATTTTCAAAATTGGTTTTCTGAAGGGAGTAGGAGCGGTAGCCCGATACGGTATCAAGGATTATGCCGTCCGCCTTTGCGGCCTTATACATTTCGTTATAGTGGGGGGCAACTCTGTAATCCAGCTTTTTGCTGTCCGTATCCCCTTCAACGGAATAGGCAAGCTTGGGCACATAATCCTCGGGCAGGATATAATCCCTGTTTACGAGAATCAAAGTCCAGTCCGCCACATCCATATTTGCATACTGAGGGTTAAACCCGGCGTAAGAATATTCGTAATCTGCCTTTTTGCCCGAGGAGGCGGCAGCAGATGTCTGCGCTTTTGAAGGAGAGGATGTAGTGGTGGTTTTATTCTCTGCCCGGCCGGCAGTTGCCGAGGGTTTTGCAGCGGTGGTTTTTTCCGTAATATCCTTTACCTGGCTTGTCACCTTTTCGGTAACGGTCTGTGAGGCGGTAACAATATTGCGTATTGTGGAGAAAACGGATTTTTCCGTTTCCTTCTCCGCTGTGGAGGAAGCCCCGTCGGTTACGGTTTCGGGATTCTCTGTTTCAGCAGGATCCGGATTGAAGGATCTAACTTTGAAGGTCTCGCTTTCTGTTTCATCCGTCAAAACCGATGATTCCGCCGACAGATCCCCGGCGGCGTTTTTCAATTCAACGCTCTTTTTCTCATAAACGGTCTTTATTGCAACAATACCGGCAACAGCAATAATCAGAGCGGCTGCCGCTGCAATAATTGTATTCATCTTCATAAATCTTACCTCTTTTCCTGCCCGGCGCCTTCAACTATATCTTTGCCGGAAAGCACCACAAAAACAGTTTTGAAAAGTATCTTTATGTCATTGAAAAAGCTCATATTCTCTATATACTGCAGGTCATATTCGGTTTTCTGCACCATATCGAGGTTATCCCTGCCGTTTATCTGGGCAAGGCCCGTCATACCCGGCCTTACGGCGTAAACGCCTTTTTTGTTGCGCAACTGTCTTATCTCCTCTTCTTCGGGGATAAGAGGCCTTGGGCCCACAAAGCTCATATCGCCTTTAAGGATATTGAAAAGCTGAGGCAGCTCATCCAGGCTGGTTTTGCGGAAGAAACGGCCGCTTCTTGTAATGAATTCATCGGAGTTTTTCAGCTGGGCGGTGGCAACATTGCCGGTGTTGTTTTTCATGGTGCGGAACTTGTAAATGCTGAAAACTTCGTTATTCCTGCCTACTCTCTGCTGCCTGAAAAGAACGGGCTTGCCGTCATCAATAAGAATAATCAGGCTCAGAAGAGCAAACAGGGGCAGAAGAATTATTACTGCAATAAGGCTGCAGGTAAAATCAAAAGCTCTTTTCATTCAAAACCTCAAATAGTTTTTTAAAAGGACTGCCCTTGCGGGGGCACCTTCCAGCCCGTCAAACTTAACGGGAGGAGCAAAAAGGAAATATGTGCCGGGGTTTACTTTGCTTAAATCAAGGCATTCCGCAATAAAAACATTATTGCCGAGGAATGCGGTATGCACGGCGGCCTCTTCGCCTTCGCGGCTCACCGAAAGGGAATCAATGCCTGCAAGCAGTATCCCCCTGCCTGCCGCGGCTTTTGCTCCTTCCGGGGAAAAATACGCTTTGCCCCCGCCTTTGATAAGGAGTCTCTCACATTTGGGTATTCTCTCAACGGTTCCGGGACCGATTTCTCCCCGGGCCTCACATACAAGGCATTCGCCTATAAAAGGCTTCAGCTCCAGCTGCTCAATGGATTTGCCGCTCTCAATAAAATGAAGGGGCGCATCTATATGGGTGCCGGTATGCACACAGGCAGAAACATTGGAAAGGGTGTATATATCGCCTTTTTTGTAATCCGCCGTTTTCTCCGCCCGTGGCAGAGGATCGCCGGGATATACGGGGCAGGAAAAGAAGGGAACGGATATATCAATTATTTCCATACATCAGCCCTGCTGTGATTTCAGGGATTCCATCTTAAGGTAGGCGTTTATGAAGCCGTCAATATCGCCGTCCATAACCGCCTGGATATTGCCCATTTCAAAGCCGGTGCGGTGGTCTTTTGCAAGGGTATAGGGCATAAATACATAAGATCTTATCTGGCTGCCCCAGGCAATCTCTCTCTGCTCGCCCTTGATATCGCCGATTTTGTCAAGATGCTCTCTCTCTTTAATCTCAATCAGCTTTGATTTGAGCATCTTCATTGCAACTTCTCTGTTCTGGTGCTGGCTTCTTTCAACCTGGCAGGCACAAACTATGCCTGTGGGTATATGGGTAATACGCACGGCGGATGAGGTTTTGTTAACCTTCTGGCCGCCTGCACCCGAGGAGCGGTAATAATCTATCTTAAGGTCATCGGGGCTTATTTCAACCTCAACTGTATCGTCGATTTCAGGCATAACCTCAAGGGACGCAAAAGAGGTGTGCCGCCTGCCCGAGGCATCAAAAGGTGAAATCCTTACAAGGCGGTGAACACCCATTTCACCTTTGAGGTAGCCGTAGGCGTTTTCGCCCTCTATGAGCAGCACTGCGGATTTAAGGCCAGCTTCATCGCCGTCAAGGAAGTCAAGCATACTTACCTTGAAGCCCTTTTTCTCGCCCCAGTGCTGGTACATACGCACAAGCATCTGGTTCCAGTCCTGGGCTTCGGTGCCGCCGGCGCCTGCGTGGAAGGTGAGGATGGCGTTGTTATCATCATATTCGCCCGACAGCAGAGTGCTTAAGGTCATGCTCTCGAGCTTCTCAATAAAAGCGTCAACCCCGGTTTTGCATTCATCAAACATATCCGGGTCCTCGGCCTCATCTGCAAGCTCAATAAGCACAAGGGCATCATCATACTGGCCCTTGAGCCCGTCATAGGCCTTGACTTTGTTTTTTAACTGAGCGATTCTGGTCTGAACCTTCTGGGAGTTTTCAAGGTCATTCCAGAAGCCCTCGGCGGCAGTCTGCTCCTCAAGGGTTTTAATCTCATCATTCATGCTTTCAATGCCAAGGGCCTCCCCCAGCTGGGTGAGCTTTTCTTCATATTCAAGCAGCGAATGCTTTAATTCTTCATATTGCAGCATAGTGTATCTCCGATTTAATAAAGTGATGTAAAACAGGCGCATAGACCCATTTAACCTCTAATATTATACATAAAATCATATAAAAAGTAAAGCACAAAATGGGGCCTTAAAAAATGATTGAAATTTAATTCACAATGGGTTAATATATTTTTATTAAAGTAAGAGCAATCTGATTTTACGGGAGAGAAATATGAATTACGAAAACAAGCCCTGCCCCGCCTGCGGCTCACACCTGCACGAAAGCGACGATGTAGTTGTGTGCCCGGTGTGCGCAACGCCTCAGCACAGGCATTGCTGGCAGGAAAACGGAAAATGTATAAATGAAGAAAAACACGCCGAAGGATATATATGGTCTGCCGAGGGAGGAACCTTTGCGGATGATGCCCCCGAAATGCCCGGTAAAGAAGAAGCAGGCGTAAAAATCTGCCCCTTTTGCTCCAGTGAAAACTCCCCGGATGCAGCCCGGTGCGGCGCCTGCGGAGCATCACTTGAAGATACCGGAGAAGAGAGCACTGTTTACTGCAACAACTGCGGCCTTCATAACCCGCCCGGCAGCCGTATCTGCCGCCGCTGCGGAGCTCCCCTTGCCCCGGAGCAGGCCGCTCCTGTATTCTATATACCGGAGCTCAATGAAAAAATAGGCGAGCATTCGGTTGCGGAAATCGGCGCCTATGTTAAAACCTCCGTAAGGAAGTTCCTGCCGAAATTCCGCAAGATAGAAGAAGGCGGCGGTAAAGTCAGCTTTAACTGGGCGGCCTTTTTCTTCGGCCATCTGTGGTATTTTTACCGCAAGATGTATAAGCAGGGCATTCTCATTATCCTTGCCCTTGCCGCAAGCTCACTGATTATTGCAAGCACCGTAAACGAGTGCTCAAAGCTTTACCTTGATTTTTACTCAAAATATTCCGCCGGCGAAATGACCCAGGAGGAAACCCTCACCGCCTACAAAGAGCTTATGGACGGCTTCAAAGCGGTGGATAAAAGGCCCCTTTATGTCTGGGCGGCGCTGGCCGTCACAATCCGCCTTATCTGCGCTCTTTTTGCCTACAATATGTATTACAGAAAAATGCTCAGTGACTTCAAGCTCATAAGCGAAGAGATTGAAGACCGCAATATGCAGGCCCTTCTCATTTCACACCGGGGCGGAGTTTCGGTGCTCAACATTATATGCGCCTACTTCCTTTATCAGGTGGCAGGCAATGTATTCACCTGGGTTGCCCAGAATGTTTCTCAACTTTTCTGAGAGGATGATATAAATGAAAATCAAAAAAGCCATAATCCCCGCCGCAGGCCTGGGCACAAGGGTACTGCCCGCATCAAAATCCGTGCCAAAAGAGATGCTGAATATTGTGGATAAGCCCGCCATCCAGTATATTGTGGAGGAAGCTGCGGCATCCGGCATTGAAGATATACTTATCATAACCAACAGAGGCAAGGGCGCTATTGAGGACCATTTTGACCACTCATTTGAGCTTGAGGCAAACCTTGCAGGTAACCCCGCCAAAGCGGATTTGTATGAGAGCGTCAAGGCCTGCTCATCCCTTGCAAATATATATTTCATCCGCCAGAAGGAAACCAAGGGCCTTGCCCACGCAATACTTGCAGGCAAATCCTTCATAGGCAGCGAGCCCTGCGCTGTGCTTTACGGCGATGATGTGATAATCAATAACGAAAACCCCGTAATCGGCCAGATGTGCCGCCTTTATGAAAAATACGGCAAAGCCATGGTGGGTGTAAAAGCCGTGCCCGAGGAGCTCATCCCCCTTTACTGCACGCTGGATGTTACCCCCGTTGAAGGCGAAGAACGGCTGATGAATTGCTATGATATTATTGAGAAGCCAAAAAAAGAGCAGATTATGTCCCCCTATTCAATCCTGGGCAGGGTTATACTGCCCGAGGGAGCTTTTGAGATGATTGAGCGGGGCGTTAATAACACCCCTGCCGGGCAGGAATTTCTTTTTACCGATACCCTTACGGAATTCGGCAAAGCGGGCAACCTGCTTGCCTATGATTTTGACGGCATAAGATACGATATGGGCAACAAGCTGGGTATTATGAAAGCCAACTGCGAAGTAGCCCTCAATCATCCCGAAATCGGCAAAGATTTTGCCGATTACCTTAAGGAGCTTGTCAAAACCTTATGAAAAGATACAGCCATGTTGCCGTAATAGGGATTGACGGCATGGGTAATTTCAACAGCAAAGCCCCCACCCCCTGTATGGACAGGATTTTTGCAAACGGCGCCTGCACTTACGGCGCAATGAGCATGGACCCCACCATCAGCGCGGAAAACTGGGGCGGAATGCTTACCGGGGCAGAGCCTGCGGTTCACGGCCTTACAAACGGCTATGTTTCGGTGCACCCCTATAATAACCCGGAGTTGCCCGGGCTTTTCAGCCGAATAAGAGAAGCTTACCCGGATGATTACCTTGCAAGCGTTGTGAACTGGAACCCCATAAATATCGGCATTGCGGAAGACGGGCTGGGTGTGGATAAACGCACCGCAGGCAGCGATGAGAAAGTTACCGGGCTTATACTTGAATGTGTTGAAAAACAGCCCGCTTTTCTGTTTGTTCAGCTTGATGAGGTTGACGGGGCCGGCCACCACTACGGCTACGGCACGGAAGGCCACCTTGCCAAAATTACGGAAATTGATGCCCTTGTGGGTAAGATATACGAAAAATATGAGAGCGAAGGCATTGCCGGCGATACTCTGTTTATATGTATAGCGGACCACGGCGGCAATAACCACAGCCACGGCGGTTGGTCCGAAACGGAAAAATATGTTTTCCTTGCCGCTGCAGGCAGAGATGTGCCCAAAGGCAATATTCCCTTTGCGGTAACCAAGGATATCTCGGCTATTGTGCTTTACGCTCTCGGGATTGAAGTGCCGGCATACACCCCCGGCGGTTATACATCCCAGGTGCCGGAAGGCATATTTGAGGGTATCGGCAAAGGCTATATTATGCCCCGGGCAAAAGAACCCGTAAAGCAAAAGGAAACCCCGGCTTTCGGTTCACCCGGAGGTTTGGGACCCCTTTTCGGAGACCGGCTGAAGCTCTGTATGTTCTTTGATAACAGCCCGGCGGATGAAACAGGAAAATGCGCCGTAAAAGAGAGCGGCAATGTTAAATTCTACTCAAACGGTGTGCGGTCGGGAGCTGCGGAATTCGGCGCCACCGGGGCTTATGAAATAAGCGGCCTTGATTTAAGCAGGAGCTTTACCCTTGCCTTCTGGGTTCTTGCGGATGCGGACCTTAAAGATAATATCTGCATTCTCGGCAACAAGAGCCCGGAGCGGGAAATATATCAGGAAAAAGGATTCAACATCCTTCTCAGGAATCACTCCGTTATGGCTCAGTTCGGCTGCGGAGATGACGATACGGACAGCGTTACCCCCTTCGGCACAGACGGTTTCAGGGGCTGGGTACATATTCTGATAACCTTTGATTATGAAAAAGGTGAAACCGGCTATTATCTTGATTTTGTTCACTCCCATACCGACAGAACCGAAGAACGGTTTATGAACTCAATACCCCGCGGCAAAAGTTTTGCCGCCGGCGATGACTGCCTTATGAATTACAACCGCAGCAGAGGGCTTATATTCAGGATGGATGACCTTATGGTATTTGACGGCGTGCTTACGGACGATGATATAGCAAAGCTGAAAGAGTATTATAAATAATAAAACTACCGGCGCTGTAATTCTTTACGGCGCCGGTGCTCTTTATTTTTTGATTGATTTTTGAATTTTGTTGTGGTATACTGCACAAAGACTTGAAAAACCGAAACGGGGCAGCCTATATGGAATGGAGCATTGTTTTCTTCTTTAACAGCATACTTTTGGGCGCCGGCCTTGCAATGGATGCGTTTTCCGTTTCCCTTGCCAATGGCCTTAATGAGCCAGGTATGCACAGAAAAAAGATGCTCGGGATTGCAGGAGTTTTTGCGGTTTTTCAGGGGGTAATGCCCCTTATCGGCTGGGTGTGCGTTCACACCGTGGTGCAGTATTTCCGTTCTTTTGAAAAATGGGTGCCCTGGATTGCGCTTATCTTGCTGCTTATAATCGGCGGCAAAATGCTGATTGAAGGCATAAGAAGCAGAGAAGCGGAAGAGGAAGCCGAAAAGCTGGGAGCCGCCGCACTGTTTGTGCAGGGGGTTGCCACCTCAATAGATGCGCTTTCAGTAGGGTTTACCATTGCGGAGTACGGTTTTTTAATGGCGTTTATCTGCGCATTTATTATTGCGGCCGTTACCTTTGCAATCTGTGCCGCCGGAGTTGTTGTCGGCAGAAAATTCGGCACAAAATTTGCCGGCAAAGCTTCTGTAATCGGAGGAATTATCTTAATTGCCATAGGTATTGAGATATTTGTAAAAGGCGTGTTTTGAAATCCATTACAATACGGCTGTGTACCTTATTCTTCCGTAGAAAAGAGTATTAAAAACATAATAATTATCGGGGTGTAAGAACCTCCGGCAATTCAGCCCAAATCACAGATTTGGTGAATTGCGGAGAACCTTGTTACTCGCTTCGCTCGTAATGTGCGCAGCGCCGCACCCCTTCATATTCATTCCAGGGTGTGGTGCAGTTGGTCGAACCGCCGAAGCGCATTCTGTGAATGATGAAGCGAGGCGGTGAGATGAAGAAACAGGGAGAATTGCGAAGTGAGTCAGCGAGCAAGGCGGCCATGTTTCTGAGGGAAGCGCAGCGGCTGTATATTTTATTCTTTCGGAAAGAAAAGCATTAAAAATTTAATAACTATCGGGGTGTGGCGCAGTTGGTAGCGCGCGTGGTTTGGGACCACGAGGCCCAGAGTTCGAATCTCTGCACTCCGACCACTTTCAGGATGTCTCCAATCCCTTATGTGTCAATGGATTGGAGATTTCTTTTTGCTGAAAGATTTTAGTTCTTATTTGGAATAATAAGCGTTTTCTAACAGTTTTCTAACATAATTCTAACAATTTTCTAACAGATTTCTAACAGAAAAATCCGAGGGTTGCACCAAGAGGCTCTCGTCAAATGAGAACGCCTGAGCAATCTTTTCCTTGCGCTCTTGGTAGAGATGAGCGTAGGTGTTTGCCGTCGTCTGGATGTCGGCGTGACCGAGCCACTCCTGAATGTCCTTGAGCTTGAAACCCTTTGATACCAACAGACTTGCGCAGCTGTGACGGAGATCGTGAAAACGGATTACGGGCATTCCGGCATTTTTCAGCAGCCGTTTGAAATGCCTTGTAACAAAATCCGGGTCATAAATCTTGCCGTAATCCCACTTGAAAATGTAATCATTTTCCTGATAAAGCTCTCCGAATTTTTCTCTGTTTCCGGCTTCGGAATCCCTGATCGCGAGGAACAGCGACAGGAGGCCGTCGGTCAGGGGATAGACCCTGTGGCTGCTTGCTGTTTTTGTGGTATCCTGTTCGATTATTCTGCAAGTTTCCGATTTGACCACAGTATGCTTTATGGTGATTGTCCTCGCTTCGAAATCTATGCTGTCCCACTTGAGACCGAGCACTTCACTTCTGCGAAGGCCGAGGAAAACTGTGACATAGATGAGCGGGAAAAGCTGGTCGTCCTTGATAATTTCAAAGAACCTGCTGAGCTGCTTTTCGCTGAGTATTGTCGGCTCTCTCTTTGTCATCTTCGGCATCACAACAAGGCTACAGGGATTTTCCTTCGCATAGCCGTGCCTGCACGCATACACAAGAGTCTGCCTCACGGCAATCATAAGATGACGGACGGTTTTGGGCGAAACGGGTTCTCTTTCTCTGCCGAGGGTAAAGTAATCGACGAACTTCTGCAGACCCTCAAATGATGCTTCGTCAATGAAGAAATTGTTTTCCTCCTGACTGAAATAAGGGATAACATAGTTTTCGCTCGTTCTTTTGTAGCCCTCGAATGTGACCGGACCGACACGCTTTTCGGCCTCTTCAAGCCACATGGGAACAACATCCGTGAACATAAGCCCTGCCCTGCGTTTTGTCTTCGGCTTGGGCGCGGCTTCGGGTTCGGGAGCTTTGACCTGAACCTCAGGCGTTATGTCTTCGCCGCATTGTTCGGTGTCCTCACCGGCGTCGTTTTGCTCATCGGGAAAAGTATACTTCTGAAGCTCCGCTCTGAGCATTTCCTCTGCTTTGCGTCTGTTGTTCTTTTCCGGCAGACCCGTCTTTATCCATTTCTGTTTGCGTTTGCCGCTGTCATCGTACCAGCTGAGCACAATGTAGTATTTGTCATTCTTGACTGTTAAGCTTCCATTCATAAATTTACTCCTTTCTGCAGGAAGCCAACAGGTTCAAGGTTCGTGAATCCATTATAGCTTCCTGCGTATTCAAAATCAAGATGTTTGGTGCATATCCACGCGGTCATGACGCGCGGACAAGATAATCAATAAGAGCGGGCTTTGATATACGGTATTCGCCCGAAAGCTTGAGATGCTTGATTTCACCCTTTGAAAGCATACGGTAAGCGGTCTTTCTGCTTATGCCGAGTATGCCGCAAAAAGTTTCAACATCCATAAAACCGGGATATTCTTCAAGCAGTTCTGTATACACAGCCTTATCTGTATTTATATTATTCTTATTCATTAAAGTACTCCTCTCCGCCGCCGTAATGACGGCTTATCCAAATTGTAATATTTCGTTATAAACGTACATTACGGCAATAATAAAAGCGCTGTGACAATCTTCAGGGGTGAAGAATGTGCTTTTTGGGTACGGATGCGGACCCGTAAGTACGCATCTTTATTCAGCCGCATCCCTTGTATTTACTGATTCAGTACGCAAATACGGTTGTTTTTAACTTACTGTAAAAAATTGAAATAAAGGGATAAATATAAAATTATTGCCGTATGTACGAAAAGATACGTACTTGCGTACGCGGTTACAGTTCCACGCCCGGATCGAGCCTGACGGAAACGCCCCTGTATCCTCTGTTGAATTTGCCGTGGTCAACGGGAATCCTGTTGCACGGCTCCATACCGTAATTCTTCGCGAGTTTCGCCAGCTGGTTGGAGAAGGTCTTTTCCTTGAACGGGTCATAGAAATTATCTTCGCACCACTGCTTATAGACTCTGTAGATTGCCTTGGTGGTTGAGGTCTGATCCGGCCCGAAGCAGAGATAGTTTTCCGACTCAAGGAATAGGATAATGTTGTTGTCGTTTCGTCTGAGGTCGTGAAGGTTTTTGAGCGTTCTTTCGCTGATTGTGAAATTGAATCCGTTTGAGCGCAGGCGCTTAAGCCCTTCAATCATCCAGAGAAGGATACCCTCCGCCTCGGATTCAAGCTTCTGCGAAAGAAGGCGGTCATCAACCCTGCCGGGATCCTTGGGCAGCACGTTTATCACAAGCTGCCTTCTTCTGAACGCCTCGCTCTTGTCAAAAAGAGCGTCTAGCACTCCGTTTGAGAACGCTATAATCCTTGCGTAAATGCTCATGTACGGTAAGGAAGCAAGCAACCGAAAACAAGAGATAGACCGCCAGCACTACACTATTCCGAACCAAAGACCAAAAGATAAGCATTGTGGGAAAATCTAAACTTTTGGATTTTCCTACAATGCCAACTAC
>JAFRMR010000021.1 GCA_017430535.1 Clostridia bacterium
GGACTCCACATTCAGCAGTACAGATATAACAGCATTTAACCCTGTAACCAAAGGCACACACACCATAAATCAGGTAACCGGCAAAGTAGTTGCAAAGTCCTGAATTATATATTCCCTGCCCCGGGTTCCCGGGGCAGGGATATAGTTGAATTAAGCAAGAGTATTATTCAAATGGCATATATGGGTGTTTAACCCGTTTTAAATATCCATATATGCCATTATGAAGCAGAAAGCATAAAGGCAGTTTAACTATGCGGTTTGATTGCTTTATAATGGTAAAAAAGTGAATTGCAATTACCGGGATTATGTAATCGCCTTGCATTGATAGTTCACTGAAAGCATCTTAAGGAGGATTATTTGATGAGGAAACTATTCAGAAAACCCATGGCGCTGCTTATCGCCTTAGCACTTATTGCAGGCAGCATGTCTGTTGCAGTATTTGCGTTAACAGAGGACGAGCACGGTATATTCAATGTCTATACCAAATTTTATCGTGTTGACTCAAACGGAGATCCTCTTGAGGATGAAATCTCCGGTGCTTCCTATACCGGCACAGATACCTGCGACGGTACGCTTTATGTTAAAAAAGGCGACAGAATCAAAGCGGTAATGAGCTTTGAATCCCTGATGGCTGATGGCTCGGATCCCGATTCGGAATTCAATGTATATCAGTTTTCAATGATTCTTTCTTTCAATAAAAACCTTCTTGAACTTGAATCTTCCTGCGCTCCGGTTTCGGGCGGCAAGTATTTTGATTCGGGCTCATCAATCGGGCAGATTTGTGCTATCCCCGGTGAAACCAAAGCGAATATGTTAGGTATATATGATCCTGACAAGACATTTGTGATTGCGCAGACTGAATTTTTAACTGATGAAGAAATAAACGGCGGTTATGTACTTACCCGCGACGGCACCGGCAAAGATTTAATCACCTGGTATTTTACTGTCAAAAATGATATTACAGATCTTACCCAGGAATCTGTTTTCGGGGTTGAAGGCGGTTCTGTATGTTCAAAAGATGATCATGATGATCCCCAGTTATATATGACATGGGTAAGTTCTGCTGATGATATCAGCGCATTGGATTCATCGTGGTATTATCTTGATGTTAACAGTTACTCCGAAACCCTCGCTGTCGGCGGTACTGTAACCTATAACACCAATAATACAGCTATTCCCGTTACCGGAACCATTGTTGCAAGCGACAGTATCACCGATAAAGGCAATGGTGTTTATGAAGAGAGCGGACAACATGGCGATGACGCGACCCTTCCCACAGTTACCACTACCGACGGCAGTGAGTTCCTGGGCTGGGCGGATACTCAGAACGCCAGGCAGCCAAATGTAACCGCGGCCACTCTTAAGGCGGATGAGCCGGATACTCTGTATGCAGTTTACAGAAAACCTGTTACCATTACATTCAATCTTGATAACGGTCAGCCTGCAGTTGTTGTGAATGGCTTGTATGCAGGGGATACTATCACTGCTGCCAATGTTCCCACCGGCTTTACAGATAAAGAAGGCCACTCCTTTACAGATAAATGGACAGATTCCGAAAATAATGAGTACACATCGGCGCAGATTGCCGCCATGGCCGCTCCGTCTGTAAATACTGTATTTACAGCACAGTGGCAGCCCAATGATTACCCCATCACTTATGTATATACCTATGAAAATGTTAAGGATGCCGATAAACTTGAAGCACCCGAAACCGTAGAAAAAACATACGATACAAATCTTCCCGAAGTCGCAGCAGCGTCCAAGGACGGCTATACCGTAACCGACTGGGTATATTACGATGCGAATGACAATGAGATTACCACCGGCAAGATGCCTGCAGGCCCTGTAACCGCAAAGGCAACCCAGAGCGGTATTCCCTATACTCTTACTTATACAATTTCCGGTGATATCCCCGCCGGCGTAATTGCTCCCGCAGATTCAAATGTTTACTATATCGGCGATACAGCAGCACTTGAGTCTGTAAGCCCCGTAGACGGCTTCACCTTCTCCGGCTGGAAGCTGAATGGCGCGGATGTAACCGAAGTAACCTTCGGCGCAGACAACATTGAGGTTACCGGCGAGTGGACAAGAAATGACTATACCATCACTTACGAATATACCTATGAGAATGTAAAGGATGCAGATAAGCTTGAAGCACCCGAGCAGGTAACAAAGGCATATCAGGCAGACCTTCCCGAAGTTGCAGCGGCAACCAAGGACGGCTACACCGTAACAGACTGGGTATATTACGATGCTGATGATAATGAGATTACCGACGGCAAGATGCCTGCAGGTAATGTAACCGCAAAGGCAACCCAGAGCGGTATTGCCTACAGCCTCACCTACACATTCACAGGTGATGTTCCCGCCGGCATTACTGCTCCCACCGATGATAATGCTTACTATATCGGTGATACAGCAGCCCTTGAAACCGTAAGCCCCGTAGACGGTTTCACCTTCAACGGCTGGAAATTTAATAATGCAGATGCAACCGAAGTAACCTTCGGCGCAGATAACATTGAGGTTACCGGTGAGTGGACAAGAAACAATTACACCATTACTTACGAATATACCTATGAGAATGTTAAGGATGCAGACAAACTTGTAGCACCCGAGCAGGAAACAAAGGCATATCAGGTCGATCTTCCCGAAGTTGCAGCAGCAACCAAAGACGGTTACACCGTAACAGACTGGGTATATTACGATGCGAATGATAATGAGATTACCGACGGCAAGATGCCTGCAGGTAATGTAACTGCAAAGGCAACTCAGAGCGGTATTGCCTATGAGCTGACTTATTCAATCAGCGGAGATATTCCCGCCGGCGTAGTTGCTCCCACAGATGCAAATGTTTACTATATCGGCGATACAGCAACCCTTGAAACTATAACCGCACCTGAGGGCTACACCTTCTCCGGTTGGAAACTGAATGACTCAGTTGTTACCGAAGTAACCTTCGGCGCAGACAACATTGAGGTTACCGGTGAATGGACCAGAGGCGAATACACCATCACCTGCATACTTGATAACGGTGAAGAAAACATAGTTCTTACATATAACTACGGTGACGCAGTGGAGGCCCCCGCAGATCCCGAAAAAGAAGGTTATAAATTCATTGCCTGGTCCTATCTTGATGAAGACGGAGAAACCACAATTGAAGGCGACCTTCCCACAGTGATGCCCGCATATAACATTGTTGCTACTGCACAGTATGAAGAGGATGAATTTACAGCAACATATATGGTAGACGGCGAAGAGCTTGATTCATATGATGTTATATTCGGAGAAGAGATTGATACTCCTGCCGATCCCGAAAAGGATGGTTACAACTTCACCGGCTGGCTTGAAACCACAGACAACAAGGCGCCTGAGGATTATGCCGACGGAATGCCCGCAAAGGATCTTGTGTTTGATGCTCAGTGGGAAGCCATTGATTATACTCTCACTTACACCTACACAGGCGATGTTCCCGCCGGCTTAACAGCTCCCACAGATACAACCGCATATCATATCGGCGACAGCAAAACTCTTGAAACCGTGGATGAAGTTGACGGTTTCACTTTCTCCGGCTGGAAACTTAATGATGCGGTTGTAACCGAAGTAACCTTCGGCGCAGATGATATTGAGGTTACCGGCGAGTGGACAAGAAACAATTACACCATCACTTACGAATATACCTATGAGAATGTAAAGGATGCAGATAAGCTTGAAGCACCCGAGCAGGTAACAAAGGCATATCAGGCAGACCTTCCCGAAGTTGCAGCAGCAAGCAAGGACGGCTACACCGTAACCGACTGGGTATATTACGATGCTGATGATAATGAGATTACCGACGGCAAGATGCCTGCAGGTAATGTAACCGCAAAGGCAACCCAGAGCGGTATCCCCTATACTCTTACCTACACATTCACAGGTGAAGCCCCTGCCGGCGTAACTGCGCCTACAGATTCTGCGGAATACTACATCGGTGACAGCAAGACTCTTGAAGTCATAACCGCTCCTGCCGGCTACACCTTCTCCGGCTGGAAGCTTAATGATTCCGTTGTAACCGAGGTAACATTCGACGCAGGTAACATTGAAGTTATAGGCGAATGGACCAAAAACAGTTACACAATCACTTACGAATATACCTATGAAAATGTAAAGGATGCAGATAAGCTTGAAGCGCCTGCACAGGTAACAAAGGCATACGGTGCCGACCTTCCCGAAGTTGCAGCAGCAACCAAGGACGGCTACACCGTAACCGACTGGGTATATTACGATGCTGATGATAATGAGATTACCGACGGCAAGATGCCTGCAGGTAATGTAACCGCAAAGGCAACCCAGAGCGGTATTGCCTACAGCCTCACCTACGCATTCACAGGTGAAATTCCCGACGGTGTAACAGCTCCCACCGATTCCAATAATTATTACATCGGCGATACAGTATCACTTGCAGCCGTTAATGAGGTTTCAGGCTACGCATTCTCCGGCTGGAAACTGAATGATGCAGTTGTAACCGAAGTAACCTTCGGCGCAGGCGACATTGCTGTTGCCGGCGAATGGGTAATAAGTGAATACACAGTAACCTTTGTGGTTGAAGGTGCGGAATATGGTACGGTAACTGTAGACGCAGGTGCTGCCCTTACTGCGGCAGATTTCCCGGAAGATCCTACAAAGCAGTACTACACATTTGCAGGCTGGGCTGACTCAAACGGAACACCTTATGCAGTCGACTCTGTAGTAGAGAGTGATATCACCCTTTACGCACAGTGGAATCGTATTCCCGTTAAACTTATACCTGCAGACGGCAACACCACCACTATGATAGAGCGTAGCGGAAAGATTGAAACCTACAATACCGAATCAATAGAAGGATTCAATTCAGCAGCTAATGCAAGAGCAAAAGCCAAATATGCTCCTTATGGAGTAACCAGTGTTGAACAGGCCTATACCGATACATACGGTTACACATACACACCCGGCGCAAATGACTGGTTCATTTACGGTCTTACAACTCGTATGGCTGAGGCGGATCTTGCAGATTACATCAAAGTATACGGTGACGGCAGGTATGAGGTTGACGGCCTCAAGAGAGGCAAAGTAGTAAACGGCACAACTGTATCGGTTTATGACAGAAACGGCACTGTTGATGACGAAACCGATGATGTACTTGTAGAGATGTTCTACATCGTAATCTTCGGTGATGTAAACTGTGACGGTACTGTTACCAGCTCAGACACAACGGCAATGAATAAGGAGATAGAGGTTCCCGATTGGTCAGATTCCTCAAGAAACTATAAGCTTTATATGGTCAGAGCAGCAAATCTGACAGCAGATGCCAGCTTTACCGGCGCAGATGTAACCGCTATAAATAAAGTTCATGAAGGAACTTACGAAATAAACCAGACCACCGGCAAAGCTGTTGCCAAATCCTGATTACAGTTCAGTTTATCCCCGCTCCGGGAAACCGGGGCGGGGCTCTTTTTTTAATTAAATTGAATTACGGGAGTTTACTGTTGTGCAAACTCCCGTATATTTTGCCTGATTGTAACATTATATGTTTTTTGTAACATTTCACATCAAAAATCAAAAAAAATTGTTGTTTTTATACAATGATTTTTTTTTAATTATTATATATAATATAAAGCTGAAAAAGTATATACTATGTATTATTGTCTTTAAAGAATAATCGCTGGAATTGCTACAGCTTTTAATTTAGGCTTCAGCTGTAATCATATTGTTTGAGAGGGCTTGAAATGAAAAAGACCATTGATATTATCAGATCTGTTATCACCTGGCTTCTGCTGATTTTTTCGGTAGGCATAATGCTGTTCACCTTTATTTCTGTTGCCACATTAAATCAGAACAGCCGCAGCATTTTCGGTTACAAGGCATTCATTGTTCTTTCCGATTCAATGAAGGCCACGGATTTTGAGGCAGGCGATGTTGTTGTTGTTAAAGAGGTTAACCCCGCTACCCTTAAAGAGGGGGATATAATCACATTCATTTCCAGAAACAGTGCAAGCTATGGTGAAACAGTTACTCATAAAATCCGCCGGTTAACAACTACCGCCGAAGGCGAGCCCGGGTTTGTTACTTACGGCACCACCACCGATACCGATGACCTTACGGTTGTTGATTACTACAATGTTGAGGGCAAGTATCAGTTCAGGCTTCCCAAAGTCGGCAATTTTTTCAGCTTCCTCAAAACAGTTCCCGGTTATATCTGCTGCATTCTTATTCCCTTCCTGCTGTTTATTGCAATGCAGGCCGTAAATACGGTAAAGGCTTTCAGAAATTATAAAAAAGAGCAGGCTGATGCAATTCAGGCAGAGAAAGACGAGCTCGCCGCCGAGAAGAAGCGCACAGAAGCCATGCAGGCGGAAATTGAAGCCCTTAAAGCTCAGATAAACAGTTCCGCTGCCACCGGTAAAGAAAGCAAAGAAGAAACCGAAGAAGACAGCGAAACAGACCGCGAAGAAGATATTAAAGAAGACAGCGAGTAACCCATTGATTCGGTACCAAAACGCATTTGCGTTTATGTATATAAATAAAAAATAATATATCATCAATTCAGAAAGGAGGGGGATCATATGAGCAAAAATTCATTCGGAAAGTCTGTTGCCATAGGTATGCTGTCAATAGTTATTTCCGTAGCAATGCTTATCGGAGTCACCTACGCAGTTTTCAATGACAGTTCCTCAACAAATGTAAATACCATTCAGGCAGGTACACTTGATGTTGAGCTTGTTGATGCTTCAGGTAATTCTCTTGTAGGCGAAACCGTAAACTTTGCAGGCGGAGCAAACCTTAAATGGGAACCGGACGGCGAGTACACCCTTGAACCTGTTTATATCAAAAACAACGGCGATCTTGATTTCAAGTATAAGATTGTTGTTACCGGTATAGATGGCTCAGGTGATCTCGGTGAATGGATTGACTGGTCTGTTGAAGTTGACGGAGATACCGTTGACCTTGCTGACTACGAGGCAACTCTTGCGGCCAATTCCGATAATGTTCCCGTTGTTCTCAAAGGAACAATGAATCACAACACACCCAACGGTGTTATGGGCTTAACAGCCAGCGGAATCAGCATTACGGTTCTTGCAAAGCAGACCACTGCCAACGCAGAATACCCCGACGCATAATTCCATTTAATTCAGTACAAATTTTTATTTAAATAAAGGAGAGATTTGCTATGTTTAAGAAAACATCTTCCAAGAGCGCTGTAACAGCAAGCGTTATTTCTCTTGCTCTCTGCTTTGTAATGCTCATTGGAACAACCTTCGCATGGTTCACCGCATCCACATCAACAATGGTCAATACAATCAAATCCGGCGAGCTTAAAATTGACCTTGTTGACGCCAACGGTGACACACTTGTAGGCAAGACCCTTGATTTCATTGATACTGAAACCGGTGCTGTAATTGAAGACGCTCTCTGGGAGCCCAACTGCAGCTATACTGTTCAGGATGTTTATGTTAAGAACACCGGTAATGTTGATCTTAAGTTCAAGATTGACGTTTTAGGTATTTCCGGTGATGAAGGCCTTGCTGATGTTATTACCTGGACTGTTGACGGCGTTAACATCGAAGGTACTACCTATTCCCTCGCAGCAGGCGAAACCTATTCAGAAGCCATTGCCCTTACCGGTACAATGGATAAGAATGCAGGCAACCAGTATATGGATAAAACTGCTGACGGTATTGCTATTGCTGTTTATGCAACTCAGGACGATGCTGAAGCTGAATTCGAAGAGGTTGTAGCTCTTGTTAAGGAACTCGATGTTGATGAAATCGACAGCGTAGATCTTGATACTGCTTACACCTTCACTCCTGTTGCAGGTGCTCCCGAAGATAAGTATGCATCCTGGAATGCCGACTATGTAATCAGCTTCAACCAGGCTGTTGCAGCCGATACCGTAACCCTTGCCGGTGCATATGATGCTTATAATGACGGCCAGTGGATAGCGTTCAGCAATCCCGAGCTTGCCGAAGGTGAAGAGTTCAGGCTTCTTGAGAGCTATAACGGCGGCACATATATTACCTATGGTGAGTGCTGCAACGATGTCGGAGCATTCAACTGCGGCGCAGCATCCGACGCTTCCGGCCTTGTAATGACTGTTGAACTTCGCCTTTATGAGAGAGTAAACGGCGCAGAGACAGGCGAATATGTAACTGCAGGCGCTTACACTTACGCATTCTGATTTCTTTGATTTATTATCCGTTCACCCCAAACGGGGTGAACGGTAATCAAAGGCAATAAGAGGTTATTGTTTTTGATTACCGTAAAGCGGATGAACATACAGTTGTATTTTGTTTGTTTCTCCGTTTCGGTTGTTTGTTGTTTCGCTGTATTAAAAAACTTGAAACTGTTTAAATATTCAGTCTGATTCATTCGGATAGTAATATATGAGGTGAGATTTTATGCAGAAAAAATCAACTTCCTGGAAAAAAGTTGTAATCAGAGCCGGTTCAGTCGCCGTCTTTTGTGCCGTTCTGCTCGGCACGACCTTTGCATGGGGCACTCCGTCCGGTTCAACAGTATTCAATTCAATAAATGCAGGCGAGCTCACCCTCGACCTTGTTGATGCCTCCGATGTTACACTTGTCGGTAAAACTCTCGGTTTTGTTGACGGCCAGAGCAATGTTGATGATGTTATCTGGGCCCCCGGGTGCACCAACACTGCTCAGACCTTTTATCTCAAAAATAACGGAGCAGTTGATGTTAAGTATAAAATCAGCGCCATAGTTATATCAGGCAGCAGCGGTATTGCCGATCTGATTGAATGGAAAGTTAACGGTGAAAGTATAAATACCTTCACAGCTAAGCTTGCCGCCGGCGAATCTTCAGGACCGCTTGTTGTTACCGGCACAATGGATAAGAATGCAGGCAATAAGTTTATGAATAAAACCGGTGACAGCGTAGCAATTGCAGTATATGCCGCCGAGGATAATGATGAAGCCGATTTTGAAGAGGTTGTAGCTCTTATCCGTGATCTTGATGAAATGCCTGCAGCAACCATTTTCAACACATCTGAGCAGGTTACGCTTGATGCCGCCTTCACATTCTCACCTGTTCCGGGAGCTCCTGACGAAAAGTACGCACAGTGGAACGCCGATTATGTTATCAGTTTTGACAGAGAAATAGCTCCCGAAACCGTATGTCTTGCAGGCCAGTATGATGACTGGAGCGAAGATTGGCTTGGCTTTAAAAATCCCGTTGCGCTTGAGGCAGGTCAGGAATTAAGGCTTCTTAAAGACTCCATGGGCATTTACAAAACTTATGCAGAAATATGCAGCGATGTTCAGAATTTCAACTGCGGTGTTGCAAATCTCGGCGTAACACAAGGCACAGTAATGACTGTTGAGCTTCGCCTCTATGAGGTTGTTAACGGAGCTGAAACCGGCGAATATATAACCGCCGGCACTTATTACTACGCATTCTGATTTTCGTTGATTTATATATTATCCGTTCACCCCTTCGCGGGGTAACAGGAAGGGAGGGGACAAGATGAAAAAATCAAAAAGAAATCTTTTTCTCAGCATTATTTCATTGGTGCTGGTTTCATCAGTGCTTGTCCTCACCACCTTTGAGCATACTCAGTCCGGCTTCAGCGTTTTAGGCAAAAATTTCTTCAGCGGCGCAAAAAGCGGTGATTGTGATGTTGAGCTTTACTGGACGGATAACCTCGATACTGAATGGAAAAATGTTGAAACTACCGGCAACGAGATTCCTTTCGGCAGTGATATCAGATGGGAGCCGGATGTTCCTGTAGTGCGTTATTTCAAGATTAAAAACGCCGGCAGCCGGACCATTGAGTATGATCTGGGTATTGAAGACCCTGATTCGGATATTGAAGCTCCCGATTATATCTTAGACCATCAGATTTGTAATGTTATAGATGTTTATTACAGCAAAATTGAAAATATAGATAGCTTTAATATTGCTACTTTATTATCCGGGCAAGCCTTCAAAACCCTGGGCGGATGCTTTGAAAGCGGCGCCTTTTTTGAAGGTCATCGCCCCACACTTTCCGGTAACAACAGCGTAATTTATGCTTTTGCTTTTCAAATGAATCACAATGCCGGTAATGATTACCAGGGTAATGGTTCCCTTGGCACAGCCGGTGCCGGTTTCAGGATTTATGTAGGAGCCAATCCTTATGAGTCCGGTCCTGATATTACGGGCCTGCATATTAACCTGCCGCAAAATGAGGGCTATGAGTTCCTTTACAGGGTTGGCAACGCCAATAATGTTCCTGTAGATAAACTGTTTAAAAAATCAGAGAATTCACCTCAAGGCATCGGCAGTCTTTTTGCTGTTACCGCTTCTGCTGAAAGCTTTGATAAAGATAATCTCGATTTCACCTGTACCCCTGTGAATGACAGCTTTAATGTGAGCGTAACATTCAATAAGGGCAGCGGCAACACTTTTGCAGAGGTTTTATCGGGCGGCACTTTAAAATTCAGCGGCACCGGGGTTATTAAGCTTATCATGGTTTATGACGGTGACCCCGTACTTCTTGATACTGCTGCCAATGACCCGGCAGAAATATATCTTGAGGTTGTTGATGGCAAAAATTGCACAACTGCCGGTGACTTGCCGGGGTCCGGTAATGCTGTTTTACTTGATGATGTCAGCATGACAACAAGCAGTTATACATTACCAAGCGGAAAAACTCTGTACGGTAACGGCTTTACTGTTGAGGATGGCAGGTCGAATACTTCCGGCACAGGCGGCTATTTCAATATAACCAAAGGCACGGTTGATAATGTAATTTTTAAAGGTCAAGTGTACGGGGAAGCTGTAACTTCCGGCACAGGCAATCAATATTATGCCCCGGGTATTCGTATAACGGGTGATACAAATATATATAATTCCTATATTTCAGAGTGCAAATATGCTGTCTCTATTGAAGGCGGCAATGTTGTTATGAAAAATACAACCGTTACCGGCGGAGCAGTTGGCAATTTATATATTTCCGGCGGTAGCCTTACCCTTGAAAACTGCACCACAGCAACCAGCATTGATGGCGGTTTAAAAGGTCTTGGCGTTCATGCTGCTTCTGCAAGTTGCAAAATAATTTTAAAAGGTGAGTTTAAGCAATACAATTGGTTAACATCAGGAGAACTGCCGAGCAGTTACAGGAGTTTACTGAATTCTCTATATTCTTCAGAGTATGCTTATAACAGCAGGGTTAATATGGGCATATTATTTGTCAATGAAAGCGGCATTAGCCTTGCGGAAGCTCAGTCTGCAATTTCTGACAGCACCGGAAATAATTATGGCTTTGTAGAAAAATCTTTGGGTACTGTATATACTGCAAAAGGGACTATGGGAAGTCCGGATATGCTTTCATACCCCGGTTATTCTGCGGCAGCTAACGGCCAGTATAATACAATTCCCAATTACAGCTTTGATTTCACAAACAAAAATTACATTGCCAAAACCGATGGCAGCAATCTTTATTGTTACCGCGACAACACCACCGGAATAGTCAATATTTCTTTTGATAAAGAAAATGAGTCCTCGCATTTTGACTGGAATCCTAAGATTTTAACCTTGGATAAATATAACCTTAGTATGGTTGATTACACCATAACTATGGGAGACAATGATTATTCCAATTCCCAATACATTTCCTTTACCGAAAGCGGAGACTATCAGGTTGTTTATTCCTATACCGATAGCAATCAGTATTTCTATAGTACGGATACCGGTGTTCATCAGCCGACCGAAGCCCCCTCATATACACATATTGTAAATATCAAGGTTACCGCAGTTGAACCTGAGGATAATACTTATTATGCAGAATTTTCTTACGCAGGCATCGAATTGGGCGCAAAAAAGGTTATTGCCAATAACAATACTTATGTAATGCCCGATGTATCGGCTGCAAGCAGCACAGTTGGTTCCACAACTGTCGGCGGCAAAACAATATATTTCCCGATTGTTACTGTCCCGGCTACAACTTCAGACGGAAACACAGCATATTCATCAGGCAAAGCTTATTATTTTGCTCCTGTTTTCAGTGCTATTGAAATAACAGATTACAATCAGGAAACCGGAGCAGTGGCACACACATATAATAAAAAAAGCACAGAATGGCCCCATGGCAAAGGTTCAACAGCAGGTCCCGATGAAAGCATATTTGGCTATGCTCCCGGTGCAGCTTATTCAAATCAACCTTATGGGCGGTCCATGAAAACACAATACTATGGCTTTGGCAAGAATAATTATGGATTATGCTATACATCTGAAGAGATGGAGCCAAAAGATAGTAGCGGTAATCCCGCCACAAATTCTGCAAGTTCTCATCTTGTAGATTTTCATTATGTATCAAACGACGGAACCACTTATCATTATCTTGTTCGTTTTGATTTCCAAGCGTTTACATATGTTTCCAGCACTTGCTTCACAGAGGGCACTTCTATTACTATGGCCGATGGTACTCAGAAGCCAATAGAGGATATTAGTTTTAAAGATAAAATCCTCAGTTATAACTTCTTCACCGGTGATAATGAAGCAAAAAGCATTGCTCTTCTAGTTAACCACGGCAAGGATTATTACAAGGTCCTTAACCTGAAATTCAAAGACGGCACCTTGCTCAGGTTAATCGGTGACCACGGCGTATTTGACTATACGCTAAATAAATATGTTTACCTTACCGAATATAATTATAAGGATTATATCGGCCATAGATTTGTCAAGCTTAAGGAAAACGGCAAATTCAAAAAGGTTAAACTTATTGATGTGTCTGTAACTGAAGAATACACCACAGCTTATTCAATCACGTCGGCTCAGAATTCAAATGCTTTTGCTCAGGATATGCTCACAGTCGCTCCACCCGATGAGTTTTATAACTGGGTTGATATGAGCGGCAAGATGCGTTACGATAAAGAGCAATTTGATGCCGATGTTAAGAAATACGGGCTCTATGATTATTCCGTATTCAAAGACTATGTAAGCTATGACAGCTTCATTGCATTCAACGGGCCTTATCTGAAGGTTGCTGTTGAAAAAGGCAAATTTACCTTTGATGACATCATCAAACTTATTGAACTATACGGAAGTTATATGAAATAAACGGTCACCTCCGGTCCGTAACCGGAGGGCCGTCAAAGGGCACAATCTGCGATTGTACCTTTTGACAGCTGAATTCATAAATTATTTAAGGAGGGATTGTAATTGAAAAAATTACTCTCGCCATCTGATAAATCAATAATGAAAGGGAATGGGTTGCTCAGCGGTATTTTTATGCCGGTTGCGCTGATAGTATGCTGTGCACTGCTGTTTACCGGGGTTACCTGGGCCTGGTTCACGGCCAGCACCTCAACGCAGTTAGCTGAGATTGTTGCAGCCAATTATAAAACGGAGCTGGTTGTTACCGATCAGGACGGTAATGTGATAGAGCCCGATGAGAACGGCTTGTATAATTTTGATGAAAATACAAGATATACTGTCACAATCACCGCTTCCGGTACTGCAAGCACCGGCTTTTCAACCTTCTCGGTAAACGGAGAAGAATATCCTTCAATTCAGCTTGCGCCCGGCGAGTCAATCTCATTTGATATTTTCGGCTATAGTTCAATGTCAAACGGTGATGCAAACTGGGGCACAAGCTCTTCGCAGGATCCCGTATTTGACGGAGACCTAAGGTTTGTAAAGAATACAGTAACCTGGGATTATAATTACGAGGGCGCGCCCGAACCCGTTACCGCAAATTATGAGGAAGGCGAAGAAATCGTAATTCCCGCAGATCCCGTAAGAGAAGGCTACGAATTCCTCGGCTGGCTGTATTCCTATGATAATGTAATATATAAATCCGCTGATCTTGCAGGCCTCACAATGCCCGATGAGGGCGTAAGCTTCAACGCTCAGTGGCAGGCCACTGCTCCTGCTGCTGTCATCAAGCTGATGCCCAAGGCAGGCACAACAACAATGATAGAGCGTGGCGGAAAGGTAGAGACCACTGAATATAATTCCGGAACAGTTGAAGGCTTTAATAATGCCGGCGGCCGTACAAAGTATGATTATGTTCCTGTGGGAGTACAGACTGTTGAATATGCCTATAACGATGTATACGAACACAATGCAGGTGACTACAGCTATTCATCAAGCACAAATGACTGGTTCATTTACGGTCTTGCTACCGGTCTTACAGAAACTACACTTGCAGATTATATTGAGGTTTCCGGCGACGGCAGGTATGTGGTTGAAGGGCTCAAGAGAGGCAAAGTAGTAACCGGAACAA
>JAFRMR010000001.1 GCA_017430535.1 Clostridia bacterium
AAAGAGCAGATTTATTATCATCGTTCCATACAAGATATTTTTAACCTTTGTTTTAGAGCTGGATTTGTCATTGATGGATTTTATGAAGAATGTTTTAAAACCAACAAAGAAATTCCTATGGTAATGATAGTAAGGCTTATGTTTCTTTTTATGATTCAAGTAAAGATAATAAAGAAGAGAAGGCAGAGATAGATAGGCTGAAAGACAGTGGTAAACTAAAGAATCAGCTTGAGTTAATGGTTGATGCTATTTGCAAAACCAGTAAAAAGATCGGGATAGATGAGCCTCATATGGTTTTTTTGCCGCCTTTGCCGGCAAATGTTTCATATATGAACGGCAAAGCGGTGTATCTCAGTAATTAGGAGGGCTTTAAATGAGCATATTGATATTGTTTATCCACCAAAAAAGTACACGCTCGGCTTATGCCATCGCATATGGAAAACTGAAAGATTTTTATATGCTATTCTTTGGTACAGGTGGTATTCGCCGCAACAAATTGAATCTGATACTGATTTTGATTAACAAATAATAACAATCAGAGAATATGGAAACTGATAAAACAAATATTGATTATTACGGCAGACAAAAGTCAATAGGTATTCACTTTACATTCAGATACCAAAGGGTAAACTATGCCCTCGCGAATTTTGGAAACGATGATTTCAGAGTTCTAAGAATAAAATGGTCTCCATCTTCCGGTTTGTTTGTCGAAAAAAACAATGAGCACGACACACTGGAGATTGCTGAAACAATCTACCATACAATAAATGAAAGCAATCATTATATTCAGCATTTCAAGGTTGAAAAGCATTTTGGTGAATATACCGCCAAAAAAAGCAACGGCCTTTTATTTTTGAATCCTGTTTTCACTAAGTCAGCAAAACTGGTTTTGTTGTGTATTGCTTATGTGCTTACCATATTAGAATTAATATGGTTTTTTCATATAAGCAGTGATTGGGCGTTTTATGATAACACTGAAAAATCCAAAGTCCTTATTGAAATAGGAACATTTATTATCTGTTTCTTACTTATAGCATATTCGCTCTTCGATTTACATAAAAAGCCTCAAATCAGTACGGCAATAATAAACAAGTTTTTTCTCATGCCTTTTTTGATTATTATCGGATATGAAGCTGTTTTGCATCCAAGCACATTTATTATTGCAGGTGCAATAATATGTGCTTTTATCATATATTTTTTCTTTAATATTACAAAAATCAAAAGAATAAATAACGGAAAAAGGCGCGCATATTACTATAATCGTTTAATCAGAACAACAAAAAAAATCCTATATATTTCTGTTCTGCTTCTGACGGTTCTTTCAATATTGTTGAGCATATGTATTGATGTTACTTATCCTTATTTCAGAAAAAAATCGGCACTTCAAGATGAGCAGGAAAGATACACTAGCGCTTGTTCAAACCTGAGTTCTCAAAAATGGAAAAAACTAAATGACGAAGAAAAAGTTGGAGTCTTACAAGCAATAGTAGATCATGAAGCAAAGCTGGCTGAAATGTATACAGCTGATATTGCGATTAGAGATTTGAATCCGTCGCCCAGCCAAGATACCTACACAAGCGCTCAATACTTTTATGAGTTTAATTTTATTTATATTGATGAAAAAGTAATAACTAATGGTAATGTTACGGATGTCTTGAATGATGTTCTCCATGAATATAGACACTGCCAGCAATACTTTATTACAAGTAGCAGAAAAGA
The DNA here is from genome assembly GCA_017430535.1 of Clostridia bacterium. GTDB lineage: Bacteria > Bacillota > Clostridia > Oscillospirales > Acutalibacteraceae > CAG-177. Next base: position 1,720 of record JAFRMR010000001.1, read on the forward strand.
TATATATAATTTACAAGGCTTCAAAGAAAACCTGGAGCACTATGTTTCACCAGATTCCTTTTATGGGTTTGATTCATATTATAATCAATTGGTTGAAGTTGACGCCAGAACTTGGGCTGCAGAGAAAGTCAACGAATACATTGAATACTTATCACCGGAAGATTTTGAAAGCAGTGATTTATATCAATACTATTCTTTTGAAACCGATTTTCGACTAGAAACTGATAAAACGGATGATAACTGGTGTTATACTTTATATCATAATTACAAGTCGGGTGAAGACGATTCAGAAGACTATATTTCATTAAAGAAATATATCGGTCCAAGAGGAACAAAAAGAATAACAATTCCTTCCGATTATAACGGAATTCCGGTAAGAGGGATTAAAACCGGAGCGTTCGAATATGTATGTGATACAGTTGAAGAGTTATATATTTCGGATAATCTAGCTTTTACCGAAACCTCCCTGTATGACTGTAAAAACCTTACAATAACCGTTTCAGATAACAACAAGCACCTTACAATGATAGATGGGATTATGCTTGTGAGTGAAGGTCGTAATTTGCAGTGGGTTGACAGAAAAGCAATCGGGACAGTCACAATTCCAGAGTATATTTCGTTTATTAATCCGCGCAGTTTTGAAAATTGTAAAAGAGTTGCCAATATTGTTGTTTCAAGAGGCAACAAAGATTATTTCAGCTATGACGGAATTGTTTATGACAGTGAAACAATGTGGCTGTATGTCTGCCCTGCTGGCAAAGAAGGAAAAGTAGATATATATGATAGATGTACGGAAATAAACAACGAAGGTTTCTTGGGCTGTGAAAAAATAACAGAAATATCAATTCCTCCATCTGTAAAAAGAATATACTCACAGGCTTTTTACGGATGTAATTCTATTAAGAAACTGGTTATCCCCTCCTCTGTCGAAAAAATTGTTTACAATGCAATAAGCGGTATGTCAGCTTTAGAGGAACTGACAATATCTCACTTTACAAAAACAGTAGCTATTCTAGACACAACAATAGTATCTCTATCGATTACGGACTGTGCTAATCTCAAAGATATATATTATGATGGGAGTTCATCAGAAGCGCACAGAATAGAGATTATTAATAATAACTCTGCTATATTACATTGCGGCAACAAGGAATATAAGTATCTCAATAATCAGTGGGTAGAAGTTTATTAACAATATACCATTACAGTTCAAAATGCAAACCGTAAGGGTATATTATATTGAGAAACAATTAATTGCTTAATTTCAAAAGAGTACATGCTTCGATTATCCCTAAAACATAATTAAAGCCCCAAAAAACTCCCTCGTTTTGTTTTTGCAAAATTAAATGCTGTTTTATTTCTCAGCAAGCAAGGCCTTTGTGGGAACAAAGACTCACTTGTCAGGGGATATCCCCTGATACCCACTACACATCATTGACAAGTCAATGAGCTTTTCAATCCGAAATTGTACTTTCATCCGATGGAATTATTTCGGATGAGCAAACATCGGCTGAAACAAAACTGAGTGGAAAGCGGTGCAAAAACCCCGATACGGTATCGATGAAATTATGCCCAAAACAGCCACTATTGAAAATAATAAATAAATCGCAGCGGCTCTCAAATGAGAACCGCTGCCTTTTAAAACTATAAACTTTAAAACTCCTGTTTGCTTGTCATAAAATTCATAAGATTCACGTGTTTGATTCCATTTCGTTTCTGCAGCAAATAATCTGTTGTCATTACATATTTCGGGTAATTATCTTCGATTTGTTCCAAAGGCCGATATTCTCTGTCTTCGGTTTCCGGACTGAGCGCTATAGTGTAAGCAACCTGAATATACGAATAGTCCATAGAAGAGTTTCGCAAAATAAAATCACACTCAAGCTTTCCGATTCTGCCGATGCTTATTGAATTGCCGAGACTGCGTGCGTAAAAATAAACAATGTTTTCAAGAACCGGGCCGAAATTTATACGGTTATCTGTATTGAGTGCAAAAAAGAAACTCAAATCAGAAATATAGTATTTCTTTTCTCCGGAAATTGATTTTCTTGATTTCATATCAAAGCGATTACATTCATACAGCACCTTTGCGTCAACAAGGGCCTTTATATATCTTGAAAGAGTTTGTCTGCTGATATTCTGTCCACTGTTTCTGAGATCGTTATAAAGGTTGTTTATACTTGTTGAGGATCCGAAATTATTTATCAAATATTGACGGATTGTTTCAAACGATTCTTTATTTCTGATTTTAACCCTTTTTCTTATATCCTTTTCAAAGATTTCTTTGACAACACTTTCCGTATAACTTCTTTTGTCGGCTATGGAATCTATCAGAACCGCTCTGGGAAATCCTCCCTCAAGAATAAAACTCTGAAGTTCTTCAGCGGGGTTTGCGTTTACCTTTTTTCCGTAGAACAGCTTCATTTCCTCATACTCTTCAAATGTGAGGGGATACATTTCAAACTCAATATAGCGTCCCGTCAGTTTTGTTGCCAGTTCCCCGCTCAGCAGATAAGAATTGGAGCCGGTAATAAATATTGAACAGTTTTTGTCTTCACGAAAGCCGTTTATAACTTCTTCAAAACCGTCAACATTCTGGACCTCATCTATAAATAGATAATTGAACGCTTCTTTGCTGATTTTTTCTTCTATCAGCTTTTCCAGTTGATCCGCTGTTTTGATTTTATTGTACTTTCTTTCATCAAGATTGAGATATACAATACAAGCACCGTGCCTTGATTCTTTGCTGATTTCATCGGCAATCATTTCCATAAGACTGGATTTGCCGCACCTGCGCACACCGGTAATAACCTTGATTATATCGGCATCGTGATAAAATCCTCGGATTTTTTTGAGGTATTTTTCTCTGATATAAAGTTCCATAACAAATCACCTCTTTTGTTTTGACTAAATAATAACATAATTAACCCAAAAGCGCAAGTTAACGTGTCAATTTTTAAAGAATTTTAGATTTTTGTAACGTTAAATATCTAAAAACCCGTTTTTCTGCAAAAAAACCTGTTACTGCAGATAATTGTTTCAGCAGCGGCCCTCATGATGATGAGAACCGCTGCCTTCTTATGCTAGGGGATTAATCAGCCAATCTGAGGCATCTGCAGAATTACTCCCGTTTCGGGGTCAAGACAGTTTCTGACCTCTGTTTCCGAAATGTTCAGCAGATTGGCAATCTTCTTGTTTGTAAAGCCGTCCTCGCTGAGTTCGGTCACAGCCTCTGAGGTCTTTTCTTTCCTGCCACGGGCATATCCTTCTCTGTAGCCGATTTTTCTGCTCTCGTTAAGCTTTCTGTTCAGAATCTCCTTCTCTTCGTCATTGGGTTCGGGCGGAGGAGGATTGATGCCGGCTTCCCACATGTGGTTCAACTTTGTCATCACCCTTGCCATATCGTTTGGCGATGCATAGCCGACCTTCTTGAAAACCGACCTCACATGCCTTAACCAGGTCGCCTTTGTCACATAAAACTTCCGTGACAAAACCTTGTAGTCGATGCCGGCGCGCTTGAGATATTTGCGCACCATTTTGGGAGTCAGACCAAGGATATCAGTCAGGTCGCTGATTGAAAGAGGGTCCTTGCGGTCTTTGAGAATTTCCTTCCAGTTTGAATCGTTAAACATAGGTTCACTCCTATAATATTATTCGAACCTTGAACCCTGTTTAAGCCGCTTGGTCATTGACCAAATTTTCCTGCAATTATTTGCATTATAGCAGAAAATTATCTAACAATCATCAAAAAACGCGATTTTTCAGCAATCAAGTGCAAAAAATCAGTTTTCTAACCAAAACGCCGATTCCCCTTGAGAACAAAAGGATTAAGATGTCCGCATTTGTCTTTTGCTTTCTTTTAGTGTCCAAAAAATCGGACTCTTTGGGACCACGAGGCCCAGAGTTCGAACCTCTGCACTCCGACCACATAGAAACTCTAATTTTGATAGATTAGGGTTTCTTTTCTTTTATCCTTTATTACAAACACAGTGAGTAACAAGGTTGTTCTTGCTCATTATTTTTACTTTCGTTAAGTTGATTCCTGCTTTTGGAATATTTCTTTACTGCTTTTTTAAATCTCCATTTATCTATTTGACGCGGCATATTGTCATATATTTCTTTTGTGCTTTTTGTTGACTTAATCCAGCACCCATTTTTTGTTATACTGTGACCATCAAGTAAATGCAAAAAGAAAGACACCTCAATAATTACAGAAATAGAGTTACTAACGCCCGAACCTATATGATTATGTAAATACAGATTCCGAGGTCCTTGAAAAAATCCCATTAACATATGCCGAATGCCGTCTTGCTCGTTTCTATCCGATTCGCTTTCCAATTTGTTGATAGCAATTAATGGTTGCCTTGTTATTGTTCCCGTCTTTTTGTCCGCTTCAAATGATAGTGCTTTTGTCGCAAGATCACATCCGTGCAAATCAAGTTTTGATTTTTCACGCAAAGCATTCTCTAATGTAATTGATGCTTCTCGAACTGCAGATTCAAATTCAGATTTAAAAATCAAGTTTTTTGCAGGTTCAAGTGCGGGGTGGATATTATAAATTTCAAAAAAACCTTGTAGTTTTTTCACCGTGTTTGGCATTAAACTTCCACATTGCGGACAGTAAGGATAATCCGGATAAGCAAAGCAATATGTATGGTCGCTGTTTTCTTTAAGTGCCTTTTTTAGAGGCGGAAGTTCACAACCATTTGTACATTTGATTTTTTTATTAAACACTTATTCACCTTCATTTCAGTTCATCGCACAGGGCGAGGAGTTCTTTGACACTGTCAACGATGTGTTGCGTGTCTATCTGATACTAACGATAATAATCTATCTTAATTACAACATTTGAGCGTATGTAAAATGGATGGCTTCGGATATGCGTTTCGCTGCGACGGTGCTGGCGCACACCCACTTCATCTGTAAAAACAAAATGATTACTCATTTGAATGCATCTTTCAACTATATAATTACTCAGCCACCGATGATCCTGCTAAGTTCCTCTTCTAAAAATGACTTAATATTGATCCTTTTTGAATCCTCATCTATTTGATGGCAATCGTAGAATTGGTTGGTTATTTCAATAACATTTGATTTAATGGGTTCACATTTTTGATAATTAAATACCACTATGTTAAAACGCTCCATTTGATTCTCGTTGATATCAGGAACAAGTGAACTCCGAAAAACAATACCATCATAGCCTAATCTTTTTGCATATTCAGCAATAAATTGGGTTGGGATGTAATCGGTAATATCGTCATCATCCGTAACTGGTTTTGAAAACATACTGGATAAGTCGGAAAACAGATTTGCTTTGGCATCTGTCATCTTCGGCGGCTTTTTTCCGTTAGTGAAGTCGAGCAGTGTAAGTTTTTCTTTTGCTTCAATTGTTGCGATGCTTACATTAGCCCCTAATCTCGGACGTACTTCAACTAAAGCAATGTAAGGGTCGTTTGTACAATACAGATATGGAATGTAGCGATAATTCGCACGCAAATCGTGTGTGTTCTCCGGAGGCGGAACAAAACTATCTTTATCATCAAATCCATAAAAGTTTTCCTTTTGATTAATAGAAGCACCCTTTTTAATTATTCTGCATCGAAATAGTTTTTCTCCAGGACAAATAATTCGTTCAGGATTTGTTGATATGTCTTCCAACAATGACAATGCCTTGATATCCTTAGGATTTCGATTCTTGTATGTTATCTCTTTAATAAATTCTCGTAAATACTTTGATTTTATTTCCATAATTTTCTCATTTCAGTTCATCGCAAAGGGCGAGGAGTTCGTTTACGCGGTCAACGATACGCTGCTGTTCAGCAAGCGGAGGAATTGGAACGAGCATTTTGCTTAAAATGGCATGATTTAAGTTATTCATGGTAGCTCCTACTGATTCTCCGCCAAGATATTTCTTTGCATATGTCGACGAAAAAAGCTTTATTAAATAGTTGCAACACATCAATGAACTTGGTTTCATAAAGAAAGAACCTGTACCGCAAAGCCATCCGTCCTCGATGTCTGTGATAACAGCACAACGACCCATCTCTCCACGTCTACCCATAACAATTACGCCTTTTTCCAAACGGTAAGATGAAAGCCGTTTAGCAGTTTCATTTGATACCATCATTTTTTTTGATGGATTTATATGTTCGTCAACGATATTAGCAGGATTAACAAGCGGAACACCATCGCTGATGTAATCTGATTTATGCAGCATGCTTCCAAACGGACCAGTTGACATAAAATTGATAACATTTGCAAACCTTACCCACGCCCAGCATTCTGGTATTTCAAACGGGATTTCCTCTTGCGTTATCGGCGAAAGGGGCTTTTCTTTTTTTATTTTGCCTTCTTTAATAAGTTGTTCTTTTTCGGCACGGATACGTTTCAACAGTTCTGATGCCGGCTCGTCGGAAGGGTTGCGTTCTGTGAGTTTTCCCTGAATCGCCTGCTGCAGAATGGATTTGCGGAGTTTGTCCGGGAATTCCGTGTTCAGTTGGTCTAACTTTTCTTCCGCTTTTCCATACGCTTCCACCAGAGGCAACAGCTCTTCTATTTTTGCCACTATACGCTTTTGTTCGTTTAATGGCGGCACAGGAATAGGCGTGCTTTTGAGAATCGTTTGATTTATATTCATCTGTGCCATTCCCTTGCCTTTTGCAACGAAAATGTCCTTCAGACCAACAAGGATATAGTACAGATAATCAATATTATAATCACCAAAGAATGTAATTCCTGCAACAGCCTGATTAGTGGCCGCATCTATGTTGAGTATTCCAACTGTCCCAATAGTAGCAAAAATCGTATAAAGCAATGTACCTTTAGAAAAGACCTTGGCCGAAGAAGCATTTAGCCCAGCGTCAGTGATGCTTTCTTCTGCGCTTGTAACATATTTAGATGAAATATCGCCGATTTTTACCAATGGAATACTACCGTTCCAATATGATGAGTTTGTTCTGGAAGGCGTTCCCCCTGAAGATATTGAAGATATCTCTGAAATTCTAACCCATTCCCAACTGTCTGGTATTTCAAAAGGTGTTTCATCTTCTGTAATTGGAGAAAGAGGTTTGTCTTTTTTGATCTTGCCATCATTTATCAGATGTTCTTTCTTTGCTTTAATCCGTTTCAGCAATTCCGATGCTGGTTCATCATTTGGATCCTGCGGTACCAGTTTGCCTTGTACTGCAAGCTGAAGGATAGCGTTTTTTAATTCCTGTGCGGTCATATATTACCCTCCAGTTTTGCCGTTATCTCCGCTAAAATGCGGTCAATTTCAGTATTAAGTTCTGCTCTTTCCTTTTCATATTTTGATATCAGTTCATTGGGTTCAAGGATTTCTTCTTCAACACGAGGGAAAGGGCAGCACTTATCAAAATCATAGTTCAGGTCACGCAGTTCTTCAACGGTATAAAAGCGTGCCTTATCAAACCCATCAACCGTAACGGGCCGCTTATCCTGCCACCATTCACGAACAGGGTTAAAGTGTTTATCCTCCATCGGTTTGGTTTTTGTAAAGCTCTTAACGCCTTCAGGATAGTCGAGACGGTAAAACCATACGCCGCGGCTGGTAACGCCTTTTTGGAAGAAAATAAGGTTTGTATTCACACTTGCATACGGCTTAAACACCTGCGGTAAACGAATAACGGTATGTAACCCGTATTCTTTCAGCAGTTTTTCTTTTAAAGTCGCTTTTACTCCATCGCCGAACATAAATCCGTCAGGCAAAACAACACCTGCTCGCCCATGGTCTTTGAGTAAATGCATAATAAGCGCCATAAATAAATCGGCGGTTTCGCTTGTCTGAACATCGTTAGGGAAATTCTGTTTTATGGTTGCATCTTCTGCACCGCCAAACGGTGGATTTGCAACAATTACATCTACGCGATCTTTTGCTGCATAATCAGAGAGCGGTCTACCGAGGGAATTCTGATGACGGATGCGGGGAACTTCAATATCGTGAAGAATAAGGTTTGTCATTGCAAGCAGATACGGCAGAGGCTTTTTCTCCCAGCCGTTTATAGTTGTTTGCAGTTTTTCCAATTCTTCAGTGTTTGTTACGCTGCCGAGATGAGCAATAGTGCTTGTTAAAAAGCCGCCTGTTCCACACGCGGGATCAAGAACTGTCTCGCCGAGTTTCGGATCGACTTTTTCAACTATAAAATTGGTTACAGGTCTGGGTGTATAAAACTCGCCTGCCCGGCCGGCGCTTTGCAGGTCTTTGAGCATGCCTTCATACAAATCGTTAAAAGTATGCTTCTGTGTTGCATCAATAAAATCAACTTTTTCATTGATTCTGTTGATAAGCTGACGCAGATAAACGCCCGATTTCATATAGTTGTTAATATCTTCAAACACATTGCGGACAACATATTTACGCATGTCGCCATCGGAAGCATCGAGCTTTTTAAGTTTTGAAAACAGCTTATCTACAAACGCAATCAGTTCATCGCCCGTGATGCCTTCTTTGTCAGCCGCCCAATCGCGCCAGCGGAATCCTTCCGGAATTACAGCGTGGTAATCCGGACGGAACTCCCACTCCATTTCCTTTGCATCAAAGGCTTTGAGAAACAGAAGCCAGGTTATCTGTTCAATATATTGCGCATCGCCGTTAAGGCCGGCATCTTTGCGCATAATATCTTCGAGTGATTTTATCAATGCAGACATTGCCATAACAGTATCTCCTTATGCAGCGTAAATTGCTGTTTCAAGTTCTTTTATAGCTTCACGGTATTTTTCAATACCGCCGAAAATAGAGTTGATAATATAAACTTGCGTGCCATATTGTTTGATGGGGTCAACCTTCAAAACATCAACATTCTCAAGGTCATCAAGACCGCTGTCAGCATATTTTGTCAAAAGCGCGTCAAGAATCTCGGCGGCTTTTTCGCCGTATTTAGTGAAGTAATTCCTTTTGCGAACATGTTCTGCGCGCTCTTTTCGTGTATGCGGCGGTTGATCAAATACTATGTGCAGAATCAAATCAAAGGGATCAAGATCTTTTCCGATTTCGTCACAGAGATCATCAAAGAAAACACCTCGCTTTTCCAATTCTTCTATTACCGCTTGCTTTCTGTCAGCATCATTCCATGCGGAAAGGAAATCATAAAGCGACGCATATTGATTAAGAACATTGCGCTTTGTATAGTCAATCAAGCTCTCTGTAATCAAATTGCCACTTTTATCAAGATACTGAACATGCTGTTGAGAAACGGTAACTGGTGTGCCGCCAAGAACAAATTTCTGTTTCTTTTCTCTGTCGGGAGGTGTCACTTTGGGCGGCTTATCCGGTTCTGTATCAGGTTTTTTAGGATCGAAGCCCTCCTGTTTCTCAATCGGGCCGTCAAAATCAGGATCGTGGAAAAGACGGGTAACATCTCGAAAATCAAATATTGTGAAATAAAGTTTCCCGAGATCTTCCCTCACGCGAGTGCCGCGGCCGATGATTTGTTTAAACTCCGTCATTGAGCGAATGTTTGAATCCAAAACAATATATTTAACCGTTTGAACATCGACTCCTGTTGAAAGCAGTTTTGATGTTGTAACAAGAACAGGGTATTGACTTTCAACATTTCTGAAATTGTCGAGTTGCTTAACACCCTCCTCGTCATTTGCAGTTATACGCATTACATATCTGTCATCCAAAGCACACATATCGGCATTTTCATTAATCAGAGCACGGCGCATACGGTCAGCATGCTCCTGATCCACACAGAAGAATATGGTTTTATCCATTCTGCAATCATGCTTTTTAAGGTAATCGGATACGGTTTTTGCTACTAACTTGGTGCGCTTTTCTAGAATAAGATTTTTATCAAAATCGGTTGTGTTATAAACGCGGTTGTCTATAACCTCACCGTTGTCATCAAGCTGACCTTCATAAGGAACAAAGCCTTCAACATCACGGTCAAAGAACACTCGGATTACACGATAAGGCGCAAGGAAGCCGTCATCAATACCTTGCTTAAGAGAATAGGTATAAATCGGTTCGCCGAAATAATCAATATTTGAAACGGCGTTTGTTTCTTTGGGTGTAGCGGTCAAACCAATCTGTGTTGCTGAAGTAAAATACTCCAGCACCTCGCGCCATTGACTATCAGCTTTTGCGCTGCCTCGATGGCACTCATCTACAACAATCAAATCAAAGAATCCGGGGCTGAACTGCTCAAACAAACTGTTAGCATCTTCATCTTCACCTGTAAGGCCCTGATAAAGCGCCAGATAGATTTCGTGGGCAGTATCGAAATTTTGCTTTGTTACCCAGGTCATTTTATCCTTAAAAGGAGCAAAATCATTAGTGAAGGTCTGAGAAATCAAAGCAGTTCGGTCGGCAAGGAATAAAATGCGTTTTTTAATTCCGGCTTTCCATAAACGCCAGATAATCTGAAATGCAGTATATGTTTTGCCTGTGCCGGTCGCCATGACAAGCAGAACACGGTTCTCTCCATTTGCAATAGCCTCAACGGTTTTGTTTATGGCGTTCATCTGATAATAACGCGGCTGCTTATCCGGATTATCGGAGTAATAAGGTTCATCAATAATAGTATCCTGAGCGGGGTTGATATGTGCTTGCTCGTGATACATTTGCCAAAGGGTTTCAGGTGAGGGGAACTCATCCAGAGACAGTGTCACCTCAACATCGCCTTCGGTAATATATTTGTTATGAAAAAGAAAGCCGTCGCCGTTGGAGGAAAAAACAAACGGAACATCCATCATCTTTGCATAGTTCAATGCCTGTTGCATACCATCACCGATAGTATGGTTGTTGTCTTTTGCCTCTATAATTGCAATAGGTTTATTGGGTTTATAAAATAGAACATAATCTGCTTTAAGCGGCATTTCTCTTTTACAGGTTTTGCCCCTTGCAATAATGCGGCCTTTGGTAATAGGATACTCTTCCCTCATTTGAGCAAAGGAATCCCAACCCGCATTTACAATTGCAGGTGTTATATACTTTGTGCGAATATCCATTTCGGATAGTTCTTTTTTATTTGTTGCAGGATTCACCACGATGACCCCCAATAATCAATTGTTACAAACAAAGGCAACATTCTCCCATAATATAATTATTATATCATGCACACGCGTTGATTACAATATAAATAATAGGACTGCCCTATTCTAATTCTAACACAGTCACAGTCCCAAAATATGTAGTTTTTTGACGAGAGATTCTTCAACCGCTCATTGAAAAGCTTTGTAAATAAAGGGCTTGTGGCAAAATGCAACCCCCTTCGATATTTTCTATCAAAATATACGGTGCAACGCATCAAATCCCTTATATATCAAGGCTTTCCGAGATTTATAAGGGATTTTTATTTTTCTGAAAACGACTGAAAATCGTTAAAAAATACCATTTTTATGCAGATGAACGGATATTTTTACGGATATTTGATTTAGTGTTTTCGTCAGTAATTTCAACGGTTTATTAAGTAATGGTTTTTATAAAAAAGCGTTCAAACGGATATTTTTTGTAAAATTCCGTAAAAAACAAAAAATCGCCCCTGCCGAGACCATTAATTCGGTCTGCGACAGAGGCGGTTTTTGTCTGTGATGCGTCATAATATTTTCTTCCAATCTATTCGGGAATTGCCATCCTTAATATCTTCCTCTTTCAATGGGACCACTTCGTATCAGGGTAGGCGGAATACTCAATTGATTCCCTGTCAATTACTTTGCAGGGCTCGTTAATATTGAAGGTATATATTTTTTTGTAATCTGCGTTGGCGGCAATTTTCAATGTGCCTTCGCCGGTGTTGTAAACAGCGCTCCACAGGGCAATAATGCTCCAGGGGTATTTATCGTGCTTATAATCAAGCTTAACATAAGAGAGAAGGTCCATAGCCTCTCTCTGGGTGAGGGTGCCGTTTTTGGCTCTGAGCACGCTCTTGACCGATTCAATGCGATCCTCGCCGTGCTGCTCAATTTTATATGAGCCGATGTCTTTAGTAAGGCTGAAATTGGCGGCGTACTGCTGCTTAAGGCCGTCATCTTCATAAACGGAGCCGGTAACGGGGCAGGCGGAGCTGCCGCGCTCATAAACATGCAGAACGCTGTCAATATATTCCACAACCACGCTTCTGCCCTGTGCATCAATAATCTGGTAATGATAATTTGTCCAGAGAGAATCGTGCATATTGTATTTTTTAATAAGCTCAACAGCTTCGTCAACATTTGCGCAGGTGTCAAGCACGGCGCGTATCATAGCGGTGGTTGTTATATCCTTTTTGCCCGGGGCGGTCTGATTTGTGGCCTTTGCCCTCAGCTGGAGAACGGCAATGGCAAGCCCTTTTTCATTCATACCATCCACACAGCAGTAGGGCGCAAGAAGAGTTCTGTATGAATTGAAACGGTTAAAGCGCAGGGATGTACCGTAAGCCATAAAATTATTATCAACAACCGAAATTGAAGCGTATGCGTTATCGGGATGAGTCCACACAACAAAGCAGGGAGCGATTCTGAAATCAAAGTTCCTTGCAAGCAGATGGCCCCCTTCGGGTGTGAAGGCCTCAAATGTTGTGCAGCCCGCCCCTTCATCCGTGCCGGGCTTGAATACCCGCAGGCCGAAGGTAAGGGCATCGGCGGCAAACGCCATAAGCTCACCGATTGAGGATACTCCCTTTTCCATAAGCTCGGGCAAATGGTAATCATTGCGGTAATCCAGTAGATAAATATTGTTATCCAGCTTTTTAACGGAATGTATGGTTGCGCCCTGGTTGTTTTTGAAATCATTTATCTTTCCGGGTAATTTTTTTATTGCCTCGCCTGTTTTTGAAACTGCATCCGAAATAATGCTCATCAGCCTGTTCTCCTTTGATTTTTCAGTTATTGTGAATGCCGGAAGCTGTATTCTTCAGCCGGCCGGTTATTTTACGGCAAAAATCTGCCCCTCATCTGTGGCAACCATATATTGCTTTAATGTGTGGGTAACCTGTGATACAAAATGAGCGTGATCGTGCCCCACAACAATTGCCTTAATATTCGGCGTGCTTACAATCAGATCATAAAATTCGTTTGTGGCATCATTTGCCTTTTGTTCTTCAATCCAGGTATCTTCGTAATTATATTCGCGCATTACTTCTTCGGGAACTGCCATAAGCCACGCAGGGTGGGGATAGTCCAGCTTTTTCATCTGAAACTCAAATATATCCGGCGCATAAACCGGAACATGCAGGGCTAAAATCACCGGCATACCGTCCGATATCTCTTCTTTGAATTTATCCAGCTGCCATTTCTCAATATTATGGAAAGAATTATCTATGACAATGAACTTGACGCCGTGCTCTTTGCGCACGGAAAAGCGTATGTTGTTTGTAAACGACGCCTGAACCTTATCCTCAACGCTCTTTCTGCGGGCAATGTCATCACCGTCATCCCAGATATATACATGATATTCGTGATTGCCTGCGCAGGCAAAAACATCGTTATTTGCAGTGAAATCTTTGGCGATATCAAGGTTTTTGCAGGAAACAAAGTCAATCAGGTCGCCGGTGTGAACTATGAGGGCGTTCAGCTCTTTTGCCTTAAAAGAAAGGTCATCCAGCACCCTGAGCGCTGCGGGCCAATCGTGCTCGCGGTTCTTTGCCGTTTCAACAAGCCTTTTGTCGCCGTAATCGCGCTCATCAATAAAGCCTGCGTGGTTATCCCCGGCGTGGATGAAATAAAACGGCTTATCGGCGCCTGCGTCAATTGTATCGTATGAAAACCACATACGGCCGCTGTCGGGATAAGTGCCGGCAATTCCGCAGAAAAAATAGGCGATATCATGGAAAAACCGCACAAATGAACCGCCTGTACCGGTGTGAAGCTCACCGCAGTAAAGGCAAAACTCCGGATTATCGGTAAACAGCCTTAAAAGGCTGTCGTTGTGATTGGCTGTGATATCCTCTGCGTTTGCAGGCATAAAACAAACCGAAAGCAAAGGAATAACCGAAAGCAGCAGTGGTATTTTCTTTTTCATTTTTACCTCCGTAGGTTCGGATTATATTAACACCTTGATTATTTTAAGGATTTGTGGTATAATAAATATATAATATATCGGTTGAGTACCTTCCGTGCACAAAGGCTGTTTGTGTGCGGATTTTTTTATGGGAGGTTTTTATTATGTGGTCAATGCTCTATCCTATAGTTATAATTGTGGTTTCCAACATTTTTTACAACATCTGCACAAAATCGGCGCCGGGTGAAGCCAACGCTTTTGCTGTGCTTACTGTCACCTACCTTGTGGCGGCGGCGGTTTCATTTGCAACCTTTTTAATTACTTCAAGGGGCAAAAACATTCTCACGGAGTTCGGCAAAACCAACTGGGCAACCTTTGTGCTGGGCATTGTTATTGTTGGCCTGGAGCTTGGGTATATACTCGCCTACCGCAACGGCTGGGCGATGAATACCGCCTCGGTTACCGCGAATATCACCCTTGCGGTTGCGCTGATTTTTGTGGCAATGATTTTTTACAAAGAAAAAATCACGGTAAGGCAGATTGCCGGTATTGTTCTGTGCGGCGGCGGGTTGGTGCTGATAAATATATAAAAACTATTTTGTCTTAATTTTTATCGCTTCGCTTATAAACTCCGCCGTTCCTTCGCCGTGTTTATCTATATTGTTTCTGAACCGCTCATCGGCAGCATACATCCGGCCGAGGCCGGCGAGGATTTCATCGGTGCAGTTATAAAAGTTTGCAGTAATATATGCCTGAAGTTTTGAAACAAGCTCCTGCGCTCCGGAAGAATCCGGGGCGTTTTTATTCTGCCTGCACCGGGCAAATTCGCCGAGAATTTTATCAAGCCCTTCGGTTATTTCCGTAGATTTTTCCTCTGAAAGGCCTGCCGCCTTTGCCGAAAATTCTTTATAAGCTTCGGTATTTCCCCAGCGTTCACGGGCTTCGGTGTTATATTTTTCATCAATAATATTGTTCATATAATCAGACCTTTTTTTAAAATCGGGCACGGGGAATAATGTTTGCCTGTATTAAAATAATTATATCATACGGGTTAAATTATTTCCACAAAAATCATTTTGCGGCGTATGAAAAACGGATACAATATATTTTAATTGATATTTTTCCGGATATATGTTAGAATCAAATCTGTAAAAATTGCAACAAGGATGGATCCAGATGAAATTATTTCGGCAAATGATTGCTCTGCTCCTTTGCGCAGTAATGATTTTTTCATTGGCTGTAAGCGCTTCGGCTGACAGCGAAACAAACAGCCCTGACAGCGGCGTTGCGGCACCCGTAAGCGAGACAAACGATGACCCCGATGAGCAGGAAAACCCCGGGGAACAAGATGAAGACGCAGATGACGAAGAGCAGGATGAAGATGAGGAAGGCGATGAAAAGCTGCCGCCTGAGCTGGACCTGCACGCACAGCAGGTTTCCGTATCGGTAGGCGCCAAAATTCAGCTTAAGGCAGAACCGAAAAACTTTGAATCAACTCCCTCCGGCATTACATGGTCATCCGAAAACCCTGGAATTGCAACGGTTGACGAGCGCGGAACTGTAACCGGCAAAGCTACCGGCAAAACAACAATTACCGTAACCGCCATGGACGGCGAAACAGCTGTTTCCGCCTCCTGCGTGGTCTGCGTAACCGCAAGAAACGCATTTTTCCGTTTCCTGCTGGGCATCGGCTACAGCTACAACAGCACCGGCGATTATTTCTATTCCGATAACAACAGCGCCTGGCAGAAGCCCTTCGGCTTTATACGGCTTTATGATACCGCCTCCCAACTTATCGGCTATCAATATGATTTTACCCGTATGGTTTTCACCTACGGTAACAAAGACTGGCTCATAGAATTCTGGAAAGGTCAGTACGGCTTATTCCAGATGGGCGGTGAAATCGGAGTTTATACAAAATACTCCGTGGGCTTCGGCGATACTCTTCTTTCCGCATACAGATGCGCCCCGAAGGAAGACTGGCTGAATATGGAAATGACCCTTTACCACAAAATGCCGGACGGCTCAATACGCCGTGAATTCACCCGCGAATACGGCAAATACTGGTGGTGCGACGGCTACAGAGTAGGCCAGCTTAATAAAAGCAAGCCCGCCACAGAGCTGCAGATGGTAAGCCGCATTACCCTTAAAGATGAAAAAATGGCCGCCGCTTTTGCAAACAGCATGAAAACCGCCGGCTTCAAAGAGGTAAGTGAACTTGATATTCTGAGGGATGACACATTCTTCCGCGATGGCAGCGATGTATATTTCATATGGCGCAACCTTACGGAATCCCAGGCGCTGGTTCCCATTACAATCAACGGCGAAACCGTAGGAGCGTTCCAGCTGATTGTTGCCGGGTTCGGCCTGCTGATTCAATCCTTCTCAGGCATTTTCGGCTCACTTATCAGAAGATCGTAACTTTTGCTGAATGTAATAAAATGAAATAAAAATAGTATATAAAATAAAAAAGAGCCTGCGGTGCAGGCTCTTTTTTTCAGCATACGCTTTCAAATTTTGAGAAGAGGGGGGCGAAGACGCCGAGGAGTAAGTCTGTGAGCCAGGCCTTGAGTTTATCAAAAAAGCCATGCTTTACGGCAACCTTTACGGTTTCGCTCTCGGCAACGGTGTTGCCGCTCGCATCCACTATCTTTGACTGTACGGTGTAATCATCCTCGGGGTTTTCAACCTTAAAGGTTCTGCCCTCGCCGGCCTTTTCGCCGTTAAGGTACCACTGAACTTTGCCGCCTTCGGGTACGCCTGCGGCTTCGGCTGTGTAGGTTTTATTCTGCTTATAGCCCAGGGTTAAAGCGTCCTCGCCTTTGATTGCGATTGCCGCTTTTGCGGCGGGTTTATCATCGGCGGGCTTTTCCTTCTTGGTTTCGGTGAAAGTAGCGGTGTAGGTGGCGTTGCCCTCTGCCGCAGTTATTTCGGGGCTCCAGCCCTTGAAGGTGTAGGTTGCCTCATCGGTTTCCGCCTTGGCGGGAGTTTCGCCCTTGTATTCGGGGGTTCCCCCAAGGGCAACCGCTCCGCTCTGAAGGACTGTGCCGTCTTCATTTACGAATTTTATTACGGGGTTAACCGTCAGCGTGCCGTCTGCGGTTCCGGTGATAACATAATTGCCGGCTGTGTCTCTTGTTTCATTTTCTGTTACGCCGGAGAAGGTTACATCATAAACTCCCGGCTCTGTGCCGCTTCCGCTTGCGGTAACGCCGTCAAATGTCAGGCCTTCAACGCTGCTTATGAAGCCGCTTACGGTCTTTTCTGTGCCGTCGTAGTTTTCCGTGCCGCTGTTTGCGGTAAGAGTTACTGAGGCGGGGTTAATTGTAAGGGTGCCGTTTTCTGTTCCGGTTACAACATAGTTGCCTGTTGCATCTCTTGTTTCATTTATTGTTACGCCGGAGAAGGTTACATCATAATCTCCCGCGTCTGTACCGCTTCCGCTTGCGGTAACGCCGTTGAATGTCAGACCCTCAACGTTGCTTGTGAAGCCGCTCACGGTCTTTTCTGTACCGTCGTAGTTTTCCGTGCCGCTGTTTGCGGTAAGAATTACGGAAGCGGGGTCAATTACAAACGCTTTTTCTATGGGAGCGTGGCTTTCATCGGGAATATACTCCACGCCGTTATCTTCCGCTTTCAGGAAAGTTATAACCGCCTTGTAATCGCCGGCGTCAACCGGATAGACAGAATCCGAACTCCAGACATCTCCGGGATTTTTGTAATATTTTACAGTATAATCACTGTCGGCTTCGAGGATTGTGAAATACTTTGTTCCGAGTACTTCATCACCGGAGCTGATTACCATTTTATATTTTCCCGGTTCTGTCGGGGAACCTGAGATCTCGTTCCATTCCCATGCGTTTTCGTCAGAATGTGCATTTTTGAAATATGTAACAGATGTACCTTCAGGAGCAGAACTGTCGCCGATAATGACGCTCGTAACTGACGGCATCTGCGCCTGCCCGTTGTATGTGTATGAGTTTTTTCCGCTCCATGTTGCTGAGACTTCAACCTTCGCGGGCCATTCTTCTGATGCCGCTGTGAGGTCATAAGCAAAGCCCTTGAGATGCGGATAGAACAAGAAGTATTTGCCGCTCACATCGGCTCCGTCTGCTTTTGTGAGCCAGTCAGTGTCGGAAAAGCCCGTCATATTTGACAAAGCGTTTTCACCCGTCATCTGCGCGGTGGTGAGACCTTTTGCATTGCTTGCATCATCATCTGCGCCGCTTACCGCGCCGATATTTCCGCATACGGATTTGTCATAATAACAGTTTGTGATTGTGCTGTCACTTGAATTTTTTCCTACCACGCCGCCGGTATATCTGCTACCCGATACACTTCCGGCACTGTAACAGTTTGTGACTGTGCCGTTGCCTGTATTATTCCCTGCCACGCCGCCGGTATAATCTTTGCCGGTGACACTTCCGGCGCTGTAACATTTTGTGACTGTGCCGACTAAGTTATACCCGACCACGCCGCCGGTATAACTGCTGCCCGATACATTTCCGGCGCTGTAACAGTTTGTGACTCTGCCGTTGTCTATATTATATCCTGCCACGCCGCCGGTATAACTGCTGCCCGATACATTTCCGGCGCTGTAACAGTTTGTGACGGTGCCATCGTAATTTGCTCCAACCACACCGCCGGTAAAGCTGCCGCTGCCTGTAACATCTCCGGTGCTGTAACAGTTTGTGACTGTGCCGTTGCCTGTGTTAGTCCCGACCACGCCGCCGGTAAAGTTGCCGCTGCCTGTCACATCTCCGGTGCTGTAACAGTCTGTAACCGTGCCGTCTTCATTTAATCCGACCACGCCGCCGGTATAGGCATCGCTGCCTTTTACAGTTGCGTTGCTGTAACAGTTTGTGACGGTGCCATCATAATTCAATCCTACCACACCGCCGGCATCATTGCCGCTGCCTTTTACACTTCCCGTGCTGTAACAGTGTGAAACCGTGCCGCCTTTATTCTCTCCGACCACGCCGCCGGTTTTGTCTTTGCCGGTTATGTTTATGGCTTCAAGGCCCACATTTTTTACAGTGCCTTTGGTAGTTATGCCGCCTTCTGTTTTGGTTCCAACACAGCCGAAAAGGCCGACATAATTACTATTATAATCTGCGGGGGTTGAAAGGCCGGTAATAATATTGCCGTCACCGTCAAAAGTGCCAATGTAATTATTGCTGTAATTACCGATGGGGGTCCAGTCGGTTGCGTAATCCGCATCATCGGGGCTGTTTTTGCACTCAATATCATTCATCAGTATTGCGCAGGCAGAAGGGTTTGCATTGCCGGCATACAGGCCTTGCCCGTTGACCATATCGGCAAATTCTTTTAATTCGTTGTAACTCGTTATTTTCACCAAAGATTCCGGGCAGCCGTTGACATGATACAGTACAACGCCATGCGCATCTACGGAATCGATATGGAAACCTTCACCCATAGCATCGCAGTAAAGGCCGGTGGCTCCGCCATTATCGTTGTCTCTGCCGGTTATTTTAACATGTGTCTTTCCGTCTGCTGATTCATACGAATCCTGCAGCACCTCATATCTCCAGATATCAGCTTCAGACCGAATCCCCGCACTGCTCAGATTAAGCGAGGCGCATGCGAAAACTGCATTAAGAGAGCTGCATCCGCTGAAACTGTCTTGCCCTATTGATATAATACTCGGAGGCAGTATAACATCAGACAGAGAAGAGCAACCGCTGAATGAATATGACCCTATGCTTGTAACACCGAAAGGGATACTTATTTTTGACAGAATGGAACAAGCATTAAAGGCGAAGTTACCTATTGACGTAAGCGAATCCGGCAGAGAAACTGTTTCAAGAGCGAAACAATTTTCGAATACACCATCATCAATTGAAGTGATGCCGTCTTCTAGAACAACTTTTTCAATCTGGGATTTGTCCGACACAGCAGTTTCAACTATATCACCGGTAACGCTGCCGGAGCCCTCGATAGTAAGAGTACCTGTAGAACTATCCCAGGTCGGTGTCGCTTCCGCAGACGCGGTCATACCGCCGACGGCTACCGCGCCGAGCAGAAGCAGAAGGGAGAGAAGAAGGGATATGCTTCTTTTTGCGTTTTTCATAATTACCTCCGTAAAACAAGTAACAAGTGATAAGTAATAAGTGACAAGTTCGGGTTGCTTACGCTCCGTTTTACAACGTTTTTTTACTAAAGATTATTTTATCATACTACCGCGGCAGAATACAACAGTTTTTTAAGGAAGAAGGAAGAAGGAAGAAGTAACAAGTAATAAGTAACAAGTGTGGGTCGCTGACGCTCCGGGTTAAGACCTTCCCCTTGAGGCAATCCCCTTTCCAAGGGGGTGTCATTGCTTGCAATGACAGGGGTTAGCCGTCTCCGGCGAGGAAAAGGTGGATTGCCGAAGGCAAGACGGATGAGGTGTAAGCTTACAGATACATAATACAATAATTCCACCTCATCAGTCACGGTTTATATCCTTTGGCCGTGACAGCTTCCCCTCAAGGGGAAGCCGTTTTTCACTACAATTCCTTGAGCGTGGCCGCGGCAGTTGAGATGAAAAGGTTGTTTTCTTCGGCGGGAGACAGTGCTGAAGCACGGCAAAGCCGAAAAAACGCCGAAAACAGAAAATATATAAAATCAACTTTCCTCAATATTACAGCAAACAAAAACCCGCAGGCTTTATGAACCTGCGGGTTTCAGTATCATCAATTCATTTTCTGTTTGTTTTTCGCTCAAATGCCGGGCCTGAAATTATTCGGCGAAGCCGGTCTCCACAAGCTTTACAAGCTCGTCAACTGCTTCCTCTTCATCGGTACCGGAAGCGATAATGCGGATAGTGGTATCACCCATAATGCCCAGGGAGAGAACACCGAGGAGGCTCTTGGCGTTAACCTTGCGCTCATCCTTTTCAACCCAGATGGATGACTTGAACTCGTTAGCCTTCTGGATAAAATAGGTAGCCGGACGGGCGTGAAGACCAACCTGATTCTGAACTGTTACATCCTTAACGAACATATACTTTATGCCTCCATATAATTAGCAATTTGTTTTATATCTTGTGTATGATTACACCAAAATAACAGATATCTTGTGTGTTGCAATAATTATATCATTATTTTTGTTCCCGTCAATAAGAAGGGATTATTTTCGTTTTCTGCTCCAAATTGTTAATAAAACATTAACTTTTATTTGGTTAAAATGACTACAATTTTCTCCCTCTGTTGGAAAAATCCGGGTTTTTCCTGTTGCTTTTGACCCACATTTTTTCACTTTCTTGTGCATTATAGGCAAAATATCAGGCCTGTTTCAGGGCGGCGTAGGTGTAAATTACGCCGCTCTCGTTAAGGGCGGGGAAGGCGCCGCCGGAGCCGTAGGAGGCGCCGTTTTCCACCCTGAAGCCGGAGGATGTTATTGAAAGCCCCAAAGTGCCCCCCTGCCCGGCGGCAAGGGCGGAGTAGATTTTGGTCTGCCCGTTTTCCGCGGCAAAGGGCGGGCAGCCGGAGGCGGCAAGGATAACGGCGGCGGGGCGGAAGCCCGGGCTGAAGGACCTTGTGCCCTCGCCGGTGCCGAAATAGGTGCCGCAGACAAAGGGCTCATCCAGAAAGGCCTGCCGTGCAGCGGAGAGGTGGATGCTTTCATCCCTTATATGGCTGCCGCACAGCAGGGTTTTATCAAGAAATGAGGGGAACTCAATATCAGAGCTCTGAGCCGGGCAGAGGCAGGCATTCACAATGGCGTAGGCAGGCAGCACAAGGGCGCCTGTGTCCCTGTCCTCCCTGATATATTCGCAGCCGGATTTTATAATCTCCAGCCCGGAGGCGAAGGTGAGGCAGTCCGTAATATCCGCAAAGGTGCTGTGGCAGGCGCTGCCGCCCATTTCATAAGGGACGTGGATATAAAAGCGGAGCTTTATAAGGGCCTTGCGGCAGTATTCATCCTGCTCAAGGGCGGAGACGTCATCTGCAAAATTATCCTCAATTTCAATGGATGAAATGCCCACCGCCACGGTGATTCTTTTAAGGGGAACCGCCTTTTTAAGGGGAGGGAATTCGGTTAAAAACCTTATGCCCTCAAGCTCCTCCCTGCCTGAAAGCCAGCTGACTATTGCCGAGGGCATTGCGCTCATTTCGTTCAAATCTCTTCCTCCTCAACGGTTTTTCTCAGGATTGCCCATATATAGAAAACGCTGTCACCTTTATAAACTTTCTCTCCCCTTTCGGTCCGGTACTCCTCGCCGCCGCACAGGATAATGCTGCCCGGGGGAGTTATATCCGCATCACCGGGGCCAATGTAGAGGTAGCAGCCCTCGGGGTTATAGCCGATCTGGGTGTTTACGCCGTAAAGGTAGAGCTTGTTTTTATAGCGCAGGGGGCTTATGAAGGCCCGGGTGCTTTTAAGGGTAACACCCTGCTCATCCTTTATATCACAAGCTCTTGCAAAGCTCTGCATAAACCTGCCGAAGGCAATCATACTTTCACCCCGGCAAACATAAAGCTGCTGTCCCTTAAAAGGGGAGCCGCAGCGGCAAAGGCGGAGCTGAGCTCCTGCTTTGCGGCCTTTAAGGGAGCGGCGCTGTCACCTTTTACGGTAACATCCCCCGCCCTGAAAGATGAAACAAAATCACCGGCAAAGCTCTGCCTTACCGTAAGGCGGTAATTCACAAGGGCCGCCCCTAAGTTTATGAGGCGTATGTCTTCGCAGTCCGCCCCGGGCTTTATAAGGGGCTCCAGCTCCTTTACCGCGGCGCGGCAAAGGGGTAGCGCCTTAGTTTCATCACCGCCGTAAAGCTCTGCAAAAGCGGCGGCTACCGTGCCCGCCGTCATGCAGAAAGCACCCTGCTTGCCTCGGGCGAAATTTTGGCAAAGCCCGCGGTGCAGCTTATAACCGCCCTTTCAAGCTGGCGGTCAATGAGTTTATCATACTCGGTGGTAACATCACCGGCCTTAACCATCTCAAGGGCGGCGTTTTTATCAATACCCAGTATTTTGCCGCTGCCCAGAGCCGGGCTCTTGATAAGCTTTGCGCCGAAGGGGGTTACCGCCTTGCCTGTGCCGTGGAAGGTGAGGCCTGCCGCAGCATCGCGGAACTGGCTCATATTGAGCAGGGCCGCCATCATATCCGGAGAGGCAAGGATTGTGTTCATTTCATAGGGGTCAAAGCTGTTCCAGAGGTTTATAAGGTCGCTGTACTCAAGGCTTTCGCCTGCAATGCCTGCAGAGGGGGCGGCGTTATTGTTGCCGTCGCCGTTAATGAGCACATCAACCGCATCCTTTGCAAGGGTTCTTGCAATATAGGCGCCTATCTGCTTAAGGGTTACGGTGAATAAATCAAGGCGCTGGAACCTGAGAGCCTCGTAGGATGCCACAAGGCTTCTGCCCCGCTTTTTAAGAGAAACAAGGTTTTCCTTGGTTCTTACGGCGGTTTCCGGGATGAAAGCTCCCTCCGCTACGGTTTTAAGCTCCTTTTCATCCCCGGTGGGCACTGAATTTATGGAGCGGTAATCAAGGCCGTTTATGTTGGTTACGGTTGCCACAAGGGAGGGCAGGATATCCGCCTGCTCCATTCCCTTCCTGACCGCCCTTGAAATAAACTCAGGGAAAAGCACGGAGCTTTCGGTGGTGGCAAAGAATTTTTCCACGGTATCGCCGGAGGGGCCGCTTACCTTGATATCAAACCTTTTGAGCTGCCTCTGGTAGGAATCCAGCCCCTCAAGCTCGGTGCCTTTATAGTTCTCATCCGGGTCTATTCTGCCCAGAGCCGCGGTGAAATCCCCGCCGGAATAAAGCCCTTTTTCAAGATGAATGCTGTCATAATATGCCATAGCCGCCCTCCTTAAAGAATCATAGTGAGCTGTTTGTTTACAGCGTCAACATCAATTACAAACTTATAGAAACTGTCGGTGCCCTGGGTGATTTTGCCGTTGCCGTCGGGGGTAAGGTCAATATAACCCGCCTCAATGCCGGCGCCCCTGTAGGGCACGGTAACAACGCCGCTTACAACCACGGAAACACAGCCCCCTCTTGTGTGCAGGGCAATGCCCATAAAGGGCTCACCTGTGGCCGCAGGGGCAACCTTGCCGGGAGCCACGGGGGCAACGGGAGTGCCGGGGGCAATATCCTCATCCGTAAGAAAAGTGAGAACCTGATTGCCGCAGCCTTTAAATCCTACTTCCATACTAATTCTCCTTTATATAATGTACTGTGTGTAATCCGCTTTTTTCCCTTTTGCGGGGGAGGCAAGCTGGAGCACGGGGGTGAACTTTTTATTTGCCTCTTTTTCAAACACATCCCTTACCTCGCGCAGCTCCTTAAGTGGCAGATATGCGCATACCTTTTCAAGGGTTTCGCCGCAGAAGCCGGGGATAACCCTGCCGGCGTAAAGGGTGATATCCTTTTTTATATCCTCCCTGTAAAGGTGCTCAATATCATCGGCGGGGCTGTGGGATTTGGTGATGCCTGCGTTTTTCTGGGCAGGCACCGCCACAAAGGACCACTCGTAGACATCCGAGGGCTCATCAAGGATATAAAAACAGGTGCGCCCGCCGTAAAGGGCGCCTTTAAGGTGCTCGCAGCCCTCGGAGCGTTTATCTTTGCCGCAAACAGAGCACTTTATGCTCTTCACATTGCAGTTTACGCTTATCTCCTTTTTGATGCCGGCGTCAATCTCGGCAATAAGGTCCTTATTCTTTTCGCTGCGCACCATATAAGCCATTGCCTTAAGGCAGGTATATGGCTCGCCGTCGGCGGTTTTGCGTGTTTCATCCCGTTCAACCCGGGCGGAATAAATGCGGGCGGTCTGGTCCTTGCCGCTTAAGTTATGGTCAAAGATACCGGTTTTGCCCACATAGAGCTCCGCCATTTTTTCAAGAGCCCCCGGTGTGAATTTTTCGCAGTCCCTGTCAATTTCATTATCGCAGAGCACTACGGGGAATGTGTAAATCTCATCGGGGCTCATTTTTCTGCGGGTGAAGGAGTTGATTTTTTCAAGCTCCTCACTGCAGAGTGTTTCTTTTTCCTTCATCATTTCTCCCTTTCCGTTCGTTTTGCCTGAGCGCGGTAAAGCATGGCCCGGCTCTGCTCCACCTCATCCTGCAGAGTGATATCATCCCAGATAACCTTCGCCCCGGGGGCAAAGCCCCTGCCGGTGAGGAAGGAGTTGCAGATTTTGAGGATAACCGGGGTAAGGATGCGGCGGTAGGATTCAAGCTCCGCCGTAAGGGCATCCGCCTGCTGGGCGCTCATCCTTTCGGTGGTGCTCCAGGAGAGGCCCAGCATAAAGGGGGGTATGCCGGTTTTTGCCACAATCTGCTCAAGCATCTGCCTTACGGGCACTTCGCTGTCCGGTATGGCGGCCTCGCCGCCTATCACCTTAATCTGCACATCTCCCACGGCCACAAAATCCCTTACCTCAGCCCCCTTGCGCATGGCGCGGGACCACTCGCCGGCTATCTGCTCCGCCCGCTCCTTGGCAAAGGCCCTTTCGGAGGAATCGTTTTTGGGGTTATAGGTTACGGCAAAGCGCAGGTTCCCCGCCCGCTCCCAGTTCAGGCCCGTACTCTCAAAAATCTTCAGCAGAATTCCGCTGACAAAAGGCAGCCCCTTAAGCATAGAGTTGCCTGTGAGAGCGCCGGGGTCCGGGTTAAGCACGCTGACAAGGCACAAATCCGGCCTGCTTACCTTAACCTGCCCGCCGTTTCCGTTTACATAGATATCAATATTGAAGCCGTCCTTTGCCCGCTTGAACTCAACATTTTCAAGGGGAGAGTTAAAGAGCCCCGCGGGCCTGCCTGCGGTATCCGTAACAATTTCGCCAAGGGCGGTGCCGCAGGTGATAAGCTGCTCAAGGTAGCTTTCGGTAAAGGCGTGAAGGCCCTGCCTGTTGCCCCCTACTGGCACCCCCAGCACAAACTCCTCAAGAGCTTTGCGGGCGCGGGGATCGGAGCACTCCACCCGGTAGCCCCCGGTAAGGCGCACGGTTTTGAAAACCGCGGCGTCAATTACGGGCACCGCCTCACGCAGGGCGTAATAAAGCCGGTTTTCCGGTGTGCTCAGGGGCACATAGCCCTCAAGGCCGGCAAAGGCCCCCGATTTTGCGGGCTGTGTTACCGGGGCCGCAATACCTGCCCGGGCTTTCTTTCTGAATAATGCCATTTTTATTTTCACCTTCTTACACTTATTACGCCGAAGCTGTCTGCGCCCTCACGGATTGCAACTTGCGAAACAAAATACCTGATATCGTCCATAGCGTGGTCGTTTTCCTTTACCACAGCGTCTCCGGCGCAGTCCTGCTTCCAGCGGTAGAGGCCGAATTCCCTTATGGTATCGGTGCACTCCGGGGCAAAGAAAAGCCGGCCGGCGCGGAGCAAATCCTGCACCCGCCTTATGCCGTCCACAACATCATTATCCGCCTTGATAACCCTGAACCTGCCCCGCCTTTCAATAAGTTCAATGAAGCTCGCTGCGCTGGGATCCGCAATTACCGCCCGTATGGGCAGATCCCCGGCAAGGCGCTCCAGGGCCTCATAATGCTCGCTGTCTGTTTTTCTTACCCCGGTTTCCCGGGAATCGTAGTAATACTCCCTTAACCTGTACCACTTATCCCCCAGCCGTCCCCACAGGCCGAAGGAGGAGGGGCTCACGGTGCCGTAATCGCAGGAAATCCAGTATTCCTCCGGCTCTGCAGGCGGGTATTTTACATGGGTTTCGCTGCTGAACATGGGGTAAACGCAGCCCCTTGCCGCCACCCACAGACCAAGGATGTATCTGTCCCTGAAAACCCCGGTATAAAGCCGCTCATAACGCCTGCGCACCCCGGGGGAAAGGGATGGGTTATCATCCATGGTGAAGTGGAGATAGAGGCAGTTTTTCTCCCGGGCTTTCTTTATCCACTCCCTGTAAAACCAGTGCATGGGATGCTCCGGGTTGCAGCTGAACCAGAATTTTGCCCCCTCGGCGGAGCAGCGGGCAAGGGCCTGCTCCACAAAAGAGCGGGGCATAAGGGCAACCTCATCAAAAAGCACGCCCCCGAGGGTCATGCCCTGAATAAGGGAGGCGGAGCTTTCATCCCTGCCGCCGAAAAGGCGGAACCTGTTTGTGCGGCCGAAGGCGCTTACGGTAACCGTATTTGCGCTGATTTTTTCCTCATAATAAAGGCCCGCCTGCCGCAGATAAGGAAAAACCGCCGTAACAATATTGCGCCTTACGGAGGTTATGGTTTTGCCGCAGATTGCAAAATCCATATCGTCAAACTCCGTGCTTGCCCAGAGCACAAAGGAGATGACCATACACATTGTTTTGCCGCTCCTTACGGCGCCGTCGCAGATTATGCCGTCAAAACTGCGGCTTTTGCTGCCGGGCAGCCACCAGCTGAGAGCCCTCAGCTGCTTTGGCGAAAAGGGGGTTACGCCCTTACTCTTCATCCTGTGCTTCCCGGGCGGAGAGCGAAAGAGCCTCCAGCAGAGCGGAGCCCATACCGCTGCCCTTTTCCTCAAGGGCGAGCAGGCACTGGATTGCCTTTATGCGGTCAAAAAACTTTATCTCCGATATTCCCCCTGCGGAGCGCTTTATGCCGGAAACATTGGTAAGGTTAAGCCGCTTTATCTGCCGCTCCGAAAGCTCGCTGCCGTAAAGCATAAGCCGCACCGGGTCCGACACCTGCCCCAGGGCAATCTGCCTGAGGGCATCCGTAATCTGCTCGCGGATATCTTTTTTGCTTTTCACATCATACCTCCCTTCAACCCAAAGAAAAAACGCCGTATTCGTCAAGGAAAACTCCTTGAACAAATACAGCGTTAAGCTCGCTATTCTGTTGTGAATCAATCACTCCGGGGCGTTCGCGGAAATTATGTGAACGCAAACCTCCAGATAAGGAACGCAACCCAGAGGAAGAAGATTATGCAGTTCTTTTCAAGAAAAGCACCAAGGCGTGTAACAAGAGCAATGGGGAAGCCCAGGGTTTTGCCTATGCCGTCCCTGAATTTCTTTGCTCCGCCCTTTTCTTTGGAATAGGGGCCGTAGGCGATGCTCCAGTAATTGAGAATATCCTCCGTAAGGGGGAAGAGACAGCAGAGCATTGAGACGCCCAGATACATAGAAACAACATAAAGGATAAACAGGGGGACACTGTCCCAGGGGGTGATGCCCATATCCTTTATATTGAGGTAACCGAAAAAGAAGAAGGCCAGGCCCATATTGAAATTCATAAAACCGGGGCCGGTGGAAATAAGGTAAGCCGCGAACTGGGTGGAGGGCAGGGAGTGCTCTGTGTGGCCGCAGGCCTCATCCATGCGGATATAGCCGACGGGCTCCACCATAAGCCGGAGTATGCGGCAGGTGAGGTGTTCCCAGAAGCATCTTATGTAAGCCCCGGGCAGGCATATAATCTTGGTTATGAAATAAAGCATTCTCATATAAGGTCGTACACCCCTTCCGTAAGCAGTTTTTCAAGGGAAACCTTGCCGCTGAGCACATCCGCCATGGCTTTTTCGGAATCCGTGCCCTTGTAGGATTCAATAATTTCATCAAGCTTTGAGAAGTTTTCCGCCTTGCCCTGGCCCTTCTGGCGGCAGAGCATTGCGCTTAAGTAAACGGTGGCAAGCAGCTCGCTGTTGTAGCCGGTGCTGTCGCCGTAATAATAGTAGCGGTTATAGGCCCTGTCCTCAGCGGAAACGGCACTGTCAAAGGCCTTGTCATAATCACCCTGAGCAAGATAGATAAGGGCTTTCTGGCGGTCAAACTCGGGTATCATTGCGTACATTTCATCCGCTTCATCAATAAGAGCGAGGGCCTGCTCATAGTTGCCCTGAGCCCTTGCAAGCATAATCATTGCGGAATAGTTGGAATCGGAATTATCGCCGTCGGTGGTCATATTATCGGCGCAGAATTTATCAACAAACTCCTCGGCGCCTTTCATATCGCCCTGCTTGAACAGCATCTTAAGCTTGCTTGCCGCGGCCTTGAAGTTGCTCTTATCCGCTTCAAGGAGAGCATCCACAAGGGGTGCGGCTTCGTCCTCCCTGCCGGTATTCACAAGGCACTTTACATATTCCTCATAATAGAGCCAGGAATAATCTTTGCCGCTCTTTTTTGCGGCCTCATCAACCCTGTCAAGGCAGGCGACTTTTTCCTCCTCGGTAAAGCCGCAAAGGCCTGCAGTGTTATACATGAAATACTCAAGCCAAACCTGGGAAAGGTCATCCCTGCCCCTGTATTCCTCCATGGCGGCAATGGCTTTTTTGCCGTCCTCAAGGCCGGGAGTTGAGCCGTCCTCTTTATAAAGGCCCGCCATAATCTCCGTAAGCTTGGTGTAGGTGCTTTCATACTCGGCGTATTTTTCGGCGCAGTCCTTATAAGCCTTGCAGTGCTCCTTGTATTTATCGTTTATGGTGAAAACCTTGGCAGCAAAGCTGTAGGCCTGGATGGGGTCGTAAACATGCTCCGCCGCCTCAAAGATTTTGCCCTCAATGGCGCATCCTGTTTTAAGGAAAGGAGCGAAGGCACGGTTGCCCTCGGTAATCTCATTTATCTGGTCAAGCACTGTCTGTATTGCGGAATATTCCTCATAGGCGGAAAACCAGTTGTTTTCCTTTGCCTTGATATCGCCCTTCACGGTCTGCAGAGCGGGGGCGGCAAGCAGGCAGACAACCACAAAAGCAAAAACGGAAAGGGAGAGCGCAAGGGCTCCGGTAATCCATGCAGCAAGGGGGATTTTGGTGCGCCTGAGCTTTGCTTCGCAGGAATAGCAGAATTCGTGACCATGGACAACATAGCCGCTGCCGCAGTATTCACAGATTCTCTGCTCTTCTTCCTCTTCGCACTCGTCTTCGGTTTCTTCCGTATCTTCCTCGGCCTCTGTTTCGGTTTCCTGTGTGATTTCAGCCGCTTCTTCAGCTTCAGCCGTTTCTTCAGCTTCAGCCGTTTCCTCGGTTTCAGCCGCAGCTTCTGCCGTTTCTGCGGCGCTTAAATCGATCACTTTGCCGCATTCTCCGCATTCGGCGGTAACGGCATCTGCCGGCACCTCAATTTCAGCGGAACAATCGGGGCATATTATCTTTTTATCTTCCATAAATCTGCTCCTTTGTGTTTTTTACGAGCGCCAGAGTTTCCGGTCAAGGCTTCTGAACTGCACGGCTCTTGCCACATGGACTGCCTCAACGGTTTCGCTGCCCTCAAGGTCGGCAACGGTTCTTGAAACTCTGAGTATTTTATCGTAAGCTCTCGCGGAAAGATCCAGCTTGTCAAAGACTTTTTCAAGCATAATCAGGGCCGCGGGAGATGGCTTGCAGTAAAGCTTGGTCATTTCGGGGGTCATCTTTGCGTTGCAGGTGATACCTGTGCCTTTAAGGCGCTCCTGCTGGATTTTGCGGGCGGCGTTCACCCGCTTCTTTATATCTGCGGAGCACTCGCCGTTTTCTTCGGAGGAGAGCTTCTCAAACTCCACGGGAGGCACCTCAATATGAATATCTATACGGTCCAGCATAGGGCCCGATACCCTTGCAAGGTAACGCTGGGCAGCTCCCGGCGGGCAGGTGCACTGCCTTTTGGGGTGGCCGTACCAGCCGCAGGGGCAGGGGTTCATGGCGCACACTACCATTGCGGAGCAGGGGTAGGTTACGCTGCCGCTGGCCCTTGAAATGGTGATTATATTATCCTCTATGGGCTGGCGGAGAACCTCCATTGCCTGCCGTGAAAACTCGGGCAGCTCATCAAGGAAGAGCACGCCGTTGTGGGCAAGGGATATTTCGCCGGGCCTCGGTATGGCTCCGCCGCCGGAAAGGCCTGCGGAGGAAACCGTGTGGTGGGGTGCGCGGAAGGGTCTGTCAGTAATAAGCGAAACGCCTTCGGGCAGTACCCCGGCTATTGAATAGAGCTCGGTGGTCCTTAAACTCTCCTCAAAAGTCATATCCGGCAGTATGGAGGGCAGGCGCTTTGCCAGCATGCTTTTGCCTGAGCCGGGAGGGCCCACCATAAGTATATTGTGGCCGCCGGCCGCCGCAATCTCAAGGGCGTAGCGCGCCTCCTGCTGGCCTCTGACATCCCGGAAATCCGGCAGAGGGGCTTTATTGAGGGATTCGGCGGATTTATCGTAGGTAACGGGGGTAAGGGTGGTGAAGCCCGTAAGATGCTCCACAACCTCTTTAACGGAGGAAACGGCGTAAACCTCTATGCCCTCAACCACGGAGCTTTCAAGGGCGTTTGCCGCAGGCACAAATACTCTTTTGATGCCCTCTTTTTTAGCCCTGATAACCATAGGCAGGGCGCCGTTTATATGCCGCACAAGGCCGTCAAGGGAAAGCTCGCCGATAAAGGCACAGTCATCTGTATCGGCCTTCAGCCTCTGCTCCGCTTTAAGCAGGGCAATGAGTATGGGCAGGTCATAGAGGGGGCCTTCTTTTTTGGTATCTGCCGGGGAAAGATTTACGGTAACACGGCTCTGGGGGAAGGAATAGCCGCTGTTTTTCATGGCGGAGCGGACCCTGTTGCGGGATTCGTTTACGGCGGCATCAGGCAGGCCTACAACATCAATCCTGGGCAGACCCATGCCGAAATCAACCTCAACGCCCACCATGTAGCTCTCTATTCCGTAAAGGCCCATGCTGTTTATGCGGGCAAACATACCGTCCCTCCCTCCGGTTTAAGAATCATATCCTTTAAATTTTACCATAGTATTAAATAAAACACAATATTAAATTAAATTGATATATTTCTAAATAAGAAAAAAGAAATATGCGTATAATGTTATTATAAAATGTAATCAACTTATTGACCCGTGGAGGGATACACTGTGGCAAAAACTCTTGTTCTTACAGAAAAACCTTCCGTTGCAAAGGATATTGCCCGGGTGCTGGGCTGCAGAAGAAACGGCAACGGCTGCATAACAGGCGATAAATATACCGTTACCTGGGCCCTGGGGCACCTTGTTACCCTGGCGGACCCGGAAATGTACAGCGATAAATACAAAACCTGGAAAATGGAAGACCTGCCCATGCTGCCGGAGAAAATGAAGCTTACGGTAATAAGGCAGACCTCAAAGCAGTATAAAGCGGTAAGCGCCCTGCTCAACAGCAGCGAATACGATAAAGTTGTGATTGCCACGGACGCAGGCCGCGAAGGAGAACTGGTTGCCCGCTGGATTATTGCAAAATCCGGCTGCCGCAAGCCCATGCAGCGGCTGTGGATAAGCTCGCAGACCGATAAGGCGATAAAAGAGGGCTTTGCAAACCTGAAACCCTCGGCGCAGTATGATAACCTTTACAGAAGCGCCCAGAGCAGAGCCAATGCGGACTGGCTTGTGGGCCTTAATGTTACAAGAGCCCTTACCTGCAAGCACAATGCCCGGCTTTCCGCCGGCAGGGTGCAGACCCCCACCCTTGCAATGATTGTGAAAAGGGAGGATGAAATCCTTAAATTCAGGCCCAAGGATTATTACACCGTGAAGGCGGATTTCGGCTCATTCACCGTCCTTTATAAAGACAGAAACAATCAGGCACGGTTTTTTGACCCGGCAAAGGCAAAAGAGATTGCCGACAGCTGCAAAGGCCAGAAAGCCGCCGTTACCGAAATAAAGAAAACCTACAAATTCAAGGTCCCTCCCGCGGCATACGATTTAACGGAGCTGCAGAGGGATGCAAACAAAAAATACGGCTACTCTGCAAAACAGACTCTGTCATATATGCAGAGCCTTTATGAAACCCACAAGCTCCTCACCTACCCCCGCACGGATTCGCGCTACATTACAAAAGATGTGGTGCCCACCCTGCCGGAGCGGCTTAAAGCCATTGCCATAGGGCCCTATAAAGAAGGAGCCAACGCCCTTCTGCGCTCAAAACCTCTTAATGTGAAATATATTGTGAATGACGCCAAGGTTTCGGACCACCACGCCATTATACCCACGGAGCAGTATGTGGACCTTAACAGGCTAACCAATGATGAGCGGCGTATTTATGACCTGGTGGTGCGCCGTTTCCTTGCGGTGCTGGGCTCCCCCTATGAGTATGATGAGGTTCAGCTTAAGGTTACAATAGGCAGCTGCAATTTCTATGCCAAAGGCCAGAGCGTTATCTCACCGGGCTGGAAGGCAAACTACGGCATAATCGCCGAGGATGACGAAGATACTGATATGAGGTCCCAGACTCTGCCTCAGCTGAAGCAGGGTATGGCCCTGCCCGTAAAAGAGATACGCACTGTGGCGGGCAAAACCACACCTCCCTCAAGATATACGGAGGCAACCCTGCTGACCGCCATGGAAAACCCCTTCGGCCAGGTGGAGGACAGCAAGCTGAAATCCGCCCTTAAGGATGCGGGAGGCCTGGGCACCCCGGCAACCAGAGCGGATATTATAGAGAAACTCTTTGACTCCTTCTATATTGAGAGAAGGGGCAGGGAGATTTTCCCCACCTCCACAGGCAGGCAGCTTATAAATATTGTGCCGGAGGATCTTAAATCCGCAGAGCTCACCGCCCGCTGGGAGCAGCGGCTCTCGGCCATAGCAAAGGGCACCGAAAACGATAAAAAATTTGTGGATGAAATGAAAAAATACGCCACATCCCTTGTGGCCGCCGTTAAGTCAAGCACAGCGGTTTACCGCCACGATAACATCACCCGGGAGGTATGCCCGGAGTGCGGCAAATATCTGCTTGAGGTAAACGGCAAAAAAGGCAAAATGCTTGTATGCCAGGACAGGGAATGCGGCTACAGAAAGAGCCTTACAATAATCACCAACGCCCGCTGCCCCCAGTGCCATAAGAAGCTGGAAATACACGGCAGCGGCGATAAAAAGATGTTTTACTGCGTTTGCGGCTACAGAGAAAAGCTTTCCGATTTTGAAAAGAGGAAGGAAAGCTCCGGCGCCGGCAAACGGGATGTGGAAAACTATATGAGACAGCAGAGCAGGCAGAAGGTAGCCAGCAATCCCCTGGCGGATCAGCTTGCAAAATGGCTGGAGGAGAATAAATGAAAAAAGCAGTAAGTTTATTGCTTGTTGCGGCGGTTCTGCTTGTGTGCGCAGGCTGCGGCAGAAGCTCCGGCGGCAATATCGTTTACCCGATTTCGGTATCCCCGGAAACCCTTGACCCCCAATATACCAACGATACCGGGGCTCAGCTCATAATAAACAACATATTTGAGGGCCTTGTAAGGTTTGATTCAAAAGGCGAAATAATACCGGGCATAGCCGCAAGCTGGAGTGAATCCGAGGACGGGCTTACCTGGACCTTCAAGCTGAAGGCGGGCACGGAATGGTACTGCTCCTCAAAAATCAAGGCGGAATTCGGCGATGATTTCTACAAGAAATTCTCCTCCGAAAAAGTTACCGCCGATGATTTTGTATTCGCCTGCCGGAGGACCGTGGACCCGGCCATCGCCTCCCCCAATTCACACCGTATGCTCATAATTGAAAACGCACCGGAAATAATTGAGGGCAAAAAATCCCCGGAAGAGCTGGGGGTAAAAGCCGTGGACGACTATACCCTTGAATTCAAACTTTCCGAGCCCTGCCCCAATTTTACGGACAGGCTCACGGAGTGCGAGTTTATGCCCTGCAACCGTGAATTCTACGCCGCCATGAAAGGCAGGTACGGGCTTACGGCAAAGCATATACTGTGCAACGGCCCCTTCTACCTGACCAACTGGGATTATGAAACCACCATGACCTGCAAGGCAAATAAATACTACGCAGGCAAGCAGAGCGTTACCCCCTCTTCGGTTATTTTCGCTTTTGAAAACACAAAGGAAGAGGTGCTTGCAAAGCTGGCCTCCGGCTCAATCACCGCCGCTCTCCTGCCCCCGGAAAGCCCCCTGCCTGAGAATGTAAAAGTAAATAAAGAAATAAGGGATACCGTATGCGGTTTCATCTTCAACACCGCGGATGAGGTGCTGAAAAACGAAAATATACGAAAAGCCCTGTGCTCCTGCATAGATGTATCGCTCTTTGACCTTACGGCGGATAATGTTTACGCCCATTACGGCATTGTGCCGGATATATGCGCATCGGGTTCCGTAAACTACCGCGAAAAAACCGCCGGCCAGACTCTCGGCATTGAACGAAACGAAAAGAAAGCCCTTGAATACTGGACCAAAGGCATTGAAAATCTTGGCACGGAGTTTCTCTCTTTCACCGTGCTCTGCCCCGAATGGGCGGAAACCTCGCTGCGCAAGCAGTTCCAGGTGTGGCAGACAGTTTTCGGGCTGAATATTTCCGTAAAAGTTGAAACCCGCACTGAGGAGGAAATTGCCGCCGCTATTGAAAAAGGCGAGTTTCAGATTGCCCTTGGCGGCATACAGAGCCGTTACACCGATGCGGTCAGCTTCCTTTCGGATTTCAGAACCGGCTGGGTTTTCAACTGGAAATCCGCAAAATACGCCGCAATAATAGACCGCCTTGCAAAAGCGGACTCTGAGGATGAAATTGTTGCCGGCTGCTATACCGCCGAAAACTATATACTCAACCGGGGCATATTCTTCCCCGTTTATTCAAAAGCAAGCCGCTTTGTTGTTTCCGAAAACGCAGAGGGCATAACCATACTGGATTCGGAAAAATCCGTAAGCTTCATCAAAGCAAGACGAACCGACTGACAGGGAGAAAAATATGGAAGAAGAAAAAAACTATCACAAAAAAGGTATTGCGGCAGGGGCAGCCCTTGCCGGAGCTCCGGCTGCGGCAAATGCGGTCAGAACCGCGGCAGGCATAATACTTACCCCGAAACCTGCAAAAGAAAAAGAGGCTAATCTGCTTAAAGCGGAAGGCGGCATAATAAAAGATTCAGAGGGAAATTCCGTTGTTTTCACCGGAACAAATCTGGGCGAAGCGGGCTTTGACTGCCTTGAATACGGCAAGCCCTGCGAAGGGAATGAAAAGGATAACTTTGCCGCCCTTGCAGAGCGTTTCGGCAACTACGGCGCCCGTGAAGTTTTCGGCTCCGCCTACGAAAGCCTGATATCCGCCTCCGATATAAAATTCCTGGCAAAAGCCGGGGCAAACTGCGTGCTTATACCCCTGAGGAGCTTCCTGCTAACGGGTAATGTTAAGGATAAAAAGCACGATTTATCCCTTGCACATATTGATAAGATTCTTGACGCCTGCAAAAAAGCGGGCATATACGCAATCCTCAGCCTTAAGGAAGCTCCCGGCCCCCAGAATAATATGATTACACTGGGCAAAGACGGGGCGGATTCCCTTTTCGGCTCAAAGAAAAGTTCCTCACTTCAAAACGAAACAGTTAAACTCTGGGCAAAGATAGCAAAGAGATATAAGGGCAGAGAAGAAATTGCCGCTTACAACCTGCTTGAAAGCCCTCAGGCGGACTCAGCCGGGGATGTATATAAGCTCTATTCCCGCATAATCGCCGCCGTAAGGAAAGAAAAGGATAACCACATTATCATAACCGAACTGCCCGGGGGCGAAACCGCGGGCTTTGAAAAGCTTGAAGATGATAATCTGGCAATCGGTTTTTCCGGCTCCTGCGCCACGGTCTACGAGCTTGAAACCTTTATAAATAACGCCGTTAAGGCAAAAGAAACAGGCGCCCCCGTTGTTGCCCTCAGCTTCTACCCGGCAGATTATGAAAGCGCCGTAAGCAAGCTCAAAGCTGAGGGAATAGGCGTTACCGCCGGCTCATATAAGGGTGATGAATTCTGCATGATGAGCGGAAGCAGAGCGGTAATTGATATTAAAAACGACAGTTTTGATGATATAAAAGGCAAATTCGCCGATGCCCTCAAAACAAAGAATTTCAAAAAGAACAAAGAGCTGACCAAGGCTGTTTTCGGCGAAAAAAAGAAAAATAAATAAAATAATATTTCGTCTTGAAAATCAGCCGCCCTTGTGGTAGTATTTCACCTATCAAATAACCGGAGATGTAGTAATGAAACCCGTTAAAAATATATTTATTCCCGTAATCGCGCTCCTGCTTGCGGCAGTTCTTCTGTTTTCCGCCTGCTCAAAGGGAGGCACCGATTCCCCTTCGCAGACCGAAGCCCCGGGCTCCTCCTCTTCCTCCGCCCCCGAAACCGAAACGGAAAACACCGAGGAACCCTCCACATCAAAATACAGCATGAACGATAACCTGGTTGCCCTCACTTTTGATGACGGCCCGGGCTATTCTTCCACCCTTAAAATACTGGATGCTCTTGAGCAGAATAATTCCGTTGCCACCTTCTTTGTGGTGGGATACAACCTTGACGAGCACCCGGAGGTAACAAAAAAGGCCTTTGATATTGGCTGCGAAATAGGCAACCACACCAACGACCACAAGTACCTCACCAAGTGCTCCGCCGAGCAGAGAGATTATCAGATAAACGAAAACAACAGAAAAATCAAAGAAATCACAGGCGCGGACTGCAAACTCCTCAGAGCTCCCGGCGGCCTTGACAAGGGCCTTAGCGGCGCGGTTGATATGCCTTTTATTGCCTGGGATATTGATACAAACGACTGGAAGCTGAAGGATGCCGCTCATAAGGGCAGAAGCGATGAGCAGAGAAATGCGGATATTGACGGCGTAGTGAATCATGTTATGTCAAACCTCCATAGGGGCGACATTATCCTTATGCACGATATATATGATTTTTCCGCCGATGTGGCGGTGCGCCTTATCCCTGAGATTGTTGCAGCGGGCTATAAGCTCGTTACGGTAAGCGAAATGTTTGAGGCCTACGGCACCGAAGTAAAGGCCGGCTCCACCTACCGCAGCGCACAGATTGAGGTAAGCGAAAACCACGCAACCGTAAAACCCGGCGCATATATTGTAAACACCTCCTCAGGCGGCCTTAACCTCAGGGACAGCTCCGGCACCGGCTCCAATATTATTGCGGAAATACCCAAGGGAACCGTTGTGATGGTAACAGAAAGCGTTGAGGGCTGGGCCAAAGTCACCCACGAAGGAAAAACCGGCTGGGTAAGCACCGCCTACCTCAGACCGGCCGATTGAGAAACCGAACATAGATTTAAAACCGCCTGCCGATAATCACGGCAGGCGGTTTGTTTTATATTATTCTTTTCGCTTAATTTCACAGGCCCGGCCGAAGAAATTATGATGAAAATGCCGCTTTCTTCCGCCGAAGACAGTACGACGGTACGGCGAGGAGGAAAAAGCGGCAAAAACGGACAAGCAAAACAAACCTTATATAAATCAAAAATCAAACCCGCAAGTTTTTGTAACCTGCGGGCTTTGTAATTCATATTAACCTGTCCGTTTGCTTTTTGCTTAATTTCACAGGCCGGTTTATACATTTATTTCCGAATCGGCTTTGTTAATATTTGCTATCAGGGGGCGTATTTCCTCAAGGAATTTATCCACCTGATCGGGGCAGCGGCCTATATAGAGCGAGGGGTTGAGTATTTCGTTCATTTCCTCTTTGGTGAGGTTGAATTCCGGCCTCTCTGCAAGGGCCTCAAGCAGGCCGCAGGGCTGGCCGTTTTTCATCCTGGCAGTGGCTTCCATTGAGCAGGTGCGTATAACCTCGTGAAGCTCCTGCCTGTTGCCGCCTCTCTTTACACCCTCCATAAGGATATTTTCGGTAGCTATAAAGGGGAGGTACTCTCTTACGGTTCTGTCAACTATCTTTTCGTTTACCACAAGGCCGTTGGTAACATTCTGGGCAAGACGCAGAATCGCATCTGCGCAAAGGAAACCTTCGGGCATTGATATTCTTCTGTTGGCGGAGTCATCAAGGGTCCTTTCAAGCCACTGAACGGAAGCGGTCATAGGCGCATTTGCCGCATCTGCCATAAGGTAGCGGGCAAGAGAGCAGATTCTTTCGCTTCTCATGGGGTTGCGCTTGTAAGCCATGGCGGAGGAGCCTATCTGATTCTTCTCAAAGGGTTCCTCAACCTGCCTGTCGTGCTGAAGGAGCCTTATATCGTTTGCCATCCTGTAACAGCTCTGAGCTATTGAGGAAAGGCAGTTCAGTATTCTGGAATCCAGCTTGCGGGGATAGGTCTGGCCGGATACGGAGAAGCATTTTTCAAAGCCGAATTCATCGCAGATAAGGCGGTTCATCTTATCAATCTTTGCCGTATCGCCTTCAAAAAGCTCCATAAAGCTGGCCTCGGTGCCGGTGGTGCCTCGGCAGCCCAGCAGCTTCATTGAGCCGATGGCAAAATCCAGCTCATCAAGGTCGGAAACAAAATCCTGCATCCAGAGTGTGGCTCTTTTGCCCACGGTAACAAGCTGAGCGGGCTGGTAATGGGTATAGCCAAGGGTGGGCAGGGCCTTGTATTTGCCGGCAAAATCCGCAAGGTTTGCTATTACGCCCAGAAGTTCGCCCCTGAGATACCTGAGGGCATCCCGGTAGATTATTACATCCGCATTATCCGTAACATAGCAGCTTGTGGCGCCCAGGTGGATTATACCCGCGGCGGAGGGAGCAACCTTGCCGTAGGTGTAAACATGGGCCATAACATCGTGGCGCACTTCCTTTTCTCTGTCGGCAGCTACCTGAAAATCAATGTTTTCTATATTATCCTCAAGCTCTTTTATCTGCTCTGCCGTAACGGGAAGACCCAGGGCATTTTCCGCCTTTGCAAGGGCAACCCACAGCTTACGCCAGGTAATAATCCTTGTTTCGTGGGAAAACAGGCGGAGCATATAATCCGAAGCGTATCTTGAGCTCAGGGGGGATTCATACTTATCTGTCATAAAACTTCCTCTTTATCTGATAATAATGCTGTCTCTTTCGGGGCCTACGGAAACATACTTGATGGGGCAGCCTATCTGCTCCTCAATATAGAGCACATATTTCTGCGCATTTTCCGGTAAATCTTCCCATTTGCGGGCCTTTGAAACATCCGTGCCCCAGCCGTCAAGGTACTCTATAACGGGCTCGGCCAGGGGAAGGGCTGCGGGGAAGGGGAACTCATCAATCTGCTTGCCGTTCAGCAAATAGTGAGAACATACGGGGATTTTATCCATATAGCTGAGCACATCAAGCTTTGTAAGGGCTATGGCAGTAGCGGCCTGGCACTCAACGCCGTATCTTGTGGCAACTATATCAACGGGGCCTACCCTTCTGGGTCTGCCTGTCTTTGCGCCGTATTCGCCGCCGGCTTCCCTGAGTTTTTCCGCCTCGGGGCCGAACATCTCGCATGTGAAGGGGCCTTCGCCAACGCAGGTGGAATAAGCCTTTACAACGCCCACAACATTCTCAATCTTTGCGCCGGTAAGTCCGCTGCCTACGGGGGCGTAAGCAGCAATGGCATTGGATGAGGTAGTGTAGGGAACGATGCCGAAATCAAGATCCCTCAGAGCGCCCAGCTGGGCCTCAAAAAGAATGCTCTTACCCTCTTTATCTGCCTTGCGCAGGAATGCGCCGGTATCGCAGATAAAGGGCTTTATTTTTTCGCCGAAATCCGCAAGCCAGGCCATAAGGTCATCAATCTTTGTGGGCTCGGCGCCGTAAACACGGGTAATTGTAAGGTTCTTCCACTCCAGAAGGTCCTCAATATGGGCTCTGAGCTGCTCGGGGTAGAAAAGCTCGCCTGCAAGCACGGTTTTCTTCTGGTATTTATCTGAATAGAAAGGAGCAATACCCTGCCTTGTGGAGCCGTATTTTTTATCTTTGAGGCGGGCCTCTTCAAGGCCGTCCAGCTCACGGTGCCAGGGAAGGAGCAGGGAGCATCTGTCGCTTATCTTAAGGTTTTCGGGGGTAATGG
Organism: Clostridia bacterium; assembly: GCA_017430535.1. Taxonomy (GTDB): domain Bacteria; phylum Bacillota; class Clostridia; order Oscillospirales; family Acutalibacteraceae; genus CAG-177. Next base: position 42,293 of record JAFRMR010000001.1, read on the forward strand.
GAACACCCTGATCCACAACACCCTGAATCTCGTTCCAGAGGTTTTCGGCATCAAGGGCAACGCCGTTGCCCAGGATATTCACAACACCCTTGCGGAAAACGCCGGAGGGCAGAAGGTGCAGGGCAAACTTGCCGTGCTCATTTATAACGGTGTGGCCTGCGTTGCCGCCGCCCTGATAGCGCACCACAACATCATAATCATCGGTAAGAAGGTCCACCATACGGCCTTTGCCTTCGTCACCCCAGTTGATTCCCACTATTGCACTGATTGCCATTCTCTTTTCTCCTTTTCATCTGTAATATACAGAATATATTATCATACCTTATTATTATACTTCATATCCGCGATTTTGGGAAGAGCTTTTTTAATTCTTTTTGCGATTATAACTGCCGCCGCTATTTTCAGGGTGTCCGGAATAATGAAAGGCAGCACGCAGATTGAAAGAACCGCCCCGAACTCATAAGAACTGCCCTGACTGCGGCTGAAAAACATAAACCAGAGGGTGCCGAACAAATAACAAAGGCACATCCCCGAAGCTGCCGCTGCAATATTCCTTCCCCTGAATTCAGGCACCTTTTCAAAGAGCATATACACAATGCCGCAAAGAACAAATCCGGCTATGTATCCCCCTGTGGGGCCGAGCACAACCGCCGCCCCGGACCTGAAGCCGGAAAAAACAGGCAGCCCGGCCATACCCAAAGCAATATAAATTATAACCGCAAGGGTGCCTCTCTTTGCCCCCAGGGTTTCAAGGGCAAGGAATACGCCGAAGGTCTGCAGGGTAAAGGGAACCGCCCCGGGCACTGTAACCCAGGCGCAGACTGCTGTAACCGCCGCCGTAAGGGCGATTAAGCATATATTGACTATCCGGCGGTTTTTCATAAGTTTTCTCCCAAAAAAATCGCCCTCCCTTATGGGGGGACGATTATAAAAAATTACTCAGTTGAGGGCAGCCTTTGCCTTTTCGGTAAGGGCGGTGAAAGCCTCGGGATCCGAAATTGCGATTTCGGAGAGCATCTTTCTGTTAAGGCCGATATCAGCCTTCTTGAGACCGTTCATGAATGTGGAGTAGTTCATGCCGTTCATTTTGCAGGCAGCGGAGATTCTGGTGATCCAGAGCTTTCTGAAATCTCTCTTTCTCTGCTTTCTGCCGATATATGCATAGTTGCCGCTCTTCATAACTGCCTGCTTGGCAGTCTTGAAGAGTGAATGTTTTGAGCCGTAGTAGCCCTTGGCAAGCTTAAGAACTTTATTTCTTCTCTTGCGAGTCATTATAGCGCCTTTAATACGTGCCATTTTAAATTTCCTCCTATTTCGAAATCAGGTATTATTTGTAAGGTACAAGTCTCTTGATCTGCTTAACGTTGGTAACATCCGCAACGCTGGTCTTGCGAAGATTTCTTTTGCGCTTTGTGGACTTCTTGTTAAGGATGTGAGATTTGTAAGCATGGGCGCGGATGGGTTTGCCGCCCTTGGAAATCTTAAAACGCTTTTTGGCGCCGCTGTGAGTCTTAATCTTAGGCATGGTATATCCTCCTTAATTTTTTTTCGACGGTGCTTTCGGGGCCATAAACATGAGCATCTGGCGGCCTTCAAGCTTGGCTGCCTTTTCAACCGAGGCAACCTCTTCAAGCGCCTGAGCCGCACGCTCCATTATGCCTAAACCAATTTCAGGATGAGCCATCTCACGGCCTCTGAACCTGATGGAAACCTTAAGTTTGTTCCCCTCTGCAATAAACCGCTTGGCGTGGTTTATTTTGGTATCAAAATCGTGAGTATCAATGTTGAGCGAAAGCCGGATTTCCTTGGTTTCTATAATCTTCTGGTTCTTCCTTGCTTCCTTCTCTTTTTTGGCTTTTTCAAATCTGTACTTGCCGAAATCCATTATTTTGCACACGGGCGGGTTAGCTCCGGGCGCAATTTTAACAAGATCAAGGTTCTTTTCCTCTGCAATGGCAAGGGCCTCTTCTGCGGACATAATGCCCAGCTGCTCGCCCTCCGGGGATATAACTCTGACTTCCTTATCGCGGATTTCTTCGTTGATTTGCTGTTCCTGCTTACTGATAATTAAGCACCTCCGTAAATTAACATACCAAAAGCGAGGCAGATTGCTCCACCTCGCTCGTAAATCAACAATAAGGGCGTAAACGCCACTGTAATATTGACCGACTCGGGCTTGCCCGGAAGGTGAGAGCTCTGCTCTTCTTTGTTGTGCGGCTATTTTAATATAAACTCAGCCGTTTGTCAAGAGTTTTTTTAAAAATAAAAACAGGTATGCGCTGTATGAAACGCATACCTGTTTTTGATATACTATTGCCCGTCAGGATTTTTTGAAATAATCCGGGGGGGTAAGTGCGGCAAGGGCGGCGGCAATTTCAATAATCATAACAAGAATTGCGCTTAATGATGTAAGCCCGTTTTCGCCACAGCCGAATACCACGGTAAGCACAAGGCCCAGAGCCATAAGGATAAACTGGAGCACGGTGCCCAGCTTGCTTCTGTTGGCCATCTTGCAGCTTGTGGCAATGGCTTTGAGCATGGACTCCGGCTTGCCGTCATGGATAACCTCGGCATCAAGGGTTTCGCTGATGGCATCCTTCCTGCGCTTGAAGAGACGGCCGGCAACGGATGAAAGAATCTTGAAGTTGTTTACGCCTATACCGAATCTTTCGGAAATAAGCTCTTCGGTAACATTAACATCGTTGGTGCGTACAAGAGTCTGAATGCCGCTCTTTTCAAGCTGCTTCATGTAATTCTTCATCTCTTCATCAACGCTGTAGCTGACCACAAACAGGGCCGCCAGCTTTTCGTTGCAGGCAAGGTAAATAACCTTTCTGCCGTTTCTGGCGTATTTTTCCTCCAGCTTTCTGTCCGGTGCTTCAATATTATGGTGGATAAGCATATTCCTGTTGCCGAGGAGCACCTTCTGCTCGTAAATCCTGGCGGAAATACCCATCTTATCCTCATAAACCAGCTCTCTTACCGGGGGCAGCAGATCCTGCCTGCCGTCCACAACCTCTTCAAAGCACTCTTTGAGAGGTCCGCCGGATTTGATTACCATAGCCGCAGCGTAAAGGAGCACCACATCAATTCTCATGGTTTTGAATTCCTTCATGCCGTGCATGGTGCAGGCCTTGCGGTCAAATATATCCGCCGAATCAAGCACCACGGCATTGGCGGCGGCGGTTTTTTCGGCCGCATCAAGGGAAACAATCATTGTGCCCTCGTGGTTGAGCTTGCGGTTATAAATATAGGTAATATATGAAGGTATGAATTTGCCGAATACGGGGGCGCTCAGGGCAACCGCCGCAGCAAAGGCGGCAATACCGATCATAAAGCCCTTCTGCACCACGCCTACAATTATGCCTGCCGTAAGGGAGCATACAAGGCTGATAAGCAGCATAAGCTTTATGAATTTGTTGCTTTCTCTGCGGTCGTCGGAATTCTTTATGAAGTTTGCGGGGAACTCAACATTGGATGAATAGAGCAACTCCGCATTGCCCATAAGCAGGCCTCTGCCCAGCTCAAAAATCTCGGATTCATTATCAAAAGCGTGCACGGCATAAAGATTATGCTCATAATTGAAAGCGCACACGGAGAAATTATCGTAAATTCTGCGGGCATTTATCATATCCGCAACTCTGCTTATGAAAATTCCGCCTACGGCAACAGCGCCGAAAACAGGGATATCTGCCCCTTTGACTGCGGAAAGGGTGTTTTCAACAAGGGCAACGGCAACTGCAATAACAGGCGCGGTATCACCGGTGATTCTGCCTTTGAACAGGCCGTTGAAGGCATCCACAAACCTTTCGCTGTCAAGGGCAACAGCCGCAATGATAAGCACGGCGTTTATAACGCAGAGCACAAGAGAATCGCTCCTGAACAGTGAAGTTTCAATTGAAAGTTTATCGGCAACGGCAGGAATAAGAGCAAGCAGAATCATAACCGCCTCAATAATGCCTATTGCCAGGGTGTTTTTGGTTATGCGCTTAACCCTTGCGGCAAGGCGGCTGTGTATTCTGTTCCTGTCGGAAACATCGGTGTATTCGCCGATTGATTCGGCAAGGGAAATATGCTCGGGCTCATCGCTCTTGACTTCGGCAGCTTCGGGCTGATAGCCGTCTGCCCGGTTGGACATAGCTTCAAAATCATCGCTGAATTCATCGTCGCCTATGCCCTCTATCTTAAAGGATTTTGCCTTTTGTTTGCGCTTTTTCCACAGGGACTCCTCTACCTCATCTTCGCTGTCCTGCTCGGGGATGGCTTCCTCCGGGGTATCCACAAAATCCGTAAGGATTATCTGGCCTTCCACATCGCTGCCCTGCTTATCCTCTGCTTCGGGGGCTTCGGCGGAAACGGCGCCGGCTATTTTGGTTTTTTCCTCGTCAAAATTCTTTACATCCTCAGCCGCCTTTATGGTGGGCATCGGGTCAAGGAATGTATCGTTCTTTTCGGAATCGTGCTTGAATGTAACCTTGCCCGAATAGTCCAGGGGTCCTTCCGGCTCCGGCTCTTCTTCCGGCACATAGCCGATATCCTCAAGGGTGAGCTTTTTGAAGAATCTTTCCCTGTAATCTATGGTTTCCTTTGCTTCCGGTTCCTCAGGCTCTGCAGGGGTCAACGGCTTCGGGGGGGCGGGGGGCGGAGTAACGGATGATATATCCTCATACTCGCTGTCCTCCGGCATAATTACGGTTTCAAGCTCGAAAAGATTGGGGTCAAAATCATCCTCCCCATCTGGGTAGAAGGTCTCCTGACCGTCAACTTCTTCTGCCACACCGGAAAAAATATCCTCAATCTCCGGCTTTTCCTCCTCCATAGGCTGAACGGTGAAAATATCCTCGTTAAACTCGGAGGTGAAAAATCTGCTGTATTTCTGATGGGCGGTTTCGCCAGCAGGCGCTTCTTCCTCATACTCTTCGCCGTTGGTCTGCGCGATAAGCCGGTCAATATCCGCCATGGACCAGTCTTTTGACGGTGCCTCATCGGCGCCTTCCCCTCTCACTTCGCTGAGGATGGCGTCAATCTCATCATCCATGGAATTTGAATTCAAATAATCACTCATAGCTCTCACCCTATCTGTGTTTTATTACTTCATACATAAGAATCCCCGCCGCCACGGAAGCATTAAGGGAATTGATTTTTCCTCTCATAGGCAGTGACACGGTAAAATCGCATTTTTCCTTTACCAGCCGGCTCACTCCCCTGCCCTCGGAGCCGATAACAAGAGCAACCGCTCCTGAGTAGTCCTGCTCGTTCCAGGGCTTGCCGTCCATATCCGCGCAGTAAATCCACAGGCCCTTTTTCTTAAGGTCCTCAATGGCCGCCGGCAGATTAGGCACCCTTGCAACCGGCACATACTCCACAGCCCCGGCGGAGGATTTGCCTGCCGCATAGGTCAGGGATACTCCCCTGCGCTTCGGGATAATAACCCCGTGGGCTCCGCAGGCATCCGCCGTTCTTATTATTGCCCCCAGATTGTGAGGGTCCTCAATTTCATCGCAGATTATTATGAAGGGTTCCTCGTTTTTTTCACGGGCGGCGGCAAGGATATCGTCAACCTCAACATATTTGTGGGCGGCAGCCCTTGCGGCAACTCCCTGGTGAGCGGCACCCCCGCACATAAAATCCAGTTTCTTTTTATCAACCTCTTTTATTACGGCGCCTTTTTCACGGGCCTTGGCTATTATTGCGCCTATGGAACCGCTTCTCTCCCCCTTTGCAACAAAGAGGGTGTCAATTTCCCTTCCGCTGCGCAAGGCCTCCATACAGGCGTTTCTGCCTATCACAATATCCTGTTCTTCCCTGCCTGTTTCGGGAACTTTTCCGTCCATACTATGCTCCTGACTACAAATATTCAGTTTATTATATCATAAAACAAATAAAAAGCAAAGAATTATTTTTATAACCAACAACAGTCGCTGAACTTTAACAAGCAAAATAAACCATTTCTCATAAAAAGTAAAAATGAGCTCGCAGTATTGTTTAACTGCAAGCTCGTCTTTAATTATAAACTGTCTGTTTGTTTTTCGCTCAAATGCACAGGCGGCCGAAGAAATTAAGATGAAAATGCCGCTTTCTTCCGCCGAAGACAGTACGACGGTACGGCAAGGCGGAAAAAGCGGCAAAAACGGACAAACAAAAAACAACCTTATAACAAGGCAAAAATCAAGCCCGCAAGTTTCTGTAACCTGCGGGCTTTGAATTCATATTAACCTGTCCGTTTGCTTTTCGCTTAATTTCATAGGTCAAGGCCGAAGCAGTTGAGATGAAAACGGCATTTTCTTCGGCGGGAGACAGTGCTAAAGCACGGCAGAGCCGAAAAAATGTCGAGAACAGACAATATAAATTATACCTTATAAATAGGTAAAAAATGAGCTCGCAGTATTGTTTAACTGCAAGCTCATCTTTAATTATAAACTGTCTGTTCGTTTTTCGCTCAAACACAAAGGCCTTCTTATCTGTACTTGGGTCTGGGGATGTAAGAAGTGTGCAGTGTCTCATGAGCCACATGGCTGCCGGGCTCGCCGAAGAACTCTTTGTAAACGGTCTTGATAGCTTCGCTTTCATGGGACTTTCTTACGGGCATATTCTTATCTGCCTCATAGAGAGCCGCGCCGCGGATAGCTTTGAGATCGTAGAAGTTTCTTACAACAGCGTGCTGTACGGGCTGGCCGCCGCCGTTTACGCAGCCGCCGGGGCAAGCCATAATTTCAATAAAGGTGTAGGGGCTTGTGCCTGCCTTTACCTCTTCCATAACCTTGTTGGCGTTTGCAATGCCGCTGGCGGCGCAGACTTTGATTTCAAGGCCGTTTACGGTATAGGTGGCTTCTTTGATGCCCTTTGTGCCTCTGACTTCGGTGAAATCAAGCTCCTTGAGCTCTTCTCCGGAAATCTTTTCAACTGCGGTTCTCAGGGCTGCTTCCATAACACCGCCGGTAGCGCCGAAGATAACTGCCGCGCCGGTAGCTTCGCCCAGGGGGCTGTCAAACTCTTCATCGGGGAGTTTGGGGAAATAGAGGCCGGCGGTATCAATCATACGGGCAAGCTCTCTTGTGGTGAGAGCTATATCAACATCGGGGTAGCCGGAAGCGCACTGGTCATCGCGCTTGGTTTCAAATTTCTTTGCGGTACAGGGCATAATGCCTACCACAACTATATCCTTGGGGTCAATGCCCATTTTCTTTGCATACCAGGTTTTGATGGTTGCGCCGAACATCTGCTGGGGTGATTTGCAGGTGGAAAGGTGGCCCAGCTGATCGGGATAATAATGCTCGCAGAACTTGATCCAGCCCGGTGAGCAGGAGGTAATCATAGGCAGTGTGCCGCCGTTCTGAACTCTCTCAATAAGCTCGTTGGCTTCTTCAACTATGGTAAGGTCGGCGGCAAAGTTTGCGTCGAATACCTTATCAAAGCCCAGTCTTCTGAGGGCGGCAACCATTTTGCCCTGAACATTGGTGCCCATGTGCATACCGAAAGCTTCGCCCAGGGTAACGCGGATTGAGGGAGCGGTCTGAGCCACAACGAACTTGGTGGGGTCGTTGATTGCGGCAAAGGCTTTGTCGGTATCATCCTTTTCGGCAAGGGCGCCGGTGGGGCAGTTTACTATGCACTGGCCGCAGGAAACGCAGGAAACATCCGCAAGGTCCTTGTCAAAGGCAGAGCTGATGTGGGTATCAAATCCTCTTGCGTTGGCGCCGATAACCGAAACAAACTGCTCGCGGCAGGCGGCTTCGCAGCGGCGGCAAAGGATGCACTTGCTGTTATCTCTTATCATATGAGCGGCGGAATCGTCAAACTCATAATCGCGGATTTTGCCGGCATAATAGTTTTCATCTTTAACGCCGAACTCCTTGCAAAGGCGCTGAAGCTCGCAGTTGCCGCTGCGCACGCAGGAGAGGCACTCTTTGCGGTGGGTGGAGAGGATAAGCTCAAGGGTGTGCTTGCGGCTGAGCCTTACCTTCTCGGTATTTGTGAATACTTCCATGCCTTCGTTTACGGGGTAAACGCAGGCGGTAACAAGGGAACGGGCGCCCTTAACCTCTACCATACAAATACGGCAGGCGCCTATTTCGTTGATATCCTTGAGGAAGCAAAGGGTGGGTATTTCTATGCCCGCATATCTGGCCGCTTCAAGGATTGATATGCCGTTGGGTACGCTGTAAGCTACATTGTTGATTTTAATATTAACCATATCCATTTTGTCTTCCTCCTTTCTTATCTCTTGCTGATTGCGCCGAAGCTGCAGTTTTCAATACAGGCTCCGCACTTGATACATTTGGATGTGTCTATTACATGGGCTTCTTTAACTGCGCCGGTGATTGCGCCTACGGGGCAGTTCCTTGCGCACTTGGTGCAGCCCTTACACTTATCGGCATCTATCACATAGTTGAGAAGGGCCTTGCAGACGCCTGCGGGGCATCTTTTCTCCACAACATGGGCGATGTATTCATCCCTGAAGAATTTGAGGGTGGCAAGAACCGGGTTGGGAGCAGTCTGGCCCAGACCGCACAGGGAATTGGCTTTAACATGGTTTGCAAGCTCTTCAAGCTTGTCAATATCCTCAAGGGTACCGTTGCCTGAGGTAATCTTTTCAAGGATTTCCTTCATTCTCATTGTACCGATACGGCAGGGTGAGCACTTGCCGCAGGACTCATCAACGGTGAAATCAAGGAAGAACTTGGCTATATCAACCATACAGTTGTCTTCATCCATAACGATAAGTCCGCCGGAACCCATCATACAGCCGATGGCGGTGAGGTTATCATAATCTATCTCTGTATCAATAAGGGAAGCGGGAATGCAGCCGCCGGAGGGGCCGCCGGTCTGCGCAGCTTTGAACTTTTTGCCGTTGGGTACGCCGCCGCCGATATCCTCAATAATCTCGCGAAGGGTGGTGCCCATAGGGATTTCAACAAGGCCGGTGTTGGCAATCTTGCCGCCCAGAGCAAATACCTTGGTGCCCTTGGATCTTTCGGTGCCCATGGATGCGAACCACTCGGCGCCTTTAAGGATAATCTGAGGAATATTTGCGAAGGTTTCAACATTGTTTTCGGTAGTGGGTTTGCCGAAAAGTCCCTTTACCGCGGGATAGGGAGGACGGGGTCTGGGCTCGCCTCTGTTGCCTTCAATTGAGGTCATAAGGGCGGTTTCCTCGCCGCAGACGAATGCGCCGGCGCCCAGACGGATATGAAGGTCAAAATCAAAGCCGGAATCAAAAATATTCTTGCCCAGAAGGCCGTATTCCTTGGCCTGCTTAATGGCAATTTCAAGCCTCTTAACAGCGATGGGGTACTCGGCGCGGACATAGATGTAGCCCTCGCTGGCGCCTGTGGCATAGCCGCAGATTGTCATGGCTTCAACTATGCAGTGGGGGTCGCCTTCAAGAACAGATCTGTCCATAAAAGCGCCGGGGTCGCCTTCATCGGCATTACATACAACATATTTCTGCCCTGCGGGCTGAGCTGCGGTAAAGCTCCACTTTTTGCCGGTGGGGAATCCGCCGCCGCCTCTGCCGCGAAGGCCGGAATCGCTGATGCACTTGATAACATCTTCCGGGGTCATCTCGGTAAGAACCTTACCCAGAGCCGCATAGCCGTCCATGGCTATGTATTCATCAATGCTTTCGGGGTTGATAAGGCCGCAGTTGCGCAGCGCAACCCTCTTCTGGGTCTTATAGAAGTTTGTTTCGTTAAGGGAAACATGCTTGCCGGCTTCCTCAACAACAGCTTCGTCAACATCGCTGTAAACAAGGCGCTCAACGATTCTGCCCTTGAGCAGATGCTCCGAAACGATTTCGGCAACATCTTCCTTCTTGACACGGCTGTAGAATGTTCCTTCCGGGTAAACGATAACAACGGGACCTTTTTCGCAAAGGCCGAAGCAACCGGTGGGAACAATTTTGATCTCTTCCCCGAGACCCTGCTTTGCAATTTCTTCTTCAAAGGCGGAAAGGAGAAACTTGCTGCCGGATGCGGTACATCCGGTTCCGCCGCAGATAAGTACCTGAGAACGAATCATATGTAAATACCCTCCATTATGAGATTGCGTTGGTAATTGTGTACTCGTTTATAACCTGACCGCCTTTAAGGTGCTTTTCAACAACTTCTGCGGCTTTTTCCGGGGTCATCTTAACATAGGTTACCTTTTCTTTGCCTGCCTCAAAAACCTCAACAACGGGCTCAAACTGGCAAACACCTATGCACCCTGTCTGTGATACGGTTACCTTATCGGCAAGCCCTTCCTCTGCAACCTTGCTTACGAAAGCGTTGAGCACGGGCCTTGCCCCCGCTGCGATTCCGCAGGTTGCCATACCTACAACAACTCTGATGTCGCCGCTGCCTTCGCGAAGAACAACTTTGTCTTTCATTTTGTCCCTGATGGCAGCAAGTTCAGCCAATGATTTCATAACTTTTTCCTCTCTATGTAATTTAAATTTTTTTATCCTTAAATTGAGCTGTATCCCTCTTTGAGATAATCCTCAATCCATTTGATTACTTCATAACTGTCAAGGGGTACATCCCCGAGAACCTGACGGAGTTCCTTTGTATCAAGCTCAACGGTTTTGCCGTCTCTGCCGTGAACAAAATGCCAGTCAATGGCCGGGGAGCCCTGAATAAGGGTGCATATACTTGAAACTATATCACCAAGCGGTGTGAAATCTATGTGATCCGTGTAAAACAGCGCCTTTGTTTCGGTGCCGTGCTTTTCCTCCCCCTGCCGGGATGTGACCGTAAGCTTTCCTCCGGTTTGCTCCGCAGCAAGCTTCAGCAGAGGCACCCCCATACCCACCTTACGGGTGGTGCGGGTGGTGAAGAAGGGGTTTGTAACCTCCTCAACCTGCTCCGGGCTCATGCCGCAGCCGTCATCCCTGATGGTCAGGTTAAGCTCCGGGCCCTGTTCATCTATGGTGATATCAACATTTTTCGCTCCGGCTTTTACGGAGTTCATTGCGATATCAAGAATGTTAAGTGACAGTTCTTTCATATATTTTTAAGCTTACGAATAAGTGATTTTCTTATCTCATCCTCTGTTTCGCCGCTAAGCTCAATGCTGTTTGCGGCATCGTTTATAAGCCAGAGGTAATGGGCATCGGATGAAACAATGGGAATAACATCTTTAAGGGCGGGGTATTTTTTGCGGTATTCTTCAACGTTTCCGCCGTCACGGAATTCGGCGCAGGTAAAAGCGGGAAAATCGGGAAAAGTGCCCAGCACCGCAACAATACCGTTTGCCTCGCGGTCTATATGAGCGGGGAAACATACGCCGCCGTATTTTTCCGCCGCGGCAGGGGCCTGCTCAAGGGTGATTGCCGTTGCGTTCGAGAGGAAGTACTCCTCCTCACCGGCGGGCCGGTCCTCTTCATCAATAATAATCTGATTGCCGAAAATATCTTTTCTGTTATTGATTTTTATTCTCTGCGAATCTACATATTCACCGAAAGCCATGGCGCCCTCAAGGGAATCAAACAGGCATACAAGGTGAATATCCTCCGCCGTGGTAAGCTCCATACCGGTCACGGGGATTATACCCCTTGCCCTTGCGGCTTTAAAAAATGCCGGGCAGTTAAGGCAGGTGTTATGGTCCGTAAGGGCGGCTATATTCAGCCCCGCCACCGCCGCCATGCCGGCTATATCGCCGGGGGTCATTTCGTCATCACCGCAGGGTGACAGGCAGGAGTGAATATGCAGATCGTAAAAGTATTTTTTCATCTCAAATCATTCCGCTGAGCTTTACCGCAACCTCGTAGGCGGGCAGCCCGGCGGTAATAAGGTTTATTCCTTTGGCAAGGGCAGTTTCGCAGACCTGTGCATCGGGCTCAACACCCTCTGCAAGTATTACGCAGGAAACATCCGCAAGGGAGGCCACTGCCGCAATATTGATATTGGACATTATGGTAACCCAGGCGTTGCCCTCACGGGCTCTGCCCATAACCCAGCTGAGCAGGTCGCCGATGTAGCAGCCCTCAATTTCTCTGCCGGGCTCCGGCAGAGCTATTGCTCTGAAGCCTTCGGTTTCGGCAAGCTCACTTACTTTCATCTTCTGTGCCTCCGCCGTAATTTTTAATGTAATCTTTAATAATATCCCTGTAAGCGATAATGCAGTCGTTCTGATCCGCCTTGCCCTTTACGATATCCTCCGCAAAGGCGCGGCAGCTGGGGGCGCCGCAGGAGCCGCAGTCTATGCCGGGCAGCTCGCTGCGCAGGGCTTTGATTTTTGCCATAAGCCGCATGGATTCCGCAATATTATCGCTTAAACGGTTAAGGGGCTTGTAATTGGGAAGGTCGCTGAAAAAGTTGCTTTCGGGTATATAGTCATCCTTAACGGGGTTAAGGGAAACGGGCATATATCTTCTTAAATAGTGCAGGCGGTTTTTGGCAACATAGGGGTTCTCAATGGTAAGCACGCCTCCTACGCAGCCGCCCGGGCAGGCGTTAAGCTCCACAAAATCCACCGGGGGGATGTTTCCGTCCTCTATCTGATCCAGCACGGAGATAACATTGTTTATGCCGTCCGCCGCAATTATTTTATCCGTAAACAGGGCGGAGCCTTCGCCGCCGCACATGGCCCAGCTCAGGCCTATGCGACCGGCCTGGGTGGAAACCTGCGGCCTCTTTTCCCTCTTCATGGCGTTTATAAGCAGCAGGTAAACCTCACTCATTGATATAACCAGATCAACCTGACTCTTATAGGAGCCGAACTCATTCCTCACATAGCTGACCTTTGCGGGGCAGGGAGAAATGAAGCAGGTGCCGATATCCTCCTCTTTAAGCTCCGGGTGGTCCTGAAGGGCCTTTTCCTTCGCCATCATTGCCGCAACCTCCATGGGGGGAAGCAGGGGCAGGATATTATCTTTAAGGAAGGGGAAACGCAGAATAATAAGCCGGGTGATTACGGGGCAGGCGGAGCTGATAACCGGTTTTTTAATGCCCTCGGTTTCAAGGAACATCTTGGTATATGCGGAAACGAATTCTGCGCCCTTGCTTACCTCAAACACATCGTCAAAGCCGATATCAATAAGGCCCTGAAGCACGTAATCTATATCGTCAAGATTGTCAAACTGCGCAAAAAGGGAGGGCGCCGGCAGGGCAATCTTATATTTGAATTTTTCAATTTCGCTGAAGGAATCGTAGCTGCTTTTTTTGGCATTGTGGGTACAGTGCCTTATACACTCGCCGCAGTCGATACAGCGGTTGGGGTTGATTTCGGCGCAGCCGTTTTTAACCCTGATTGCCTCGGTGGGGCAATGCTTCATGCAGGTAGTGCAGCCGGTGCATTTGCTCTGATCCAGCGAAACAGAGTGGATATATGTATTCATGGGGGTCTCCTCCCGTGGGGTCAGAAATTCACCTTCATTGTAATGGTGGTTCCTTCACCCAATACGGATTCAATTTTCATATCATCCGTATATCTTTTCATATTAGGCAGGCCCATTCCCGCGCCGAAGCCCAGGGAACGGACATTATCGGGGGCGGTGGAATAGCCCTCTTCCATGGCTTTTTCCGTATCCGCAATACCGGGTCCCTTATCTGCAAGGATAATGGTAACGCCGGTATCATCCACAATCACATCGGCATTGCCGCCGTTTGCGTGGATAACCATATTGATTTCTCCCTCGTACATGGCAATGGATACTCTCCTTATGGTTTCGGCATCAACGCCCAGCTGCCTTAAGTTTTTCTTTATCTTTACAGAAGCCTGACCGGCGGAGGTGAAATCGCCGCCATCAACCTCATAATGAAATGCCAGCGATTCACCCATGCAGTTCACCGTTGCCTTTCAGGCCGTTGGCGTAAAGAATGCCGCAGGCCTCATACATCCTTTTGGATGTGGCAAGCACGGCTATGCCGGATTCCTCGGCAAGCTCAATCATATCAATGGTGGGGGTTTTATCCCTTACAAAAACCACGCAGAGCATATCCATCATTTCGGCGGTGCGGATAACCTGAGGATTGACAAGGCCGGTAAGCAATGCGGCCCTGTGCTTTACAAAAGCCAGCACATCGCTCATCATATCGCTGCCGCAGGCGGATTTAACATCAACATCAAGATCCTTGCCGCAAAGCACTCTTGCGTCAAGCAGATCCCCGATTTCTCTAATAGTCATTTTGCGGGCCTCCGGTTAATAGGTGTATTATTCGTACTTTGCAAGAATATCCTTGACCTGGTCGGGGGTAACTCTGCCGTAAACATCATCGTTTACCATAAATACGGGAGCAAGTCCGCAGGCGCCTACGCAGCGGCACTCCTCAACGGAAAACTTGGTATCCTCGGTGCATTCGCCGGGGCCGATTCCGAGAACATTGCAGATCTCATCAAGCACGGCCTGGGAGCCTTTTACATAGCAGGCGGTGCCGAGGCATACAGAAACATTGTATTTGCCCTTGGGTGAAAGAGCAAACTGGGCGTAGAAAGTGGAAACGCCGTAAACCTTTTCAAGGGGAACCTCCATACCTTCGGCAATCATAACCTGAACCTCAAAGGGAAGGTAGCCGTAGATATCCTGGGCCTTCTGCATAACGGTCATAAGCAGGTGCTTATCGTGCTTGCTCTCGTTGATTATGGCTCTGAGGCGGGCCTCCTGCTCGGGTGTTCCTCTGAAAGGAATCTTGCTGATTTTTTTAATCATAGAAGTTTTCCTCCAAATAATTTGCTTTTGAATAATACGCCGTAAAAGCGGTTTTATACATACATAATGGATTATAGCATATATTTTTATAAAATGCTATATATTTTTCTATGTTATTTATCATAAAATATTGCTGTAAAAAACCTGATCCGGCGTTAAATTTGACAGCAGGGCAATGAAAGACTATAATGTATGATACAAAATAAGCCTGAATGCCACCCGCCCCGCGCGAAAACGGAAGGTGATTGAATGAAAAAGCTTTTTGCATTTATTATCTGTGCTGCTCTTGCTCTTTCTCTGGTTTCCTGCTCAAAAGGCAGCCCCTCGCAGCAAAGCGACAGCAAAAAGAAAAAGCCAGCTAACCTGCCGGCTTTTTCGGAAGAAGTGTATGAAAAAGACTTTGCCGACAGCAGCGGAAAAACCGCCGCCCGGCTTGAGTTCCGCTACCCCGCGGCAAAGAAAAATGTTGATGAAGCCGTTGCAGAAAAAATCTCCGCTTTCTTCAGCGAAAAGATTGCGGATGCTGAAAAACGCATCGAGAAAAACGCGGATAACATTTCCGACTATCTTACACGGCTGGAGCTGGAAGGCCCTGAGGTTACCCTCATAGAGTGCAGCACCTACAGCATAAGCGAGCAGACCGCCTCCTTCCTGCTGACCACACGGGTTGCCACAAACCCGGAGGAAGTTGAGCCCTCCTACGAAGGCATCACCTTCTCCCTTGCAGACGGGTGCCGGCTCTCAATCCCCGCCTTGGCAAAGGTAAACAGCCCCGAGGCTTATACGGATACCGTGAAGGAAGCCATTGTGGAGCAGGCCAACTACACCTACTCATCCAACGGGGTTATGCTCAGCGATGAAAAGATTGAAATATTCAACAATCTCTATAAGGATAACTCCTTTGTTTCCGACGGAGATAATGTTGTGTTTGTTTATTCCTATGCCGAGCTTTCGGGAGGCACCAGAACCGGCGCATATTACTGCGAAGTGGATATGGCCGCCCTTGAGGATATTATAATATCCCCCGACGGCTACGGGCTCTCAGTAAAAAGTACCGCGCTTACAGATAAAGCCGATTGAAAGGATTGCTTAAAATGAAAAAACTTACCTCAGTTATTCTCGCATTTCTGATTGTTTTTGCCGCTTTGGTTCCTGCTTTCGCTGCGGAAGAGCCGCAGGATGTTCAGCAGACTCAGGAAGTTTACGGATCTCAGGATATTCAAACCGCCGAAGAAGCCAAAGAACCCGACGCAGCCGATGAAGCCGGAGAATCCGCCGAACCGGAGAAGCCCGTAAAAACCGGCCCCCTCACCTACCTTGTAATCGGCGATTCCATAGCCAGAGGCGCGGGTATTGTAAACTCCGAGGAAGCCTGCTACGGCCGCATTGTGGCGGACACCAACGGCTACAATTACATTAACCGGGGCATAGACGGCTACACCACCGAAAAGCTTGACAAAGAGCTGGACCTGCCCGAAGTAATTGCAGATGTGGCAAAAGCGGATATAATTGATATTTCCATAGGCGGCAACGATTATCTTTATTCAAACATAATTGAGCTGATTTTCGCTCTTCTCCTGGGCAGCACCGCCCCGGCAAAGAAAATAATCGATAACGCTTATAAAAACTTCAAAAGCATCATTTCAAAAATAAAGACGATAAACCCCGATGCGGTAATAATTGTGCAGACTCTGTATAACCCCAACCATCCTCTTATAAGCTCCGTGCTTGAGAAATTCGTGAGTATGCTCAACGAAATGTTCACCCGTTACCTTGAGGAAAACCCCGGCGCTTATTATATTGCGGATGTGCATGAGGCCCTGAAAGGCCAGATCGGGTTCATCGCCCTTGATACAATCCACCCCAACGCCAGGGGCAATGTGATTATCGCCAAAGTTCTGCTGAAACTGCTTAAAGAGCTGGGCCTCGGCAAAACAGAAACCCCGGTAATAAACCACCAGGGCGTTTCCGAATTATTCGGCCCAATATGGTCAATTCTGCAGTTTGTGAAAAAGTTTGCGTTATAATCAATAATAATGATAATTAAAGAGCTCACAGGGAATCAACCCTGTGAGCTCTGTTTTATTTTTTATCTAATATTATTCTATAACCTGACAGACTTCAGGATTCCTTCTGGCATACATTTCGTAAACGGTTTCAAAATCCATTCCGTCGGCATCCTTGTTTTTATAAACCACAAGTCTGGCTTTGTTGTCGTGGTCAACCAGCTTATCCGAACCTACATCTCCGGCGTCAAGCACCTTCTTATAATACTCATCCGTGTTGTAATATTTATAAGTCATTCTGTAATCGGATTTGCCGTTTTTGAAATAGGTAACCATAATTTCACTGTGCTCGCCGTAGTTGTATTTTACTACAATCTTTTTATCTTTTTCGGTTTTGCCCAGCTCTTCATCCACTTCGGATTGTTTTTCGGATACCCTTGACATATCTTCCGAGCTTTCTCTCTCGGATTTGCTCTCTTCTTCGGAAACCTTGCTGTTGTATTTTTCTTCATCAAAATACACTTTGCCGCAGGCGGAAAAAGAGAACAGAAGGGCAAATACTATAAATATTGATATATATTTTTTCATAAAGGAACCTCCTAACACCGGCCTGCTGTGCGCCCCGTATCAGGCAAACAGGATGGTAACCGATTTGTGGCTTGAGGATACTTTGATATTGGTGCTTCCGTAAATTTCCTTCTGAAGCGCGCGGGCCGAAAGAACATAGTCTACTATATATACATCAGCGGCGCCGAAGCTTGTTTCAAAGCCGGAAACTTTAATACAGTTTGTGAGCAGGTAGCTGATATTTCTTGATACCGAGTAATACTTCCAGCCTTCGGCAAGTGCTCTTGCTCCGAATTCGCTGAGCTCCGATGTGGTTAAATTTGTGTTGAGTCCTTTTTTAACGCAGGAGCCGAGAGATTTCAGCTCGTTAATGGTTTTTGACTGAACGCCCTTTATAACTCCTGCTATAAGACGGCCGTGGCGCTTGAGGCGCAGGGCGTCATTCTGAGCGCCGCTGCCGATATAATTTGAAATATCTCCGCTGTTCAGCTTTCCGTCATCGGTGGAAACCCCACCCAAAGCGTCAACAGTTTCTTTAAGAGTTTTGAAAGTAAAGCTTGCGTATTTGTCAATTTTAATTTTGAAATTATCGGAAACGGCGGCTCTCAGGGCATCGATGCCGTACTTTGAATATACGGTATTAAGGGTGGTATAAACATTTTTGCCGCCGGATTTTACGCAGACATAAGAATCCCTGAAGAAGGGAGAAATCATTATTGATTTACTGGCCTTGGAAATAGAAACCAGAGCGATTAAATCGTTATTGAAATTATCGCTGCCGCCGATTACAACCAGCACATTTGAAACGGCGCTTGAATACATCTTATCGCCGCCGGAGAAGGCCCAGGCGGAAAAGAAGGCTTTAACGGATTCAACCGTATCAACATTTTCCTTGAACTCAACCTGAGCAACAGAAACAACGGCGTCTTCGTTTTCCATTATATCTTCGGGAATCGGGGTCTGGGTTTCGCCCAGCGCCACTTTCTGATCCGGTTTTGTTATAAGTTCAATATCGTCAACTTCCGATAAACTCGGCGCTTTGCCGAAGCCCAGCAGCTTCCCTCCTTCCGTTCTGTTGCAGTAGCGTACCGAAAGGAAAACGCAGCCGGCAATCAGCAAAACAAGAACAAGCGATAAAGCGACTATCCAAGGCGCTCTTCTTTCTTCTCTCATTAAGTGACTCCTTTATCTATTGCCCGGAACGCTTGCCAAGGGGCAGAATATCCGGGCTCTGCGGCAGTAAAACTGCCGGTAGTTTATAAAACGGATTATACAGGATACAATCCATACATTATATATTTTACTATAATAAATACCAAAAATCAACTGTAAATGTACAAAGTTTTAATAAATGATTACCAAAAAGCCCGGTTTTTGCAGAAACAGCGCAGCGGATTCGCCATTCAATTTTCCCGTTAAGAAAAAACGCAGGCCAAGTTGGTCTGCGTTACGGTGAAAAATATTTCCGGACAGTAAAATACCCGCTTGCGGCAGCGGGCATTTTACTATGGGGTTGAATTGAGGAGGGGTATTTGCTGTCACGGAACGGGTTGCGGCTCCCGCTCCTTGTGTATATAATACTGTGCAAATTTGAATAAATTATGAATATTCTGAAAATTCCCCGCTAAAATTTCAGAATCTTTACAATAAGCCGCCCTTTTCTGCTGTAATTTTCACATTCGGTAATGATTATTCTGCCCTTATGCCGCAGCACAACCTTATCGCCCTGCTCCAGCTTTCTGTCCGGCTTAAGGCACTGTATATCGTTTACGAAAACCAGACCTTTTACTATCGCTTCGCAGGCGGATTCCCTGGATATGCCGAAGCCGTTTTTTATTGTGCTGTCAAGGCGCAGAGAACTTACAGTAAAAGTTTCAGGCATGCCTTCGGGGGAATTTTCCGCCTCAATTTCAAAAGGATATTTTACCTCGAGGGTCAGCGTGCTTCTGCCGGCTTTGGCAAAATTTTCCGCGATATATCCGGCGGTTTTTCTGCTTACGGCCATAAAACAGCCGTCTTCTTTCACGATAATATCTCCGATAACATCTCTGCTTATTCCGAGGCCCGTAACGGCACCTAAATAGTCTCGGTGGGTAAGATTTTTTGAATATTTATCCTTTTTTATTGCAAGAATATTCATCGGACAGTCTTCCGGGTTGTCTCTGAACCACCTGTCTGCCCCTTCGGAATCCGAAACTCCCGTATAATCCGGAAAGAATATGCAGATTGTTCTTTCGCCCTCGCCGAAGCCGCTGTAAAACACTCTGTTTACATCCCCGGGAATTTTCAGGGAGAGCGCAAGGCTTTTTTCGCAGAGGTTAAGAAAGCGGCTGCAGGTAATCATGCCGCTTTCGCTGCATTTCACTGCTTTCTCCTCAAGCAGAGAAAGCAGGATTTTATCTTCCCGGGTCAATTTTCATACACCTTCAGTATTTCGCCGATATACATTTTATGAAGATCGCTGCCGTCCCGGTTATAGTTTTTGCCGATTGAAGGGTCAATAAAGGAATCCGGTGTGATAAGCTGAGAGGCGGCGGTTTTGCATACAAGAGTATATTTTGCCTGCTCAAAGGTTACCGCCCCGTCAACAGCCAGGGGCTTAAGCCCTGTTTCGGCGGGTTTATCAAAATCCCTGCCGCTTTTGCTGCCGCAGAAGGCAAGGGCGGGCCTCATCTCCCTGCCGTAAAATGACAGGGTGAAAATCGGGTTCTTTTCAAGGAATTCATAGGTATATCTGTTCAGCCGGATAAAAATAAAAGCGGCATCTTTCCCCCAAATTTCGCCAAGAGCTCCCCAGCTTACAGTCATGGTGTTGAAGCTTTCCGGAGTGCCGGCTGTAACAAGGCCCCAGCCATCGTTTATAAGCTCCACAGCGCTTGTCTTTATATCTCTTATATTTATTTCTTTCATTGTTATTCCCCTTTGCGTCTGTTTTATTCAATTATAGCCGAATATCCTTTAAAATACAACAGGGTGTTGATTTTACTTTGATAATATGATAAAGTTATAGTAACATACGGGCTTTAATGCCCGGAAAAACGGAGGAAGTATTATGTCCAAAAAAATCATAGCTCTTTTAATTGCGGCCGTTATGGCTGTACTGTGCATCGGCCTTTGCGGCTGCGGCAATAAGACTCAGGAACCCGAAAGCACCTCTGCAGGTGCAGCCGAAACTCAGGCAAGAACCTTCATTATGGGTATTGACCCCGAGTATCCCCCCTTCAGCTATATGGGTGAAGACGGCGAATATACCGGCTTTGATGTTGAAGTATGCAAAGCTGTATGCGAATATCTCGGCTGGGAGTTTGATGTGTTTGCAGTAAACTGGGATCAGAAGCTTGTTCAGCTTGATTCAATGGAATGTGACTGCGTATGGTCCGGAATGACTATACTTGATTCCATGAAGGAAGCCGGCTACATTATTTCCAGGCCCTATTTTGATAATGAACAGGTTCTGCTTGTAAAAGCAGACAGCGAATTCAAATCAGCAAAAGACCTTGCAGGCAAATCTGTTGCAGTTCAGCTGGGCACTTCCGGCGAATCCCTGCTTAACGGTGACCTTAAAGATCTTGCCGATACTTTCGGCGAGGTTGTAACCTCTAACAGCTTCACAAGCTGCTTTACCGAGCTTGCCGGCGGCGCAGTTGACGCCGTATTTGTTGACAAACCCGTTGCCGACGGCTACATTGCCGAGCACGAGGGCTTCAGAATTATTGATGAAGACTTCGGCGCCGAGCAGTACGGTATAGCTTTCCGCTCAGGCGATGCAGAGCTCTGCGCTCAGGTTGAGGCTGCTCTTGATGCAATTATTGCCAACGGCACCTACGCCGCTATTGTTGAAAAATATCCCGATATTGAAGGCAATCTCCTTCTTATCAAATAATTATCCCCGGCACCGATAAACATAATTCCTGAAGGTGCAGAAATGCTCCTTCAGGTTTTCAATTCACGGTTTAACCGGAATCGAGGCAGTTTATGACTTTAATGACAATGATAGTAAAAATGGCATCCGGCCTTGAAAAAACCTGCGCCATTTTCTTCCTTACCCTTCTGTTTGCCCTTCCTCTGGGTATGATAATTGCTTTGATGAGAGGCAGCAAATTCAAGCCGGTTTCAGCTGCGGCGGGCTTCGTTATTTCCGTGCTCAGGGGCACCCCCCTTATGCTTCAGCTTATAGCGGTAACCTACGGCCCTTACTACCTTTTCGGCGTAAGCGTTTCAAGAAATAAGCTCATACCCGTTGTGGTTGCTTTTGCCATAAACTACGCCGCCTATTTTGCGGAAATCTACCGCAGCGGCATAGAGTCCATGTCCGTGGGTCAGTATGAGGCGGCACAGGTGCTGGGTTATTCAAAAGTGCAGACCTTTTTCAAGATTATTTTCCCTCAGGTCATAAGGCGTATTCTGCCCAGTATGACAAACGAAATTGTTACCCTTGTTAAAGATACTTCAATGGCCTTCACGGTTTCATACCAGGAAATGTTCACCATAGGCAAGCAGATTGCAAACTCCGAAACCAGCTTTATCCCCTTCCTGGTGGCCGGCGTATTCTATTATGTATTCAACGCCATTGTAAGCTTTGTTATGCGCCGGGTTGAAAAACGCATGAGCTATTACAGCATATAAGGAGGCGGAGATATGAATGTACTTAAACTTGAAAATATCACTAAATCCTTCGGCAGCAATCATGTGCTCAAGGGCATAAACCTGGAGGTAAATGAAGGCGAGGTTGTTTCGGTTATCGGGCCCTCCGGCTCCGGTAAATCTACCTTGCTCAGGATTGCCACCTTCCTTGAAACCCTTGACTCCGGCAACATAATATATATGGGCAAAAGCGCCACCCACACCGATGAAAAGGGCAAAGTCCGTTATGAAAAGAACCTTAAGCCCTTCCGCCGTGAATTCGGCCTGGTGTTTCAGAACTTCAACCTTTTCCCCCACTACACCGTGCTTAAAAATATGATGGATGCCCCGGTATCCGTGCTGAAGCGGGATAAAAAAGAGGTTAAGGAAGAGTGCCTTGCCCTGCTTGCAAAAATGGGCCTTGAGGATAAGGCGGATTCCTACCCCTGCATGCTTTCCGGCGGCCAGCAGCAAAGGGTTTCCATAGTAAGAGCCCTTGCAATGCAGCCTGAAATCCTATTTTTTGACGAGCCCACCTCCGCTCTTGATCCGGAGCTCACCGGCGAGGTGCTGAAGGTTATAAAACAGCTTGCTGAAGAAAAAATGACTATGGTTATAGTAACCCACGAAATGAGCTTTGCAAGAGCCGTTTCGGATAAGGTTGTGTTTATGGATAAAGGCGTTGTTGTGGAGCAGGGCCATCCGGATGAAGTTTTCGGCAATACCAAGAGTGAAAGAATGAAACAGTTTTTGCAGAATTACAACAGAGAATAAAAGAAACGGGCCTGCCGTTGGGCGGATGTTCGTAAATCAGTATTGGTTTTCGCGGAAAACTAAAACCGCAGTACATCGTCAGATTTGTTCACCATACACATAGTATGCTTCGCAAATCTTCCTTGTTCTGCGGCTTATTTTTCACGAGAAAACTGCTTTGCACCTCAAAAAGATGAAATTTGTGCATATTTGCAGGTTTTGACGACGAGGAATACTTGGCTGTATTCCGAGGAGGAATGCCTGCACAAGATGCGCAAAGGTCGCTTTTTGAGGCATTACTGTTTTATGAGCATCCGCCC
>JAFRMR010000022.1 GCA_017430535.1 Clostridia bacterium
GAAGATTTCCGTAATTCTTGTTGAGCCGGGCAGGTATCCGAAGCTCATTGAAATTGAGGATACGCTGGAAGCAATGCAGTCTCTTGTGGAGGGAGATATTGAAGAATATATGCCCTTTGAGGACGAGGTTGCCATCATCTGCAACGATGAAGGAAAGATGAACGGCTTGCCGCTGAACAGGGCAGTTTATTCCGAGCCTGAGAATGTTGAGATGAGTTATCCGCAGTTGAAAGCTCATTTCCGGCAGGCAGAAAAAGAAAGAAACCACACGACCGGATATATTGTTTTTACGGCTGACAGCTTTGACAAGCCTTACACAGAGGAACAAAGAACCTATGTTGTCAGCAGTAACAATAAGGCTTTCATTGAGGGTATGGGCGGATATTCTATCTATGCTTCTTCCCTTGACGGGTCGGATAAATGTGTGCGACTGGAAGCGTATATGGCTGATGAACACGGCGGCAAGGACGGTTGGAAGATTGAAAAATGTTATGTAAAAGACGACAGCAACCGTGAAATGCTCGACATTATTGCCGGCAAGTTTTTCATTGCGTACGCACCGATTGAGTCGGAAAAGTTTCTCAGTATGCCGAAAGAACTGGCTCGTAAGTACGAGGAAAAGTTCAAATACCCGGAGAGATTTTATAAGTCCTTGGACGGTATTGAAGCAAAGCCGTATAAGCCTGTCTCAAAGGATATGGAGAGATAAGAGTCAATCTATGGGGCAACCCAGAGTGTCTGCATAATCTTAGCGAGCAGACCATTTATGGACAGGAATGTCCAAAACGGTACACTCGTTAGGGGTTGCCCCTAATACCCCAAGCAAGAAAGGAGCATAAGCTATGCGGGAGATAGTATTGGTTGCCGCCGGGTTAATCATAGGCGGCTTTTTCGGAGTAACAACAATGTGCCTGTTTCAGATAAATCGGGACAGGCACTATATTTACAGAAAGGACAGCGATAAAAATGAGCAAGAGAAACATTGAAAAGCACATTCTGATGAACAAGGCAGAAGCTCAGGATTTGCAGAAAAAAGCAAAACGGGCGTGTCTTTCCGAAGGCGGTCTTATCCGTTTGCTTCTCAAAGGCTATGAGCCGAGAGAAAAGCCCGACGAAAGATTTTACGATGTTATGCGTGAGCTTTCTGCTATCGGCAACAACATCAATCAGCTTGCGGCGAAAGCAAACACCCTCGGATTTGTGGACGCACCACAGCTTAAAAAAGAAGCCGAACGCTGGCATAAGTTTCAGGCTGATGTGGAGCGTACTTTTTTAAGACCCGATAAGAGCGATATGAAATGGCAGTAAGTAAATTGTGGTCGGTCACATCAAGGCTCGGTCAGGTAATCGACTATGCCGCCAATCCCGAAAAGACTGCGGCAGATATTTACACCGAGGAACAGTATCAGGCTCTCCGTGATGTGCTTGCCTACGCAAAGGACGAAGAAAAAACCGAGCGTGAATTTTTCGTTGAGGGTATCAACTGCAACCCTGCGACCGCAAGAGACCAGTTTGTATCTGTGAAAAAAGCATACGGCAAAGACGACGGCATTCAAGCCTATCACGGATACCTGAGTTTTAAGGAACAGGACATATCCCCGGAGCTGGCACAGAAAATCGGAATGGAATTTGCAAACGAAGTGTGGGGCAAAAGATTTCAGGTGGTGGTTACTACTCATCTGAATACGAAGCACCTGCACTGCCATTATGTAATCAACTCCGTTTCCTTTGTAGACGGCAAGCGGTTATGGGGAGATGAAAAAGCGTGGTTCAAGTTCCGCTTGATTGCCGACCGTCTCTGTGAAAAGTACGGACTGTATTACAATCCGAACCCAAACCGCAGTAAGCAATCCTCTTATTACTACAAGCAGGAACAAGCCGGTATGCCGAGCCGATATTCAATGACCCGTGACGCCATTGATGAAGCGATTGCACACAGC